>NZ_CP101438.1:4800000-6697350 GCF_059133265.1 Pseudomonas sp. FBCC-B1565
GGCCTCGGGTGATGTTATGGCAGAAAGTCGCCACGGCGGAGTTGTAATCAGGTCGCGCCCACTTGCCAAACACATTAGGCAGGCGCAGGACATGAACCCTGGAACCATGGCTCGCCTGCAGGTCGTGCAATGCCTGCTCGGCAGCCAGCTTGCTGGCACCGTAGGGATTGTCACGGTCAGCTTGGGTCGACGAGGTGTAGAGCACAGGAGTGAGCTTGCCACTTGCCTTGATCGCGTCGCACAGGGCCAGAGTCAGGTCAGTATTGCCCACCTTGAACTCATCGGACGATTGGGGCCGGTTGACCCCCGCCAGATGGAACACAAAATCGACCTCGGCAACCAACGCTGGCAGTTGGGCGATGCTGTTGTCACGGGTAAAGACGACAACCTCGACATCACTGCGCTCAGTCAAATGCGCAATCAGGTTCTTGCCGACAAAACCGTTGGCCCCGGTGATCAGTACCTTCATCAATTATTCCTCCGGCGTAGCGAGTTCGCCACGCTGGATCGCTTGCATGAATTCAAGCTTGAGCAGAAGCCGTTGCATGCCGGCCACATCCAACCGTTCAGTGTTATGGGAGTTATAGTCTTCCGTACGGGAGATTTTCTCTTCACCCTGCTCGACAAATTTTGAATAGTTCAAGTCACGCAGATCGGGGGGAATCCGGTAGTAATCACCCTTGTCTTCAGCGCAGGCCATTTCTTCACGGCTCAACAACGCTTCAAAAAGCTTTTCCCCATGGCGAGTACCGATGACCTGGATAGGGTGCTCAGGCCGGCCGACCATTGCGGTCAGTGCCTTGGCCAAGGTCTCGACTGTCGCGGCAGGCGCCTTCTGAACAAAAAGATCACCGTTGCGACCGTGCTCAAAAGCATACAGCACCAAGTCCACAGCATCGGCCAGCGTCATCATGAAGCGAGTCATACTCGGGTCGGTCAACGTCAATGCGTTACCTGCACGAATCTGCTCGATGAACAGGGGAATGACAGACCCCCTCGAAGCCATGACGTTACCGTAGCGAGTACCGCAGATAACGGTCTTGGCATCATCTACGTTGCGGGATTTGGCAACCATGACCTTTTCCATCATCGCCTTGGAGATACCCATGGCGTTGATAGGGTAGACAGCCTTGTCGGTGCTCAGGCAAACCACTCGCTTGACCGCGTTCTGGATAGCGGCTTCCAGGACATTCTCAGTGCCGATAACGTTGGTCTTGACCGCTTCCATGGGATGAAACTCACAGGAAGGCACCTGCTTCAGTGCGGCCGCATGGAAAATGTAGTCCACACCACGCGTGGCATTGAGCACACTTTGATAGTCGCGCACATCGCCTATATAGAACTTGAGCTTGGTGTCGGCATAGCGCTTGCGCATGTCATCCTGCTTCTTCTCATCGCGGCTGAAGATGCGGATTTCTGCAATATCACTGTCGAGGAAGCGCTTGAGGACGGCGTTGCCGAATGAACCGGTACCACCGGTGATAAGAAGCGTTTTTCCGCTGAACATAGTAAGTCCTAAAGCAACGCGCACAGCACGACAAGCTTCTAGTCGGCCAATCACCTCAATGCCTGCAGACCAACAAAGCCAACATGCCGCCCCGGAATGCTCAACGGTGAAGAGGTTCTAGGAAAACGTCGAAGCTCGTTAGCAAACAGCCCGAAAAATAAGCTTTGTGTGGTGCAGTTAAAGATGAAGGGGATGAAAATTGATGGCCATTTTAAGGCCTGCATCCTTAAAGTCAAAAGCGAACATGGATGCATGTCGCGTAAGAAGGCGCCTTGGCAGCGGCTTGAGGGGAAGGGGCGCAAGCCCCGAGCGGCGCAAGAGAATAACGCAGACCGACTTTTCGAGAGCATTAATGCAGACAAATGCGCAAGTTTTTCACTAGACCAGCAGGGCATGGCATACATGACAGGATAAACGTCTCAAATCCTGCTCAGGCTGCGGCCGCTAAAGAAAACAGGATGCTGCAGGAAAAGACATCAAGCCTTTTGTCGAGCCATCTTACGACCCACTATCAACCCCAGCACTGGCCCAATGATCATTCCCACGACCAAAGCCAACGTCGTAAAAACTGAAACAGGCAGTTCAACGGTAGACCAGCCGAAAAATGACAGCTTTGTACTTTGCTGATTTTCCAACACAAAAGTCACGACAATGAGCGCGAAAAACAAAACAGCTACAACCGATACAAAGCGCCTGGCTTTTAGCATAACGTTCTCCTGAAAGTCGATCAGACGCCCTCTTCCTCGTCTTCGTTCACCCGATCACGCAATTCCTTACCCGGCTTGAAGTGAGGTACGAACTTACCGTCCAGGCTGACGGACTGGCCGGTTTTTGGATTACGACCCACACGCGGTGCGCGATAGTGAAGCGAAAAGCTCCCAAACCCACGGATCTCAATCCGATCCCCGGTCGCCAGGCACTGGGACATTTGCTCAAGCATGGTCTTGATAGCCAGCTCGACATCCTTGGATGAGAGCAGCCCTTGATGGGTGACAATTCGTTCGATCAACTCCGACTTCGTCATATTTTTCCCTTCTTTTTCAAGCAGCTAGGAAAAGCGCTTCGAAGGTTTTAGCATGACTTGATGAATTTGAACAGCCCACCGAACAACTTATCCGCAGGATAGATGGCAACCGGCTATAGGCGTATTCCGACCTCAATTACAGATGACCAGCATAGTGCGGGTTACTGCCCCGGCAGGGTTCCAACCGAACAGATAGTCACCCTCTTCGTCGCTGGCATCGCTGGATCGGGTGATGACCTTGTAGCCCTGCATCTTGCACTCTCGAGCCGCGCGTTTTTCGCACTTGCTCCAGCTGTTGCCGAGGCCAGAGCAATCTACCTCAATACCACTCACACCGCGTTTGGCGTGGGTCTTGGCGCTGGTGGCCGAGCAACCAGCAAGCATTACCAATGCGAGCACTACGATAAGCCTGTTCATTCAAATCCTTACTGAAGCCACAACACAAGAACCGCTTTTAACTTAAGACTATAGTCAGTTCTGACACTGGGCTATACGCCTTGGTTCTCGGTGTTGATTCAACGAATTTCAGGCACAAAAAAGGGCGACCGAAGTCGCCCTTTTTCTATGGTCTGACAGAACTTAGTTCTGTTTTTCCATTTGTGCACGCAACAGGTCGCCCAGAGTGGTAGGACCAGCAGCGATGCTATCCGAAGGCTTGTCTTTCAAGCTCTGGATGGCTTCTTTCTCTTCAGCATCGTCTTTCGACTTGATGGAGAGCTGGATTACACGGCTCTTGCGGTCAACGCTGATGATCTTGGCTTCTACTTCCTGGCCTTCTTTCAGAACGTTACGCGCGTCTTCAACGCGGTCACGGCTGATTTCGGAGGCTTTCAGAGTCGCTTCGATATCGTCGGCCAGAGTGATGATGGCGCCTTTAGCGTCAACTTCCTTCACGATGCCTTTAACGATTGCGCCTTTGTCGTTGTCCTGAACGTATTCAGAGAACGGGTCGCTTTCCAGTTGCTTGATACCCAGGGAGATACGCTCGCGCTCTGGGTCAACCGACAGGATAACGGTGTCCAGCTCGTCGCCCTTCTTGAAACGACGAACAGCTTCTTCGCCCACTTCGTTCCAGGAGATGTCGGACAGGTGAACCAGGCCGTCGATGCCGCCGTCCAGACCAATGAAGATACCGAAATCGGTGATCGACTTGATGGTGCCGGAGATTTTATCGCCCTTGTTGAACTGGCCAGAGAAATCTTCCCATGGGTTAGATTTGCACTGCTTGATGCCCAGGGAGATACGACGACGCTCTTCGTCGATGTCCAGAACCATAACTTCCACTTCGTCGCCGACTTGTACGACTTTCGAAGGGTGGATGTTCTTGTTGGTCCAGTCCATTTCGGAAACGTGTACCAGGCCTTCCACGCCTTCTTCCAGCTCAGCGAAGCAGCCGTAGTCGGTCAGGTTGGTAACACGCGCGGTAACGCGAGTGCTTTCTGGGTAACGGGCTTTGATAGCAACCCATGGATCTTCACCCAGTTGCTTCAGGCCCAGGGAAACACGGTTGCGCTCGCGATCGTATTTCAGAACCTTGACATCGATCTCGTCGCCAACGTTGACGATTTCGGAAGGATGCTTGATACGCTTCCAAGCCATGTCGGTAATGTGCAGCAGGCCATCCACGCCACCCAGGTCGACGAATGCGCCGTAGTCGGTGAGGTTTTTGACGATACCTTTGACTTGTTGGCCTTCCTGCAGGGATTCCAGCAGAGCTTCACGCTCGGCGGAGTTCTCTGCTTCCAGGACGCTGCGACGGGAAACGACAACGTTGTTGCGCTTCTGGTCGAGCTTGATGACCTTGAATTCGAGTTCTTTGCCTTCCAGGTGCGTGGTGTCGCGCACTGGACGAACGTCGACCAAAGAACCTGGCAGGAACGCACGGATGCCGTTAACGTCGACAGTGAAGCCGCCTTTAACCTTACCGTTGATAACGCCCTTGACCACTTCTTCAGCTGCGAAGGCTGCTTCGAGAACAATCCAGCATTCAGCGCGCTTGGCTTTTTCACGGGACAGCTTGGTTTCACCGAAACCGTCTTCAACCGAGTCCAGAGCAACGTGAACTTCGTCACCGACATTGATTGTCAGATCACCAGCATCGTTGTAGAACTGTTCCAGCGGGATCAGAGCTTCAGACTTCAGACCAGCGTGAACGGTTACCCAGCGAGCTTGGTAATCGATATCAACGATAACACCGGTGATGATGGAGCCTGCCTGAAGGTTCAGGGTTTTTAGGCTTTCTTCAAAGAGTTCCGCAAAGCTTTCGCTCATTTTAATTCCTGTTGATAAGGGCGAAGAATACGCCCATCTCCACACCCCAGACGGTGTGGGTCAGTTTCAATTAAAAGAAGCACCGCAGGACTATGACTGGTCCCCTGCAGCCTTCTTGGTCACCCGGCGATATCGCGAATGGCGATCTCGCTCAAGATGCGTTCCAGCACCTGCTCGATGGACAACTCCGTGGAATCCAGCTGTATGGCATCAGCCGCCGGCTTGAGCGGGGCTACTGCGCGCTGGGTATCACGCTCATCGCGTGCACGGATCTCATCTAGCAGACTCGACAGACTAACACCATCGACTTTGCCCTTCAACTGCAAGTAGCGGCGGCGAGCCCGCTCCTCGGCGCTGGCGGTCAGGAAAATCTTCAATGGCGCCTCGGGAAACACCACGGTTCCCATGTCACGGCCATCGGCCACCAGGCCCGGTGGCTCCTGGAAAGCCCGCTGGCGCTGCAACAATGCGTCCCGCACCGCTGGCAGTGCGGCAACCTGGGAGGCCCAGGAGCCGACTTGCTCATTGCGCAGATCATCGGTCACATCATCCCCTTCAAGGATTATGCGTTGGGGATGACCTTCCGTCGCGCCAACAAACTGCACATCAAGGTGCGCCGCCAGCAGCTTCAGGGATTCTTCGTTGGTCAGGTCGACGCCATGGTTGCGTGCGGCGAATGCCAGCAGGCGGTACAGCGCGCCGGAATCCAGCAGGCACCAGCCCAGGCGCTTGGCCAGGATGCCGGCGATCGTGCCTTTGCCCGAGCCACTTGGCCCGTCGATGGTAATCACCGGTGCTTTGATATTCACAATTGAGCCTCTTGGGCAACACGGATGCCGACTTGGGCACACAGTGTAAGAAAGTTCGGAAAAGACGTAGCAACATTGGCGCAGTCACGGATACGAATCGGCGCCGCCGCCCGCAGGGAAGCCACGCTGAATGCCATGGCAATCCGGTGATCGCCATGGGCATGCACTTCACCACCGCCCATCAGGCCACCGTCAATGATAATCCCATCAGGCGTCGGTTCACACTTCACGCCCAGTGCCAGCAGACCATCGGCCATGACCTGGATACGGTCGGACTCCTTCACGCGCAGCTCTTCGGCGCCGCGCAACACGGTCCGCCCTTCGGCACAGGCCGCCGCGACGAACAGCACCGGGAACTCGTCGATCGCCAAAGGCACCAGCGCCTCGGGGATTTCAATACCTTTCAACGTCGCGGCACGTACGCGCAGATCAGCAACCGGTTCGCCGCCCACTTCACGCGGATTTTCCAGGGTAATGTCCGCCCCCATCAGCCGCAGAATGTCGATCACGCCGGTGCGGGTCGGGTTGACGCCCACATGTTCCAGCAACAACTCGGAGCCTTCGGCAATCGAAGCCGCCACCAGGAAAAACGCCGACGAGGAAATATCCCCCGGCACTTCAATATGCGTCGCAACCAGCGCATGGCCAGACTCAACCGACGCCTTGGCCCCCACCACATCAACCGGATAACCAAAACCGCGCAACATGCGCTCGGTATGATCACGGGTCGGCGCAGGCTCGGTCACCGAGGTCTTGCCCTCGGCGTAAAGCCCGGCCAGCAACAGGCAGGATTTAACCTGCGCACTGGCCATCGGCATCGAATAATCGAAACCTTTGAGCACCTGACCACCCCGGATAGTCAGCGGCGGACGCCCCTCCGGGCCAGTCTCGATCACCGCGCCCATTTCCCGCAACGGTTTGGCCACGCGACTCATCGGGCGCTTGGACAGGGAGGCATCGCCCGTCAGCACGCTGTCGAAGCTCTGCGCAGCCAGCAACCCGGACAGCAGGCGCATGGAGGTGCCCGAGTTACCGAGATAGATCGGCCCCGGCGCCGGCTTCAAGCCATGCAAACCCACGCCGTGGATGGTCACGCGACCATGGTGCGGCCCTTCAATCACCACGCCCATGTCGCGAAACGCCTGCAAAGTTGCCAGCGCGTCCTCGCCTTCGAGGAAACCCTCAACCTCAGTCACGCCTTCAGCCAATGAACCCAACATGATCGACCGATGGGAGATCGACTTGTCGCCCGGCACCCGAATGCGCCCGCTCAAGCGGCCACCGGGTTCGGCGAGGAAGGTCAGCTCATCAGCGTTCACAGCGGTTTCCATGTAGGCCCGGCGCGCCAGGATCTTACTGAAATGCTCACGCGCCACCCGCGCACGGGTAAACACGCCCAATAACTGATGGCCATCCCCGGCGTCGACCGCATCGCGCAAGGCGTCGAGGTCGCTGCGGAAGGTGTCTAAGGTGCGCAACACCGCTTCGCGATTGGCGAGGAAGATGTCGTGCCACATCACCGGGTCGCTGCCGGCAATCCGCGTGAAGTCGCGGAAGCCACCGGCGGCGTAACGGAAAATCTCGAGGTTCTCGTTGCGCTTGGCCAGCGAGTCCACCAGGCCAAATGCGAGCAAATGCGGCAGATGGCTGGTCGCGGCCAGCACTTCGTCATGGCGCTCGACCTGCATGTGCTCGACGTCCGCACCCAACTCGCGCCACAGGCGATCCACCACCGCCAGCGCCGCCGGATCGGTTTGCGCAAGCGGCGTCAGGATCACTTTGTGGCGACGGAACAGCTGCGCATTCGACGCCTCCACCCCGCTTTGCTCCGAACCAGCAATCGGATGGCCCGGCACGAAACGCGTCGGCATGCCACCAAACGCCTGTTGCGCCGCGCGCACCACATTGCCCTTGGCACTGCCGACGTCCGTGAGGATCGCCTGGCCCAGGTCCATGCCCGCCAACACGGCGAGCAATTTCTCCATGGCCAGGATAGGTACGGCCAGTTGGATCACGTCAGCGCCCTGGCACGCGAGCGCTAGGTCCGCTTCACAGCGATCCACCACGCCCAACTCGACCGCCAACTGACGCGATTGCGGGTCCAGGTCCACACCGACCACTTCGCCACACAGCCCGCTTTCACGCAGGCCTTTGGCGAAGGAGCCACCGATCAACCCCAGACCGACCACCACCAGGCGACCGATCATAGGCACAGCAGGTTGCAATGCAGTGACATCAACCACGAGCCAGAACCTTGGCCAGCGCCTCCAGGAAGCGGCTGTTTTCAGCCGGCAGACCGATGGTGATGCGCAGGTGGTTCGGCATCCCGTAGTTGGCCACCGGACGCACGATCACGCCTTCGCGCAACAGCCCCTGGAACACCGGGGCAGCCACCTGGCCGAGATCGACGCAGATAAAGTTGCCCTTGGACGGAATCCAGCCCAGGCCCAGTTCGCGGAAGCCTTCCTGCAACTGCAGCATGCCGCTTTCGTTGATGCGGCGACCCTCTTCCAGATACTCGGCATCCTTCACCGCCGCACAGGCCGCCGCCAGGGCCAGGCTGTTGACATTGAACGGCTGGCGCACGCGGTTCAGCACATCGGCGACCACCGCACTGGACAAGCCGTAGCCCACGCGCAACGACGCCAGGCCGTAGGCCTTGGAGAAGGTGCGCGACACCAGCAGGTTCGGGTACGCGGCCAGGAAGTCCAGGCCGTCCGGCAGGTCGCTGCCTTCGGCATACTCGATATAGGCCTCGTCCAGCACCACCAGCACGTGCTCAGGCACGTCTTGCAGGAAGTCGTTCAGCGCCTGGGCGTCGAACCAGGTGCCGGTCGGGTTGTTCGGGTTGGCGATAAACACCACGCGGGTCTTGGCGTCGATGGCCGCCAGCATGGCTGGCAGGTCGTGACCCCAATCTTTCGCCGGAATGATGCGCGCATCGGCACCGACGGCCTGGGTCACGATCGGATAGACCGCAAACGCGTGCTCGCTGAACACCGCGTTCAAGCCCGGTGCCAGGTAGGCACGGCCGACCAGTTCAAGAATGTCGTTGGAACCGTTGCCCAGGGTCACCTGGTTCAGCTCGACCCGGCACTTTTCCGCCAGCAGCGACTTGAGCGCGAAGCCGTTGCCGTCCGGATACCGGGTCAGCTCAGCCAGCTCTTCACGAATCGCTGCCAATACCTTGGGGCTGGGACCAAGCGGATTCTCGTTGCTCGCCAGCTTGACGATTTTCGAAGGATCCAGGTTCAACTCACGCGCCAGCTCATCCACAGGCTTGCCCGGAACGTAAGGCGACAGTTGTTGCACGCCCGGCTGCGCCAGGGCGAGGAAGTTGCCACTCATGTTAACGCCTCACAAAACCGCTTTCGGGTAAGAGCCCAGCACCTTGAGTGCCACGGCTTCCTGACTGATTTTCTCGAGCACGCCCTTGACCAGTGGGTCGCGGTGATGGCCGATGAAGTCGATAAAGAACACGTAAGTCCATTTACCGCTGCGCGAAGGACGAGTCTCGATGCGCGTCAGGTCAATCCCGTTGTCGTGGAACGGCACCAGCAGCTCATGCAGCGCGCCAGGCTTGTTGCTCATGGACACGATGATCGAGGTCTTGTCGTCACCGGTCGGCGGTACTTCCTGGCTACCGATCATCAGGAAGCGCGTGGAGTTGTCCGGGCGATCCTCGATTTTCTCGGCCAGCCGCGTCAGGCCGTACAGGCCCGCCGCCATATCACCGGCGATGGCCGCCGAGTTCCACTCACCCTTGACCCGCTTGGCGGCTTCGGCGTTGCTGGAGACCGCCACGCGCTCGACATTCGGGTAATGCGCATCCAGCCATTTGCGGCACTGGGCCAGCGACTGCGCGTGGGAGTAGATGCGGCTGATGCTGTCAGTCTTGGTGTTCTCGCCCACCAGCAGGTGGTGGTGGATGCGCAGCTCGACTTCGCCGCAGATCACCATGTCGTGTTCGAGGAAGCTGTCCAGCGTGTGGTTGACCGCGCCTTCGGTGGAGTTTTCCACCGGAACCACGCCAAAGTTCACCGCACCGGCCGCCACTTCACGGAACACTTCGTCAATGGCCGCCATTGGCTTGCTGATCACGGCGTGGCCGAAGTGCTTCATGGCCGCCGCCTGGGTGAAGGTGCCTTCCGGGCCGAGGTACGCCACTTTCAGCGGCTGCTCCAGCGCCAGGCACGAAGACATGATTTCACGGAACAACCGCGCCATCTCCTCGTTGCCCAGCGGGCCCTTGTTGCGCTCCATCACGCGCTTGAGCACCTGGGCTTCACGCTCGGGACGGTAGAACACCGGCACTTCGCCTTCGGCCAGGGATGCCATCTTCACCCGTGCCACTTCCTGGGCGCACCGCGCACGCTCACTGATCAGCTCCAGGACTTTCTCGTCCAGGCTGTCGATGCGTACGCGCAGGGCCTTGAGTTCTTGCTCAGACATTAGCCGTGTTCCTTTTCGAACTCTGCCATGTAGGCAACCAGCGCGTTGATCGCGTGGATGTCGACGGCGTTGTAGATGGAGGCGCGCATGCCACCCACCGAGCGGTGACCCTTGAGGTTCAGCAGGCCGCGTTCGTCGGCACCGGCCAGGAATGGCTTGTCCAGGCGGTCGTCAGCCAGGCGGAACGGCACGTTCATCCACGAGCGGTCGGTCAGGTTGATCGGGTTGCTGTACAGGCCGCTGGCGTCGATGAAGTCGTACAGGGTGCGCTTCTTCACTTCGTTGAGCTTGCCCATGGCGGCGACACCGCCCTGCTCTTTCAGCCACTCGAACACCAGGCCGGACAGGTACCAGGCGAACGCCGGCGGGGTGTTGTACATCGAGCCGTTATCGGCTGCGACCTTGTAGTTGAGCATGGTCGGGCACAGCGATCGCGCACGACCCAGCAGGTCTTCGCGGATGATGTTGACCAGGATGCCGCTCGGGCCGATGTTCTTCTGGGCTCCGGCGTAGATCATGCCGTACTTGGACACGTCGATCGGGCGCGACAGGATGTCCGAGGACATGTCGCACACCAGCGGCACGTCGCCCACTTCCGGTACCCAGTCGAATTCCAGGCCGCCAATGGTTTCGTTGGCCACGTAGTGCACGTAGGCAGCGTCCCTCGACAGCTTCCACTCGTTCTGACCCGGAATGGCGAAGTAGTCGTAAGGCTTGGCGGTGCCTGCCACATTGACGTGACCGTAACGCGAGGCCTCTTCAATAGCCTTCTGCCCCCAGATACCGGTGTCGATATAGTCGGCAGTGCCGTCTTCCGGCAGCAGGTTCAGCGGGATCTGGGCGAACTGCTGGCTGGCGCCACCTTGCAGGAACAGCACTTTGTAGTTGGATGGGATGTCCAGCAAGTCGCGCAGGTCCTGCTCGGCCTTGGTGGCGATAGACACGAACTCATCGCTGCGATGGCTCATTTCCATCACGGAGAGGCCTTTTCCATGCCAGTCGAGGAGTTCACCCTGCGCACGCTGCAGGACTGCTTCAGGAAGCGCCGCGGGACCGGCACAGAAGTTATAGGCTCTCTTGCTCACATCCAATCTCACTCTGATCTGGTGGGGTGGTGCAATAAACGGGTATTTCAATACTTTCAGAAGGGACAAACAACAAGGGGGCGAATCTTCATCCGCCCCCTGTGTGTCCGCTTATTCCTGCGGTTCTTCTTCGTCTGCGGCAGCGTCGAGGGTTGGCTCGTCGACGTTGTCATCGCCTGCTGCGATCACCTCGCCCTCAAACTCCTCACCTTCCAGCTCTTCGCCTTCGACTTCCGATGGCTCCTGGACACGCTCCAGGCCGACCAGTTTTTCGTCCTTGGCCAGCTTGATCAGGGTCACGCCCTGGGTGTTACGGCCCAGGCTCGACACTTCAGCCACACGGGTACGTACCAGGGTGCCCTGGTCGGAGATCAGCATGATTTCCTCGCCGTCGAGCACCTGCACCGCGCCGACCAGACGGCCGTTGCGGTCGTTGCTGACCATGGCGATCACGCCCTGGCCGCCACGCTTGTACTCCGGGAACTCGCTGATGGCGGTGCGCTTGCCATAACCACGCTCGGAGGCGGTGAGGATCTGGCTGCCTTCTTCCGGGATCAGCATCGAAATCAGCTTCTGCCCTTCTGGCAGGCGCATGCCGCGCACACCGCGGGCGGTACGGCCCATGGCGCGCACGTCGGATTCCTTGAAGCGCGTTACTTTACCGCCGTCGGAGAACAGCATGACTTCACGCTCGCCGTCGGTGATGGCAGCGGAGATCAGTACGTCGCCTTCGTCCAGCTCCAGAGCGATCAGGCCCACGCTGCGCTGGCGGCTGAAGGATTCCAGCGGGGTCTTCTTCACGGTGCCTTTGGCGGTGGCCATGAAGATGAAGTGACCCTCGGTGTATTCCTCGACCGGCAGCATGGTGGTGATGTATTCATCACTGTCCAGCGGCAGCAGGTTGACCAGTGGGCGACCACGGGCAGCACGGGACGCTTCCGGGATTTCGTAGGTCTTGAGCCAGTACACCTTGCCCTTGCTGGAGAACAGCAGCAGCGTGGTGTGGCTGTTGGCGACCAGCAGGTGGGCGATGTAGTCCTCATCCTTCACGCCGGTAGCCGACTTGCCTTTACCGCCACGACGCTGGGCCTGGTACGCAGCCAGCGGCTGGGTCTTGGCGTAGCCACCGTGGGAGATGGTCACTACACGCTCTTCTTCCGGGATCATGTCACCCAGGGTCAGGTCGAGGCGTGCATCGAGAATCTCGGTGCGGCGCACATCGCCGTATTCGGCGCGGATCACTTCCAGTTCTTCGCGGATCACTTCCATCAGGCGCACGGCGCTGCTGAGGATGCGGATCAACTCGCCGATCTGGTTGAGGATCTCCTGGTACTCGGCCAGCAGCTTCTCGTGCTCCAGGCCGGTCAGGCGGTGCAGGCGCAGTTCCAGGATGGCCTGGGCCTGTTCCGGCGACAGGAAGTACTTGCCTTCGCGCAGACCGTATTGCGGGTCCAGGGTCTCCGGACGGCACGAGTCGGCGCCGGCACGTTCAACCATGGCCACCACGGCGCTGGATTCCCAAGGGGTGCTGATCAGCGCCTCTTTGGCTTCCGACGGGGTTGGCGAGGCCTTGATCAGGGCGATCACCGGGTCGATGTTCGACAGCGCAACTGCCTGGCCTTCCAGGATGTGGCCGCGTTCGCGGGCCTTGCGCAGTTCGAACACGGTACGGCGGGTGACCACTTCGCGGCGGTGACGCACGAAGGCTTCCAGCAGGTCCTTGAGGTTCAGGATGCGCGGGCGGCCATCGATCAGTGCAACCACGTTGATACCAAACACGCTTTGCAGCTGGGTCTGGGCGTAGAGGTTGTTGAGGATCACCTCAGGCACTTCGCCACGACGCAGCTCGATCACCACGCGCATACCGTCTTTGTCGGACTCGTCGCGCAGCTCGGTGATGCCTTCGAGCTTCTTCTCTTTGACCAGCTCGGCGATCTTCTCGATCAGGCGTGCCTTGTTCAGCTGGTACGGCAGCTCGGTGATGACGATCTGCTGGCGGCCACCGACCTTGTCGATGTCTTCGATGATCGAGCGGGCACGCATGTAAATGCGGCCGCGACCGGTGCGATAGGCTTCGATGATGCCGGCGCGACCGTTGATGATCGCGGCGGTCGGGAAGTCCGGGCCGGGGATGTATTGCATCAGCTCATCGACGGTCAGCTCGGGGTTGTCGATGAGGGCCAGGCAACCGTCGATGACTTCACCGAGGTTGTGCGGCGGGATGTTGGTCGCCATGCCCACGGCGATACCGCTGGAACCGTTGACCAGCAGGTTGGGGATCTTGGTCGGCATGACGGCCGGGATCATTTCGGTGCCGTCGTAGTTCGGCACCCAGTCCACGGTTTCTTTATGCAGGTCGGCCAGCAGCTCATGCGCCAGCTTGGTCATGCGCACTTCGGTGTATCGCATGGCCGCGGCGTTGTCGCCGTCGACCGAACCGAAGTTGCCCTGGCCGTCTACCAGCAGGTAGCGCAGGGAAAACGGCTGGGCCATCCGAACGATGGTGTCGTACACCGCAGTGTCGCCGTGAGGGTGATACTTACCGATCACGTCACCGACAACACGGGCAGATTTCTTGTACGGCTTGTTCCAGTCGTTACCCAGCTCGCTCATCGCGAACAGCACACGCCGGTGCACGGGCTTCAAGCCATCGCGCGCATCAGGCAGTGCCCGACCGACAATTACGCTCATCGCGTAGTCGAGGTAGGACTGTTTCAGCTCGTCTTCGATATTGACCGGGAGGATTTCTTTGGCCAGTTCGCCCATGAGAAGCCTGATTCCTTTTTCGGGTGAAACCTCGTCACATCCATATGGGACGAACGAAGCTCGCCGCTGCCGGCAGAGTGCCTGACAACGACTTACGACAAATCAACGAGTTATGACACGGATCTGCACGTTATAGGCCGCCCCTCGGGGCAGCCCTGGAAACCGCCGGATGTTATCACAATCGCCGCCACGCACCTATCCCCCTGATGCGCATGGAGCATAGTAAGTTGACGGATGACAGGCTTGAGGGCGACGAGAGGGGCTCTGAGCTGGATCCAAGCCCGATTTCGGCGGCAAATTGGCTTAATGCAAGCGTTTACGGCACATCAATTTGGCCAACTTGGCGGTGTCCGGTCGTTCGACCACGCCTTTTTCGGTCACGATCACATCGATCAGGTCAGCCGGGGTCACGTCGAACACCGGATTGAAGGCCGCCAC
The DNA here is from genome assembly GCF_059133265.1 of Pseudomonas sp. FBCC-B1565. Classification (NCBI taxonomy): domain Bacteria; kingdom Pseudomonadati; phylum Pseudomonadota; class Gammaproteobacteria; order Pseudomonadales; family Pseudomonadaceae; genus Pseudomonas; species Pseudomonas sp. FBCC-B1565. The sequence goes on from NZ_CP101438.1 coordinate 4,814,353, forward strand.
ATTCGCTGCGAAGCGCTGGCCGGCGACTTCCAGCAACTCACCGGCATCACGTTCTTCCAGGGCAACGTCATCGCCAGTGGCCATCATCAGGTCCAGGGTAGAACTCGGCGCCACCACCATGAAACGCACACCGTGGTGCATCGCACACACCGCCAACTGGTAGGTGCCGATCTTGCTGATCACATCACCGTTGGCGGCAATGCAGTCGGCGCCGACGATCACCCAGGTCACGCCTTTGGTCTTGAGGATATGCGCACCGGCCGAGTCGGCATTCACCGTCACCGGGATGCCCTCGCCCGCCAGCTCCCAGGCGGTCAGCCGCGAACCTTGCAGCCAGGGCCGGGTTTCATTGGCGTAGACCTGCTCGACCATGCCTTCGAGGTAAGCCGCGCGAATCACCCCCAGCGCCGTCCCCACACCGCCGGTCGCCAGGGCACCCGCGTTGCCGTGGGTGAGGATGGCCTGGGCGTTGCCCTGGTGCTTGCGGATCAGCTCGACGCCGAGCTGGGCCATGGTCAGGTTGGCCTCGCGGTCACTCTCATGGATAGCAATGGCTTCCGCCTCCAGCACCGCCAGCGGGTCGGCGTGCTTTTTCACACGATCCAGGCGATCACGCATGCGCTTCAACGCCCAGAACAGGTTCGACGCGGTGGGTCGGGCATCGGCCAACAATGCATAGTCTTCTTCCCACGCAGCCTGCCAGTCACCGCCTTCGGCGATCCGCTCACGGGCGGCCAGCACCAGGCCATATGCGGCGCTGATGCCGATGGCCGGCGCACCGCGCACTACCATCGAGCGAATGGCTGCAGCCACTTCATCGACCGTCACGCAGGCCACCCACCTTTCCCGGGACGGCAAGGCACGCTGATCGAGCAGGTACAGTGCGCCATCACGCCAATCGATGGCCTTCACTTTCTCCGCAGCCAACAGTCGATCGCGCATCCCTTACTCCGCACTCATAAACAAAGCCGCCGATTATAGCGATCCGCCAGCCAGGACGCTCGGGTATACTTCGCCCTTCTTTTATAGCTGCCTGGGAAGAAGCCTGCGATGACCGCCACTGCCGCCCCGCTCGACCTATTGTTGCTGCCAACATGGCTGGTGCCTGTCGAACCCGCCGGCGTGGTGCTCAAGGAACATGGCCTGGGCATCCGCGATGGGCGCATTGTGTTTATCGGGCCTCGCCAGGCGGCGTTGAAGCTGACCGCCAAGGAGACCCGTGAACTGCCGGGCATGCTGCTCAGCCCCGGCCTGGTCAACGCCCACGGGCACGCCGCGATGAGCCTGTTTCGCGGCCTGGCCGATGACCTGCCGCTGATGACCTGGCTGGAAAAACACATCTGGCCCGCCGAAGCCAAGTGGGTCGATGAAGCCTTCGTACGCGACGGCACCGACCTGGCCATCGCCGAACAGCTCAAGGGCGGCATCACCTGCTTCTCCGACATGTACTTCTACCCCAAGGTCGCCAGCAATTGCGTGCACAACAGCGGCATGCGCGCACAAATCGCGATTCCGATCCTCGACTTCCCGATCCCCGGCGCCGGCAGCGCCGACGAGGCGATTCGCCAAGGTGTCGAGCTGTTCGGCGACCTCAAGCACCACCCGCGCATCAAGATCACCTTCGGCCCACACGCGCCCTACACGGTGTGCGATGACAACCTGGAAAAAATCCGGGTGATCGCCGAAGAACTGGACGCCGCGATCCATATGCATGTTCACGAAACCGCCTTCGAAGTGCAGCAAGCGGTCGAGCAGACCGGCGAGCGCCCGCTGGCGCGCCTGGGTCGCCTGGGGCTGCTGGGCCCGCGCTTCCAGGCCGTTCATATGACCCAAATCAGCGAGGACGACCTGGCTTTGCTGGTAGAAAGCAACACCAGCGTCATCCATTGCCCGGAATCCAACCTGAAACTGGCCAGCGGCTTTTGCCCGGTGGAGCGTCTGTGGCAGGCTGGCGTGAATGTGGCCATCGGCACCGATGGCGCCGCCAGCAACAATGACCTCGACCTGTTGGGCGAAACCCGCACGGCGGCGATGCTGGCCAAGGCCGTCGCCGGTTCGGCCACCGCACTCGATGCCCATCGCGCCCTGCGCATGGCCACCCTCAATGGCGCGCGGGCCATGGGCCTGGAAAGCGAGATCGGCTCGCTGGAAGTCGGCAAGGCGGCGGATATCGTTGCTTTCGATCTGTCGGGGCTGGCGCAACAACCGATCTATGATCCGGTCTCACAGCTTATATATGCCACCGGACGCGATTGCGTGAAACACCTTTGGGTCGCCGGCAAGCAATTGCTCGACGACCGGCAATTGACCCGCATGGATGAACACCAGTTGACCACCACGGCCATCGCCTGGGGCCAACGCATCAGCGGGCACAGCGAATAACGAAGGTCTTGAACCCCGGCGTTCAAGACTGACAAACCGATTTATCAGATTTAGAGGATTCACCATGAGCAACGTCGACCACGCCGAAATCGCCAAATTCGAAGCCCTGGCTCACCGCTGGTGGGACCGCGAAAGCGAGTTCAAGCCTTTGCACGACATCAACCCGCTGCGGGTCAACTGGATTGACGAGCGCGTCAACCTGGCCGGCAAGAAGGTACTGGACGTCGGTTGCGGCGGCGGCATCCTCAGCGAAGCCATGGCCCAACGCGGCGCGACCGTGATGGGTATCGACATGGGCGAAGCGCCCTTGGCCGTGGCCCAGTTGCACCAGTTGGAGTCCGGGGTGAGCGTGGAATACCGCCAGATCACCGCCGAAGCCCTGGCCGAAGAGATGCCCGAGCAGTTCGACGTGGTCACCTGCCTGGAAATGCTGGAGCACGTACCGGACCCGTCCTCGGTGATCCGCGCCTGCTTCCGCATGGTCAAGCCCGGCGGCCAGGTGTTCTTCTCCACCATCAACCGCAACCCCAAGGCCTACCTGTTCGCGATCATCGGCGCCGAATACATCATGAAGCTGCTGCCGCGCGGCACCCATGACTTCAAGAAATTCATCCGTCCCTCCGAGCTGGGTGCGTGGAGCCGCCAGGCCGGGCTGACCGTCAAGGACATCATCGGCCTGACCTACAACCCGCTGACCAAGCACTACAAGCTGGCCAACGATGTGGACGTCAACTACATGATCCAGACCCTGCGCGAGGAGTGAGCCTGTGAAGTTGCGAGCGGTTCTCTTCGACATGGACGGTACCCTGCTGGATACCGCGCCGGACTTTATCGCCATCTGCCAGGCCATGCGCGCCGACCGCGACCTGCCGCCGATCAACCCGCAGCACATCCGCGATGAAATCTCCGGCGGTGCGCGGGCAATGGTGGCGGTGTCCTTCTCGATGGACCCGGAATCGCCAGGCTTTGAAGAACTGCGCCAGGAATTCCTCGAGCGCTACCTCAAGGGCTGCGCGGTGCACAGCAAGTTGTTCGACGGCATGGCCGAGCTGCTGGATGACATCGAGAAGTCCAAGCTGGTCTGGGGCGTGGTCACCAACAAGCCCCTGCGTTTTGCCGAACCGATCATGCAGCAACTCGGCCTGGCCGAACGCTCGGCACTGCTGATCTGCCCGGACCACGTGAAAAACAGCAAGCCGGACCCGGAGCCGATGATCCTGGCCTGCAAGATGCTCGGCCTGGACCCGGCCAGCGTGCTGTTCGTGGGCGACGACCTGCGCGACATCGAGTCCGGCCGCGACGCCGGCACCCGCACCGCGGCGGTCACTTACGGCTACATCCACCCGGACGACAACCCACGCCATTGGGGCGCCGATGTGGTGGTGGATCACCCGCTGGAACTGCGCAAGGTGCTCGATAACGCACTGTGCAGTTGCTGATTACTCAACGCCCCCACCCTCTATGAAGATCCAATGTGGGAGGGGGCTTGCCCCCGATAGCGGTGTGCCAGCCCGCACCTATCGGACTGATAGGCCCTCATCGGGGGCAAGCCCCCTCCCACAGGGGATCTTCAGTGTTTTCGGATTTGGGGTTCATAAGCTGCTGAATTCTGTCGAGGCTATTTATGTTTGATTACTCCGCACGTCCAGAACTGCTCAAAGGCCGGGTGATCCTGGTCACCGGTGCCGGTCGCGGGATCGGCGCCGCGGCGGCGAAAACCTATGCCGCCCACGGCGCTACCGTACTGTTGCTGGGCAAGACCGAAGCCAACCTGGCCCAGGTGTATGACGAAATCGAAGCCGCAGGCCAACCACAGCCGGTGGTGATCCCCTTCAACCTGGAGACCGCCCTGCCCCATCAATACGATGAGCTGGCCGCGATGATCGAAAAGGAATTCGGCCACCTCGACGGCCTGCTCCACAACGCCTCGATCATCGGCCCGCGCACGCCGCTCGAACAGTTGTCCGGCGAGAACTTCATGCGGGTGATGCACGTGAACGTCAACGCGATGTTCATGCTGACCAGCACCTTGTTGCCGCTGCTCAAATTGTCCCAGGATGCGTCGGTGGTGTTCACCTCCAGCAGCGTCGGGCGCAAGGGTCGGGCTTACTGGGGCGCTTATGGCGTGTCGAAGTTTGCGACCGAAGGCTTGATGCAAACCTTGGCTGATGAGCTTGAGGATGTGGCAGCAGTACGCTCCAACAGCATCAACCCAGGCGGCACGCGCACCAGCATGCGCGCCCAGGCGTATCCCGGGGAAAACCCGATGGAGCGGCCTGCTCCGGAAGAGATCATGCCGGTGTACCTGTACCTGATGGGGCCGGACAGTACCGGCATCAACGGCCAGGCGTTCGACGCGCAATAACCGGCACATTGTAAAACCAAATGTGGGAGGGGCTTGCCCCCCGATTGCAGTGGATCAGTCAACAGATACAGTGACTGTCCCACCGCTATCGGGGGCAAGCCCCCTCCCACATTTTTTATCGCGGTGTGGTTTAGTTTTTCACCACTTCTTCGAGGGTGAAACGGCCCAACGGGTTCTGCAGGAAGTTGCTCACATTCTTGCGTGAGATGTTGATGTAAGGGCTGTAGTACAAGTCGATCCAGTTCACATCCTGTTTCGCCAGTTTCTGCAATTCCACATACATCTGCTCACGCTTGACCGGGTCGGCCTCGATCCGTGCCTGAGCCACCAGGTCCTTGACCTTGTCGTTCTTGTAGCGGGTCATGTAGTTCTGGTTGGTGTCGTGGCCCAGCACGAAGGTGGTCTTCTGGTCGGGGTCGAGGATGTCGTTGGTCCAATACATCACCGAAATATCGTACTCACCGTCCACCAGCATCTGCCAGCTCTGGGTCGGGTCGACCTTTTGCAGGTTGGCGGTCACGCCGACCTTGGCCAGCTGGTCCTTGATGATCACCGCAATCTGCTCGTCGGCTTCGTTACCGGCGTTGACCACGTAGTTGAGCTTCAAGTCCTTGGCACCGGCCTGCTCCAACAGCTTCTTGGCGGCCGTGGGGTCATACGGGCGCTGCAGGTTGTTGGCGTAGTGGTACAGCGAGCCCTTTGGAATGTAGGAATAGGCCACAGTGCCCTGACCGTAGGTGGCGGTCTTCACCAGCGATTGTTTGTCGATGGCCATGTCCAGCGCCTGGCGCACCTCCGGCTTGGCCAGCAGGCCGTGGGCGTGGTTGATCAGCAAGTGATCTTCACGGGTGGACGGGTCGGCGTGGATCACCACGTTCTGGTCTTTCTTCAACTCTTCAACCCGCGAGAACGGTACGAAGATCGCCGTGTCCAGCTCGTTGTTCTGCACCATGCGCATGCGCGTGTTGTCGTCGGTCACGGAGACCCACTCCACGCCATCCAGGCTCACGTTCTTGGCCTGCCAGAAGTTCGGGTTCTTCTTCAGAATCACCCGATCACCCTTGCGCCACTCGTCCACGGTAAACGCACCGGAGGTCACTGGGTTTTCCGAGTAGGCGTCTTCGCCCATCTTGGTCATGGCTTTTTCCGACAGGATCGACACCGTCGGCGACGCCAATTGCGAGAGGAAGGCCACAGCCGGGGTCTTCAAGGTGACCACCAGGGTTTTCGGGTCCGATGCCTTGGCCGTGCTGATCAGGTTGAACGGATCAGCCCACAGCGAAGCCTTGTTGTCGCGGATACGCAGCAGGCTGAACGCCGCATCGTCGGCGGTAATGGCCGAGCCATCGGAGAACTTCGCGTCACGCAGTTTAAAGGTGTAAGTCAGCCCGTCCTTGGAGATATCCCAGCTTTCGGCCAGGCCCGGCTCCATCTTGGTGCCCAGGTTGTCGACGCGAACCAGGGTGTCGTAGACGTTGGCGAAGACCCAGGTGTCGCGGTTTTGCGCGCTTTTGATCGGGTCAAACGTGGTGCTGTCTTCACGGCAGCCGATGGTCAGTACACCGGCGGCCTGCGCGAAACCGGCAGTCAGCGACCAGGCGGTCAGTGTGGCGGCGGCGAGCAACTTCAAGTGGCGCGATTGCATGTCATAACTCCTTGTTCATGAATGGCAGGGATGGGTCAAAGCAAAGGTTCTTCAAGCACGCAACTGTACCGATGCTCGTGCAGGAAATGCGTTGGCGGCAACACCACGGAACACATGGCGCGGGCATGCCGACAACGCGGGTGGAAGGCGCAGCCTGTGGGCAAATTCAGTGGGCTCGGTGGTTCACCCGGCAAAGGTTGCGTAGGTAACGGCCGATGCGGATCGATCTCGGGAATCGCCTGGATCAACGCCGCTGTGTAGGGGTGACGCGGTGAAGTAAAGACCGCCTCCACCGGCCCTTCCTCGACGATCTTGCCCAGGTACATCACCGCCACGCGGTCGCACAGGCGGCGCACGATGGCCAGGTCATGGGCGATAAACAGGATCGCCAGGTTCATGCGCTGTTGCAGTTCCAGCAACAGGTTGATGATCTGGCCCTGGATCGACACATCCAGCGCCGCCACGCACTCGTCGGCGATGATCAGGCGTGGCTCCACCGCCAGCGCCCGGGCAATGCCGACGCGCTGGCATTGCCCGCCGCTGAGGGAGCCGGGCTTGCGGCTGGCCAGTTCGGGACGCAGGCCGACCAGGTCGAGCAGTTCATTTACGCGCACGTGAATCTGCTCTGGCGCGACGTTGCGCTGCACGCGCAGCACCTCGGCAATGGTTTCGCCGATGGTGTGACGCGGGTTCAACGCGGCGTACGGGTCCTGGAAGATCATCGCAGTTTCATGGCGCAGGCGAGTGATGTCGATGGCGCTGCCGTGGGCCATGTCGATGCCATCAAACAACACCTGACCGGCACTGATCGGGTTGAGGTGCAGGATGGCGCGGCCCAGCGTGCTTTTGCCACTGCCCGACTCGCCCACCAGCCCCAGGGTTTCACCCGCCGCCAGGTTCAGCGACACGCCGTTCACCGCCCTCACCCACTGCTTGTTCAACCCGAACACGCCGGTGCCGGACGCGGCAAACTTCACCTCCAGGTCCTTGATCTGCAACAGACTCATGGCTGCGCTCCCAACGGGTAATGACAGGCGACCCGAGCACCCTCCGGTAGCACCTCGGTGCACAACGCGCCGACCTGCGGGCAACGCGGATTGAACCGGCAACCAGCGGGCAATGCGTCCAGCAACGGCGGCTGCCCGGGGATCGTGCGCAGCATGGCGTGGCCGCTGCTGTGGGCGGGTTGGCAATCGATCAGGCCGGCGGTGTAAGGGTGCTGCGGTCGAGCCAGCAAGTCGTACTTGCTGCCGTGCTCACACAGGCGCCCGGCGTACATCACGGCGATGGAATCACAGGTTTGCGCGACCACGCCGAGGTCATGGGTAATCATGATGATCGACAGGCCGCGCTGATCACGCAGGTCCAGCAACAACCGCAGGATCTGCGCCTGCACCGTCACATCCAGGGCCGTGGTCGGCTCGTCGGCGATCAGCACTTTAGGGTTGCAGCCCAGGGCCACGGCGATCATGGCGCGCTGGCGCATGCCGCCAGAAAACTCGTGAGGGTAGTTGTCGACCCGCGCCTGGGGATCGGGGATGCCAACCTGGCGCAGCACGTCGATAGCCTGCAGCCGCGCGTCTTTTTTCGATGCGCCTTGATGCAGTCGAATGCCTTCGGCAATCTGCTCGCCGATACGCATCAGCGGGTCAAGGTGGCTGCTGGGGTTCTGGAAGATCATGCCCAGTTGGCCGCCGCGCACGGCACGCATGCCAGCATCATCCAGTGCCAACAGATCCTGGCCGGCCAGCCGCACTGCGCCGCCTTGCACGCGCAGGCTGGGCGATGGCAGCAGGCGCATCAGGCCGCGACAGGCCATGGTCTTGCCCGAGCCGCTTTCCCCTACCAGGCCGAGGATTTCGCCTTCGGCCAGGTCGAGCGACACCCGATCGACCAAGGTGACGTCGCGCCCGGCATTGTTGGCGATGACACTGAGGTCGCGCACTTGCAGCAGGCTCATGAGCGGTCCCCCAACACTTGCGCCACGCCATCGGCCAGCAAGCTGAAGCCCATGGCCAGGGTTACGATGGCCAGCCCCGGAAAGGTACAGATCCACCACGCGGTGGTGATAAAGGCCTGCCCCTCGGCGACCATCGTGCCCCATTCGGCAGTCGGCGGTTGCACGCCCAGGCCCAGGTAGCTCACGGCAGCGCCATTAAGCAGCACCAGCACCGCGTCCGACATGGAAAACACAATCGAGCCGAACATCGCATTGGGCAGCAGATGCCGGAACAGAATGCGCCCGTGGCCAAAGCCCAGGCTCTTGGCGGCCAGGGCAAACTCGCTTTCCTTGAGCACCAGGATCTGCGAGCGGATCAGCCGCGCATACGACACCCAGCCCACCAGCGCCATGGCGATATAGAAACTCTTCAGGCCTGGACCGAGGATGGCCATGATCGCCAGCATCAACACCAGGAACGGAAACGCCAGGATCACGTCGATCACGCGCATGCAAAAACTGTCGAAGCGCCCGCCGATGTAGCCTGAGACCGCACCGATAAAGGTGCCGATCATGAAGGGAAAGATCACCCCGACAATCGCCAGTTGCAGGTCGATGCGCGCGCCCCAGATCACCCTCGACAGGATGTCCCTGCCGTAGTTATCCGTACCAAACGGATGCGCAAGACTCGGACCGAGCAAACTGAAATCCGTGTTTTGCGCGATCGGGTCATACGGTGCTATCCACGGCGCAAACAGCGCAAGCGCCAACCACACCAGCAGAATCAACAGGCCCCACGCCGCCGTCAGCCGGCCATTGCGAAAGCCGAAGCGCAGGCGCATGCGCCACGCGGCAATCAACGGGCGGCTGCTCATTGCATCTTCACCCGTGGGTCGAGGGCCACCGTCACCACGTCAGCGATGAAGTTGACCACCACCGTCGCACAGGCCAGCACCATGGCCACGCCCTGCACCACCATGTAATCGCGGGTGAAAATGCCGCGCACCAGCAATTGGCCGATACCGGGAATGGCGAACAGGCTTTCGATCACCACCGTGCCGCTGATCAGCCAGCCGATGTTCACCGCCAGCAGGTTGACCGCCGGCACCAGGGAATTTGGCAACACATGCCGACGAAAAACGGCGGTTTCCGACAGCCCACGGGCGCGGGCCGCGGTCACGTGATCGGCCTGCAACTCCATCAGCATGCTCGCCCGCAGGTTGCGCACCAGCACCGCCGACAGCGCCAGGGCAATCGTCAGGCACGGCAGCACCATGTGATGCGCCTTGTCCAGCCAGGTGCGGCCGTAGCCGGACACCGGAAACAAGCCCCACTGCACACTCAGCAACAGGATCAGCATCAAGCCCAGCCAGAACGCCGGCATGCCCAGGCCAACCGTGGTGAACACGCGGATCAGGTTGTCCGCCCAGCCGCCCTTGTTGCGTGCGGCCCACGTCGCCAGCGGCACCGCGATCAGCAGCGCCAGCACCACGCTGCCCAGTACCAGCACCAGGGTGGGCTCGATGCGCGTGACAATCAGCTTGAGAGCGTCGACCTTGTACAGCAGCGATTGGCCGAGGTCGCCCTTGAGCAAGTTCTTGAGGAAGTAGAAATATTGCAGCCACAACGGCTGGTCGAGGCCGTACTGGGCGCGGATCTTCAGCAAGGCATCCGGTGTGCTGCGCGAGCCCAGCAAGGCGCGCGCCGGGTCGCCGGGGATCGAGCGCACCAGCACAAAGGTGATCAGGCTGATGCCAAACAGCACCGGCAGCAACTGCAGCGGCCGGGACAGCACAAAACCATAACGCGCCAGGTTCATCCGTCAGCCTCGGTGACGAGCAAGGAAGTCCAGCAACACCGGGAAATACGCCTGGGGCTCCTCGTAAAAAGGCATATGGCTGCTGTTGGGGAACACATGCAATTCGGCGTGTCGGGCCGCCATTTTCATGCGCATGGCGCAGGCCGGGGTGAGTTCGTCGTGCTGGCCGGTGGTGATCAGGATCGGCATCTTGAATTCGGCCATCTCGGGGATGCGGTTCCAGTCCTTGAGGTTACCGATGTAGAGGAATTCGTTGGGCCCCTGCATGGTTTCGTAGGGGCCCATGTTCCAGTCGCCAAGGGAACGCTTGACCGGCTCGGGCCATTCATCGAGGCGGCACACGTGGCGGTAGTTGAGCAAGGTGATCGCCGCCTGGTATTGCGGGTGGTCGAGGGTGCCCATGGCCTCGTGGCGTTGCATCATGGCCACGGTTTCGCTGCCGAGGGCGCCGCGCAGGCGCTCCAGCTCCTGGGACAGGTGCGGAATGTCGCCGACGGTGTTTTCGAGGATCAGGCTTTTCAGTGCGTCGGGGTAATGGATGGCGTATTCGATACCGAGCCAGCCGCCCCAGGAATGCCCGAGCAAATGCACACGGCCCAGGCCCAGGGCCTGGCGCACGGTTTCGACTTCTTCGACATAACGGCGGATTTCCCACAGGGAAATATCAGTGGGTCTGGCTGATGCGCCCGTGCCAAGCTGGTCGAATGCAACCACTCGCAGGTTATGGTCTTTGAGCCAGCCATGGGCGTCGCGCAAGTAGTCACACGGCAGGCCCGGCCCGCCGTTGAGGCACAGCAGCACCTCATCGCCTTCGCCGAAGCTGTAGACCACGAGGTTATGGCCGTCGACTTGCACGTTGTACTGCTGGTCGGGGGCAATTTCACGCCACATGCATACATTCCTTGTGTAGTGTCGGCCTGGCAGGTAGCGGGCCGTTTATCAGGCCAACACTACCGAGGATGCCGCGCGTCCATAACCTAGCATTTCTTATAGGTTTGGCCTGGCAGTCCTTCGCCGGGGCGTGGCATTCTACTTGCAGCAAGTCGAGATTCAAACGAATTCGGGAGCAGAACGGATGCTGGCCAAGCTGACTGCCTTAAATCACCGTCTGATGCCGGGCAGGAGCCTGGACGAGCAGATGGACAACACCTTTATCCTCGCCCAGCAACTGGGCTTCGACGCCTTGGTGTACGACTACACCCCGGTGCCGATCGACCAGGATGGTGCATTGATCACCCCTTCGGTGCTGCAACTGCGCAACACCCCGCCCGACTGGCATGCCTTGTGGTGCAGCGAAGGGTTCTACCAGATTGACCCGGTACAACATCTGGCCCTGAGCCGGGTGTCGCCGTTCGTCTGGTCCTACGACGTCAAGGCCGACACCCCGCTGCAAAAGATCATCGATCCCTGCCATGCGCCGGTTTCATCCTACCTGCATGACCAGCAATTGACCTGCGGCGTCAGCGTGCCGATCCACTTGCCCCGTGGTGGTTTTGCCTCGCTGACCGGGCTGCGTACCGGCAGTGCTCGCAACGTGCTGCAGGATGCGCAGCAGACCCTGTCGGACTTCGGCCTGATTTCCCATGCCTTGCAGGAAGCGGCCTACCCGCTGTTCAGCAAAGAGCTACGGACTTACCCGCACATTCACCTGACCAAACGCGAACGCGAGTGCCTCAAATGGGCCGCCGACGGCATGACTGCGGCCGAAATTGCCACACAACTGAGCCGTTCCCTGGCGGTAGTCACCCTGCACCTGGCCTCGGCCATGCACAAGCTGGGGGCCAAGAACCGTGTGCAAGCGGTGGTGCGCGCCACCCATTACCGCCTGCTCGACGATTGACCGCCGGGCAAAACCTAGCTGTTTTGCTAGTTACTTAAATTTCTTTCACCCATTATCGTGTCCCCGATCCTTTTTTCAGAGCAGGGCACGAAATGGAATTCATCGAAAAAATCCGCGAAGGGTATGCGGCGTTTGGCGCCTACCAAACCTGGTACCGCGTCACCGGTGACCTCTCCAGCGGTCGCACGCCCCTGGTGGTTATCCACGGCGGCCCCGGATGCACCCACGATTACGTTGACGCGTTCAAGGATGTCGCCGCCAGCGGCCACGCCGTGATCCACTACGACCAACTGGGCAACGGCCGCTCCACTCATCTGCCCGACAAAGATCCATCCTTCTGGACCGTAGGCCTGTTTCTCGAAGAGCTGAATAACCTGCTGGACCATCTGCAGATCAGCGATAACTACGCGATCCTCGGCCAGTCCTGGGGCGGCATGCTCGGCAGTGAACACGCGATCCTGCAACCCAAGGGCCTGCGAGCGTTCATCCCGGCCAACTCGCCAACGTGCATGCGCACCTGGGTCAGCGAAGCCAACCGCCTGCGCAAATTATTGCCTGAAGGCGTGCATGAAACCCTGCTCAAGCACGAAACCGCCGGCAACTACCAGGACCCGGAATACCTCGCCGCATCGCGGGTGTTCTATGACCATCACGTGTGCCGGGTCATCCCGTGGCCCGAGGAAGTGGCACGCACCTTCGCCGCGGTCGATGCAGACCCGACGGTGTACCACGCCATGAGCGGCCCGACCGAATTCCATGTGATCGGCAGCTTGAAAGACTGGAAATCCACTGGCCGCCTGTCGGCGATCAATGTACCGACCCTGGTGATCTCAGGCCGGCACGACGAGGCCACGCCGCTGGTGGTCAAGCCGTTCCTGGATGAAATCGCCGATGTGCGCTGGGCGCTGTTTGAAGACTCCAGTCATATGCCCCATGTGGAAGAACGCCAGGCGTGCATGGGGACTGTGGTGAAGTTTCTGGATGAGGTGTGTTCAGCAAAATACAAAGTGCTCAAGGCCGGCTGAATGCTCAAGCTGGATGCATTCCAATTGTGGGAGGGGGCTTGCCCCCGATGACGGTGGATCAGCTGAGTGATTGGTTGCTGACACACCGCTATCGGGGGCAAGCCCCCTCCCACATTCAGACCTCAGTGGTTTGAGGCTTTGCGGCCTTCTTCGACACTTCCGCCACCAACGGGATTTCCCTGCCCTCCGCATCAAACAACTTGCCGCCTTTGAAGTAATCCCCATCACGCAGTTCCGACACATCGCGAAAGCACAAGCTACGCTCGGTCCCCGCCACAAATACCGACTGCTGGTCCGAGTTACCGGCGGTGAAATGGTTGAACGCCAGGTTCAGCAGGATCGCCATGATTGCCGATGAGCTGATCCCCGAGTGGAAAATAGTCGCGAACCAGCTCGGGAAGTGATCGTAGAAGCTCGGTGCCGCAATCGGGATCATGCCAAAGCCGATGGAAGTGGCCACGATGATCAGGTTCATGTTGTTGCGGTAATCGACCTTGGACAAGGTGCGGATACCACTGGCCGCCACGGTACCGAACAGCACAATACCGGCCCCGCCCAGCACTGAAGTGGGCACCGCCGCGATGACCCGGCCCATGAAGGGCAACAAGCCGAGGATCACCAGGAACAGCCCGCCCGTGGCCACCACGAAGCGGCTCTTGACCCCGGTCACCGCCACCAGCCCGACGTTCTGGGCGAAGGCGCTCTGGGTGAACGAACCGAAGATCGGCGCAACCATGCTCGACAGCATATCGGCGCGCAGCCCGTTGCCCAAGCGTTTGGAATCGACTTTGGTGTCGATGATTTCACCCACCGCCAGGATATCCGCCGAGGTCTCGACCAGGGTCACCATCACCACGATGCACATGGAAATGATCGCGGCCACATGAAAGGTGGGCATGCCGAAATGGAAGGGTGTGGGGAAACCGAACATCGGCCCCTGGGTCACACCCGAGAAGTCAGCCATGCCGAGGAACACCGCAATCACGGTACCGATCACCATCGCCAGCAGGATCGACAAGCGTGAGATGGTCGCGCTGCCGATCTTGCTCAGCAGCAACACCAGTACCAGGGTCAACGCTGCCAGGCCGATATTGGACATGCTGCCGAAATCTGCAGCGCGGCTATTGCCGCCCATGGCCCAGCGCGCCGCAACGGGCATCAGGGTCAGGCCGATGGTGGTGATCACAATACCCGTCACCAGCGGCGGGAAAAACTTGGTGATCCGCGAGAACACCGGGGTTATCAATAAACCAATAAACGACGCGGCCATCACCGCGCCGAGAATCGCCGGCACACCGCCGGCGCCATCACTGCCGACAATCGCCACCATGGTCGCCACACCGGCGAACGATACGCCCTGCACCAGCGGCAACTGGCAGCCGAAAAACGGCAGGCCCAGGGTCTGCAACAGCGTGGCCAGGCCACCGGCAAACAGCGACGCGGCGATCAGCAGGCCGATATCCGCCGGCGACAAACCTGCCGCCTGGCCGACGATCAACGGTACCGCGACGATGCCGCCGTACATGGTGAGCACATGTTGCAGGCCGTAAGCCATGTTGGCGGCGACGCCGAGATTCTCATCTTCTGGCCGCTGCGGTGACGCCTTCGGGATAGTCATGGTGAGGGGTTCTCTGTTTTTGTTGTGCGGTCACTGTATGCAATGTTCGGACTGGATGTCCATAGAGTTGTATACAATCAATCGAACAAGTTACCCTCCATCGGCGTTACAAAAACAATCCGGCCGTGATGAGCCAGAACGCCAAAGGACCCATAACAATGAAAAAGGCACTACAGGGCGCAACCGTCGCACTCACCCTCCTCGGCGGCGGGGAGGCCGTCGCGGTGGAATGGATGAACAACAGCGTAGGGTTTCGCTACGGTCAGCAGTTCACCAACCCGAACAATCCCGACGAATTCAGCAAGCGCATCTTCAGCTTCACCCACGCCAGCGGCTACCGGTATGGCAGCAACTTCCTCAACCTCGATGTGTTCCTGTCCGACAGCCGCGACCCGCGCAAGGGTACGGATCATGGCGGGAGTGAGGTGTATGTCGTATACCGCCACCAGTTGTATGCGTCGCGGGTGTTCGATGTGCCGCTGGGCAGCGGCCTGGTCAAGGATTACGCGCTGACGTTGGGTTTCGATGCCAACCGCAACAACAACTTCGCCTCAGCCAAGAAGCGCGCCCTGGTGATCGGCCCGACCTTGAAGTTCAACACCGTCGGCGTGCTGGACCTGAGCCTGCTGTACTACAAGGAAAGGAACCACACCGGCATCCCCGGCGCGCAGGAGTCGAACCACACCTTCGACGATACCTACATGCTCAATCTGACATGGATGCGCCCGTTCGAGATCGCCAACCATGCGGCGAAATTCCAGGGTTTTATCAATTATGTCGGGGAAAAAGGCGAGGACTATCACGGTCGCGACACCGCGCCGGAAGCCCTGATGCGCACCGCGCTGATGGTGGCGGTGCGACCGGGCAAAAGCGTGAAGCCGAACCTGTACCTGGGGGTGGGTTACGAGTATTGGCATAACAAATTCGGCGTGGATGGCGGCCGGGGCAGCCGCACATCAACGCCGACGGTGAACCTGGAAGTGACGTTCTAGGCGGCTGCCAGTTCCGAATCATCGGCCTTGGGCCGTGCCAGCCAGTAACCCAATACCGCCAACGGCGCGGTCGCCAGCATCACGATCACGGTAATCAGCAGCGGTTGGTCGATCATCGATGACACCAACAAGCTGCTGAGAAAGCACAGGCCCAATTGCAGCGTATTTTGCAGCGCCGCCGCCTTGCCGGAGTTTTCCGCAAACGGCATCAGCGCATTCGCCACGACGATGGGGTAACTGGCACCGTTGCACAGCGCCATCAGGCAGAACGGAATCAGCAAGGTGGTGAGGGTCGGCACAGTCAAAGTGGCGACCAAGTACAACGCCACCATGCTGATGCAATACGCCAGCAGCAGCCACGGCAACAGCGCCTTGCCCTGGAAGTGCTGCAAGGCGCTGCGGCAGCTGTAACCGCCGACCAGGAACGCCAAGGTGGGCAGCACGTAGCTCAGGCCGATGTCATTCGGGCTGTAGCCCATGCCGCCCAGGATGAAGGGCGACGCCGTCAGCCAGGCAAAGAAACTGGCCGAGCACGCGGCAAAAATCATGACATTGCCGGTGAACACGCGAGACGTCAGTAACTGCCCATAACCCAGGCGCGAAGGTTCACCCTTCGCTGCCTGACGTTTTTGCGCAGTACGCAGGAACAACGTCGGCAACAGCAGCAACAACGACACCCCCAGCAGTACGCCGAAGATCGCCTGCCAGCCGAAGTGATTCAGCACCATCGCGCCCAACAGCGGCGCTAAAGCCGGTGACAACGACATCAGCGGCATGATGCTGGCGAACACGCGGTGAGCCTTGTCGGCCGGGTAGCGGTCGATCACCAGCGCCTGCCAGCTGACGGCGGCAGCGCACACGCCAATGGCCTGGATAAAACGCAATGCAAGCAGTTGCGGCGCCGTTTCGACCCAGAACATGCCCGCACAACCGAGCACAAACAGGCTCAGCCCGGCGAGCAGGATCGGCTTGCGCCCCAGGCGGTCGGACAACGGCCCCCACAACAACTGCCCGACCGCAAAGCCGGCGAGGAAGATACTCAAGCTGGCGCCCACCGCGCCTGCGCCAATCTGCAATTGCTCGCCCATGGCGCCGAACGCCGGCAGATACATGTCCATGGCGAGGTAACCGAGCATGCTCAGCCCCGCCAGATACGCAGTGAAACCAAAAGAATTTTTCATTGAAGCCTTGTTGACCTTGCCATCAAACTATTTGCTGACTGCCGCCCATTATGAAGCTGACAGTTTTGGTGTGAAGCGATAATAATTGGGAACTCTTATCAATAAATTTGAAGGCAGCCGCCATGTGGTCTGAATATTCGCTGGACGTTGTCGACGCAGTAGCGCGTCATGGCAGCTTCAGCGCCGCTGCCCAGGAACTGCACCGGGTGCCGTCGGCCATCAGCTATACGGTGCGTCAGATCGAGGAATGGCTGGCGGTGCCGTTGTTTGTGCGGCGCCACCGGGACGTCGAGCTCACGCCAGCGGGCCGGCTGTTTATCGAGGAAGCCCGTGGCGTGATGAAAAAAATGCTCGGCACCCGACGCCTTTGCCAGCAAGTGGCCAACGGCTGGAGTGGCCAGTTGAAGGTGGCGGTGGATTCCATCGTCAAACCCCAGCGCTGCCGGCAGTTGGTCATTGATTTCTATCGGCAATTTCCTGAAGTCGAGCTGTTGCTGGAGTACGAGGTGTACAACGGCGTGTGGGATGCCCTGGCGGATGAGCGCACCGACATTGTGATCGGCGCCACCAGCGCGGTGCCGGTGGCCAGCCGCTTTACCTTTCGCGACATGGGCTTGTTGAACTGGCTGTGTGTGGTCAGCGCGCGCCACCCGTTGGCCAGCGTCGAAGGCTTGCTGAGTGACGATCAACTGCGGCCCTTCGCCTCGTTGTGCATGACCGACACATCACGCAACCTGCCCAAGCGCGACACCTGGACCCTGGATAACCAGCGACGGCTGGTAGTGCCGAATTGGTCCTCGGCCCTCGATTGCCTGCGTGATGGCCTGTGTGTCGGCATGGCCCCGGCGCATCAGGTGTTGCCATGGATCGAACGCGGGGAGTTGGTGGCGCTGCAATTGAGCCGGCCGTTTCCGGCCAGCCCGTCGTGTGTGGCCTGGGCACAGGACAAGCTGTCCCCGGCCATGGCCTGGTTGTTGGAGTACCTGGGCGATACCGAAACCCTGAACCAGGAATGGCTCAATGGGCCTGATCCAGTAACCGGGTAATGGCCCGCACGATCATCTCAACCTCCTTGGCATCCAGGGTCAGCGGCGGCAGCAGCCGAATGACCTTGCCCCGCGTCACGTTGATCAACAGGCCGTGTTTCTGGGCCGCGCGCTGGGCCAGGTCACGATAAGGGCTCGCGAGCTCGATCCCGATCATCAACCCCTGCCCACGAATCGCCAGGACGTGCGGGTGCTCAGCCAATTCCACCCGCAACCGCGCCAGCAGGCGCTCGCCCTGTTGCGCCGCGTTCTGCAGCAAGCCTTGTTCTTCGATGATGTCCAGCACGGTGCAGCCGACCCGACAGGCCAACGGGTTGCCGCCGAAGGTGCTGCCGTGACTGCCCGGCGTGAACAGCTCGGCCACACCAGCCCGCGCCAGGCAGGCGCCGATGGGTACGCCGTTGCCGAGGCCCTTGGCCAGGGTCATCACATCCGGGACGATGCCTTCATGCTGGAAAGCAAACCAGGCGCCGGTGCGGCCAATGCCGGTCTGGATTTCATCGAGCATCATCAACCAGCCATGGCGGGTGCAGTGATCACGCAGGGCTTTCAGGTAGCCCGGCGGTGCCGGCAGTACGCCGCTTTCACCCTGGATCGGTTCCAGCAGGACCGCGGCGATACGCGCACCCAACCTCTGGGTGATGGCTTCAAGCGCAGCCAGATCACCAAAGCCCACCTTGAGAAAGTCCCCCGGCAACCGCTGGAAACCCAGGCGCACCGACGGCCCATCACTGGCAGCCATGGTGCCGAGCGTGCGGCCATGAAAGGCGTTTTCCATCACCACCACCAACGGCTCTTCAATGCCCTTTTTCCAGCCATGCAGCCGCGCCAGTTTCAGCGCTGTTTCATTGGCTTCGGCCCCTGAGTTATTGAAGAAGGCCCGGTCCAGGCCAGACAGTTGGGCCAGGCGCTGGGCCAGCCGTTGTTGCCAGTCGATGCTGTAGAGGTTGGAGGTGTGCAGCAACAGCCCGGCCTGTTCACTGATGGCCGTCACCAGCCTGGGGTGCGAGTGGCCGACATTGGTCACCGCCACACCAGCCACCGCATCAAGGTATTCGCGGCCCTGCTGGTCCCACAGGCGCGTGCCCAGGCCGCGGGTAAAGCTCAGCGCCAGGGGTTGGTAAGTGGTCATCAGGCAGGCGGCGGTCATGGTGCGGGCTCCAGTGCATCGTTGTGATGCCTTCAGTATCGTTAGCCACCTGAGATGGATAAACTGCACATTCCTGCAATGACTTTAAATCAGGACTTGATAATGGATCTGTTCCAGGCAATGTCGGTGTACGTAAAAGTGGTCGAGACTGGCAGCATGACCGCCGCAGCCCAGGCCTGCGGGATGTCGACCACCATGGTCGGCAACCACTTGCGCGCGCTGGAACAACGCCTGGGCGTCAGCCTGCTCAAGCGCACCACGCGCAAACAGAGCCTCACGGAATTCGGTGGGCAGTATTACCAGCGCTGCCTGGAAGTGCTGGGCTTGGTGGCTGACTCCGAACAGCTTGCCGAGCTAGCCAACAGTGACATCCCCAAAGGTACCCTGCGTATCACCGCCCCCCCCGTATTCGGCACCGAACGCCTTACACCGGCCTTGAGCGAGTTTTCCCGGCGCTACCCGCTGATCAACCTGTACGTGGTGCTGAGCAACGAGCGGATGGACTTGGTCGACAGCGGCTTCGACGTGGCGATACGTCTGGGCGAACTGGAAGCGTCGAGCCTGATTGCTCGGCCAATGCAGGACTACACCCTCACCCTCTGCGCGTCACCTGCGTACCTGGCACGACGCGGCACGCCTTCGAAACCCGAGGACCTCAAGCAACATGACTGCCTGGCGTTCGCCTACCCGGCAAATGACAATTGGCGCGACACCGAAAAACTCTGGCGCATGACCGACGATAGCGGCGAGGTGGAAGTGCCAGTGTCCGGCTCATTGACCATCAACAGCTCGCAAGGCTTGCGCCAGGCGGCCGTCAACGGCATGGGCATCATCATGCTGGCCGATGCCCTGGTACAACCGGACCTGGAGAGCGGCAAACTGGTGGCCTTGTTGACCACCTATCGACTGCCCAGCCGCCCCATGCATCTGCTCTACGGCCAGGACCGATATCGCCTGCCCAAGCTGCGCGCCTTCGTGGATTTCGCCATGGAAAAGTGGGCGCGCTAGAAGCCCACGCCCAACTCACGCAACTGCGCGGCCGTGCGCTCGGCAGACACATGGTGAATCCCCTGCCAGCCCAGTGCGATGGCCGCTTCGATATTGCCGGCAACGTCATCGATAAACACCACTTCAGCCGGCTGGATATCCGGCAACTGCGCACGTACCTGGCTGAGGCTGGCGTGATAGATCGCCGCGTCAGGCTTGATCAGCTTCAACTCGCCGGATACCACGATGTCGCGAAAACACTGCAGGAACGGGTAATTGGCCCGCGCATAGGGGAACGTCTCGGCAGACCAGTTGGTAAGCCCGAACAACGGCATATTGGCTCGGTGCAACGCTTCGAGGATCGCCACACCTTCCGGCAACGGCCCTCGCAGCATCTCGTGCCAACGGTCGTAATAGGCTTGAATCAAGCGCTCATGATGCGGGTATTGCTCGATCAGGCTGCGGGTGCCATCGGCCAGGGAGCGACCGGCGTCCTGCTCGGTGTTCCAGGCCTGGGTGCAGATGTTATCGAGGAACCATTGCCGCTCATGCTCGTCGGCAATCAGCTTGCGGTACAGGTGCTGCGGGCTCCAGTCGAACAGGACACCGCCGAAATCAAAAACCACTGCACGAATCGTCATCAGATCCTCCGTTAGCCTGAATGTGATAGCGGCTGGAGTCTGGCATATCGGAGCGATCGGACGCTGCTCAAAAATGTGTAAGAGGGTTCTGAAGGCAGCCTTTTTCAGCGGCCATAAAAAACGGCCCCGAAGGGCCGTCTTTTTGAACCGGATCACTTACGCCTGAATCAGGCCGTTGATCTTCACGGTCGGATTCACGTCAGCCTCGTAGTCCACGCCGTCGATTTCAAAGCCGAACAAACGCAGGAACTCCGCCTTGTAGCCGGCAAAATCGCTGATTTCGTTGACGTTGTCGTCGGTGACCTGGTTCCACAGGGCCGCCACGGCGTCCTGGACTTTCGGTTCCAGCTCGGCCAGGTCGGCACGCAGGCGGCCGTCGGCGTCGAGTTTAGGCTGGCTGCCGTACAGGCTGTCCTTGAACAGGCCGTAGACCTGCTCGATGCAACCTTCGTGGGTGCCCTGCTCTTTCATCACTTTGAACAGCAGCGACAGGTACAGCGGCATGATCGGGATCGCGGAGCTGGCCTGGGTGACCACGGCCTTGAGCACCGACACACGGGCGTCGCCCTTGAGCGCGGCGAGGTTGTCGCGCAGGGTCAGGACTTTCTTGTCGAGGTCTTTCTTGGCTTCGCCGATGGAGCCGTTCCAGTAGATGTCCTGGGTCAGCTTCTCGCCAAGGTAGGTGAACGCAGTGGTCTTGGCGCCTTCGGCCAGGACGTCGGCGTCACGCAGGGCGTCAATCCACAGCTGCCAATCTTCGCCACCCATTACTTTGACGGTGCCGTCGATTTCTTCCTGGGTCGCTGGCTCCAGGGTGGTGTCGACCACAACGCCTTTGTCGGTGTTGATGCCGCGCAGGGTCACGGCCTTGCCGATCGGCTTGAGGGTGGAGTTGTGCACCACGCCTTGCGGGTCGGTACGGCGAGGCGCGGCCAGGCTGTAGACGACCAGGTCGATCTTGCCGAGGTCTTTCTTGATGGTGTCGATGGTCAGGCGCTTGATCTCGTCGGAGAACGCGTCGCCGTTGATGCTCTTGGCGTACAGGCCTTTTTCGACGGCAAACTTCTCGAACGCGGCGCTGTTGTACCAGCCGGCGGAGCTCAGCTTGCCTTCTTCGCCTTCTTTCTCAAAAAACACGCCCAGGGTGTCGGCGCCACAACCAAACGCGGCACTGATGCGCGCGGCCAGGCCGTAGCCGGTGGAAGCACCGAGGACCAGCACCTTTTTCGGGCCGCCTTCGATGACGCCGTGTTGGGTCACGTAGTCGATCTGTTCCTTGACGTTCGCTTCACAGCCAACAGGGTGAGCGGTCACACAGATGAAGCCACGAACCCGCGGTTTGATGATCATAAAATTTCTGCCTCTTCCAAGGTGCCGAAGGCCAGTGGTGGCCATTCAACTTCAATCGTACCGGTCTATGACGTCCAAAAAACCGAAGCGTCACGATAGTCGCAAATCTTCTGTTTACAAAATCCAATCCACACAGCGCCGCCGGGGTTAAAAACTGTGTAAAGCCTTCACAATTTCGCAATATTTAAAACGCCCGGCTGCGGGGGAAAGCCCTATCATAGGGAGATTGTTTCATTATGTTTCATGTCTTCGCATCTCTGGGTGCCATGAGGACTGGAACTCGTGCACCTTCCCCCGTTGGAGTTGAGCTTCATGAGTGCGAGTGTCAACCGCAAGAAAATAGTCTCGGCCGCCTGGATCATCGGCGTGCTGCTGGTTATTTATTGCTTCCCGGTCACCACCCTGGTGTTCCTGGGCCTGGTGCTGGTGTGTGGTGTCTATGACTTTTTGCGCAACGGGCTGTACGACCGCACGACGATCAAAAAGTATTTTATCGGCAGTGGCCGTAACACTTGGCTGCTGGCCCCGTTCAACACCTTGTTCGACCTGTTGAGTTCGCCTAACCGCCACGTCTACACCATGGCCGACCTGCCACCCGCCTGGCGTGAAGACCTGCAACAGGTGATCAACGATGCCATGGCCCACAAGGACGAAATCATCGGCTACCTGGATGAGCGCATGGCCGAGAAGAAACGCGGCATGTTGTTCTTCCAGTGGTACGGCCAAGCCATCGAGACCACCCTGGACATTCCGAAACTGCGCGAAAAACTGCCGTTCGTGAAGACCATCGGTGTGTCGGTGTTCAATGAAAACCGCTCGACCTCCTTTCACTTCGGCCCGCTGCGCATGATGTTCCGCGTGCTCTACAACATGGCCCCGGCACCGCATCACGAGGGCGTCTACATCCAGGTGGGCCAGCACAAGCATTACTGGCACGACGACCCGCTGTTTATTTTCGATGACACCTTGATGCATGCGTCTTTCAACAAAAACGACGCCAAGCGTTACTGCCTGTTTATCGATATCGTGCGACCGACGCCGATCCCCCGGGTGCTCAATGCCGTGATCGCTGGGTTTGCCGGGATGGCCTTTACCCTGCGTCGGGTTTTCTACAAAAACTGGAAGCTGATTCAGTGAGTTCTGCGGCATGATGGTGCTGGACGGTATTTGCGCTCGACCTTGCGCGTGAGGTAAATAACCGTCTCGTGCGACCGAATTCGGCGCCCATCATTCTCAAGCCATCGCGGCCCC
This sequence comes from Pseudomonas sp. FBCC-B1565, assembly GCF_059133265.1. Classification (NCBI taxonomy): domain Bacteria; kingdom Pseudomonadati; phylum Pseudomonadota; class Gammaproteobacteria; order Pseudomonadales; family Pseudomonadaceae; genus Pseudomonas; species Pseudomonas sp. FBCC-B1565. Next base: position 4,837,584 of record NZ_CP101438.1, read on the forward strand.
TTGCGGGTGCGGTGGCTGCGCTTTCAAGGAATCAGAATGCCCCAACGTCAAGTCATCAATGCCTCCGTCAGCCCCAAGGGCAGCCTCGAAACCCTGTCTCAACGTGAAGTCCAGCAACTGAGCGAAGCCGGCACCGGCAGCATCTACACCCTGTTCCGCCAATGCGCCCTGGCGATCCTCAACACCGGCGCGCACATCGACAACGCCAAGACCATCCTCGACGCCTACAAAGATTTTGAAGTGCGCATCCACCAACAGGACCGCGGCGTGCGCCTTGAACTGCTGAACGCTCCGGCCGACGCCTTCGTCGATGGCGAAATGATCGCCAGCACCCGCGAGATGCTGTTCAGCGCCCTGCGCGACATCGTCTACACCGAGAACGAGCTGGACAGCCAGCGCATCGACCTGAGCAACTCCCAGGGCATTACCGACTACGTGTTCCACCTGCTGCGCAACGCCCGTACGCTGCGCCCGGGTGTCGAACCGAAGATCGTGGTGTGCTGGGGCGGGCACTCGATCAATACCGAAGAATACAAATACACCAAGAAGGTCGGCCACGAGCTGGGCCTGCGCAGCCTTGACGTGTGCACCGGTTGCGGCCCTGGCGTGATGAAAGGTCCGATGAAAGGCGCGACCATTTCCCACGCCAAGCAGCGGATTACCGGCGGGCGCTACCTGGGCCTCACCGAGCCGGGCATCATCGCGGCCGAGGCGCCGAACCCCATCGTCAACGAACTGGTGATTTTGCCGGACATCGAGAAGCGCCTGGAAGCGTTCGTGCGCGTCGGCCACGGCATCATCATCTTCCCGGGTGGTGCCGGTACAGCAGAGGAATTCCTGTACCTGCTGGGCATCCTGATGCACCCGGACAACCGTGACCTGCCGTTCCCGGTCATCCTCACCGGGCCGAAACACGCCGCGCCGTACCTGCAACAACTGCATGCCTTCGTCGGCGCCACCTTGGGCGAAGCGGCCCAGGCGCACTACCAGATCATCATTGATGACCCGGCGGAAGTGGCACGCCAGATGACTGCCGGCCTCAAGGCGGTGAAGCAGTTCCGCCGCGAGCGCAACGACGCGTTCCATTTCAACTGGCTGTTGAAGATCGACGAAGGCTTCCAGCGCCCGTTCGACCCCACCCACGAGAACATGGCCAGCCTGCAATTGAGCCACGCCCTGCCGCCCCATGAACTCGCCGCCAACCTGCGCCGCGCGTTCTCGGGGATCGTGGCGGGTAACGTGAAGGACAAGGGCATCCGCCTGATCGAGCAGAACGGCCCGTATGAGATCCACGGCGACCCGGCCATCATGAAACCGCTGGACGAGTTGCTACAGGCCTTCGTCGCCCAGCACCGCATGAAGTTGCCGGGCGGCGCGGCGTATGTACCGTGCTACCGCGTGGTGCAATAAGCTAGCGCTGTACCGCCACACATTTGATTTCCACCAGCAGGCCGGGGTGCGCCAGTTCGGACACCCCGATTGTGGTCCAGGCGCAATGCCCACGTGGAAACAGGCGGTTTTTCACTTCACGGAAAACCGCCATGTGCTGGCTCATATCCACATGATAAGTGGTCATGTCCACCACATCGTCGAACGTGCAACCGCCCTCTTCCAGCACCTGCCGCAGATTGTCCCAGGCCGCGACGAATTGCGCCGCGGGGTCCTCGATCACCGCCAACCCAGCCGTACGCCCGACCTGCCCGGCGCAGTACAACGTCTTGCCAACCTTGACCGCAGGCACGTAGCCGGCGCGCTCGACGATGGGGTGCATGGAGGCAGGGATAACGAGGTGGCGGTCGGTCATGGTTTGTATCTCTTTAGGCCCAGCGGGCGTGGACAGTTGGGACTAGTGTTTTACCTGTTCCGACTAACCCACACCAGATGAGCACCCTATGGACCAACGGATATTGTCCTCTGTCATTCCTTACCCTAAGGTAAGGAATATCACGATGGAGATCTTCAACATGGCTATCGCTACATTGACCTCAAAAGGTCAAATCACCATCCCAGTCCAGGTCAGGACCGCCCTCGGCCTGGAAACAGGTGATCGGGTTGAATTCGTAGAAATGGAAGATGGGCAGTTTTCCATCATTGCCGCGAGCAAAACGGTGCATGACCTCAAAGGGTTGATCCGCACGCCCGCCAGGACCATCTCTATCGAAGAGATGAACCAAGCCATCGCAGCGCAGGGGGCAAAAGCCGGATGATCGGGCTGGATACCAATGTGCTGGTGCGCTACGTCACCCAGGATGATCCCGTTCAATCCGCCAAGGCATCCGAGCTGATCGAATCACTGACCACCGCCTCGCCGGGCTTTATCAGCCTGGTCTCCATTGTGGAGCTGGTGTGGGTACTGCAAAGCTGCTACCAGTCGGCCAAAAGTGATGTGGTGATAGTGCTTGAGACCCTGCTGCGCACCCGCGAATTGACCGTAGAGCATGGGGAGATCATCTGGCAGGCGCTGCGCAAGTTTGTGGCGAACAAGGCTGACTTTGCAGACTGCCTGATCGAGCGCTGCGCCCACGCCGCCGGTTGCGAATACACGGCAACCTTCGACCTCAACGCGATCAAGACCACCGGCATGAAGCGGCTGGCCTGAACCCTGGCGTTGCGGCCGCGGGCGGGCTTTGGTACAAACCGTGTTCACCTTGATCGAGAGAAAGACCGACGTGCGCACGCTTCTACTCGCCGCCCTGGCCATGGCCCCCACTCTCGCCCTGGCCGACACCATCACCTGGCCCGATCTACCAAAGACCTGCTTTGTCAGCGGCCGCTCCGCCACCACTGCGGATGTCGACAGCGGTTGCGCCGCCTTCCTGATCAATGTGAAGGGCAAGGCGGCGGGGACGCCGATCAAGCTGGATATTCCCCAATACGCGATGCATGTCGACGAAACCACCGGCAAGGAAACCCCGGTGATCCTTATCCAGGCGGAGGAGAACGGCGAGGTAAAGGCCGTGGGCTACCGGGAACTGGGCACCGATCAACTCGGCGCCGCGTTGCTGCGGGAGGTTCGGCTCCTGGGCACCCAGAAGCCGATTTAACGCTCGTTGCCGATGAAACCAGGGCTCAGCGAACCCAGCCACCGCCCTGCCAGTGATACCCATCATTGCGCTGCACCCAATGTGGATGCACATAGCGATAGCCTTCACGTACAGGCTCCCAGTGGCCGTGTACAGCCACATATCGCCCGCCGTCCCAGCGCCAGTAACCACGCGACCAGACGTAGCCGTAGCGCACGGGCGGCTCGACTTCGATCACCTGCACCGGCGGCGGTTGTGGCGCGATGACTTCCACATACTCACGTTGCACCGGCCTGCGCTCGTGCACGACGCGCTCTTGCACACATCCGGATGCCGCGACGACCATGGCCGCCAATGCTGCATAACGTAGCCACATACAAAAAACCCTCGGGCGCGTGCGCCCAACACTGACACTGGTAAAAAATGCCCCCTTGTTGCGGCCTCGCTCCTGCTTGGCTCTGGAATATTTTTAACAGGTGGCGTCTGTCAGGTTGCTGAACTGTTCTCACGGCCATGAAAAAGCCCGCTGACCGTTACCGGTTCAGCGGGCTTTTGTGCATCAGCCTGGCTTACAGCGCCAGGTCAGATGCCGGCTTGCTTGGCTCAGCCGCAGGCTTGGCAGCCTCGGTAGCCTTTGGGGCAGCCATTTGTGGAATCACAGGCGGCGTAGGCAGTTGCAGGACTTCGGCGGTGTAGGCCCATTCCTTGGCAACCGCTTCCGGGCTGTCGTTCAGCTTGGTGCCGTAGCTCGGTACGATCTGGTGCAGTTTGGCCTGCCACTCAGGAGTCGCGACCTTGTCCTTGAACACTTTCTGCAGCACGGTCAGCATGATCGGAGCCGCGGTGGACGCGCCTGGCGATGCACCCAACAGGCCCGCGATGGTGTTGTCGGCGGAGCTGACCACTTCGGTGCCGAGTTTCAGGACGCCGCCCTGCTCTTCGTCACGCTTGATGATCTGCACGCGCTGGCCGGCTTGCCACAGGCGCCAGTCGGATTGCTTGGCGTTCGGGAAGTACTCTTGCAGCGCCTTGAAGCGGTCGTCATCGGACAGCATCAGTTGGCCGGCGAGGTACTCGACCAGTGGGTATTCACGAATACCGACTTTGGTCATTGGCCAGATGTTGTGGGTGGTGGTGCTGGTCAGCAGGTCCAGGTACGAGCCTTCTTTCAGGAACTTGGTCGAGAAGGTCGCGAATGGGCCAAACAGGATCACGCGCTTGCCATCCAGCACGCGGGTGTCCAGGTGCGGAACCGACATCGGTGGCGCGCCAACCGAAGCCTTGCCGTAGGCCTTGGCCAGGTGTTGCTCGGCAACGGTTGGGTTATCGGTCACCAGGAACGAGCCGCCCACTGGGAAGCCAGCGTATTCCTTGGCTTCAGGAATGCCCGACTTCTGCAGCAGGTGCAGTGCACCGCCACCGGCGCCGATGAACACGAACTTGGCGTCGGTTTCGGTCTTGGTGCCGTCTTTCAGGTTTTTGTAGCTCACACGCCACGAACCGTCGGCGTTCTTGGTGATGTCCTGCACTTCGCTCGACAGTTTCAGGTCGAACTTAGGCGTGGTTTGCAGGTGAGCGACGAACTGGCGGGTGATCTCGCCGAAGTTCATGTCGGTACCCAGCGGGCTCCAGGTGGCCGCGATTTTCTGGTTCGGGTCACGCCCTTCCATCATCAGCGGAACCCACTTGGCGATCTGCGCCGGGTCTTCGGAGTACTGCATGCCGGCGAACAGCGGGCTGGCCTTCAGGGCTTCGTAGCGTTTTTTCAGGAACTTGATGTTGTCATCGCCCCACACAAAGCTCATGTGCGGTGTGGTGTTGATGAACGAACGCGGGTCCTTCAGCACGCCCTGGCGGACCTGCCAGGACCAGAACTGACGGGAAATCTGGAACGCTTCGTTGATCTCGACCGCTTTCGGGATCTCAACGTTGCCGTTCTTGTCTTCCGGGGTGTAGTTCAGCTCAGCCAGGGCCGAGTGACCGGTACCGGCGTTGTTCCAGCCGTTGGAGCTTTCTTCGGCCACGCCATCCAGGCGCTCGACCATCTCCATCGACCAGCCCGGCTCCAGCTCATTGAGCCAGACACCCAGGGTTGCACTCATGATGCCGCCGCCAATCAGCAGCACATCGACTTTCTTTGCCTCTTCCGCCTGAACGGAGCTGATCCCCAGCGACAAAGCCAGCCCCAGCAGGGCAGTGTTTACTTTTTTAAACATCAGTAGCACCTATGATAAAACGCCATCCGCCCTACCGCCCCTGATCATGGGCAACCCTCCATCACAGCTGCGCAAGGCAGCACCGTGGGGTATGCACATTCACGAGAGGGCCGCAGGGTGGGCACACAAGGCCGACGTATCGACCTCACTGTTTATGTCCCTTCTGCGCTGACTTCTTATCATTATTGGCTTCAGCTACCTGGGCGACAGCCAACCGCTGGGACGTATACGGATGTACGTACCCAGGAGAGACTAGACCAGGACGGCGCGCAGAATATCACGGCAAACGGCGTTTATGCGCCGTTTGGCCAATTGACAGCTCTAAATCGCAGCTTTTAACCCGTCGATGTCAAGCGTGGCAGGCGCGACCTGGGGTCACAGGCCTGGAACTCTCACGCAAACCGCTGTTCTAGACACCTTTGCCGCTGCTTGCGTAGCATCGGCGGCTCTCCTTCGTGCGCTCCATCCAACCAGAGTTACCCATGACTATCCAGCAAACACCCGGGCATGTGCTGCCCGCGCGCGGCGCCGCCAAAATGGAAGCGGCCATGGCCGTGGGCGCCTTCGCGATCGGCACCGGCGAATTCGCCATCATGGGCTTGATGCCCGACATCGCCCACAATCTCAATTTGAGCGAACCGCAAGTCGGCCACGCCATCAGCGCCTACGCCCTGGGCGTGATGGTTGGCGCGCCACTGCTGGCCATTCTTGGCGCCAAGCTACTACGCAAACACATGCTGTTGCTACTGATGGGCCTGTACGCCTTGGGCAACCTGGCCACCGCCTTCACCCCGACCTTCGGCTCGCTGGTGGCCTTCCGCTTTATCAGCGGCCTGCCCCACGGCGCCTACTTCGGCATCGCCGCCGTGGTCGCCTCGAGCATGGTCCCCAACGACAAACGCGCCGGCGCCGTGGCCCGCGTAATGATGGGCCTGACCCTGGCCATGCTGCTCGGCAACCCCATCGCCACCTTCCTCGGCCAACACCTAGGCTGGCGCTCGGCGTTTGCACTGGTCAGCGTGATTGCCCTGTGCACCATCGCACTGGTCTGGCAATTCGTGCCCCACCGCCATGACGAACAACGCAGCGACCCGCGCAAGGAACTGCGCGCCTTCACTAAGCCGCAGGTGTGGATGGCGTTGTCGATTGGCGCGATCGGGTTTGCCGGGATGTTCTGCGTGTTCAGCTATTTGGCGCCGACCATGCTGGAAGTGACCAAAGTCTCGCCGCAGTGGATTCCCTTCGGCCTCGCCGCGTTTGGGGCAGGCGGCATCATCGGCAACATCGCCGGCGGCAAGTTGTTCGACCGCCTGCAATTTCGCGCCGTGGGTTGGATCATGGTGTGGTCGATGGCCGTGCTGATCTTCTTCACCGTCGCCGCCAGTTCGCTGTGGAGCGTACTACTGGGCATTGGCCTGGTCGGCACCATGATCGCCATGGCGGCCCCCCTGCAAATCCGCTTGATGGACATCGCCCACGAAGCCCCGAGCCTGGCGGCGGCGTCGAACCACGCGGCGTTCAACCTGGCGAACGCGCTGGGACCGTGGTTGGGCGGGATGGCGATTACAGCGGGGTATGGCTGGACCAGCACCGGCTACATCGGCGCCGCGACGGCGCTGATCGGCCTGGGCATCTACCTCATCGCCCGCCGCATGAAGGGCGGCCACTGACATTTCCCGCCCCCCCTATTCCAATGTGGGAGGGGGCTTGCCCCCGATAGCAATGGGTCAGTCACCATCCCAGTGACTGCCCCACCACCCCATCAATCATCATGCAACAACCCTGACCCATACTCCCCATAACTACTCCCCAGCCCACTGCCGCCAAAATTCATCTTGGCGGCTTTGCTGGGGCTATGGTCCCCAAACGCCTGGCATCCGCCTGAAAAACAAGGGTCACTGCTCACGCCGGCCGACCCCGTCGAACAAGCGCCCAACAGCAACGTGCCAGCAACCATCACGACTTTAACGAGGTTCGAGATCATGGTTTCAGTTCCCTGTGGAATGGAGGCGCGGAGGTCCTCTCTTGAAGAGGATCGTAGACCTCAAAAGCGCCGGGGATGATGAAACTTTGCTGGGTGACAGGATGGGTTCAGGTTGCCGCCTTGGGGTAAGGCGGCGGGGTTGGGTGTCAGGCGGCAGGTACGACCTGTTCCTGGACTCGGTCGACGAGCAGAGCGCTTAGGTCGATGAGTTGCTGGATGCCCAGGACGATGGCGCGGTGCGGGTCATCGAGGTCGAAAGCCAGGGTGGCGGCCATTTGGTTGGCGGATGCGAGGTTTTCGGCGGCGTTGGCCAGGAGGGTTTCGGTGTCGATGTTGGGGCTGACGGAGAACAGGTTACTGCTTGGCTTTTCGTTGGTGGTAGCGGCGTCAGGTTGGGGCAGGTAGTGATGAATAGCGCGTTGGGCGGCAGCTTGAAACCGGGTATCGACAGGTGCAGCATTTGAAGCGTCTGGCGGGTTAGGTGTGACTTTGTACATGGCGAAGCTCCTTTAGCGTTTCAGGAACTGCCTATCTCACTTCCACATGAGGGTGGCAGCTGTACGCAGGTGTGGAAGACCAGGGCTAAAGGACCCGGCGCACCGAAGTGCCCCGCGCACAGCCGCCATAAGCAATCATACAGACGTAAAAAAACGCCGGTAGGTGTTTATGGGCGATTGAGCGCCTTCAGCTTGGTCGGACTTCCACATCCGGCCGCTGGGTGTCCAGCGGTTTGGGGAGGTTAGCTGTGGGAAGTCTGAGGGGCAAGCTGAGAAAAGTGTGGGAATTTTCCCAGGAAATATTGTGGCCTCCATCAGTGTTTTTTCTGGTAGCGCTCCCAGTATTTAGAAATTGAATCTTCTCGGCTTGCTAGTAGCCTAGTGATAGCATTACGGGCTTAATCAGGGAGATAGATGATGCGAACACTTACGTTTTTCAATCATAAAGGTGGAGTCGGTAAAACCACGCTAACGGTCAATGTCGCGGACGCCCTTGCTGATCAAGGACTTCGAGTCCTAATGATTGATGCTGACCCCCAATGCAATCTAACGGCATTTTATCTAGACGAAAAAAAGCTAGATGTATTGCTAGGCGAGTCCGACGATGCTGACGGCGGCACCCTCTGGTCCGCAATTAAACCAGTAGTTGATGGTAAGGGAGGCATTAAACCGGTAGACGCTTACAAAATCAAAAACGGGCTTTACCTGTGTCCCGGCGACGTTTTATTAGCAGACTATGAGGAGGAATTACCTGCAGCGTGGACCGGGTCGTTCGCCCGCAAAGGGCGGGACTACGACGTGATGTGCGCACTATCAGCAGCAGCAAGAGAAATGGGGCAACGCTATGAAGTTGATCTCGTTATCTACGACATCGGACCCAATGTCGGCCCTCTCAATAGAGCAATTTTGCTCGACTCTGATTTTTTCTGTACCCCGGTAGCCGCAGATCTTTTCTCTCTCCGAGCGCTCTCGACGGTAGGTCGCGCGGTGGCCCGCTGGATTACGGATTGGAAAACAGTCAGGGGACTAGCTTCGGATGAATCACGAGACAAACTGCTTCATGGCCTTCCGACCTATCTCGGGTATGTAACATCAGCTTATAAAGTATCATCCGGTAGAACTTCGACCCGCCCGCACGATTACTGGGAGAGCAAAATTGCACCTCGCGTTAAAAATCGTGTAGTTGACGTATTACGTGCTATTGACCCTACCACAGTACCGTTCCCCTCGAATAAACTCGCTGCTATAAAAGACTTCCATAGTCTCGCCCCTCAAGCACAAGAGTACGGGTTAGCGATTGGAAAGCTCAGAACTCACGTCAACTCTGGCTATAACGCTCAAATACTTGAAGCCGCCACCGAGTTTTCAGGACTTGCGACTATCATCAGAAAACGCATGGGCATATAAAAAACCTCACCCTCTAAGTGCCCGATTAGAGGGTGGGAATTTTTACTATCTTTGGATAGAGGTGCCAGAAAATCACAACCAACAATTTGAGTGAAATCGGGGTCATACCAGATACCCGGTTTTGAGTTGGCAGAAGAAAAGCAAAAGAATCACTTCAATGCATACCTCAGCGCGAACTGCTGATTCGACCCAGCGCGCCAAAATGTAAGATATCTTAGAACCACCCTCTTCAAGAATGCCATGACAGGGATACCCCTAAACAGGCGTAGAGACTTGTTCAACTCTTTAGCCGACCTAGTCAGAACCATTGACCAAATAGCAAGCCAAATCGTGACTGATATTCCTCGCGACTAAATTTAACATAAAAAATACGGATTGTTCAGATCAAGCCGAGAGTAAAAAAGCCAACGAAGGTAATTTCCTACCGACAATCAAATGATAACGATATATTCTAGACGATAAACTCGCAATCCAGATCAATTGGCTTGAAAAAGCATTCAAGGGCTTTGAACGCCAAGCAAACTGCGTTGCGATCGAAAGTTTTTTGGCGACCGACTGCCATTTCAGAAAACGGGAGCATATTTACTGTCCGCGCTATAACGCAAAAATAGATACACCCCCTTTTCTCTACCTTAAAAACAACCAAAATAAAGAGCGCAAGTCAAATAAAATTGCATACGGACTCAATATGATGCTTGATTGACATTTCCTTCACAATGCCTAAGCCAGGATAATGCCCAATTGCGTGAGAAGCCTTAAACTCGCTCATGCCTAAAGTACTATCAAAAAAACCTGGATTGCTCGCATCAAAATTAATTAATTTATCAAGAGCCTCTAGATACTTACCTCCAGGGTTAGTTGGAAGGGTCCCTCCCGTCGTCGATAGAAAATGTCTTACATGCATAGAGTTTGGCAATAGCGCATCAATGTGAGAAGCATGAATAGCGACAACATATGCAGGGCCTCCCGACTCACTATACTCTTCAGCCATAATAGTAAAATCACCGAAACCTACTGCATTTCTTCTTTTCTTATACGATAAATGCAAGTTAGAATAGAAAGATGAAACACCATAGTCGGCGTTGCGTTTTCTCTTGGCAAAACTATCCACGTACAGCACTACCTTACTCAGCTTATCAACAATATCCGAGTCAACTTTCTGCTGATTTAGAATAACAAGCGATGCAGTATTCAAGAGCACTACCGAAGACATTAGAGTATCATTTTCCAGGTACACCGCAGCCCCAGGATACATAGCAAGCAGTGAAAGAGAAACTGAGTCTGAGGAGTCGCGAACTTTAATACAGGGGGTAAACCTATTAGCTGACTTCGCATTAGACTGGAGCTGACTAAACACATTTGCGGAAGTAGCCGATGAAAAAAAACCTTGAGAGGGATTTATAACTACTAACGGCTGAACAGAATGCTTGTGCAACTCCTCTACTGCATCGAACACTTCTACGAATGAACGATTTACTGGCTCTATGACCGGTCTGTATTTTGCCGCACTCAACCTACTTGAAAGATCATATAGTGAGTTCAGCTCGTGCCGCTTAGCCTTAAGAATTGGGTAGTACATGAAGTTTCCTTACTAAAATGTAGATTTAAGTTTTCCAACAACCCAGCTTTATCCACTGCAGAAATACGATATTCAATACCAGCAGCCAACAAACTAACCGGCAACCCTTCAACATAGCTCCTATCTATCTTTCGGGTGCTCTTCAAAACTTTACAAAATGCTCTTCTTAATTTCTCAGAGTCGACCCCCTCAAGAGCAATCCGGCATTCATCATAAATCCTTGTATTGGGAGCAGTAGGTACTTCCCCATATAGCTCCTTGACCAATGAAAGATACTCATGACGCCGCAACGAGGACATTAAAACGCCCACATCTACTGAGATAGTTGCTTGAAGAGCAGGTCTAACTTCCGTAAAACCATTCCTCTTACTCAACGTCATAATACCAACGCTTTCGGGAATTATTCTTTCCACCTTTGACAGATGCCCATCACCGACCACAACATTAACCTTATCAAACAACCTCAGATAAGAATTAAGCTGATCCGAAAGCCGACTTAAACCATCAAATTCCGATTTGATTTCGTAACAGGTGCTATAACCATTCAAAATAACACTATCCGCTTTACTTTCACCCACCCTAAACTCGCTCAGTAGAGTTGCAGTATTTAGTGAATAGCGACCAACCAATATTTTTTCTGCAATCAAATTCTTAATATAATATTCAAACTTATAATCCGTACGAAGGACTTTATAGCACTCCTGAAAAACATCGCTCACACTAAATACGTCACCAAGCAACTCATAAATCCCGCTCACCACTTTAAAAAAAAACTCGAAATCCCCACGAGCAATAGCATTTACTTCCTTACTGCTGAATATCTTCGCGACTTCCTTGGTATTCAATGGCGCACCAGCATCCTTAACATACATATTTAACCCTAATCTATTCGCCCCACATCAAGGAACGATCGAATCTAGAGTTTAAAGAACAAGATATATTCAAACATCTATTTTTTCCAGAAGGCGACGCACTGCATTTTTGAGATCATAGCGCCATCACAAAAGTGATGCTTGAGATTTTTTAGGGTTCGGTCGGTTGTTGCTCAATGAACGAGCTGACTCCAACCCTGATAAACTCCCCAACTTCCCAGCCTCGCCCACACCAGAACAGCCAATGTCCTCGACCAGCGCCACAACCTCCCCCCTCTCCCGCCGCTTCTCCGTCGCCCCTATGATGGATTGGACCGACCGCCACTGCCGGTTCTTCCTGCGCCTGCTTTCCAAACACGCCCTGCTCTACACCGAGATGGTCACCACCGGCGCGATCCTCCACGGCGACCATGACCGTTTCCTGCGTCACAACGAAGCCGAGCATCCACTTGCACTGCAACTGGGCGGTAGTGTTCCGGCCGATCTGGCGGCTTGCGCGCGTATGGCCGAGGCCGCCGGTTACGACGAAGTGAACCTGAACGTCGGCTGCCCCAGCGACCGGGTGCAGAACAATATGATCGGCGCGATCCTGATGGCGCACCCGGCCCTGGTGGCGGATTGTGTGAAGGCCATGCGCGATGCGGTGTCGATCCCGGTGACGGTGAAGCATCGCATCGGGATCAATGGGCGGGACAGTTATGCCGAGTTGTGTGATTTTGTCGGGACGGTGAAGGACGCGGGCTGCACCAGTTTTACTGTGCATGCGCGGATTGCGATTCTGGAGGGGTTGTCGCCGAAGGAGAACCGTGACATTCCGCCGTTGCGTTATGACGTGGCGGCGCAGTTGAAGCAGGACTTTCCGGAGCTGGAGATTGTGCTCAACGGCGGAATCAAGACGCTGGAGCAGTGCCATGAGCATTTGCAGGTGTTTGATGGGGTGATGCTGGGGCGGGAGGCTTATCACAATCCGTATTTGCTGGCGGAGGTGGATCAGCAGTTGTTTGGCAGTGAGGCGCCGGTGATCAGTCGGGCTGAGGCGCTGGTGCAATTGCGGCCTTATATTGCTGAGCATTTGGCCAGTGGTGGTGCGATGCACCATATCACTCGGCATATTCTGGGGTTGGGCACCGGTTTTCCGGGGGCGCGCAAGTTCAGGCAGTTGTTGTCGGTGGATATTCATAAGGCGAGTGATCCGTTGGCGTTGCTGGATCAGGCTGGGGCTTTGCTGGAAGGGCGGTGAGGGCCAGTTCGGGTCCGGGGAGACTGGTCTGTCGCTATCGGGGGCAAGCCCCCTCCCACCTTTGAATTGTGGTGGTCGTTCGGTAATTGAGTTGAACCTGCCGGCGGTTTTGGCCTCCTATTTAGCACCAAGACAAGGCATTCAAACGGCCGTTTTCAGGTTGTTGCCCTCGCAAACGATCGAACGCATTTGCGCCCTTGAGCGCCTGCCGGTGCTCGGGTAATGTCATCAGACCCACAGGACAGAGCACGCCCATGACTTCCAAGCTGGAACAACTCAAGCAATTCACCACTGTTGTAGCCGATACCGGCGATTTTTCCACCCTCGCCAAGCTCAAGCCGCAGGACGCCACCACCAACCCTTCCCTGCTGCTCAAGGCGGCGTCGATCCCGGCTTATGCCAAGCTGCTGGATGAGGCAGTACAGGACTGCAATGGCGATGTGGGCCTGGCCAGCGACCGTTTTGCGGTGGCGGTGGGTCAAGAGATTCTCAAAGTGGTGCCGGGGCGTATTTCCACTGAGGTGGACGCCCGTCTGTCGTTCGATGAAGCCGCCATTCTCAAGCGTGCGCATCGCCTGATCGACCTGTACGAGAAGGCCGGCGTTGGCCGTGACCGTGTGCTGATCAAGATCGCCTCCACCTGGGAAGGCATCCGCGCGGCGGAGAAGCTGGAAAAAGAAGGCATCCAGACCAACCTGACGCTGCTGTTCTCCTTCGCCCAGGCCGTGGCCTGTGCCGAAGCCGGGGTGTTCCTGATTTCGCCGTTCGTGGGCCGTATCTATGATTGGTACAAGAAGGCCAACGGCAACGACTACACCGGTGCCGAGGATCCGGGCGTGCAGTCGGTGACCCGCATCTACAACTACTACAAGGCCAACGGCTACAAGACCGTGGTGATGGGTGCGAGCTTCCGTAACCTGAGCCAGATCGAAGAGCTGGCCGGCTGTGATCGCCTGACCATCAGCCCGGACCTGCTGGAGAAGCTGGCCACAGATGAGGGCAAGTTGGAGCGCAAGTTGTCGCCTGGGCATGCCGGTGAAGCGCGCGTGCATCTGACTGAAGCGCAGTTCCGTTGGGAGTCCAACGAGGATGCGATGGCGACTGAGAAGCTGGCGGAGGGGATTCGTCAGTTTGCTCGGGACCAGGAGAAGCTGGAGGCGTTGTTGACTGCCAAGCTATAAGGCAGGCAGTGGCAAAAAGGGCGGTTCCCTCGCGGGTACCGCCCTTTTTTGTGCTTAGCCGATCTGCAGCCTATCTCGATTCAATGTGGGAGGGGGCTTGCCCCCGATAGCAGTGTGTCAGGCACAGATGTTGTGATTGACCCTCAGCAATCGGGGGCAAGCCCCCTCCCACAGTTGGAATGCGGTCAGTGGCGCTCGAGGGCGTTGACGAGGTCGTGGAAGGCTTCGCGGTTGGAATCGTTCAAGCCCATCAGGATCTTGTGCGCTTCCAGCACCTTGACCCGCACGATTTCTTCGGACTGGTCTTGCGACGGCAGATCGGTCAGGCATTCCGGGCAAGGGATCGGGCGGTCAACGATGTTGAACACCTGGTCGAAGCCCATGGACTGCAACAGGCGGGTGATGTCTTCGTGGGTGGTGACGACGGTCGGCAACAGGCCGACCTTCTGCCGAGACAGAATGGACAACTTGGCCAACAGGCCCAAGGTGGTGCTATCGATGCTGCGGGTTTCGGTCAGATCGATCACGATCGCCGAGAAGTTCAGCGCTGTGAAGATCCGCTCAATCGTCGCATCCAGCGCCGAACACAAGGTCAGGCGCACTTCACCGACAAACTTCAGGACGAAGGTCCCGTCTTGCTCGGCGAATTGGATTCTTCCGGTACTCATCAAAGATTCCTGCTCAACACCAATAGGGCGATATCATCCGGCATCTCCCCTAGCGTGGCCAATCCAAAAACCTGCCGCAGGCCATCCAGGCTGCCGCCCGCCGACTTGACCTTTTGGGGCAAGGCGGCTTCTTTCTCTTTGAGTGTAGGCTCTGGAAGCAGGTCCAGAATGCCGTCGGACATCAGCGTCAGGCTGAAGGTCGGCGGCAGTTCCAGGATGTGGTCTTCGTAGGTGGCTTCATTGAACAAGCCCACCGGCAGACCACGCCCTTCCAGGTAACGCACACTGTCAGGAGTGTATAAAACAGGCATCGGCAGGTGACCGCCGATACTGTAGGTCAAAAGACCGGTTTCTTCATCGATCACGCCGCCGACCATCGTCACGTGCTTGCCCAGCTTGCAGCTGATCAGGCCCCGGTTGATGTGGCCCAGCACCTCGGAGGGGGTGAACTCGGGCAAGGTGCCATTGCGCTTGGATTCGAACAGCAACCGTGTGGTCATGAACTTCAACAGCACGGTGACAAAAGCCGAGGAAGCACCGTGGCCGGACACATCGGCCAGATAGAATGCAACACGCCGCTCGTCGACGCGAAAATAGTCGACGAAATCACCCGACAGGTACAGCGACGGGATGATCTGGTGGGCGAACTGGAACTCGTCGATGGTCCACGGGCTGACCGGCAGCATGTTCATCTGTACCTGGCGACCGGCATTCTGGTCTTCCTGGAGCAGGTTGAGGCTGGCTTCAAGTTCGCGGTTGGCGGTTTCGAGCTTTTCGCGGTAGCGCTGGTTTTCCAGCAGCAGGCGAGCCCGGTCCAGCGCACGGCGCACCGAGTGCTCCAGCACGGCCAGGTCTTCCAGGGGCTTGATCAGGTAATCGGCAGCGCCCAGGCGTAACGCCTCGACGGCATCGTTCATCACGCCGGCGCCGGATACGACAATCACTGGCGTCTGCGGGGCGAGCTCGGTCACCTGTCGAATCAGCTCCAGGCCGCCCATCTGAGGCATGCGCAAGTCGCAGATCACGAGGTCGGGCTGGTCGCGCTCGAACACCTGGAGACCCTGTTGGCCATTGCTGGCCTGCAGGACGCTGAACCCACTGTCTTCCAAATAGGCCGCGAGGCTCGCGCGCACTACTTCGTCGTCATCGATTATCAGCAGCGTGGCACTGGTTTTTTGCATGTGGGCAAACGGCGCCAGAATTAGGTTGGCGTAGGTGGCGCGACAATGGCCGGGCTCACGTACTGGATTCGCTTTCTAGCCTCTCTGTCCTACAAAGCATTGGGATTTTTCCCATGCACAAAGGTAAAGCAGAGGTGCCCTTCTAAGGCGCAGACGGTACTCCCATCCGTCAGGGGTTTCAAGCTCATGCCGATGGTCGCCGGGCGTCTTTACACCGCAAATCACCGGGAGTTATAAGAACAGGCACGACCACAACACAAAGTAAGGATGGAGCCCATGAGCGAACACGAGCGCGACTACGCCGAAAAACGCGATTTCATCCGCATGCGTGTGGATGCCGATGTGTCTCTGATCCATGCAGGCCAGGAGATTGCCGGGGTTTGCGTGGACCTCTCCAGCTCCGGCATGCAAGTGCAGGCGCCGCGCCAGTTCAACGTAGGCGACCGGTTGACGGTGCGCATCGATTCGGAGCACGCAGCGCTCAAGGGCCTGGAGGCGGACACCGAGGTGGTGTGGACTAAAACCACCGGTGAAGACCAGCACCTGGGCCTCAGGATCCTGAAAATGCGCTGAAAACCGCGCACAAAAAAGGCGACCACATGGGTCGCCTTTTTCATTTCAAAACATCACGGCTTAAAAGTCGTCGACGACCTTGCCGTCCTTGACCTTGAACTCGCGGTTCTGCAGGTAAGCGTTGCGGATGAAGGTGTACTTGTCACCGGTGATCAGCTTCTCGCTGTCGAGCAGGCTGGCACGGGTATCGACGATGTTCAGGCCGAAGGTGCTGTTGCGCCAGCCGATATCGTTCATGTAGCGGTACGGCTGGGTGTAGCTGTCCACGTACTTGGACGGCGCGTCACGCAAGGTGCTCGGGCCCAGCAGCGGCAGCATCACGTAAGGGCCGCTGCCGACCCCCCAGTAGCCGAGGGTCTGGCCGAAGTCTTCATCACTGCGTTGCAGCCCCATTTTGGTGCCTACATCGATGAAGCCCAACACGCCGAAGGTGGTGTTGACCAGCAAACGGGCCGTATCTACACCGGCCTTCTGGGGCTTGAGCTGCAGCACGTTGTTGGCCAGGTTGCCGACATCGCCGATGTTGCGGAAAAAGTTGTGAACGCCATCCTGGACGAATTGCGGAGTCACGAACTGGTAACCCTGGGCCAATGGCTTGAGCGCGTAAGTGTCAACGGTGTCGTTGAAAGTGAAGATCGGACGGTTGACGCTTTCCCATGGATCGTCTTCCGATGCTGCCTGTGCGGCGAACGGCGCCAGCAGGACAGTGGCACACACTGACAGCTGAGCGAAGTAGTGGCTCCAGCGCATAGCTTTTGCTCCTTGAATGGTCTGTCATGGGCGCTATGCCCTGAATAAGGACGTCAGTATATGACGGAAGTCGCCAATTAGGCAGTAACTAGGAAACGTCAGACCAAAAATGGACAAAATTCCTACAATTATCCCGGCTGTCATCGGCCTGTCATGGTGCCTGGATAGCGTTAGCGCTATTTCAGGGATGTCGACATGCCTCACGCCGAGATAGCCATCGCCAGCGCCCCCGCCTTGACTGCCGTTCTGTTTGGCCTGAGTGGCTGCCTGGTGGACTTCGGTTCCCGGGCGCGTACCGATTCCCCCTCCCCCGACTCCCAAGCCACACCGGGCGCACTGAACATTTTGCGCAGCCTCAAGGAGCAAGGCGTGCCCTGCGCCTGGCTGGACGAACTCCCCTCCTCTGTCACCACCCCACTGGCCGCGACGCTGCCCGCCTGGGTCAAGGCTACGTCGCCGTCCGCCATCCGCTGGCCTGCGCCCCACGCCTGCTGGCAAGCCTTGATGGCGCTGAACATCGAACGCCTGGAAGGCTGCGTACTGGTCAGCGGCGAGCCGCGCCTGCTGCAGTCGGGCCTTAACGCCGGGTTGTGGACCATCGGCCTGGCCTCCTGCGGCTCGCTGTGCGGTATGGCCCCCGAGCAATGGCAGGCGCTGAGCGAACCGGAGCGCGAGCTCAAGCGCGGCAAGGCCACCCTCGCGCTGTACGGGCTGGGCGTGCACTCGGTGATCGATCACCTGGGCGAGCTCGGCACCTGCCTGGCGGACATCAGCCTGCGCCAGCTCAAAGGCGAGAAGCCCTGACACGGATCATGCACACTCAGCGCCGGTGGATTAATCTACAGGTCAGCCCGTAGACCTTTCGCGGCGTGCCGTGGTCTATGCCAGTGCCTATCGATAAAAGGAAACACGTCATGCCTGATCGCAAAAAACTGGAAGAACAGGTCGAGATCCTGCGCGGGCAGTTGGAACAGGAACCGCCGCTGTCGGAAGAAAAACGTGAAGCACTGGAGGCCTTGATTGCCAAGTTCGAATTGCAACTTGAGCTGGAACCGGCCACCCAGACACCCAGTATTTCCGACGATGTGAATAAAGCGGCCATAGAGTTCGATGCTGAACACCCGGCCATTTCCGGGGCACTGCGCAATATCATGAACACGCTGGGCAGCATGGGAATCTAATCTTCCCGCCAGCCCGGATCCAAATGTGGGAGGGGGCTTGCCCCCGATAGCAGAGGTTCAGACACAGGTTCTGTGACTGACACTCCGCCATCGGGGGCCAGCCCCCTCCCACATTTATCTTGCATCAAGCCTATTGGCGAGCCAGGCGCACGTTCTGGAACGCCACATCCTCAGTACTGCGATACGGGTTGATATCCAACCCACCCCGTCGCACATAGCGCGCATACACCGTCAATTTTTCCGGCTTCAGCAGGCGCTGCAAGTCCAGGAAGATGCGCTCCACGCATTGCTCATGGAAGTCAGAGTGCTGGCGAAAGCTCACGATGTACTCGAGCAGGCTGGCGTGGTCCAACGCGTGACCACGGTACTCCACCACCACGCTGCCCCAGTCGGGCTGGCTGGTGACCGGGCAGTTGGATTTGAGCAGGTGGCTGTGCACGCTCTCTTCGACAACGCGCGAATCACCGCAACGCAGCAGTTCCGGACGCGGGTGCTCGTAGTTGCTGACGCGGATATCCAGATCATCGATGCACACACCGGGCAAAGCCATCACGCCCTCGGCCTCGATCTCGGCCAGGCTGCGGATGCGTACGCTCACCGGTTTACCGGCAGCGGCGCTGAGGTCAGTACGCAGGGTGGCTTCCAGGCTGGCCGTATCGGCAAACGCGGTCTGGTTCAGCGAGTTGAGGTACAGCTTGAACGACTTTGACTCGATGATGTTCGGCGAGTCGGCCGGGATGCTGAATTCGCCGATGGCCACCACCGGCTTGCCCGACGGCAGCAGCCAGGACAATTCGAAGCAGTTCCAGAAATCCACGCCCTTGTACGGCAGGGTCTCGGCGCTCAGGCCCAGCTCGGCCCATTTGGCGGCACGCGGGATCGGGAACAGCAACGACGGGGTGTAGGTGGAGATGTATTCACTGGACTTGCCCAGCGGCGAATGTTCGGCTGCGGGATGCATGGCGGAAACCTGGCTAAATAAACCGCGCCAGTCTACCAGCCTTTGCCCCCGCGCCTAAGCGCCAGCGGATCAATCGACGTTGAGCTTGCCGACCATGCCCGCCTGGTAATGCCCCGGCAGGTTGCAGGCAAACTCCAGGCCTGTGGCCTTGGTGAACGTCCAGGTCAGCTCCGCAGTTTTACCGGGCTCGACCAATACGCTATTGGGATCGTCGTGCTTCATCGCGCCATGGCCCATGGCGCTGTGGTCCATGTTACCCATACCGGTGGAGGTGAGCATGCCGCTGGCCTGCATCTGTAGCATTTCCTTCTGGTGCTCGGCATGCATCGCCGCGTCGCCCAGGTTGAATTCGTGGAGCAACTGCCCTTTGTTGACCAGTACAAAGCGCACCGTCTCAGCGGCTTTGACATCCAGGGACTTGGGCGAAAAGGAAATGTCCTGCAGGGTCACTTCCACAGTACGCGTGGCTTTGCTCGCCGGCGCCGCCTCGCCGAACGCATAGGTATGAGCGCCATCGGCCATCGCCTCAACACTCAACGCCAACAGGCAACCGGCCAACAAAAAGGGTGTACGCAACGCCATCGGTTTTCTCCAAAAATGTGTGACTCGCCTGGGGAGCACTCTAAGAATGCGCCGCTGCCAGCCAGCTGACTGCTAGATTACAACTTTGTCAGGTTGCCCTCCTGCCCTGGCACCCAAGGTATAAAGCCGTCGTCCACCGTTGCCAAGAGCCGCCCATGAAACTGCTGATCGTCGAAGACCAACCCAAAACCGGCCACTACCTGCGCCAGGGCCTGGCCGAGGCGGGGTTTACCACCGAACTGGTGGCCGACGGCACCAGCGGCCAGCACCTGGCATTGACCGGCGACTACGACCTGCTGATCCTCGATGTGATGCTGCCGGGCCGTGATGGCTGGCAGATCCTCCAAGCCGTGCGCAGCGCCGGCCTGGACATTCCCGTACTGTTCCTCACCGCCCGCGATGCCGTGGAAGACCGCGTGCACGGCCTGGAACTGGGCGCCGACGACTATCTGGTCAAGCCGTTCGCCTTTTCCGAGCTGCTGGCCCGCGTGCGCAGCCTATTGCGCCGGGGCGGCAGCACGCCCCAGGAAACTGCGCTGCAACTGGCCGACCTGCGCCTGGACCTGATCCGCCGCCGCGTCGAGCGGGACGGCCAGCGCATCGACCTGACCGCCAAGGAGTTCTCCCTGCTGGAACTGTTGCTGCGGCGCCAGGGCGAAGTGCTGCCCAAATCACTGATCGCCTCCCAGGTATGGGACATGAACTTCGACAGCGACACCAACATCATCGAAGTCGCCATCCGCCGCCTGCGCCTGAAAGTCGACGATAACTTCCCCAACAAACTGATCCACACCGTGCGCGGCATGGGCTATGTGCTGGAGGAACGGGTCAATTGATCAAGCGCCTGTCCCTGGCCAGCCGCCTGGCGTTGCTGTTTGCCGCCTGCACGGCGGTGGTGTCGCTGATCGCCGGTGTGCTGTTCAACCGCGCCAGCGAAGCGCACTTCATCGAGCTGGACCAGCAACAGCTCGACAGCAAGCTGGTGGCGCTGCGCAGTACCTTGCAGGGGGTCGATTCACCGGAAGCCCTGGCCCAGCGTGAGGCGCAACTGCGCGCCGAACTCAGGCGCCAGCCCGACCTTACCCTGCGTATCACCGCCGCCGGCCAACGCTGGCTGGACGATGCCCCCAGCGTCGACTTGCCCGCAGCCCCCGGCCTGCACAGCCTGCAAAATGCCGACACCGACTACCGGGTCTACAACGCGCCGCTGAGGGCGGGCCAACCCGACTCGCCACAACTGACGCTGATGCTTGATATCACCCACCACCAGCATTTCCTGCAGCGCATGCAGCATCTGATCTGGCTCACCGTCGGCTTGTCAGCCCTGGCCACCGCCCTGCTCGGCGCCTGGGCTGCCCGCAGCGGGTTGCAGCCATTGCGACGCATGGGCGAAGTGGCCGCCAGTGTGTCGGCCCACTCCCTGACCCAGCGCCTGCCCCAGCAACATATGCCGGTGGAACTGGCCGAACTGGCCCAGGCCTTCAACGCCATGCTCGGCCGCCTGGACGATGCGTTCCAGCGCCTCTCGGCGTTCTCCGCCGACATCGCCCACGAACTGCGCACACCGCTGTCGAACCTGCTGACTCAGACCCAGGTCATCCTCACCCAGCCACGCCCGCTGGAGGATTACCGCGAGGCGCTGCACAGCAACCTGGAAGAGCTGCAATGGATGGCGCAACTGGTCAATGACATGCTTTACCTGGCCAAGGCCGATCATGGCCTACTGATGCCCAAGCGCGAGCCTTTGGCACTGGCCGATGAAGTGGATGCGTTACTGGAGTTTTTCACGCTGCTGGCGGAGGACGGGCAGATCAGCCTGGTTCGCGAGGGCACGGCCCATACGATGGGCGACCGTGGAATGTTGCGGCGGGCGCTGTCGAATCTGCTGGATAACGCGCTGCGCTTTACCCCGCCAGGCGGCGAAGTGCGTGTGCAAATCGAGGATGGGGTGAAACTTTCAGTAGAGAACACCGGGGACGGCATTCCAACCGAGTTGCTGCCCCGGTTGTTTGACCGCTTCTATCGGGCCGATCCGGCACGGCACGAAGGCAGCAGCGAGCATGCAGGGTTGGGGCTGGCGATTACCCAGTCGATTGTGCGGGCGCATGGGGGGAGGATTTATTGTGAATCCGGGGCGGGATGGACACGGTTTGTGATCGAGTTGCCTGCTGGAGATTGATGCAAGCTGTACCGGCCCTATCGGGGGCAAGCCCCCTCCCACATTTGAATGTATTCACAGATCAAAGTGTGGGAGGGGGCTTGCCCCCGATAGCGGTCTTGAATACTACGAATATCTCAGCGCATGCGCCGGCTCAATCTTCGCCGCCCGATACGCCGGGTACAGCGTGGCCAAAAAGCTCAGCACAAACCCAGCCGTGCAAATCAGCACCACATCCCCACCTTGCAGCTGCGAAGGCAGGTTACTGACAAAATACACGTCCGAACTGAAGATATGCTGCCCGGTGACCCGCTCCATCCAACCCACCAGTTCACTCACGTTCAGCGCCGCGATCACGCCCAATACGCCGCCGATCAAGGTGCCGACGATGCCGATCACCGTGCCCTGCACCATAAAGATCGCCATGATCTGCCGTGGCGTGGCGCCAATGGTGCGCAGGATCGCAATGTCCGCGCCCTTGTCGTTCACCACCATGATCAAGGTGGCGATGATGTTGAACGCCGCCACGGCGACGATCATCAGCAATAGCAGACCGATCATGGTCTTTTCCATCTTCATCGCGCTGAACAGACTGCCCTGGGTGTGGGTCCAGTCATCGGGCTTGTAGGCGGTGCCCAGGCTGGCGGCGATGTCTGCCGAGACCTTGGGTGCCGCGTACAGGTCTTTCACCGCCAGGCGCACGCTTTGCACCTGGTTCGGCTGCCAATGCTGGATCTCGGCAGCGTCGGCCATATGGATCATGGCCATGGAGCCATCCAGCTCGGCACCGACCTTGAAGATCCCCACCACGTTCAAGCGCTGCATGCGCGGGGTGATGCCACCCGGCGCGGTGCTGATTTCCGGCACGATCAGGGTCAGCTTGTCGCCCACATTCAGGCGAAAACGCCGGGCGGTGATTTCGCCGACCACTACACCGAATTCGCCGGGTTTAAGGTCATCCAGTTTGCCCTGCACGATGTGCTGGGCCACGATCGACACCTTGCCTTCCTGTGCCGGGTCGATGCCGCTGATCTCGATCGGCTGCATCGCGCCTTTGTAGGAGAACATGCCGTCCATTTGTGTGAACGGTACCGCTGCGGTGACTTCCGGATTCTTCATCGCAGCGGCGGCCACGGGCTGCCAATTATCAATCGGGTTCACACCAACGATGGTGGCGTGGGGCACCATGCCAAGGATGCGCGAGCTCATTTCGCGCTGGAAGCCGTTCATCACCGAGAGCACCACGATCATCGCCAGCACACCCAGGGCAAGGCCGATCATCGAGGTCATCGAGATAAACGAGACAAAACGGTTGCGGCGCTTGGCGCGGGTATAGCGCGTGCCGATGAAAATCGATAACGGTCTGAACATTCGCTTGCACCGCCTGAAAAAATGAAAAAGCCCGGCGCATGAAGCACCGGGCTTGAAACGGGTCAGATGGCGACCAGATGACCTTCCTGCAGGTGCAGCACGCGGTCCATCTGACGGGCCATGCTCATGTCATGGGTCACCACCAGGAACGCGGTGCGCATCTGGGTGCTCAGTTCCAGCATCAAGTCCTTGATGCCCTGGGCGGTGTGTGAGTCGAGGTTGCCAGTCGGCTCGTCGAGCATTACCAGGCCGGGGTTGTTCACCAGGGCACGGGCGATTGCCACACGCTGGCGCTCGCCGCCGGACAGTTCGGCCGGCTTGTGCTCCAGGCGATGACCGAGGCCGACGCGCTCCAGCAGGGCCTTGGCGCGCTGGCGGGCTTCCGGGATCGCGGTCTTGCCGATCAGCAGCGGCATGCACACGTTTTCCAGGGCGGTGAATTCCGGCAACAGGTGGTGGAACTGGTACACAAAACCGAGCGAACGGTTGCGCAGTTGGCCACGGGCCTTTTCGCCGAGGGCCGAGAGTTCTTCACCGGCCAGCCATACGCTGCCCTGGGACGGCGTATCCAGGCCGCCCAGCAGGTTCAGCAAGGTACTTTTACCGGAACCGGAACTGCCGACGATCGCCACGCGCTCGCCCGGGTGCAGCTCAAGTTGCAGGTTGGACAGCACGACCACCGACTCCGGACCTTCCTCGTAGGATTTGCCCAGGTTGCGGCAGCTCAGGATTGCTTTTTCACTCATGCCCGATTCACTCATAACGTAAGGCCTGTGCTGGCTGGGTACGTGCCGCGCGCCAGGCTGGATACAGGGTGGCAAGGAAACTCAGGACCAACGCAGCGCCGCCCACCATCAACACGTCCTGGGCCTGCACCTGGGACGGCAAGTAGTCAATGAAGTAGACGTCGGCGTTGAGAAACTTGTGGCCGATCAGGGTTTCGAGGCCAGCGATGGCGGCACTCACGTTCAGCGCCGCCAGGATGCCGACCGCCGTGCCGATCAAGGTGCCGACCACGCCGATCACGGTGCCCTGCACCATGAAAATCGCCATGATCTGCCCCGGTGTGGCGCCGAGGGTGCGCAGGATGGCGATATCACCCTTCTTGTCGTTCACCACCATCACCAGCGTGGAGATGATGTTGAAGGCGGCCACGGCGACGATCAGCAGCAACAGCAGGCCGATCATGGCTTTTTCCATGCGGATGGCCTGGTAGAGGTTGCCGTGGGTTCGCGTCCAGTCGCGGGCGTAGTACTGGCTGTCACCCAAATGCTGGGCGATTTCCCATGAAGTGCGCGGCGCGTCGAACAGGTCGTTGAACTTCAGGCGCAGGCCCTGCACCTGTTCCGGCTGCCAGCGGTGCAGGCGCGCCAGGTCGGTGAGGTTGGTCAGGCCGAGGTAGCCGTCGATCTCGCCGGCGCCAACGTGAAAGGTGCCGACCACGGTAAAGCGCTTCATGCGCGGGAACATGCCGGCCGGGGTCACGGTGACTTCCGGCGCGACGAAGGTCAGCTTGTCGCCCAAGCCCACGCCGAGCTTGGCCGCCGCCTTGTCGCCGATCACGATGCCGAACTCGCCGGGCGCCAGGTCATCGAGTTTGCCCGACAACATGAACTTGTCGATGATCGACACGTTACGTTCCTGGGCCGGGTCGATGCCGTTGAGCAGGATCTTCTGCACCTTGCCGTCGTTGGTCAGCAACCCCTGCATCTGGGTAAATGGCGCAACGGCCAATACCTTGGGGTTCTGCTTGACCTTGGCCGCCAGGCTTTGCCAGTCGCTGATGGGCGCATCGCCCTCGATGGTGGCGTGGGGCACCATGCCCAGCACGCGGGTGCGCATCTCATGATCGAAGCCATTCATCACCGACAGCACCACGATCATCACGACCACGCCCAAGGCGAGCCCGATCATCGAGGTCAAGGAAATGAACGACACAAAATGATTGCGACGCTTTGCACGGGTATAACGCGTGCCGATAAATACGAAGAGAGGTCTGAACATGTCGGGGCTTGTTCGGAGGAAAAGAAGACGTCCCGGTGGCGGGGTCTGGTAAGCAGCTTTACACTCAGACCATTAACGCTACTTGGGGTTCGCCATGTCGACATTAGATGAAGAAGAGCGCCGCGAATACTACCGTATCGCCGACATGATCGCACTCCAAATCAAAAGCCTGTCTGCCCCCGAGGCGGCGAGCAAGGAAGTGTCGCTGGATGATTCGCCGCTGTTCAATCTGCTCAGCGAACTGCACCTGAGCGAATTCGAGGCCCAGCACCTGTTGCGCCAGATCAATGAGAAAGATCGCAGCCTGGCCGCCTTCCTCAAAGTACAGAACAAACGCCTGGACCTGCTCAGCCAGATCATGGCGCGCGGCCTGCTGGATGAAGTTGGCGCACCGCAGCCGGTGATCCTTTCCGAGGGCGGTATCGACTTCCAAAACCCCACGCCCCTGTCGCCCGGTGCGCACCTGGCGGTCAAGCTGGTGCTGATGCCCCAGGCGCTTGGCCTGCTGCTGCGCGCCCGGGTCACCCATTGCGATCCCAAGGGCACAGGTTTTGACGTCGGCACGGAATTCGAAGCCATGACTGACGCCCAACGCCAGCTGCTGGCGCGTTACATCCTGCAGAAACAGGCCCAGGAACGGCGCCTGGCGCGGGAACAGAGCGACGCCCAAGACACCTGAATTCGTATTACCCCGCCAGCAGACCTGGCGCATAGGAGCAACTGTGACCCTGATTTACGGCCACCGCGGTGCCAAAGGCGAAGCACCGGAAAACACCCTGACCAGCTTCCAGGAATGCCTCAAGCACGGCGTACGCCGCTGCGAACTGGACTTGCACCTGTCCATGGACGGCGAGTTGATGGTCATCCACGACCCGACCCTCAAGCGCACCGCCGACCGGCGCGGCAAGGTCGTGGAGTATTCGGCAGCCGACCTGGTGAAGATGGACGCGCGCAAAGGCGGCCCGGGCTGGGTCAAGCCGTGCCCGATCCCACGCCTGGAAGAACTGTTCGAACAATGCGACTTCGATCACTGGCAACTGGAAGTCAAAAGCGCCTCACGCACCCGCGCCGCCACCACGGTGCTGGCCATTCGTGAAATGGCCGTGCGCTTTGGCCTGATGGACAAAGTCACCGTCACCTCAAGTTCGCGGGAAGTGCTGAAAGCAGCGGTTGAACTCACCCCGGACCTGTCACGCGGCCTGGTTGCCGAATATGCCTGGCTCGACCCGTTGAAGGTCGCGCAGAACTATGGCTGTGAGATTCTGGCGTTGAACTGGACGCTGTGCACCCCCGAGCGACTGGAAAAAGCCCAGCGCCAGGGCTTGCACGTGTCCGTGTGGACAGTCAACGAACCCGCGCTGATGCGCAGGCTCGCCGACTTCGGCGTAGATAGCCTGATTACAGACTTTCCCGGTTTGGCCACTGCCACCCTCGGGAATTACTGAAATCGGTCTCCCCGGCCGGCTCAGGCCACCGGCCGGAGCCGCTCAAAAAAGCCGGTTGAGGCCGTCGTAGGCCGCTACCCGATAGGCTTCGGCCATGGTCGGGTAGTTGAACGTGGTGTTGACGAAGTACTTGAGGGTATTGAGCTCGCCCGGCTGGTTCATGATCGCCTGGCCGATGTGCACGATCTCCGACGCCTGGTAGCCGAAGCAATGCACGCCGAGTACCTCAAGGGTTTCGCGGTGGAACAGGATCTTCAGCATGCCTTGGGGCTCACCGGCGATCTGCGCACGCGCCATGCTCTTGAAGAACGCCTTGCCCACTTCGTAAGGCACCTTGGCCTTGGTCAGTTCGTGTTCGTTCTTGCCGATCGAGCTGATCTCGGGAATGGTGTAGATCCCGGTCGGCACGTCGTTCACGTAGCGCCAGCTGCCATTGTCGACAATGCTGCCAGCGGCTGAACGGCCCTGGTCATGGGCGGCACTGGCCAGGCTCGGCCAGCCGATCACGTCACCGGCACCGTAGATGTTCGCCACGCAGGTGCGGTAGTTCTCGTCCACTTCGATCTGGCCACGGCTGTTGACCTTGACCCCGATGTTTTCCATGCCCAGCTTGTCGGTGTTGCCGGTACGGCCGTTGCACCACAGCAAGGCATCGGCCTTGATCTTCTTGCCGGACTTGAGGTGCAGGATCACGCCGTTGTCCAGGCCTTCGACGCGCTCGTACTCTTCGTTGTGGCGCACAGTGATGTTGTTGTTGCTGAAGTGGTAACTCAACGCCTGGGAGATTTCCGAGTCGAGGAAGCTCAGCAACTGATCGCGGTTGTCCACCAGTTCCACCAGTACACCCAGGCCGCTGAAGATCGAGGCGTATTCACAGCCGATCACGCCGGCGCCGTAGATGATCAGTTTGCGCGGGGTGTGGCCCAGGCTCAGGATGGTGTCGCTATCGTAGATACGCGGGTGGTGGAAATCGATGTCCGCCGGGCGATACGGGCGCGAGCCGGTGGCGATGATGATGTGTTTGGCCACCAGCTTCTCGACCACGCCGTTGGGGCAGACCACTTCGATGGTTTGCTCGTCGGCAAAGCTGCCAGTGCCGAAGAACAGGTCGACGCGGTTACGGGCGTAGTAGCCGGTGCGCGACGCGACTTGCTTGGAGATGACCTTCTCGGCGCTTTTCAGTACGTCCGGGAACGAGAACCAGCGTGGCTCACCAATGGCCCGGAACATCGGATTGGTGTTGAACTGCATGATCTGGCGCACGGAGTGACGCAACGCCTTGGACGGGATGGTACCCAGGTGGGTGCAGTTACCGCCGACCTGGCGACGGCTATCGACCATCGCCACCTTGCGCCCAGCTTTGGCAGCGTTCATCGCCGCACCTTCTCCAGCCGGGCCGGAACCCAGTACCACCACGTCGTAGTTGTAGACAGCCATGCGTACTCCTCAGAACAGGCCAGGCGTACGGTTGGACGCCGGGCTAAATCATGCCGCGCCAGCGGTCATGAAGGACAATTTGGCTCAAGTGTGTGAACCGGGGCACAGTCTATATAAGGCTCAACGCCGCGCACATTAACCCTTGGTCGCGTCGTAGGCCAGTATTGCCTCTACTACACGCTCAGGAAATTGCAATTACACTGTCGGCACGCACCTTTGCAGGACGAGCCATTATGCGGCATGTCGCTTTCTGTTTATTACTGATGTTTTCGTTCACGGTGCAAGCCAATGAAGTCGCCCGACTCAAGCAGGCAGGTTTCCCCCCGCAGTCTCATGAATTGGCACTGAAAAACCAGGCAGTACTGACCTATCTTTGGGCCGATGTATACGCCGCGGCGCTGTATGCCCCAGCCGACACTCCCGCAGAGTCAGCCTGGAAACAGCAAAAGACGCTGCGCCTGGAGCTGTATTACTTTCGCGATATTGATCGCAATGATGTGATCAAGGCCGCCAATACCACGCTGGAGCGCCAGCACGTCAGCGACCGCTTGAAACCCGAAGTGGACAAACTGCATGCCGTCTTTCGCAACATTCATAGCGGTGATCGCTACGCACTGGATTTTCGACCCGGACGCGGCTTGAACCTGGAGATCAATGGGGAAGTGCTGTTCAGCAGCAACGACGATGAGCTGGCGAGGGCTTACCTGGGGATCTGGTTAGCGCCCAAGGGCTTGTCGGAGAGGTTGCTGGAATAAAGACATGTATTGTCTGAACTGACGCCATCGAGGGCAAGCCCCCTCCCACACTGGACCGCATTCACCCTGCAGGAATGCGGTTTAAATGTGGGAGGGGGCTTGCCCCCGATGAGGCCCTTCCAGCCCGCACAAAATCCCCAGCCACAAAAAAGCCCCGAACCAGTCGGGGCTTTTCATTCAACGCAAATGCTTAGCGCGGGAACGCCGGCGGGTTGACCCCAGCCATGTCTTCCATCACGCGAACCACCTGGCAGCTGTAGCCGAACTCGTTGTCGTACCACACGTACAGGACAACGCGGTTGTCCTGGGTAATGGTCGCCTCGGCGTCCACCACACCGGCGTGGCGCGAGCCCACGAAGTCGGTGGAGACCACTTCCTGCGAGTTGACGAAGTCGATCTGCTTGTGCAGATCCGAGTGCAACGCCATGTAGCGCAGGTACTCGTTCATCTCTTCACGGGTGGCGGCTTTCTCAAGGTTCAGGTTGAGGATGGCCATCGACACGTTTGGCGTCGGCACGCGGATCGCGTTACCGGTCAGCTTGCCGGCCAGCTCAGGCAATGCCTTGGCTGCAGCGGTGGCCGCACCAGTCTCGGTGATCACCATGTTCAACGCGGCGCTACGGCCACGGCGATCGCCCTTGTGGAAGTTGTCGATCAGGTTCTGGTCGTTGGTGTACGAGTGAACGGTTTCAACGTGGCCGTTGACGATGCCGAACTTGTCATTCACCGCCTTCAGCACCGGCACGATGGCGTTGGTGGTGCAGGACGCGGCGGACACGATCTTGTCGTCAGCGGTGATTTCAGCGTGGTTGATGCCGTGAACGATGTTCTTCAGCTTGCCCTTGCCAGGCGCGGTCAACACAACGCGGTCGATACCCGGGCAGGCCAGGTGCTGGCCCAGGCCCTCGGCGTCACGCCATACACCGGTGTTGTCAACCAGCAGGGCGTCCTTGATGCCGTACTGGGTGTAATCCACCTCGGACGGGTTCTTCGCGTAGATCACCTGGATCAGGTTACCGTTGGCGGTGATGGTGTTGTTTTCTTCGTCGATGACGATGGTGCCGTTGAACGGACCGTGTACCGAATCGCGACGCAGCAGGCTGGCACGCTTGGTCAGGTCGTTGTCGGCGCCTTTGCGCACCACGATGGCCCGCAGGCGCAGGCCGTCGCCGCCACCGGTTTTTTCGATCAGGATGCGTGCCAGCAGGCGGCCGATACGGCCGAAGCCGTACAGCACCACGTCGGTGCCTTTGCGGGCCGCGGCGTTTTGCTGGCCAACCACATCGGCCATTTCTTCACGCACGAACTGCTCGGCGGTACGGCCGGCGCCTTCCTTGCGGAATTTGTAGGCCAGCTTGCCCAGGTCTACCGAGGCCGCGCCGAGCTTGAGCTCGCTCATGGCTTTGAGCAGTGGGAATGTTTCGTGGACGGAGAGTTCGCTGTCGTCGGCAGAGCGATGGCGTGCAAAGCGGTGCGCTTTGAGAATCGCGATGACGGACTGGTTGATCAGGCTGCGGCCATAGATCGAGCTCACCACATTGTTATTGCGGTACAGCTGACCGATAAGCGGGATCATCGCTTCTGCGAGTGCTTCACGGTCGATCCATTCACCAAGACACTGGTCGGGCTTCTGAGTCACGGGAACCTTCCACATGTAGGGGCTGAAAAAAGGGGCTACATTATGCCGCCCGACCGCCCTCGGAGCAATGCGCGCCCCACAACAAAAACCCCTTGCCAAAAAATACCGCCCCGCTACAGCCCAGTAAATACGCGGGTTCCAGAAGGCCACCAGTTGGGAGAGCTGGCCGACTTGTCCGTAACCCTCCTAAACAATCGCGTATTTCGGCACTACATATTGAGTCAAAACACGCCATTGTTTGTCTTAGCCACCACATTTCCTACAAACCGTAATAGGCTCAGTCAGAAACTGACAGGCGGCACCTCGGGCCGTTACAATTACCGACTTTGTCGCAACGCTTGGAGCTCAACCTTCCGTGCCCGTTCTGCGTCTACCGCTACTCCCTGCCGAAGCAGGTAAACAGCACTGGGGCAACCTGCCCGGTGCCGCCCTGAGCCTGGCTATCGCCGAGGCTGCCAGCGCAGCCAAGCGCTTTACCCTGCTGCTCACCGCCGACAGCCAAAGCGCCGAACGGTTGGAGCAGGAGCTGAGCTTCTTCGCCCCCGATTTGCCGGTGCTGCATTTCCCCGACTGGGAAACCCTGCCCTACGACCTGTTCTCGCCGCACCAGGACATCATCTCCCAGCGCATCGCCAGTCTGTACCGCCTGCCGGAACTGGCCCACGGCGTGTTGGTGGTGCCGATAACAACGGCACTGCATCGCCTGGCGCCGACCAAGTTCCTGCTGGGCAGCAGCCTGGTGCTGGATGTCGGCCAGAAGCTCGATGTAGAACAGATGCGCACGCGCCTGGAAGCCAGCGGCTACCGTTGCGTCGACACGGTGTACGAGCACGGTGAGTTCGCGGTGCGCGGTGCGTTGATCGACCTGTTCCCGATGGGCAGCAAACTGCCCTATCGCATCGACCTGTTCGATGACGAAATCGAGACCCTGCGTACCTTCGACCCCGAGAACCAGCGCTCCATCGACAAAGTGGACTCGATCAAGCTGCTGCCGGCACGGGAATTCCCACTGCAAAAAGACGCGGTCACCCGCTTCAAGGCGCGCTTTCGTGAACGCTTCGACGTGGACTTCCGCCGCTGCCCGATCTTCCAGGACCTGAGCAGCGGGATTACACCGGCCGGTATCGAGTACTACCTGCCGCTGTTCTTCGACGAAACCTCCACCCTGTTTGATTACCTGCCCCAGGACACCCAAGTGTTCTCGCTGCCAGGTATCGAGCAAGCAGCGGAAAACTTCTGGAACGACGTGCGTAACCGTTATGAAGAACGCCGCGTCGACCCATCCCGTCCTTTATTGCCGCCCGCCGAGCTGTTCCTGCCGGTGGAAGACTGCTTCGCACGCCTGAAAAACTGGCCGCGCGTGGTCGCCAGCCAGCAGGAGGTCGACACCGGTGTCGGTCGCGAACGCTTCCCCGCGGGCACGTTGCCCGACCTGGCGATCCAGGCCAAAGCCACGCAACCGCTGGAAGCGCTGTCCAACTTCCTCGGCGACTTCCCAGGCCGCGTGCTGTTTACCGCCGAGTCTGCCGGCCGCCGCGAAGTACTGCTGGAACTGCTCGAACGCCTGAAGCTGCGCCCCAAGACCGTCGACAGCTGGCCGGATTTTGTGGCGAGCAAAGACCGCCTGGCGATCACCATCGCGCCACTGGACGAAGGCCTGCTGCTGGACGATCCAGCGTTGGCATTGATTGCCGAAAGCCCGCTGTTCGGCCAACGCGTGATGCAGCGCCGCCGCCGTGAAAAACGCGCCGACGCCAACAACGACGCGGTGATCAAGAACCTGACCGAGCTGCGTGAAGGCGCGCCGGTGGTGCATATCGACCACGGCGTCGGTCGCTACTTGGGCCTGCAGACCCTGGAGATCGACAACCAGGCCGCCGAATTCCTCACCATGGAATACGCCGAAGGCGCCAAGCTCTATGTGCCGGTAGCCAGCCTGCACCTGATCGCCCGCTACACCGGCAGCGACGACGCCCTGGCGCCGTTGCATCGCCTGGGCTCCGAAACCTGGCAGAAAGCCAAGCGCAAGGCCGCCGAACAGGTGCGCGACGTCGCCGCCGAGCTGCTCGACATCTATGCACGTCGCGCCGCCCGAGAGGGTTACGCGTTCGCCGACCCGAAAGCCGACTACGCCACTTTCAGCGCCGGCTTCGCCTTCGAAGAAACCCCGGACCAGCAAACCACCATCGAAGCAGTGCGCGCCGACATGCTCGCGCCCAAGCCGATGGACCGCCTGGTCTGCGGCGATGTGGGCTTCGGCAAGACCGAAGTGGCGATGC
Organism: Pseudomonas sp. FBCC-B1565; assembly: GCF_059133265.1. NCBI lineage: Bacteria > Pseudomonadati > Pseudomonadota > Gammaproteobacteria > Pseudomonadales > Pseudomonadaceae > Pseudomonas > Pseudomonas sp. FBCC-B1565. The sequence goes on from NZ_CP101438.1 coordinate 4,870,567, forward strand.
GCGCCGCCTTTATTGCGGTGCATGGCGGCAAACAAGTGGCAATCCTGGTGCCCACCACCCTGCTCGCCCAACAGCACTACAACAGCTTCCGCGACCGCTTTGCCGATTGGCCGGTGACTGTCGAAGTGATGAGCCGCTTCAAGTCGGCCAAGGAAGTGAACGCCGCCGTCGCCGATCTGGCCGAAGGCAAGATCGACATCGTGATCGGCACGCACAAGCTGCTGTCGGATGATGTGAAGATCAAGAACCTGGGCCTGGTGATCATCGACGAAGAACACCGCTTTGGTGTGCGCCAGAAAGAACAGCTCAAGGCCCTGCGCAGCGAAGTCGACATCCTCACTCTCACCGCCACGCCGATTCCGCGCACGCTGAACATGGCGGTGTCGGGCATGCGCGACCTGTCGATCATCGCCACGCCGCCGGCGCGTCGTTTGTCGGTGCGCACCTTCGTGATGGAGCAGAACAAGAGCACGGTCAAGGAAGCACTGCTGCGCGAACTGCTGCGCGGCGGGCAGGTGTATTACCTGCACAACGACGTGAAGACCATCGAAAAATGCGCCGCCGACTTGGCCGAGCTGGTGCCGGAGGCGCGTATCGCCATCGGCCATGGGCAAATGCGCGAGCGCGAACTCGAACAGGTGATGAGCGACTTCTACCACAAGCGCTTCAACGTGCTGATCGCCTCGACCATCATCGAGACTGGCATCGACGTGCCGAGCGCCAACACCATCATCATCGAGCGCGCCGACAAGTTCGGCCTGGCGCAGCTTCACCAATTACGCGGCCGCGTCGGGCGCAGTCACCACCAGGCCTATGCCTATCTGCTGACACCACCGCGCCAGCAAATCACCGGCGATGCGGAAAAACGCCTGGAAGCGATCGCCAACACCCAGGACCTGGGCGCCGGTTTTGTACTGGCCACCAACGACCTGGAAATCCGTGGCGCCGGCGAACTGCTGGGCGATGGCCAGAGCGGGCAGATCCAGGCGGTGGGTTTCACGCTGTATATGGAGATGCTCGAGCGAGCGGTAAAAGCCATCCGCAAGGGCGAGCAACCGAACCTCGATCAACCATTGGGCGGCGGTCCGGAGATCAACCTGCGCTTGCCGGCGTTGATTCCCGAGGACTACCTGCCGGATGTGCACGCACGGCTGATCCTGTACAAGCGCATCGCCTCGGCCACCGACGAAGAAGGCCTCAAGGACCTGCAGGTGGAGATGATCGACCGCTTCGGCCTGTTGCCGGAGCCGACCAAGAACCTGGTGCGCCTGACCCTGCTCAAATTGCAGGCCGAGCAACTGGGGATCAAGAAGGTCGACGCCGGGCCGCAGGGTGGGCGCATTGAATTCGAGGCGCAGACCCCCGTGGACCCGTTGGTGCTGATCAAGCTGATCCAGGGCCAGCCCAACCGCTACAAGTTCGAAGGGGCTACGCTGTTCAAGTTCATGGTGCCGATGGAACGTGCCGAAGAACGCTTTAATACCTTGGAGGCGTTGTTCGAGCGCCTCATCCCGAAACCTGCTTGAAGGACGCCCGAATGCGCCTGTTCCGCATGTTGAGCCTGTTGTTGGTGGTCGTGGCACCTGCGGCGTTCGCCGACAGCCCGTACCAGGTGGAAATGATCCTGGTGCGCCAGAACGCCGAACCGGTGATCAACAGCCGTGCCGCCCCGGAAAACTGGGATGCTGGCGCCGCGCGCCTGGGCGACCGGCTGAGCCCGCCGCGCCTGTCCAACATTGTCGATAAGCTGCGCGCCGACTCCACCTACACGGTGCTGCTGCATAAGGCCTGGGAACAGAACCTGGGCGAACAACCGGTCAAGGTCGCCATCACCGACGGCCAGGAGCAGTTCGGCCAGTTTCCGATCGAGGGCGTGCTGAGCCTGCAACTGGGGCGTTTTACCGATATCGATGCGAACTTCTGGATCAACCAGTTCGACGCCAACGGCAGCGTGATCGCCAGCGAACACCTGAGCCAGACCGACGTGCGCACCAAGAACAACCAGCTCAACTACCTGGACGGCGGCCACCTGGCGTTGCTGATCAAGATCACCTCGCTGACCGCCAAGCCCCCCAGCGCACCACCGCCCGACCTCCAGGACTGATCCAACGCCATGCCCCTGACGTCGTCGCTGACCAAACCCCTGGCCCCTTCGTGGGCCAATCGCTTTAAAGAGCAGAGCCTTGAGCGCGGGCGGCGTTATGCCCTGGAGAACCGGGTGCGCATCGTCGAATCCGGCGACAGCACCATCATCGCCAGTTGCGAAGGCTCAGGCGGCAACGTCTACCGGCAGACCATTTCGCTGCGCGAATCGGCCAAGGGCACGTTGATCCTGGTGGACAGCCGCTGCACTTGCCCGGTGCACACCAACTGCAAACACATCGCGGCGGTACTGCTCAAGGTCCAGGAAACCCTGGCCTTCCCCGCTGCCGCCCAGGATGCAGAGCTGCTGGAAAAGCTCCAGGCAGTCCTGGAAAACCGCGCGGTGTTGCCGCAGGTGGTCATGGAGGATGTGGTGCCGGTGCCGCGCCTGTGGATGGCCAGTGTTGAGTTCAGCGCGTTCGAACCACGCAACGGCAAGATGCAGCGCTATATCCAGCATCGGGCGGCGCTGTCGTTCAATTATTTGGGCAACTATGTCAGCGGGCAGAAAAACGCCGACATCATCGTGCGCCAGGACACCCAGAGCCTGCGCATCAAGCGCCATCCCGAGCTGGAACAGCCGTACCGCGAGCAACTGCGCCTGCTGGGTTTCAAGATCGCCACGCGCCAGAGCAAGGCCCTGCCGGAAAGCGCCGGCGAGTTGTTCGAGATGGTCAATGACAGTGCCTGGCTGACCTTCACCCTCAATGCCACGCCGACCTTGCGGGCCGAGGGCTGGGAGCTGCTGATCGATGATGATTTCGGCTTCGACCTGAGCGCCGTCGATGACTGGTATGCCACGGTTGATGAAGGGCCGGAGCGCGACTGGTTCGACCTGGAGCTGGGGATCATCGTCAACGGCGAGCGCCTGAGCCTGTTGCCGATCCTGTTGAATCTGATGCGCTCCCACACCGAGATCCTCAACCCGGAGAAGCTGGCGCGGCGCCGCGATGATGAGCTGATCCTGGTGAATATCCCTGGCCTGCCCAATGGCCACGGCCCGATACAAGTGGCGCTGCCTTATGGCCGACTGAAACCGGTGCTGGCCACCCTCGGTGAGTTTTATCTACAGGAAGCCGGCGCCACCACGCTGCGCCTGGCCAAGGCCGATGCGATTCGCCTTAACCCGCTGGAAGACCTGCCGCTGCAATGGGAAGGTGGCGAAAAAATCCGCAACTTCGCCCAACGCCTGCGGGACATCAAGGACTTCACCTGCGTGGCGCCCGAAGGGCTGAACGCGACCCTGCGTCCGTACCAACTGGAAGGCTTGAGCTGGATGCAGTCGCTGCGCCAGCTTGATGTGGGCGGGATACTTGCGGATGACATGGGCCTGGGCAAGACCCTACAGACCCTGGCGCATATTCTCAGTGAAAAGAACGCCGGGCGCCTGGATCGCCCCTGCATGGTGGTGATGCCCACCAGTCTGATCCCCAATTGGCTGGATGAAGCAGCGCACTTCACGCCGCAACTCAAGGTGTTGGCGCTGTACGGCGCAGCTCGCAAGAAACATTTTGCGAACCTGCAGGACTACGACCTGCTGCTGACCACCTACGCCTTGCTGCCCAAGGACATCGAACAGCTCAAGGCGCTGCCCCTGCATGTGCTGATCCTCGATGAAGCCCAGTACATCAAAAACCCGTCCAGCAAGGCGGCCCAGGCGGCACGCGAACTGAATGCGCGGCAGCGCCTGTGCCTGAGCGGTACGCCGCTGGAAAACCACCTGGGTGAGCTGTGGTCGTTGTTCCACTTCCTGCTGCCGGGCTGGCTGGGTGACGTAAAAAGCTTCAACCGCGACTACCGCGTACCCATCGAAAAGCGCGCCAGCGACGTACGACTGCAGCACCTCAACGGCCGGATCAAACCCTTCCTGCTGCGCCGCACCAAGGAACAAGTGGCTACGGAGCTGCCGCCCAAGACCGAGATCATCCATTGGGTCGACCTCAACGAGGCCCAGCGCGACGTGTACGAAACCATGCGCCTGGCCATGGACAAGAAGGTGCGCGACGAGATCACCCGCAAGGGCGTGGCACGCAGCCAGATCATCATTCTTGAGGCGCTGCTGAAGTTGCGCCAGGTGTGCTGCGACTTGCGCCTGGTCAACGACGCCACCCTGCCCGCCCGTGGCAGCAGTTCAGGCAAGCTCGATAGCTTGATGGAAATGCTTGAGGAGTTATTTGAGGAAGGTCGACGGATCCTGCTGTTTTCCCAGTTCACCTCGATGTTGAGCCTGATCGAAGCCGAGCTGAAACAGCGCGGTGTTGCCTACGCCTTGTTGACCGGCCAGACGCGGGATCGGCGCACGCCGGTGAAGGACTTCCAGAGCGGCAAGCTGCAGATTTTCCTGATCAGCCTGAAGGCCGGTGGTGTGGGCTTGAACCTGACCGAAGCCGACACGGTGATCCACTATGACCCCTGGTGGAACCCGGCGACGGAGAACCAGGCGACTGACCGTGCGTATCGCATCGGTCAAGAGAAGCCGGTGTTTGTCTACAAGATGATTGCCCGCGGCACGGTGGAGGAGAAAATCCAGCACCTGCAAAAGGAAAAGTCCGACCTGGCGGCAGGTGTGCTGGATGGCCGTACGACCGGGGATTGGCAATTGGGCAACGAGGATATCGAAGCGCTGTTTGCGCCGTTGCCGCATAAGCAAGAGAAGCGTTGACGGTAACATCGCCATCGGGGGCAAGCCCCCTCCCACACTTGACCAGGTTCACAGATCAAAATGTGGGAGGGGGCTTGCCCCCGATGGGCTCGACGCAGTGTTCAGCCGATCAGCTGAGCATCCCGCAACGCAGTCAGCGCCGCCAACCAACGCGGATCCTGTTTGTACTCAGTCGAGGCGACCGTCTGGCCGCGCATGCGTGCGATGCGCGCCGAAGGCTTGACGTTCATCCGCTGGGCGGCGCTCAACGCCAATTCGGCAGCTGCGCGATCGTTGCAGACCAGTCCCATGTCGCAACCAGCTGTCAGCGCCGCTTCGATGCGGCTGGCGGCATCGCCCACCACATGGGCACCTGCCATGGACAGGTCATCGCTGAAAATCACTCCATCGAACTGCAACTCACCGCGCAGGATGTCTTGCAACCAGCGGCGCGAGAAGCCGGCTGGCTGGGTGTCGACTTGCGGGTAGATGACGTGCGCGGGCATGACAGCCGCCAGTTGCTGACTCAGGCGTGCGAAAGGCACCAAGTCATTGGCGCGAATCTGTTCCAGGCTACGCTCATCATTGGGAATGGCGACATGGGAATCGGCCTCGGCCCAACCGTGACCGGGGAAGTGCTTACCGGTGGCGGCCATACCGGCGCTGTTCATGCCACGGATGAATGCACCCGCCAGCACGGCGGCGCGCTCCGGTTCGCCCTCGAAGGAACGGGTGCCGACCACAGCGCTGCGCTGGTAATCCAGGTCCAGCACTGGGGCGAAGCTCAGGTCCAGACCCACGGCCAGTACTTCGGTGGCCATGATCCAGCCGCACTGCTCGGCCAGGTATTCCGCATTCGGGTTATCCGCCAAGGCACGCATGGCCGGCAGGCGCACAAAGCCCTGACGCAGGCGTTGTACGCGGCCGCCTTCCTGGTCGACCGCCAGTAGCAGGTCCGGGCGCACTGCACGAATCGCCGCACTCAACTCGCGCACCTGGCGCGGGTGCTCGATGTTGCGTGCAAAAATGATCAGGCCGCCCACCTCAGGCTGGCGCAGCAGATGGCGGTCCTCGGCCGTGAGCCAAGTGCCGGCAACGTCGACCATCAATGAACCTTGCAGGGCAGCAGTCATAAATCTTCCTTATATAACGCGCACAACCCATTGCACCCACCAGGCACAGTGAGCACAACAGGTTGCGAGTAAATAGCTGAATTCGGCATGGGCCGCTAGCTTAGCGGATGCAAGCGGCTGCGCACACCCGGCAGGGTCAAACCTTGGCGGGGGTTGGCGCGGATTTGCTGCGCGGGCGCAATTGGGCGGCCGCCATCGTCGGGTCGGTCACACCGGTTTCGGCACGCATGCCGGCAGCCAGGAATGGCACCATCAGGCGCATCACCTGCTCAATAGAGGTGTTGACGCCGAAATCGGTCTCGGCAATGGCCCGCAGCGCCTTGATCCCGGACATGCTGAACGCCGCCGCACCGAGCATGAAGTGCACGCGCCAGAACAGCTCGATGGGCGGAATACGCGGGGCAGCCTCGTTGACCAGCAACATATAGCGACGAAATACCTTCCCGTACATGTCTTCCAGGTAACGCCGCAGGTGACCCTGGCTCTGGCTGAACGCCAGGCCGAGCAGGCGCATGAAGATGGACAGGTCGTTGCCGCTGCGCGGTTGAACCACCAGCGCTTGCTCAACGAGGATTTCCAGCAGCTCTTCGAGTGTCGGCTTGTGGTCAGCCTTGCCCTGGCGACGCTCGAGCTCACGGTCGAGACTGGCGCAGAACGGCCCCAGGAAACGCGAAAACACCGCCTGGATCAGGGCCTTTTTCGAGCCGAAGTGATAGTTCACTGCAGCGAGGTTGACGCCAGCCTTGCTGGTGATCAGCCGCAATGAAGTTTCAGCAAATCCTTTTTCCGCGAACAATTGCTCGGCAGCATCGAGAATGCGTTCAACGGTTTCCGACTGGGCCATGGCTACTCCGCCTGACAAACACTTGTTTGAAACATACGTTTCAGGGTGTGTCTTGTCAAGCCTGCGAGTTCGCTTTCCGGCCGGGCAGTCATGTATTTCATCGCTATTTAATCACATCTCTATTGATCTGTAGGCAGCGCTATCTCGGGCCTGTGGGAAGTCTCAGGGATGACCGTCCAGCGGAGGGCTGGAAAAGGATGATTGCCAAGCGCAGTTCACTGTATATAATCCCAGTCACTGTATAAAAAGACAGAGCGATCAACATGCTAAAACTGACGCCACGCCAAGCTGAGATTCTGGCTTTTATCAAGCGCTGCCTCGATGACAACGGCTACCCGCCGACACGAGCAGAGATTGCGCTGGAACTGGGGTTCAAGTCCCCCAACGCCGCCGAGGAACACCTCAAGGCCCTCGCTCGCAAAGGCGCGATCGAGATGACCCCCGGTGCCTCACGCGGTATTCGCATCCCTGGCTTCGAGGCCAAGGCCGACGAATCGACCCTGCCGATCATCGGCCGCGTCGCCGCCGGTGCGCCGATCCTGGCGCAGCAGCACGTCGAGGAGTCCTGCAACATCAACCCTACCTTCTTCCACCCTCGCGCCGACTACCTGTTGCGGGTCCATGGCATGAGCATGAAGGACGTGGGCATCTTCGACGGCGACCTGTTGGCCGTCCACACCACCCGCGAAGCCCGTAATGGCCAGATCGTCGTCGCCCGTATAGGCGATGAAGTCACCGTCAAACGCTTCAAGCGCGAAGGCAGCAAGGTTTGGCTCCTGGCCGAGAACCCTGAGTTCGCCCCGATTGAAGTGAACCTGAAAGACCAGGACCTGGTGATCGAAGGCCTGAGCGTCGGCGTCATTCGCCGCTAAAGGAGGCATCATGCAGCTCGTCCACACCCCACAACACACACAACTGTCGCTGTTCGAGGCCTTCATGGCCCAACCCCTTGCGCCCATCCTCAAGGAAACGATCGAAGCGCCCTGGAGCGCCGAGCCTGAGGCGTTCAGTGAATTGTCGTTGCGCGGTGCAGCAGGGAGCTGCCTGAGCCTGCTGGCGCCCATCCTGCGCGAGTTGAGCGAAGAGCAGGACGCCCGCTGGCTGACACTGATCGCCCCGCCCGCCAGCCTGACCCAGGCCTGGCTACGGGACGCCGGCCTCAATCGCGAGCGCATCCTGCTGCTGCAACCACGCGGCGCGCAAAGTGCCCAACAGTTGACCTGCGAAGCACTTCGCCTGGGCCGCAGCCATACAGTGGTGAGCTGGTTGAATCCACTGAGTGTCAGCGCCAAGCAGCAGTTGATCAGCGCTGCTCGTACGGGTGATGCCCAGAGTTTGAATATTCGATTGGGCTAGTGCTGATCGACCGAAGTCCTGTGACATGCGGGCTTCTGTGGTGAGCGGGCTTGCCCCGCGCTGGGCTGCGAAGCGGCCCCAAAACCAAGCACCGTGGAATACCTGATGTACTGCGTCAATCTATTTAGGGCTGCTGCGCAGCCCTGCGCGGGGCAAGCCCGCTCACCACAACAAGTCCACTCACTACAAGCAAGCTAGCTCACCACAGAAGCCTGTCTAACCACCCCAGACTCCTTCACCACAGAACTCAGTGAAGAACCCGCGGCCCGTCTTCTTTCTCCGGTTCGCCTTCTGCCAGGCGACCTGCCATCTGCACACCCACGCTCAACATGGCTTTAGCCACTTCCACGTGTTGGCCCTGCAGGAACACCTTGGCGTCCTCGGAAAAATCCAGAATGACCAGAGAACCTTCGTCCTCAGCCCGGCGCAGCTCGATTCGGCCGTCAGGCAACTCAACAATTTCCAGAAAGGACGTCGGCATAAAAGTCTGTTCTCCACGAAAGGCCGGGATTATATCAGTCATCCACCCAGCCTCGCAGAGGATCTGAACAGGTTTCTTGACAGCTTGATGAATGGTCGCTATCCAATTCCTACAGAATGATCAGCACTCGTTGAGGCCTTCGCGAAAGCGCAACGCCATTTTTTTCAATTCCTGGCGCCAGCCTTCCAGCTCTTCGCGGCTCAACGGCTTGGGTTCTTCCTCTTCCACCGCAACCGCCACAATCAGCGGCTGAGTCACATCCCCCTTGGGCACATGGGGAATGCGCGGCGGTTGGAACATATCGGCATGCGCCTTGAGTAGGCGTGCAACCCAACTGTCGGGGCTTTGCGCCATTTCCACCAGCTCGGCCAATTCAGGAATCGCCATCGAATCGAGCACTTCGCGATTCATGATCATTTCAGCACGGGGCGAGCCGGCCTGGGGCAGACGGTAAAAGCCGGCGATTTCGTGGCACAGGCCCAGCAAGGCGCCGTACAGGTGGAACAACGCCGCTTCACGCCCCGCCTGGACCAGCGCGATGGCATTCATCTCCTTCCCTTCCTCGGCACGGCCAAGGGCTTCCAGGGACAAACCCGCGAAGTAAATTTTCTGATTGGTACGGGTATAGAGTTCGTAGGCCATGACGGCAATCTCCACAACGAATAAGCGTGATGCTGGCTGAACAGTTTCACGGATCAGCCGAACCTACTGCAAGTGCAATAAACCGCTGCCTATGCGGGCCTAAAGAACCAAACAGACCCAAATGTGGGAGGGGGCTTGCCCCCGATAGCGGAGTATCAGTCATACACATGTTGACTGATATGCTGCTATCGGGGGCAAGCCCCCTCCCACATTGGATCTTCAGCGCATCCGCCGGATCAAGCGCCCTGACGCTTGTCTTCGACCTTCCACTTGCCACCGTCGTAGAACGCTTTCCAACCGGTCGGCTTGCCGTCCACTTCGGACTGCACATACTGCTCCTTGGTCTTGCGGCTGTAGCGGATAACGGCCGGGCGACCATCCGGATCCTTCTTCGGTGCTTCACACAGGAAGTGGTACTTCGGATCGATCTCATCCTTGTGCGGCACGATCTCCAGCACCAGCGGTGCACGGGTCTCACGGTTTTTCGGGAACTGGCTCGCAGCCAGGAACAACCCCGAAGCCCCGTCACGCAGGATGTAGGTGTCGTTGACCTTCTCGCACTTGAGCTCCGGCATCTTCACCGGGTCCATCTTCGGCGGCGCCGCATCACCGCTTTTCAGCAGCTTGCGGGTGTTCTTGCAGGTCGGATTGGTACAGCCGAAGAACTTGCCGAAACGGCCGGTCTTGAGCTGCATCTCGCTGCCGCACTTGTCACATTCCAGGCTCGGACCTTCATAGCCCTTGATGCGATAGGTGCCCTCTTCGATCTCGTAGCCGTTGCAATCCGGGTTGTTACCGCAGATGTGCAGCTTGTGTTTCTCGTCAAGCAGGTAGGCGTCCATCGCCGTACTGCAGATCGGGCAGCGGTGCTTGCCACGCAGTACCAGCGACTCGGACTCGCCCTCGTCATCGGCGGCGATTTCGTCGCCCGGCACCAGGTTGACGGTGGCCTTGCAGCGCTCTTTCGGCGGCAGGCTGTAACCCGAACAACCGAGGAACACGCCGGTGGATGCAGTACGAATCTGCATTGGGCGGCCACAGGTCTGGCACGGAATATCGGTCATCACCGGCTGGTTGGCACGCATGCCACTCTCAGGGCTTTCGGCCACCTCGAGCTTCTTCTTGAAGTCGCCGTAGAACTCGTCCAGCACGTTTTTCCAGTCGCGCTCGCCCTGGGCCACGTCATCGAGGTTCTCTTCCATACCGGCGGTGAAGCCGTAGTCCATCAGGTTGGAGAAGCTCTCGGACAGACGCTCGGTGACGATATCGCCCATCTTTTCCGAATAGAAACGACGGTTGTGCAGCGCCACGTAGCCACGGTCCTGAATGGTGGAGATGATCGCCGCGTAGGTCGAAGGACGACCGATACCACGTTTTTCCATCTCTTTTACCAGGCTGGCCTCGGAGTAGCGCGCCGGCGGTTTGGTGAAATGCTGGGACGGGTCGAGCTTGATCAGCTTCAGCGTATCGCCCTGGGCCATGTCTGGCAGCACGTCATCATCGCCCGGCTTGGCGATCTGCGGCATCACGCGGGTGTAGCCATCAAACTTGAGGATACGGCCCTTGGCACGCAGCTCGAAGTCGCCAGCGCCCACGCTCACGGTAGTGGACAGGTATTGCGCCGGCAGCATCTGGCAGGCCAGGAACTGGCGCCAGATCAGCTCGTAGAGGCGCTCAGCGTCGCGCTCCATGCCACTGAGCTTGGCAGGCGTGGTGTTGGCGTCGGAAGGACGAATCGCTTCGTGAGCCTCTTGTGCGCCTTCCTTGCTGCTGTAGACGTTCGGCTTCTCCGGCAGGTACTTCTTGCCGAATTCGCTTTCGATATAGGTACGCGCCATGGCGACCGCGTCCACCGACAGGTTGGTGGAGTCGGTACGCATATACGTGATGTAGCCCGCTTCATACAAGCGCTGGGCCATCATCATGGTCTTCTTCACACCAAAGCCCAGGCGGTTGCTCGCGGCCTGTTGCAGGGTCGAGGTGATGAACGGTGCCGACGGCTTGCTGCTGGTCGGTTTGTCTTCACGCTTGACGATGCTGTAGCTGGAAGCCTTGAGCTTTTCCAGCGCGGCCATGGCCTGGGCTTCGTTCAGCGGCTTGAAGGCCTCGCCTTTCTCACGGGCCACTTCAAAGCGCACATTGGCGCCCTTGGCGGTGCCGAGGTCAGCGTGGACTTCCCAGTACTCTTCAGGGATGAACGCACGGATCTCGCGCTCACGCTCCACCACCAGCTTCACCGCAACCGATTGCACTCGGCCGGCCGACAGACCACGGGCGATCTTCGCCCACAGCAGCGGCGAGACCATGTAACCCACCACGCGGTCGAGGAAGCGACGCGCCTGCTGGGCGTTGACGCGGTCGATGTCCAGTTCGCCTGGCTTGGAGAAGGCTTCCTGAATGGCTTTCTTGGTGATTTCGTTGAACACCACGCGCTTGTAGCGGCTGTCATCACCGCCGATGGCTTCCCGCAGGTGCCAGGCAATGGCTTCCCCTTCGCGGTCCAAGTCCGTCGCGAGATAGATGGTGTCAGCATCCTTGGCGAGCCGACGCAGCTCCTCGATGACCTTTTCCTTGCCGGGAAGGATTTCATACTTGGCCTTCCAGCCATGATCCGGGTCCACCCCCATACGCGAGACCAGCTGCTTGCGCGCTTTCTCTTTAGGGGTGAGCACCGGACCTTCGCCCGCAGCCGCCTTGCCGCGCTTGGCGGCTGGCTCCTTGCTGGCGCTAGCCGAACCGCTGGTGGGCAGGTCTCGGATATGGCCGATACTCGACTTCACCACGTACTCGTTGCCCAAGTACTTGTTGATGGTCTTGGCCTTAGCCGGGGATTCCACAATGACCAGCGATTTGCCCATGGATCGGAAAATTCCTGAATTCGAGAAGTGAAAGGCAGTTGGCGCCTGTCGCGGCAACGCTATATATAGTGGCAACAAGGTGAGGTCAAGCGCAGCAGTCTGCGCGACCTGCCGTTATTGCCCTGAAAAAAGACTGGGTTCGGCCTGGACCAAAGCAAAGCGCGGGACCTGCTCGCCGTCAACTTCGACGGTCTCCAGAAACATGCTCAATGGGCGCACCCAAAAGCCGTAATCGCCATACAGAGCTTGGTAGAACACCACTTCTTCTTCGGTCTCGGAGTGCCGCGCCACACTGAAAACACGGTACTGCGGACCTTTATAATGCTGGTAGAGCCCTGGTTCGACTTTCATGCTCTGGCCCTCTTACAAAATTTGTTGAAAAAAAATATTAAAAATTCCAAAAAACAAAAACCGGGGCACTGGGCCCCGGCTTCCGTCAACCCAACGCTTAAACGCGTTCGAAGACGGTGGAAATGCCTTGGCCGAGACCAATGCACATGGTTGCAACCCCAAGGTTGCCGCCATTTTGCTTCATCACGTTAAGCAAAGTGCCAGAAATCCGCGCACCGGAGCAACCGAATGGGTGGCCCAGGGCAATCGCGCCGCCGTGCAGGTTAACCTTCTCATTCATCTTGTCGAGTACTTTCAAATCTTTCAGCACCGGCAGGGCCTGTGCGGCGAAAGCTTCGTTGAGCTCGAAGAAGTCGATGTCGTTGATGGTCAAGCCCGCGCGCTTCAAGGCTTTTTGTGTGGCCGGTACTGGACCATAGCCCATGATCGCCGGGTCCACACCCGCCACTGCCATCGAACGAATCACGGCCAGCGGCTGGATACCCAGGTCCTGGGCACGCTGCGCCGACATCACGATCATGCACGAGGCACCGTCGGTGATTTGCGACGACGTACCGGCTGTCACGGTGCCGCCCTTTGGATTGAAAGCAGGCTTGAGCGCCGCCAGGCTTTCCAGGGTGGTGTCCGGACGAATGGTTTCGTCGTAGTCGAACAGTTTCAGGAAACCGTTCTCATCGTAGCCGTTCATCGGGATGATTTCATCCTTGAACTTGCCTTCCACGGTCGCCTTGTGAGCCAACTGGTGGGAACGCAGGCCGAACGCGTCCTGGGCTTCACGGGTAATGCCGTGCATTTTGCCGAGCATTTCCGCGGTCAGGCCCATCATGCCCGAGGCTTTTGCCGCGTACAGCGACATGTGCGGGTTAGGGTCGACGCCGTGCATCATGCTGACGTGGCCCATGTGCTCCACGCCACCGACCACGAACACATCACCGTTGCCGGTCATGATCGCCTGGGCGGCGGTGTGCAGCGCGCTCATCGACGAACCGCACAGGCGGCTGACGGTCTGGCCGGCAGCAGTATGCGGGATCTGGGTCATCAACGACGCCATGCGCGCGATGTTCCAGCCCTGCTCCAGGGTCTGGTTGACGCAACCCCAGATCACGTCCTCGACTTCGTTCGGGTCGACCTTGACGTTGCGTTCCAGCAGCTTGCTGATCAGGTGCGCCGACATGTCTTCGGCACGGGTGTTGCGGTGCATGCCGCCCTTGGAGCGGCCCATCGGTGTGCGACCGAAGTCGACAATCACCACGTCTCTTGGATTCAAGCTCATAAATATTCTCGCTCTAGTCGTCTGGGCGCTTAACCGAAGAAGCTCTGGCCATTTTTGGCCATTTCACGCAGCTTCGCGGTCGGGTGGTACAGCGGGCCCAGATCAGCGTATTTGTCAGCCAGGGCAACGAACTCAGCCACACCGATCGAATCGATGTAACGCAGTGCACCACCACGGAATGGAGGGAAACCAATACCGTACACCAGGCCCATGTCGGCTTCGGCGGCGGTTTCAACGATGCCGTCTTCCAGGCAGCGCACGGTTTCCAGGCACAGGGCGATCATCATCCAGTTGATGATGTCCTCGTCGGACACCTCACGCTGCTCGTAGATGACCGGAGCCAGCACTTCGTGCACCGACGGGTCGGCGACTTTCTTCTGCTTGCCCTTCTTGTCCGCCTCGTAGGCGTAGAAGCCCTTGCCGTTCTTCTGGCCCAGGCGCTTGGCCTCGTACAGCGCGTCGATCGCCGAGCGGCGGTCGTCTTTCATGCGGTCCGGGAAGCCTTCAGCCATTACGTCGCGACCGTGGTGGCCGGTGTCGATACCAACCACGTCCATCAGGTACGCCGGGCCCATGGGCCAGCCGAATTTTTCCATGACCTTGTCGATACGCACGAAGTCCACGCCGGCGCTGACCAGCTTGGCGAAACCGCCGAAGTATGGGAACAGTACGCGGTTGACCAGGAAGCCCGGGCAGTCATTGACCACGATCGGGTTCTTGCCCATTTTCTTGGCGTAGGCAACGGTGGTGGCAACCGCCAGCTCGCTGGACTTCTCGCCACGGATGACTTCCACCAGCGGCATCATGTGCACCGGGTTGAAGAAGTGCATGCCGACGAAGTTTTCCGGACGCTTGAGGGCCTTGGCCAGCAGCGAGATGGAAATGGTCGAGGTGTTGGACGCCAGGATAGTGTCGTCTTTGACCTGGGCTTCCACTTCAGCCAAGACCGCTTGCTTGACCTTCGGGTTCTCGACAACCGCTTCGACCACCAGGTCGACATGGCCGAAATCGCCGTAGGACAGCGTCGGACGAATGCCGTTAAGCACTTCAGCCATTTTCGCTGCGGTCATACGGCCTTTATCAACGCGGCCCACCAGCAGTTTCGCGGCTTCGGCCAGACCCTGCTCGATGCCGTGCTCGTTGATGTCTTTCATCAAGATCGGCGTGCCTTTGGACGCCGACTGATAGGCGATACCGCCGCCCATGATACCGGCGCCGAGTACGGCAGCCTGTTTCACGTCGCGGGCAATTTCGTCGTAGGCCTTGGCCTTTTTCTTCAGCTCCTGATCGTTCAGGAACAGGCCGATCAGGCTCTGGGCCGCCGAGGTTTTCGCTAGTTTGACGAAGCCCGCCGCTTCCACTTCCAGGGCCTTGTCGCGCCCGAAGTTCGCGGCTTTCTGGATGGTCTTGATCGCTTCAACCGGCGCTGGGTAGTTCGGGCCGGCCTGGCCAGCCACGAAACCCTTGGCGGTTTCGAACGACATCATCTGTTCGATGGCGTTGAGCTTGAGTTTTTCCAGTTTCGGCTGACGCTTGGCCTTGTAGTCAAACTCGCCGCTGATGGCACCCTTGATCAGGTTCAGTGCGGCTTCGGCCAGCTTGTCCGGAGCGACAACTGCGTCGACGGCACCGACTTTCAGGGCGTCTTCAGCCTTGTTTTCCTTACCGGCGGCGATCCACTCGATGGCATTGTCGGCACCGATCAGGCGCGGCAAACGTACGGTGCCGCCAAAACCTGGGTAGATGCCCAGCTTGACTTCGGGCAGGCCGATCTTGGCAGTGGCGGACATGACGCGGAAGTCTGCCGCCAGGCACATTTCCAGGCCGCCGCCCAACGCGATGCCGTTGATGGCAGCGACAGTCGGTACGTTGAGGTCTTCGAAATCGCTGAAAATCTTGTTGGCTTCGAGGTTGCCAGCCACCAGCTCGGCATCGGGCAGCTTGAAGTTGTCGACGAATTCGGTGATGTCAGCGCCGACGATGAACACGTCCTTGCCGCTGGAAACGATCACGCCCTTGACCGAAGCATCTGCTTTGATGGTGTCTACGGCCTGACGCAATTCATTCAGGGTTAGACGGTTGAACTTGTTGACGGACTCACCCTTGAGGTCGAATTTCAGTTCGACGATGCCACTTTCAAGAGCCTTAACCGTGATGGCTTTACCTTCGTAAATCATCAACTGATCTCCACGATATGGAAGCTGAACAGTACACATTGGACGCTGGCCTATGGGTTGGACATTGATGAAATCTTCAATGTTCACGCCAATCCGCCAGGCACACCCGCCAATGCGATAGTCGGGATTCTGTATGAGTCGTCTGACAGACAAACGCTCAATTCATACGCCCGTTTGATTTGGGTACGCCACCTTCATCCAATTCCGGGCAATTGTCAATCGCTCCAAAGACTAGGAAAAACGCGACTTTCCAGTCAGTTCAGAACCCCGCCCCCATACGTGCGCCTCGCCAATATTCAAATATTCACGAAATCAATAATAGAAAAGATGTGGGAAAAGACTGTACAGAATGGGATATGCGGCTAGGCTAGCCGCAACCAAAGATTTACCGGCCTGCCTGGCCAACTCCAGCCCGATGATGATTGTCGGGCTTTTTATTGCCTGCAATTCAGGCCAACGCCTTGAGCAGCGCATCGATATCCTTCAACACGCTCGCCTCGCCCTTCTCGCCCCAATACAGGGCGATCATCTGCTTGTCGGCTTCGATCTTGTAGACGTTGTCCGGCAGCGTCGCAAAATGCGGCAACAACTTTTCATCGACGCACACTTCACGCCACTGATTGACCCACACACTTGGCTCCAACTGCCAATAACACCAGATCGCCGGCGTACTGCCGCGCCGTGGCCGGCAGTACTGCGCGCAAGGGCTCGGCGGCTCCTGCTTGAGCCAGTGCGGCCACTCCTGGGGCGCCAGTTGCATGGCCAGGCCGATGCGGCGCGCCTCCATGCGCAGGGCCATGCGCCCGCTCTGGTGGCGCGACGGGCGCAACCATGCCAGGGGGCTCAGCAGCACCACAAGGATTGACACCACTATCCAGACCGTCATATGTGTACTCCCGAATTTACAGATGAGCGGATTTGATCTGACGCAACCCTATCCGCTTGAAAGCAGCCATACTGAATCTATTGCAGTCCCCCTGGAGGAACGCCTCATGCCCTACCAACATATTCTGGTCGCTGTCGATCTGACCGAAGAGTGCGATCCAGTGATCAAGCGCGCGCAGGAATCTGCATTGGCCAATGGTGCCGTACTGTCACTGGTGCACATCGTCGAGCCCATGGCCATGGCCTTTGGCGGTGACGTGCCGATGGACCTTTCCCAGTTGCAGCAACAACAATTCGACCAGGCCAAAGAGCGTCTGGACCGTTTGATTCTCAAGTACCCGCACCTGAAAAAGGAAGACTGCCACCTGACCTACGGCCAACCGCGCCAGGAAATCCACCACCTGGCCAAAGAAAAGGGTTGTGACCTGATCGTGGTCGGTAGCCATGGCCGTCATGGTTTGGCGCTGTTGCTGGGCTCCACCGCCAATGACGTCCTGCATGGCGCGCCGTGCGATGTGCTGGCCGTCAAGCTGGTAAAAGCCCCTTAAGACCGATATAAAAAGCCCGGCGTTCATACGAATGAACGCCGGGCTTTTTTAATGCGCTGAGATCACTCAGGCATCCAACTCAGCCCAACGCTCAACCAACACTTCCAGCTCCTGGTTCAGTTTCTCCAGGGAAGCGATGACCTTGGCCGTTTCCGCCGCCGGACGCAGGTAGAACCCCGCGTCAGCCATTTGCGCTTCTACCGCGGCAATCTGCTGTTCCTTGGCGTCGATATCACCCGGCAAGGCCTCCAGCTCCCGCTGCAGCTTGTAGCTGAGTTTCTTCTTGGCCGCCGGCGCGGCGTCCTGCGCCGGTGCAGCAGCAACCACCGGAGCCACCACGGCGGAGGTCAAGTCGGCCTTACCGGACTTGCTCTCGGTCACGCCCAGCAAACGCGGGGAACCGCCCTGGCGCAACCAGTCCTGGTAACCACCCACGTATTCACGCACCTTGCCCTCACCTTCGAAGACCAAGGTGCTGGTGACCACGTTGTCGAGGAATGCCCGGTCGTGGCTTACCATCAGCACGGTGCCGTTGAAGGTCAGCAGCACTTCTTCCAACAGCTCGAGGGTTTCCACGTCGAGGTCGTTGGTCGGTTCGTCGAGGACCAGCAGGTTGGCCGGCTTGCTGAACAGTTTGGCCAGCAGCAGGCGCGCACGCTCACCACCGGACAAGGCTTTCACCGGGGTACGCGCACGCTGCGGGCTGAACAGGAAGTCGCCCAAGTAGCTGAGCACGTGACGGCTCTGGCCGTCGATATCGATAAAGTCGCGGCCTTCAGCGACGTTGTCGATTACGGTCTTTTCCAGGTCCAACTGATGGCGCAACTGGTCGAAGTAGGCCACGTCGATCCGCGTGCCCTCCTCCACTTTACCGCTGGTCGGCTGCAAGCCGTTGAGCATCAGCTTGAGCAAGGTGGTCTTGCCAGTACCGTTGGCGCCCAGCAGGCCGATACGGTCGCCGCGCTGCAGGACCATGGAAAAGTCCTTGATCAGGAACGGGCCATCCGGGTGATGGAAGCTGACGTTCTCCAGCACCATCACCTGTTTGCCCGACTTGTCGGCGGTGTCCAGCTGGATATTCGCCTTGCCGGTACGCTCGCGACGCTCGCTGCGCTCAACACGCAGGGCTTTCAGGGCGCGTACGCGGCCTTCGTTACGGGTGCGACGGGCCTTGATACCCTGGCGGATCCAGACTTCTTCCTGGGCCAGTTTCTTGTCGAACAGCGCGTTGGCGGTTTCTTCGGCGGCCAGCGCGGCTTCCTTGTGCACCAGGAAGCTGGCGTAGTCGCCGTTCCAGTCGATCAGGCCGCCACGGTCCAGTTCCAGGATGCGCGTTGCCAGGTTCTGCAGGAAGGAACGGTCGTGCGTGATGAACAGCACGGCGCCCTGGAATTCCTTGAGGGCTTCTTCCAGCCAGGCAATCGCGCCGATGTCCAAGTGGTTGGTCGGTTCGTCGAGCAGCAGCAGGTCCGGCTCGGACACCAACGCCTGGGCCAGCAGCACGCGACGACGCCAGCCGCCGGACAACTCGGCGAGGGTCTTGTCCGCCGGCAGTTGCAGGCGACTCAGGGTACTGTCGACCAACTGCTGCAAGCGCCAGCCATCACGAGCTTCCAGGTCTTGCTGGACGTGCATCAGCTTGTTCAGGTCATCTTCGGTGACACAGTTCTGTGCCAGGTGATGGTATTCGGCGAGCAGTGCGCCAACGCCGTCGAGGCCTTCGGCAACCACGTCGAACACTGTCCGTCCGTCGGCCACCGGCAATTCTTGCGGCAATTCGCCGATCTTGAGGCCCGGCGCGCGCCATACGGAGCCGTCATCGGGCTTCTGGTCGCCCTTGACCAGCTTCATCATGCTGGATTTGCCGGTGCCGTTGCGGCCGATGATGCACACCCGCTCACCACGGGCGATCTGCCAGGACACCTTGTCCAACAACGGCATGGCGCCGAAAGCAAGGGACACATCGCTGAATTTGAGCAGGGTCATACGCTTCTCCAAAAACTGGGCGCGCATTCTACCTGAGTTAGGGGCTGAGGCGGCCGGGATTTTCTCAGTCGACATACTCTGAGAGACATTTCCGAGGAACTTGAACGAAGCGGCCGTCAAAGCTTTCACCGGCGTCAGGCAAAAGGCTAAGCTAGGGGCAATCAGTGTCGGCGATGCCGGCACTTGTCCAGATTCCTCTGCACGGACGTCTCATGCGCAGTCGCCTTTTCAGCTTTTTATCTTGTCTGCTTCTTTCCGCCACCGCCGTTCAATCCGCCCAGGCCGTGGACCTCACCACCCAACGTCAATACTACGATGAAGCCAAACGCGCCCTGGCCAAGGGCGATACCGGGCCGTACATGCAATACAGCCAGGCCCTGGCCGACTACCCGTTGACACCCTATCTGGCCTACGACGAACTGACCGCCCGCCTGAAAACCGCGAGCAACCAGGAAATCGAGCAGTTCCTCGCCAAAAACGGCGACCTGCCCCAGGCCAACTGGATGAAACTGCGCTGGTTGCGCTGGCTGGCCGAACGCGGCGACTGGCAGACCTTTGAAAAGTACTACGATGCCAAGCTCAATTTCGTCGAACTGGACTGCCTGCACGGCCAGTACCAGCTCACCCATAATCTGAAGGCCGAGGGCTACAAGACCGCCGAAAAACTCTGGATGACAGGCAAGTCCCAACCGGCTGCCTGCGATGTCACCTTTGGCCAATGGGCGGCTGACGGCCAACTCACCGAACAGAAGATCTGGGACCGTGCCAAACTCGCCGCCGAAGCGCGCAACTACGCGCTGGCCAACAGCCTGGTAAAAACCCTGCGCACGCTGGGCCCGCAAGGCCGCCTGATGGTGGACGTGGCGCAAAAGCCGGACATGCTCAGCGACCCCTCGCGCTTCCTGCCGGCCACCGAGGCCATGTCCGACGCCGTAGGCCTGGGCCTGCGGCGCCTGGCACGCCAGGATCCGGACAAGGCCATGGCCCTGCTCGACGGCTACGCCAGCAGCATGCACTTCTCCCGTGACGAAAAAGTGTCGATCGCCCGGGAAATCGGCCTCACCCTGGCCAAGCGCTATGACCCGCGCGCCCTTGAGGTGATGACCAAGTACGATCCCGAGTTGCGCGACAACACCGTGTCCGAGTGGCGCCTGCGCCTGCTGCTGCGCCTGGCCCGCTGGGAAGATGCCTACCAGTTGACCCGCAAACTGCCACAAGACCTGGCCATCACCAACCGCTGGCGCTACTGGCAGGCCCGCAGCCTGGAACTGGCCGAGCCGAAGAACCCGCAAGCGCTGGTCTTGTACAAGCACCTGGCGCAGGAGCGTGACTTCTACGGTTTCCTTGCCGCCGATCGCTCCAAGGCCCCGTACCAGTTGAAGAACAAACCCCTGCTGATGAGCCAGGCGCTGGTCAACAAAGTGCGCAATACCCCGGGCGTGCGCCGCGCCCTGGAGTTCTATGCACGCGGCCAGGTGGTCGATGGCCGCCGCGAGTGGTACCACGTCAGCCGTCACTTCAACCGCGACGAAATGGTCGCCCAGGCCAAGCTGGCCTACGACATGAAGTGGTACTTCCCAGCCATCCGTACCATCAGCCAGGCGCAATACTGGGACGATCTGGACATCCGTTTCCCGATGGCCCACCGCGATACCCTGGTGCGTGAAGCCAAGGTGCGCGGCTTGCATTCGAGCTGGGTGTTCGCGATCACCCGCCAGGAAAGCGCCTTCATGGACGACGCGCGCTCCGGCGTCGGCGCCAGCGGCCTGATGCAACTGATGCCCGGCACCGCCAAGGAAACCGCACGCAAGTTCAGCATCCCCCTGGCCTCCCCGGCCCAGGTGCTGGACCCGGACAAAAACATCCAGCTCGGCGCCGCCTACCTGAGCCAGGTGCACAGCCAGTTCAACGGCAACCGCGTACTCGCCTCCGCCGCGTATAACGCCGGCCCCGGCCGTGTGCGCCAATGGTTGCGCGGCGCCGACCACCTGAGCTTCGATGTGTGGGTGGAGAGCATTCCGTTCGACGAAACCCGCCAGTATGTGCAGAACGTGCTGTCTTATTCGGTGATCTACGGGCAGAAGCTCAATTCACCGCAGCCGTTGGTGGATTGGCATGAGCGATATTTTGATGACCAGTGAGGTCATGGCCTGAGGGCCAAGCTGACATTTGTGGCGAGCGGGCTTGCCCCGCGTTGGAGTGCGAAGCGCTCCCAATCCAGGCCACGCAGTGTGACGTTTTGGGGCTGCTACGCAGCCCAACGCGGGGCAAGCCCGCTCGCCACAACAAGCTTGTTCACCACATAGGCCGCGTTAACGTTCGCTTTTTCCGACCTCGGCCCCGTCACTGAACTGCAACGCCGCCAACCTTGCATACAACGCATTGCTCGCAATCAACTGCTGATGTGTCCCCACCGCCACCAGCTTGCCCTGGTCCATCACGGCAATCCGGTCGGCGTTCTTCACCGTGGCCAGTCGATGGGCGATCACTAGCGTAGTGCGCCCCTGCATCAATTGCGGCAGCGCTTGCTGGATCAGGTGTTCACTCTGCGCATCCAGGGCGCTGGTGGCTTCGTCCAGCAGCAGGATCGGCGCGTCCACCAGCAACGCCCGTGCGATGGCCAAGCGCTGGCGTTGTCCACCAGAGAGGCCCATGCCGCCGTCGCCCAGGTGGGTCTGGTAACCGTCGGGCATTTGCAGGATGAAATCGTGGGCGTGGGCAATGCGCGCCGCTGCTTCGACCTGTTCCTGGGTGGCCGTCGGGTTGCCGTAGCGGATGTTCTCTTCAACGCTGCCATAGAACAGCGCCGGGCTCTGGGACACTAGGGCGAAGTGGCGGCGCAGGTCCATGGGGTCGAGTTCGGTCAGCGGGTGGCCTTCAATGAGGATCCGGCCTTGCTGGGGGTCGTAGAAGCGCAGCAGCAAGTCGAAGATCGTCGATTTGCCCGCACCGGAAGGGCCGACCAACGCCAGGGTTTCGCCAGGGTTGATGGTCAGGTTCAGGCCGTCGATGGCATAGCTGTCCGGCCGTGAAGGATAGGAAAAGCGCAGGTCCTGCAGCTCCATGCGCCCGCTGACCCGCGCCGGCAACTGGACAGTGCCGGCGACCGGCGCCTGGATTTCGTTGCTCGACTGCAACAACTCGCCAATGCGCTCGGCGGCACCGGCGGCACGTTGCAGCTCGCCAAGCACCTCGCTGAGGGTGCCGACCGCGCTGCCGACAATCAGGCTGTAGAACACAAACGCCGCCAGCTCGCCGCCGGAAATACGCCCACTGATCACGTCCATGCCGCCGACCCACAGCATCACGCCCACGGCGCCGAGCACCAGCATGATCACCAGGGTAATCAGCCACGCACGCTGGGTGATGCGCTTGCGTGCGGTGGTGAAGGCACCTTCCACGGTGACGGCGAAGCGCTGTTCGTCCTGCACCTGGTGGTTGTAGGCCTGCACGGTCTTGATCTGGCCGAGGGTTTCTGACACATAGCTGCCCACATCGGCGATGCGGTCCTGGCTCTGGCGCGACAAGCTGCGCACGCGCCGGCCGAAGATCAGGATCGGCGCCAGCACCAGCGGCAGCGCCACCACCACGATGCTGGTGAGCTTGGGATTGGTGACGAACAGCAGCACGATGCCACCGATGACCATCAAGGCATTGCGCAGGAACAACGACAGCGACGAACCGATCACCGATTGCAGCAGCGTAGTGTCAGTGGTCAAGCGTGACTGGATTTCCGAACTGCGATTGTTCTCATAAAAGCCCGGATGCAGGTAGATCAGGTGGTTGAACACCTGCCGGCGGATATCCGCGACCACTCGCTCGCCGATCCACGACACCAGGTAGAACCGCGCAAAGGTGCCGACCGCCAGGCCCAGCACCAAGATCATGAACAGCCCGATGGACTGGTTGAGCAAGTGCGGCGACTGGGTCATGAACCCCTGGTCCACCAGCAGGCGGATGCCCTGCCCCATGGACAAGGTGATGCCGGCCGTGACGATCAGCGCCAACAGGGCGCCAAGCGCCTGCCAGCGGTAAGGGGCGATGAATCGACTGGCCAGGCGAATGGCACGGCGTTGACGGACTGAGAACATGGAGAGCATCACCAATGAGAAGTCTGTACACCTACATGGGGGGAACTTGGGCGAATAGCAATGAGTCAGGTTAATTATGCCCGCCGATGCTGATCCCTAGAGGCTATCGGTCTAACCCCTGGCTGGAAATTTGTATTGGTTTCTGGTGGACTGAGTGTTCGAACCGCTGACCTGGCAGGGAGTTGTAACAGCCTGGTCACGCGCGGGCTTTAGAGTAGGTACACAACCTGATGAGGAGACAGGCCATGACCTTGCAGAACAGCAGCGATGCCAAGATTGAAGTGATCCGCCAGCCGCAGCAGTTGCCTTGCTCGTACATTGACGCCCAAGGCCGCGAAGTGCAGATCACCGAAGAGATGATCCAGCAAGCGTGCAGCGAACTGGAACAGCGACTGGTCAAGCCTGCCCAGCAAGGCTGAAGCGCCCACGCTCTTTCAAACCCGGCCCTGGTGGCCGGGTTTTTTATTGGTCTCTAAACCGCTTCGGCGCCCAACGCGGACACGATGTTCGACAACACAGCCGACTCACCCAGGACGCGCACCTTCAAACCATCGATCTCGCGGCGCTCGGGGTAGTGCTTGCGCAGCAGGTCAAACGCCTTGCGCTGCTCGTCCACCGTTCCTACCAGGCTGCGGCGGAAATCCGCATCATCACGACGCGGGTCGTACACGCTGCGGCACAGCGTCGCCAGCGCCCAGGCCGGGTCGGTAGACGCATTCAGCTGCACCTCGGCCAACCACGGCGGTGGCAGCAAATCACGCAATTGAATGCTCGGCTCCTGCCCCAGGTGCGCGCAGAACGCCTGATAGATCTGCGCCGTGCCGCGCTGCTTGCCGTCCAGGCTGTAGCCGGCGATATGCGGCGTGGCCAATACGCACAGGTCAGCCAGGTCGACGTCCACCTGCGGCTCGCCCTCCCACACATCCAGCACCGCTTGCAGGTCTTCGCGGTCCAGCAGCACCTCGCGCAGGGCGGCATTGTCGACCACCGGGCCACGGCTGGCGTTGATCAGCCAGGTACCGGGCTTGAGCTGCTCAAGGCGTTGGCGGTCGAACAGGTGCCAGGTGGAGCCGTTACCGGACTTGGTCAGCGGTGTGTGCAGGCTGATCACGTCGCACTGCTCGATGATCTGCGCCAGGCTGACGTAATCGCCGTCTTCGGCGATCTGCCGGGGCGGGTCGCAGACCAGCACGTTCCAGCCCAGGCCCTTGAGCACCTTGACCAGTCGCCCGCCGACTTCACCGGCGCCAACCACGCCGTAGGTGCGCTGGTTAAGGTCGGCGCCTTCGATCTCGGCCAGCGTCATCAGGCTGCCCAACACATAATCCACCACGCCACGGGCGTTACAGCCGGGGGCGCTGGACCACTGGATGCCGGCCTGTTTGAAGTAGTCGAGGTCCAGGTGATCGGTGCCGATGGTGCAGGTGCCGACAAAGCGCACGTTCGTGCCATCGAGCAGGGCACGGTTGACGTTGGTCACCGAGCGCACCAGCAATACATCGGCCTGCTCGACCGTCGCACGGTCAATGGAGCGGCCAGGCACGCGGCGAATTTCACCGAAACCCTGGAAAAAGGCATCGAGCAGCGGAATATTTTCGTCGGCAACAATCAGCATGGCAGGCTCCTTAGGCGGACCCGCAGTGTACAGGGATCGCAGCCCTCGCTTACAAATCGCTAACACAGGTTTTTTCCTGACCGATGCGTCAGCGCGTAGAATCCGCCGTCCTTGCGCTGCCCTCGACTGGACACCTGTACGTGAACACTGCCACCGCCCCCCTTACCCGCCCCGCCCGCATTCGCCGGGAAGTGCGCGGCCTGCTGACGCTTGCCCTGCCGATCATGATCGGTCAACTGGCCACGACGGCGATGAGTTTTGTCGATGCGGTGATGGCCGGACGCGTCAGCCCCCAAGACTTGGCGGCGGTGGGCCTGGGCAACTCGATCTGGATTCCGGTGTACCTGCTGATGAGCGGCACGCTGCTGGCCACCACGCCAAAAGTCGCCGAGCGCTACGGTGCCGGGAAATTCACCGAGATCGGGCCACTGGTGCGCCAGTCGCTGTGGCTGGCGATTGTGGTCGGCATCGTAGGCGGGCTGTTGCTGTTGTGCGCGGAACCAATCCTGCACTGGATGAAGGTCGAGGCCGACCTGATCAAACCGTCCATGGGCTACCTGCACGGCATCGCTTCGGGCATGCCGGCCATCGCGCTGTACTACGTGCTGCGCTGCTTCAGCGACGGCCTGGGCCGCACACGGCCGAGCATGGTCATGGGCCTGGTCGGCCTGGCGCTGAATATTCCGCTGAACTACATCTTCATCTACGGCCACCTCGGCGTACCGGCCATGGGCGGCGTGGGCTGCGGCTGGGCCACGGCCCTTTCGATGTGGGCGATGGTGATTGGCCTGGCCGTGTGGACACGCTTCGGCCCGGCGTACCAGAGCAGCGAGTTGTTCAAGCGCTTCGACTGGCCGCAATGGGCGGTGATCAAGCGCGTACTCGGGATTGGCTTGCCGATTGGCATCGCGATCTTTGCTGAGTCCAGCATTTTCGCGGTCATCGCCCTGCTGATCGGCAGCCTCGGCGCCACGGTGGTCTCGGGCCATCAGATCGCGCTGAACGTCAGCTCGCTGGTGTTCATGATTCCCTACTCGCTGAGCATGGCGGTCACCGTACGGGTCGGCCAGGCCCTGGGCCGTGGTGAACCGCGTGAAGCACGCTTCGCCGCGGGTGTCGGCATGGGCACGGCGCTGGCCTACGCGTGCCTTTCATGCAGCTTGATGCTGCTGTTGCGCGAGCAGATTGCGGCGATCTACACCCCGGACCCGATCGTCATCCACCTGGCATCCACGCTGATCGTGTTTTCAGCGCTGTTCCAGTTCAGTGATTCGATCCAGGTCACTGCCGCCGGCGCCTTGCGTGGCTACCAGGACACCCGTGTCACCATGGTGCTGACCCTGTTCGCCTATTGGGGCGTGGGCCTGCCGGTGGGTTATGCCCTGGGCCTGACCGACTGGCTCGGCGAACCGAGCGGCCCGAGCGGCTTATGGCAAGGGCTGATCGTGGGCCTGAGCTGCGCCGCGGGGATGCTGCTGGTGCGCCTGGCGCGCAGTGCACGCCGGCGCATCCGCGTAGATAAAGCGCAGGGTTAAGCAGACTTCTTGCGGATCCAGTACAGGTACGTACCCGCCTGTTCCTGCTGATCCACCAGTTCGTGGTCCAGGAACACGCAGAACTTGGGGATATCGCGACGCGTGGACGGGTCTGTCGCGATCACCTTGAGCAGGCCGCCGGGCGGCAGGTCGCGGATGTGCTGGTGCAGCATCATCACCGGCTCCGGGCAGTTGAGGCCGGTGGCGTCGAGGGTGGCGTCGACGGGCAAATCGAGGTTCATACATCACTCCTGAAACGGATGCCGCTCCAAAGGTGGGAGCGGGCTTGCCCGCGAAGACACGGGCACATTCAACATAAGTTTCGACTGTTATACCGCTTTCGCGGGCAAGCCCGCTCCCACAGGGGTCCTGTGGTGATTTCAACTGTTCAGCGAGCCTTGGGTTTCTTCGCTGTTTCCAATCGACGCAAATGGCATGTCACTTCCTCACGGTCGTGGTACAGCTGCTTGCAGCCGATCTCCACGCGAATGCCACGCGCCCTGAAGCCGTCCTCAATGCGCTCCAGCAAGCGCTTCACTTCAGCGTAACGTTGCTTCATCGGCAACTTCAGATTCACCACCGCCTCGCGGCAATGCCCCTCGCCGATCCAGGTTTCCAGCAGCGCGGCGTTGCGCGCCGGCTTCTCGACGATGTCGCAGACCATCCAGTCCACTGGCTGCTTGGGCACGAAGGTGAAGCCGTCGGCCATCAAGTGCTGGACCAGGCCGGTGTCCATCAGGCTTTCGGCCATGGGGCCGTTGTCGATGGCGGTCACCAGCATGCCACGGTTGACCAGTTGCCAGGTCCAGCCGCCCGGCGCCGCGCCGAGGTCGACGCCAGTCATGTCGCCGTGCAGGCGCTCGTCCCACTGGTCGCGGGGGATGAAGTGGTGCCAGGCTTCTTCCAGCTTCAAGGTCGAGCGGCTGGGCGCCTCGCGGGGGAACTTGAGGCGCGGGATGCCCATCGGCCACATCGCCGAGTTGTTCGACTCGGCCAGGCCCATGAACACTTCGCGGCCGCTCTTGAAGGTCAACAGCAGGCGCGGCTTGTTCGGGTCGTCCACCAACTTGCCGGCGTTCAGCAGGGCTTTGCGCAGGTGCACTTCGAATTTCTTGCAGAAGTTCGACAGTTCCTTGCCGTCGTTGGTGTCGACCATCTCCAGCCACAGGCTGCCGCACACCGGGAATTCGCGCAGGTGGGCGAGGATCACGCTGATGCGGTCGGTTTCCGGCAGGTCGATGAACACCCCGCGCGCCCACTGCCTGGGGAAGATCAGCTCGGCAAAGTGCTGGCCGTGCATCAGGCGCTGGGCGCCGTCTTCTTCGGTGCAGACGAATTCGGCGCAGGCGCTGCCGGTCTTGGCCTTGGCGTAGCCGGAAACGTTCAGGCGCGCGGCGTGTTCCGCGATCTCGGAACAGACTTCGCCTTCAAAACCCGGGCGGCAGTGCATAAAAAGGGTGTTCATCAATTCTCCAAGTGAATCAACCGACCTTGCGCTGTCGCAATGCCTGTCATGAAAACCCGCGCATGATAACGGACTTCGGAACCTTGGACTTAACGATAGAGTCCAGTTATTAGCCTGCTAATGAAAACAGGGCTAAGTTGATAGCTCTGTTCGTCCCGTCAGGTCCGTAGCCGTGCGGACCATAAGGAGTCGTGTCATGTCATCGCTTGATAGCCTGAGAACCCTTAAAACACTGCAAATCGACAGCAAGACCTATCACTACTTCAGTTTGCCCGAGGCCGCCAAGAGTCTGGGTGACCTCGACAAGCTGCCGATGTCGCTCAAGGTGCTGCTGGAAAACCTGCTGCGCTGGGAAGACGACAAGACCGTCACCGGCGCCGACCTCAAGGCCATCGCCGCCTGGCTTAAAGAGCGCCAGTCCGACCGTGAGATCCAGTACCGTCCCGCCCGCGTACTGATGCAAGATTTTACCGGTGTACCCGCCGTGGTCGACCTGGCCGCCATGCGCGCCGCCGTGGCCAAGGCCGGGGGCGATCCGCAGCGCATCAACCCGCTATCGCCCGTGGACCTGGTAATTGACCACTCGGTGATGGTCGACAAGTTCGGCAACGCCGACGCCTTTGAGCAGAACGTCGACATCGAAATGCAGCGCAACGGCGAACGCTACGCCTTCCTGCGCTGGGGCCAGAGCGCCTTCGACAACTTCAGTGTTGTGCCGCCGGGTACCGGCATCTGCCACCAGGTCAACCTCGAATACCTGGGCCGCACCGTGTGGACCAAGGACGAAGACGGCCGCACCTATGCGTTTCCCGACACGTTGGTCGGCACCGACTCCCACACCACCATGATCAACGGTCTTGGCGTACTCGGCTGGGGCGTGGGCGGGATCGAGGCGGAAGCGGCGATGCTCGGCCAACCGGTGTCGATGCTGATCCCGGAAGTGATCGGCTTCAAGCTCACCGGCAAACTGAAAGAAGGCATCACCGCCACTGACCTGGTGTTGACCGTGACCCAGATGCTGCGCAAAAAGGGCGTGGTGGGCAAGTTCGTCGAATTCTACGGCGACGGCCTGGCCGACCTGCCGTTGGCCGACCGCGCCACCATCGCCAACATGGCCCCGGAGTACGGCGCCACCTGCGGCTTTTTCCCAGTGGATGAGGTGACACTGGACTACCTGCGCCTGTCAGGGCGCCCGGCAGAAACCGTGAAGTTGGTCGAGGCGTACACCAAGGCCCAGGGCCTGTGGCGCAACGCCGGCCAGGAACCGGTGTTCACTGACAGCCTGGCCCTCGACATGGGCAGCGTCGAAGCGAGCCTGGCCGGGCCGAAGCGCCCACAGGACCGCGTAGCCCTGCCGAATGTGGGCCAGGCCT
Source organism: Pseudomonas sp. FBCC-B1565 (assembly GCF_059133265.1). Classification (NCBI taxonomy): domain Bacteria; kingdom Pseudomonadati; phylum Pseudomonadota; class Gammaproteobacteria; order Pseudomonadales; family Pseudomonadaceae; genus Pseudomonas; species Pseudomonas sp. FBCC-B1565. The sequence continues at coordinate 4,899,963 of NZ_CP101438.1, forward strand.
TCAGCGACTTCCTCGACCTGCAATTCAAACCCACCAACAAGGAAGAAGGTCGCCTGGAAAGCGAAGGCGGCGGCGGGGTTGCCGTGGGCAATGCAGACCTGGTGGGCGAAGCCGACTACGAATACGACGGCCAGACCTATCGCCTGAAAAACGGCGCCGTGGTGATCGCCTCGATCACCTCCTGCACCAACACCTCCAACCCCAGCGTGATGATGGCCGCCGGGCTGGTGGCGAAAAAGGCCGTGGAAAAGGGCCTGACCCGCAAGCCCTGGGTGAAAACCTCGCTGGCCCCCGGCTCCAAAGTGGTCACCGACTACTACAAGGCGGCCGGCCTGACCCAGTACCTGGACAAGCTCGGCTTCGACCTGGTCGGCTATGGCTGCACCACCTGCATCGGCAACTCCGGACCATTACCGGAGCCGATTGAAAAAGCCATCCAGAAGGCCGACCTGGCCGTGGCCTCGGTGCTGTCCGGCAACCGCAACTTCGAAGGCCGGGTGCATCCGCTGGTGAAAACCAACTGGCTGGCGTCGCCGCCGCTGGTCGTCGCTTATGCCTTGGCCGGCACCGTGCGCATTGATATCAGCAGCGAACCGCTGGGTAACGATCAAGACGGCAAGCCGGTGTACCTCAAGGACATCTGGCCGAGCAGCAAAGAGATTGCCGACGCCGTGGCCCAGGTCAGCACCGGCATGTTCCACAAGGAATACGCCGAGGTGTTCGCCGGAGACGCGCAATGGCAAGCCATTGAAGTGCCGCAAGCGGCGACCTACGTGTGGCAGAAGGACTCCACTTACATCCAGCACCCGCCGTTCTTCGATGACATTGCAGGGCCGCTGCCGGTGATTAAAGACGTCAAGGGCGCCAATGTGCTGGCGTTGCTGGGCGATTCGGTGACCACCGACCACATCTCCCCCGCCGGTAATATCAAGACCGACAGCCCCGCCGGCCGTTACCTGCGCGAACAGGGCGTGGAGCCACGAGACTTCAACTCCTACGGCTCACGCCGTGGCAACCATGAAGTGATGATGCGCGGCACCTTTGCCAACATCCGTATCCGCAATGAAATGCTCGGCGGTGAGGAAGGCGGCAATACGCTGTACATCCCCACTGGCGAGAAGATGGCGATCTATGACGCGTCGATGAAATACCAGGCGTCGGGCACACCGCTGGTGGTGATCGCCGGCCAGGAATACGGCACCGGCTCCAGCCGCGACTGGGCGGCCAAGGGCACTAACCTGCTGGGGGTCAAGGCGGTGATTGCCGAGAGCTTCGAGCGTATCCACCGCTCCAACCTGGTGGGCATGGGCGTACTGCCGTTGCAGTTCAAGCTGGATCAGAACCGCAAGTCGCTCAAGCTTACGGGCAAGGAGAAGATCGACATTCTCGGCCTGACGGACGTGGAGATCGTACCGCGCATGAACCTGACGCTGGTGATTACGCGGGAGGATGGCAGCAGCGAGAAGGTCGAGGTGTTGTGCCGGATCGATACATTGAATGAAGTGGAGTACTTCAAGGCGGGCGGCATCCTGCACTACGTACTGCGCCAGCTGATCGCATCTTAAGAGCACCGCAATACCAATGTGGGAGGGGCGGTGCGACGGTTCGACTTGCCCCCGATAGCAGTGGATCAGTCAACACATACAGTGACTGAAACATCGCCATCGGGGGCAAGTCGAACCGTCGCACCGCCCCTCCCACATTTTGACCGCGTTTAACGTTTCAGATCAGCCGAACAGCCACTTCCACAGCAGTACCAAAACAACTACAGCCAGCACCGGCCGCGCAATGCGGTAAGCCTTCGGATGCTTGCGCTTCCACTGCTTGACCACACCGCTGAACTTGTCACTGAAGGTCTTGCTCCAGGCATACGCCTGGTTGATCCCGCCCACGCGCTCGTCATCCAGATTTTGCGGCGCAGTCGCGCGGCCCAACTGCTTGCTGACCCAGCGATTGACCCGGGTCATCAGGCGGTTACTCAGCGGTCGCTCGATGTCGCAGAACAGGATCACGCGGGTCTGTTCGGTTTCGTTCTTGACCCAGTGCACGTAGGTCTCATCGAACATCACGTCTTCACCGTCGCGCCAGGCGTAGACCTGGCCGTCGACGAAGATGCGGCAGTCGTCGGAGTTCGGCGTGGACAGGCCCAGGTGGTAACGCAGGGAACCGGCAAACGGGTCGCGGTGCGGGTTGAGGTGGCTACCGCCCGGCAACAACGCGAACATCGCGCCTTTCACGTTAGGGATGCTGCTTACCAAGGCCACGGTTTTCGGGCACAGCGCCTCGGCCGATGGCAGCGGTTTGTCGTACCACTTGAGGTAGAAACGCTTCCAGCCTTTCTTGAAGAACGAACCGAAACCGGCGTCGTTGTTCTTTTCGGCGGCGCGGATATAACCCTCGTCGAACAGGTGCATGGCCTCTTCGCGGATCACTTCCCAATTGTCCTTGAGCACGTCCAGTTCCGGGAACTTGCTGCGGTCCAGGTAGGGCTTGGACGGCACGGCCGAGAACAGGTACATCAAGGCGTTATACGGGGCGAACAGCGCCGAATGGTTGACGAACTGGCGCAACATCGGCAAACGCGCCTTGCCGCGCAGGTGCACATACAGCGTGCTGCCGATAAACAACGCCAGCACCGACAGCTTGGCGGCCAAAGAAAAGGTCATGCAGCAACTCCTGGAAATAAGCGCCTGGCCAACAGCAGACGTAGCAGCCGGCCATGATAAACACTTGGGCCAGTATGCAGAAGGCCCAAGGTATTGGCGCTGACATACATCAAGCCTGGTTTTCCTGCTCGGTAAACAAATCGCTGAACAGCATGCTCGACAGGTAGCGCTCACCGGAGTCCGGCAAAATCACCACGATGGTCTTGCCCTGCATTTCCGGTTTCTCGGCCAGGCGCACGGCCACGGCCATCGCCGCGCCGCAGGAAATACCGCACAGTATCCCCTCTTCTTGCATCAGGCGAAGGGCCATGGCCTTGGATTCGTCGTCGGTCACCAGTTCCACGCGGTCGACCATCGCCAGGTCGAGGTTCTTCGGCACGAAACCGGCGCCAATGCCCTGGATCTTGTGCGGGCTGGGCTTGATCTCTTCACCGGCCAGGGCCTGTGTGATCACCGGCGACACGATCGGCTCGACGGCCACCGACAGGATCGGCTTGCCCGCAATGTTCTTGATATAGCGCGACACGCCGGTGATGGTGCCACCGGTGCCCACGCCCGCCACCAGCACGTCCACCGCGCCATCGGTGTCATTCCAGATTTCCGGACCGGTGGTTTTCTCGTGGATGGCCGGGTTGGCCGGGTTTTCGAACTGGGCTGGCATGAAGTAAGTGGCCGGATCGCTGGCGACGATTTCGCCGGCTTTTTCGATAGCGCCCTTCATGCCCTTGGCCGGTTCAGTCAGCACCAACTCAGCGCCGAGGGCCTTGAGTACCTTGCGCCGCTCGATGCTCATGGACGCCGGCATGGTCAGCAGCAGCTTGTAGCCACGGGCAGCGGCGACAAACGCCAGGCCAATCCCAGTGTTGCCCGAAGTCGGTTCCACAATGGTCATGCCCGGCTTGAGTTTGCCGGTGCTTTCCGCGTCCCAGATCATGTTGGCGCCAATGCGGCACTTCACCGAGTAGCCCGGGTTACGCCCTTCGATCTTGGCCAGGATGGTCACGCCACGCGGCGCGATCCGGTTGATCTGCACCAGGGGCGTATTACCGATGGAGTGCGCGTTGTCTGCAAAGATGCGGCTCATGACGGGTCCTATTGGCGGTATTCAGGAAGGCAACAAGGGTATGCCTCGTGCCGCCAAGCGTCCAGTCGGAGGAACGTTGCGCCCATCGCAACAGTCCACTCCCCATACGGACAGAGGACCCTCCCCATGAAACGTCGCTACAGCTGGCCACTATGGACCGTTGCCGGATTGCTGGTGGTACTGGTCGCCCTGAGCATTGCCCTGCCCTATCTGGTGCGCAACTACCTGAATAACAAGCTCGCCGACATGGGCGACTACCGTGGCCAGGTCACCGACGTCGACCTGGCCCTGTGGCGCGGCGCCTACAGGATCAACGGCCTGCAGATCATCAAGGTCGACGGCAAGGTGCCGGTACCGTTCGTCAAGGCGCCGCTGATCGACCTGGCGGTGAGCTGGCACTCGCTGTGGTACGACCATGCGGTGGTGGCCAAGGTGCTGTTTATCAACCCCGAGGTGAATTTCGTTGACGGCGGCGCCAACAAGCAGGCGTCCCAGACCGGTAAAGGCACCGACTGGCGCGAACAGTTGAGCAAGCTGGCTCCCATCACCCTCGATGAAGTGCGCATCGAAGACGGCAAGATCGCCTTCCACAACTTCAGCTCCAAACCACCGGTCAACCTCAATGCAACCTCGGTCAACGCCAGCTTCTACAACCTGACCAACATCGTCGACGTCCAAGGCAAGCGCGACGCCCGCTTCGACGGCAAGGCCCTGCTCCAGGGCCAGGCGCCGCTGGAAGCCAGCGCCACCTTCGATCCGCTGAGCAATTTCGAAAACTTCGAGTTCCGCTTCCGCGCCAAAGACCTGCAACTCAAGCGCATGAATGACTTCGCCTCGGCCTACGGCAAATTCGACTTCAAGGCCGGCACCGGCGATGTGGTGATCGAAGCCCAGGCGGACAAAGGCCAATTGACTGGTTATATCAAGCCGTTGCTGCGCGATGTCGAAGTGTTCGACTGGCAGCAGGACGTGGAAAACAAAGACAAGAACATCTTCCGCTCGATCTGGGAAGCCGTGGTCGGTGCCAGCGAAACCGTGCTGAAAAACCAGAGCAAAAACCAGTTCGCGACCCGCGTCGAACTCAGTGGCAGCGTGCACCAGCAGAATGTCAGCGCGTTCTCCGCGTTTTTGGCGATTTTACGCAACGGCTTTATCCAGGCGTTCAATGCGCGGTACGAACAACCCAAGCCCTCGGCGGATTGAATGTGACCGGTCATTCAGAGACTGAATAACCCACCTGCGTTCACAGTCGCCGGGGCTGCGCGGTATAGTCCCGGCATTGATGAATGCGAGGAAACACCGATGAAGTTCGAAGGCACCCAGGCCTATGTGGCTACCGATGACCTGAAACTGGCCGTCAACGCTGCCATCACCCTGGAACGGCCGCTGCTGGTCAAGGGCGAACCGGGCACCGGCAAGACCATGCTCGCCGAGCAATTGGCCGAGTCCTTCGGCGCCAGGCTGATCACCTGGCACATCAAGTCCACTACCAAGGCCCACCAGGGCCTGTACGAGTACGACGCGGTGAGCCGCCTGCGCGACTCGCAACTGGGTGTGGACAAGGTGCACGACGTGCGCAACTACCTGAAGAAGGGCAAGCTCTGGGAAGCGTTCGAGTCGGAAGACCGGGTAATCCTGCTGATCGACGAAATCGACAAGGCCGACATCGAGTTCCCTAACGACCTGCTGCAAGAACTCGACAAGATGGAGTTCTACGTCTACGAAATCGACGAGACCATCAAGGCGAAAAAGCGCCCGATCATCATCATTACCTCCAACAACGAAAAAGAGCTGCCGGACGCGTTCCTGCGCCGCTGCTTCTTCCACTACATCGCCTTCCCCGACCGCACCACCCTGCAGAAGATCGTGGATGTGCACTACCCGGACATCAAGAAAGACCTGGTCAGCGAAGCGCTGGACGTGTTCTTCGACGTGCGCAAAGTGCCCGGCCTGAAGAAAAAGCCCTCCACCTCCGAACTGGTCGACTGGCTCAAGCTACTGATGGCCGACAACATCGGCGAAGCGGTGCTGCGCGAGCGCGACCCGACCAAGGCCATCCCGCCGCTGGCCGGTGCGTTGGTGAAGAACGAGCAAGACGTGCAGTTGCTGGAGCGTCTGGCGTTCATGAGCCGTCGCGGTAATCGCTGATGTTGCTCAACCTGTTCAACGAGATGCGCGCCGCCAAGGTGCCGGTATCGGTGCGCGAGTTGCTCGACCTGATCAACGCGCTGAAACAGCGCGTGACCTTCGCCGACATGGACGAGTTCTACTACCTGGCCCGGGCGATCCTGGTCAAGGACGAGCGGCATTTCGACAAGTTCGACCGGGCCTTCGGTGCTTATTTCAACGGGCTGGAGAAGCTCGACGACCACCTGCAGGCACTGATCCCCGAAGAGTGGCTGCGCAAAGAGTTCGAACGTTCGCTGACCGATGAGGAGCGCGCACAGATCCAGTCCCTGGGTGGCCTCGACAAGCTGATCGAGGAATTCAAGAAGCGCCTGGAAGAACAGAAAGAACGCCACGCTGGCGGCAACAAGTGGATAGGCACCGGTGGCACCAGCCCGTTTGGCTCCGGCGGCTATAACCCGGAAGGCATTCGTGTCGGTGATGCCGGCAAGCGCCAGGGCAAGGCTGTAAAAGTGTGGGACCAGCGCGAGTACAAGAACCTCGACGATCAGGTCGAGCTGGGCACGCGCAACATCAAGGTCGCCCTGCGCCGCCTGCGCAAATTTGCACGCCAGGGCGCGGCGGAAGAGTTGGACATCGACGGCACCATCGACCACACCGCCCGCGACGCCGGTTTGCTGAATATCCAGATGCGCCCGGAGCGGCGCAACACCATCAAGCTGCTATTGCTGTTCGATATCGGCGGCTCGATGGACGCCCATGTGAAGATCTGCGAAGAACTGTTCTCCGCGTGCAAGACCGAGTTCAAGCACCTGGAGTACTTCTACTTTCACAACTTCGTGTACGAATCGGTGTGGAAGAACAACCAGCGCCGCACCTCGGAACGCACCTCGACCCAGGATTTGCTGCACAAATACGGCGCCGATTACAAAGTGATCTTTATCGGCGATGCGTCGATGGCACCGTACGAGATCACCCAGGCCGGCGGCAGCGTCGAGCACTGGAACGAGGAGCCTGGGTATGTGTGGATGCAGCGCTTCATGGCCAAGTACAAAAAGCTGATCTGGATTAACCCGTATCCGAAGGACACGTGGGGGTATACGGCGTCGACGGGGATTGTGCGGGAGTTGGTGGAGGATCAGATGTATCCGCTGACATTGCGCGGGCTTGAGGAAGGGATGCGGTTTCTGTCGAAGTAGCCTGAAAACCTGTAGTCGCGGGCAACGACTACAGGACTGTCATCAGCCGTGCTGGGCGTCGGTCCAACCGAACTTCAGGAACAGCGCGGCAAACTGTTTGACCAGTTCAGAGTCCTTCTTGTCGACCTTACGGTCATTGTTGACATCCTGATTGATCGAGACCCCACCAAGGCCATTCCCATCGGCATAGACTGCCGCCGTATAGGCGATGCTTTCATCGGTGGGTACACCTTCACCTTGATGAAAATGCAGGCGCACCGTGTCAGGCACGCCGTTGCCATCAAAGTCCCGGGCAAACACTTTCAAGTATTTATCAAAGGGTTCGTCAAGGCTGAACCAATTGAACTCAAGAAACAGCTGGGCCAACTCAATGGCCTGTGCACGGTCAACCGCATCGACGATGCCATCCTGGTTCACATCATCGGCAATGACCCAGTCCAGCTTCCCGTCATCGGTGATATCGAAGGTTGTGGCCTGGTGGACAAGCGTCGGTGTACGGGTATCGTCGTGAAACTCAAGCGTGACCACGTCGGGCACATCGTTATCGAGTATGTCCTGTGCGTAGATCTTCATGTAGCGCATGGTGAATCCTGATTGTGAATGAACGACCAAGACTTCCATGCGCGTCCTTGCGGACCAATACGACAGAGGACTCAAACACCGTAGGAGATATCTCGTATTGTGATTGCGTACTGCCTCCGTACTTAAATGAAGCGACGCAAAAAGTCGACGTGCTGGCGGTGCGCGGTCTCTTGCACCACCGGCGACAACCTGACCATTTCCCCCGGCAGACACTGCGCCAGCCGCGCCAGTGACAACGGCGTCAGTGCCCCGAGGCGTGGATAGCCGCCGATGGTCTGCCGATCATTGAGCAACACAATCGGCTGCCCGTCCGGCGGCACCTGGATCGCGCCCAGGGGAATGCCCTCGGAAATCAGCGACGGCCCCTGGTACTGCAAAGGTGTACCCAACAAACGCATGCCCATGCGGTCGGCGCGGCTGTCCAGGGACCAATCGCTGTTGAAGGCATCGAACAGGCTTTGGCCGCTGAACTGGCCGATCTGGGCGCCGAGGATGACATCCAGTGATGCGCCGGTTGGCAATTGGGGTTCACTCAGTACCTTCATGGCCCCGCCCGCCCCCGAATAAACGAGGCGCCCGCCTTCGGCCAACGCCCTGCCAAAACCGTCCACCCCGCCCAATTCCTCACGTACAACCGTGGCGCAACTGCCGAGCACATCCGGCGCGTCAAAGCCGCCCGGTGCCGCAAGGTAGGCCCGCGCACCGCTGAACGGCTGGGTAAAGCGCAAACGCTGGCCCTTTTGCAGGATAAAACTGCGTCCAGGGCTGATGGCACGTTCGTCGATAGACGCGCCCAGGTCCGCACCGGCCAGGGCCAGCAGGCAATAGTCCTCGGCCTGCACGGTGAAACCGCCCAGGGTGATTTCCACCACCGGCGCGTCCAGGGCATTGCCCAGCAGCCAGTTGGCCCAGGACATCGACACCCAGTCCAGCGCCCCGCCCTGGGTCACGCCCAGGTGGCGCACGCCAAAGCGACCGGCGTCCTGCAACAGGCACAGCGGCGTGCTGGCCTCGATCAATAAGCGGCTCATGCCTGCGACTCCAACGGCGTGTCATCGCCACCCAGCTTGATGAATTCAGCATGCTCGACCGCTTCGAAGCGCACCGTGTCACCAGGCTGCATCAGGCTGTAGCCGTCGCGCTCACGGTCGAAAAGTCTGGCCGGCGTGCGGCCGATGAGGTTCCAGCCGCCCGGCGACACCACCGGGTAGGCGGCGGTTTGCCGTTCGGCAATGCCGACGCTGCCGGCCGCCACGCGTTTGCGTGGGGTACTGAGGCGCGGGGTGGCGAGGATTTCATCCACCAGCCCCATAAAGGCAAAGCCGGGCGCGAAGCCAAGGGCAAACACCTGGTATTCGTGGGCGCTGTGGCGGCGAATCACTTCGTCGATCGCCAAGCCGCTGCGCTGGCTGAGCAAGGTCAATTCCGGGCCGACGCTCAGGTCGTACCACACCGGCAGCACATGGCACTGGCCGCCTCCCTGGGCCTGCGGCTGCAGGTCGGTGAGGGCCTGGTCGATCAGCTCCCGCGCCTGGGCCGGGTTCACTGCGTTGAGGTCGTAATGCACCATCAACGTGGTGTAAGACGGCACCAGGTCCACCAGTGCCGCGCCAAACCCGCTGCGCAGGCGCTGGGTAGCGGCGAGCATCCACGGCATGTTGGTCTCGGCGATAGCATCAAACAGACGCACCATCAGGCAGTCGATGGCGACCACTTCAATCCGTGGCTTCATGCTGGCTTCAATGCCTCGCGGATGCGCTGCACGGCCGCGACCGAGCTCGCGTTGTCGCCGTGCACGCACAGGGTATTGGCTTGCAGGAGCAGCGGGCTGCCGTCGCTGGCAATCAACGTTTCACCACGGGCAAGGGTCAGGGCTTGCTGGACGATAATGTCGGAATCATGGTGCACGGCGCCCGGCAACTGCCGCGACACCAGGTGCCCCTTATTGTCGTAAGCGCGGTCAGCGAAGGCTTCAAACCAAAGGGTGACGCCGTATTCATCGCCCAAGGCCTGGGCCGCGCTGTTGTCGCGGGTGGCGAGCAGCATCAGCGGCAACTCGCCGTAGGCCGCCACGGCTTGGATCACCGCGCGCAATTGCACGGGGTTGGCCATCATGTCGTTGTACATCGCGCCGTGGGGTTTGACGTAGCTGACCCGCCCGCCCTGGGCACGGCAGATACCCTCGAGCGCACCAATCTGATAGTGCAGCAGGTCCTGGATTTCCTGCGGGGTATAAGCCATCGAGCGGCGGCCAAAGCCTTGCAGGTCCTGGTACGCCGGATGCGCACCGATTTGCACGCCATGCTTAAGCGCCAGGCTGACGGTCTTGCGCATGATGCTCGGGTCGCCAGCATGGAAACCACAGGCCACATTGGCGCAATCGATGAACGGCATGACCTCGGCATCCAGACCCATGGTCCAGTTGCCAAAGCTTTCGCCGATGTCGCAATTGAGTAGAAGACGGCTCACGGACTGTCGCTCCTGTAGGCTTTGTTTTTTTGTAGTGTGGGATTTTTTACGCAGAACTCGCAACTTGTCCTGACACCCCAACGGCGCTTATCGTGGAATGGCTCGATTTTTGGCGCTGGCCCGGTGCCGCGTCCAACTAATAAAAACCGATCCATGCATAAGAAAAAGTTGATCCCATGAATTTGAAGTTCCTCGAAACCTTCGTCTGGGTGGCCAAACTCAAGAGTTTTCGCCTGACCGCCGAGAAGCTGTTCACCACCCAGGCCTCGATCTCCAGCCGCATCGCGGTGCTGGAAAGCGAGTTGGGGGTGAAGTTGTTTCTGCGAGATTCGCGTGGCGTGAGCCTGACCCCGGAAGGCTTGAAGGTGCTGGATTACGCCGAGCAGATGATGGTGACCATGCAGGGCCTGAAGCAGTCCCTGGAGACCACCAGCAGCAAGGTCGGGCGCATCCGAATCGGCGCCATGGACACGGTGATCCACACGTGGCTCAGCCCCTTGGTGGCGGAATTGATGGACCACTTCCCCCTCGTGGAAATCGAATTGGTCGCCGATACTGCACTGAACCTCAGCGATCAGCTGCAAAAAGGTTTCCTCGACCTGATCCTGCAAACCGACCTGCTGCGCCTCGAAACCGTGCGCAGCCTGGAACTGGCCAGCCACCCCATGGCCTGGATCGTCGCCAGCCAGTCGATCTACAACCGCGACTACTCCTCCCTCGCCGAACTGGCCCGGGAGCGCATCATCACCTACTCGAAAAACTCCCATCCGCACCAGGACGTTATCAGCCTGATGCAAGCCAACGGCGTGGCCGCGCCACGGATGAACTGCGTGAACTCGGTGTCGGCGATAACCCGCCTGTTACGCGACGGGTTCGGCATCGGCGCGTTGCCGCCGGTATTGGTCAGCGAAGAACTGGCGCGCGGGGAGTTGGTGATGTTGCCGATGGCGCAGAAACTGCCGAATCTGCAGGTGGTGGTGTCGTGGCGCGTGGGGGTGGAGTTGGTGGAGGAAATTGTGGGGTTGTGTCAGAAAGTCGTTGCCCGCTATGCCGGGGAAGTCGGTGAAGACAGAATGTTACTGACGAAACCCGGTTAAAACTGTGGGAGCTGGCTTGCCTGCGATAGCGGTGTATCAGTCACTGATGCATTAACTGATAAATAGCTATCGCAGGCAAGCCAGCTCCCACAGTTGACCGCGTCAGTCTTTAGAGGCCTTTCAGGTCACGCTCTTCGATCGGCCGGCTCTGGCGCAGGCGCTTGCCGCCCAGCACCACCCAGTCGATCAGGCGGAATAGGCATTCCAGGCCAAACGACAGCAGCATCGCCCCGCCCAGCCCCCAGCCCATGGCTTCAGGCGTCAGCAGGATCTGGTAGCTGTAGCCGCTCCAAGTTTCCAAGCGGATATCCGGGTCAGCCGCCACCGCTACTTGCAGGGCGCGGATGTACCACGGGCCTTGCATGGCCTGGAACTGCTTGTCCAACGCCACCTGGCGATCAAGCATGGCGCCCAGGCTGTTGGCATCGCTCTGGAACACCGGGTCATCACTGGCGCGGTAATGCGCCACCAAGGCTTTCAAATCGCCGTTGAAGAACTGGCGTGCGGTGTTTTCAAACCCGCTGAGGCCGGTCTGGGCCTCGATCAGGTGCGCTTCGACACGCTTGGCATAGTCATTGATAAACCCCGGCACCTGCACGCCGACCAGCAGGCCAATCGCAAACAGCACCAACCGCAGATAACTGAGCAACATGGGCGATATCCTTACTCGGTGATACCCTGGCTGACGCATTCACCGCGTCGCCACAGGCTCCATTGGCCCGGTTCGTAGCGGGTCCAGTTTTCATTGTCGGTCAACGGCTCGGTGGCGATCACCGTCACCACGTCATTGGGGGTGGTTTCGGCCTGAAAATCGACGATCACGTCGACATCTTTCAGGCGAGCCGGGCCGAACGGTGCGCGGCGGGTGATCTGCGCCAATTTGGTCGAGCAATAGCAGAACAGCCAGTCGCCATCGCTAAGCAGGCAGTTGAACACACCTTTGCTGCGGTATTCGGTACAGGCGGCGATCAGGTCCGGCAGCACCTTTTCAAGGTCCACCGGTTCAGGGAAGGCTTCGCGCACGCGATTGAGCAGGTCGCAAAAGGCCGCTTCGCTGTCGGTGTCGCCCACCGGCCGGTAGAACGTGGCGCGGGGGTTGAAATCCGCCAACTGGCCGTTGTGGGCGAAGCACCAGTTGCGGCCCCACAGTTCGCGCACGAACGGGTGGGTATTGGCCAGGCTGACCTTGCCGACATTGGCCTGGCGGATATGGCCGATGACCACTTCGCTTTTGATGGGATAACGCTGCACCAGCAGCGCGACTTCCGACTCACTGCTGGCGGCCGGGTCCTGGAACAGACGCAGGCCACGGCCTTCGTAGAACGCAATGCCCCAACCGTCACGGTGGGGGCCGGTGCGCCCACCGCGCTGCATCAGCCCGGTAAAGCTGAACACGATGTCGGTGGGGACGTTGGCACTCATGCCCAATAATTCACACATGCCAGGGCTCTCGCTGCAGGGCGGACGACGTTAAAGGCGCGGTTCGACGCGCATACCGCTCACGGGTGCAGGACGGCGGAAGGGTACGTCGTCTTCATCTTGATCCGGCTCGGCGGCCAGGGCCGCATCGGCGGCGGCCTTGCGCTCGCGGCGGGCCTTGGCGGCGCGCTCGATCGGCCAGCGGATCAGCACAAACACGAGGTACACGCCAAAGGCGATCATGCTGTACATGAACAGATCGGAAATGGCCCGCCAGGCGTTGTTGCCGACCTTGAGCACCAGGTCCAGGGCGGTGATGGCCACCGCCGGCGCGAACTGGGTCTTGACCGGATCGACGATGGTCGGGCTCAACAGCAGCACCGCCATCAGCAATTGCAGCGGCTCGCGAAGCCAGCGCCAGATCCAGCGGGTCATGCGCCACCACACCAGCAGGCAGCCCAAAGCGGCGAAGGCGTAAAGGCCCCAAGCGGTCAGATAGTCGTTCTCGGTCATGGTGTCCATGGCAAGGTTGGCAAACAGGCGGCTATGATAACGGCTTTTGCGTGTCGCGGCTGCAATGCCTGCCACCGTCTGCCAGATAGAGATCAATCCTATGCCTGTATCGACTGCTCCGATTGCCCGCAAGGCCCAAGGCCCCGATCCGTATGCCTGGCTGCAAGAGCGCGACAGCGCCGAGGTGCTCGATTACCTCAAGGCCGAAAATGCCTGGCAGGAAGCGCAACTCGCCGACCAGAAGGCGCTGCGCGACAGCCTGTTCGAAGAGATCAAGGGCCGCATTCTCGAAACCGACCTGTCCCTGCCCTCGCCGTGGGGGCCGTACTTGTATTACACGCGCACCACCGCCGGTGACGAGTACGCCCGCCATTACCGCTGCCGCCGCCCGGCCGATGACAGCAACCAGGTGGACGACAGCAGCGAAGAACTGTTGCTGGACCCCAACGTGCTGGCCAATGGCGGTTTCTTCTCCCTCGGCGCGTTCAGCATCAGCCCCGACCACCAGCGCCTGGCCTACAGCCTCGATACCAGTGGCGAAGAGATCTACACCCTGTACGTGAAGGAATTGGCCACCGGCAAGGTCAGCGAACTGGCGTTTGAAGACTGCGACGGCAGCATGACCTGGGCCAATGACAGCCTGACGCTGTTCTTCGGCGAACTGGACGACACGCACCGCCCGCACAAGTTGTATCGCTATCGCCTGGATGGCACGGCGGCGCAGGAAGTGTTCCACGAGCCCGATGGCCGTTTCTTCCTGCATTGCTACCGCTCCAGCTCCGAGCGCCAGTTGCTGCTGTCGCTGGGCAGCAAGACCACCAGCGAAGTCTGGGCGCTGGATGCCGAACAGCCGCACCTGGATTTCACCTGCCTGGCGCCACGGGTCGAGGACCATGAATACGATGTCGATCACGGTCAGCTGAATGGCGCGTGGACCTGGTTTATCCGCAGCAACCGCGATGGCATCAACTACGCGCTGTTCGTGGCCACCGACATTGGCGATGTGCCGACCGAAGGCGAATGGCAGACCCTGATCCCCCACAACGACGAAGTGATGCTCGACGGCATCAGCCTCAACACCAGCGCCATGACCCTGAGCCTGCGCATCGGCGGCCTGCCGGTGATCGAGGTGCACCCGGAAGGCCTGCCGGTGTATCGCGTGGAATTGCCCGACGCCGCCTACAGCCTCTACGTACAAAACAGCCTGGAATTTGCCAGCAATAGGATCCGCCTGCGCTACGAAGCCCTGAACCGCCCGGCCCAGGTGCGCCAACTGGAACTGGCCAGCGGCACGCAACAGGTGCTCAAGGAAACTCCGGTGCTCGGCGTGTTCAATGCCGACGACTACGTGAGCCAGCGCCTGTGGGCCACCTCGGCGGACGGCACCCAGGTGCCGATCAGCCTGGTGGTCAAGCGCGACCAGCTCGGCAAGCCGACACCGCTGTACCTGTACGGCTACGGCGCCTACGGTTCGAGCCTCGACCCCTGGTTCTCCCACGCCCGCCTGAGCCTGCTGGACCGGGGCGTGGCGTTTGCCATTGCGCATGTGCGCGGCGGCGGCGAGCTGGGTGAGGCCTGGTATCGCAACGGCAAGCAGGAGCACAAGCAGAACACCTTCAGCGACTTTATCGCCTGTGCCGAACACTTGATCGCCGAGGGCCTGACGACGTCCAGGCAACTGGTGATCAGCGGCGGCAGCGCCGGCGGCCTGTTGATCGGTGCGGTGCTCAACCAGCGCCCGGCGCTGTTCCAGGCGGCGATTGCCGAAGTGCCGTTCGTCGACGTGCTCAACACCATGCTCGACCCCGAGCTGCCATTGACCATCACCGAGTATGACGAGTGGGGCAACCCGCAAGAACCCGAAGTGTACGAGCGCATCAAGGCCTATGCGCCGTACGAAAACGTCAGCGCCCAGGCCTACCCGCACCTGCTGGTGATTGCCGGCTACAACGACAGCCGCGTGCAGTATTGGGAAGCGGCCAAATGGGTGGCCAAGTTGCGCGACACCAAGACCGACGACAACCTGCTGTTGCTCAAGACCGAACTGGGCGCCGGCCACGGTGGTATGAGCGGTCGTTACCAGGGATTACGTGACGTAGCGCTCGAATATGGATTTGTGTTCAAGGCGCTGGGGCTGGTTTAAGGAACTTAGCCGGGCGGTCCTGTCTGAACACAGGACCGCCTACTGATTGATGGATCAAGATTGCAGCCATGGCACTACCGACCTTAATGAATACCGAAATCCGCGACATGCTCATGGATTGCGGCCTGTTCGACCCGCTGTTGCCGGAAGATTTTCACGTCGCCGCCGGTTACTTCAACATCAGCAGCATTGCCTGTGACGAGGTGATTTTCCTCGAAGGCGACGCCGGCACCTTCATGTGCATCCTCCACAATGGCCAGGTGGCGGTGCAGAAAACCAATCATGACGGCCAGCGCCTGACTATCGCCACCCTGCGCAGTGGCCGGGCCTTTGGCGAAATGGCGGTGCTCGACGGCGAGCGGCGTTCCGCCAGCTGCGTGGCGGCCAGCGACTGTGTGCTGCTGAACCTGGGCAGGGACTCCCTGGAAAAGATGCTCAACGAAGCGCCCAGGGTTGCCGCCAAGATCATCCGCGCGATTGCCATCGCCCTGTCCAAGCGCCTGCGCATGGCGGATGGGCAGCTACTTTCCCAGCAGTTTTAACCGCCCGGCGACTTCGGCTTGCTGTCGTTCTGCAGCAAGCCAGGCACCGTCTGATCCTTCGGCGGCGTCGGCAGCACGATGGGCACCAACGGTGGCGAGCCGTTGGTCTTGGGCACCGCCGGCGGGGTGACTTGCGGGTACAACGTCGGCGTCGGGGTGCCCGGCGCGCCTGGCGTCGGGGCGGGCGCGACCGGTACGGTTTGCAACTCCTGAGCCTGCGTCGCACCACAGGCGAGCGCGCTCAACACAATGACCGTTAGAATGCTGCACTTCATCGATGGCTCCATGGCCTGACCGGAATGTCACAAGGCTACTCCCAACCGCGCAAGAATGCCCTTCCCAATGAGATTTCCATGAAACGTTTCGTTCTGCTGGACACCACCCCGATCCCCGACAATGGCGGTGCCTTGTGCCTGTTCGAATACGGTGAAGATTTTGTCATCAAGATCCAGGGCGGTGACGGCGGCCAATTGATGAACACGCGCATGCACGGTTCCGAGGATGCGCTGGCGGAAATTCCCTGCCGCAGAGTTGCCGGTCGTGCGGATTCGCGGGTGTTGATCGGTGGCCTGGGCATGGGGTTCACCTTGGCCTCGGCGCTCAAACACCTGGGCAAGACCGCCGAGGTGGTCGTCGCAGAACTGGTGCCGGGTGTCGTGGAGTGGAACCGTGGGCCGCTGGGGGAAAAATCCGGCCGGCCATTGCTGGACCCGCGCACGGTGATCCGCCTGGAGGATGTCGCCAAGGTGCTGCAGGCCGAGCCCCAGGGTTTTGACGCGATCATGCTGGACGTGGACAACGGCCCCGAAGGCCTTACGCAAAAGGCCAACAGCTGGCTTTACTCCGCCGGTGGCCTGGCCGCCTGCGCCAAGGCCCTGCGCCCCAAGGGCGTGCTGGCCGTGTGGTCGGCCAGCGCCGACAAGCTGTTCAGCGACAAACTGCGCAAGGCCGGTTTCAAGGCCGAGGAAGTGCAGGTGTTTGCCCATGGTAACAAGGGCACGCGGCATACCATCTGGATTGCACAGAAGGCGTGATCGGCTAGCGCAGGGAATTGCGGTAATCGATCACGTACGGCACTTTTTTGTCGAAAGTCTTTTCCAGCTCGTTACGGTCGAGCTTTGTCATGCCTCCCAGCTGATGGGCAGTAAACCCGCTATCGCCCACCTGTGAACCCGGCGCCAGGCTGACCATACGCTTGGCGACGGCTTCAATGGCGTCCTTGTAACCGCCCTTCTTGTTCAGGTTGTACTTGCCCAGGTCAATTTGAGT
This sequence comes from Pseudomonas sp. FBCC-B1565, assembly GCF_059133265.1. Lineage (NCBI taxonomy): Bacteria > Pseudomonadati > Pseudomonadota > Gammaproteobacteria > Pseudomonadales > Pseudomonadaceae > Pseudomonas > Pseudomonas sp. FBCC-B1565. The sequence continues at coordinate 4,917,073 of NZ_CP101438.1, forward strand.
GCGCAGCCAATTGCCCCAGTAGAACTCCAGGAACTCCGGTGCGACCTCTCCCGCGTCCGGCTTGCCATAGGCGGCCTTGCGGGTGAAATACACCAGGCTGCGGAACGTGTCGTCCTGCAGGTTCTTGAAGCCCAGGTGTGCCGGCAACTGCTCGGGTGGCAGGGTCTGGCCCTGCTTGTCCTTGAGCCAGACCTTGCGCGCCGCTTGCATGTGCTGCCAGAAGCTCTGCATGTCCGGGCTGTTGCTGAAGTCATCGGTGACCTTGACCCACATCTTCAAGCGGGGGCCGCCGCCCGGCACCTCCCACAAGGTGGTGAAGCTGTGGTGACCGTCGGTCAGGTAGAGCTGGCCGCCGGGGCCGACCACCACGGTTTTCATTTCGTCGGGATGGGTACCGACCGGGTCCTGGCAGGTGAAGCTGGACGGCTGGTGCAGGTCCGCGCCCTTGGGCACGTTGTCAGCCTCGCCCTGGCCGTTGGTCTCGCAGTATTCATCGAAGACCTTGGCGGGTTTGTCGGCGAACAGGCCCAGGCTGTAGTAAATCTGGTCAAAGCCCACCACAGCCTGGGTCGGGTGCAGTTGTTCGAGGGCCACCTCGATCACCTGCCCGGGTTTTGGCGTGGAGAACGCTTGGGCGTGGGCAACTACCCCACACAACAACAGTGCAACAGTCCATGAATGCAGACGCATGCGTTTCAGATCCTTATGAGTAAAGTGAAGCGGTTATTTACGTCGCGAGCGGCTAGAATCAACCCTATCCGTGAACCACCAAATAGCCAGGAGCCATGATGAGCTCGACCAACCCGCCCTCCCACACCGCCAAGCTGGACCGCATCCTTGCCGATGCCCAGCGCGACCGGGAAATGGGCTACCGCGACAAAGCCTTGAAGATGTACCCCCACGTGTGCGGCCGCTGCGCCCGTGAGTTCTCGGGCAAACGCCTGAGTGAACTGACGGTACACCACCGCAACCACAATCATGATGACAATCCCCAGGACGGTTCCAACTGGGAATTGCTGTGCCTGTACTGCCACGACAACGAACACTCGCGCTACACCGACCAGCAGTACTTCGGCGAAGGCTCCACCAGCAGCCCGACGATTGCCAAGGCCACGCATAACCCGTTTGCGGCGTTGGCGGGGTTGATGAAGAAAGACGACTGATCGTCCATTGTTGTTAGCACCGGCCTCATCGGAGGCAGGCCCCCTCCCACATTCTGACCGGCGTACGCAGGCCTGGTGTGGGAGGGGGCTTGCCCCCGATGGCGATCGTCCAAGCAACACATCCCCCCAAGGCCGTATAATTGCCGTTTTTCTCCAAGGCACCCTTCCCCGTGGGCAATAAACGCTACAGCTGCATCGGTCTGTACAACCCCAAATCCCCCGAAAACGTCGGCTCAGTCATGCGCGCCGCCGGTTGCTACGGCGTGGCCTCGGTGTTCTACACCGGCGTGCGCTACGAGCGCGCCCGGGATTTCATCACCGACACCAAGAAGGTCCATCACGACATTCCGCTGATCGGCATCGATGACCTGAAAAAGATCCTGCCCCTGGGTTGCATCCCCGTCGCCGTGGAACTGGTGGAAGGCGCCCGCCCGCTGCCTGAGTACACCCACCCCGACCGTGCGCTGTACATTTTCGGCCCCGAAGACGGCTCGCTGGATAAAGAGATCCGCGACTGGTGCGAAGATGTGGTCTACATCCCGACCACCGGTTGCATGAACCTCGCCGCCACGGTCAACGTGGTCCTTTACGACCGCCTGGCCAAGGGCAACAACACCCGTTCGGGTCCCAAGTACTGATATTTCGGGAACATCCGGCGTCTGCGGGCAGTCAGCTACTTATCAATAGCCCTTGTTGGAGACAGATCATGAGCGACAGCAAAACCTTGCGACCTATCATCGAACACACCCCCTTCGAGACTCAGCCAAAGCAGAACGTGCACGGTTGGGAGCGCATCGGCTCGGTGGCGGGTGGCGTGATGATGGTCGGCAAAGGCCTGCGCCGAGGCGGGATTTTCGGTTTGATCCAGGTGGCGATCGGCGGTGTGGCGCTGGCCCGTGGCTTTACCGGGCACAGCTCGCTCAAGGACAAGCTGGAACAGGGCCGCCAGGAAATGAACACGGTACGTACGAAAATCGAGCGGGCCGGCGCGGAGCTGAAGAACTTGAAGACCAAGGCTGAAGTGGCGGCCGAGAAGGCCACCAAAACCAGCGTCTAACGTAGCAGCTTGCTGTCCAGCACCACCGACGACTCGCCGATGATGCTCTTGGCAAGCTGCACAAATTCCGCCGTGGTGATGCGGTTGGCCCGCATCACTGCTTGCGTCAGGTCATCCAGCGACCGCTTGTTATGGGTCTTCACGCGGATCTCGCGATCCAGCTCCTGCAACACCACCACCGCCCGTGCCACTGTCGCGCCGCTGACGTGCTCGCCACGCAGGCTGGTCACGTCCTTGCCTTCCTTCGCCAAGCGCGCCTGTATCGCCTGATAACGCTCATCCGTGATGCCGCCGGCGCGGCGCAGCAATTCGATGGCGTAATACTCGCCCAGGCCTTCGCTGATCCAATCACTGGTGTCGTGATCGTTGAAACGCCCTATCGCCTGCACCACTTCGCGGACCAACGGGCTGCCGCCGTGCTCGCTGACCAGCGGGGTACGGCTGTTGAGGAAGACCGAGTCATGCGCCGAAAAGGCACCACGGCGCATCGGGTCGCTGGCGCCGACCACCAGCAACTTGGCCGGGTGACGCGGGAACGCGGTCTCCACCTGCGGCCAGACGAAGGTCAGCAGCGTCAGCACATCCATACGGCGCATGGCCTGGCCCTTGGGCGAGGCCACGGTGACTTCGGTTTCGCCCAGGCGCACCCGGCGGCTGCCGAGGTTGCCGGCGAGCATCCAGCCGGTGGGCCGGTCGAACAGGCGGGACACGTTGTCGATGCGAAACTTGTTCTTGCCGATGCGCGGCCAGGCGGTTTCGACGCTTTTCCAGCCGGCCGGCAGTTCGAACACCAGGCGCGAGACCAATTCGACGCCGTCCTGCTGGTCGAGACGCGCCGTCGGCACCAGGTCTTCGCCGCGAAACAGCGCCCAGCCGGGTGTCATCCGCGCTTCATAGATACCCGGTTTGCGCGCGTGGGTGAGGCGTACGCGGTAGGTCAGGCTGGCCTTGTCGGCGCTGGGTTGCCACAGCCCACGGTGCTCCTTGACGCTCCACTGGCCGTCGGCCTTGAAGTCGCTGTAGTCACCGTCGCGGCCCAGGTCGAAGTTCAGGCTGCGCACCGCCGAGCCCTGGGACAGGCTCAGGCGTACCTCGGCCTGATCGCTCTGGGGCAGCAGTTTGACGTGATAATCCAGGTCGACTTTCTTCGCGCACCACCCAGGCTGACTCAGTGCCAACAACACCAGGCTTGCCGCCAGCTTGGTTCCGACCCTCATACACACTCCCCTTTCAGCCCGCGCGGAAAATCAGGTAATCCTCCCAGTCGTCCTCGGGCACGCTGCCTTCGCTGAGCATGCGCCCGGACTGGGAAATGCGTTCATGGTGCACGGCATCGCGGTCGCCGCAGACCAGGTGGTGCCACAACGGCAGGTCCTTGCGCTCGCTGACCAGGCGATAGCCGCAGGTGGGCGGCAGCCATTTGAACTGGTCGGCCTGGCCCGGGGTGAGCTGGATGCAATCGGGCACCGACGCACGGCGGTTGGGGTAGTCGGTGCACTGGCAGGTCTTGAGATCGAGCAGTTTGCAGGCGATACGCGTGTAATAGACGCTGTTGTCGTCTTCATCTTCAAGCTTTTGCAGGCAGCACAGGCCACAGCCGTCGCACAACGACTCCCATTCCTCCTGGTCGAGGTGTTCGAGGGTTTTGCGTATCCAGAAAGGTTCGACTTTGGCGGCCATGGCTCTACATCAGTATCGGTAGGTGAAAAGGCCGCCAGTCTAGTGCCCACGGCTGCGGGATCCAAGCGCTTACGACTGGCGGTGTCACAACACTTGTCAGTCTAGTGACTGCACAGTAGCTTTGAGGGCCGAATTGACGATCAGGAACTGCTCCATGACACGTGTTGCCGACTATCCGATCCACACCCAGTTCACCGACCGCTGGTCGCCTCGCGCCTTCACCGGCGAGAGCATCTCCAAGGAAACCCTGCTGAGTTTCTTCGAAGCAGCACGCTGGGCACCCTCGGCCTACAACTCGCAACCCTGGCGCTTTCTCTACGCACGCCGCGACACGCCGGACTGGGAGCGCTTCCTGGGTTTGCTGAATGAATTCAACCGTGGCTGGGCACAACATGCGTCGGCCCTGGTGATCATCGCCTCGAAAACCGACTTCACCGCCCCCGGCGCCACGGAAGAAACCCCGGCGCTGTGGCACACCTTCGATACCGGCTCCGCCTGGGGCCACCTGGCGCTGCAAGCCAGCCTCAGCGGTTGGCACACCCACGGCATGGCCGGCTTCGATCAAGAACTGACCCGCAAAGAGCTGAAGATCCCGGAAGGTTATGCGCTGCATGCCGCCGTGGCGGTCGGCAAGCTGGGGGACAAATCGAGCCTGCCGGAGTACCTGCAAGGCCGTGAAGCACCGAGCCCGCGCAAGCCACTGAGCGAGCTGGTGTCGGAAGGTGACTTCAGCCTGTAATGCCAAGAGGAGCCGGCATGCCGGCTCCTCTGCTGTCAGTAACCGCGCTCGAAATCCACGTTCCCGCGCAAGTCTTGCCCGGCCTGATACGCCCGCAGGTTTTGCACAAACAACTCCACCATCAATGCCGGCGAAGTCGGCGCGGAGCTGTGCCCGGTCAGCAGCAACCCCCAAGCTGTCCAGAACGGATGACGTTGCGGCAGCGGCTCCTGGCGGCACACGTCGATCACCGCACCGGCCAGGTGCCCTTCTTTCAGCGCTTCGACCAGGTCGGCATCCACCACCGCCACGCCGCGCCCGACGTTGATGAACAGCCCGGTTGGCTTGAATTGCTTGAACAGCCCCGCGTCGTAGAGATCGTGGGTACTCGGCGTGTTGGGCAGCAGGTTGATCACGTAGTCCACCTCGCCCACCAGCCGGCCCAACTGGTCGAGCCCGGCCACTTCGATAAACGGCGCCTGCTCGCGTGCGGAACTGGCGATGCCGTACAGCTTCACGCCAAACGGCACGAGAAACTCAGCAACACTCTGGCCAATATCGCCGGTGCCGACGATCAACGCCTTGCGTCCCGCCAGGCTCTGGCCCATGCGATTGTCCCATTTACGCTCGACCTGGCTGACCAGGCGGGCCAGCACTTCACGCTCGTGGCCGAGCATGTAGGTGAGCACGAATTCAGCCATGACCTGGCCAAAAATACCCACGGCACGGGTCAATCGATAATCACGCGGCAGGCCCTCGGCGAGCAACGGGGTGATACCTGCCCAGGTCGATTGCAGCCATTGCGGGTGGTGACCCTGGCGCAACAATGTGGCCAACAGGTCCGGCTGGCCCAGCCATACCGGGCAATCGGCGGCCAGGCGCGACAGTTCGGCCGAGTCGCCGCTGGTCAGCACTTCAAGGTCCGGTGCCGCTTCGCCGAGCAATTGGGCGTAGAGCGGGTGATCCTGTTCAGCAATCAGAACGCGCATGCATAAAACCTTTCAAAAACACTACGGACGGCCGCCCGCATCCTTACGGCCACCGCCCACTTATACGATTCCATTGAAGCGAGTGCCCCGGATGGGGCACCGGTCGATCACATCGGGTCGTTGCGGCGCAACAGCTCTTCGGGCAAGTGTTCGATGTACTCGTCCTCGGCCGGCGGCATTTGCAGGTGGTAGCCCTGTTTGTCGAGGTTTTCCAGGACTTGCACGATGTCTTCCTGTTGCAGCTTGCGCTCGGGGGTCAGCACCAGGTCGAACGCGTGGGCCGGCTTGCCGAAAATCGTGATCAGCGCTTCAGGCACACGTTCAAGGGCATCGCTCTTGAGCACATAGAGGTACATACCGGCGCGTTTGGAGCTGCGGTAGATGGAGCAAATACGTTTCAAGGCTGTTCTCCGGCGGTGGCCAGGCTGTCGAGCAGCGCCTGGCCCATCAACTCGCGACGCCAGCCACGCAGCGAGTCTGGCAATTGGTAAGGCCCATCGGGGTAGCCACTCTTGACCAGGGCTTCGAGGGTTTTCTTGCGCAGCATCAGTTCCGGCGCCATGTCCAGGCGTTCGGCCTCAGCCTGGCCAAGAGCGCGCAGTTGCTTGATCAGTGCGGCGGCATCCACCGGCAAAGGCTCGGCAACGGCGGGCGGCCATTGGTCCATGGGCACGCTGCCGGCACGCTTGATCAGGTCCAGCAGGAACTGGCCGTCCTGACGCACGGTACGCGGGTGCATGTCTTCGATCTTGCCCAGGGCGGCGAGGTTGTCCGGCTGGGATTTGGCCAAGGGCCACAGCGAGTGTTCACGAATGATGCGGTTGCGCGGCAAGTCACGCACGCGGGCTTGCTGCTCGCGCCAGGCGCACAGTTCACGCAGCACGGCGAGCTGGGCACGGGACAGTTTCCACGCCAGCTTGGCGTCGCGGTACACCTCGTACGGGTCGACTTCGCGGCGCAGGTTCGCGACCAGCTCGGCACCGTCTTCCAGCACCCAGGCGTACTTGTCGTCAGACAGTTGCGGACGCAGCCGCGTATAGACCTCGGCCAAATGCACCGCGTCTTCGGCGGCGTAGCTGACCTGGGTCTCGGACAATGGCCGCTGCAGCCAGTCTGAACGGGTCTCGCCCTTGGGCAGCTCAATGTCCAGCACGGCTTGCACCAGGCGCGAGTAGCCCATGGAGAAACCGAGGTTCAGGTAAGCCGCTGCCAATTGGGTGTCAAACAACGGCGCCGGCAGGCTGCCGGTCAGGCGCAGCAACACTTCGAGGTCTTCGCTGCAGGCGTGCAGCACCTTGATCACCGCCGGGTTCTCCAGCAGCGCAGCCAAGGGTTGCCAGTTGTCGATGGTCAGGGGATCGATCAGGTAAGCGCGCACGCCATCACCGATCTGGATCAGCCCGGCAATGGGATAAAAGGTGTCGACCCGCATGAATTCGGTGTCGAGGGCGACGAATGGCAACTGCTGCCATTCGGCGCAATGCTGGCCGAGGCTATCGTTGTCGCAGATCCAGTGAATATCGATGGCCACACGGCTCTCCCTTGAAGAATGGCGCGCAGTATATATCGCGAAAGGGGCTAGCGAGCATCCGCAGTGCACAGCCGACCATGAAAACTCAGACAGGAGATGAAGAATAGTCCGACAGGCGGGAGTTATCCTCTCTTACGAAGAACGTAGACCCGCCACAGGTTGGAGCCCGGCATGAACTCGTGATGACTCAGGACCTTGAAACCAGCCTGGCGGAACTCGTCCTCAACGCTGGTACGAGAAGGCACAGAGACAATCACCGAGTCGCGGCTGACCCGATGAAACTCGCGCAGCAACGCCTGGCGCCCTTCACTGCTGGGCACATGGCGAAACAATTCCAGGCAGAAAATGCAGTCCACCGCATTCGCCGACAAGCCGATGGAAAACGCCGACCCCTGGAATGTCTTGACCCGCTTGAGCAACGCCGCCGCGTGATGGGTAAGCGCGTGGTCGAGCATGTCCTGGGAGTTGTCCGACGCCAGGATAACCCGGTTGACGTGTTCGGCCAGCACCGGCCAGAAGCGCCCCGACCCGCAGGCCAGGTCGAGGATCAGGCCCGGCTCACCCGCAACCTTCAAGGCCTGACGCACCAACCACTCACTGCGCCAGGCCGCCAGGCGCTGCGTCAGCCCGGGCGGGCGCGTGTCGCCGCAGACCCTGGCGTGCTCACGACCGCAGCGCTCGGCGTATTCAATCTCGATGGAGGAAGGCGTGTGTGGCGACATCGCGGGCTCATATGGGTGAAACGGCTGTGAACGACCTTGATTCGCAGCTTAACCAGCGCAACGTGAAAAAAAGGTCGAAACCGTGATTGCCACCCAATCGATCATGCCTGATGCAAATACCACCGCCAGTCTTGCTCCCCGACCTCGCCCATGAACTGGCGGTATTCGGCGCGTTTTACCGCCAGGTACACGCCAAGGAACTCACTGCCAAACGCTTCCCGTGCCCAACTGGAAGCCTCCAGTGCGCGCAGGGTGGTGAGCCAGTCGGTGGGCAGCAGCGCCTTGGCCTGGGCATAGCCGTTGCCTTCCACCGGGGCGCCGGGGTCACGTTGCTCACGGATGCCGCGATGGATCCCGGCCAGGATCGCGGCGGCAGCCAGGTAGGGATTGGCGTCGGCACCGCAGATACGGTGTTCGATATGCCGCGAATTGGCCGGCCCGCCCGGCACCCGCAGGCTGACGGTGCGGTTGTCCACCCCCCAGGTGGCGGCCAGCGGCGCGTAGCTGTTGGTCTGGAAACGCCGGTAGGAGTTGGCGTTGGGACAGAACATCAGCAATGAGTCGAGCAAGGTACTGAGCATGCCGCCCACTGCCTGGCGCAACAGCGGCGTGCCATCAGCGGCCTCGCTGGCGAACAGGTTATGGCCCTCGGCGTCCGCCAGGCTCACGTGCATGTGCATACCGGTGCCAGCCAGACCGTCGAACGGCTTGGCCATGAAGCACGCGGTCATCCCGTGTCTATGCGCCACGCCCTTGACCAGGCGTTTGTAGCGCACCGCTTCGTCCATGGCTTGCAGGGCGTCGGTGCGGTGTTCCAGGGTGATCTCTACCTGGCCGGGCGCGTATTCGGAAATCGCCGTGCGCGCCGGGATGCCTTGCAGTTTGCAGGCACTGTAAAGGTCGGCGAGGAACGGCTCGATCTGCTCCAGCTCGCGCAGGCCATACACCTGGGTCGAGCGCGGCCGACCGCCGTCCACATCGCGTGCCGGTTGCGGGCGACCATTGCCGTCGGGCTTCTGGTCGAGCAGGTAGAACTCCAGCTCGGCCGCCATCACCGGGTAATAACCGTCAACCTTGAGCCCGTCGATCACCTTGGCCAGCAGATGCCTGGGGTCGGCCACGGTGGCGGGCAGGCCTTCGGTGGGGTGCATGCTGACTTGCACCGCCGCGGTGGGGATCAGCCGCCACGGCATGCGCTGCAGACTGCCGCTGATCGGGTAGGCCCGGCAGTCGATATCGCCCACCTCCCAGACCAGCCCGGAGTTTTCCACGTCGTCGCCGTTGATGGTCAGGCCGAGGATGGTGCTGGGCAAAGGGCGCCCGCTCTCGTACACCGCCAGCAGTTCGTCGCGGTGCAGCAACTTGCCGCGTGGCACACCGTTGTTGTCGAGGATAAACAGCTCGAACATCTCGATGTCCGGGTGTTGTTCGAGGAAAGACTGGGCTTCCTGCAGGCAGGCAAAAACACTCATGGGCATTCTCATACGTAGGGGTCAGGCAGGCGCGCAGGTGCACGCCATCGAACGGGATGGATCAACGTAGGAATGCGGTATCTGGTGGGCGGGCGTGCCGGCAGTGGAACAGGGCCCAGAACGCGAGGGCGGACGGCAGTTTCGCGGAGTGAGTGTCGGAGGAGCCGTCCATGCGGGGATCACAGTGCAAGAGATAACTACCAGCGTCACACGCCGGCACAGGGCAATTAAATTCAGGGTTGACGGAGTTTGGTTGCAACTTGGCTAAACATTCAGCGTGCCTTGCCACCCTGCCCCACGCTGGAAATAATGGCCGCCCCGACCATGCCCCAAGGACTCGACCGCATGAAAGCTCTTTTCGCCCTGTGTGTACTCGGCCTGGCCACCAGCGCCGTGGCCGACACCGCGCCCTCGCGCCTTGACCAGGTGCTCGAGCGCCGCACACTCACCGTCTGCACCACCGGTGACTACAAGCCCTACACCTCGCTGCGCGCCGACGGCACCTATGAAGGCATCGACATTGCCATGGCCGAATCCCTGGCCAAGAGCCTCAACGCCAAGATCCACTGGGTGCCCACCACCTGGAAAAGCCTGATGCCGGACTTCCTCGCCCAGCGCTGCGACATCGCCGTGGGCGGCATTTCGGTGTCCCTGGAGCGCCAGAAAAAAGCCTTCTTCAGCCAGGCACTCGGCGTCGACGGCAAGATCCCCCTGGTGCGCTGTGCCGACGTGCAGCGTTACCAGAGTGTCGAGCAGATCAACCAGCCGAATGTGCGCGTGATCGAACCGGCGGGTGGCACCAACGAAGTGTTTGCCCGTATGCACTTGGGTCAGGCACAGATCCGTTTGCACGACAACGTGACCATCTTTGACGAACTGCTGGCCGGCAAGGCCGACGTGATGATCACCGACGCCAGCGAGGCGCGTTACCAGCAAAAGCTCAAGCCCGGGCTGTGCGCGGTCAACCCGGAACGGCAGATGCAATACAGTGAAAAAGCCTTCCTGCTGCCCCGTGATGATGTGGCGTGGAAAAGCTATGTCGACCAGTGGCTGCACCTGAGCGTGGCCACCGGGGCGTACGACGGCATCGTCAATCAGTGGCTGGCGGCGCCTTGATCAACGCGACAAAGGCCCGGCACGCGGCGCTGCGATAGGCGCCCTGGCGGCTGAGCAGTGCCACGGTGCGTTGCGGTAACGCCGGTTCGATGGCGACCGCACGCAAACCCGGCTGGGCCTGGGCAATCGCACTGGGCAGGATGGTGGCCAGGTGGGTGTTGCGCACGATTTCGATGATCGCACTGATGGAGTTGGCTTCCATCGCAATCAGCGGCTTTAACCCTTGATCGCGGCAGTAGCCATCGATGTAGCGCCGTGTCGCGAAGCCTGGGTTGAGCAGTACCATCGGCTGCTCCAGCCACCGCCGGCCGTCTAACCCCGGATGGCCAGCCCCCACCACCAGGCTCAACGCTTCGGCAAACAGCCCTTCGCATTCGATATCCGGCAGATGCTCGCCAGTAAAACCGATGCCGATATCCAGCAGGTCCTCGGTCAGCGCGGCTTCCATACGGTCCTGGGTCAGCTCTTCGATGCTCAGGGTGATTCCCGGATACAGGGCGTTGAACCGCGCCAGCAACGGGCCGATCAGGTACGCGGTGAAGGTCGGCGTCATCGCCAGGCGCAGGCTGCCCCGGCTCAAGTCCTGTACGTCATGCATGGCCCGTGTTCCGGCCTGCAAGTCCTGCAAGGCCAGGCGCGCAAAGCGCACATAGGCCGCGCCCGCATCGGTGAGGCTGACGCTGCGCCCGGAGCGGTCCAGCAACGGCGCGCCGAGGGTGTCTTCCAGCTGTTTGATCTGTTGCGACAAGGTCGGCTGCGACACGTGCAGCGCCTCGGCAGCGCGGGTGAAATTGCGGTGTTCGGCGACGGCCAACAGGTATCGGATATGGCGCAACAGCATCGGCTGCCTCCAACTATAGGCATGACTTATAAAAACCATAATAAGCCGGTCTTGGACGCTATAGCTGAAAACTTCCATCCTTGCCCCATCAGCGACGCAAGGAGAACCCTATGCAAGACCTCATCAACGGCTTTCGCAAGTTCCAGTCAGAAGCCTTCGGCCAACGCAGCGACCTGTTCAAACACCTGGCCACCACCCAGAACCCCGGCACGTTGTTCGTGTCCTGTTCCGACAGCCGGGTGGTCCCGGAACTGCTGACCCAGCAGGAACCCGGAGATCTGTTTGTGATCCGCAACGCCGGCAATATCGTGCCGTCCTACGGCCCGGAGCCGGGCGGTGTGTCGGCCACGGTCGAATACGCAGTGGCGGTGCTGGGGGTGCGCGATATCGTGATCTGCGGCCATTCCGACTGCGGCGCCATGACCGCGATCTCCACCTGCAAATGCCTGGACCACCTGCCGGCCGTGGCCAACTGGTTGCGCCACGCCGAGTCGGCCAAGCTGATCAACGCCGCCCGCGAGCATGCCTCGGACGCCGCCCGCCTGAGTTCATTGGTGCGCGAAAACGTGATCGCGCAACTGGCCAACCTCAAGACCCACCCTTCGGTCGCCCTGGCGCTCGGGCAAGGCCGGCTGACCCTGCATGGCTGGGTGTACGACATCGAGACCGGCGCCATCGACGCCCTGGACCAACGCAGCGGTGGCTTCGTGTCGCTGCTGGATCAGATTCACGCGGCCTGACCCTATTCCAACCCAGAGGACCACACCATGTTGCAATCCCACTTCGCCCAAACCCCACGCCTGGCCCTGGCCGACACCGTTATCGAGCTCAAGGCGCGCAAGAACCTGTCCTGGCAGGACCTCACCGACGGCACCGGCCTGAGCCTGGCGTTCGTCACCGCCGCCCTGCTCGGCCAGCACCCGTTGCCCAAGGAGGCCGCTGATGTGGTGTGCGACAAACTCGGCCTGGACCAAGACGCCAGCCGCCTGCTGCAAAGCGTGCCCCTGCGCGGCAGCTTCCCCGGCGGTATACCGACGGACCCGACGATGTATCGCTTCTACGAAATGCTCCAGGTCTATGGCTCGACCCTCAAGGCCCTGGTGCACGAGCAATTCGGCGACGGCATCATCAGTGCGATCAACTTCAAGCTGGACATCAAGAAAGTCGAGGACCCGGACGGCGGCTCCCGCGCGGTGATCACCCTGGATGGCAAGTACCTGCCGACCAAACCCTTCTGAGTGGCCCACGACCGTCTACGCTCTTGTCACACCAACAAGAACGAGGGACCGGTAATGAAGGCACTGCTTCGACTCACCTGGCTGCTGCTGTTGTGTTTCAGCCAGGTGCACGCCGCAACGGCTCAGGATGAGGACGCCCAGGCCGCCAAGGCACTGCTGGAAAAAGCCTTGGCGTACTACCAGAGCAATGGCGACAAGGCGTTTGCCGCGTTCAGTCGCCAGGGCGAGTTTGTCGACCACGACCGCTATGTCTTCGTGGTCGACACCCAGGGCGTGCTGCTGGCCAGTGGCGGCCCCTCCTCCGCCTTGATCGGGCGCGATGTATCCGAGGTGCTCGGGCCGGAGTTGCGCCAGTCATTCAAGGACGCGCTCAAGGTGCCGGACGGCCAGGGCATCCAACAGGCCGATTACCGCTGGCAGAACTGGAACGACGGCAAGGTCGAGCACAAGCACGTGTTTTATCAACGCGTGGGCGAACGCATCCTGGCGGTGGGTTACTACTTGCCCCGGGCCACGCCGGAACAGGCCAGGGCCCTGCGCAACAAGGCGGTGAACGCACTGCTCAAGGATGAAGCCGGCACGCTCAAGGCCATCAATTCGTTGCAAGGCGGTTTCCTGCAGGATGACCTCTATGTGTTCGTGGTCGACCTCGATACCCAGCGCTATGTGGCGCACGGCACCAACCTGCGCCTGATCAACACCGACTTCAGCAAGATCAAGGACCCCGACGGCAAGCCGGTGGGCGAGCCAATCCTGAAGCTGATGGCCGAGCAGGACCAGGGCGAATACAAATACCGCTGGAAAAACCCGGTGACCGACAAGGTCGAGAACAAGCACGCGTATGTGCGCAAGGCCGGGCATTTCATGGTAGCGGTGGGTTACTACAGCCCTTGAAACTCACGCTCAGCGTGCCTTGTCTTCGCGGCCGCGCAGCACCCGGTTGGGCATCGCGATTGCGGCCGCGAGCCCCAGCAGCGACACCGCCGCACTCACCATCAACAAATGCCGGAAGGTCACCGCCAGCTCCCCGCGCAGGGCGTCCTGCGCCGGGCCGGGGGCGGCGTTGAGGCCGTCGAGCAGCACATTGCCGGAACTGCCCTCGGCCACCAGCGCGCCGCTGGCCAGGTGGGCGAAGCTCGAGTCCTGCAACAGCGCCAGCAACAGCGCCGACATGCACGCTACCCCGACTGCTCCGCCGAGGGAGCGGAACAGGTTGGTGGTGCTAGTGGCGACGCCGATGTCGCGTTGTTCCACCGAGTTCTGCGTACCCACCAGCGAAGTGGGGAATTGCATGCCGGCGGCGATCCCGCACAGCAACATGAACATCGCCGTCAGCCCCACCGCCTGGGGCGCGCTCAAGGCCATGCCGAGAATCGCAAAGGGACTCAGCAAGGCGCCACTGAGGATCATCGGTTTATAACGGCCGGTCACCGAGGTCATGCGCCCGGCAAAATAGGCGCCCATTGGCAAGCCCATCGCCAGGGGCAGCAGGTGCAGGGCCGCGCTGTCGGCCCCCGAGCCGGTCACCGTCTGATAGCGCAGCGGCATCAGCACCGTCAGGGAAATCGCCTGGAAGCTGGTGAAGAAAATCGTGCACCAGCACAACACCGCGCTGCGGTTGGCGAACAGATGCATCGGCAACAACGGCTCGCGTGCACGCCGCTCATGCCAGACAAACACCGTCAACGCCACCAGCGCACACGCCAGCAAGCCCAGCACCGAGTCACTACGCCAATGCTGGCCCTGGCCGATTTCGGTGATGCCCAGCAGCAAAGCGGTGAGGCCGATGATCATCAGCAACGTGCCGAGGTAATCGATGATCGGCTTACGCTGCGGCACCGGCAGCCCCACCAGGGTGCGATGGGCCACGTACCAGGCGCCGGCGCCCAGTGGCAGGTTGATCAGGAACACCCAGCGCCACGACAGGTACTCGGTCATGTAGCCGCCGAGTACCGGCCCGGCCACGCTGGCCACCGCGTACATGCTGCTGAAATAGCCCTGGTAGCGCCCGCGTTCGCGGGGCGGGATGATGTCGCCGATGATCGCCTGGCTCACCGAGATCATGCCACCGGCGCCGATACCCTGGAGGATCCGCGCCAGCACCAGTTGCTCCATGCTTTGCGCCATGCCGCAGAACAGTGAGGCCAGGGTGAACAGGCCCATGCCGATCAGCATCATCGGCCGGCGCCCGTACAGGTCGCCAAGCTTGCCGTAGATCGGCACCGCCACGGTCATCGCCACCATGTAGCCGGAGATGACCCAGGCCAGCAGGTTGACGTCGTGGAACCGGGCGGAAATTGCGGGCATGGACACGGCGACAATGGTCTGGTCCAAGGCCCCCAGGAAGATCGCCATCATCAGTGAGGCGAGGATGCTGCGCACAGCGGGCAGCGGCGGAACAGGCTGATTGAGGTGCGTCACGGCAAGACCTTCGAGCAGGGCCCGCGGGAAAAGGCGGCCCGCGGGAATGCTCGATACGATAGCAGGCTATTCGATAGCTTCGTAAGGAAGCCCGACGTAATTTTCGGCGATGGTCTTGCGCCCGGCCTCGGAGTGGATGAAGTAATCGAGCTCACTCTCGGCGATGCGCTGGCTGAAGCCATCCGCCTCGGGAAACTGATGCAGCATCGAGGTCATCCACCAGGAAAAGCGCTCGGCCTTCCACACCCGCCGCAGGCAGATGGAGGAATAGCGTTCGAGCAAATCCACCCGCCCCTCGCCATAGACCTTGAGCAGAATCCGATACAGGGTACTCACGTCACTGGCCGCCAGGTTCAAGCCCTTGGCCCCGGTAGGCGGCACGATATGCGCCGCATCGCCGAGCAGAAACAGGCGCCCGTACTGCATCGGCTCCACCACAAAGCTGCGCAGCGGCGCGATGCTTTTTTCGATCGACGGGCCGGTCACCAGGTCGGCTGCAAGGTGGCTGGGCAGGCGGGTTTTCAGTTCGTCCCAGAAGCGCGCATCGGACCACTCATCAAGCGCCTCCTCCACCGGCACTTGCAGGTAATAACGGCTGCGTGTCGGCGATCGCATGCTGCACAAGGCGAAGCCACGCGGATGTTTGGCGTACACCAGTTCAGGGTGAACCGGCGGCGTATCGGCGAGGATACCCAGCCAGCCGAAGGGGTAGACCCGTTCGAAAACGTTCAGTGATTCCGCGGGGATCGACTGGCGCGCAACCCCGTGGTAGCCATCGCAACCGGCGATGTAGTCGCACTCCAGGCGGAAGGCTTCGCCCTGATGTTTGAAGGTCAGCCAGGGCCGATCACTTTTGAGCTCGTGGGGTTGCACGTCATGGGCTTCATACAGGGTGATGGCGCCCGCGGCAGCACGGGCGGCCATCAGGTCGCGGGTGACTTCGGTCTGGCCGTAGATCATGACCGTCTGGCCGCCGGTCAGCGCCTTGAGGTCGATGTGGGTCAACTGGCCATTGAGCGCCAGCTCGAAGCCCTCATGCACCAGGCCTTCGTTGTCCATGCGCTGGCTGACGCCCGCCTGCCGCAGCAGGTCGACCATGCCTTGTTCCAGCACCCCGGCACGGATGCGGCCTTGTACGTAATCGGCGCTCTGGCGCTCGAGGATCAGAGTCTGGATACCGGCGTTGTGCAGCAGTTGGCCGAGCAACAGTCCGGAGGGACCGGCGCCAATAATGGCGACTTGGGTTTTCAGCGTTTTCATTATTTTTATGGCCCGCAAGTTCCACTCGAACGGATTGAGTGAAAGAGTTGTCATTGGTCTTGTTGCTGACATTTTTCACTTGAGTGGCCGGCATAAGAAGGTGAAAACTGAGCCAAAGCCTGCGCTTTTTGCCAATCGGGGCGATTACCGCACCACTCTCCTGAGTATCGGATTGAAACCATGACCAAAACCGCGATTCCGGTCTTCAAGCTTTACGGGGAACACCAGCAATGGCCGACGCCCGATTTGTTGCACTGCGAAACCATTTCCCGGCGCAGTCGGGAATACCAGTGGGAAATCCAGCCCCACCGGCACGCGGATCTGTGCCAGTTGCTGTATGTGCACAAAGGTCAGGCACAATTGGAAATCGAAGGGCAGCGCACCACGCTGAACGAAGCGACGCTACAAGTCCTGCCGCCGCTGTGCGTGCACGGTTTTCGGTTTCCCGAGGATGTCGAAGGCTACGTGGTAACCCTTGCGGCGCCGCTGGTCAGCCACCTGCAGGCACAACTGGGCTCGACGGTGGACGGCTTGCAGTCCCTGGGCAGTTACCCGGCGGGCAAGGACAGTGAGTACCTGAACAGCCAGTTCGCCCGCTTGCAGAATGAATACGCCGACGAACAACCGGCCCGGGACATGATGATGCACGCGCTGGTCAGCGTATTGCTGGTGTGGATCAGCCGCCAGGCCATCCAGAAACGCCACCCACGGGCGCCGAGGGGGCGTGAATACTTCCGCCGCTTTACCCAACTGGTGGAACAGCATTACCGCGAACACCCGAAGATCGAGGACTTGGCCCACAAGCTCGGCATCTCGGTCTCACACCTCAACGGCACGTGTCGGGAACTGGGTGGGCAGCCTGCGCTGCAGATCATGCACGACCGCCAATTGCTGGAAGCCAAGCGCCTGCTGACGTACACCAGCATGACCATCAATGAAATGTCGGAAGTGCTGGGTTTTTCCGACCCGACCAACTTCTCGCGGCTGTTCCGCCGCCGGGTCGGGTTCTCACCCAAGGCGTTTCGTGAGCAACTCAAGGCTGAACAGCCGGTTACCTGAGCGCACTGAAACTGCCGGTATGGGGTACGCATTGGTCCTGATGGCAGCTGATCGCAAAGGTCGGCTGCATACGGGTCTGCTCCACACGGAAGGCAGCAGTCCCGTAAAGCGCGCTGGCGATGGCGCACAGGGTGACAATCATCAGGTACTTTCTGGTTTTTATGCTCATGGCACAGACCTCTGCGGATCTACACGGTGCTGTTTAAAGCATAGGTCAACCAGGGCGAGTTGCCATTATCGGACGACATTCAACAGGTTTATGTCGCCCTACAGACCCAGCCCTTTCAAGGTCTTTAGGTAGAGCTGGAAGTACCGCTGTGGCGAGCGGGCTTGCCCCGCGTTGGGCTGCGAAGCAGCCCCAAAACCAGCGCCAAAGAGTGCCTGACCCACCGCATTCCTCCTTCCAGGGTCGCTTCGCAACACAACGCGGGGCAAGCCCGCTCGCCACCGTTGCAGTGTTCGTCTTATGGGAGGGTATTAGCCCGATATGACCGGTTTTTTAAAGACTTTGAAAGGGCAGGTCCTACAGACCAACGTCCCACGCAGGTTCCTCCGGAAACCTCAGCACCAGAAAATCCAACAGGCTGCGCAGCGCCGACGGCATGTGTTTGCGCGACGCATACACCGCGTAGATGTTCATCTGCCGGGGCTCGGCGTCGGGCAGCAGGCGCACCAGTTCACCCCGGCGGATGTAATCACCGGCCTGGTAAGTGGGCAGCATCGACACGCCGGCCCCGGCCAGCGTCACACGCAACAAGGTGCTGGCCTCGTTGGACGTGATGTTGCCGGTGATGGGCACCGAGACGTGCTCACCCTGCTCTTCAAAATGCCACAGGCTCTTGCCGAAATAGGAATGGGTGAGGCAGTTGTGCCCGGCCAGGTCTTCGACTTTCTGCGGGGCCGGATGGGCCAGCAGGTACGCCGGCGAGGCGCACACCACCGAGCGGCACAGGGTCAGGCGCCGGGCGATGAGGTTGGGGTCCAGGTCGTTGCTGGTGCGAATGGCCAGGTCAATGCGCTCATCCACCAGGTTCACCGTGCGGTCGAGCATTTGCAGGTCGACGGTCACCAACGGGTAACGCTTGACGTACTCGGCGATGGCCTCGGCCAATTGCGCCTGGCCGAACGAGGTGCTGACGCTCAGGCGCAGCAGGCCACGGGGCGCGTCATCGGGCTCGCTGACGGCGGCCTGCATATCGCAGCACAGCTCCAGCAATTGTCGACAGCGCGGCAGGGTTTCACCGCCCGCTGCCGTAAGGCTGAGCTTGCGCGTGGTGCGGTGCAGCAGGCGCGCGCCGACCCAGTCTTCCAGCTCGGCCAGGTAGCGCGACACCACCGGGCGCGACAGGTCCAGATGATCGGCGGCGGCGGACTGACTGCCCAGGTCCACCACGGTGACAAACACGCGCATTGCTTGGAGACGGTCCATGATTTGCCCGATTTCAGAAACAAACTATGTCCCAGCATCGCATTTTTAGTCTGGTTTTGTGCAACTAAGCTCTGTGCATCCTTTACCGATGCTGGAGCTGCCCGATGTTCTCCCCCCTCAAGCGCCTGACCCTGGCCACCGCCGCCTTGGCCTTCGCCGCCCACGCGGCCGCCGCCGAGCTGAAGCTGGACGTGTACAACCCGGGCGACGCCGCGATCTTCCCGGTCACCTCGGTGCTGGTCAGCGGTGCCAAGGATGCGATCCTGGTGGACGCCCAGTTCGGCAAAGGCCAGGCCGAACAACTGGTGCAGAAGATCCGCGCCAGCGGCAAACACCTGACCACCATCTACATCAGCCACGGCGACCCGGACTACTACTTCGGCCTCGACACCCTCACCACCGCCTTCCCCGACGCCAAGGTGCTGGCGCCGCAACCGGTGGTCGATCACATCAAGGCCACCGTCGCCGGCAAGCTTGAGTTCTGGGGCCCGAAAATGGCTGCGGACAAGCCAGCCAAAACTATCGTGCCGCAGGTCCTCGAAGGCCACAGCTTGAGCCTGGAAGGCCAGCAACTGGAGGTAATCGGCCTGGACGGCCCACAGCCGGATCGCAGTTTTGTGTGGATCCCGTCGCTCAAGGCCGTGGTCGGTGGCGTGGTCGTCGCCGAAAACATTCATGTGTGGATGGCCGACACCCAGAGCGCGCAATCCCACAAAGACTGGCTGGCCACCCTGCAACGCATTGAAAACCTGAAACCGCGCACCGTGATCCCGGGTCACTACCTGGGTACGCCGTCCGTCCAATCGGTGAAATTTACCGCTGACTACATCAAGGCCTTCGACGCCGAAACCGCCAAGGCCAAGGATTCCGCCGCCCTGATCGCGGCCATGAAAAAACGTTACCCGACCCTCGGCGACGAAGGCTCGCTGGAACTGAGCGCCAAAGTCGCCAAGGGCGAAATGAAGTGGTGAACCGTTTCAAACCTTAACCGTACTGGAGAACGTCATGAGCAAGATCGCAATCATTGGGGCCACTGGCCGGGCCGGTAGCCAACTGCTGGAAGAAGCTCTGCGTCGCGGGCATAACGTGGTGGCCATCGCACGTAACACCGACAAGCTGGCGGCGCGCCCTGGCGTTACCGTCAAGCAGGTGGATGCCCTGGACGCAGACGCCCTGCAACAGGCCATCAGCGGCAGTGACGTGGTGATCAGCGCCGCGCACTTCGCCACCCTGCCGGCCAGCGCGGTGATCGGGCCGGTGAAGAAAGCCGGAGTGAAACGCCTGCTGGTCGTGGGCGGTGCCGGTTCGCTGTTGCTGCCGGGTGGTGGTCGGGTGATCGACAGCGCGGGTTTCCCGGCTGAGTACAAAGCCGAAGCCAGTGCAGGCGCA
This sequence comes from Pseudomonas sp. FBCC-B1565, assembly GCF_059133265.1. Classification (NCBI taxonomy): domain Bacteria; kingdom Pseudomonadati; phylum Pseudomonadota; class Gammaproteobacteria; order Pseudomonadales; family Pseudomonadaceae; genus Pseudomonas; species Pseudomonas sp. FBCC-B1565. The sequence goes on from NZ_CP101438.1 coordinate 4,937,158, forward strand.
GCGTTTCTCGACACGCTGCGTCAGGTAAAGGAACTGGACTGGACCTTCCTGTCGCCTTCGGCGGAGTTCGTCGAGACCGAGCGCACCGGGCAATTCCGCGTGGGCCAGGACGATCTGCTGGTGAGCAGTGAAGGTCGCAGCTGGATCAGCTTTGCCGACTACGCCATTGCCTTGATCGACGAAGTCGAATCGCCGAAGCACTCGCGCCAGCGTTTTACCGTCGGCTACTGAGATTTGGGAGGGGGCTTGCCCCCTCCCACATTTGAAATGTGAGTGTCAGGAGATTCTGGCCTGGCTGACCAACCAATCCATCAAGGCTTCAAGCCCCGCCGAAGGCTCGGTGCCCGGTGGATACACCAGGTAATAGCCCATCCCCGTCGGCACCCGCAGCCCAAACGGCGTCGCCAACCGCCCGGCCTTCAAATCCTCGCCAATCAACGCACGGTCGCCAATCGCCACGCCGGAGCCTTGCGACGCCACCGTCATCGCCAAATCCAGCGTCTCAAAATGATGCCCCTGGCTCAGGTTACTCAGTCGCGTCTTCGCCGCCTTCAACCACAACGCCCAATCCCGCTCATCCCTTGTGGGATGCAGCAGAACCTGTTGCTGCAGGTCTGCCGGTGAGTGCAGAACGCCGAGCATCGCAGGGGTGCAGACCGGGGTGAGTTGTTCGTCGAACAGATGCCGCGCCTCGGCCGACTGCTCGGCGATGGGCGCATAGATCACTGCCGCATCGAATTGCTCGCGGCGAAAGTCCACGGTGTAGGCCACGGTGGTGGTGAGTTCCACCGGCACGTCCGGGCGCTCCTTCTGCCATTGCATCAGGCGTGGCAACAACCAGCGCATCACACAGGTGGAAGCCTTGAGTTGCAGGACCTGGCGGCGACTACCGATCTGCTCCACCGCCTCGCCGATCAGACCGAACACCTGCTGGGCGCGCAACGACCACTCACGCCCCTCCTCGGTCAGGCTCAAGCCCCGCGCCTGGCGCTGGAACAAGGCGTAACCCAAGTGGCTTTCAAGCCCGGCAACCTGGCGACTCACCGCACCCTGGGTGATGTGCAGTTGCTCGGCGGCACGGGTGAAGTTGCAGCACTGTGCCGTGACCCAGAAGGTGTGCAACGCGGGCAGCGGCGGGAGGCGTTTCATAGGGGCGCAGCCATGACCTGAGGACATGGCTAGTATGACTTTTTATCGATTGTTGCCGCTACCGGCCAGCCGGTCCAATAACGCCTTATCTCAACAATAAGAGCGACGTTTATGGCGACCTGCGGCGAAGTACTGGTCAACCTCCTGGAAGGCTATGGCGTGGACCAGGTGTTTGGCATCCCCGGCGTGCACACCGTGGAGCTGTATCGTGGCCTGGCCCGTTCCAACATCCGTCACGTCACCCCGCGCCACGAACAGGGCGCCGGCTTCATGGCCGATGGGTATGCGCGCACCAGCGGCAAGCCCGGCGTGTGCTTCATCATCACCGGCCCCGGCATGACCAATATCACCACCGCCATGGGCCAGGCCTACGCCGACTCGATCCCGATGCTGGTGATCTCCAGCGTGCAGTCGCGCAGCCAATTGGGCGGCGGGCGCGGCAAGTTGCATGAGCTGCCGAACCAGGGCGCGATGATCGCCGGCGTGGCGGCGTTCTCCCACACCCTGATGTCGGCGGCCGAGTTGCCCGGCGTGTTGGCGCGTGCCTTTGCGTTGTTCCAGGCCGGGCGCCCACGCCCGGTGCATATTGAAATCCCGCTGGATGTGCTGGTGGAAAACGCCGACGCGCTGCTGGGCAGCGAGCCGGTCAGCGTGGCACGCGCCGGTGCGGCGCCCTCGGCGGTCAAGCAGATGAGCCAGTTGCTCGCGGCGGCCAGGCAGCCGTTGATCCTGGCCGGGGGCGGCGCCATCGACGCCGCCGCAGCACTCACGCAATTAGCCGAGGCACTCGGCGCGCCGGTGGCCCTGACGATCAATGCCAAAGGCATGTTGCCGGCCAACCATCCGCTGCTGATCGGCTCGACCCAGACCCTGGTCGCCACCCGCGCCTTGGTCGCCGAAGCCGACGTGGTGCTGGCCATCGGCACGGAGCTGGCGGAAACCGACTACGACGTCACCTTCGCCGGCGGCTTCGAGATTCCCGGCGCGTTGCTGCGGATCGACATCGACCCGGACCAGACCGTGCGCAACTATCCGCCGCAGGTTGCCTTGGTAGCCGATGCGCAGATCGCTGCCGAAGCCTTGTTGGATGCGCTCAACAGCAAGCCATTGCCTCCCCGCAACAGCACGTGGGGCGCTGCGCGAGTTGCGTGCCTGTGGGCCGAACTGAACCCAGGCTGGGACGCCGCCACCCGCGCACAAACCCTGTTCCTCAACACCGTCCTGGAGGAGCTGCCCAACGCCGTGCTGGTCGGCGACTCGACCCAACCGGTGTACAGCGGCAACCTCACCCTGAACCTCGACCACCCGCGCCGCTGGTTCAACTCATCCACTGGCTACGGCACCCTGGGCTACGCCCTGCCCGCCGCTATCGGCGCCTGGCTGGGACGCGGCGACGGGCAACCGGTGGTGTGCCTGATCGGCGACGGCGGCCTGCAATTCAGCCTGCCGGAACTGGCCAGCGCCGTGGAGGCGCGCACGCCGGTGATCGTGCTGCTGTGGAATAACCAGGGCTATGAAGAGATCAAGAAATACATGGTCAACCGCGCCATCGAGCCAGTCGGCGTGGACATCTATACCCCGGACTTTATCGGCGTAGCCAAGGCGTTGGGTTGTGCCGCTGAAAGCATCCAGGGCATCGCGCAGCTGCGTGCGGCACTGCGCAGCGCCGCCGATCGCCAGGGGCCAACACTGATTGAAATCGACCAAGGTCTGTGGATGAAGGAGGTGGCGGTATGAGCGCGGTGTTGAACGGGATCTACATCGACGGCGCGTGGCGAGCCGGCCAAGCAGTACTTGAGGTGATCAACCCGGCCACCGAGGCGGTATCGGCCCAGGTCAGCGTCGGCGACGCGACAGCGGTGACCCAGGCGGTCGACGCCGCCAGCGCGTCCTTCATCGAGTGGTCGAACAGCACCGGCCGTGATCGCGCCGCCCTGCTGCGCAAGATCGCCCAGGGCGTGAGCGAGCAGCGCGAACACCTGATGCACCTGCAATCGAGCAACAACGGCAAGCCACTGTTTGAAGCCGCAATTGATGTGGACGATGTAATCGCCACGTTCGAGTACTACGCCAGCGTTGCCGAAGAAATGGACGCCGCTCAGGACCAGCCGGTGGCACTGCCCAGCGATGACTTCAGCGCACGCCTGCGTCGTGAGCCCTGTGGCGTGGTGGGGCTGATCGTGCCGTGGAATTTCCCGATGGTAACCACCGCCTGGAAACTCGCCCCGGCCCTGGCCGCCGGCTGCTGCGTGGTGCTCAAGCCCTCGGAAGTCACGCCGTTGGCCGAGTTGCACTTGGCGCGGATTATCGCCGAGGCCGGCTTGCCGGCTGGAGTGTTCAACCTGGTGTGTGGCACAGGTTTGGCGGTCGGCGCACCGCTGGCAGCGGACCGTCGTGTGGCGAAAATATCGTTCACCGGCAGTAACGCCGTTGGCGTGCAGGTGATGCAACGCGCGGCCGAAACCATCAAGGGTGTGAGCCTGGAAATGGGCGGCAAGTCTTCGCTGCTGGTGCTGGCGGATGCCGACCTGGACCTGGCGGTGGAACTGGCCTGTGGCGGCGGTTTTTTCAACGCCGGGCAGATGTGTTCGGCCACCAGTCGCGTGTTGGTGGCTGACACGCTCGCCGATGAATTCCTGGTGCGTGTGCAGGCACGGGCTGAGGCCATTCGCGTGGCAGACCCGTTTGCCGATGACGTGGAAATGGGTGCGTTGATCAACCGCGCGCAGTATCAGCGGGTGCTGGGGCATATCCAGCGTGGCATCGAAGACGGCGCCCGCTTGCTGTGTGGCGGTGACCGCCCGACGGACTTGCCCAAGGGCTTTTTCATTCGCCCCACCGTGTTCACCGACGTACCCCTGGAAAGCGCGTTGTGGAACGAAGAGATCTTCGGCCCGGTGCTGTGTGTCCGCCGTTTTACCTCTGAGGCAGAAGCGATCACCCTGGCCAACGACAGCGATTTCGGCCTGGTGGCGAGTGTGGTCAGCCGCCATGCTGAAACCGCCGAGCGTGTGGCGAATGCCTTGCAGGCCGGGCTGGTGTGGATCAACGCGCCGCAAGTGATCTTCCCGCAGACCGCGTGGGGCGGTTACAAGCAGAGCAGCATCGGCCGCGAGTTGGGGCCGTGGGGGTTGGCGGCATTCCAGGAGATCAAGCATGTGATCCGCTCTATCTAATGTGGGAGGGGGCTTGCCCCCGATAACGGTGGGTCAGTCAAAGATTTGTTGGCTGACACACTGCCATCGGGGGCAAGCCCCCTCCCACATTTTGACCAGCGCAATTTTTAGATAGACCTAGCGACTTTCTCATTTGCCCCACTCCCCCGCCCATGGCCTGATTCGCCCTTGTTCACTCAAGGGCGTCCCATGGAAACCGTTCACGCAAAACCCACCATCGCCATCTGGCTGATGATCAGTGTCGTGCTGGTCGCCCTCAATCTGCGCCCATCGATGGCGGCGGTCGGCCCGTTGTTGTCATCGATTCGCGGCGATGTGCCGTTGAGTTTCAGCAGCGCGGCGTTGCTGACCATGTTGCCGGTGATGGCCATGGGCTTGGCGATGTTCTTCGGCATGGGCCTGGCCAAACGCTTTGGCGAACACCGCAGCATCGTGGTGTCCCTGCTGGTGATTGGCGGGGCCACGTTGTCGCGGCTGTTCCTCGATTCGGCGCTGGAGTTGATCGTCAGCGCTATCGCGGCCGGCGTGGGGATCGCGATGATCCAGGCGTTGATGCCGGCGCTGATCAAGTCGCGGTTCAGTGACAATGTTTCGCTGTTCATGGGGTTGTACGTCACCGCGATCATGGGCGGCGCAGCGCTGGCGGCGTCGTTCGCACCGTTCGTGCAAGTGCAGACCGGCAGCTGGCGCATCGGCCTGGCGATCTGGGCGGCGTTGGCGGTGCTGGCGTTGGTGTTCTGGTACGCGCAACGCTCGGTGTTGCCGCCGTTGCCGCAAGCCGGTGCGGGCCCGCAGGAGTCGTTTTTCGGCAATGGCCGTGCCTGGTTGCTCGCAGTATTTTTCGGCCTGGGCACTGCGTCCTACACCTGCGTACTGGCGTGGCTGGCGCCTTACTACGTGGAGCAAGGCTGGAGCGAGCAGAACGCCGGCCTGCTCCTGGGCTTCCTGACGGCCATGGAAGTGGTCTCCGGCCTGGTCACCCCTGCCATCGCCAACCGTCGCCAGGATAAACGCGGTGTGGTGACGGTGCTGCTGGTATTGATCATCCTGGGTTTCTGCGGCCTGATTCTCAGCCCGCACCACCTGAGCCTGTTGTGGCCATGCCTGCTGGGCCTGGGCATTGGCGGCCTGTTCCCGATGAGCCTGATCCTGTCCCTCGACCACTTGGACAACCCGCGCCGCGCCGGTGGCCTCACCGCCTTTGTGCAGGGCATCGGCTACCTGATCGCCGGGCTGTCGCCGCTGATCGCCGGGATGATCCGCGATCAGCTGGGCAGTTTCGAGTGGGCCTGGTGGACGCTGACAGCAGTGATCGTGCTGATGCTGCTGATCGTCACGCGCTTCAATCCAAGGCACTACGCACGACATATCCGCTGAGGTCGTGTTGCAAACAGTATTTGTCTCACACCAAACATAGAAACGCCCTACAGAGCTTTCTAATGGCACGCTCGTTCCGTTAAGCTTTTGCGCTGTCTTGTACTGAGTTCGGTACAACAGGTTTACGGACGAAACCGATGCTAAACAGTAACTTGCTCAGAAAGCTCGATATGCAGGACTTGATGGTGTTTATCGCCGTCTACGACCAGAGCAGCGTTACCGAGGTGTCCGAAACACTGTTTGTCAGCCAGTCCACCGTGAGCTACAGCCTGAAGAAGCTGCGCACCAGCTTTGAAGACGAGTTGTTCATCAACACCCGGGCGGGCATGCGGCCAACGTATAAGGCCACCACCATGTACGGGCATGTGCAGAAAATCCTCGAAAGCATCAACCTGTGCCACGCCGGAGGCCAGGCCTTCGACCCGACCCAGAAGGCCGTGACGTTCAATGTGTGCGCGCCGGAATACTTCGAACAGTTGATCCTGCCGCGCTTGTTGAAGCACTTCGACCGTGCCGACCTGCCAGTGATCGTCAACGTGCAAAAGTTGGAAACCGACATCCCCGCCGACGACCTGCGCGAAGGCCGCCTCGACCTGGTGATCTGCTTCGGTCCCAATTTCCACCGCGCCCATAAAGACTTCCGCACCCAGATGCTGCTCGAAGACGACCTGGTCTGTGTGTTCGATAAACGCTCAGCGCCACGGGAACCGGCCTTCAGCCTGCAGTCCTTCGTCGAACGGCGTCATGTGTTCCCTACGCCGTGGACCTCCGACACCAACATGATCGATGGCTGGCTGGCGCGCCAGGCCCACAAGCGCCAAGTGATCGCCCGCGCCAACAGCTACAGCGCAGCGCTGAAGATGATCACCGGCACCGACTTCATCGTCACCTTGCCGCGCCGCGTGCAAAAACTGCTGGCGCCCGCCACCACGTTCGGCCATTGCGAAGCGCCCAACGGCTTGCCGGGGTTCACCCTGGAGATGCAGTGGAATGAAACCAGCGAACAGGACAGCGCCAATACCTGGTTTCGTGAGCAGGTGGTGAAGGTGTGTGCGGATCAGGGTTTGTTGTAAACCTTAGCCGACGGCGACCTTGCTGTAGCTGTCGCGGTCCATATCGACCAACAGGACACTCAGTTGAACCTGGATACCTTCCGGCCAGTCGCCCAGATCCTGCAAGGCTGCCAGCAGGCTTTCCGACAGCTGCTTCTTGACCTGCGGTGAGCGCCCGCTGAGCAGCGACAGCTTCACTGCGATAAACCCACGCGGGTCGAGGGAAGTGCCCACCTGGAACGTCTCGACCTTGACCGCACGGCTTTTGATATCGAACTCGGAACCGAACTGCCCGGACGCCATCAGCACGTTGTTGAGCCGCAACAGGGTCTTCTCGACGGCGAGGCCTGTCAGGTTGGCGGTGTATTCCAGGTGCAGGTGTGGCATGGATTGCTCCGAGTCTTTGGTAGGAAGATTCCTAGATATACCACGGATAAAAGCATCAGGCTTTGCTGGCCAGCCCTCTGTCACTCATAAACGCTTCAAGCCGCGAACGTACCCAGCGCTCAGCCGGGTCGGTGTCCACGTGGCTGAGCCAGACCATCGACAAATCCAGGGTCGGCGTTTCAAACGGGAACGGCTCACAGAACAGGTGGCCCGACACCGCCATGGCCTCGGCGGTGTAGTCCGGCAAACTGGCGATCAGGTCGGTGCCGGCGAGCAAGGCCGGCAGCGCGCTGTACTGCGGCACCGACAGCACCACATGGCGTTTGCGGCCGATCTCCGCCAGCCACTCATCGGCAAACCCCGACACGTTGGCGGTGTGGGACACCAGCACGTGGGGCCGTGAGCAATATTCATCGAGGGTCAGCGGCGTTTCAGACGCATCGGCGCGCAGGATACGCGGACGGATATGGCGCAGCAGCTTGCGCTTGGCATTTGCCGGCAGGCCACGGGTCTGGGTGATGCCGACGGTGATATCGCCGGAGGCCAGCAGGTCGGGAATACGCCAGTAGTCCACATGCTGCACCACAAACACCACTTGCGGCGCTTCCTGGCGCAAGGCGCGCAGCAGCGGCGGCAACAGGCCGAACTCCACGTCATCGGAGAGGCCGATGCGAAAGGTCATGGTGCTGATGGACGGGTCGAAATCGTGGGTCAGGCTCAAGGCCGATGACAACGAATCCAGGGCCGGCGACAGGTGCTGGATGATCTCCTCGGCACGCGCCGTGGGCTCCATGCGGTGGCCGACGCGGATGAACAGCGGGTCGTTGAACAAGGTACGCAAACGGTTGAGGGCCGAGCTGATGGTCGGCTGGCCGAGAAACAGCTTCTCCGCCACCCGCGTCACGTTGCGCTCCAGCATCAGCGCTTCGAACACCACCATCAGGTTGATGTCGGCTTTGCGTAGTTCATTGCGATTCATCGGCGCCTGCCCTTTTCCCCAAGACAAGCCGCAGTGTAGAAAGGCCCGTTGCCGGCGTCTACGTGTAGGACGCTTCGCTGGCCTGGGCGCCACGCTCAGGCTCGTGCCCCATGCGCAAGCGCAGGGCTGCCACGGCCGCCACCACCAGCACCAACGCAATGACTTTCAAACCATTCATTGCATTGCCGGTACTTTGCTCGATCACGCCCATCACCGACGGCCCGACAAACCCGCCCAACAGCCCGCAGGCGTTGACGAACCCGAGCCCGCCCGCCAGCGCAACACCCTTGAGACGCGAGGCCGGGTATAGAAAAATGATCGACTGCACCACAAAGAACATCACCGCCGACAGGCAAAAACCCAGCAGGCTGAACACCGGCCCCGACACCGAGGCAATACCCAGGCCCAACGCCATGGTCAGCAGGCCCGTGACCAGCAAGCGCCGGCAACGCCCGGGCGTGGTGGCGAAACGCGGAATCAGCAGCGCACCGAGTGCCGCCGCGATCCACGGCAACGAGGTCAGCAGGCCGACGTTCATGGTGCTCAGTTCACCGTACTTGCTGATGATGCTCGGCAGGAAAAAGATCACCGTGTAAATAGTGATCTGATGGCAGAAGTACACAAAGATCGCCAGCAGGATCTGCGGGGTCAGCCAGTTCTTCAGCGAGTGACCGCCCGCGCCAGCCCCCTCTTCGCTTTCCTGGGCAATGCGCTGTTCGATCCCGCGCGCTTCCTCGGCCGACAGCCACGGCGCCTTGCTCGGGCGGTCCGGCAGTTTGCGCCACACCACCCAGGCAAACGCCACGGCCGGCAAGCCTTCGAGCAGGAACATCCACTGCCAGCCGTGCCAGCCGAGCAGGCCGTCCATGCGCATCAAGGCCGCGCCCACCGGGCCGCCGATGATGTTGGCGAAGCACACGCCGAGCAGGAAGTAACCGGTGGCCCGCGCCCGTTGCTCACGGTTGAACCAGTAGGTCAGGTACAGCATGACGCCGGGAAACAGCCCCGCTTCGGCGATGCCCAGCAACAGGCGCAGCACGTAGAACGAGGTTTCGCCCTGCACAAAGGCCATGGCCGCCGAGATCAGGCCCCAGGTCACCATGATGCGCGCGATCCAGAAGCGCGCGCCGACCTTGTGCATGATCAGGTTGCTGGGGATTTCCGACAGCGCATACGTCAGGAAAAACAGCCCCGCACCCAGCCCGTAGGCGGCAGCGGAAATGCCCAGGTCGACGTCCAGGTGATGCTTGGCCAGGGCGATGTTGGTACGGTCCAGGAAGCTCAGGATGTAGGCGATGATCAGCAAGGGCATCAGCTTGACGAACATCAGTTTGTTCAACGCCTGCGGCGTGCGGGCGGCGGTGGCGGTAGTCATCGGCAGTTCCTCTTGGCGCCCCGCCAGCCAGGCTGGGGGGCGCATCGGTGTTGTTCTAGGAGTCGAGTTGCAGGGCCAACGCCTGGGGGCGATGGGAAAACAGTTGCAGCAGCGCGCCGCCGAGGGCACAGCCGGCCATCACGAAGAAACACACGGTGTAGCCATGCAGTGTGGTCCAGCCGCCGCCCATGGCGATCAGACTGCCCATCAGCACCGGCGCCAGGCCGCCGCCGATAAACATCGCGGTGGTGATGATGCCGTTGGCGGTGGACGTCGCCGACGGCTCGGCCGAGTCGCAGGCCACCGCGTAGTAGATCGGCCACACCGCGTTGGCCACCAGGCCGAACAGCAGTTGCACGACGATGATCAGGGTCAGGGTGTTGGCGAAGTAGAACGCGCCGACACTCGCCGCCATCCACACCCCGCAGATGATCAGGGTGGTGCGCCGGCCGATGATGTCCGACAGCGACGGCCACACCAGTTGCCCGAGAATGCCGGTGAGGGTGAACACCACGCTCATCCCCGCCGACTCGGCCAGGGACAATCCGGCGATGTTGTAGAGGTAGGCCGGCAGCACGATGTTCACGCCCATGTACACCACTTGGGTGAGCATCGTATTGCCCGCCGTGAGGGCGATATTGCGGTTGCGCAAGGTGGCGACGAAGGTACGCCAGGCCTCGCCCTTCACCGAACTGGCTGGGGCGTTGTCCGGCGGCGTCATGCCCTTGGCGGCGATGTCGACGTACAACGCGGTGATGCGCTCGGCGGTGGAATAACGCGCCCAGAAGATCATCAGCGGCAACGCCACCACGAAGGCGAAGAAGAACACGTAGCGCCAGTTGTCCTCGCCAAACACGGTGATGACAAAACTCGCGACGATACCGCTGAGCATCGCGCCAATCGGATAGCCCGTGTGGTGCGCGCCCAGGGCAAAGCCGCGTCGCTCCACCGGCCACCATTCGGCGGTGTTGCTCACCCCCACCGGCTCACCCCAACCGGCGCCGAGGTTGACCCCAACGCGCAGGGCAATGAAGGTGGCGAGGTTGCCGCTCAGGGCCTTGAAGCCGGACAGAAACGAAATCGCCGTGTAGCCCAGCACCAACGGCACCTGGAAGCGCGCACGTTTCCAGCCGCCGCCGTAGCGGTCGCTCCACATGGAGCCGGGGATATCCAGCAACGCCAGGGCCAGCATGACCACCGTGGCCACGGTGCCCCATTGGTCGGCGGATAAATCGAAATGCTTGGAGATGGTCGGCCCCAGGCGCAACACGATCTCACGGTCGTAGGCGTTGAGGATCCAGATCATCCAACAGACCAGCAGCGACACCCAGGAATGCCGGTGAATGCTGCGCAGCGACGCTTTTTTGATAGTTGCCATGGGCCTCTCCAGGCGCGCGAGGGCGCGCACTGACACAAGGTTGCGAAGGAATATGCCTTGTCACACACACGCGCTAGCTGGCGAACCGTTGCTCGGCTATTCCTTGCACGCCCAACCCGGTAATGGCGAACAGCGCTCCGCGCTGCTGGCCGTCTGCCGGAAAACGCGGCAGCGGCGGCTTGGCCATGGAGGTCACAAACAGGGTGTCCAGATTCGGCCCGCCAAAGGTCAGGCTGGTGACCTTTTTCACTGGCATCTGAATGATGCGGTCGACCTGTCCATCGGGGGTGTAGCGCACCAGTTTCCCGGCATAGACCAGCGCCTGCCACAAACAGCCCTCGGCATCCACGGTGCAGCCATCGGCAGCGCCACCGCCCGAGGTGTCGACCTTGGCGAGGGTGCGGCGATTGCGCACATTGCCGGTGGCCAGGTCATAGTCGTAGGCCCAGATCTCGCCAGACCAGGTGTCGCAAAAGTAGAAGGTCTCGCCCGACGGACTCCAGCACGGGCCGTTGGACACGATGATGCCTTCGTCCAGGGTGTGCAGGCTCAGGTCGGCGTCCAGGCGGTAAAGCCTGGCGCTGGCGCTGTCTTCCTGGGTGTCCATGGAGCCGAAGATAAAGCGGCCCTGGCGGTCGACCTTGCCGTCGTTGAGGCGGTTATCCGGCAGGTGCGGTTCCGGGTCGATGACCAGGTTGAGCCCGCCGCTTTTGAGGTCGAGGGTGTGCACGCCGTTTTGCAGGGCGACAATCGCCGACTCACCGTTATGGCGCAGGGCCATGGAGCCGATTTTCTGGCCGACCTCCCAGGCGCGCAGTTCGCGGCCATCGTCGGTGCAGCGCAGGATGCGGCCGTCGGCGCTGTCGATCCAGTACAGCCGTTGTTGCTCGACGTCCCACACGGGGCCTTCGCCCAGGGTGGTCTTGACGTCGACAAGCACTTCGATACGCATGGTGTGATCCCCTTATTGTTGTTGTGCGGGATGCAGGCCGCGCCGTGACGCGGCGGTTTTCGGATTAAAAATTGACCTGGTCGCGCCCTTTGAGCCCAAGGATTTCCCGCGCTTCATCGGGCGTTGCGACCCGATGGCCGAGGGCCTCGATCACCGTGCGGATACGTCGCACTTGGTCGGCGTTGGACGCGGCCAATTTGCCCGGGCCGTCCCACAGCGAATCCTCCAGGCCAACACGCGCATTGCTGCCCATGGACAGGCCCATGGTCGCCAGTGGAATCTGCCCACGCCCGGCGCCGAGGATCGACCACACATAGTCGTCGCCAAACAGGCGGTCGGCGGTACGCCGCATGTGGGCCAGGTCTTCGGGGTGCCCACCGATACCGCCACGCAAACCGAACACCGACTGGATAAACAACGGCGGCTTGAGCAGGCCGCGCTCCAGGAAATGCGCGGCGGTGTACAGGTGGCCGATGTCGTAGCACTCGATCTCGAAACGGGTGCGGTTCTCGGCACAGGAATTGAGGATGTGGGTGATGTCACGGAAGGTGTTGCGGAAGATCCGATCGTCACTCTCTTCCAGGTACGGCCGCTCCCAGTCGTGCTTGAACTCGGTAAAGCGGTTGAGCATTTCGTACAAGCCGAAGTTCATCGAGCCCATGTTCAGCGAGGCCAGTTCCGGCTTGAACTGCATCACCGGTTGCAGGCGCTCTTCCACGCCCATGGTCGGCGCGCCGCCGGTGGTGATGTTGATCACCACGTCGCTGGCGGCCTTGATCTGCGGCAGGAATTCGGCGAACAGCGCCGGGTCCTGGCTTGGGCGGCCGTCGTTGGGATCGCGGGCATGCAGATGAACAATCGCGGCGCCGGCTGCGGCGGCACCGATGGCGGCGTCGGCAATTTCCTGCGCGGTGATCGGTAGATGCGGCGACATCGACGGTGTATGAATCGCACCGGTGACGGCGCAGGTGATGATGACAGGACGATTTTTGGACATGACGAATCTCCGACTTTTATTCTTATGAAAAAAATCCTGGGTGCTGCGCGATGTGTTCTTCCGTGGCTTACAGGTACTCGACGTTACCGTCGACGCTGATCGCCTGGCCGGTCACGTTGCGTGCGGCGGGCGAACAGAGGAACAACGCCACGGCGGCCACGTCTTCGGCGGTGACCATGCGTTTGAGGGAAATTTTGTTGAGGTATTCCTGGCGCATCTCGGCTTCCGGCACGCCGACCTGTTCGGCACGGGCGCGGATCACGCCGTCCATGCGCGGGCCTTCGACGATGCCGGGCAGCAAGGCGTTGACGCGGATATCACTCTCGCCCAGCTCCGAGGCCAGGGATTTCATCAGGCCGACAATCGCCCATTTGGTCGCCGCATACGGCGTGCGCCACGCGTAGCCCAAGCGCCCCGCTACCGAGGCGATATGCAGCAGGTGGCCGTGGGACGATTGCTTGAGCATCGGCACCGCGTGGTGGGCAAAGCGGTATTGCGCGGTGAGATTGATGTTGATAGTGGCTTGCCACTCGGCGTCGCTGATCGCATCGATACCGCCGGTAGGCCCGGCGATTCCGGCGTTGTTGACCAGCACATCGAGGCCGCCGAAATGCTCGCGCTGCACCGTGAACACCGCTTCGATCTGCGCGGCATCGCTGACGTCGGCGCGGGTGGCGACGGTGCCGGGGTACTTGTCGCGAAACGCGGCCAGGGCTGGCTCGCTCACGTCACACACATGCACCTGGGCACCGGCTTCCAGGTACGCCGCCGCCAGCACTTCACCAATGCCGGCAGCCCCGCCGGAAATCAACACACGTAACCCAGGATAGGGCTGCAGCCGCTGTAGGACACTCATGCACGTTTACCTCCTGAAGCAGACGACCGCGAACGGTCGTTCTTGACGAGCAGACGCGCCAGGGAGTCGGCGGCCTGCATGATGTCATCGGTCACCGCTGCACGGGCGCCGGCGCCATCGCGGGCAGCCAGCGCCTCGACAATGCGCGTGTGCGCCTCCATCGAGCGTTGCAGGTGAGCTTTATCCGGGGCGACCAGCGCAAAGCACGGGCCCATGTGCAGCCAGAAGTTTTCCACGGCGGCCATGGTCAGCTCGGCCTGGGCCACGGCGTAGATGCGCCGGTGGAATGCAAAGTTGGTCCACAGGTAGCGCGACACGTCGACTTCGTCGGCGGCGTGTTGCATTTGCTGGCACAGGTCGGTGATTTCGTCGAGGTCAGCCTTTTGCAGGCGCAGCACGGCTTTTTCCGCCAGCAGCCCTTCGAGGGCGACCCGTGCATCACGAATTTCACGCAGGCGTTCGACCGTCATCAGGCGTACACGCAGACGGGAGGTCTCGGTGACTTCAAAGGCGTTTTCGGCGCTGAGGCGTTGCAGGGCTTCGCGCACCGGCATCGGGCTGGAACCAAGGGCTTCGGCAAGGCCGCGGATGGTGAGTTTCTGGCCAGGCTGGAAACGGCCACTCATCAACGCTTCGCGGATCTGGCGGTAGACCTGGTCTTGCAAGGTATCGCGGGACACCTGGCGCAGGGTGGGCAGGAGGAGCGGACCATCGGTCATGAGGCAAAACCTGTGTTGTCGTTCTTATGGCCTCAATATGTGATCACAAATCAAATATGTCAAATATTTTCCTGATTTTTGGAGGTGCGCATACAACTGTGGGAGTGGGCTTGCCCGCGATGGCGGTGTGTCAGTCCACGCATCGGTCAACTGTCACACCGCCATCGCGGGCAAGCCCACTCCCACATTTGGACCGCGTTTAGCCTGATATTACGGTTTCAGCGGACGCTCCTGGTCGCGCTCTGAAAGCTCGGTGCCATCATCGGGATGTTTCCAGGTCTGCGGTTTTTCTTCCTCATGCCGCCGGGGCTGCTCACGTTCCGGCTCGTCCCGCCGTTTCTGTTGATCAGTCATTGCCACCTCCCATCCGTAAGAATTGGTCACATCTTCAGCATAGACAGCGAACGCATTTCCGACCGCATTACCAATTGATAGCAAAAACACATCAATCCATCCAAATTTGTCACTTTTCATTTCTAAATGTGTCAGCCACTATGCTAGGTCTTAAGCGAAACAAGCACTTTAAAAGAACGCTGGAGACATAAAACCATGACTAGCTCTACCCGTCCCGATTCTGCCCCCTCGAAAGTGGGTGCGGTATTCCGCGTTACTTCGGGCAACTTCCTCGAACAGTTCGACTTCTTCCTGTTCGGTTTCTATGCCACCTACATCGCTGCCGCGTTCTTCCCTGCCGCTAATGAATTTGCGTCATTAATGATGACCTTCGCCGTGTTCGGCGCAGGCTTCCTGATGCGTCCGTTGGGCGCGATCATTCTGGGTGCCTATATCGATGACGTCGGGCGCCGCAAAGGGCTGATCGTGACCTTGTCGATCATGGCCAGCGGCACGCTGCTGATCGTGCTGGTGCCCGGCTATCACACCATCGGCCTGTGGGCACCGCTGCTGGTGCTGCTCGGTCGTTTACTGCAAGGCTTCTCGGCTGGTGCGGAACTGGGCGGCGTATCGGTGTACCTGTCTGAAATGGCCACCCCAGGCCGCAAAGGCTTCTACACCAGCTGGCAATCGGGTAGCCAACAGATCTCCATCGTGGTCGCCGCTGCGCTGGGTTATGGCCTGAATGTGTGGATGGAACCCTCGGTGGTTGCCGACTGGGGCTGGCGCATTCCGTTCGCCATCGGCTGCGTGATCATCCCGTTCATCTTCGTGCTGCGCCGCAACCTGCAGGAAACCGAAGAATTCGCCAACCGCAAACATCGCCCGACCATGCGTGAAGTGATGGCGACCCTGGTGAAAAACTGGACCGTGGTCATCGGCGGCATGCTGATGGTGGCCATGACCACTACCGCGTTCTACCTGATCACCGTGTACGCGCCGACTTTCGGCAAGACCGTGCTGCAACTGAGCACGTCCGATGCGCTGCTGGTGACCCTGCTGGTGGCGGTGTCGAACTTTGTCTGGCTGCCGATCGGCGGTACGTTGAGCGATCGTTTCGGCCGCAAGCCAGTGCTGATCGCCATGACCGCGATGACCGTTCTCACGGCCTACCCAGCACTGTCCTACGTGGTGAACGCACCGAGCTTCGCCCACATGCTGGAAACCCTGCTGTGGTTCTCGTTCCTCTACGGTATGTACAACGGCGCCATGATCCCGGCACTCACCGAAATCATGCCGGTGGAAGTGCGCGTGGCGGGCTTCTCCCTGGCCTATAGCCTGGCGACCGCGATCTTCGGCGGTTTCACCCCGGCGATCTCCACCTGGTTCATTCACATCACCGAAGACAAGGCCTCGCCGGCCTACTGGATGATGTTCGCCGCCCTGTGCGCGCTGTGCTCGACCCTGGCGCTGTACCGTCGCGCCAATACCCGTGGCCAGGTGATGCAGGGGGCCGCGTGATGAAGCCGCTGTTCAAGACCCTGGCGGCCCTGGCCCTCGGCGCCCTGGCGCTGTCGGCCCAGGCCGAACAGCTCAAGGTGATGACGTCGGGTGGCTTCACTGCCGCTTATAAGTTGCTCGGCCCGCAATACGCCAAGCACAGCGGCGATACCCTGGACACTATCCTTGGCCCGTCGATGGGCAAGGCGCCGGAAGCGATTCCCAACCGCCTGGCCCGAGGCGAACACGCCGACGTGGTGATCATGGTCGGCTACGCTCTGGACGACTTGATCAAGCAGGGCAAGGTCGACCCGGCCTCCCGCGTGGAGCTGGCAGACTCGCGCATCGGCCTGGTGGTGAAGGCCGGCGCCGTCAAACCGGCCATCGGCACCGATGCCGAATTGAAAGCCGCCCTGAGCAAGGCCAAATCGGTGGCCTATTCGGACAGCGCCAGCGGTGTGTATGTCGAGAAAGAGCTGTTCAAGAAGCTCGGCATGCCCGCCAAAGGCACCATGATCGAACGCCTGCCGGTGGCCGAGCAGGTGGCCAAGGGTGACTACGAAGTGGGCTTGCAGCAGGTCGCGGAATTGTTGCCGGTGCCCGGTGTGACCTACGTCGGCAAGATCCCGGAAGACGTGCAATCGGTGACACGCTTTGCGGCGGGCATACCGGTCAACGCCGAACATCCGGAGCAGGCCAAGGCGTTGTTGCAATTCCTGGCCTCGCCCGAGGTGCAACCGGTGGTGCAATCCACCGGGCTGGATTCGGTGTCACGCTGACCGGAACGGCATCTCCCGCACCAACCGCTCCAACTCCAGCGCCGCTGGCGGCAAAGTCCGCCCGCGGCGTTTTATCAAGCCCACGTTGCGCATCACCTGCGGCTCCACCAGCGGCACGCTCACCAGAATCGGATGCTCGACCGCCGGCATCGCAATCGACGGCACCATCGCCACCCCCAGCCCCGCCTCCACCAGCCCGATCATGGTGGTCACGTGATGCGTTTCGCAGATACTCGGCTTTTTCACCCGCACGCCGCGCAAGGCCTGGTCAAGCAGGGAGCGGTTGCCGGAGGTTTTGTCGAGCGTGATGTAATCATGCTCAAAGGCTTCGGCCCAGGCCACGCTGTCGCGCTGGGCCAGCGGGTGGTCACGACGACAGGCCAGCACGTAGCGCTCCTGCAGCAACAGCTCGAACTCCACCTCATCGGCCAGGCTGCCGCTGAAACTCACGCCGAAATCCGCCTCGCCACTCTCCACCGCATTGCACACTTCGCCGGCACTGGCATCCAGTACGCACAGGCGAATCTTCGGGTACAGCTTGTGGAACTCGGAGATCACGTGGGGCATGAAGTAGTAGGCGGTGGACGGCACACAGGCGATGGTGACATTGCCCATGCGCGTGGACGCGACGTTGCTGATGCCCATCAGCGCCACGTCGAGGTCATCGAGCATGCGCTCCACCTGCGGCAGGAAGGCGCGGCCGACCATGGTCAGGCTGACGCGCCGGGTGGTGCGTTCGAACAGTTTTACATCGAGGGCGGTTTCGAGCTTTTCGATGCGTCGGCTGAGGGCCGGTTGCGAGATGCGGATGGCCTCGGCGGCGCCACGGAAACTGCCCTTGTCTACCACAGCGCGGAAGGCCTGGAGGTCGTTGAGGTCGAAGTTGATGATCACGGGAGTGAGGCCAGAGTGGTCGAGGGGGTGGGCATTATCGTATGGGAGCGGGTGGGGCGCCATGTGTGCCAGGACCGGTTTGCCGTAATAACCCTGCTACAAATATGAAGTCATACATATCAGCGGGTTATTGGCTGCCCGCGACCACGCAATCGTTGAAATGGGTCAATACTTGCGGCCTGACCTACACAACGGGAGATGGACTCACTCATGGAAACCTATCACTTCTGGATGGACGACGAGACGCCGGATATCGGCTTTGACCAGATGCTCCTTGCATCACGCCAATGGTCAAGTAGGATTGAATCCTACTCACCCCTGGCGGACGTCCAAATGCGCTCAACCCAGCAAATGAGCATTACCTTGCCCATCGAAATGGCTGCCTTGGTCAAGGCCAAGGTCGCTGCCGGTGAATACGCCACCGAAAGCGAAGTGATCCGCGACGGCCTGCGGGCCTTGCTGGCACGGGATCGCGCCATGGATGACTGGCTGCGCGACCAGGTTATCCCCGCCGCCGTGGCGCTCGATGCCAACCCCGGCCGGGCGTTATCGGCCGAGCAGGTTCGTGAGCACCTGGCCACCAAACGCCAGCGCAAAGGCCACGATAGAACGTGAAGTATTCAGTGACCTTTTCGCCCGAGGCACTGACCCAACTTGACGCCCTTGAAGACTACATCAGCGATACCGGCTCGCCGCTGGTCGCCGCACGCTTCGTCGACAACCTCGTGACCTGCTGCGAAAACCTGACCATGTTTCCTTTACGTGGCACCCGCCGGGACGACGTGCTGCCTGGCCTACGCATTACGCATTATCGGCATTCCACCGTCATCGCATTCAGGGTGGATGCACGTGCGCGGAGGGTGTCGATTCTGGGAATTTTCTACGGCGGCCAGGATTACGCCGTGCTGTCACAGCAAGAGGGGTCCACCGCCGATTAATGTCGCAGTGCCACTAATGAACGATTCCACCGGAAACAATTCTAAACAGTTCGTTTTAGTATAAATTGCGCGATTCCCATCGATGGCATTCAAGGAGGTTCCCCGTGGCAACTCTGCAAACGAACACAATCCAGGCCCTGCAGGACAATCGCAGCGCCCTCCTTGCTGAATGGAATGCCAGCCTCGATACCTCAGGGGCGACGCGCAACATCAAAGGCGATGACGTCAAACAGCAAACCCAGGAGTTCCTGAACCTGCTGACGACAGCCCTGCAACAAGGCAACTCGCAGAACACCGACCATGACAACTGGGCAGAAACCCGCGTATTCCTGGAAAAGTTGTCCCACAGTCGCGCCCTCGTCGGCCAGGACTCGCAACAGACCGCCAGCTTTATCTTCGCCCTCAAAGGCCCGCTGTTCGTCCTGCTGCAGCGAGAATACGCCGACCAACCGGCACAACTGGCCGAACAACTGCTGAAGATCTCCGAACTGCTCGATGCCCTGGGCATGCACACCATCCGCACCTTCCAGAAATCCCGGGAGTCGGTGATCAAGCGTCAGCAGGAAGAGTTGCTGGAGCTGTCCACCCCGGTGGTCAAGCTGTGGGACGGCGTCCTGGCCCTGCCGATGATCGGTACCCTGGATTCGCAACGCACCCAGGTGGTGATGGAGTCGCTGCTGCAACGCATCGTCGACACCGGCGCGGAAATCGCGATCATCGACATTACCGGCGTGCCAACCGTCGACACCCTGGTGGCCCAACACCTGCTGAAAACCGTCACGGCCATCCGCCTCATGGGCGCCGATTGCATCATCAGCGGCGTACGCCCGCAAATCGCGCAGACCATCGTGCACCTGGGCCTTGACCTGCAAGGCGTGGTGACCAAGGCCAACCTGGCCGACGCGCTGGCACTCTCCCTCAAACGCCTGGGCGTCACCGTCACCAAGGCCGTTTAAGCATGGAACGCATCCCTATTTTGCAGATGGGCGAGTTCTTGCTCGTGACCATCCAGGTGGACATGCACGACCAACTCGCGCTGACCTTGCAGGACGACTTGTCCGAGCGCATCAGCCGTACCTCCGCCCGCGGTGTGCTAATCGATATTTCGGCGCTGGACATGGTCGACTCGTTCATCGGACGCATGATCGGCACCATCTCCGGCCTGTCACGCATCATGGACGCCCAGACGGTCTTGGTCGGCATGCAACCCGCCGTAGCCATTACGCTGGTGGAACTGGGCATGACCCTGCCTGGCGTGGCGACGGCGTTGAATGTCGAGCGCGGCATGAAACTGCTGCGTGACCGGGTAGAACACTCATGACCCAAGCCAGCAATGGCACCCACCCGGTGCTGATCGAACAGGACGTCGTGCTGGCTCGACAACTCGTACGCAAACTGGCCCAGGACTGCGGCATGCGCCTGATCGACCTGACCAAGCTGGTCACGGCGGTCAGCGAGCTGGCGCGCAACACGGTGGTCTATGGCAAGGGCGGCTACATGGATTGGGCGGTGGTGGAAAAAGACCATCGACCCGGCGTGCGCCTGACCTTTCGTGATGAAGGGCCGGGCATTCCCGATCTCAAGCTGGCAATGACCGACGGCTGGACCTCCGGCAGCGGCCTGGGCCTGGGGCTTACCGGAGCCAAGCGCCTGGTGGATGAATTTGAACTGGAGACCGCGCCAGGCCAGGGCACCCGCGTGACGATCACCCGATGGGCCTGAACATCCCCAGCGCCCTGACGCATGTACTGCTGATTGAGGACACCAGCCAGATCGGTCATGCCCGTCGCACGGCGCAGCAGCTCGCCGAGCAGTTGGGCTTCGACGACACCGATGCCGGGCGCGTGGCCCTGGTGGCCACTGAACTGGCCAGCAATATCCTCAAGCATGCCGAGCACGGCCAACTGCACCTGCGCACCACCGGCAATGGTGGCCTCGAACTGGTCGCCATCGACCGTGGCCACGGCTTCGACCTGAACAGCTGCCTGGTGGACGGCTACTCCACCGGAGGTACCCAAGGCATTGGCCTGGGCGCAATTTCGCGCCTGGCCCAGGTATTCGATGCCTACGCCGATCAACGCGGCACGGCGATCCTGGCCAGGCTGTATCCGCGCGGTTCGGTTGCAAAAGACATTCGCTACGGGGTCAGCCAGCACTCACTGCATGACGACCCGCACTGCGGGGATGCCTGGCACCTGGCAATCGAACCCGGTCGTTTCAGTGTGATGGTGGCCGATGGACTCGGCCATGGAGAATATGCCGAGCACGCCGCGCGGGCAGGAGAAGTGGTATTTGCCCAGGATGCCTTCCTGGATTCGACGGTGCTGATGAACGATCTGCACATTGCCATGAACGGCACTCGCGGCGGCGCCCTTGCCGTGGCGCAGTACGATGCCGAGGCCGATCACCTGAGGTTTACCGGCGTGGGCAATATTGGCGCCAGCCTGATCGGGCCTGGCAAGTCCCGGGGACTGGCTTCGCACCCTGGGATCGTCGGCGTGCAGTTTCGCAAGGCGCATGCCTTCGACTACGCTCAAGTCGGCGGCCAGTTGCTGATCCTGTACAGCGACGGCCTGCAATCACGCTGGAACCTTTCGGACTACCCCGGGCTCGTCCACCGCCACCCTGCCCTGATCGCCGCCGTCCTGCACCGTGACTTCTGTCGCGGCCGGGATGACGTCACGGTCTTCGTGATTGCCCTGGAGGCCATTGATGGCTGACACCCCTGCCGCGCTCGCCGCTGAAATCGAACGCCTTCGCCTGGAGGCGGACGCCTTGCGTGCCGAGTTGGACGAAACCAACCAAGGCGTGCTCGCGCTGTATGCCGAACTGGACACCCAGGCCGATCAACTGCGCCAGGCATCGGACCTCAAAAGCCGCTTCCTGTCCTACATGAGCCATGAGTTCCGCACACCGCTGGGCTCGATCCTGAGCATCACCAGCCTGCTGGCCGATGAGCTGGATGGCCCGTTGAGCGAGGAACAGCACACCCAGGTCGGCTTCATTCGCAACTCGGCCCGCGAACTGCGCGAGATGGTCGATGACCTGTTGGACCTGGCCAAGATCGAGGCCGGGCGTATCAGCATTTCCCCGGCCTGGTTCGACATGTTCGACCTGTTCTCGGCATTGCGCGGCATGTTCCGGCCGATTGTCGATGCGTCCTCGGTGGACCTGATCTTCGAAGAGCCGTCCGGCTTGCCCAAGCTCTACACCGATGACAAGAAACTGGCGCAGATCCTGCGCAACTTTATCTCCAACGCGCTGAAGTTCACCACGCAGGGCGAAGTGCGGGTGTCGGCGCGCATGGAGAATGAACACGAGATACGCTTTGCGGTGCAGGACACCGGCCTGGGTATACCAGCCGAATTGCACAGCAACCTGTTCGAAGACTTTTCCCAGATCGATTCGCCCTTGCAAAAACGTCTGCGCGGCACCGGCCTGGGGCTGTCCTTGTGCAAGCGTTTCGCCGAACTGCTCGGTGGCCGGGTGGGCGTGGAAAGCACACCTGGGGTGGGCTCGCTGTTTTTTGTGATCATTCCCTTTTCCATCGCCAGCGAGACCGTCGATGAAACGTGACATCCAGCTGCTGATCGTCGACGACAACGCCGCCACGCGCTACGCCCTGCGCCGACGTCTTGAGCGTCATCACTACCGGGTACTGGAAGCCGGCACGGGCCAGGAAGGACTCGACCTGATCGCAAGGGGCAAGATCGACGCACTGATCCTGGACGTCAACCTGCCCGACATGAGCGGCTTCGATATCGTGCGCGGTTTGCGCGCCAACCCGGCCACGGCGTTGCTGCCGGTGGTGCACGTTTCGGCGGCGTCCATCGAGACCGGCGACATCATCACCGGCCTGGACGCAGGTGCCGATGCCTACCTGATCCACCCGGTAGACCCCGAGGTCCTGCTGGCGACCTTGCGCACCTTGCTGCGGGTACGCGACACCGAATACGCCCTGCGCGAAAGCGAGGCGCGCTTTCGGGAAATCTTCTTCAATATCAGCGCACCGATTGCGGTGATGGACGCGCAGTTGAAGGTTCACGAGTGCAACCACGCCTTCGCCCAACTGATCCACGACAACCTCAACCCGGACGCCCTGCTCGAATGCTTCGCCAGCGATCAATATAGCGTTATCCAGGAGCTGTGCTTGCGCCTCGCGGCAGGCGAGCGCTGGAAGGGCACGCTGCAGATGAAGGTCGATGGCCAACTGCGCGAAACCGAATGGCAGATTTCGCCCTATGACCGCGCCGAGCTGAGCCTGGTGTTTGTCGAGGACGTGACCGAACACCGCCATCGTGAACGTCACCAGCAGGCCGAACTGGCCAACGCCGCCACCCAGCTTGCACGTACGGAGGCGCAACTGCTCCAGGCCCAGAAAATGGATGCCCTGGGCAAGCTCACCGGCGGTATCGCCCACGACTTCAACAACCTGCTGACGGGCATCATCACCAGCCTGGAACTGATCAAGAAGCGCATCGAAAGCCAGCGCACCGACAAGGTCCTGGGTTATGCCGACGCGGCGCTCAGTTCAGCCCTTAGCGCCGCCGGCCTGACCAACCGCCTGCTCGCCTTCGCCCGCCAGCAGCCACTGGACACCCGGCCGACCGATATCAACGCACACATCCGCTCCCTGGAAGAACTGCTGGTGCGCACCATCGGCGAACACATTGCCCTGAAGCTGGAGTTGACCAGCAACCCCGCCGTGGCGCTGGTGGACCCGATCCAACTGGAAAGTGCGGTACTGAACCTGGTGATCAACGCGCGGGATGCACTGCCCCAGGGCGGGATTATCTGGGTGACGACTTACCCATCGTACTCCAACGGCCACCTCAAGCTGGAAGACGGCCCGTACGTTGCACTGTCGGTACGGGACAACGGTGTGGGCATCGAGCACAGCGTGATCGATAAGGTGTTCGACCCATTCTTCACCACCAAGCCCCTGGGCCAGGGCACCGGCCTGGGTCTGTCGACCATCTATGGCTTTGCCCGCCAGTCCGGCGGTGATGCGCAGATCCGCAGCGTCACCCGCCAGGGCACCGAGGTGACCCTCATGCTCCCCGCCGCCGACGGCCCTGCCACCCTTGCCACCAAGACCGTGGCAGTGCCAGGTAACAGCAAGGGTGAACATATACTGATCGTCGAAGACATGCCCTCGGTCCGCAGTTTTGTCGCCGAGGTCCTGATGGACGCCGGCTACCGCTGCAGCCTGGCCGCTGACGGTGACGAAGCAATCGCCATTCTGCAGGCCGACCCGAGCATCCATCTGCTGCTGACGGATGTCGGCCTGCCCTACATGACCGGTCGGGAGTTGGCCGACCACGCGCGCGCCCTGCATCCCAACCTGCCGATTCTGTTCATGACCGGCTACGCCGAGAATGCGGCCAACCGCCAGAACTTCCTGGGCGAACGCATGGACCTGCTCACCAAGCCCTTTCATATCGATGAGTTGCTGGAAAAAATCAGACAGGGCGTGGGGGAGCAGGACTAGGCACCAGTAAACGGGGCAACGGGTTTCCCACGCGTGAAGTTCAGCGACAAGCTTGGTAGGGTGGTCGACGATCTTCCCCCCCGACGGCTGGCAACTCTCGATGACCAACGCTCCAAAAAAATACCCGGCGCTCCGATTTGGCATGCGCGCAGCAGGCCTGCTGTGCGTGGCAACCCTGGGCTTTTTTGCCTGGCAGAGTTACTACCCCGTCAGTGCCGCCAAGGGGTGGAGTGTCCAAGTGGTGCACCGCGACGTCCCCAAGGCCGCCTCACTGATGCCCCTGGCGGACGGCTCGCTGATGGTCAGCCAGGAACTCGACAAGGCCAAAGGCAGCATTGTACGCATCCACCCCGACGGCAGCCGCGACGTGGTGGTGGCCAGCCTGTCCAAACCCGACGGCCTGTTCGCCACCCGCGGCGGCTGGGTGTTCAGCCAGGAATCGGCCGACCTGCCCGTGAGTTTCTTCAAGGACGGCGTCGTCACCGAACTGTTCAAAGGCGAGAACGTGCAAGGCCTGTGGGATGACGGCGACGATCTCTATGCCATCGAAGACCGCAAACCCGTCGGGCGATTGCTGCGTTATCGCTGGAGCGACCAGACCCTGACCGTAGTACGCGACCAACTGCAGGAAGGCGAGTCCATCGTGCGTTGTACTGACGGGCGGATGCTCTACACCGAGAAGAAAAAAGGCGTGGTGCGCGAACTCACTCAGGACGGCAGCGATCCGGTGGTATTGAGCAACCTGAACAAGCCGACGTTTTTGATGTGCGATGAGCGTGGGCTGTGGATCAATGAAGACTCGACTCATCGGGCGCGCCTGTTACTGATCGATAAGCAAGGGCACCAGCAGACAATTTTGTCGTTCCTGAAGGCGCCGCAATCGATTGTGCGGACCGGTCCGGGTGCCTATTTAGTGGCCGAAGGCGGAAGAGATCGGGTGTTGGAACTGCAGTCCGATTCACTCACGCCTTAACCCTAGTCCCACTACAGCTGAAAACGTGCCACCGCCTCGTTCAGCGCGACGGCCAACTGCGCCAGCTCTCGGCTCGATCCATTAATCTGCCCGGCGCCGGAAGCGGACTGAGCGGACAAGTCGCGGATGTTGACGATGTTGCGATCAACTTCCTTGGCCACCTGCGCCTGCTCCTCTGCGGCACTGGCAATGACAAGGTTGCGCTGGTGAATCTGGTCGATAGAGTCGGTGATCTGGCTCAATGCACCACCCGCGCCCTCAGCCAAGGCCAAGGTATCGGTGGCACGCTGGGTACTCGATTGCATTGATGTGAGTGCATGGTCAGACCCCGAGCGCATCGCGGTCACCATTTGATCGATTTCCAGGGTTGATTGCTGGGTACGGTGCGCCAATGCGCGCACTTCATCAGCCACGACCGCAAAGCCACGCCCGGACTCGCCGGCCCGCGCAGCCTCAATAGCCGCATTGAGAGCCAGCAGGTTGGTCTGTTCGGCAATGGAGCGAATCACGTCGAGTACCTTGCCGATATCGCGCGATTGCTCGGCGAGATTCTGCACCAGCGTCGACGTTTCACCAATGTTAGAACTCAGGGCCTGGATGGCGCTGACGGTTTCGCCGACACGATGCTGGCCTTCGCGCGCCGTTTCATTAGAGAGGCGAGTGGACTCGGAGGTGGAAACGGCATTGCGCGCCACCTCATCCGCCGCCGAGGTCATCTCGTTCACAGCGGTGGCGGCCTGTTCAATTTCAGCGGTCTGCTTTTGCAGGCTGCGGCTGCTTTGATCGGTGATGCCATTCAGGTCGGTGGCGGATGACGCCATCTGCCCTGCAGACTGGCGGATCAGTTGCAGGGTCCCGCGCAGATTGGACTGCATGGTCTTGAGCGCCACGAGCAAGCGGGTTACTTCGTCATCGCCGGTCACGTCTACCGTTTGAGTCAGATCACCGTGGGCAACGTTTTCGGCGGCCCGCACCGCATGGCCCAACGGACCGACAATGCTGCGAGTCAATAACCACGCCAGCGCCACCGTACTCAAGGCGGCCAGCAGCACGAAGCCGACCACCATGGTGCGCGAACGGCTGTATTGCGATTCCGCCTCCTGACCCTGCTGATTGATCTGTGCGTTGTAGTAGTCAGCCAGGGCATTGAGTTGCGCACCGGAACCATCAACCACGGTTTTCATGTCCACCAGCAGCAGCTTGTTAAGCTCGGCGCCCTGCTGCTTATCGGCAAGGATGAAGGACTGTGCCAGACCTTGCTGGTACAGGCGCAGCGACACCTGAAACTGGTCATAGAGCGAGCGCACTTCAGGGGTGTCGATGACCGCATCAAGCTCGGCCAACCTTTTCGTCAGGTCCTGGCTACGGGTGTCCATCTGGCTGCGGTACTGCGCAAGGCTGGCGGGGTTCGGGTCCAACGCCATGCGCAAAGAGATCGTACGAATGCGCAACATGATTTCGCGAATATCCGCCACCAGCCGCATCTTGGGCACCAGCCCACTTTCAACCTGCACCGCGTTGGCGCGGATACTTGCCATGTTCGATAGCGCAAAAAAACCCAGTAGGGCCACCAGCAAAGCAATCAAGGCGAAACCCAGACCCGCACGGCGGGCGATGGACAGGCTGCGAAGGGACATTTTCAGGGGACTCTCTTATCAGGGATACGACGTCGTATGAGAGCGTTTCGGCCCGCCGGGGCAGGACTTTAGCGATGTCGATGGAAGTGCTACTTAATATTTCTGCTGCTGAGAAAGACGGGGAAAATAAAGCGACCAAAAGGATTGCCCGGGGTATCGCAACGCGCGGCCTGTAGGCATTACCTTGGACGTATGTGCGAGAGGTGTACTGGCCATGTCGTGCGGGCTAGAGCGTCGCATCGATAGCACTGATGATTACTATCGAAACGAGCGCCTGCCCGATTTTCAGTACCGGTTCCTATAATCGCCTCCAATTTCCCTCCCCCGCGCCTGACTTCAGGCGACATTCACCCTGGAACCCAACGCCATGCCAAGTGCCAGCCAGGCCCCCAGCGGCCTTCCCGAACATAATCAACAGAGCGTCAAACAGCAGTGGCTGGCGATTCTCTCGGTCGCCGTCGGTGCCTTCGCCCTGGTGACCAGTGAATTTCTCCCAGTGGGCGTGCTCAACGACGTCGCCGCCGACCTCGGCATCAGTGCCGGCCACGCCGGCCTGATGGTGACCCTGCCCGGCATCATGGCCGCCCTCGCCGCCCCGTTGCTGTCGGTGATCATTGGCGCCATGGACCGCCGCTACCTGCTGATCGGCCTGACGCTGATCATGATCATTGCCAACATGGTCGTGGCGTTCGCCAGTGACTTCAGCCTGCTGCTGTTCGGCCGCGTCTTGCTGGGCATCAGTATCGGTGGTTTCTGGGCGACGGCCATCGCCCTCAGCGGCCGCCTGGCGCCCAAGGGTGTGGACGTCGCCAAGGCCACGTCGATCATCATGATGGGCGTGACCCTGGCCACCGTTCTGGGCGTGCCGGTCGGCACTTGGCTCAGTGGCTTGATGGGCTGGCGCATGACGTTCCTGGTGACCGCGCTGGTGGGCATACCGGTGCTGTTGGCGCAGGTCCTCTTGTTGCCTCGGCTGGATCCGGAGAAAGCCATTCTGGTGCGCGACCTGCCCGCCTTGTTCATCAACCCACGGGCTCGGGTCGGGTTGATCGCGGTATTGCTGATCGGCCTGGCGCACTTTGCTGCGTACACCTATGTTGCGCCGTTCTTCAAGAACAGCTCCGGCTTCGACGGCCCGACCATCGGTTCGCTGCTGCTGATGTTTGGCGTGGCAGGGGTTGCGGGTAACATCTTTGCCGGCTTCGCCGCCAACCGCAGCGTGCGCTACACGCTGCTGCTGGTCGCACTGATGATCGGCACCAGCACTGCACTGTTCCCCTACTTCGCCACTGGCTTGACCGGCGCAGCGATGCTGATCGCACTCTGGGGCTTTGCCTTCGGTGCCTTCCCGGCCTGCGCCAGTATCTGGATGTTTGTCGTGGCGCCCAAGGATGTCGAACGCGGCATGCCGCTGTTTGTCGCCCTGTTCCAGGTGATCATTGCCCTGGGTTCGTTCTTTGGCGGGCGAATCGTCGACCAGATGGGCAGCTCGGTGTTGTTGAGCCTGGCCACGGCGTTGGTCGGCGTCGGTTTTATGACTGTGCTGGTGCTGGGGCGGAATGTAAGCAATAGCCTGGCGGCCCAACCCGCCTGAGCGAAGAGTGCCCACCCAAAAAGCCTGCTGAGCCTTAAGCCCAGCAGGCTTTTTTATTTTCAATGTCTCGTCCTAAATAAGGTTTACACCTTCTGACGTCTTATCGGGAAGGTGCAATGAATACGGGCGCAAAACGCAGTCAACGAGATTACACGCTGACTTTTAAATTGTCGGTTGTCGACCAAGTCGAAAAAGGCGAGTTGAGTTATAAAGAAGCTCAACGGCGTTATGGGATTCAGGGTCGTTCGACGGTGTTGGTGTGGTTACGCAAGCATGGTCGGCAGGACTGGAGCCAAGGCGCCTCCATTCGGACCCAGAGGAGCCGACCGATGGACAAACCTACCTTGCCGTTGACTCCCGAGCAAAGAATCAAAGAGCTCGAGGAACAACTGGCACTGGCCAACCAGAAGGCCAAATTCTTTGAAGACGTGGTCGATGTTCTGAAGAACGATTACGGTGTATCCGTTGTAAAAAAGCGGTCCGGCAAGTCGTTGCGCAAACCCAGACCCTGAGTGTCAGCAGGGCTTGCCAGTTTATGAGGATCAGTCGCCAAGCCTATTACAAGCGTGACCGGGTCCATCGTGCCCGAGCCGATCAAGATCAGAAACTTCTCCAGTTTGTGCAGGAAGTTCGTGTGCGCCAACCGTGCATTGGCACCCGCAAATTGCACTCGATGATGCAAGCGAAGCATGACAAGCCAGAATTGCATGTCGGACGAGATCGTTTGTTTGGGGTTTTACGAGAGCACCGGCAGTTGGTGCGCAGGAGACGGGCCTATCACAAGACGACCGATAGCCATCATCGCTTTCGCTGCCATCCCAATTTGCTAAAGCCTGGCCCGCAACAAGTCGTAGCTACTGGCCCGGAACAGGTCTGGGTGGCGGATATCACCTACCTATCTACAGGGCGCGATGAACCGGCCTACCTAAGTTTGGTGACGGATGCCTTCTCGAGGAAAATAGTTGGTTATCACGTGCATGGCAGTCTACATGCCGATTCGGTAGCCCAAGCCTTACGCATGGCGTTGAAGGCACGTCGAACGGGCCAGAAACTGGTTCATCACTCGGATCGCGGCGTGCAGTACTGCTCAGTGCTCTATCAAAAAATCCATGCCAAGCATGGCATCACATGCTCGATGACTGATGGCTACGATTGCTACCAAAACGCCTTGGCAGAACGGGTCAACGGAATCTTGAAGGCGGAACTCTTGCTTCACCGGCCGACAGACTTGGTTCAAGCGGAGCAAATGGTGCGGGAGGCGATCTTGATCTACAACCAGGAGCGCCCGCACTTGTCCTTAAAATACAAAACGCCCGATGCAGTGCATCGGGCGTTGGGGTGAAACAGGTGTAAACCTATTTCAGGACTAGACACAAAGTGTCGCAACGCCCGTCACAGCGATGGAAAAGCCTGGTAATGAGAATTCGCACAATGAATCTTGTGCCCCCAAGCCCCTGGGCTAGCCTGAAAAAGTCGCTGCCGTGGCGACAGACTGCCAAGGAGGTTATATGCCAGCTAGATATCGTGACGCGGTCACAGGGGAGTACGTGACAGAGGCTGAGGCAAAGAAGAGGCCTAGGGAGACGGTGAAGGAGACGGATAAAAAGCCGCCGTCAAAGCCCAAGGGTAAGAAGTAGGGTCAAGCTTGAAGGCTTGCTGGCCACAGAGAAGGAACGATTACATTCCAAAACGAAAAAACCCCGTAGCTTATTCGGCTACGGGGCTTTTTCTATGTAATGGCGGAGAGATAGGGATTCGAACCCTAGGTACCGGTGAAGGTACAACGGATTTCGAATCCGTCCCATTCGGCCACTCTGGCATCTCTCCAACGGCGCGCATCATAACAGCATGATTCGTGGATGCAAAGCGCCGAAGCGATTTTTTTCCGTGCTATCAGATGCTTGCGTCGATTAAAGCGGTACGCCGAGACGATTGGCGACTTCTTCGTAGGCTTCGATGACGTCACCGAGGCCCTGGCGGAAGCGGTCTTTGTCCATCTTCTTCTTGGTGTCCTTGTCCCACAGGCGGCAGCCGTCCGGGCTGAATTCGTCGCCCAGGACGATGGAGCCGTCGTGGAACACACCGAACTCGAGCTTGAAGTCCACCAGCAGCAGGCCTGCGTCGTCGAACAGCTTGCTCAGCACGTCGTTGACCTTGAGGGACAGCTCCTTCATGCGCGCCAGTTGCTCAGCGGTGCCCCAGCCGAATGCCACGACGTGGGATTCGTTGATGAACGGGTCGCCCTTGGCGTCGTCCTTCAGGAACAGTTCGAAGGTGTACGGGTTGAGCTTGAGACCCTCTTCCACGCCCAGGCGCTTGACCAGGCTGCCGGCGGCGTAGTTACGCACGACGCATTCAACCGGGATCATGTCGAGCTTCTTGACCAGGCACTCGTTGTCGCCGAGCAGTTTGTCGAATTGGGTCGGGATGCCGGCCGCTTCGAGCTTCTGCATGATGAAGGCGTTGAACTTGTTGTTCACCATGCCTTTGCGATCAAGTTGTTCGATGCGCTTGCCATCGAACGCCGAGGTGTCGTTGCGAAACAGCAGGATCAGGCGGTTGGCGTCATCGGTCTTGTACACCGACTTGGCTTTGCCGCGGTAGAGTTCTTCACGTTTTTCCATGATGGGCTCCGCTTGCTAAATGGTGGGCTAGGCGATGTGTCGCCAGTCGAGCCCTGAATCTTGATCGGCCAGTTGCAGCCAGTCCGGGTCGCACCCGAGGATGTCGACAAAACATTGCCGGGCCAGCTGCGGCAGGTTGTTCTTGCTGCTCAGGTGGGCCAGGACCAGGTGTTGCAAGTCTTGCCAGCCCAACTCATACACCAGGTACGCCGCCTGGTGGTTGTTCAAATGTCCCAGTTCGCCGCCCACCCGCTGCTTGAGGAAGTAGGGGTAATGACCACGAGCCAGCAGGTCTCGGCAGTGGTTTGACTCGATCATCAAGGCATCGAGGTTCCGGTAACCGTCCAGCACCTTGGTGCAGTAGGAGCCCAGGTCGGTCAGCACACCAAAGCGCCGCTCACCGTCACTGAAGACATACTGCGTCGGCTCCTGGGCGTCATGCGCAACGGCAATCACATCGATGCTCAAGGCACCGATTTGCAACTGCTCGCCACCGGCCAGGAAACCCGCGGGTTCAATGGGTTTGCGCATCCCGCGCAAGGTGCCGCGACTGAGGTACACAGGGAGATTGTAGCGCCGAGACAGCAAACCCACGCCATGCACGTGGTCGGCATGTTCGTGGGTCACCAGAATCGCGCTCAGCTGCGCGGGGTGAACCCCCAGGCGCAGCAGGCGCCGCTCGGTTTCTTTTAACGAGAAACCACAATCCACCAGCACATACGTGTCGTCATGTGCGACCAGCGTGCCGTTCCCTTGGCTACCGCTGCCGAGAACGGCAAAACGCATCGGATCAGCCCAGGTTGTCCTGAATCACGCCCAACACTTTGCGCGCTGTTTCAGCTGGCGCAACGGTATTGATGTTCTTCTCGACGGTGACCTGCACACTGTCGCCCACCTTGCTCAAACGAACCTGGTAACGCTCGGCGCGGGTCTCGATCTCTTCCTTGGTCGGCTTGCTGCCGAACAGTTTGCCGAAGAAACCAGGCTCGTCGTCTTTACGCTCGGCCTTTTCCGCCACGTTGATGTAGTACAGGCCCAGGCTGCGGTTGATGTCTTCAACGCGCCAAGGGCCCTGCTCCAAGGCGCGACCAACACTGGCCCAGGCACGATCGAGGTCTTCACCCAGGTTCAGCACCACGTTGCCGCTGCCGTCCTCAGTGAGGCTGACGCGGCTCGGGGTGTCGTAATCACGGGCGGCGAGCAGGGAAACCGACCCACCCTTCTCGGAGATACGGCTCATGCTGGCCAGCATCTCGTCGACCAGCGCCGAGTCGACACCGGTGTTGACCGAGCGGTTGGTGAAGTCAACGTTGGCGGTGCTGCCGGCCGGGCGCTCGGCGCTGACCACGTAGACTTCACTGGTATTACGCTGCACGCCTGGCTCGATGCGCACACGCACACGAGCTTCGCTGTCGGCGGCTACACCACCGGCCTGCAGGCGCTTGGCCATGGTGGCGGACAGTTCGCTGCCCTGCTGCCATGCCGTGGTGAATTCACCGGTCTGCGGACGCTGCTCGTCGATACGGAAACCGTTGTCCTGGAAGAACTGCACGGCCACTGGCCAGACTTCGGCAGGTGGACGCTGGGCCACGATCCAGCGGGAGTCGCCGCTTTTCTGCAGGCTGTAGTCGCTGGCATCCGCCACGGCCGAGATCGGCTGTGGACGTGGCACCACGTATTCACCTTTAGTGGTGTCGTCGGCGACGTTGCGCGGGATCGGCAGCAACGGGTCAAGGCGCTTGGCGACGTTGACGCCCGGCGGCAATTCCATCGGTTTGGTAGGTTGTGCTTCCAGGTAATCGCTGCCGCGGTCACGGAAGTAGCCTTCCGGGCCCCAGATCCAACCGCAGCCACTGGTGCTGGAGATAATCAAGGCAAGTGCGGAAAGTCCGGCCAATCGCTTCATGCGTAGTGCTTCCTCAATTAAACCAGGACGCCGGACTGGCGCAGGGCCTGTCGCAGCGGTTCGTGACAGGCTTCGCTGAGACGGGTGAGCGGCAGACGGATACCGTCCGGCATCATGCCCATTTCAGTCAGCGCCCACTTCACGGGAATAGGGTTGGATTCGATAAACAGCGTCTTGTTGAGCGGCATCAGCTTCTCGTGGATCGCGCGGGCGGTCACGGCGTCGCCGGCGATGGCGGCGGCGCACATTTCGCTCATGGCACGCGGGGCCACGTTGGCGGTCACGGAGATGTTGCCCTTGCCGCCCAGCAGGATCAGCTCGACAGCGGTGGCGTCGTCACCGGAATACACCAGGAAATCGCTGCTCACGCCGGCCAGTATGTCCTTGGCGCGCTGCAGGTCGCCGGTGGCTTCCTTGATACCGATGATGTTCGGTACGGTGGACAGGCGGATCACGGTCTCGGCCTTCATGTCGCACGCGGTGCGACCCGGTACGTTATAGAGGATCTGCGGGATGTCGACCGCTTCGGCAATGGCGCGGAAATGCTGGTACAGGCCTTCCTGGGTCGGCTTGTTGTAGTACGGGGTCACCAGCAGGCAGGCGTCGGCGCCGGCCTTCTTGGCGTTTTTGGTCAACTCGATGGCTTCACGCGTCGAGTTGGCGCCCGTACCGGCGATCACGGCAATACGGCCCGCAACACGCTTGACCACGAACTCGATGACCTGGATGTGTTCTTCCACATCGAGGGTGGCCGATTCACCGGTGGTGCCGACCGCCACGATGGCGTTGGTGCCTTCTTGCAGGTGGAAGTCCACCAGTTTGCCCAGGCTGTCCCAGTCGAGATGACCTTGTGCATCCATGGGTGTGACCAGTGCCACCATACTGCCCGCAATCATGCAACCGCTCCTGCCGGAAAAAGAGAGCCGTAATGGTACTGGCGCCAAGATGCTTGCACAAGCGAAGTACCGCCTGAGGATGCGTTCTGGCGCAACTAAACGACAGGCAATGCCATCATTGGGCAGAAGCACGCCCTGAAGCACGATGAAATCAGACCGGTCACGCAATGAAAACGCCCCCTCCTATCCCTTGGCGACGGTTTTCGCTACCCTTCATCCTTTGATCGATACAGCCCACACGGTATCGACCGCTCATCGTTTTAGGAAGGCTGCATGTCCACCCCCACAGTTCGCGAACAATTCCTTGTTATCAGTGCCCTCGGCGCCAACCCCATGGAGCTGACCAACGTCCTGTGCCGCGCCAGCCATGAAAACCGCTGCGCCGTCGTGACCTCCCGCCTGACCCGCCACGGCGAGTGCAGCGCGCTGGTCCTGCAGATCTCCGGCACCTGGGATGCCCTGGCGCGCCTGGAAACCGGCCTGCCGGGCCTGGCCAAGAAGCATGACTTCACCGTCAACGTGGTGCGCAGCGCTGCCCTGGAGAATCGCCCCCAGGCCCTGCCGTATGTGGCTTACGTCAGCTCCGCCTATCGCTCGGACATCGTCAACGAGCTGTGCCAGTTCTTCATCGACCACAACGTCGAGCTGGAAAACCTGACCTGCGACACCTACCAGGCCCCGCAAACCGGCGGCACCATGCTTAACGCTACGTTTACCGTAACGTTGCCGGCTGGCGTGCAGATCAGCTGGTTGCGCGACCAGTTCCTGGATTTCGCCGATGCCCTGAACCTCGACGCCTTGATCGAGCCATGGCGCCCACAGAACCCAATGTAAGGAAGTTTTCATGGCGGTAGTCATCGACAAACCCGTAGCCGATTTCGAAGCCCAGGCCACCAGCGGCCAGACCTTCAGCCTCGCCGCCCTAAAGGGCAGGCAAGTGGTGATCTACTTCTACCCGAAGGACAGCACGCCGGGCTGCACCACTGAAGGCCAGGGCTTTCGTGACCAGTACGCAGCGTTCAAGGCGGCCAACACCGAGGTGTTTGGCGTATCGCGTGACAGCGTGAAATCCCACGAGAACTTCAAGGGCAAGCAGGCGTTCCCCTTCGAGCTGATCAGTGACAAGGATGAAGCGGTTTGCCAGCTGTTTGATGTGATCAAGTTGAAGAAGCTGTACGGCAAGGAATACCTGGGTGTGGATCGCAGCACCTTCCTGATCGACAAGGATGGTGTGCTGCGCCAGGAATGGCGTGGCGTGAAAGTGCCAGGGCATGTGGATGCCGTGCTGGCGGCGGCGCAGGCTTTAAACAAGGCTTGAAGCCTTGGGGCGAACACCCCTGTTCGCCCCAATTGTTACAACATCGGCGCAACCACCGGCTCCTGGCGCGGCCACGCATCCAGCACCGCCTTGAACAACGTCGCCAGTGGGATCGCAAAGAACACGCCCCAGAATCCCCATAACCCACCGAACAACAGCACAGCGCAGATGATCGCGACCGGGTGCAGGTTGACGGCCTCCGAGAACAACAGCGGCACCAGCACGTTGCCATCCAGGGTCTGGATGATCCCGTAAACCGCCATCAGGTAGATGAACTGGTCGCTCCAGCCCCACTGGAACAAGGCGATCAAGGTCACAGGTACGGTCACCACCACGGCGCCGACGTAGGGCACCACCACCGAAATCCCCACCAGCAAGGCCAACAAGGCCGCGTAGTTCAAGTCCAGGGCGATGAAGGCGATGTAGGTCACGCCACCGCAGATAATGATCTCGATGACCTTGCCGCGAATGTAGTTGGCGATCTGCCGGTTCATTTCCTCCGCCACCCGGGTAATCAACGCGCGCTCACGAGGGAGGTAGCCTCGCACCCAGCGACCGATCATGGCGCGGTCCTTGAGGAAGAAGAACACCAGGATCGGCACCAGCACCAGGTAGATCATGATGTTGACCAGCAGCGGCAGGCTGGACAGGGAAAAGGTCAGCGCCCATTGCCCGAATTTTCCGATCTCTCCGCGCGCCACTTCGATGGCTTGCAGCACCTGTTCGTCCGACACCAAATGCGGGTAGCGCTCCGGCAACAACAGCAACAGCGACTGCCACTTGGCGAGCATGCCGGGCAGTTCATTGAACAGGGTGATCAACTGATGCCATAGCAGCGGCAATACCACCACGATAAACAGCACCAACAAGCTCATGAACAAGGCGAACACAAGCCCTACCGCCGCACCACCCGGCAGGCGCAGGCGCTCCAGCGTAGTGACCAGGCCCTGCATCAGGTAAGCCAGCACCATCCCCGCCAATACCGGCGCCAGCATGCCGCCCAAGGTCAGTACGGCCGTAAAGGCCAGAAACAGCAGGACCGCCAGCACCACGGCTTCTTCATCGGAGAAGTAGCGCTGGATCCAGTCTCGTAACACTTTGAACATCAATCAACCTCGGGTGATGGGGCAAACGGTTCAGGCCTTGCGCAACCAGTAACGGTAAACACCGGCGGCGTCTTCTTCGTGCAACAGCGTGTGGCCGGCCAACTTGGCAAACGTACGGAAATCACGCTGGGAGCCAGCGTCCGTGGCGATCACCTTGAGCACTGCGCCACTGGCCAGACGATTGAGTTCCAGCTTGGCCTTGAGCAAGGGCAGCGGGCAATTGAGGCCGCTGGCATCGAGTTCGGCATCAAAGGCTACAGCGTTGGTCATGGTTTACTCCGGGCAAGCGTTGGGAGTGCTTAGAATATCTGGTCCGAAGCTCAGTGTCCGGCTACAGTAAGCTCTTTGTCGAAAGGCTCTGTGCATGACTTTTTTGCGCCCCACCCTGCTGACGCTGGCTTGCCTGCTGGCCTCCCCAGGCTTCGCTGACGACCTGCCGTCACTTGGCGACGCCAGTTCTGCCATTGTCTCGCCGCAACAGGAATACCAGTTGGGCCGCGCCTGGCTGGCCTATCTGCGGGGCCAGGTCTCGCAACTCAACGACCCGCAGCTCAAGGACTACGTCGAAACCAGCGTGTACAAGCTGGTGGAGACCAGCCAGGTCAATGACCGGCGGCTGGAATTCATTCTGATCAACAGCCCGCAACTGAACGCCTTTGCCGCACCGGGTGGCATCGTCGGGGTCAACGGCGGCCTGTTCCTCAACGCCCAGACCGAAGGGGAATATGCCTCGGTACTGGCTCACGAACTGGCGCATTTGTCCCAACGCCACTTCGCCCGTGGCGTTGAAGCGCAACAGCGCATGCAGATTCCGATGATGGCCGCCCTGCTCGGCGGCATCATTGCTGCTGCGGCGGGTGCAGGCGATGCAGGTATTGCCGCGATTGCCGGCACCCAGGCTGCGGCGATCCAGGAACAACGTCGGTTCTCTCGCCAGAACGAACAAGAGGCTGACCGTATCGGCATCCTCAACCTGGAAAAGGCCGGTTATGACCCGCGCTCGATGCCGACCATGTTCGAACGCCTGATGCGCCAATACCGCTTCGACGCCAAACCGCCGGAGTTCCTGTTGACGCACCCGGTCACCGAATCGCGGATCGCCGATACCCGCAACCGCGCCGAACAGTCCAAGCCTGGCGGCAAGGAAGACAGCCTGCGCTATCAACTGATTCGTGCACGGGTACAGTTGCAATACGAGGACACGCCAGGCCTTGCCGCCAAGCGTTTCCAGGCGCAGCTCGACGAAAACCCGAAGAACGATGTGGCGCGCTATGGCCTGGCGATCGCCCAGATCAAAGGCTCCCAGTTCAAGCAGGCTCGGGAAAACCTTGCGCCGCTGCTGGCCAAAGCGCCCAACGACATCACCTACAACCTGGCGCAAATTCAGTTGGACATCGACAACAGCCGCCTGCCGGATGCCCAGCAACGTACGGATCGGATGCTCACCCAGTATCCGGGTAACTATCCGTTGAATCAGGTGCGCGTGGACCTGCTGCTCAAGCAGAACCGTACCGCCGATGCGGAAAAGGCGCTGGACGGTTTGCTCAAGTCTCGCCCGGATGACCCGGACGTGTGGTACCAGGTCGCTGAGACCCGCGGCTTGTCGGGCAACATCATCGGGCTGCATCAGGCTCGCGCCGAGTACTTTGCGCTGGTGGGTGATTTCCAGCAGGCTATCCAGCAGTTGGATTTTGCCAAGCGTCGCGCCGGCAGCAATTTCCCGCTGTCGTCGCGCATCGATGCACGCCAGCGTGAGTTGATCGAACAGGAACGCCTGGTCAAAGGGATGATGAGCTAAACCGATCAGGCACAAAAAAGCCCCGCCCTCGTTAAACGAAGGCTGGGCTTTTTGTTATTACCGACTTACTCAGCCAGTTTGAAGGTAATGAAGCTGGCGCGGCCCTGACGCAACACACGCATCGAGACCGAGCGGTTCTTCGGCAACGCCTTGGCGATGTCAGTGAACTGCTTGGTGGTCTCGATCGCCTGATTGTTCAGGTGGGTGATGACGTCACCCGGCTGCAGGCCGATAAGGGAAGCAGGACCGTCCTGCACTTCCTTGATCACGACGCCGCTCTTGAGATCGAAGCTCTTTTTCTGCTCAGCGGTCAGCTCGGCCACGGCAATGCCCAGGCGATTGCTGCTGCGCTCGGCGCCCGGCTTGGTGCTGCCAAGGGCATCCAGGGTTGCGCCTTCTTCAGGGATAGCACCCACGGTCAGCTCAACGGTCTGGCGCTTGCCTTCGCGGATCACTTCCAGCTTGGCTTTGCTACCGGCCTTGAGCGCACCTACCAGGTGCGGCAGATCGGCCGACATGACGATCGGCTGGCCGTTCATGCTCAGGATCACGTCGCCAACTTGCAGGCCGCCTTTGGCAGCCGGGCCGTCGTCCTGGATCTGTGCGACCAGCGCGCCGGCCGGCTTGTCGAGACCGAAGGATTCAGCCAAATCTTTGTTCACTTCCTGAATTACCACGCCCAACCAACCACGGCTGACCTTGCCACCGCTTTTCAGCTGGTTGGAGACGTCCATGGCCACGTCGATCGGGATCGCGAACGACACCCCCATGAAGCCACCGGAACGGGTGTAGATCTGCGAGTTGATGCCGACCACTTCGCCCGCCAGGTTGAACAGCGGACCACCGGAGTTACCCGGGTTGATCGGCACGTCGGTCTGGATGAACGGTACGTAGTTTTCGTTCGGCAGGCTGCGGCCGATGGCGCTGACGATGCCTTGGGTCACGGTATGGTCAAAACCAAACGGCGAACCGATGGCGACCACCCACTGGCCGGCTTTCAGGTCCTGGGATTTGCCCAGCTTGAGCACAGGCAAGTCCTTGCCGTCGATCTTCAGCAAGGCCACGTCGGAACGTGGGTCGGTACCGACGAGCTTGGCTTTCAGCTCACTGCGATCGGCCAGGCGCACGAGAATCTCGTCAGCGTCGGCAATCACGTGGTTGTTGGTAAGGATGTAGCCGTCCGGCGAAATAATGAAACCCGAGCCCAGGGACTGGGCCTCGCGCTGACCACCACCACCACCACCACCACCACCACGGGGTGCGCGCTGTTGCGGCATGCCGCGCTCGAAGAACTCGCGCAGCATCGGCGGCAGGCCTTCCAGGTCCGGCATCTGCTGGTTGGAGACTTTGCGATCCGGCAGTTTTTGCGTGGTACTGATGTTCACCACGGCAGGTGAGGCTTGCTCGACCAATTGGGTGAAGTCAGGCAGCTCGACTGCTTGCGCAGGCAAGGCCTGACCCAGCACCAACACCGTGGCGACTATGGATAGGTAAGACTTCAAACGTGGTATCGACATACAGCTCCCGTTACGACGAGCAGGGTTGAGCGACAGGGTTCAAGAAACGCCGGAAACTGCGACCGACATCTTTGTTCCGCGAACAAAACAAGGCCAGAGCCGACAAGCCCTGACCTATAAAAAACATGAGGGATTTTTGCAAGTGAAAATGCTGATCCAGACATTTCATGCTCTCGGCAGCCAACCTGGCATGGAAGTACAGTGAAACGTCAGGATGAACATAGGATTAAAGACTCACGGCTGGACGGCTGGTTTTTTTTCACCACGCACCGATAGCGCGATACGCTCTGCGGTGCCGATGGGTATTTCACCTACCACCGTCACCATCATTTCACCGTCCACCGTGTTCAGCCGACGCGATACCGCCACTGTAGGGCCCAGCTGAGTGCGGGTCTCCGTGACGCTTGCATCGCTGATCGGCTCCAGGAATACCGAGAACCGCGCCAACCCGTCTTCATACATCAGGCTGTCGACGGTCGCTTTGGTCTGAGTGTCTTTGCGGGCACTGGTGTTGGTCAGCTGAAAACCCGGCGGCAACCATTCCATATGCCAAGTCTCGGTAGATTGCACCTCTGGCGCCTTGCTATTTGCGACGGCGATAGGTGTACAGTCGCTGCTGGGTTGCAGATCCCGGTCATCAGGCACGACCGAAGTATTCAATCGCGTGAACTGGAAGCGCTCCAGCAATTGCCCTTGATCATTCAGCAGCAGGGACTTGAGCGGCAGCGCGGTCTCTCTATCCAGGTGCAGTTCAAAACCATAACGGTACTGGTCACGCGGTGTGATCGATACGATGACCGCATTTCGACCGGCCACGCGCGATTTGCCAATGACGGCCAGTTCGTAGAATTGATTGAGTTTTTGCGGATCGAGCGCACGTGACGGTGCATCACGGGAATTGCCAATGCCTGCGACGAGGGTGCCGCTGACGCATTGTGTCCGGCCATCCAACCGCACGACTTCCTGGGCAGAACCATCGAGCTGCAAGAGCCGCTCACGGACCTGACCGTCCTGGACACGATGCCAGATGTCATGGGTGGAAAAACTGCCGTTACGTTCATAAACGAACGTACCTTGAAAGCTTTGCTGTTGCTCTGCACGCCCAAGTCGAGTCAGCCAGTCTTGGGCTTCATCGGCGTGGGCGGGGAGTGCAAACCAACCACTGAGCAAAAGCGTAAGGAGCGGTATGGCTCGCATAGAGCTCCTTACGGATTAGCGGTTTTCCAGGCTTGCTGCACGAGCATAAGGCAGAGCGCTTTCAGTGCCCTTCAGAGCCGATTCCTGTGCGTGCTGGCGCAGGTAGCCTGGAAGACGCTGGTCTTGCCAGCCGGATTGCCCTTGCAGTACACCGTTGGCCATCGGGCCGGTGGTGTCAGAGCTTTCCTTGTAGCCGGCCAATACCGCTGGGCCTTTGACTTGCGGACCGGCCATGACCGGTTGCTGAGTCTGTTGGGCCAGTTCGGCACCGGCGATTTCATCCTGGTTGTACAGGCGAACACCAGCAAGCACGGCAACAGTTACCGAGGCAGCAACTGCCAAGCGACCCAGGCTACGCCATGGACCACGAGCAGCTTTTGCCGGAACGGCTTCATCAGCCAGCGCAGCAGAAACGGCCGCAGCAATATCCAGACGAGGGATTAGAAGATCCTTGTGCATCACCGCCCGAGCGACTTGGTAACGAGACCAGGTATCACGGGTTTCGGCATCATCAAATGCGTTGAGCACTCGACGAAGTTCCAGTTCATCCGCTTCGTTATCCATCACTGCGGACAGCGATTCCTGCAGGGCATCACGACTCATGGCGGTTCCTCTCTTGGCTGTCGCCGCTGTCTTTAGTTCTCTTGCAACAACGGTTGCAAGGCTTTATCGATGGCTTCCCGGGCCCGGAAAATCCGTGACCTTACAGTCCCCACCGGACACTGCATGACGCTCGCAATGTCTTCGTAACTCAGACCATCGAATTCACGTAAAGTTAACGCCGTACGCAAATCTTCTGGCAGTTGCTGAATTGTGCGATGAACGGTGCCTTCGATCTCGTCGCGCAGCAATGCACGCTCCGGCGACTCGAGATCCTTGAGGCCGTGATCACCATCGTAAAATTCCGCATCTTCTGAACTTACATCGCTATCTGGCGGGCGGCGTCCGCGAGACACCAGATAGTTCTTCGCCGTGTTGATGGCGATTCGGTATAGCCACGTGTAAAACGCACTATCACCGCGAAAGTTACCAAGTGCACGGTAAGCCTTGATAAAGGCTTCCTGTGCAACGTCCTGCGCTTCATGGGTGTCGTGCACAAACCGCACGATCAACCCGAGAATTTTGTGCTGGTATTTCAGCACTAGCAGATCAAAAGCTCGCTTGTCGCCGCGTTGGACGCGCTCGACCAGCTGCTGATCCTCTTCCTGGGTTAGCATGAACACTCCTCGTAGTACTTGAAGGAGGCTTGCATAACTAAACGATCAGGCTTGCAAACATAGACTCGGTCTTTTCGCAAAAGTTCTCCCCCTTCAAGCAAGTTTCCGGCACGCACTGATTTGGCACACACGAAAAACGCAGCACGGGCAACGCCGACTGCGCGAATAATCTTGTCGTCGGTTTTCTGACGCGTCCAATGCTCCCGACGGGCCAATAAACTCAACGTTTTCCCAGCTTTCGGGCAACCTGCTATTGAGTCGGGGCCTATGCAAAAAGTTCCCGCTTCAATAACCAGCTGATTCTACCCGAGCCGTGCACCGTAATCTCACATTGCCACGAATGCCCGGCTATTGTGCCGCTCCACCCCTCTATATACTAGTAGCCCGTGTGCCCCTTTGATTCGCCGATCCAGGCGTCCTGTTTGCGCCACCTCTTCGGATCGCTTTTTGCGGAATCCTTCCAATGAGCCAACAGTTTCAACACGATGTCTTGGTGATCGGCAGCGGCGCGGCCGGTTTGAGCCTAGCGCTGACCCTCCCCAGCCACCTGCGCATTGCGGTACTGAGCAAAGGCGACCTGGCCAACGGCTCGACATTCTGGGCCCAGGGCGGTGTCGCCGCCGTGCTGGACGACACCGACACGGTGCAATCCCATGTCGAAGACACCCTCAACGCCGGCGGCGGCCTGTGCAATGAAGAAGCGGTGCGCTTCACTGTCGAGCACAGCCGCGAGGCCATCCAATGGCTGATAGACCAGGGCGTCCCCTTTACCCGCGATGAGCACGCAGGCAGCGACGACGGTGGTTTCGAGTTCCACCTGACCCGCGAGGGCGGCCACAGTCACCGTCGCATCATTCATGCCGCCGATGCCACAGGTGCGGCGATTTTCAGGACATTGCTCGACCAGGCGCGCCAACGCCCCAACATCGAATTGCTGGAGCAACGCGTCGCCGTCGACCTGATCACCGAAAAACGCCTGGGCCTGGACGGCGAGCGCTGCCTCGGCGCCTACGTGCTCAACCGGGGCAGCGGCGAAGTCGACACCTACGGCGCACGCTTCACCATCCTCGCCTCTGGCGGCGCGGCCAAGGTCTACCTCTATACCAGTAACCCCGACGGCGCCTGCGGTGACGGCATCGCCATGGCCTGGCGTTCGGGCTGCCGGGTGGCCAACCTGGAATTCAACCAGTTCCACCCCACCTGCCTGTACCACCCACAGGCCAAGAGCTTCCTGATCACCGAAGCCCTGCGTGGCGAAGGCGCACACCTGAAACTGCCCAACGGCGAACGCTTCATGCAGCGCTTCGACCCTCGCGCCGAACTGGCCCCGCGCGATATCGTCGCCCGCGCCATCGACCATGAGATGAAGCGCCTGGGTATCGACTGTGTGTATCTCGACATCAGCCACAAACCCGAAGCCTTCATCAAGACCCACTTCCCCACCGTCTATGAGCGCTGCCTGGCGTTCAACATCGACATCACCAAGAGCCCGATCCCGGTGGTGCCGGCTGCGCACTACACCTGCGGCGGCGTGATGGTCGACCAGCACGGTCGCACCGACGTACCGGGTCTGTACGCGATTGGCGAAACCAGCTTCACCGGCCTGCACGGCGCCAACCGCATGGCCAGCAACTCGCTGCTCGAATGCTTCGTCTACGCACGCTCTGCGGCGGCGGACATACTCGAACAATTGCCCCGCATTCCGGTGCCAGCCGCCCTGCCCCGCTGGGACGCCAGCCAGGTGACCGACTCGGACGAAGATGTGATCATCGCGCACAACTGGGACGAGCTGCGCCGCTTCATGTGGGACTACGTGGGGATCGTGCGCACCAACAAGCGCCTGCAACGCGCGCAACATCGCGTAAGGCTGCTGCTGGACGAGATCGACGAGTTCTACAGCAACTACAAAGTCAGCCGCGACCTCATCGAGCTGCGCAACCTGGCCCAGGTCGCCGAATTGATGATCCGCTCGGCCATGGAGCGCAAGGAGAGCCGAGGCCTGCATTACACCCTCGACTATCCGCAGATGCTGCCCGAGGCCCGCGACACTATCCTGGTGCCAACCACCTACGGCGGCTGAACTTCAGGCGTACACGCAGGCGCCGGTGCACATCGGCGGCCTGCGAATCCCTCGGCACACAGACCGAACGTACCCGCCGTTCGCCCTGCACCCGATAACGCAGCACCACGATCAACGGCAACGCCAGGCTATCGCGACGCAACTGCACGCTGTGCCAGCCCCGCGCGGCACTCCACAGCTGCCAGCCGTCTGCATCGCGGCGCAGGCCACCAATCGACGAACGGTGAGTCAACAGGACAGCGCGTGGCAAAACCCAGGCGGCGTGCGCCAGGCACACCAGCATGCCAAGGCTCGAAAAAGGAAGTTGCACGAACATCAAGGCGCCCAGCGCAAACAGCTGGGCAAGGAGATAGGCCGCCAGCAACAGCCGTGAGGCCTGCCAGCGGCATTCAAAGCTATTACTTGGGCTG
The DNA here is from genome assembly GCF_059133265.1 of Pseudomonas sp. FBCC-B1565. Taxonomy (NCBI): domain Bacteria; kingdom Pseudomonadati; phylum Pseudomonadota; class Gammaproteobacteria; order Pseudomonadales; family Pseudomonadaceae; genus Pseudomonas; species Pseudomonas sp. FBCC-B1565. Next base: position 4,981,763 of record NZ_CP101438.1, read on the forward strand.
GACACGATCCAGGATCATCCGGACCATGCGCTGCAGCTCCGGGTCTTCCGACTCGGCGCGTTCCATGAACCAGCCGAACATGTCCTGGTCTTCGCACGTCAGCAGGCGGACATAGAGGTCGCGATCCACTTGATTGAGCGTCGCGTAGACCTCCTTGGTGAAAGGCACCAGCAACACATCCAACTCCAGCATACCGCGACGGCTGTGCCAGTAGAGGCGATTGATTTCTACATCTTCGACCATGGAGCGCTCCTCAAATAGGCGGCAAGTATACAGACCCGACGGCACCGGAACAGTCGGCTTTGGTCGCCCCATACGGAAACTATCCATTTGCCGGGCGCCCCTCTATGATGCACCCATGACTTTTTGACCTGCGATGACCCATGGCTGACTCTGCTTTCTTCTGCCCCCTTTCCCACGAAGGCGTTCTCGCCGTCCGCGGCGCCGACGCTGCCAAATTCCTTCAGGGCCAACTGACCTGCAACCTCAATTACCTGAGCGACACCCAGGCCAGCCTCGGCGCGCGCTGCACGCAAAAAGGGCGCATGCAGTCGAGCTTCCGCATCCTGCTGCAAGGTGACGGTGTGTTGCTGGCCATGGCCAGCGAGCTGCTGGAGCCGCAACTGGCCGACCTGAAGAAATACGCCGTGTTCTCCAAGTCCAAACTCACCGATGAAAGCGCCGCCTGGGTGCGCTTTGGCCTGGTCAATGGGGATCAAGCCCTCATAAGCCTTGGCCTTGAGCTGTCGGCAGAGACCGACAGCGTCGCCCGCAGCGATACGTTGATTGCCATCCGAGTCTCCCCTGATCGCGCTGAACTTTGGGTGCCTGCCGAGCACGCCAACGTTATACGCCCTCAATTGGCTGCGAATCTCAAAGAAACCGACCTGAATGAATGGCTGCTGGGTCAAATCCGCGCTGGCATCGGCCAGGTCATGCCCCAGACCCGCGAGCTGTTCATCCCGCAGATGCTCAACCTGCAGGCCGTGGGCGGCGTGAGCTTCAAGAAAGGCTGTTACACCGGCCAGGAAATCGTCGCGCGCATGCAGTACCTGGGCAAACTCAAACGTCGCCTGTACCGTTTGAGCCTCAATGCGCCGGAAATGCCCGAGCCAGGCACTCCGTTGTTTTCTCCCAGCCATAACAGCTCGATCGGCGAAGTGGTGATCGCCGCAAAAGCTGACCAGAGCGTTGAACTTCTGGCCGTGTTGCAAGCCGAAGCTGCCGAGAGTGGCGATGTGCACCTGGGCACACTGGAAGGTCCAGGCTTGCGACTGCTCGACCTGCCTTACACCCTCGACCGCGATCGAGAGATCCAGCGTTAATCGCCGTACCTTCTTGCAACACCCTAGAGAGCATGAATGAACAAGCTGGCGGAAAAAGTCCAACAGGCTTTGGTGAGGGCCATCGATAACGATGACCTGGTTCTGCCGACATTGCCGGAAGTGGCCCTGAATATTCGTCAGGCCGCAGAAGACCCGGAGATCAGCATCAGCCACTTGAGCAAAGTGATCGGTCGCGACACCGCGCTGTCGGCGCGCCTGATCAAAGTGGTCAACAGCCCGTTGTTGCGTGCGACCCAGGAAGTCACCGACCTGCACACCGCCATCACCCGGTTGGGCACCAACTACAGCAGCAACCTGGCGATCGGCCTGGTCATGGAGCAGATCTTCCACGCGCGTTCCGACGTGGTCGAACAAAAGATGCGTGATGTGTGGCGCCGCAGCCTGGAGGTCGCGGGTGTGAGTTATGCCCTGTGCCGCAGCCACACACAACTCAAGCCGGACCAGGCGGCCCTCGGCGGCCTGGTGCACCAGATCGGTGTGCTGCCGATCCTGACCTACGCCGAAGACCACTACGAGCTGCTCGCCGACCCGGTCAGCCTCAACCACGTCATCGAGAGCATCCACCCACTGCTGGGCGACAAACTGCTGGGCGGCTGGGACTTTCCGGAAATGCTGGCGAAACTGCCTGGCCAATACCTGGATCTGGAACGCGATTCAGCGCGCCTCGACTACATCGACCTGGTGCAGGTCGCCGTGCTGTATTGCCATCGCGGCACCGATCACCCCTTGGCCAGCGTCCCGGTTTCCAGCTTGCCGGCCATGCAGAAACTGCGGGTCGACCCTTACAGCGACGCCTTGCGCGCCGAGCTGGATGAAGCCCGCTCGATGTTCTATTGATCAACCCGCGATAAAACTCACCCGCACTTTCAGCCCGGCCTGCTCGCCATCGTGCAGGCTGATCTGTGCCAGGTGCGCCCGGCAGATTTCGCCGACGATCGCCAGCCCCAGGCCAGAGCCCATGCCCTGCTGGCTGCGCCGGTAGAAACGCTCGAACACCCGGTCCCGCTCATCCAGCGGGATGCCCGGCCCATCATCTTCCACTTCCAGTATCGCCGGCGCCGTGACCCGCAGGATCACATTGCCACCCGGTGGCGTGTGCGCCAGGGCGTTGTCCACCAGGTTGCTCAGCAACTCGTTCAACAGGGTTGGCTCCCCGCGCAGCCACACCGGCTCGTCGGCTTCCAGCGCCAATGCCACGCCGCGTGCGTGGGCCAGCGGCGCCATGGCCATGCCCAGCTCACGGGCCAACTGGCTGAGGTCGAGCAACTGCGCGCCGCCTTCGGCAATGGCGCGGGCACCATTTTCGATGCGTGCCAGGGACAACAGTTGATTGGCCAGGTGGGTCAGGCGGTCAGTGCCCTGGGCTGCGGTTTCGAGGGTGCTGCGCCAGGTGGCGGGGTCCTCGGCGCGCAGGCCCAGTTCCAGTCGGGCCTTGAGCGCGGCCAGTGGCGTACGCAACTCATGGGCCGCATCGGCAATAAACTGCGCCTGGCGCTCGAACTGGCCGCGCAGGCGTTCGGTGAAATGGTTGAGGGAACGCACCAATGGGCCGAACTCATGCTGCACTTCCACCAACGGCAAGGGCCGCAGGTCGTCAGGCTGGCGTTCTTCCACTGCCGTACGCAAACGCTCCAGTGGGCGCAACGCCGCGCTCACGGCGAACCACACCAGCAACAACGCGCCCACGGCGAGCATGCCCAGGCGCAGCAAGGTGTCGGCCATCAGGCTGCGAGCCATGCTCACGCGTGCTTCATCGGTTTCGGCGACACGGATTTCGGCCATGCCGTTCATGTTCGGTTCGGACACCGCCTTGAGCAGACTCACCACCCGCACCTGCTGGCCCTGGTAGATGGCGTCGTAAAAGCGTGCCAGTGCCGGATAGTCATCGGTGCGTGGCGTACCCGGCGGTGGGCCGGGAAGGTTTTCGTAGCCGGAGATCAGTTTCTGGTCGATGTCATTGACCTGGTAGTAAATGCGCCCGGCACTGTCGTAGGCAAAGGTGTCCAGGGCCACGTAGGGCACGTTGGCGCTCAGGGTGCCGTCCACCTGGGTCAAGCCGGCGGCGATGGTACGCGCCGAGGCCAGCAGCGTGCGGTCGTAGGCGGTGTCAGCGGCCTCGCGACCGTTCCAGTAGGCGCTCATGCCACTGGCCAGCATCAACAGCACCAGCAACAGCGCCAGGTTCCACAACAGGCGCCAGCGTAGGCTGCTGGGCTTATGCATCGCGGGCTTCCAGCAAATAGCCGAGGCCGCGGAAGGTGACGATGGCGATGGGCTGGCCATCGAGTTTCTTGCGCAAGCGGTGCACGTAGATTTCGATGGCGTCGGGGCTGGCCTCTTCGTCCAGGCCGAACACCTGGGAAGCCAACTGCTCCTTGCTCATCACCCGACCCGGACGGGCAATCAGCGCCTCAAGCACGGCTTGCTCGCGGGAGGTGAGCGTCATCAACTCTCCCCCGACCGTGAAGCGTCGCGTATCGAGGTCGTACACCAGCACGCCGCAGGCCTGCTGACGCTCACCACCCAACACGCTGCGGCGCAGCAGCGCCTTGACCCGCGCCTCCAACTCCGTCAGTTCGAACGGTTTGGCGAGGTAGTCGTCCGCCCCCAGGTTGAGGCCGTGCACGCGGTCTTTCACATCGCTGCGCGCGGTCAACATCAGCACCGGCAGGTTTTTGCCACGGGCGCGTAACCGCGCAAGCACCTCGAAACCGTCCATGCGCGGCAGCCCCACATCGAGGATCGCCGCCGCGTACTCCTCGCTGCTCAGGGCCAGGTCCGCCGCCACGCCGTCGTGCAGCACGTCAACGGTCAAACCCGTGCTCTTGAGCGCTTGCGCGACACTTTCGGCGAGTTGCAGATGGTCTTCAACCAGCAAGACACGCATGGATTACTACCTCATTCAGGGGTGGTCGGCGCCACGCTTTGGCGGGCAGTTTACAGGCGCCGACCGGCCTGTGAAGCCCGAAAACATTGAAAGCCGACTGAAAGGTTAGTGAAAGCTTCGCCCTTTAGCATCCAGCCACGGTGGTCTATGCCCGCCGAGCTGCCTTAACCGCAGCGCCCGAAAAACGCCTCGACGCGTTTTCGCCAAAATAAGAACAATAACGGAGTACACAACGATGCTGTCGACACAGCCCCAGGTCCCCTCGCCTGTTCGTTTTTCTCGCCTGACCCAGACCGCCCTCGCCAGTGCTGCTACCCTTGCCGGCTTTTCGCCGCTTAGCCAGGCTGCCTTCTTCGAAGACAGTAGCGCGACCCTGGAAACCCGCAACATGTACTTCAACCGCGACTTCCGCGACGGCACCAGCGCCCAGCAATCCAAGCGCGACGAATGGGCCCAGGGCTTCATGCTCAACCTGCAATCGGGCTACACCGACGGCACCGTCGGCTTCGGCGTGGATGCGCTGGGCATGCTCGGGGTCAAGCTCGACTCCAGCCCCGACCGCACCGGCACCGGCCTGTTGCCTACCCATGATGATGGCCGCGCCGCCAACGAATACTCCAAGCTGGGCCTGACCGGCAAAGTGAAGATCTCGGCCACCGAGCTGAAGATCGGCTCGTTGATCCCCGAGCTGCCGATCCTCAAGCCCAATGACGGGCGTATCCTGCCGCAGACCTTCAACGGTGGCCTGATCACCTCCAAGGAATTCAAGAACCTGGTGTTCACCGGCGGGCGCCTGGACAAAGCCAAGGACCGCGACGACACCAATTACGAAGACATCGCCCTCAACAACAAGAACAGCCGCTTCGTCAGCGGCGCCACCGGCAAACACTTCAATTTCGGCGGGGCCGACTACAAGTTCGCTGACAAGATCACCGGCAGCTACCACTTCGCCCAACTCGACGACGTGTACCGCCAGCACTTCCTCGGCCTGGTCGCCTCGCGCCCGATGGGTCCTGGCACGTTTGGCACCGACCTGCGCCTGGCCATCAGCGATGACACCGGCGCCGCCCGTGGCGGCAAGATCGACAACACCTCCCTCAACGGCCTGTTCAGCTATGCCCTCAACGGCCACAAGCTCAGCGCCGGTTACCAGCACATGTCCGGCGACAGCGCCTTCCCCTATGTGGATGGCAGCGACCCGTACCTGGTCAACTTCGTGCAGATCAACGACTTTGCCGGCGCCGAAGAGCGTTCCTGGCAGGCGCGCTACGACTACGACTTCGCCAAGCTGGGCATTCCCGGCCTGAGCTTCATGAGCCGTTACCTGTCGGGTGACAACATCAAGCTCAAGAACGGCGAGACCGGCAAGGAGTGGGAGCGCAACACCGAGATCAAGTATGTGGTGCAAGCCGGCACGTTCAAGGATGTGGCCGTGCGCCTGCGCAACGCCACGTACCGCTCCAACTACTCGGCCCGTGACGCAGATGAAGTTCGTCTGCTGGTCAGCTACAGCGTTGCGCTCTGGTAGTAACCCCTCATAACAACAAAGACGGAGATAACCATGACCCTTTCACTGCGTAAACTGGCCCTCGCCGCCGGCTGCATGCTGTTCGCCGGCCAACTGCTGGCCGCTGACGAACCCAAGCGCCCGGAGTGCATCGCCCCGGCCTCGCCGGGCGGTGGTTTTGACCTGACCTGCAAACTGGCGCAAAGCGCGCTGGTCAACGAGAAGCTGTTGAGCAAGCCGATGCGCGTGACCTACATGCCCGGCGGCGTGGGCGCGGTGGCTTACAACGCCGTGGTTGCACAGCGCCCTGCGGACGGCGGCACGCTGGTGGCCTGGTCCAGCGGTTCGCTGTTGAACCTGGCCCAAGGCAAGTTCGGTCGCTTCGATGAAAGCGCCGTGCGCTGGTTGGCAGCGGTCGGCACCAGCTACGGTGCCATCGCGGTGAAAGCCGATTCGCCCTACAAGACCCTCGACGATCTGGTCAAAGCCTTGAAGAAAGATCCGGGCAGCGTGGTGATCGGTTCCGGCGGCACCGTCGGCAGCCAGGACTGGATGCAAACCGCGCTCATTGCCAAGGCCGCCGGGATCAACCCGCGCGAACTGCGTTATGTCGCCCTTGAAGGCGGCGGTGAAATCGCCACCGCCCTGCTCGGCGGCCATATCCAGGTGGGCAGTACCGACATCTCCGACTCCATGCCGCACATCCTGAGCGGCGACATGCGCCTGCTGGCGGTGTTCTCCGAACAGCGTCTGGACGAGCCGGAAATGAAGAACATCCCAACCGCCAAAGAGCAAGGCTACGACATCGTCTGGCCAGTGGTGCGTGGCTTCTACCTCGGGCCAAAAGTCAGCGATGCCGACTACGCCTGGTGGAAAGACGCCTTCGACAAACTGCTGGCCTCCGAGGAGTTCGCCAAGCTGCGTGACCAGCGTGAGCTGTTCCCGTTCGCCATGACCGGCCCGGAGCTGGACACCTACGTGAAGAAACAAGTGGCTGACTACAAAGTGCTGGCCAAAGAGTTCGGCCTGATCCAGTAATCGCCCCTCTTTTGTGTGGCCACGCCCTTTAGCCAAGCGGCGTGGCCCAGGAGTTCCACATGCTCTTACAACGCATTTTCGCCGCCGCGCTGCTGCTGGCCTGTGCCGGCCTCGCGCTGATGGCCTGGCCGTATCAGGCGTCGTTTTCCTACGAGCCGGTAGGGCCGCGCGCCTACCCGCTGCTGATGCTCGGGCTGATGAGCCTGGCACTGATCTACATGCTGTTTCGTCCACAACCGACCAAACACACCGAAGAAGAACCCGCGCTGGACCGCGAAACACTGATCAAGATCGGCGTGTGCGTCGCGCTGTTGATCGTGTTCGCCGGCACCTTCGAACCCCTGGGTTTCATCCTCAGCAGCATGCTGATCGGCATCCCGATGGCACGCCTGTATGGCGGCCGCTGGTTGCCCAGCGTGGTGATCGTCAGCCTGATGGCGATCGGTCTTTACCTGCTGTTCGATAAAGCCATGGATGTGCCGCTGCCCCTCGGCCTGCTCGACGTTCTGGAGAACTGATATGGATACTTTCGGCTACTTGGGCCAGGGCTTCGGCGTTGCACTGTCCCCTTACAACCTGGTGACCGCGCTCTGCGGCACCCTGATCGGCACCGTGGTCGGCCTGTTGCCGGGCCTGGGCCCGATCAACGGCGTGGCGCTGTTGATCCCCATCGCCTTTGCCCTGGGCCTGCCGCCGGAATCGGCGCTGATCCTGCTGGCAGCCGTGTACCTGGGCTGCGAATACGGTGGGCGCATCAGCTCGATCCTGCTGAACATCCCGGGCGAAGCCTCCACCGTGATGACCACCCTCGACGGCTACCCGATGGCCCGCAAAGGCCTGGCTGGCGTGGCGCTGTCGTTGTCGGCGTGGAGTTCGTTCATCGGCGCGTTCATCGCCACCTGCGGCATGGTGCTGTTTGCGCCGCTGCTGGCCAAATGGGCGATTGCCTTCGGCCCGGCGGAATATTTCGTACTGATGGTGTTCGCGATTGTCTGCCTCGGCGGCATGGCCGGGGACAAACCGCTGAAGACGTTTGTAGCGGCGCTGATCGGCCTGTTCCTCTCGGCGGTCGGCATTGACGCCAACAGCGGTGTGTATCGCTTCACCGGCGACAACATCCACCTCACCGACGGCATCCAGTTTGTCGTGCTGGTGCTGGGTCTGTTCTCCATCAGCGAGATTTTGTTGCTGCTGGAAAAAACCCACCGTGGCCAGGAAGCGGTCAAAGCCACCGGACGCATGATGTTCAACCTGAAGGAAGCGGGCGCGGTGTTCGTGGTGAATATCCGTTGCGGCCTGCTCGGTTTCATCATGGGCGTGCTGCCCGGTGCAGGTGCCACGTTGGCGTCGGCGGTTGCCTACATGACCGAAAAACGCCTGGCCGGTGCCAGCGGTAAATTCGGCCAGGGCGACATGCGCGGCCTCGCCGCTCCGGAAACCGCGATTGGTGCGTCCGCCTGCGGTGCCCTGGTGCCGATGCTAACCCTCGGCGTTCCCGGCTCGGGCACCACGGCGGTGATGATCGGCGCACTGTCGCTGTACAACATCACCCCGGGTCCGCTGCTGTTCCAACAGCAACCGGACATCGTCTGGGGCCTGATCGCCTCGTTGTTCATCGCCAACGTCATGCTGGTGATCCTCAACATCCCGATGATCCGCATCTTCACGCGCATCCTCGCCGTGCCGAACTGGGCACTGGTGCCGGTGATCGCGATCATCACCGCCATCGGGGTGTACGCGGTGCACGCCACCACCTTCGACCTGTTCCTGATGGTGGGTATCGGCATCTTCGGCTACATCCTGCGCAAGCTCGACTTCCCGCTGTCGCCGGTGCTGCTGGGCTTTATCCTTGGCGGCCTGATGGAACAGAACCTGCGCCGTGCGCTGTCGATCTCCAACGGTGACCTGCAGATCCTGTGGTCGAGCCCGATCACCTTTGGTGTATGGGTACTGACCGCGCTGATGCTGGCCTTCCCGCTGCTGCGTATCTACCGCAAGCGCGCCCTGCAGCGTCGTGCCGTGGCCGATGTCTGAGGTCACCTTCAAACATTGGTGGGGCACACCGCTGGTCGGCCTGGCCGGCGGTTACCTGGCCAGCCTGGTTGGCTGGCCGTTGCCGTACATGGTCGGTTCGCTGCTGGCGATCATCCTGGTGCGTTGCCTCACGCCGTGGCAGTTGGCGGAGATTCCCGGCGGGCGCAAATGCGGCCAATGGGTGGTGGGCATCGGCATCGGCCTGCACTTCACGCCAGTGGTGATCGAACAGGTGATGAGCCACTTCGGCCTGATCTTCTTCGGCGCGCTGGTCACCAGCCTGTCGAGCGTGGTCGGTGTGTGGCTGATGCGCCGCAGCGGTGAAGACCGCGCCACGGCGTTTTTCTCGAGCATGCCGGGCGGTTCCGGTGAGATGGTCAACCTCGGCGCACGCAATGGCGCGGTGTTGAGCCGTGTCGCGGCGGGCCAGAGCCTGCGGGTGCTGGTGGTGGTGCTGTGTGTGCCGGCGATCTTCAAGTACTTGCTCGAAGGCGGTACACCGCAGTTTCACCCGGCGCCGGTGAGCTGGCCGTGGCTGCTGGCGCTGTTTCCGCTGGGCGCCTTGGTCGCCTGGGGTTGGCAGCGCTTGCGCCAGCCGAACCCTTGGTTATTCGGGCCGTTGCTGGTGAGTGCCACGGCCAGCGTCGTGTGGGATTTGCATATCGGCCTGCCCGATGGCGGCAGCCAGATTGGCCAGTGGTTGATCGGCAGTGGCCTGGGTTGCCACTTCAACCGGCAGTTCTTTCGTCGGGCGCCGTCGTTCATGGGCCGTACCTTGATCGGCACCGCGTTGACCATGGCGCTGGCGACGTTGGCGGCCGTGGGGCTGAGTGCGTTGACACACCTGGACCTGCGCTCATTGACCCTGGGCATGATGCCCGGTGGCATTGCCGAGATGAGCCTGACCGCCGAGACCCTGCAACTGTCGGTGCCACTGGTGACGGCGATGCAGGTGATGCGCTTGTTGTTTGTGTTGTTTCTGGCGGAGCCGTTGTTCAGGCATTGGAATCGCCCGTCTTAACTCTTGCGCGATGGCACGCTCCGCCTCCTCATTACCGCTCGTCGGCACTGTCAAATCTCACAGCTATCGCCGCGCTGCCGCCTGGCTTTGAATGAAATCCGGACCTCCCGCGTATGCGATGAGCCACATTTCTATCTCAATCAGGGATCACGATCATGACAACCGCTGCCGGTACGCCAATCACCACCAACTGCGACATTCCCAAACCGCAGGATGAAGATGTCTACGAATTCGACCTCAGCCAACCCGAGCAAGTACCCCGTGTCGCGTTCGCAGATTTATCGTTAGATATACCCGGCCTCAGGGTGCCCTATATTGGTTACCATGGCGGGATCAATAAAGCGGCGAAAAATCTCAACCCTGAAAAAGGTCTCTTGTGTATTCTGAAGTCATACTTGGATATGGCAGAAAATGATTTCGTCGAGCTGTTCTTCGGAAGTGCTACTGTGCCGGCAGCCTTTACGACAGTTTCTGATACCCAAGCTTCAGCGGGGTTATCGATTTCCTTGTATGTATCAACCGCATGGCTTGAATACGGTCCCATCTCCCCCTGTTATTTCAGGGTGACGCGTGCTGGCGGAGGCACAGCGGAGACGGATAAATTCAGCTTCTTTGTTGACGATATTGACCCTGCCGGACCAAACCCAGACACTGGAACTTATCACGACTATATGACTGCACCGCAATTGGAGCAACACATCATCGACAATGGCGTGCAGCCAGAAGATGCTCAGATGGGCGTCAAGATAAAAATCCACAAGTACCCAAACAGACCAGGTTTGAATCCGCTTTATAATTGGGCCGCACGAGATACAATTTGGTTGACACTCAACGGTCATGTCGTTAAGCATGTAATAACAGAAGGCGAAGCGGCAGGTACGGGCCCAATCACCATCATCGTCTACAACGCCACATGGGACAAAGTCGGCTACGGCGATGTGATCATTCAATTTTATGTGATAGACGAAGCTGGGAATAAAACAGTTGCCCCCTCCCCGCTGACAATTGTCGAGTCTTTTGTCGGCAACCCACATCCTCTTTTAGCTCCACCTTTTATCGCTGAGGTTAACGGTGAAGGGAAGGTAGATATTGGCCTACTGGAGGGTGAAGATGCGACCATCGTTATTAATGTCCCTAGCAATGGCTACCAAAAATCTGATGTAATAGAAGTATTCGCAGTGGGATATACCGCTGGAGGAACCCGTATCGAAGAGGTATATACCGGCACCATCGACTCAGTCTTTGTTAACAAGCATATTTCGTTGCCTTTCAAAGATTTAGAAACGCTGGTCGGCGGCAGCCTGCGTATTCGCTTCGAACGTATACGCGCAGGCGTCACACCTAATCGTCGTTCGAAGGTCAATGTATATGAAGTCATTGGCGACTCGATCCCGGTCGAGCTTCCTCCTGCGAGAATTCTTCAGGCACCGGACGGCAATATACCGGTAGACGCTCCATCGATTACCGTCTGGATCGATCCCTATACCGGACAAGACTCGTTCGACGCAGTGCTATTGATTTTAATCGGAACCTACGTCAATGGAGCCGGTTACTATCGAGAAGTAGGGCCGCGACCCGCCGGAAAAGGCAACATTATCTTTAACCTCGCAAACGGTCCCGACGGCGACATTGCCCGTCTTGAAGGTGGCACCCTGGACGTTCTTTATTCAGTCACGAATGAGGCCGGAACTCGTCCGTCTCAAGTTGCCAACTTTGATGTAGGCGAACTTGTCCCTTCATTGCCTATTGTTGAAATTGAAGAGGCCCCGCCACCAGATTATGTATTTAATCCATCCGTGAGCCTTTTTGGTGCAACCGTCCTTGTCAAGCGCAACTCGGCATTCACTCTAGGCAGTACCGTTACAGTGCATTTTGACGGTTCTGCAGCGGGTGGCAGTACCACTAAATCTTTCCCCATTACCAATATTTGGGTGGGGAGAGACCTATACTTCGATATCGAACGTACTTTCGTGGTAGCCAACCTCGACAAATCAGCCAGGATTTATTACACACTGAATAAGCCAAATGAACGTACGCGTATTTCCCACGCAGTGGATATGCGAGTTGGGGCGCCGCTGAATCTTCCTGTGCCGGAAATATTGGAGGCCACTGTCGTAGTGCCTGGAAAAAGTGCCACGATGAATCCTGCTCATGTTCTAAATCCACCCGTATTTACGTATCGCGTGCGTTATACCATGCACAACAGCGACCTGATTCAACCCTATTTTAGCGGCAAGTCAGGTTTGGGGACCCCAACTATTACGCCGAAATATGGAAACGCGGCAGCTGGTTTTGTTGACTTTCAGATAGGCAATGCAGCAATCGCCGCCAACTTGGAAACACACGTCACCGTAGAATACAGGGTAACGCGGGGAAATGCGACGTTACCGTCAGACCCACTGGACCTAGAAATACAAGCACTCCCTAACTCCGTTGCAAATGTGGTTTCGATACCGCAGGCCATCGGTGGCGCGCTCAATCCACATACTAGTAACAGCGTGCAAATCCTGAACTATCCCTTCATGAAGGCCGGGCAAGCCGTATGGATTGATCTAGACGGTGAAGAAGATCATGAACTGCGCAGCGGTGCCCCCGTCAGCCTCCCCGAGGCGAACGCTAAAAAGATTGATGAACCTATACCGATCAGCTATCAACTGAAACTCAGCAATAACTCTGACCTGGATGTCCGGACGCTGGTTTCACTCGACGGTACCAACCTTAAAAGCTCGGCGACCGCGCTTTACTCGCCGAGTTACGTTGTTAAGAGACAATCAGGGATTATTAAAAATATAACCGTTGGCACAAACCCCCACCACATCGAACTCAGCCATGACGGGAGGCTAGCTTATGTAACGAATTACAGCAGTAACACGGTGTCGGTCTTCAACACCCTAACCCACCTTGTTGTCGCCACTATTTCTGGGTTCTCCAGCCCCTACAGACTAAAACTACATCCTGATGGAGTGCGTTTGTTCGTCGGCAACCTCGGCACAAAAACAGTATCCATCGTAAATACGGCGACCAACACTATTATTGCGACCATTACTGGATTTAACAGTGTCTTTGGAATCGCCTTCAACACCTCAGGATCTCTCCTTTACGTCTCCTGTAACTATGACGCTTTTGTCTATGTTCACAACACCACCAACTATGCTCGACTAAACAGCCTGAAAGTTATTTACCCTACTGGACTTGATATCAATCCTGAGGGCACTCGCCTATATGCCCCTAGCCGAACTGTGACCACAATTATCAGCACAACAAACAATGGCAGTCTTCTGGGTGACATCCCAGGCACATCCTACCCTAGAGATATACGCTTTAGCCCACACAACTTCAGTGCACCAAAAGCATATATAACCAATCGCGGATTGAATGACACAGGCACTACCGTACTCGTGCTCAACTCCACCACCAACAAGATAGACAAAACAATAACCGGATTTAATGCCCCCAACGGCATAGGCTTTAACCCCATTACCGAAGAAGCGTATGTATCCGAGGCTAGAGGCAACTCGGTAAAACTTATTGACACCCGCACCGACACCGTCATAAAAACCATTAGCGGCTTCAACACTCCCGAGGGAATAGCAATATCAAACGACGGAGCTTATGCATATGTCTGCAACACTGGGGGCTCAACTGTTTCTGTCGTCGCCCTTTAAGTGTTAAGTTGGCGACTTAAAAGCCTGTTTACGTAGTTAAAAAACTGCCCTGAACTGGAGATTCAGGGCAGTTTTTCACGCCAAAGAAGGGCAACCAAAAACCTTCATCACTGCTTAGAAGTCATACCGCCCCCCACATCCCCCCCCACGGCTGGTCAACGCTCTTGCCCATGCTGCGCTCGACATCGGCGTGAACCTTCCAGTTCTTCGACACAGCCATGGCCAGTCCGTCCCCCTGTTTCAGGTGACCCAGGCCTGGCCCTCTACCGCTGGTCGGCACTGTCATTTATCACAGCTATCGGTAGACGTTTGCTCGATATTGAATGGACTACAGGCTTCTCGCACGCGTTGCGATACCCCCCCCCAATTGTTCAATCGAGGAGTACATCATGTCATCCGAAATCATTCCCCTTGATCACGTCTCACAGCCTTCCGAGGAAGATGCCGTTTACGAATTCGACCTCAGCCGACCCGAGCAAGTACCCCGTGTCGCGTTCGCAGATTTATCGTTAGATATACCCGGCCTCAGGGTGCCCTATATTGGTTACCATGGCGGGATCAATAAAGCGGCGAAAAATCTCAACCCTGAAAAAGGTCTCTTGTGTATTCTGAAGTCATACTTGGATATGGCAGAAAATGATTTCGTCGAGCTGTTCTTCGGAAGTGCTACTGTGCCGGCAGCCTTTACGACAGTTTCTGATACCCAAGCTTCAGCGGGGTTATCGATTTCCTTGTATGTATCAACCGCATGGCTTGAATACGGTCCCATCTCCCCCTGTTATTTCAGGGTGACGCGTGCTGGCGGAGGCACAGCGGAGACGGATAAATTCAGCTTCCTTGTTGACGATATTGACCCTGCCGGGCCAAACCCAGACACGGGAACTTATCACGACTATATGACTGCACCGCAATTGGAGCAACACATCATCGACAATGGCGTGCAGCCAGAAGATGCTCAGATGGGCGTCAAGATAAAAATCCACAAGTACCCAAACAGACCAGGTTTGAATCCGCTTTATAATTGGGCCGCACGAGATACAATTTGGTTGACACTCAACGGTCATGTCGTTAAGCATGTAGTAACAGAAGGCGAAGCGGCAGGTACGGGCCCAATCACCATCATCGTCTACAACGCCACATGGGACAAAGTCGGCTACGGCGATGTGATCATTCAATTTTATGTGATAGACGAAGCTGGGAATAAAACAGTTGCCCCCTCCCCGCTGACAATTGTCGAGTCTTTTGTCGGCAACCCACATCCTCTTTTAGCTCCACCTTTTATCGCTGAGGTTAACGATGAAGGGAAGGTAGATATTGGCCTACTGGAGGGTGCAGATGCGACCATCGTTATTAATGTCCCTGGCAACGGCTACCAAAAATCTGATGTAATAAAAGTATTCGCAGTGGGATATACCGCTGCAGGAACCCGTATCGAAGAGGTATATACCGGCACCATCGACTCAGTCTTTGTTAACAAGCATATTTCGGTGCCTTTCAAAGATTTAGAAACGCTGGTCGGCGGCAGCCTGCGTATTCGCTTCGAACGTATACGCGCAGGCGTCACACCTAATCGTCGTTCGAAGGTCAATGTATATGAAGTCATTGGCGACTCGATCCCGGTCGAGCTTCCTCCTGCGAGAATTCTTCAGGCACCGGACGGCAATATACCGGTAGACGCTCCATCGATTACCGTCTGGATCGATCCCTATACCGGACAAGACTCGTTCGACGCAGTGCTATTGATTTTAATCGGAACCTACGTCAATGGAGCCGGTTACTATCGAGAAGTAGGGCCGCGACCCGCCGGAAAAGGCAACATTATCTTTAACCTCGCAAACGGTCCCGACGGCGACATTGCCCGTCTTGAAGGTGGCACCCTGGACGTTCTTTATTCAGTCACGAATGAGGCCGGAACTCGTCCGTCTCAAGTTGCCAACTTTGATGTAGGCGAACTTGTCCCTTCATTGCCTATTGTTGAAATTGAAGAGGCCCCGCCACCAGATTATGTATTTAATCCATCCGTGAGCCTTTTTGGTGCAACCGTCCTTGTCAAGCGCAACTCGGCATTCACTCTAGGCAGTACCGTTACAGTGCATTTTGACGGTTCTGCAGCGGGTGGCAGTACCACTAAATCTTTCCCCATTACCAATATTTGGGTGGGGAGAGACCTATACTTCGATATCGAACGTACTTTCGTGGTAGCCAACCTCGACAAATCAGCCAGAATTTATTACACACTGACCAAGCCAAATGAACGTACGCGTATTTCCCACGCAGTGGATATGCGAGTTGGGGCGCCGCTGAATCTTCCCGCGCCGCAGATTTTGCAATCAACCGTTATCATACCGGGCAAAAGTGCCACAATCGATCCGCTCCATGTAGTCAGTCCGCCGGTAGCCACGATTCGCGTCCAGTACAACATGCTGGACGCTGACACTATCCAACCTTTCATTAGGGGAAAGATGGGTATAGGCAGCCCAACTATTGCACCAAAACTCGGTAACACCGCCCAGGGTTATGTTGATTTCAACGTTTCAAACATTGTCGTTGCCGCTCACTTAAATGAGGAGTTTAACGTTGACTATGTAGTCACACGAAACGGTTCTGACACCCCTTCAAACTCACTGAATGTAAGAGTCTTCCCGCTTCCTGACTCGGTCACGAACGTGGTGAGCATTCCTCAAGCTTCAGGAGGTCAAGTCGACGCCAATACTGCCAACACGGTACAAGTGCTCGAATACCCCTTTATGCAGCCAAGTCAGCCTGTTTGGATAACTTTTGAACATGATGATGGAACATTAGATTATGTAGTGCGTAACGGCGTTCCAGTAACGCCTGCAGAGTACAGCTCCAGAAAAATCATCACCCCGATCCCCAACGACTACCTGAAGTCACGCCCAAATGGAAGTTCCCTTCGCATTAAAACACAGGTCTCAATGGATGGGCTCAATAGTCAAAACTCTACCGTGCGTTTGAATGCACCACCCTACAGTATTAAAAGACAGGCGGGGATTGTTGCTCACATTGATGTAGGTGCGAACCCTGCTAGATTGGTCATTAGTCCAGATGGAAGCAGGGTTTACGTGACCAACCGAAGCTCTCACACCGTCTCGGTAATATCAACAGCCACTCACAAAGTAATTCACACCATCCCTGGATTAAACTCGCCCTATGCTATCGCTATAAGCCCAGATGGCGGAAGGTTGTACGTGAGCAACATCAGATCACAAAGTGTCACAGTCATCAACACAACCAGCTATGCCTTCATCAATCAGATAACAGGGCTTTCCGGCCCCTATACAATTCTGTTAAACAAAGATGGGTCACGTCTATATGTTGCCTGTTATAATTCACACACCTTGAACACCCATGACACTCTCGATGGCAAACGCCTATATACGCTGTCAGGGTGTAACTACGCTGCCGGGCTGGCTTTCAACCCAAGCCAAACCCGACTTTATGTAGGTAGTCAAACCACAGTTCATGTTATTGACCCAGCGTCCAATGTCCGTGTGGCAGCGATTACAGGATTCACTCTGCCTCTAGACATGGCTTACAGTCCGCATAACACCAGCACAAATCCGACACTCTACGTGGCTGATACCAACGGAGATAACGTTCATATAATTAATGCAGGCTCCAATATCAGACGCCGTATCCTACCCGCATTTGCCGCTCCATACGGCATCGTCATGCATCCTACTCAACCACTCGCCTATGTTACCGACGCCGATAATAATACGGTAAAAATAATAGACACCATTCAGGAAACGGTGATCGATGCTATCCCGGGGTTCAATCACCCCTTCGGAATTGCTATCAGCCGCGACGGTTCCACCCTTTACGTGACCAATGGCTCGAGTACTACAGTAACGGTCGTAAACACCTGAGTTCTAATAACCTAGAAACAAAATGCCCCGTGCTTTCCAGCCCGGGGCATTTTTCATTCATGCGCGCTTAAAAGTCATACCGCACCCCCACATTCACCCCCCACGGTTGGTCAACACTCTTGCCCATGCTGCGCTCTACATCGGCATGGACCTTCCAGTTCTTCGACACGGCCATGGCCAGACCAGCTGCCATTTCAACCCGAGTGCCCGACAGGTCGTTGTTGAAGCTGTTGCCGTTCACCGACACCTTGTTGCTCTGGTTGAACTCATGGGCAACGGCAGTCCGCAAGTACGGCTGCAATACACTGCCACCGTCCAGCTGGATGTCACGTCCGGCGGTCACACCGGCCTTGCCCACCACCGAAGCGGTACGCGCGCCCTTGGCTTGCAGGCCGTTATCCAGCTCGTAGCTCTGGCGCTGGATGATTGCCGTGGCCAACTGGCCGTAAGGTTCCACGAAGAAGCCGTCGTCCAGCTTGATGTGGCGGCCCACCTCTGCCGAAGCAGTCACTGCGTTTTGCGTGTAGTTGCCCTTGGCTTTCCTGCCGTCGCTCATCGCCACGTTGGACTCATTGTGCAAGCGGTTGAACTTGAGCACGCCGTCGAAGTAGAAGCCGCTTTCAGCGTCCAGCCATGTGGCATAACCACCGGCGTAGTAGCTGTTGACGGTGGCTTTGCTGCCACGGTTCAGGTCCAGGTCGGAGGTGCTGTGACCGGCCAGGAAGCCTCCCAGCCATTGGCCGTCGCCACCGGACAACGGTACGTCGGCACCCAGGGTGAAGCCGCGTTGGACCTGGTTGTACTGCACACCTTTATCGCGGTTATTCACTTCAAACTTGTTGCCGTACGTACGGCTCCACAAGCCGCTGGACTTGCCATCACTGTGACGCAACTCACCCATGCGGGTACGCAGGTTGGTCATTTCGCCGTAGAGCACGCTCGGCGCCGCGTTGGCCAGGGCCAGTACGGAGTGGGTGCTCGGGCTGATCACCTTGCTGCCCGGGTCCAGCAGCCAGTCCTTGCCTTCGTTGTCGTTGACCAGGCTGTAGGAGTATGTGCCCACGTCCACACGGTCACCCAGCAGGCTGAACTTGGCGCCGCCATCGGCGGTGTGCACCACGTGCAGGCGGTCATCGCTCAACGGGTCGGCACCGCTGCTGGCGATCAGCAGTTTGTGATCACCCGACGACGTCCCGGTGACGTTAAGGAAGTCACCGGTCAACGTGGCGAAATCCGCCGTCATGATGAAGGTGCCGTTGCCCGACAGGTTTTCCACGTCCAGTTGGTAGAACACGCCTGGGTCGCCAAACTTGACGTTGCCGCCGCTCAGGGCCAGGTCGCCCACTTGCTGGTTGTCGACCATCACCCAGGTGGCGTCGCTGTTGATCGCCAGCTTGTCGACGTTCTCCAGGCGACCAGTGAGGATCGAGCCGTTGCTCAGGCCAACGCTGGCGCTGCCGCCGTTGTTGATCACGTCGCCGTTCATGATGGCGTGGTCGAGGCTCAGGTCCAGGGCGCTGCCGGTGCCCACCTGGATGTTGCCGGTCAGGGCGCTGTTGTTGACGCGCATGTTGGCGTTGCCGCCAGTTTTCAACTCAAGCAGGTTGCCGTTGCTGCCTATCAGGGTAGAGCCGTTATTGACATCAATTTCAGCGGTGATCGGTGTATCGACCACAATGGCAGCGCCTGCCAGCCCCTCTACACGTGTACCTTCCAAGCGCAGCTCTGGCGAGTTGGGTACGGTGCTGTGTTCGCGGGTCATGCGGACACCGTCGGTAGCACCGGTGATTTGACTATTGAAGGCATTGGCCGCGCCACCGCGCAGGATCAACCCGGCCTGGGAACCGCCCACCAGTTTCGAGTCATAGAGGTTCAAGGTGCTGTAGGAGGTTACATTGGCACCATAAGTCGCACCGCGGATTTCACTGTTATTGCTGACCTCTGCGAAGGAACCCGTGACCGTCGACGGATTGCGTACCACGTCCAGACCACCCGCCCGGGTACTGGTAATAAGAGTGTTGTTGATATGTGCAGTGCTGTTGCTCAGTATTACTGCGGTGGTGGTGGCAGTGGATGAAACCCGTGCGCCTGTCAGGTTTACCGTCGAATCAACCGACTGAATGTCGCGCACTGTCGCACCGCTATGCACATTCAGCGTGGCATTGTTTTTCAGCCGAAAGTTATCAACGTACGTTACTGGATAGACATCTTTGGTCGTTCCATCCAGTTCTTCCAGCGCCAGGGTTTGAGCGCTCAGGAAACACATCGGGGCAACAGCGATAAGCTTGATCGCGGCCGATAATTTGGAGTATTTAAAGCGAGAAGAATCAATTGTGTGCATTGCCAGTGAGCCTCAGAAAAGTACCAGTTCGAACCCGGAGGCCACATCGACCGGCCTTCCGTTTTCCACGGCGCAAAGACTAAGGATCTGGGTTACCGCTTTATGTAGGAGTTTCCTTATGATGAGCTCGTCGAGCGTCGACACAATCCTGGCGTTGATTAATCAAGCCGCAATAAAAAACCCTGTGACCCCAAAAAGAGGCCAACAGGGTTATGCATGGATCACAGCGACCCTAGCGCTCGCGTCGAATCTGGCACACAGGTGCCCAGTGGTGGGTAAGCACCACGGAAATCCCATCGCACCTGAACTTCATCCGAGGTACCGCGATCCGTCGTGCCAGGGCGAAAGATACTCCAGCGCACACCTACCCAACCACGACCGGCGGTACCGGTAAAGTCCCTGAACCACAACCCCAGCAAGAGGTTGATGGTGAACCCATCCGCGACGTCGTTGAACGATATCTGTCGAGGCGTCGTTTCCAGGGTATCTAACGGGGTAGTGTTATCGCCAATTGCGTACCTGGCCGCATGTACAACAACGAGGTCATCGATTTGAAGAACTACGTCGTCCTTGATGAAAATAGGGACTGCCACCCAAGGTGCCGGGACTAGCGGAGGCTCCAAGCGGTCGAAGCATCCAAGCCTGCCCGCTGTATTGAGTACCGAGAACACCGGATCTGCAAGCCCCGACAAGCTGTAGAGTTCAACCTTGACGCTCTGGTCGGGAGAGTGCTTGTAGTTGATTGCATCGCGAACCTTGTAATAACAAGGTATGGCATCGCCGTTGCCATACATTTCGATAGTGTCCCAATCAATCTCCAACTCAACCTCGAAATCGTCGGCTTCACTACCGTTGACGTCATAAGTGTCAGCCAGCGTCCCGCCCATAATGCCGTAGTAAATATCGATGAAAACGCCGGCGGGTAGCCCTGGAGGAATAATGAACGTCGCCGTGGCCGGGAAACCGCGGTCAAGTTCTACCAAATGGTTCTCATGGCCTTCATTGCCTCTGACCGTCGGTGGATCATAGGCGGGGTCAACGGGGCCTGGGCCAGGGTTATCCGGATCACCGGGCTCATCTATATTCACCGCAACGGTGATCGTTGGCGAGGGGATAGTCCCTAGCCCGTCACGGCTGATAGTGCAGTGGACATCGGCATCGTATATGTCCCCATGTGAACTGATCACATCAAACGTAGCCGTGGCATCGATAGGGAAGATAGGGAACACACCGACAGATTTCTCGTAGATCAAGGTGCCATGCCAGAACATTCGAACCATATCAGTCGAGAGCCAGTTGAGAATATTCCCCAAGCGCACCGTCACACCATTGCGCGCCTCTTGCTTATCGATCAAAGGCGCCTCCAATACTTCAAGGTCTTCCAGCTCTGGTGGGTTAGCGGTGGCGACTGTCACTGTTCGGACATAAGACGGCTGCGTAGCGTTGCCTCCACGATCAGACACCGCGTAGGTAATCTCCCGATCACCCGGCCCGTCCGCCAGAACAGCCGCGGAAGGGAAAATCACTTCAGCGTTGCCTGTTTCTGGAAAATCACCAGAGATACCGTCTAAATCCTTACTCCCAAAAAACGCTGTCCAGGTATCTCCCGGGCGGTTGTCAGCCAAACGTTGAATTTGACATACCAACCCGGGTTTGCCATTCAGGTAATCCGGCGTCACAGGCCCCGCCAGGTCGGCTGGCGGGGTAATGGCAGCCGGCCGATTATTGAGGTTGGGGTCGATTGCGTCGACAAACCCACGTGTGGGCTCAGAGGGAGCTACGTTGCCATTGGCGTGAAAGATCGTATAGGTGATCTCCTTTTCACCATGGGTTTGCAGCTCGGCGTGCGGCTGAATTGTGTGAACAAAAGGATCAGGTGGCGCAGGATCGTCGCCACTGTATTCATAGAAACCAATCAATCGACCGTTCGCACGAAAAAAAACAGTGTCGAGTTCCCCCGGATCTGCAAGTGGAAACCAGCGTGGAAAGGACATAGTCAAACCGCTGGCCTGGACGTCGTGGGGTATGAGATTGGGTTGACCGTCTGCCGATTTGTCAGGGTCGGGGGGAACTACTGGCAAGTTAGGGAGTGCGTTGACAAGCGTGGGAGGAGGCGCATCGGCTAAAACCCTCTGTGTCCCTGCGCGCGTGCGCTGCGAGGGTTTAGGGGTAGCTTTTGCTTTCGCAGGCAACTTTTCCTTCGCCAGCGTTGCTGGCGTTTTGGCCTTCGACAACGGTAGTTTTTTTGACATGATCCAAAGCTCCTTGCATGAGTGAAAGGATCAGGACCCGGACCACGGCATTTCGCCCTCAGATCGGCGACCCTGTTTGTGGATACATCATTTTTCATCTTCCGAAATCAGTGCAACCTGACAGCGGCTAGTTCATTAAACAGCGCCCTTAGTGCGTGCGTAACTGTCAAGATTCACAGTTTGTCAAAGCTCAAAAAGTGTGCAGTCCTGCACTCAACGACGAGTGGGCGGTTAAACGTCTTTTTCACTCCCGACATGCCATTAACGAGTCTTTAAAAGCACGCATGGTCCTATGAAAAAAAGATATGCAAGGGCGTGCCAATACAAAGGGAAGGACCTTGTGCCCTTCCCTGTTGCACGCTGGCTCAACTGGGTGCAATACAAGGTGGTACGTTGTTTGGACGAATCAATGTGACCAATACCAGGCTAGGATTCGACCCGCCAATTGGCACCCCACCACGAAGCACCTTGTAGCTTGTGGTGGCTGAACCATGTCTGGGCTTATGAGGATAGTCGTCCGGCTTAACCAGCCCAGGCAGCAACACACAGGGATCGAATGGCACGGTGAAGGGGTAACCGTTTTGTACCCAATTCAGGTTCAAGGGCGGTGAATCCCATTCACCTTCAGAACCGCTGATCACATGGCTGACATTGCCATTGGGGCTGGCATACCCCACCCAGCTCAATCGCAGAATATCGCCTACCTGCAGGCGCGTATCGTCGCCAGGGACAAGTACCTGAACGCCAAAGGACGGATGAGGATTGAGCGTACACCCAATAAATCCGGAGTCCGGCCCCGGGCCGTAGTTCACATCCGGGTATCGAGTGGGCTTCAACCCCAGAACAGGTGAGATCGCCACGATGACGATTTTGTTATCCGATCGCTGGCGGTTTACGCCATTGAACGTGCGATAGAAGAGGTTGACCAGCGCATTGCCAATCGGATCAATGAGTGCCCAGGGGATCTGGAACGGAATCACGGCTCCCGGGTTTTCGCCAATAGCGACAGGGTGAGTTGCCACCGGCGTGGGATTGTCATTCCAGATCAGCTCAAGTAAATCGCCCACCTCGAAGCCGACACCCAGCACCAGCTCCACATTGGCGGGCTGATCACGGTCGAGGATGGTCAATACATCATCGCCAGATACACCTTTCACGGTTGGCAGCAGAAGCAAGGGGTTGATGTAGTTGGGGTTATCCGGATTGAGTTCGCCAGCTGCGGTAAAATCTACCGGCACGAACCTGACCACGGAAGGCCGGGGCGCAGCGGTTCCGCGTTGCCAGGTGTAACTGGCCCGGATGATCCCGCCTGCCAGTTCGAAGCCGCCTTGGGCCAGGATCAGCCAAGGGATTGGCACACGAATTGGCCAGACCTGGAACGGCCCTACGATGATTTGTGGAAGGGGTATCAAGTTCCAGGAAGGTGTCACAACATCGTCTTCCAATGCGCCGACGATTTCGAGGATGTTCATGTAGACGCCGCCAATTTCACGAGCATCTTCCAAATCAATCCGCCCGTTCGCGCCCGTGCCGAACGCTTGTGGTACTTCCGGTGCAGGAAAATTAATCGGCGAGGGCGTAAGCGCATTCAGTACCACAGCCGTACGCGACGCAGGCCCCTGCCATCCAGCGCGATTAATCAGATGGTATTGCGCCGAATACTCTCGATTGCTGAGCAACGAGCGAAACGTTTCGCCTTCAAATGCCAGCTCTATAGGTGCACCGGCTTTATGAGCCTGGGTGATTTCCACCGATGCCACGATCTCGTCGCTACGTGAATGTGGGCGCCGGAGCGCTGGTAGCAGTGTCAACTTACCTAAAGCGCGATCCTCCAGGCGCATATCAGGCCATGGAGGCACAATTGCCACGACTTGATCATCGTGGGCGACCAAGTAGTCATCAGTGACGCCGTTATTTTGAATATCAGTGTCAAAATTCAGCCAATTCGGTTGTACCCCTTGATTCGGGGCGAGTTTGTTCAAGTTTATCTGGATTGGAAAAGACGGATCCGCCGGGTTGCCAGGAACCAGCTCAACGATGTACTGCAAACTATGCAGGCCGGGCACCGCCAGCAGGATTTCGGGTATGGCGCCGGCCACACTCGGTAGGTCGCTTGCATCGTAGGGCGCAGTCAACTCCTTCACATCGCCAACCGGTTCACCATCCCACAACCAGGTAACTGTGGTCACCTCACCTGGATCCAGGTTATCCCACCCCGGCCAAATCGATTGAACTTCCACTACCAAAGGGGCGAGTTGGTCCAACCGGTGTATCGTGTAAGCCACTTCATCTGCCAGCAATGGCAGCGCCGCTGGCACCCAGGGCTGGTCCAGCATGCGGGGGATCGGGGTCGAGGGGTTGTACTTGGGCATGTCCACTCTCCTTGGGCAATCAATCAATGACCAGCCATTGACTACCGACGGGAAAGCACCCTACCGACAAGGCCAGGTAGATCATTTAATGCGCAAGTACGCCCTCTGGATACTGTCGAAAATAACAGGTGGCCCTACAGATCAGACCAGCGGCAACCGCCACTCAATGGGCGTCTCGCCATTCTGCTCAAGAAACTTGTTGGTCCGGCTGAAATGCCCACACCCCAAAAACCCGCGGTACGCCGACAACGGCGACGGGTGCACCGACGTCAGCACCAGGTGCTTGGTCGCGTCGATCAGCTTCTGCTTGCCCTGGGCATGGGCGCCCCACAGCAGGAACACCAGGTGCGGCTGATGCTCGCTGACCACTTCGATGATCCGATCGGTAAAGAACTGCCAGCCCTTGCCCGCATGGGCGTTGGCATTGGCGCGCTCGACGGTCATGGTGGTGTTGAGCATCAGCACGCCCTGGTCGGCCCAGCTTTGCAGGCAGCCGTGGTTGGGGATATCGATGTTGAGGTCGCGCTTGAGCTCTTTATAGATATTGAGCAGCGACGGCGGCGTCGGGATGCCCGGTTGCACCGAGAAGCACAAGCCGTGGGCCTGGCCAGGGCCGTGGTACGGGTCCTGTCCGAGGATCACCACCTTGACCTTGTCCAGCGGCGTGGAATTGAGCGCGTTGAAAATCAGCGGGCCGGGCGGGTAGATCTCTTTGCCGGCGGCATGTTCCTGGCGCAGGAAGGCGCGCAACTGGGCCATGTACGGCAGCTCGAACTGATCCCGCAGGGCGTGTTTCCAGCTGGGTTCGAGTTTGATACGGTCGTCTTCGGTCATGGTTGAATGGTCTTGTCAAAAAGAATGTGGCGAACCCTAGGAAAGCCGACCCCGCTTGTCAATTGCTCTGACACACCACCGGCACTTTCCTGCGAAGCGATCATACTCATCCTTCACCTTCTCGATTGAGGTCACGATGAACCTGCACTTCGAAGAGCTGACCGGCAGCGACGGTGCCCGCATCGGCATCGCCAGCCTCGACGCTGAAAAGTCCCTCAATGCCCTTTCCCACCCGATGATCCTCGCGTTGAGCGAACGCCTGGACACCTGGGCCAAAGACCCGAACATCGTCTGCGTGCTGCTGCGCGGCAACGGCCCCAAGGCGTTTTGCGCCGGTGGCGAAGTGCGCAGCCTGGCGCAGGCTTGCCGCGAGCAGCCAGGCGTGGTGCCGACGCTGGCGGCGCAGTTTTTTGCGGCGGAGTATCGCCTTGATTACCGCCTGCACACCTACCCGAAACCGGTGATTTGCTGGGGCCACGGCTACGTGCTGGGCGGTGGCATGGGCCTGTTGCAAAGTGCGGCGGTGCGTATTGTCACGCCGAGCAGCCGGTTGGCCATGCCGGAGATCAGCATCGGCCTGTACCCGGATGTCGGCGCCAGTTGGTTCCTGTCGCGCCTGCCGGGCAAGCTCGGGTTGTTCCTCGGCCTGACCGGTGCGCATATCAACGGGCGTGACGCGTTGGACCTGGGCCTGGCCGACCGCTTTTTGCGTGACGATCAGCAAGACGAACTGCTCGATGGCCTGTTGCAGCTGAACTGGAAGGAACAGACCCCGATGCAACTCAACAGCCTGCTCAAGGCGCTGGCCCAGGAAGCCGCCGGTCAGCAACCCGAAGCACAGTGGTTACCGCGCCGGGCGCAGATCGACGAATGGCTGGATGTAGGCGATGTGCGGTGTGCCTGGCGCGCCTTGAGCCTGCTGAGTGAGCATGCCGACCCCCTGTTCAGTCGTGCCGGCAAGACATTGAACGAAGGCTGCCCGCTGACCGCCCATCTGGTGTGGGAACAGATCCAGCGCGCACGGCACCTGTCGCTGGCCGAGGTTTTCCAGATGGAATACACGTTGAGCCTCAATTGCTGCCGGCATCCTGAGTTCAGTGAAGGGGTGCGTGCGCGGTTGATCGACAAGGACCAGTCGCCCCATTGGCACTGGCCGGATATCAACGCCATTCCTGAGGCGGTGGTGCAGGCTCACTTCGACAAGGCGTGGGAAGGCCGCCACCCGTTGGCGGACCTGTCCGATTACTGACGGCTGCGCCCATAAAAAAGCGGCGCTTCATGCGCCGCTTGCCGTACAGGCCCGTCAACGGTGACCGCCGCGGCCACCTCCATGGTCGGAACCGCGACCGTGCCCACCCCCATTACCCCAATGACCTCCGCCCCAGCCCTGGTT
The DNA here is from genome assembly GCF_059133265.1 of Pseudomonas sp. FBCC-B1565. Classification (NCBI taxonomy): domain Bacteria; kingdom Pseudomonadati; phylum Pseudomonadota; class Gammaproteobacteria; order Pseudomonadales; family Pseudomonadaceae; genus Pseudomonas; species Pseudomonas sp. FBCC-B1565. The sequence continues at coordinate 5,008,343 of NZ_CP101438.1, forward strand.
CGGGTACGCCCGATAACCGGCACGCGGCCCGTAGTAGCGTGGCGCCGGCTGGTAATAACGCGGGGCCGAGTAATAACGCGGTTGTGGTGCGTAATAGCGCGGCGCGGGGTAGTAGTCACGGCGGTATTGATACGCCGAGCCACCCCCGTAGTAATACGCCGGCGCCGGTGAAGTGTAGACCTCGGATCGATAGTAGCTCTGGCCTCCATCGTAATAGGGCACACAAGCAGAGAGGGTCAGACCGAGTAAAGCGCTGAGCAGCAGTCGTCGATACATGGCGGCCTCCTGGACCGCGGAAGAGCACCTCCAGCGACGCTGGAGGGCGGCATTCAACTTTCATTGAATGACGAAATATCTGACATCAAAAAGCGAATCTGGTGCGTTTTCGTAATAGGTTGATACATCTGCGCAAGCTTTATCGATTCAGTAAATTTATCTGGCTCGCAACTTTGTCAATTGCGATGATGTCACAATGACATCGCCAAGAGCCAGGGAGGCTCTAGCGTGCACCCTTCGCTACCCTGCCCGGACCTGACTCATGAAAATATCAACCAAACTGCTGCTCTCATTCCTCCTGTGCGCGCTGGTCACCCTGGGGGTGGGCCTGCTGGGCATCAAAGGCGTGGTTCGCCTCTCCACGGCGTTGGAGTCGACGTTCTCCAACAACCTGGTCTCGGTGAGCACCACAGCCGCCACCCTCAACGGCCTGGTCGCCCATAACCGCGGCCTGTACCGCTTGCTGGACGCCAGCAACGGTGACGTTTCCGCCCAGGATCGCGAACGTGTGCGCCAGGATATCGCCCAGGAACTCAAGCGCAGCCAGACCGCGTACGCCACCTACCGCGCAACCCCGCTGGAAGACGACGAACGGGCAGCCGGCGACAAACTCGACCAACTCTGGCCCACTTACATCAGCAGCTCGGACCGCATCATGGCACTGCTCGACGGTGGCCAGCTCGATCAGGCCCGCACCCAGCTCAATACCACCAACAATGAGCTCTTCCGCCAGGCGCGCGAGCTGATCCGCGTGATGGTCGAATCCAATAACCGCCAGATCAAGGAAGGCGCCGCCGCTGCGGATGAACTGCGCAGCAGCGCGTTGACGTGGATGATCAGCGGCATTGTGCTGGCCTTCATCATCGCCTTGACCATTGGCATGTTGATCACCCGCCTGATCACCCGCCCCATCGCCCAGGCCGTGGCTAGCGCACAACGTATTGCCCAGGGTGACCTGACCCAAGCCATCATCACCGAACGCACCGACGAGGCCGGGCAACTGCTGATGGCGCTCTCGGATATGCAAGGCGGCTTGAAAAGCACTCTGGTGGAAATCGCCAACGCGTCCGACCAGCTTGCGTCGGCCGCCGAGGAACTGAGTGCGGTCACCGATGAAAGCAGCCGTGGCCTGACCCGCCAGAACGATGAAATCCAACAAGCGGCCACCGCCGTCAACCAGATGACCGCCGCCGTGGACGAAGTGGCCAGCAACGCCGTCTCGACCTCAGAAGCCTCGCGCCAGGCCACCACCGAGGCCGAAGAGGGTCGCCAGCAAGTGGAACAGGCCGTGTCCGGCATGAGCTCGATGGTGGTTGAGATCAACGACTCCACGCAGTCGGTGGCAGACCTCGCCGGGCAGGTGCGGGAGATCGGCAAGGTGATCGATGTGATCCGTGGCATCGCCGACCAGACTAACCTGCTGGCGCTTAACGCGGCCATTGAAGCGGCGCGCGCGGGTGAGCAAGGTCGCGGTTTTGCCGTGGTTGCCGATGAAGTCCGCGCACTGGCCCATCGCACCCAGACGTCCACGGTCGATATTGAAAAGATGATTGGTGAAGTGCAGACCGGCGCCGATGATGCGGTCGCGGCGATGAACAAGAGCCTGACCTGGGCCAACAACACCCAGACCCTGGCGCAGAACGCCGGCGAAGCCCTGCAACGGATCACCACCAGCGTGGCGAAGATCAATGAACGCAACCTGGTGATCGCCTCGGCCTCGGAGGAGCAGGCCCAGGTGGCCCGCGAAGTGGACCGCAACCTGCTGAACATCCAGGACCTGTCCACCCAGACGGCGGCCGGCGCCCATCAGACCAACGCCTCCAGCCAGGACCTGTCGCGCCTGGCCACCTCGTTCAACGTGCTGGTCAGCAAGTTCCAGCTCTGAGTGGCCTGGGCGGGGACGGCCCTGTATCGTACAGGGCCTAGCGGAATCATCCGCAACCTTGCCCGAACTAGCCCATGACCACACCCACCCTTTGCCCCGCCTGCGGTGCACGCAACGACTGCAGCCTGGCTGACCCGCGTACGGTCGACCAGGCCTGCTGGTGCTACAGCGTCACCATCGACCCGGCCGTGCTCCAGGCCCTGCCCGATGAACTGCGCAACCAGGCCTGCCTGTGCCCGCGTTGTGCCCAGGTCGATGAACAGTTGCGTAGGGTTGAACCGACGTAATGCGGGTGGATCGTTTCCTCAGTAACCTGCCGCGTTTCAATCGCAAGCAAGTGCGCCTGCTGTTGGTTGAGCGGCGTGTGGCGGTGGATGGCGTGGCCGTCAGCGATCCCCATCATGAGGTGCGGGAATTCAGCCGAGTGAGCGTTGACGACGAGGTGCTACAGGCAGGCAAACCGGCGCGCTACTTCATGCTGCACAAGCCCCTGGGGTGCGTGAGCGCCACGTCTGATCCGCAACATCCAACCGTTCTGGATTTACTCGATGAACCGGACAAAGGCGAATTGCACATTGCCGGCCGTCTGGACTTCAACACCACCGGCCTGATGCTGATCACCAACGACGGCCAGTGGTCACGGCGCTTGACGCAACCGCGGACCAAGTTACCCAAGGTGTACCTCGTCGAGACCGAACAGGCTATCGGCCCTGAATACGCAACCACCTTTGCCGAAGGTATTTACTTCGCCTTCGAAGACTTGACCACCCAACCCGCCGAGTTGGAATTGCTCGGGCCGAGAAGCGCACGCTTGAGCATCATCGAAGGGCGTTATCACCAGGTGAAGCGCATGTTCGGGCATTTTGATAACAAGGTCATCGGCCTGCACCGTGAGCGCATGGGCTCCCTGGTGCTGGATGCAGCCCTTGCACCGGGCCAGTATCGGGCGCTGACTGACGACGAAATCCGACAGGTCTGACGACCGTTCGGCCGGTGATGGCAAAAAACCGCCAGGTCACCTTGCGAGGTGCCGCCTCGACTGCTTGAATCAGGATCACCAGTTCAACTATGACTGGCGAGTCGCTTATAACCTCCAAGAAACACCTTGCCCCGCCCGCGCTTGATCTACGGGCCTTCCAGGCAAACAGCCCGCCATAACAACAGCCGTCGGCCAGCCGTCATCGGATCGACATGGGCCCTCCTTTTCCAGGCGTATGCCTACCTGTCACAAAGCTCGTGCAGAGTGATCTGCGCGCCCTACCCGCTTGCCAGGAGTCTTACGACATGAGGCCAGAAATCGCTGTGTTGGATATACAGGGTCAGTATCGGGTTTACACGGAGTTCTATCGCGCGGACGTTGCTGCAAAGACCATCATCCTGGTCAACGGCTCCATGGCCACCACGGCATCCTTCGCCCAAACCGTGAAAAGCCTGTACCCGCAGTTCAATGTGGTTTTGTACGACCAGCCCTACGCCGGTCGCTCCAAAATCCATAACCGCCATGAGCAGATGCTGACGAAGGAAGTCGAAGGCCAGATCCTGCTGGAACTCATCGACCATTTTGCCGCGGAACATGTGCTGTCGTTTTCCTGGGGCGGTGCCGCCACCCTGGTCGCCCTCGCCCACCGGCCACGTCGCGTGGAAAAAGCCGTGATCAGTTCGTTCTCGCCAGTGATCAACGCGCCCATGCGCGACTACCTGGAGCGCGGCGTCGACTACCTCGGCAACCTCGACCGCGACCGCGTCGGCCACCTGGTCAACAGCACCATCGGCAAACACCTGCCGTCGTTGTTCAAGCGCTTCAACTACAAGCACGTGAGCAGCCTGGCAGAACACGAGTATGGGCAGATGCACTTTCACATCAGCCATGTGCTCAACAGTGACCGCCTGTGCTACCTCAAGGCGGCCAAGCAGATCGACATTCCAGTGCTGTTTTTGAATGGCGAATGGGACGAGTACACCAGCGCACAGGACGCCAAGCTGTTTGGCCAGCATGTGGCGAAGAGCAGCTTCAGCACGATCCAGGCCACGGGGCACTTCCTGGACATGGAGCACAAGGCAGCCTGCCGGGACAGCCGGGATGCGGTGGTGGGCTTCTTGAAACCGGAGCGCCAGGTCAGCCGATTGCGCTATCAAACCGGCCCGGCACAACATGCCTTCGCACTCTGAAACACGACCCGTTGTAGGAGCGGGCTTGCCCGCGAAGAACGTCAACGATAACGCTCGTCTCCTGAGAGAACGCGGCGCTCTTGAGTCTTTCGCGAGCAAGCTCGCTCCTACAATGGGTTCGCTTGTCGATGTGTGGGACATCTGTAACCCACACATTTTTTTGAAGAAAAACTTCAAATCCCGGCGAACTTCTGGTACAAAGTCAGCCGCTCTGAGCGGGTATAGTTTAATGGTAGAACAGTAGCTTCCCAAGCTTCCGACGAGGGTTCGATTCCCTCTACCCGCTCCACTCAGATTCTCGTTTCGCGTCAGGTTGTTTCTGACGAGGGATGCAAAAAAACCGGTCCTTGGTGGCCGGTTTTTTTATGCGTTGAATTTGGTGATTCGGGAGGGTGGCAACTGCACGCAGGCGAGTGAGCCGGGTAGCTTTCGGGATACCGGCACACTCCAGGGTGCCCTGGGTGCAGTTGCCATCAAGTGCCGATGTAGCGGCTGAGAAACCATAAATAGCCCATGCCATGGCATACAACCCAACGTGTTCCGAAGGTGGTGTAGGCAATGTCGCAAAACTTGAAAAAAGGGCGCAGGGCATTACGCCGATGCAGGCAGCTCAAACAGAAAAACCGGCTTCAGCCAGCCGGTTTTCATTTACTTAAAAGGCACAACCTCGGAAATTATCGATGCTCCAGCGCTGCCAATACGTGACTAGGGTCGTTGTGTAAGGCACGAAGCAATGCTCTAGCCGGCCCTTCTGGCTCACGTCGCCCTTGCTCCCAGTTCTGAAGTGTTCCTACAGGCACGTCAATCGCCTTTGCAAAGCCCGCTTGGGAAAGCCCAGTGGCTTGTCGAATCTCTTTTACCTTCAACGCATCAACAAAAAATTCGCGAGAAGGAGATCGCTCGCCACTTACGATCTCATCCATCTGAATCAAACTTTCGACCAGACGGTTGAACAGTTTTTTCTCCATCATTCCCACCTTCTGTTTATTTCACTCAGAACACTTCTCTGCGCCAGCGAAAGGTCATCTTTAATGCCCTTCCGGTAGATCAAGATCAACCTGATTTGATAGGCCTTGCAGACATGATAATAAATCACTCTGACGCCTCCGCTCTTTCCCCTTCCCCGCACGGCCCACCGGATTTTTCTCAAGCCATTGGTGCCTTGAATGACATCACCGGAGGTGGGATTTTCGGCCAAAAACGCTTGGAATTCACCGTAGCTTTCCTCACTCAGAAGCCCTAGCAGATCTTCTGTAAATGCGGGTGACTCGATAAATATCATATTCACGCCTATACGTCATTGGCGCATAGAAAGCTTAGTCTGATCGCTTCCTATCAAGCAACGGCCACTCGTCACTCACTGATAGGCATGCGAAACATGCGCCGCGATTTTAGAAGACCGAACTGTACAGTTTCGCCTTCTGTATCCTGACGTAGGATGGAACTGAAATTCGGGTCAGAAAAAGTTATCAACCGTCCAGTTGCATTCCTCTGCGAATCACCCACGCCAACGGCAACGTCACCCCCAACACCCCGGCCAGCAGCATCACCGCCACCGTCACCCCCAGCGCATCCCCCACCCCGCCGAATACCACGGGCGCCAGCGCCCCGCCACCAATCGTGCCGGTGTAGAACACGACGAACGCCTGTTCGCGTTTCTCGGCTGGCGCCAGATCGGGCACCGCGCCGTACAGCACTGAAGACGTGCCATTGAGCACCAGCCCCAGCACCGGCAACATCACCATCAACCCGTCCAGCGGCAGGTACACCGCCGCGACGATCAGCAGCGCCGTGCTGCCCTCCGTCAACCACACCGTCTTCAGCATGCCGATGCGTGCGCCCAGGTAGCCGCAGAATAATTTGCCGAACGCCCCGCCGATAAACAGCAGGGTCAGGGCCAGGCCAATACCGGCGGTGCCCGCCCCCTTGCCTTGTAGCAGAAACGGCAGGAAGGTGAGAAAGCCCATGCGCACGGCACTGTCGAGGGTGCCGGTGAGGATCAGTGCGCGCAGGCCGGTGACGGAGCCTGTTCCAGTGAAGTGTTTGGCTTTTTTGGTCGAGGACGATTCGGATGTTTGCGCAGGAATAAGCCACCACAGCAACCCCGCCGCCGCCAACCCCAGCACCCCCAGCAACGTGGCACTGGCGCGCCAACTGATCACCGTGAGCAACAGGCCCACCAGGCCGGGGATCAGGGTTTTGCCGATGTCGCCGCAGAAGTTGTACTGGGACAACGCCTGCTTGATTCCGCCACCGTCCTCATAGGCATCGCTGATCATCGAAGACGCCAGCGGGTGTTGACTGCTGGCCCCCAGACCGCCGAGCAGCAGCGCCAGCAACAGCATCACCAGCCCGGTGGCCTGGCCCACCAACAGGTAAGCCGCGCCGGCGAGCGCGGTTCCGCCGACCAGCATCGGCACTCGGCCCCAGCGTTTTGCGGCGCGGCTGGCCATGAGCTGGAACACCGCCATCATTCCGGAATAGGCACCGCGCAACAGCCCGACCTGGGCGTAGGACAAGGCGAACTGTGTTTGCCAGATCGGCAGCAGCACGTAGATGACATCGGTCAGACCATCATGCACGGCGTGGGCGCTGCAGCCAGCGATCAGTGTGCGACGGCGGGTTGGGATGGCATTCATGGCGTCGGAATCAGTTGAGGTTTGGCGGGCTTCCAGCCGGTCAGGGCGATCAGCAAGGTCAACACCTGGAAGGTAATAATCAGCGCCACACAACCGGCCCAGCCCCAGCGTTCCCAGATCAATGCCGGGACAATGGCACCACAACTTCCGCCCAGGTAGTAACACGTGAGGTACACCCCCACAGCGCCTGCTTTATTGTCACCGGCCGTGGCCGTGGTGAACGCGTTGGCCGCCGACTGCGCGAGGAATACGCCGGTAGAACTGAGGGCCAGGCCCACCACGATGCACCACAAGGAGGGCACCAGCGTCAGCACCGAGCCGCTGATGCCCAGCAGCGCAGCCACACTCAGCAGTTCGGCATGAGGCCGGGATTTGCTGAGGCGCCCGGCTATGGGGATCACGATCAACGCCAGCAAAAACACCATATACAGCGCACCCAACGCCGCAGGCCCCAGGTTGAACGGCGGTAATCCGAGGTACAACCCTGCGTAGGTAAACGCGGCAACCTGGGAGAACAGCACGCAAAATCCTACGGCGTAGGCGGCCAGCAAGGGCTTGCTAAAAACCGCCGAGAACGAGGGTTGAACCTTCGCCGAGCGCACCCGACTCATAGGCAACAGGAACTGGATAAACCCACCCACCATCAGGCTCAGCACCGCCAGCCATTCAAAGGCTTCGCGCCAGCCGACATATTCAGTCACGACGCCGGTGACGAAACGCCCGGCAAACCCACCCAGCACGGTCCCTGCCACATACAGGCTGGTGACTTCCGTCACCGTACCGCCACGCCAGCGGTCGCCGATATACGCCACGCTGGTGGCGAACACCACCGGGATCAACATTCCCGCCACAAACCGCCACACCAACACTTCGGCAAAGCTGTCGGCCCAGGCAGTCATCAGCGCCGGCAGCGCCAGCAGCAAGGCCGCCGCGCTGATCACTGTACGTGGCTCGAAGCGCCCGGTCAGGCGGCTGACAAACGGTGCAGTGATCGCCACCGCCAACGTGGTCACGGTGATGCTCCACCCCGCCGCCTTGGCGCTGATGTGAAACTGCGCGGCAAAGGTCTGGAGAATGCTCTGGGTGGCATACAGGTTGAGGAACGCCGCGCAGCCACACAGGAACAGGACAAGACGGGCACAATGCAGGCGCGGTTTCATGAAACCTCTCGTTTTATTTTGTGAGGTCTTTATAGAATGGCCGGCAGGTCTTGAACCAATACCGATTTCGGACCGATCGATACCCAAGGACCAGGATGCTCGACCTACGCAAGCTGCGTTACTTTCTGACCGTCGCCGAAGAATTGCACTTCGGCCGCGCCGCCATTCGCCTGCACCTGGCGCAGCCGCCGCTGACGCGACAGATCTCGGCGCTGGAAACCGAGCTGGGCTTCAAGCTGTTCGACCGCACCAGCCGCACGGTCACCCTCACCGCACAAGGCCGCTCATTCCTGCCCTATGCACGCGGCGTACTGGAGCAGGTGGAATTGGCACAGGTGATCGCCGGCAAACTCGCGGCAGGTACGGCCGGGCAACTGGCGTTGGGCTATGTCAGTTCGATCGCCCTGTCGGACCTGTTCAGCCAGGCGATCCAGGCGTTTGCCCAACGCTTTCCCGATGTGCAATTGACCCTGGTGGAATGCGCCTCGGGCATCCTGGGTGCGCAAGTGGCGGATGGGCGGCTGGATATCGGCCTGAGCCGCCTATTGCCGCAAGGCGAAGCGGTGCAAGCGCTGTCCCTGGGCGAGGAACCCTTGGTGGCCGCCGTGTCCAGCGACAGCCCGCTGGCCAATCAACCCGACGTCAGCCTGGCGCAGCTCAGTACCTACCCGTTGATTCTGTTTCCAGCGGATTATGGCTCGGGGCTCAACCAGTCCATCGAACAGCTTTACCGCCACCACGGCCAGCCGCTACGCCCAGGCCCGACCGGGCGGCAAATCACCTCGATCATTGCGCTGGTGGCCGCCGGGCAAGGCGTGGCGTTGGTGCCGGCGTGTACGCAGAGCCTGATGAATAAAGGCGTAACGTACAGGCCGTTGGTGGAAGCAGATGCGTGTGCGCAGTTGTTGGTGCTGACCCGTGCAGAAACAAAAAGTGTCCTGGTTGATGCGTTTCTCGCCGTCATTGCACAGACGCTACCGGCCCGGTAACGCCGCTGCAAAACCTCGCAATACCTCTCTGCAGCGCCATTCCGTCGCGCTCATACACTCCATTGACCACCTGCCAAAATGCCGGTCATCGACCACTGGTAGGTAGAGTGTTGATAATTTCAATTCAGTGGTTATAGTCACCACCATCACACACCACAAGGAGGTGTTGTGGATAGCCGATATTTGATAGGTCACATCGTTGCGGACGGTTGGTATCTGGTACGTATCAGAGGCAGCCACCACCACTTCAAGCACCCGACAAAACCGGGGCTGGTGACGATTCCCCATCCAAAGAAGGACCTGTTGGACAAGACCGCCAAGAGCATTTTGAAACAGGCTCTGCTGAGTTAACCGTCCGTGGAGGACAACAGACATGCTTTACCCGATTGCAATTTCAACCGGCGACGACGACCACGCCTGGGGCGTAGAAGTCCCGGATATTCCAGGCTGCTACTCCGCCGGCGACGACTTGGACGACGCCATGGCCATGGCTCGCGAAGCCATTGAAGGACATTTCGAAATCCTGGCGGAAGACGGTGCACCGATTCCCAGTGCGCAAAAGGTCACCTTGCACGCCGCCAACCCTCACTATGCAGGTTGCACCTGGGCGGTGGTGGACATTGATGTCACCAAGTACCTGGGCAAGGCGCAGAAGCTCAACATCACGCTGCCCGGTTATCTGTTGAACCGCATCGATGAATATGTGCTGCACCACCCGGAAGAAAAAAGCCGTTCCGGCTTTCTGGCCTCAGCGGCGCTTAAAGTGTTGCAGCAAGACCACTGAACAAACCGAATTCAATCGCAAGAAACGTAGTTTCTCGTTGGGCGGCGTGGTCTAGATTCAACGCTACCCCGCCCACCCAGGAGCCCGCTCATGTCCTACGAATACAAGCTCATGCCTTCGCCTGTCGGCGTACTCACCCTCGTGGCGCGTGCTGGCAAGCTCAGTGCCATCCTCTGGGAAGAGGAACGCGCCAACCGTGTGCGCCTGGGTGAGCTGCACGAGGCCAATGACAGCCCGGTGTTGCTGGAAACCGAACGCCAGTTGCACGAGTACTTTGCCGGCACCCGCAACCAGTTCGACCTGGAGCTGGAGTTTACCGGCACCGATTTTCAGAAGCAGGTCTGGCAGGCGCTGCTGACCATTCCCTTTGGCGAAACCCGCAGCTACAGCCAGATTGCCCAGCAGATCGGCAACCCAAAGGCCGTCCGTGCAGTGGGCGCGGCCAATGGGCGTAACCCGATTTCGATCATTGCGCCCTGCCATCGGGTCATTGGTGCGTCAGGCGGCTTGACGGGCTTTGCGGGAGGTTTGGAAGCCAAGCAATACTTGCTCGCACTCGAAGGCACCGGCCAGGCGGAAATGGCGTTCTAGCAAAGCCTATAAAAAACGGCGGTTGGAGATGATCCAACCGCCGTTTTTTTCAATTCAAGTGACAGGTTCAGCCGTCGCCTTGATGGCCTTTTCCATAGGTCGACGCCAAGGCACGAGCCTTTTGCAGACGCTCTTCCAGCTTGGGCAGCGTCTCATCGACCAGGGCTTTGATTTCCGGCACATCCGACGCCGCGCCTTCCTGTTTGAACAAGGCGATGGCGTCTTCATTTTCCTTCACCTGCTGCGCCGTGTAGGCCGCATCGAAGGAGTCGCCGTCCTTGAGTTCGGGCATCAGGGTTTCGGCTTTATCGACGATCTTCTCGCGCGGCGCCACGGGCAAATCGAGCTTCTTGGCGATGGCCGCCAGGTGCTGGTTGGCCAGGGTGCGCTCGTTGATCACCTCGATGGTGTAGTCCTTGATTTCCTGGGACGAGGTCTTGGCGTGGGCCATGCGACTGGTTTCGATATCGGCCATGCCTTTGGCCGAAGCCTGCTCGATGAATTCAGCAGGCGATTGGGCGAAGGCATTGCTGGCGCCGAGGCCCAGCAGCATCGCGAAACTGGCGGTGCGTAACCGGATAGCCATGCGGCTCATGATGGGTTCCTCCAGGGCAAAAAAAGGGACCGGGGAATACACCCCGCCCTCATTTCGAATTTTGAGGGCGGTAAAGGTTTAGAAAAAACTCGCCGGTGCGACGAACGGTCCTCCTCCAATCCGCGGGGTTGCGGTCAAGATCAACCTTTATCGAGGGTGCGCAACTTCTGCGGCAGTCCCCACAGCAACAGCGCCGCCGCCAACAGCGCGCACACACCGATCACGTAAAGCGCCGGGGTGGTACTGCCGGTGAGGTCCTTGATCCGCCCCACCATCACCGGGCTGACAATGCCGCCGAACTGCCCGAGGGTATTGATCACCGCAATGCCTCCCGCCGCGCCGGCACCGGCGCCGGCCAGTAGCTTGGGCGGCAGGGTCCAGAAGGTCGGGATCGAGGCGATGATGCCGGCGCCCAACATGCCCAGGGCAATGATCAGGAAGGTAGTGTGGTCGGCAAAAATCCCGGCACTGAAGAAGCCTACCGCCCCCAGCACCACCAGCCCGCAGACAAACTTGCGCCGCTCGCCGGTGGCATCCGACAGGCGCCCGATCACCACCATGCTGATGGCGCCGCACACATAGGGAATCGCCGTGAGCAGGCCGATCATCACCGGGCTCTGGGTACCGGCGCTGCGGATCAATTGCGGCGCCCAGAAGTTGAGGCCGTAGGACGCCACCTGGATCAGGAAGTAGATAAAGCCGAGCATCAGGAACCCGGGGATGCGGATCGCCGACAGCAGCGAACCGCCGTGCTGGTTCGGCTCATGCTTGGCGATGCGGCTCGACAGCAGGGTCTTCTCCGCCGACGTCAGCCAATGGGCGTCTTCAATGCGATCCTTGAGCAACGTCAACACCAGGAACCCCAGGCCAATACAGGGCAAGCCGCCGAGCAGGAACAACCAGTGCCAGCCGCGCATTTGCAACACGCCGTCGAGGTGTTCCAGCACCAGGCCGGAGAACGGTGCGCCCACCAGGCCGGCAAACGCCGAGGCCAGGAACAGCATCGACGTGATGCGCCCGCGGAAGTGCTGCGGAAACCACAACGTCAGGTAATACAGCACGCCCGGCGCGAACCCCGCCTCCATCGCGCCGATGATGAAGCGCAGCCCGTAGAACTGCCATTCGGCCGTAACAAACACCATGGCCGCCGTGGCCAGGCCCCACGACATCATGATCCGTGCAATCCAGCGCCGGGCACCGACCTTGTACAGCATCATGTTGCTCGGCACTTCAAAGATCACATATCCCACCACGAACAATCCGGCACCCAGGCCATAGGCGGTGTCGCTCAGGCTCAGGTCCGCTTGCAGCTGAAACTTGGCAAAGCTGATGTTGATCCGGTCAAAAAACGCGAACAGGTAGCACACCATGATCAGCGGCATCAGGCGCCAGGCGACCTTGCTGACCAGGGCTTTTTCGGCATCGATTTCAGCGGCCGGGCGCACGCCAGCCTCCAACGTATTAGTGCTCATGGTTTCTCTCCAGCGGGCTGCTCAGCGGCGCCCGATTGTTTTTGTTGTCTGGTACGGCGTTACAGCGTGGCGATGTAGGCCGGTGGCGCATGCAGGTCGCAATTGCGCCCGGCCTTGGCCACCTGGCCAGGCAGCTCGTGGCCCAACAGGGCTGGCAAGCGGCGGGACATGTGCAGCAGGTGCGGCAGGTCGATCCCGGTGTGAATCCCGACTTCTTCGCACAGGTTCACCAGGTCTTCGGTGCAGATATTGCCCGAAGCCCCCGGCGCAAACGGGCAGCCGCCCAAACCGCCGAGCGCCGCGTCAAAGCGAAGGGCACCAGCCTCATAGGCAGCCAGCACATTGCACAGGCCCAAGCCGCGGGTGTTGTGAAAATGCAGGGTCAGGTCACGGGCGGATACGCGCTGCAGCACGCGCTTGACCAGGCGCTCCACCTGACGCGGATTAGCCATGCCTGTGGTGTCAGCCAGGCTGATGCCCTGGATGCCCAGCTCGAGATAAGCGTCAACGATCTGCAGCACGCGGTTTTCGTCGATCCTGCCCTCGAACGGGCAACCGAAGGTGGTGGCGATGCTGCCGTTGAGCGTTACCGGATGCTCGGCGGCAAACCGTGTGATGTCGCCAAACGCCGCCAACGAGGCTTCGCAACGCATACGCAGATTGGCCAGGTTGTGGGTCTGGCTGGCGGACATCACCAGGTTCAACTCATCGGCGCGGGACTCGACGGCGCGCTGGGCGCCCTTGAGGTTGGGGATCAGCGCGACGTAGATCACACCCGGCTTGCGGTCGATACCCTGGAACACCTGCTCACCATCGCGCAATGCCGGGATGGCTTTGGGTGAAACGAACGAACCGGCTTCGATCCGCGAAAAACCGGCGAGGGACAGTTGATCGATCAAGGCGATCTTATCCGCTGTTTCGACCCAGGTTGGCTCGATTTGCAGGCCGTCACGCGGGGAGACTTCCTGCACGATCAGCGGGTCGCAATAGTCTGTGATCATTGCACCACTCCCGAGGTTTTCAGGCGTTGGATATCGGCACCGGCCAGGCCCAGGCTGCCAAGAATTTCGTCGGTGTGTTGGCCCAGGGTCGGGCCTTGCCAGTTCACACCGCCGGGGGTCTCCGAGAGTTTGGGCACGATGCCCGGCATCTTCACCGACACACCGCCGGGCAGCTCGGCATTGAGCAACATCTCACGCGCCTGGTAGTGCGGGTCGCTGACGATATCCGCCACGGAGTAGATGCGTCCGGCCGGCACTTCGGCGGCTTCCAGGGCGCTGAGCACCTGCTCGATGGGCAGGCTGCTGGTCCAGTGGGTGATCGCGGCGTCGAGCAGACCACTCTTGGCGGCGCGGCCATCGTTGTGGGCAAACTCGGGGGCTTCGGCCAGGTCGGCGCGGTCGATGGTGTGCATCAGGCGCTTGTAGATCGGGTCGCTGTTGCCGGCGATCACCACATAAGCCCCGTCGGCGGTCAGGTAGGTGTTGGACGGCGCAATGCCCGGCAAGGCGCCGCCGCTGCGTTCACGCACATGGCCGAGCATGTCGTATTCCGGCACCAGGCTTTCCATCAGGTTGAACACACTTTCGGCCAGCGACACATCGACAATCTGCCCGTCGCCCTGGCCGGTCTTGACCCGCAGCAGCGACATCAGCGCGCCGATCACGCCATGCAGTGACGCCAACGAATCGCCCAGGCTTACGCCGACCCGCGCCGGTGGCGAGTCCGGGTTGCCGGTGGTGTAGCGGATGCCGCCCATGGCCTCGCCGATGGCACCGAAGCCAGGGCGGTCGCGATACGGGCCGGTCTGGCCATAGCCAGAGATACGCACCAGGGTCAGCTTGGGGTTGAGCGCATGCAGCACGTCCCAGCCGAGGCCGAGCTTTTCCAGGCCGCCGGGGCGCAGGTTTTCGATGAGCACGTCGGCATCGCCAAGCAATTGCTTGATCAGGTCCAGGCCTTCCGGCGACTTGAGGTCCAGCGCCAGTGACTTCTTGTTGCGCGATTGCAGGTACCACCACAGCGACGTGCCTTCGTGCAGCTTTCGCCATTTGCGAAGTGGGTCGCCCTGGCCCATGGCTTCGATCTTGATCACCTCGGCACCAAACTCGGCCATCAGCCGGGCGGCAAACGGCGCGGCAATCAGGGTGCCGATCTCGATCACCTTGATACCGCTCAGGGGAGCCGTCATGGGGTGCACCTCTTATTCTTGGAATGTGCGGCCAAGACTAGAGGCCAGGTGCAGGAGAAATCCAACCGTCAGTTGGCAAGCAGCGTTCGCTAAACGCGAACGCTCAAATAATCGAACAACAATCGACTGACCGGTGACAGCTGGGTTTCATCACGCACCACCAGGATCAGGCTGCGATCCGACCAATCGTCCGTCAGCGGTACGGCATGCAAACCCAGTGCGCGACCAAATAATTCATAGGCTTTCTGCGGCAGGATGCCGATGCCCATATTCGCCTGCACCATCCGGCACATCGCATCAAACCCCGGTACATGAATGCGCAGGCGCAGCAGCTTGCCCGCCTCGCGGGCGGCGGCGTGGGTGCGCATGTTGATGGAACTGGCGGCGTGCAGGCCGACGTAATCGCTGTCGAGGGTGTCGACGAACGCCAGGCTTTCGCGCGTTGCCAGCGGGTGATCCTTCGGCATCAGCACCACCAGTTTGTCGTGGCGATAGGTCACGCCGGGCAGGCCTTTGGTGTCGGTGTCACTGGAGCAGATCCCCAGGTCAGCGACCCCATCCAATACGCCCTGCACCACGCCTTCGCTGGGGCGTTCTTCCAGGTCGGTTTTGACTTCGGGGTGCAGTCTGGAAAAGTCCCGCAGGTCTTCCGGCAGGAACTGAATGATCGCCGACAGATTGGCCAGCATCCGCACATAACCGCGCACGCCATGGCTGTGTTCGCCCAGTTCCAGGCCCATCTTCTCGACGTTGAACAACATCTGCCGCGCATGGTGCAGCAGGGTCTCACCAGCGGCCGTCAGGTCCATGCCCTTGGCCCGCCGCACAAACAGGCTCACGCCCAGCACCTGCTCCAGTTCCATCAAGCGCTTGCTGGCGGCCGACACGGCGATGGCTTCGCGGTTGGCGGCACGGGTCAGCGTGCCCTCCTCGAACACCGCGACGAACAGCTGCAGCGTGATCAGGTCCAGCCGACGCACCAGGCTCTTGTGCAGCATCAGCGACGCTCGCTGGCCAGCCGGTTGATCTCGGCCTGCTCCACCACCGGCTGCGGCGCGCCGTGGCTGGCCGCCTGCAACATCGCCCGGCCCACTGTCTCGGTGCTCACCACCCAACCCGGTTTCAGCCGCCGTACACACGACAACAGGGGGCCAAGCACCGAGTAGAAGGATTGGTAAAGCGGCGTCTTCGAACGCACGCCATGCAAGGGTTGGATGACGCCCGGACGGAACAGGTACACCGCCTTGAACGGCAGGCGCAGCAAGGCGTTCTCGGTCTTGCCCTTGACCCTTGCCCACATCGACTTGCCCGCCTCGGAACTGTCGGTTCCGGCGCCGGACACATAGATAAAGGTCATCTGCGGATTGAGCCGCGCCAGGGTGCTGGCGGCGACCAGGGTGAGGTCGTAGGTGAGGTGGGTGTACCGGGTTTCATTCATGCCCGCCGATGAAACGCCGAGGCAGAAGAAGCACGCATCAAAGCCTTGCAGCAGGTTTTCCAGGGGTTGGAAATCCAGCATGTCGCTGTGCAGCACCTGGTGCAGCTTGCCATGCTCCTGGGTCAGGGGCGTACGGCCGACGGCGACCACTTCCTGCACGTCGGCGGCCAGCAGGCACTCACGCAGCACGCCCTGCCCGACCATGCCGGTGGCGCCGAATAACAGAATCCTCATCCACTACTCCCTTCATCCCGCTGGTTTTGACTACCTGAGAGACAGGTCTTCGGAGGCTATCGTCACATTAGGCCCTTGCACTACCACCTTACTCAATAGGGTGACAGGTGACTTCATCAAATCGTACGACGCCTCTTGGTATAGCTCAAAACACCACGATAAAAAACGCCTTGATCTGGTTACCAAGTCAGTGCAGATGAATACACACCATTGAAGATTGTAGGAAGTTACACACATAAAAATATCTTCCGACTGTCACCTCAAAAAGAAAGCCCTGACTTAACCTTCAAAAAAATACCCATTAATGTTATTTCTCTCCATCGCCAAGGACAGAAAAATGGAAACCTCCAGGTCAACCAACAAATTCTCAAACTATAAAAAAATCATCCAAACCTCCAACGAAGACTGGGAATCGGCCAAAGAAGGACTAACCTGCGAACTTAATGCAACTATCAAAAGCAACAACTGCTTTGTCGACCAATACGGCCGTGAACTTCAACATTTCTGCACCACCTCCTACCTCGGACTTAATTACAACCAGCAAATACTGGATGGCGCTATCCAAGGGATACTCAAAGCCAAGACCCTGCGAGTAGCGAACTCAAAAAATAGATGCAAGCTGGACATGCTCGAACAATATGAAACAGCGCTTTCAACGCTTTTCAACTCAATCTGCCTGAGCACCTTATCTTGCAGCGCGGCCAGCGCTGGATTACTGCCCTTACTTGCCAGCGGAGCGTTTACCAAAAACGTCCCCCTTACGATGATATTCGACAGACATTCTCACTATTCAATGAACTATATGAAGGCCTCCTGCGCGGATGAAACAGAAGTAATAACCGCGCCGCATAATGACATAGACTTTATTGAAGAATCATGTAAGAAACACAAGAAAGTCGCCTACGTAGCCGATGGCATCTACAGCATGGGTGGAAAGGCGGATATTGACGGTTTGATCTACCTTAAATCCCGCTATGGTCTATTTTTATATCTGGACGACTCGCATGCGCTGTCAGCTTTTGGAGAGAAAGGAAAAGGCTTCATCCGCCCTAATTTTCAAACGCTAGACGATCAAACCTTAATCGTTGCATCGCTCGGCAAATCATTCGGCGCTAGTGGAGGACTGGTTATGTTTGGCACCGAAAAACAAAAAAGCCTCATGCATCGATACGGTGGACCCAGCAACTGGTCCCAGAGTCTAAATTCTGCCGCTATTGGTGCTGGCCTTGCCTCTGTAAAAATTCACCAAACGAAGGAACTGACTCTTCTTCAAGATAAACTCCTCACCAACATCCAATTATTTGACAGACTCATCGAAACTGCGCAGTACGGCACGAGTACTGCAATCCGTATGGTGGCCTGCGGCGAGGCGGAAAAAGCGAACACAATCGCAGCACAACTCGCCAACAGTGGCTTCTTCACGTCAGCTGTATTTTTCCCTGTTGTTCCCAGAGGAAAAGCCGCAATTCGTATAACGCTTCGAGCAGATATGACCCATGAAACAATACGTTTATTTTGCTCAAGGCTCCTGAGTCTGATAGAAGAAAATAAAAGTAATCGCTGAATTACACACTTTTCAAAAATGAAGAGTTTCAAACGACACGATTCATATAACTCGACTTCCGACGATTTGTTCAGAACTCACGCTGGCGGTTTCCTCGTCTTGAAAAATACCACCACCCTTGTCATAGCCTGCAGCGCCGCCTTCCTCGCCCAAGTCGGCATCAGCAGCTACCTGCCCGCCGTCCCCGCCATTGCCCACGCCCTCCCCGCGGCCGAGGAACACGTCGCGCTGGCCCTGGCGATCTACTTGGTCGGCATGGCATTACCGATGTTGCTGTGGGGCAGCCTGGGCGAACGTTTCGGACGTAAGCCGGTGCTATTGGCGGCGCTCTGCGTGTATGCGCTAGCGAGTGCGGCGATTGCCTCGGCGTCCAGCGTTGAAGTCTTCCTGTCATTGCGGCTGGTTCAAGGGTTGGGGGCAGGCGGTGTTTCGGTGATGGCGCGGGTGTTGGTGCGCGACAGCTTCAGCGGTGCATTGCTGGCAAAAGGGTTGTCGTGGCTGGGCATGACTTTCGTGATTGCTTTGGGCATCGGTCAATTCGTTGGGTCGTTGTTGCAGGTGGTCTTCGGCTGGGAGGCGATCTTCTACGGATTGGCGATTGGCGCAGTCGGTTTGATGCTGGTGTTGAACCGGGTGATATTCCCTGCACGGGTAAAGGTCGATACATCGGCATCTGCCTGGCGTATCTACGCCATGATCATGCGGCATCCGCCGTTTCTGCACGCGGCGTTGGTCGGTGGCCTGGGTTATGGGGTGATCATCGCCTTCAACACCTGTGCACCGTTGATTCTGCAAGGGCGTTTCGAGTGGAGCGCGGCGCAATATGGCTGGCTGGGTTGGCCAATCAGCGTGGCGTATCTGGCGGGGGCATTAATGGTCAATCGCTTCGTTGCTCGCACGGGGCGGCTGAAAATGATGGGCTGGGGCATGACCCTGCTTCTAACGGGAACGGCTGTGATGTTGCTGGGCAGTGTGTTTGCTGTCGGAATCGCTGTCTTGCTGTGGCTGCCTTACTGCGTGGCGGTGCTGGGGCAATCGATGAGTTACCCGATCAGTTTGTCCCTGGCCAACGATGCCTCACCGGTGAGCGGCTCCTACGCCATGGCGTTGAGCGGCTTTATGCATCAGTTGATGGCCGCGTTGATCGGCGGCGTGGCGAGCCTGCTGGTGAGTCAACAGGCGTGGCCGTTGGCGATTTTATGTGTGGTGTTGGCGGGCGCCGCATCGATATGCGTCGCCCGTTATCGGACGGATTAAAACGCGCTGCGAAAGATCTCCTCGATCTGCCGCTGGTCCGCGCGCCGTGGGTTGGTCAGGCCGCATGCATCCTTCAACGCGTTGCTCGCCAGCAGTGGAATGTCCTGCAACTTGGCGCCCAGTTCGCGCAACCCAGCCGGGATGTCGACGTCGTGGGCCAGGCTGCGAATCGCGGCGATGGCGGCCTGGGCGCCCTCTTCGTCGGTGATGCCCTTGATGTCCGCGCCCAACGCTCGGCCTACGTCGCTCAGGCGTTTGGCACTGACGCTGGCGTTGAAGCTTTGTACGTGGGGCAACAACACCGCGTTGCACACGCCGTGGGGCAGGTCGTAGAAACCGCCCAGTTGGTGGGCCATGGCGTGTACGAAACCCAGGGACGCATTGTTGAACGCCATGCCCGCAAGGAACTGCGCGTAGGCCATGTTTTCCCGTGCGGCCTTGTCGGTGCCGTCGCGAACGGCCAGGCGCAGGTTGGCGCTGATCAGTTCGATGGCCTTGATCGCACAGGCGTCGGTGATCGGTGTGGCGGCGGTGGATACGTAGGCCTCGATGGCGTGGGTCAGCGCGTCCATGCCGGTGGCGGCCGTGAGGCCCTTGGGCATGCCGACCATCAGCGCCGGGTCGTTGACCGACAGCAGCGGCGTGACGTTGCGGTCGACAATGGCCATTTTCACGTGGCGGCTTTCGTCGGTGATGATGCAGAAGCGGGTCATCTCGCTGGCGGTGCCGGCGGTGGTGTTGATGGCCACCAGCGGCAGTTGCGGCTTGCTCGATTGGTCGACGCCTTCGTAGTCGCCGATATGCCCGCCGTTGGTGGCGCACAGGGCGATACCCTTGGCGCAGTCATGGGGCGAGCCGCCGCCCAGGGACACCACGAAATCGCAGGCGCTCTGCTGCAACAGCGCCAGGCCTTTCTCGACGTTTTCCACATTGGGGTTGGGCTTGGCGCCGTCGTAGATCACCGAGTCGATGTCCTGCATCGCCAGTTTCTCGGCGATCATGCTGGCCACGCCGGCCTTGGCCAGGCCGGCGTCAGTGACGATCAGTGCCTTGCGAAAACCATAGTTGCGGATGGCAGTCATGGCTTCGTCGAGGCAGTCGGTGCCCATGATGTTGACGGCGGGAATAAAGAAGGTGCTGCTCATGGTCAATCCTCAGAGGCTTTATGCCTACAGAATCAACCGGTGACGCGTTCTGCATCTTGATCAGGATCAACGCCCGCTCGTGATAAAGTCACCGTCCAGCCGATTTCGAGTAGACCCGCCCCGATGAAGGATTTCCAGGATATAGACGCCCACCTTGAAGACTGGAGCGCACTGCGCGCGAGCCGCGACTTCAGTGGGATTCTGATCGGCAATGGCGCCAGCCGCACGATTTGGGAAGACTTTGCCTACGACTCACTGTTCGAAAATGCCCGCACCGTCGAAGAAAAACCCCTGAGTCAATCCGAACTCAGCGTGTTCGACGCCCTGCAAACCCGCAGCTTCGAGCAGGCGCTGGGCGCGTTGAAAACCACCAGCCGGGTCAACAAGGCGCTGGCGGTCAGCTCGGCGGCGCCGCGCAACCGCTATTACGCGATCAAGGAAGC
The DNA here is from genome assembly GCF_059133265.1 of Pseudomonas sp. FBCC-B1565. Classification (NCBI taxonomy): domain Bacteria; kingdom Pseudomonadati; phylum Pseudomonadota; class Gammaproteobacteria; order Pseudomonadales; family Pseudomonadaceae; genus Pseudomonas; species Pseudomonas sp. FBCC-B1565. The sequence continues at coordinate 5,029,175 of NZ_CP101438.1, forward strand.
GTTGATCAATACCATCCACGCCGTGCATATCCCGTGGCGCCTGGTGCAACCGTCGACGCTGGTGACCCTCAATACTGAGTTGCAGCAGTACGCGACGGTGTTCACCAGCAACTACGACTTGCTCAACTATTGGGCGATCCTGCACACGCCGGGCATCGACGACTTGTTCCGCAGCGCCGACGCCAGCTTCGACCTGCGCAACACCCGCACCGACGCCACGCGCATTTTGTACCTGCACGGCGGCCTGCACCTGGTGCGCAACCTCGACGGCACTGCGCGCAAACTGCCGACTACCGACAGCACTTTGCTCAGCAGTTTTGCGATCAACAACACCATCAAGACCCTGGATGATGTGCCGCTGTTCGTCAGCGAGGGCAAGGTGGAAGAGAAGCTCAAGACCATCCGCAGTTCGGATTACCTGTCGTTCTGTTATGAGCAGTTGCTGAGCCACGAGGGCGCGCTGTGCATCTTTGGCCACGAGCTGGGGGCGCAGGATCAACACTTGGTGGATGCGATTCGCCAGGCCAACGTGACGACGCTGGCGATCTCGGTGTCGGGACGCAGCGATGGGTTTATTCGCCAGCAGAAGCGGCGGTATTCGCAGTTGTTCGACGGGGCTGGAGTGGAGCTGAAGTTCTTTGCGGCGCGTACCCATCCACTGGGTAATCCGGCGCTGTCAGTCCCTGTCGAACGCTGATCACTCTTCGCCGCTGTGCACCACCACCAATAGCTGCGCCTGCACCGGCCCCACCGAGCGCAACCGATGGGGCTTCTGCGCATTGAAGTGCAACGCGTCGCCCCGCTCCAGGATCACCCGTTCATTCATGAAGTCCACCTCCACCTGGCCTTCATGCACGAACAGAAACTCTTCACCCAGATGCTCCTTGAAGGTCTTGTCGGTGAACTCCGCCGGCGGGTAGATGATGAACGGCAGCAGGCTGCGCTCACTGACCTGATGGGCCAGCACCGCATAACCGGGCGAGGTGTCGGGCCGCTCATGGCTGCGCACCAGGCTGTAGCTGTCCAGGCTGACGCTGTCTTCGCTGAACAGTTCCTCGACTTTCACGTTCAATGCCTTGGCCAGTTTCAGCGCGGCGGCAATCGATGGCGTGTTGAGCCCGCGCTCGACCTTGGACAGGTAACTCTTGGTCATCCCGGACTTTTCGGCCAGGGCCTCCAAGGTGACGCCAAGTTTTTTTCTCAATAATTTCAAACGGATAGACATGCGCTGCGGTTAATCCATGCAGTAAGCGATGAGCTGTGCTTGCCAATGACACAAAGTGTCATATAGCATCTTTAGTGTCATTTGCCTTCACCCAACGACCTTGCGAGCAGCGGGAGACAGCAAATCCGACGTCCATTGAACCACCCAAAGGACACCGATATGGCCAAGACATTAGCACTCCCGAAAGACCAACTGGTCAAGCAAGCGCTGATCCAGATGCAAAACACCCTGGCGGATAATACGTGGACCGACCGGCAAAAGCTGGCGCTCACGTGTCGCATCCTGTTCGAGAACGGCCATGACTCCGGCTTGGCCGGGCAGATCACCGCGCGCGGGCCGGAACAGGGCACCTATTACACCCAGCAACTGGGCCTGGGGTTTGATGAGATCACCGCCAGCAACCTGTTGCTGGTGAACGAAGATCTTGAGGTGCTGGAGGGTCACGGCATTCCCAACCCGGCCAACCGTTTTCACAGCTGGGTGTACCGTGGGCGGCCGGATGTGAATTGCATCATCCACACGCACCCCACGCACATCGCCGCGCTGTCGATGCTGGAAGTGCCGCTGCAGGTGTCCCATATGGACCTCTGCCCGCTGTACGAAGACTGCGCGTTCCTGGAGGCCTGGCCGGGTGTGCCGGTGGGCAACGAAGAAGGCGAAATCATCACCACGGCTTTGGGCGACAAACGCGCGATCCTGCTTTCGCACCACGGCCAGTTGTCCACCGGGGCGAGCATCGAGGAAGCCTGCGTGATCGCGCAATTGATCGAACGCGCGGCCAAGTTGCAGTTGCTGGCGATGGCGGCCGGCACCATCAAGCCGATCCTGCCAGAGCTGGGTCGCGAGGCCCATGACTGGATCTCCCGGCCCAAGCGCCACGGCGCCGCGTTCAACTACTACGCCCGGCAGAACCTGCGCCAACACGCCGATTGCCTGAACTGACCTGCCCTTTTTCGACCGGAGACTTTCCATGTCCAGCCCAACCATCCACGGCATCATCGGCTACACCATCACCCCGTTCAGCGCCGACGGCCAACGCATCGACCTCGACGCTTTGGGCCGCTCCATCGACCGCCTGATCGCCAGCGGCGTACACGCCATCGCGCCGTTAGGCAGCACCGGCGAAGGCGCCTACTTGAGCGATGCCGAGTGGGATGAAGTCAGCGCCTTCAGCCTGGCCAAGATTGCCCGGCGCGTACCAACCATCGTCAGCGTTTCCGACCTGACCACTGCCAAGGCCGTACGCCGTGCGCGCTACGCCGAGGCCAATGGCGCCGATGCGGTGATGGTGCTGCCGACGTCTTACTGGAAGCTCAGCGAAGCGGAAATCCTCGCCCACTATGCCGCAATCGGCGACAGCATCGGCGTGCCGATCATGCTCTACAACAACCCGGCCACCAGCGGCACGGACATGTCGGTGGAGCTGATCCTGCGCATCATCAAGCAGGTGGCCAACGTGACCATGGTCAAGGAGAGCACCGGGGATATCCAGCGCATGCACCAACTGCATCGCCACAGCGATGTGCCGTTCTACAACGGCTGCAACCCGCTTGCACTGGAAGCCTTCGTGGCGGGTGCCAAAGGTTGGTGCACGGCGGCGCCGAACCTGATCCCACAGCTCAACCTGGATTTGTACGACGCGGTATTGAGCAACGATCTGACCCAGGCCCAGGCGCTGTTTTACCGCCAGCTGCCATTGCTGGAGTTCATCCTCAAGGGCGGGTTGCCGGCGACAATCAAGGCCGGGTTGCGGTTGACCGGTTTGGAAGTGGGTGACCCACGGTTGCCGGTGTTCCCATTGAGTGAAACGGCACGCAATCAATTGAAGGCGCTGCTGGACGCCGCCTGAAAAAACGCCCCGGTTCTTGCGAGCCGGGGTGTTTGTTTTTTTGCGACACCTTCAAGTCTTGTCTTTGATCGTGGTCGTCGGGCCATTGGCCTTTACGCTTGCAATGCCGTTGTCCCGTGCCGCTGTCGAGGAATACTGCTCGCTGCTGCCGATCACCTGGTGATTGGCAGCCTTGAGGTTAAAAAACGGCTGGCCATTGCTGGCCACTTTTTTCTCATAGCGCTCGTCATGCGGGCTGTTGGTCTGCACGGAAGCAATACCGTTTTCGGCTGCGCTGCGGGTGACGTAAAGCTCGCTGGTCAAAATGGTTTCTGCGTTCGCCGCCTTCAACACAAAACGGAATTGCCCGTTGCTGCTTTTACTCAACTCATACCATCCAGCCATGACTCTCTCCTTATCAAGTGGGATTTTGTTCACTTGCTTGTAGGATTAAAGGTCACACCCGGCTGATTACCAGCCATGGACTCAGTGACTGTCATTTAACCGAATGACAAATGACAATAGTTCTCGATATCATTCACGACTTTTCCACGTCGTGCTTCGTCAAGAAGGATATCCATGTCTCGTCCCAAGCCCGACCCGTTGTCGGCCGATGCCTTTCGCGGGTTTTATACAGATATCCTGTATTTCCTGCGCAAACGCACGGACAACGCCAGCGACGCGGCGGACATGACCCAGGATGTCTTCACTCAGTGGCTGGACTACCGCGACCGTGCCAAGGTCGAGCAGCCACGGGCGTTTCTGTTCCAGATGGCGCGCAACCTGCTGCGTGATCACTGGCGCAAACAGAAGGTACGGCACACAGTCCACTCTGATCAGGCCGAAATGGACGCGGAGCCTGTCACCGACGAGCAAAACGATCCCATGGCCGCCGCGCAACGCTTGCAACGCCTGGAACAGTTGAAAGAAGTCCTCGCCGAACTCTCGCCCCGCAGGCGAGAAGCCCTTATGCTGCACCGCTTCGAAGGCCTGAGCCAGGCGCAGATCGCCGAGCGCATGGGCATTTCGACCAGCATGGTGGAAAAGCACATCGCGTTTGCCCTGCTGCATTGCAAGCGACGCCTTCAACACGAACCCGGCACGGAGCAGCCAGAATGAACCGCCTGAGCGACACCGACGTGCTGGACATCGAAGACAGCAACGCCATCGATGCCCAAGCCGCCAGCTGGTTTGCACGCAACCGCAGTGAAACCGGGCGTGCCGAGCGCAAGGCCTTTGCCGCCTGGCAGGCCGATCCCGCCCATGCCCGTGCCTACGCCGAATTCGAACAGCTGTGGGCAGACCTGGCCCAGTTGCAACAACTGAACAAACCCGTGGCGCTGCCCCAGCGCAAACCGTCGGTATGGCGCCCTGCCCTGGCCGTGGCCGCTGCTCTGCTGTGCGCGGTCTTGGCCACCCATATCGGCGCGCCCCGCGAGCTGTATCACACCCAGGTCGCGGCCCATGCCAAAGGCATGCGCACCCTCAACCTGCCCGATGGCAGCACTTTGTATGTGAATGCCAACACCCGCGTACGCGTGGATTTCACCGCGCACCAGCGCATCCTGCACCTGGACAAGGGCCAGCTGTACATTGAAGTGGCCGCCGACAAGGAACGGCCGCTGTTCGTACAAGCCGGCGAGGCCAATGTGCGCGTGGTCGGCACTGGCTTCGATGTGCGCCGCAGCCAGCAGCAACTGGTGGTCAGCGTCGCCCATGGCCAAGTCGCCTTCGAGCCGGACGCGAAAAGCCCCATCACCCTGCTGGGCGCCCGGCAACGTGCGATCTACAGCTACGCCAAGGGCACGGTGCAGCAGCAGACCCTCACCGCCGAAGAGGTCGCCGACTGGCGCAGCGGTCACCTGTCATTTCGCAACCGCGAGCTGGCCAGCCTGATCGATGAATTGAGCCTGTATCGCCCCCAGGCGCCGCTGCAGGTCAGCAGCGCCGTGGCGCACCTGAAGGTCTCGGGCAATCTGGATGTGAATGATCCGGACGCCCTGCTCAACGCCTTGCCCGCCTTGCTGCCGGTGAAAACCGTGATGTCGACCGACGGCATCGTGAGGATCGAACCGAGCAAATAAACTCACAAGATTCTTATTTGAGAATATTTTGCATTCGCAGGTGTGGATTTTTTCAGCTGCCCCGTCTTCCTCCGGTCTGAGTTCGATACGCACACCTTTTCGGCCACTTGGCCACACCGGGGGATTTCATGTTTCGCGCGCCTTGCCACGCTTCGCACCTGTTTCTTCGACCGACCCTGATCGCCACCTGCCTGGCGTACAGCCTCAGCGCCCAGGCCGAGCCCTTCACGCTGCCGGCCCAGTCGCTGGCCACGTCCCTGAGCCAGGTGGCGCAGCAGGCACAGATCCAGTTGCTGTTCGATGAAGAGTTGCTCAAGAACGTGCATGCGCCCGCGCTCAACGGCGACTTCACGCCGGAGGCGGCGATTCGTACCCTGCTGAAAAACGGCGAGTTCACCCTGATCAAGGTCGGCAGTACCTATGTGGTAAGGCCCGAAGAGGCCAAGACCACCAATAGCGGCGTGGTTCAACTGGATGCACTGAGCGTGATCGGCACCGGTAGCCAGGTCGACTCCAGCACCGTGGGCCGCTCCACCCTGAGCCAGGCGGATATCGACCGCTACCAGCCCGATAACATTCCTTCGCTGTTGCAGACCCTGCCCGGGGTATCCATGGGTGGCTCGCCCAAGCCGGGCGGCCAGACCATGAACATCCGCGGCATGGGCGATGCCGAAGATGTGCCGATGACCGTGGATGGTGCGGCCAAAAGCGGGTTCGAGCGTTATCAACAAGGCACTATCTTCATTGAGCCCGAGTTGATCAAAAGCATTGAGGTGGAGAAAGGCCCTTACTCGCCATTTACCGGTAACGGCGGTTTTGGCGGCACGGTCAACATGATCACCAAGGACGCACCCGACCTTCTCAAGGACGGGCGCAACGCCGGGGCGATGGTCAAATACGGCTACGCCAGCAACACCCACGAGCAGGTCTACACCGGCGCTGTGTACGGCCGCACCGACGACGGCCGCATGGATGGCCTGGCCTACCTGACCAAGCGCGACGGCGGCGACCTCAAGCTCGCCGGCACACCGCCCGACCCGCGCAATGAATACCCGATCAACCCCAAACGCTTGCCCAACAGCGCGCAGGATGTCGACGGCAAGCTGTTCAAGTTCAACGCGTACTTCACCGACGAACACAGCATGGGCCTGTCTTACTCGCGCGCCCAAAGCCAGCGTATGACGCCGTTCTCGGCAAAGTCCTACCCATCACCGCCGACACAATCGGCCATCGACCGCTACGGCTACGCCACGGCCGTATCACGCTTTCTGGCCGACCGCGACACGGTGGACACCACCTGGTCGAGCAAGTACGAGTACCACCCGTTGAACAACCCGCTGATCGACCTGAAGCTGAGCTACTCGGAGTCCAATACCGACCAGACCGATGAGCGCGCCGCGAATGCCGTCATTAGCCTGGCGACCGGTGGACGCAAGATGGATACGTCCTACAAAGACCGCATCCTCGAACTGCGCAATACCAGCCTGCTGACCACCGGCCCGTTGGAACACGCGGTGACCACGGGCGTACAGATCCGCAAGCACAAGCGCGAAACCGAAAGCTGGATGCCAGGTGCGACCTACAACACTGCCAGATACAACTATGGGCATTTCCAGCCGTATTTCATGCCCCACGGCAAGGTCGATAGCAACGCGTTCTACATCCAGGACGCGATTACCCTGGGCGACGTGACCCTCACGCCGTCCCTGCGCTACGACCATGTGCGCAATCGCGGCGAAGCCAACGATGCGCCGTACTACAGCAACCCGGACCCGAAAGTGGGTCACGACTACAGCGACCGCACCTACACCGGCTGGTCGCCACGCCTCGCCGCGTTCTGGAACGTAACCCCGGATGTGGCCTTCTTCGCCAGTTGGAACCGCACCTGGCGCGCGCCAGTGATCGATGAACAGTACGAAGTCCAAGGCGCCCTCAGCACCCGCAGCGCCACCAGCCTGAACCTCGACCCGGAGCGCATTACGGCGATTACCGCAGGCAACGTCACTAACTTCTCGGGGCTCTTCACCCGCGAGGACAACCTGCAACTGCGCACCACGCTGTTCCACAACCGTATTGAAGACGAGATCATGAAAGCCACCGGCGTCGGCTGCGAACGGCAACTGACAGTATCCGGCAGTATCGATGCGGTATGCAGTGACGCGGCGTCCAGGACCAACTATCGCAATGTGGGCGGCATGACCATCAAGGGCGTCGAGCTGGAAAGCTACTACGACTCGACCTACCTGTTCGGCTCCCTGACTTACTCCTGGGCCACAGGCAAGCGCGACAACCCCTACACCAACCCCTGGGCGACCAACCTGCACGTGTGGGCGCGGGACATCCCACCGGCCAAATGGGTGGTGGTGCTGGGTACCAAGATCCCGAGTTGGGACGCGCAGGTGGGCTGGCAGGGCCAGTTCGTACGCAAGACCGATCGCGTGCCCACCGATATTTACGCGGGCGGTTTGAACTCCAGCATCGGCGACTTTATCTACGACCAGACGGAGAACGCCAGCTACGACACACAAGGCCTGTTCGCCAATTGGAAACCGCAGCAGGCCGGTCTCAAGGGCACCGAGATCAACTTCACCGTCGATAACCTGTTCAACCGCTTCTACCAACCGGCACTCAGCGGTGAAGGTGTCTACAGCCAAGGCCGCAACGCCAAGATCAGCATCACGCGCTTCTTCTGAAAAACTGTACGGATAAATCCGCACCCAGCTGTAGGCCCGCAACCGACGGGGGATGTGGCTAGATGGGCTTCCCTTGAAGCCCTCTCGTTTTGGTTGCCCCATGAGCTCGCGCGAAAACACCGGCATGGCCCTCGGCCTGCTGGGCGTCATCATCTTCAGCCTGACCCTGCCCTTCACCCGCATCGTGGTGCAGGAAATCCACCCGTTGCTCAACGGCCTGGGCCGCGCACTGTTTGCGGCGATCCCGGCGGCGGCGCTGTTGCTGTGGCGTCGCGAACGCTGGCCCACCTGGCGCCAGGTGCGTGGGTTGTGCCTGGTGATCGCGGGGGTGATTCTCGGTTTCCCGGTGCTGTCGGCCTGGGCCATGCAGACCTTGCCGGCATCCCACGGCGCATTGGTCAACGGCCTGCAACCGCTGTGCGTGGCGCTGTATGCGGCGTGGTTGTCCCATGAGCGGCCATCGAAAGCCTTCTGGGCCTGCGCGGCACTGGGCAGTGGCCTGGTGTTGAGTTACGCCTTGATCACCGGCGCCGGCAGTATCCAGGCCGGTGATTTGCTGATGCTCGGTGCAATTGCGGTGGGCGGCCTGGGGTATGCCGAAGGCGGACGATTGGCCAAGGAGATGGGCGGCTGGCAGGTGATCTGCTGGGCGCTGGTGCTGTCGACACCGGTGCTGATCGGCCAGGTGTGGTACCTGACGGCACAACATCAAGGCGCGATTTCGATGCGCGCATGGTGGGCATTTGGCTATGTGTCGCTGTTCTCGCAGTTCCTGGGGTTCTTTGCCTGGTACGCCGGGTTGGCCATGGGCGGGATTGCGCGGGTCAGCCAGATCCAGCTGTTGCAGATCTTCTTCACCATCGCGTTTTCGGCGTTGTTCTTTGGAGAACACATCGAGCCGATTACCTGGGTGTTCGCGTGCGGGGTGATCGTGACGGTGATGCTGGGGCGCAAGACGGCGGTGCAGCCTGCGCCCGTAGCATTGGCCGATCAGGCCAGGTAACCATCCGCGCGCAGCAGGGTTTCCAGGCAGTGTTCGGTGATGTGGTAGAACGCCTTCAGCTCCTGGATTTTTTCCAGCAACTGCGCGTTGTCCAGCGGCTCTGCGCGCTTCACGGCCAGGATCATCTTGTTCTTGTTGGTGTGCTCCAACGAGATGAACTCGAACACCTTGGTCTCATAACCACAGGCTTCGAGGAACAACGCACGCAAACTGTCGGTGACCATTTCCGCCTGCTGCCCCAGGTGCAGGCCGTATTGCAGCATCGGCTTGAGCAGTACCGGACTCTGGATTTGCAGGCGGATCTGCTTGTGGCAGCACGGCGAGCACATGATGATCGACGCGCCGGAGCGGATGCCGGTGTGGATCGCGTAGTCCGTGGCAATGTCGCAGGCATGCAGGGCGATCATCACGTCCAGTTCGCTGGGCGCCACGCTGCGCACGTCGCCACATTTGAACACCAGCCCCGGGTGCTCCAGGCGGGCGGCGGCGGCGTTGCACAGGGTCACCATGTCTTCGCGCAATTCAACGCCGGTCACTTCGCCCTCGGCCTTGAGGGTGTTACGCAGGTAGTCGTGGATGGCGAACGTCAGGTAGCCCTTGCCCGAGCCAAAGTCGGCGACGCGCACCGGCTGGTCCAGCTTCAGCGGTGACGAGGTCAGCGCATGGCTGAACACCTCGATGAACTTGTTGATCTGTTTCCACTTGCGCGACATCGACGGGATCAGCGCCTGCTTGGCGTCGGTCACGCCCAGGTCAGCGAGGAACGGCCGGCTCAGGTCGAGGAAGCGGTTTTTCTCGCGGTTATGCTCAGCCGATGGCGCTTCGCGCAGTTGCTGCGGCTTGCTTTTGAACAACGAGCTTTTGTTCTTCTTGCTGTATTCCAGCTGCGCTTCGTCGCTCAGCGACAGCAGATGGGCGTTCTTGAACGATGCCGGCAGTAGCTCGGCAATCGTTGCCACTCCCTCGGCCACCGGGAAGTTCTTGGTGATATCGCGGGTCTTGTAGCGATAGACGAAGGACAGGCACGGCTGCTCCTTGACCGTTACCGGCTTGATGATCAGCCGCTGCAACTCAGCCTCGTTACCGACGTATTTGGCCAGCACCAGTTTGATAAAGGCACTCTGCGCGAGGCTTGCGCTCAGCAGTTCGATGAACTGGGCATGATGATCCGGTTGAGCAGTGACAGACATGAACAAAAACGCCTCGGGCAGGGAATGCCGGGCATTTTAGGGGGGATAGTGATTCAGAGCACGGGGTTATTTGATCAGTGGTCATTGGATGGAACACCGCCCCTCCCACATTTTTTTGCCCAGTGTTGAGTCTTTTATTCGAGTACGACCAGGCGATTGGGCAGTTCGTTACGGGTTTGGGTGACAGGCACATGCACCTTGAGCAACTCACCGCACGCCTCGATACACGCCACAAACCCCGCCAACGTCTGCCCCTGCTTCACCTGCTGGGTAAACGCCTTGACGATCCCATCCCAGTTGCTGTCATCCAGGCGACTGGAAATGCCGTCATCCACCAGGATCTCCACATACCGCTCGGCCTCGCTGACGAAAATCAGCACACCGGTGCTGCCCAGGGTGTGATGCAGGTTCTGCTCCAGGAACTGGCGTCGCGCCAGGTTGGACGCGCGCCAGTGGCGCACCGAACGCGGGATCAACCGTGTCGTCACCTTGGGCAAGCGGAACACCAGGCACAGCACAATGAAGGTCGCCCATTGCGCCAGCAGCAAGGTGTACATGGTCAGGTAGCCCGACAGGTAATGCACCACACCCGGCACTACCAGCGCGATCAGGCTAGCCCACAACAGCGGGATGTAGGCGTAGTCATCGGCGCGGGCGGCCAGCACGGTCACCAGTTCCGCGTCGGTGGTCTTTTCCACCCGGGCGATCGCTTGCGCGACCTGGCGCTGCTCGTGTTCAGTCAGTAATGCCATGGTTGTGCTTGCTCTCTCATTATTATCATCACCAGCCGCCTGAAGCCCCGCCACCGCCAAAGCCGCCCCCGCCGCCGCGGAAACCACCGCCGCCGCCCCCGCCACCACCGCCACGGCCGCTGCTGCTGAGAATCGCCAGCAGGATCGCACCCACCGGCAGGCCCAAGCGATTGCACAGCCACAACACGCCGATCAGCAGGATAAACAGACCGATGGAAAACCCGGGATTATCCTTGGCAAAGTTGGCGTCCGCCACATGGGCCGGCACGGCCAGCGGTTCGCCGCCCACCACCTGAATCATCGCCGCCACGCCGTCGCTGATGCCCTGGCTGAAGTTGCCGGCCTTGAACTTGGGTGCAATCACCTGGTTGATGATCACCCACGACTGCGCATCGGTGAGCACACCTTCCAGGCCGTAGCCGACTTCGATGCGCAATTTGCGCTCATCGCGGGCGACGATCAACAGCGCGCCGTTGTCCTTGCCCTTCTGGCCGATGCCCCACTCGCGGCCCAACTGATAACCGAAGTCCTCAATCGGCACGCCTTGCAGGTCGGGCACGGTGACCACCACGATCTGGTCGCCGGAGGTCTGTTCCAGCACCTGCAACTGCTGAGTGAGTTGCTGGCGCGTGGCCGGGTCGAGCATCTGGGCGTTGTCCACCACCCGCCCGGTCAGCGCCGGGAAGGTCAGCGCCGCCTGGGCCACGCCCACGCAGGCCAACAGCCACAGTGCCAGGCCTATCCGTAATAAACGCATCGACACCTCAGCGCGGCCTTATTTGAACTTCACTTGCGGCGCTTTATCGGCATCGGCACTGGTGGCTTCAAACGTGGCGCGAACCGGCAAGTCGCTGTACATCACGCTGTGCCACAGACGGCCCGGGAAGGTGCGGATCTCGGTGTTGTAGGCCTGCACCGCCTGGATGAAATCGCGGCGGGCCACGGCGATACGGTTTTCGGTGCCTTCAAGTTGGGATTGCAGGGCCAGGAAGTTCTGGTTGGCTTTCAGGTCCGGGTAACGCTCGGACACCACCATCAAACGGCTGAGTGCACCGCTCAAGCCGTCCTGGGCTTGCTGGAACTGCTTGAGTTTTTCCGGGTTGTCGAGGGTGCTGGCGTCCACCTGGATCGAAGTGGCCTTGGCCCGCGCTTCGATCACGGCGGTGAGGGTGTCCTGCTCATGGGCGGCATAGCCCTTGACCACTTCCACCAGGTTGGGGATCAGGTCGGCGCGGCGCTGGTACTGGTTCTGCACCTGGCCCCAGGCAGCCTTGGCCTGTTCGTCCAGGGTCGGGATGTTGTTGATGCCGCAACCGCTGAGCACCGTGCCGATCAATAGCAGAACCGCGGCTTTCAAGCCCCAGCGATAACCTTGTGCTGCTTGCATGGTGTTTCTCCTGGCGAACCTTGATGGAATTGGGCACCGGTAAGGCATAATCCGTTGCCACGACTGGATTGCATCGAATCAATCAGCTAAAAAGATGCCCACCGCTAATAAGAGTTCCGAAGTGTGCGGCATTTGTCGGTATAACACTCGAACAACAACATACGTTCCCCACATTTTGGCAGAACAGCGCATTTTCGCTGTGCAGTGAGCCGAAAAAGGATATTCATGAAGAAGCTGTGTTTGCTCGGCCTTGTTGCCACGCTGGCCACCCACCCCGTCTGGGCAGAAACAAAGCCTGCTGCGCTCAAGGACAAGGACGCCTTCGTCAGCGACCTGCTCAAGCAGATGACCCTCGATGAGAAGATCGGCCAATTGCGCCTGATCAGCATCGGCCCCGAAATGCCCCGCGAGCTGATCCGCAAGGAAATCGCCGCCGGCCGCATCGGTGGCACGTTCAACTCCATCACCCGTCCGGAAAACCGTCCGATGCAGGACGCGGCCATGCGCAGCCGCTTGAAGATCCCGATGTTCTTCGCCTATGACGTAATCCACGGCCACCGCACCATCTTCCCGATCAGCCTGGCCCTGGCCTCCAGCTGGGACATGGACGCCATCGGCCGCTCCGGGCGCATCGCCGCCCAGGAAGCCGCCGCCGACAGCCTCGACATCACCTTCGCGCCGATGGTCGACATCTCCCGCGACCCGCGCTGGGGCCGCACCTCCGAAGGCTTCGGCGAAGACACCTACCTGGTCTCGCGCATTGCCGAAGTGATGGTCAAGGCCTTCCAGGGTGTGAGCCCGGCGAATGCCGACAGCATCATGGCCAGCGTCAAGCACTTCGCCCTGTACGGCGCGGTGGAAGGCGGCCGCGACTACAACGTGGTCGACATGAGCCCGGTCAAGATGTACCAGGACTACCTGCCGCCGTACCACGCGGCGATCAAGGCCGGTTCCGGCGGCGTGATGGTGGCGCTGAACTCGATCAACGGCGTGCCCGCCACCGCCAACACCTGGCTGATGAACGACCTGCTGCGCAAGGACTGGGGCTTCAAGGGCCTGGCCGTGAGCGACCATGGCGCGATCTTCGAGCTGATCAAGCACGGCGTGGCCAAGGACGGGCGTGAAGCCGCCAAGCTGGCGATCAAGGCCGGCATCGACATGAGCATGAACGACTCGCTGTACGGCAAGGAATTGCCCGGCCTGCTCAAGTCCGGCGAAATCGAACAGAGCGACATCGACAACGCCGTGCGCGAAGTGCTCGGCGCCAAGTACGACATGGGCCTGTTCAAGGACCCGTACCTGCGCATCGGCAAGGCCGAGGATGACCCGGCCGACACCTACGCCGAAAGCCGCCTGCATCGCAGCGACGCGCGCGATATCGCACGTCGCAGCCTGGTGTTGCTGAAAAACCAGGACAACACCCTGCCGCTGAAAAAATCCGCGACCATCGCCCTGGTCGGCCCGTTGGCCAAGGCGCCAATCGACATGATGGGTAGCTGGGCCGCCGCCGGCAAACCCGAGCAATCGGTGACCCTGCTCGACGGCATGAACGCGGTGATCGGCGAAAAAGGCAAGATCATCTATGCCCGTGGCGCCAACATCACCAACGACAAGGCGGTGGTCGACTACCTGAACTTCCTCAACTTCGATGCGCCGGAAGTGGTGGATGACACCCGCCCAGCCCAGGTGATGATCGACGAGGCCGTCAAGGCTGCCAAGGATGCCGATGTGGTGGTAGCCGCCGTGGGCGAATCCCGTGGCATGTCCCACGAGTCGTCCAGCCGCACCGACCTGAACATCCCGCAAAGCCAGCGCGACCTGATCAAGGCCCTCAAAGCCACCGGCAAGCCGCTGGTATTGGTGCTGATGAACGGTCGCCCGCTGTCGATCCTTGAAGAGAACCAACAGGCCGACGCCATCCTGGAAACCTGGTTCGCCGGCACCGAAGGTGGCAACGCCATCGCCGACGTGCTGTTCGGTGACTACAACCCGTCGGGCAAGCTGCCGATCACCTTCCCACGTTCGGTGGGGCAGATTCCCACCTACTACAACCACCTGACCATTGGCCGGCCATTCACCCCAGGCAAGCCGGGCAACTACACCTCGCAGTATTTCGATGACACCACCGGCCCACTGTTCCCGTTTGGCTATGGCTTGAGCTACACCACGTTCGGCCTGTCGGACATGGCGCTGTCATCCACCACCCTGAACAAGACCGGCAAGCTGGACGCCAGCGTGACGCTGAAAAACACCGGCAAGGTGGATGGCGAAACCGTGGTGCAGCTGTACATCCAGGACGTGGCCGGTTCGATGATCCGCCCGATCAAGGAGCTGAAGAACTTCCAGAAGGTCATGCTCAAGGCCGGTGAAGAGCGCACCCTGCACTTCACCATCACCGAGGAAGACTTGAAGTTCTACAACACCCAGCTCAAGTACGCGGCGGAGCCAGGCGAGTTCAATGTGCAGATCGGGTTGGATTCCCAGGACGTACAGCAGCAGACCTTCGAACTGCTGTAGACATGTGGGAGGGGGTAAGCCCCCTCCCACATTTGCCTCCCAGTGGACTGGCTAGCCGCGTCTATCCAGCAGGTTCACCACCAACCGATCAATCCACCCCCACACCCGCTGCTTCACCCGCCGCCACAACGGTCGCGACTTCCACGCCTCCAGGCTCACCGCCTGGCTTTGCGCGAAATCCCGCTCGAAACTGCCCGCCACCGCCCGCGTCAATTCAGGGTCCAACGCTTCCAGGTTGGCATCCAGGTTGAAGCGCAGGTTCCAGTGGTCGAAGTTGCACGAGCCCACACTGACCCAGTCATCCACCAGCACCATCTTCAGGTGCAGGAAGCACGGCTGATATTCGAAAATCTGCACGCCCGAGCGCAGCAAGCGCGGGTAATAGCGGTGCCCGGCATAGCGCACGGACGGGTGATCGGTGCGCGGGCCGGTGAGCAGCAAACGCACCTCCACACCCCGCCCCGCCGCACGGCGCAGAGCACGACGCACACCCCAGGTCGGCAGGAAGTACGGAGTCGCCAGCCAGATGCGCGTCTTGCTGCTGTTCAAGGCCCGGATCAGCGATTGCAAAATGTCCCGGTGCTGGCGGGCATCGGCATAGGCCACACGACCCAGACCCGGTCCGGTGGCGGGCATCCTGGGCAAACGTGGCAAGCCGAAATGGGTGGCGGGTTTCCACGCACGGCGCGCGTTGTTGGCGTGCCATTGGCGGTCGAACAATGCTTGCCAGTCCTGCACCAACGGGCCGCTGATCTGCACCATCACTTCGTGCCAGTCGGCGCTGTCGTTGCCCGGCGTCCAGAATTCATCGGTCACGCCGGTGCCGCCGACAAAGGCCATGTCCTGGTCGATCAACAGCAGTTTGCGATGGTCGCGGTACAGGTTGCGCATCCAGCGGCGCCAGCGCAGGCGATTGTAGAAACGTAGCTCGACACCGGCATCGGTCAACCGCTTACGCAGCCCGAGGGTAAACGCCAGGCTGCCGTAGTCATCGAACAGGCAACGCACCTGCACGCCACGCTCGGCGGCCAGCACCAGCGCCTGCACCATGGCCTCGGCGCAGGCGCCGGCTTCCACCAGGTACAACTCCAACTCGACTTGCCGCTCGGCGCGGGCGATACCCACCAGCATCTGCGGGAAAAAACTCGGCCCGTCGATCAACAACTCGAAACGGTTGGCGCTGCGCCACGGGAACACCGCGCCACTCACGTCAGCGCGCCGTAAAGATCAGCACCGCACCCACCGGCACCGACAGACTGATCGACTTGAGCCCCGCCGCTTTACGCAGCACGGCCACCCCCGGCGCCAGGTCGAAGTCCTCGGCATGCACCACCAGCGGCTCCAGGGTGACCACTTGGAAACGCCGGTCATCCAGGCGCGTGGCCAGCAGCTCGGCGCTGTAGGTCTGGGTCTTGCCGTGCAGCGTCACGGATAACGGCAGGCGCAATTCAAGCTGCGCACCGGGCGCCAGGTCGTTGATGGGTTGCAGGTTGATTTGCGCGTTGATCAGCGCCTCGGGGAACGTCTTGATCTCGAACAGCTGATTGCGCATGCGCTCATCGCGCAGCGGGACGCCACTGTTGACCGACTCCAGCTCCACTTCCAGTTGCGCCGCGCCTTTGCTGTCGACCTTGCCGTGCAGCACCAGGAAGCGCTGCACCTCGGCAATCTCGGTGTTCTTGGTGGTGACGAAAGAGAGGCGCGAGGACTCGTTATCCAGGTACCAGTCGGCATGGGCAGGCACAGCGGCGGCGGCCAACAGAGCGAAAGCCAGGGGTTTGATCACAGAAGCGTTGAACATTGAAGACTCGTGGGGCGAAAAACCTGAACGAACCTTAACCGGATCGCGAGGGTTACGCCAATGCGCGCTGCACTTCGCGCACCGTCTCTTCCAGGCTGGCCATGTGCAGGTTCAACACCCGCTCAACCGGCGCCTGATGCATCGGCCAATGCAACGCCATGCTGCCAACCAGGCGCCCATTGGCGCGCACCGGCAAGGCCACGGCACGAATCAGAAACGGCAGGCGCACCGGGTATTCCCAATACCCCTCGGTGCGCTGGCCGAAGCCCTGATGCTGGGTTTGTTCGCAGGCCTGGTATTGCTCGTCCGCCGCCACCTGGTCGCGGCCCGCCAAACGTTGAACCTCTTCGGCCGGCAATTGGGTCAGGCAGGCCTTGCCCATAGCAGAATGAAACAGGCTGGCGTGCTGGCCGACGATCTGGCAATTGTTCGGGTAGAGTTTGCGCAACACACTGGGGATCGCGCTTTCCATGACCTCCAGGCGCTCGCCATCAAAACAGGACAAATCCACCACCAGCCCGGTGCGCTCGCTGAGTTCCAGCAGCCAGGGCGCTGCACTTTCCACCACCTGGCGTTTGAAGCGTTGCTGGGTGTCACCGAACAGGCGCTGGGCGCGCAGGCGGTAACGGCGATCGCTCAAGCCGCGATAGACCCAACCCTGCTCCTGCAACGTCAGCAACATGCGCGACACTGTGGCCTTGGGCAGGCGGGTGAGGTAATGCAACTCCTCCAGCCCCAGGGCCTGATGCTCGCCCAGCAACTCGACGATTGCCAGTGCGCGCTCGACCGAGCGTACGGTGCCTGTCTCCATGTTCGATCTCCCTGTTGCCGATGGATGATCATTGTTCACAGCAAGATACAGGCCCGGTCGCGGCTCAACCCGTCGATTCAAGGCACGTCGGCGGCCGACGCTGCACCCATTGCGTCAGCTGTTCATGAGCATAGGCCAGTTGCAGCACTGCCCGATCCGCCTGGGCCGGGCCGATGATCTGCAGGCCCATGGGCAGGCCCTGGGGGTTGAAGCCCACCGGGATGCTCATGCTCGGCAGCCCCGCCAGGGTCGGGCCTATCACCACTTCCATCCAGCGGTGATAGGTGTCCATTTCGCGCCCGCCGACGAGGCGCGGCCAGGGTTGTTGTGCCTCGAAAGGGAACACTTGGGCCGTCGGTAACAGCAGGAAATCGTAATGCTCGAACAGTTTGGCGAGGGCGCGATACCACTCACTGCGATCCACCGACGCCT
Organism: Pseudomonas sp. FBCC-B1565; assembly: GCF_059133265.1. NCBI lineage: Bacteria > Pseudomonadati > Pseudomonadota > Gammaproteobacteria > Pseudomonadales > Pseudomonadaceae > Pseudomonas > Pseudomonas sp. FBCC-B1565. Next base: position 5,046,898 of record NZ_CP101438.1, read on the forward strand.
GGTACACCTGCTGGGCCGTCAACCCCAGGCCGCCCTCCACCTCCCATTGTGCTTCAGGCTTGAGCAACGCACGCTTTTTGGGGTTGGCATAGGCCGCGCCGAGGTTGCCGTGCACCAGCCAGTGGCGATGCACCAACCAGCTGCGCCACAGCCGCGCCATGGAAAAGTCCGGCTGACAGCTTTCCACTGTGCACCCCAGCGCGGTGAAATCGCCAAGGGCCGATTCGCACAGGCTCAGTACACCGTCGTCCATCGGCAGATAGCCGTTGTAATCCCCCAGCCAACCCAGGCGTGCCCCCTTGAAGTCACGCTGCAAGGGTTGATCGAACACCGCCGGATCTTCCTTGGACGACAACGGCACCCGAGGGTCGTAACCCGCCTGGATGCCCAGCAACCGCGCCACGTCCGTCACGCTGCGGCCCATTGGGCCTTCGGTGCCTAGCTGTTGCACGAACACTTCAGGCATAGGCCCGTGAGGTACACGGCCTTGCGACGGACGCAAGCCAAACACATTGTTGAACGCCGCCGGGTTGCGCAGCGAGCCCATCATGTCGCTGCCATCGGCCACCGGCAGCATACGCAGCGCCAGGGCCACCGCCGCCCCGCCACTGCTGCCGCCAGCGACCAGGCCGGGGTCATAGGCATTGCCGGTGGTACCGAACAGAGTGTTGTAGGTCTGCGAGCCCAAGCCGAATTCCGGCACATTGCTCTTGCCGATGATGATCGCGCCACTGGCCCGTACCCGCGCCACGCTGATGGCGTCTTCGGTGGGCACGTGCTCGGCGAACAAGGGCGACCCCAGCGTCGTACGCAAGCCTTTGGTCGCCGCCAGGTCCTTTATCGCCTGGGGCATGCCGTGCATCCAGCCGCGGGACTTGCCTTGGTCCAACTCGCGATCACATTCGCGCGCCTCGGCCAGAACGTCATCGGCATCACGTAGCGACACCAGCGCGTTCACACCTGGGTTGAAGCGCTGGATCTGCGCCAGGTAAGCCTGCATCACTTCTTCGCACGACACCTCACGCCCATGAATCGCCCGCGACAGTTCGGTGGCATCCCAATCAACAATACTCAAGGCTTCACCTCTTTGGAAAACGGCAGCGGTTGCTTGGCCCGCGGTGCCTCATGCATGCAGTAAGTGCCCAGCAGCGTCAGCACGCAAGCGAACAAGACATAGAAGGATGGCGCGACTGGCGTGCCCAGTACTTTGGTCAGCCAAGTGACGATCAACGGCGCGAAACCGCCGAACACCATGACCGCCACGTTATAGGCGACCGACACGCCGGTCGAGCGCACTTCGATGGGAAACTGCTCAGCCAATGCCGTCGGTGCCGGCCCGAAAAAACCACCGATAGCCGTACACAGCAGCACCTGCATCACCAGCAGCCGCTCGATGGACGGTGCGGCGGCGACCCACACGTACAGCGGATAAACCATGACGAAGAATGCGAGGGTGAATGCCATCAACACCGGCCGCCGCCCCAGGCGATCCGAGAGCAGCCCGGACAGCGGAATCACCACGGTCATCAGCGCCACCGCAAACATCTGCACCATCAATACCTGGTCCAGCGGCAAACCAAGGCTTTTGTGGGCAAAGGTCGGCATGTTCACCAGCACCACATAGAACGACACCGTCGCACCACAGGCCAGGCCCATGGATACGAGGATGCTGCGTCTGTGCTCGCGTACAACCTGCATCAGGCTCGGCGCCGGGCCGGTCGCCTGTTTGCGTGCCTCGATGAACTCCTCTGGATCCTCCATGTGCCGACGAATCCACAGGCCCACCGGGCCAATCAGCAAACCGAACACGAACGGCAGGCGCCACCCCCACAGGTCGAGGGTTTGCGGCGAAAAGAAATGCGTGACCGCCGCCACCATCGCTGCGCCGCCGAACACGGCCAGGCATTGCCCTACCAATTGCCAGGAGCCATATAAGCCCTTGCGATGGGCCGGAGCGCTTTCCACCAGAAACGCTGTGGCGCTCGCGTATTCACCGCCGGTGGCGAAGCCTTGAAGCATGCGCGCCACCACGATCAACATCGGTGCCCCCATACCGATAGCGGCGTAGTTGGGCGCGAACGCAATCAATGCGATGGACACGGTCATCAGCCGGATAATCAACTGCATCGCCGCCTTGCGGCCCTTACGGTCGGAATAGATCCCCAGCAGGATGCCCCCCACAGGACGCATGAAAAAACCCACACCAAAAGTGGCCAAGGCCATCAGCAGCGAGGCGTACTCGTCATCCGAAGGAAAAAACTGACGGGCAATGATGCTCGCCAGAAAGCCGTAGACAATGAAGTCATACCATTCCAGCGCATTGCCGATGACGGCCGCCACCACTTGGCGGGTGCGGGACACACCTGGTTTTGCAGTCTGCATGAGGAACACTCCATTCAACCGATCGAGGGAAAGGGTCCAGCGGCAGAAAAAGACGGTCGTCAGGCAGGCTTGAGCCAGCTCTCGGCCAGCGCGCCCCAATAGGCGGAGCCAGTCAGCAGGATGTTGTCGTTGAAGTCATAGGCGGGGTTATGCACCATCGGCCGCGACACGCCATTGCCGATGAACAGATAGCTGCCGGGGCAGCGTTGCAGCATCCAGGCGAAGTCTTCGCTGCCCATCAGCGTGCGGGTGTTACCGTCCACCGCATCGGCGCCGAGCAAGGCGATGCCGACCTGGCGGGCAAACTCGGTTTCTTCGGCGTGATTGACCAGCACCGGATAGGCCGGGCGGTGTTCGATCTGCACGGTGCAGCCAAAGCTGGCGGCCTGGGTGTGGATGATGGCGAACACGCGTTCCAGCATTTGTTCGCGCACCTTGGGGTTGAGCGCGCGCAGGCTCAGACGCAACAGCGCCTGCTGGGGAATCACATTGGCCGCCTGGCCCGCCTGAAGGGCTCCGACCGTGACCACGGCCGCTTCCTGGGTGTCGATATTGCGCGCCACCACGGTCTGCAACGCCATGACCAGACTCGCCGCCGCCACCAGTGGGTCCACCGTCAGATGCGGCATGGAACCGTGGCCGCCGACGCCTTCGAGGGTCACGGTGAGCAAGTCCTGGGACGCCATCATCGGCCCGATTCTCAACCCCAGGTGCCCGGCCGGCAAGCCCGGCATATTGTGCATGCCGAACAGGGCGTCACAGGGAAAACGCTCCAGCAAACCATCGGCCAACATGGCTTCGGCGCCACCCTGGCCTTCTTCAGCGGGCTGGAAAATCAGGTTCAACGTACCGTCGAATTGCCGCGTGGCCGCCAGGTAGCGGGCAGCGCCGAGCAACATGGTGGTATGGCCGTCATGGCCGCAGGCGTGCATGCAACCGGCGTGCTGGCTGGTGTAGGCCGCTCCGGTATTTTCGATGATGGGCAACGCGTCCATATCAGCGCGGATGCCCAGGGTGCGTGAGCTGCTGCCATTGCGCATGACACCGACTACGCCCGTCTTGCCGATGCCGGTGTGCACCTCGTAACCCCATTCCCTCAAGGACTGCGCAACCAGGGCCGAGGTACGGTTCTCTTCAAAACCGAGTTCAGGATGGGCGTGAATGTCGTGGCGCACGGCGCGCAAGTCGCCGGCAACGTCGCTGAGCCAATCCAGTATGTGCTGGTGGGGGCGCATGGTGATTCTCCTCGCAGGCGGGTATTCCCGTTCTTGTTTGCTGCACATCGCCAGCTAACCGCGATGTGGGCGCAAGGACAATCAAAGGTGGTTCCACCCTGTGGAACCTCAGGGGGATAAGCGACAGCCTTGGCGGTCGCCAAGCCACCTCGCCGTGTGCGTCCTCCCCAGCCCACTCGCCGTCACCTCACTGCGCTCCGGGTTATCGCTGAACGCACTCGTCGGCACGTACTGCTTCACATACCCCCGGCAATACGCCGCCGGATTGTTCTCCACATACCGGCACGAACAATATTCCTTGGCCGCGTACGCCGCGATGATGTCGGGGAAGGCTTGCAGGTTGACGCGCTCGTGCCAGATCCACCCCAGCAGGGCGAGCAACAGCAGCAGGAACAGGCTGGTAAACGGCCGACGGCGGATCATGGTTGCACCGCCGCCAGCACGCGCTTGAGCAGTTCGTTATGGCGATAGCTGCCGTCGCGGTCATCGCCGTAGCGCACGATCACTAACTGTTCGTCGGGCATCACGTACAGCGCTTGGCCCCAGTGGCCGAGGGCGGCGAAGGTGTCGGCGGGGGCGTCGGGCCAGGGGCGCGGTTCGCCTTTGTTAAGCCACCAATGACCACCCGGCGCCGCTTCGTCCTGGCCGACCTTGTAGTTGTCGAACGGCTGGCGGTTGAAGGCGACCCAGTCTTTAGGCAGCAACTGCTGATCGCCCCAACGCCCGTCACGCGCCATCAGCAAGCCGACCCGCGCCAGGTCGCGGGCGGTGAGGTAGGCGTAGGACGAGGCGACGAAGGTTTCGTCGGCGTCGGTTTCCCAGGTGGCGTTGCGAATACCTAACGGCTTGAACAGCGCATCCCACGGGTAACTCATATAAGCCTTGTGGCCGAGCATGCCTTTGAGGGCGGCGGAGAGGATGTTGGTGTCGCCGCTGGAGTACCGGAACGCCCGGCCCGGCTCAGCCGCCGCGTCGGTGTCAGCGGCAAAGTCCGCCATATCGCCACGGCCTCGGGTGTAGAGCATCGCCACCACCGAGGATTTCAGCGGCGCGTATTCGTAGTCTTCCTGCCAGTCCAGGCCCGAGGCCCAGTGCAGCAAGTCAGCCATGGTCACCTTGGGGTGCTGTTTCATCGGCGGGTAAAAGCGCGCGGCGGGGTCGGTGAGTTTGAAACGGCTTTCACCGTAGGCCACGCCGAGCACCGTAGCCATCAGGCTTTTGCTGACCGACCAGGTCAGGTGCGGCGTGCTGGCGGTGGTGGGTGCGCCGTAGCGTTCATAAATGATCACGCCATCGCGGATCACCAACAGCGCGTCGGTGCGGATGCCTTTGCGGGTGGTGTCGTCACGCGCTGGGAAAGCGTAGGCATTGAGGGCGTCGACAGCCGGGCCTTCGAGCGGTGTGCCCTTGGCCCAGTCCTTGTCAGGCCAGGTGTCGGCATGGGCGGTGACGGTGACGAACAGCAGGGCAACACACAACAAGCCTCTGACCATGGACGCAGACTCAAGGGGGGCATTCGTGCCCGCGAGCCTAGCCGAGGGTGATGACAGATTTGCTACACAAGGCCTGTCATCCAAGCGTCACCATAACTTCATGGAGATGACACCGAGCCTACATAGCCTGAGTTTGGACAAACAAGTCGACCGGCCGAAAGGTGGCTGGCACTCGGAGATTCGCCATGACTCAGATCGCCCGCATCAGCGACACCGGCAATGAACGCCGTCTGCAAGCCGAACGCCTGGTTGGCGCGCAGGCGTTGCAGGAAGCACAGGCCCTGCGGTTCAACGTGTTCAGCGGCGAGTTCAACGCCAAGCTGAAAGGCGCGGAACTGGGCCTGGACATGGATGACTATGATGTTCACTGCAGCCACATCGGTGTGCGGGACTTGAACAGCGGTCGACTGGTGGCCACCACCCGTTTGTTGGACCACCAGGCCGCCAGCACCCTGGGCCGGTTCTACAGCGAAGAAGAATTCAGCCTACATGGCTTGCTCCACCTGCAGGGCCCGATCCTGGAGATCGGCCGCACCTGCGTCGACCCGGCCTACCGCAACGGCGGCACTATCGCGGTGTTGTGGGGCGAGTTGGCCGAGGTGCTCAACCAGGGTGGCTACAGCTACCTGATGGGCTGCGCGAGCATCCCGATGCACGACGGCGGGATCCAGGCCCACGCGATCATGCAGCGCCTGCGCGAACGCTACCTGTGCAACGAACACCTGCGCGCCGAACCGAAAAAACCGCTGCCCGCGCTGGACCTGCCGTCCAACGTGATCGCGGAGATGCCGCCGTTGCTCAAGGCCTACATGCGCCTGGGTGCGAAGATTTGCGGCGAGCCGTGCTGGGATGAAGATTTCCAGGTGGCCGACGTGTTCATCCTGCTCAAGCGCGATGAGCTGTGCCCGCGTTACGCGCGCCACTTCAAGGCTGCAATGTGATGAGCCGCCTGCGGGTTTACGGGCGTATTGCCCGCGTGCTGGTGGTGGTGGCGCTGGGCTTGAGCATGGCCAGTGTGTTTGGGGTGTTCGAGCGTCTGGGCATCGCCAATTCAATGGTGCGGCGCCAGCGTTGGTCGCGGTTCTTTATGGCGCGGCTGACCAACGCCCTGCCCTTTCGCGTGACGGTGCACGGCGAGTTGCCGCAAACGCCGATGCTGTGGGTGAGCAATCACGTGTCCTGGACCGATATTCCGCTGCTCGGCGCCGTGGCGCCGATGTCATTCCTGTCCAAGGCCGAAGTGCGCACCTGGCCGGTGGCAGGTTGGTTGGCGGCCAAGGCTGGCAGCTTGTTTATCCGCCGGGGCTCGGGCGACAGCCAGTTGATCCGCAAGCAGATGACCCGTCATCTGGAGCAACAGCACCCGCTGCTGATGTTCCCGGAAGGCACCACCACCGACGGGCGCAGCCTGCGTACGTTCCACGGGCGCTTGCTGGCCAGTGCGATCGATGCGGATGTGTCGCTGCAACCGGTGGCGATCCGTTATCTGCGTGATGGGCAAGTGGACCCGCTGGCACCGTTTATTGGCGATGATGATTTGCTCTCGCACCTGATGCGCTTGTTTGCCAATGACCAGGGTGACGTGGAAATCCATGTGCTCACGCCGATTGCCTGTGCCGGACAGGAACGCGCGGCGCTGGCGTATCAGGCGCAGCAGGCGGTGCAGAAGGCGTTGTTCGGGCCGGTGCCGGAAGCCGAGCAAGTGGATGCTCGACCAGCATTTGCTGCCTGAACTCAAGTGAACACCGTTCAAATGTGGGAGGGGGCTTGCCCCCGATTGGGGTGTGTCAGTCACTGCATGCTTTGACTGAACCATTGCTATCGGGGGCAAGCCCCCTCCCACATTCAGCTTTACCTTGTCAGCTGGATCTGTGCGAATGCTTGCAGATCGGGGTAGAACCGTCGGAAATCTTCACTCAGCGGCTCGTACAACTCTCGCAACTCGTGCATGGCATACCCCAGTTCCTCGGGTTGCGTCAGCCGCCGCGAGATTCCCCGCAACACCTGCTCCATCACCGCAAATTCACGGTACGAACCCAGCCAATCATCCGCCGCCATATACGGTGCAATCTGCGCCAGCCGCCCCGGCAATTGCGGTTCGGCCGCCAGGACGCGGTACACCTGCGAGGTGAAGCGCTCCAGCGGCTGGTCGGCGTACAGCGCCCAATCCCGCGCCAGGCAGTGGTCGAAAAACACATCGAGGACGATCCCGGCATAGCGCCTGCGGGTCAGGCTGAAGCGCGACAACGCCTCACCTACCAGCGGATGGCTGTCAGTGAAGCGATCGATTGAACGATGCAACTGGATCGCCGCTTCGATTTGCGGGCTGAACTGGCCCTGCAGGCGGCCTTTGACGAAGTCGCCATACAGGCTGCCCAGCAGTTGCTCAGGAAGTTGGCCGCCCAGGTGCAGATGTGCGAGATAATTCATGGCGCGCAGTCTATCACTGCCGCCAACGTATCGTTATAACCCGATATACCGAATGAGCCTAGGCTCAGACCAAAATCATATTGGTATATCGGGATAGACCGATTTAAAGTTCGCCTCATCGCGATATAACGCTGTACGAAACCGAGCACCTGCCATGTCCATCGACCTCGACGAAATAATAAAAGCCCTGGCACACCCAGTACGACGAGACATCCTCACCTGGCTGAAAGATCCGACCGTGCAATTCCCCGAGCAACTGCACAACCACGAATACGGCATCTGCGCCGGGCAGATCGACCAGCGCTGCGGCTTGTCCCAGTCGACCGTGTCGGCCCACTTGGCCACCCTGCAACGCGCCGGGTTGATCAGCAGCCAGAAGGCCGGCCAGTGGCACTTTTTCAAACGCAACGAGGACACCATCCAAGCCTTCCTCGCGGCGCTCACCACCGAACTCAGCGCGCACGACAGCGCAGCGCTGTAACAAGGAACCACGAATGCCCCTCTCGCTACTCATACTGGCCCTCAGCGCCTTCGCCATCGGCACCACCGAGTTCGTCATCATGGGCTTGCTGCCCGATGTGGCGGCGGACTTGGGGGTGTCGATTCCCGGCGCCGGCTGGCTGGTCACCGGCTACGCCCTGGGCGTGGCGATCGGTGCGCCGTTCATGGCACTGGCCACTGCCAGGCTGCCACGCAAGGCGGCCCTGGTAGCGTTGATGGGGATCTTCATTGTCGGCAACCTTTTGTGCGCCCTGGCCAGTGACTACAACGTGCTGATGTTTGCCCGTGTGGTCACCGCGCTGTGCCACGGTGCGTTCTTTGGGATCGGTTCAGTGGTGGCGGCCAACCTGGTGCCGGCCAACAAGCGTGCTTCGGCCGTGGCCCTGATGTTCACCGGCCTGACCCTGGCCAACGTGCTCGGCGTACCGCTGGGCACCGCACTGGGCCAGGCAGCTGGCTGGCGCTCGACGTTCTGGGCGGTGACGGTGATTGGGGTAGTGGCGCTGATCGGCCTGATCCGCTTTCTGCCGGCCAAGCGTGATGAAGAAAAACTCGACATGCGCGCCGAACTGGCCGCCCTCAAGGGCGCCGGCATCTGGCTGTCGCTGAGTATGACCGCGCTGTTCGCCGCGTCCATGTTCACCCTCTTTACCTACGTCGCGCCGCTGCTCGGCGATGTCACCGGCGTGTCGCCCAAGGGCGTGACCTGGACCCTGCTGCTGATCGGCCTGGGCCTCACCGTGGGCAACATCATCGGCGGCAAGCTGGCGGACAAGCGCCTGGCCGCGACCCTGGTTGGCGTGTTCATCAGCATGGCGGTGGTCTCCACGGCGCTGAGCTGGACCAGCATCGCGGTGATCCCGACGGAAATCACCCTGTTCCTCTGGGCCACCGCCTCGTTTGCCGCCGTGCCGGCGTTGCAGATCAACGTGGTGACCTTCGGCAAGGCTGCACCGAACCTGGTGTCCACCCTGAACATCGGCGCCTTCAACATCGGCAACGCCCTGGGTGCCTGGGTCGGCGGCAGTGTGATCGCCCACGGTTTCGGCCTGACCAGCGTGCCCTTGGCCGCAGCGGCCCTGGCGATTCTCGCGCTGCTGGTGACGCTGATTACTTTCCGTCAGGGCGGCGATGCCGACCTGGCCCTCGCTACCCACTGATCAACCACTTAATAGAGAAAGGTGTTATCCCATGACGACTATTTTCGATCCGATCAAACTGGGCGACCTGGAACTGTCGAACCGCATCATCATGGCGCCGCTGACCCGCTGCCGTGCCGATGAAGGTCGCGTGCCCAACGCGCTGATGGCCGAGTACTACGTGCAACGCGCTTCCGCCGGGCTCATCCTCAGCGAAGCCACTTCCGTGACGCCGATGGGCGTGGGCTATCCGGACACCCCGGGCATCTGGTCCAACGACCAGGTGCGCGGCTGGGCCAACGTCACCAAGGCCGTGCACGGCGCGGGGGGCAAGATCTTCCTGCAACTGTGGCACGTGGGCCGTATTTCCCATGAGTTGTACCTGAACGGCGAAGCCCCGGTGGCCCCGAGCGCGATCCAGCCTAAAGGCCACGTCAGCCTGGTGCGTCCACTGGCGGACTACCCGACCCCACGTGCCCTGGAAACGGCGGAGATCGCCGATATCATCGACGCCTACCGCACCGGTGCCGAGAACGCCAAGGCCGCCGGCTTCGACGGCGTGGAAATCCACGGCGCCAACGGCTACCTGCTCGACCAGTTCCTGCAAAGCAGCACCAACAAACGCACCGACCAGTACGGCGGCTCGCTGGAAAACCGTGCACGCCTGCTGCTGGAAGTCACCGACGCCGCCATCGAAGTCTGGGGCGCCGGCCGCGTGGGCGTGCACCTGGCACCGCGCGCCGACTCCCATGACATGGGCGATGACAATCTGGCGGAAACCTTTACCTACGTCGCCAGTGAACTGGGCAAGCGTGGCATCGCCTTCATCTGTTCCCGTGAGAAAGAAGGTGCGGACAGCCTTGGCCCACAATTGAAGAAAGCCTTCGGCGGCACCTACATCGCCAACGAGCGCTTCACCAAGGACAGCGCCAATGCATGGCTGGCCGAAGGCAAGGCGGATGCGGTGGCCTTCGGTGTGCCATTCATTGCCAACCCGGACCTGCCGGCGCGCTTGAAAGCCGATGCGCCGCTGAACGAAGCGCATCCGGAAACCTTTTACGGCAAAGGCCCGGTCGGCTATATCGACTACCCGACCCTGGCGCTGTAATCGTTATTCCGAAGTAGTACGACTACCCAATGTGAGAGGGGGCTTGCCCCCGATAGCGGCGTGTCAGCCAATGAATCGGGTGACTGACACTGTGCTATCGGGGGCAAGCCCCCTCCCACATTTTGATTTGTAGCGTCCTGTAGGAAACATTCCTTCACAGCCCTGCAACAAAATCGCTACAAAATACTTAGGCGGCTACCTATCAACCGCCCGCCAGCCCGTATATAAAGTCACCCCACTAATCAGGCGTAAGGACGATTGACGGTCCTTGGGCTTTACTGTTGACACAACCTGATGCAATTACGCATTTTGTGTCAATTGCGCAGGCTTGGGCTCCAGCGCAGCATGTCCAGCCCGGCGTCCACCCAACGTTCGGCTTCCTGATGCAGTTGGAAGCTGTCGGGTACCAGTAGCCACTGGCCGATCAGCCCGTTGATGTAGGCGTGGATGCACACCGCGCCACGGGTGGTGTCGAGGTTTTCCGGAAGTTGCCCGCGATGGACCGCGTTACGCAATGTCAGGCCGATGCGCAGGTTGCATTCCAGGCTGTGGGTCTGGCGCTGGCGGCGCATGTCGCACATTTCATCGGTGAATTCGCACTTATGGAACAAGATCTCGTTGATGCGCCGGGTTTTCGGGTCCAGGGCCACTTGATGGAACAAATGAATCAACAACTTGCGCATACAGCCCAGCGGGTCGAGTTCATCCTCGCTTTCACTGGCCCTGGCCAACTCGTCCAGTGGCTCATGCAGCGTGTCGAGCAGCGCCTGCAGCAAATCGGATTTATTGCTGAAATGCCAGTAGATAGCACCCCGCGTCACACCGGCCAGCGCGGCGATATCCGCCAGCGTGGTCCGCGCAACGCCGCGCTCATAGAAGGCTTGCTCGGCGGCTTGGAGAATCTGGCTGCGCGTTTCCTGAGCTTCCTCTTTGGTGCGACGAACCATGGCAGTAAAACCTCAATCAGGACACTGTGGGTGGTGGTTGACCACCGTCTGAATACTTGTGGGACGACACCGTCATGGGCGCCGAACGTACTAAAATCGAGGCTTTGGGCATTGCTTTGTCAACATTCCGCGAAGCCTGTCAAGAGTTTACAAACAACCATGAACGTAAGTATATTGCGTAGCAAGCTACTTATCCACTCACAGCTTGTTTTTTACCCTTCCACACTTCTTGTGCGCACCCTGCGCGCCTGACCCGAGGATCTTCATGCAACTTAAGCCAGCTGTTACCGCTCTGGTCACTGCCGTCGCCCTGGCATCGCTGCTCAGCGGATGTAAAAAGGAAGAAGCGGCTCCGCCCGCCCAAACCCCTCAGGTCGGCGTGGTCACCATTCAACCGCAAGCCTATACCCTGACGACCGAGCTGCCAGGCCGCACCACCGCCTACCGCATTGCGGAAGTTCGCCCACAGGTCAACGGCATCATTCTCAAGCGCCTGTTCAAGGAAGGCGGCGACGTGAAGGAAGGGCAACAGCTCTACCAGATCGACCCGTCGGTGTATGACGCCACCCTGAAAAGCGCACAAGCCAGCCTGACCCAGACCAAGTCCATCTCCGACCGCTACAAGCAGTTGGTCGATGAGCAGGCAGTCAGCCGTCAGGAATACGACACTGCCGTCGCCAACCGCATGACCGCGGAAGCAAACGTTCAAACCGCCCAGATCAACGTGCGCTACACCAAAGTGTTCGCGCCGATCTCCGGGCGTATCGGCCGTTCTTCGGTCACCGAAGGCGCACTGGTCAGCAACGGCCAGGCCGATGCCATGGCCGTCATCCAGCAACTGGACCCGATCTACGTCGACGTCACGCAGTCTTCGGCCGAAATGCTGAAACTGCGCCGCGACCTGGAAAGCGGCCAGCTGGAAAAAGCCGGCGCCAACGCGGCCAAGGTCAAGCTGACCCTGGAAGACGGCACTGCCTATGGCCAGGACGGCAAGCTGGAGTTCTCCGAAGTATCGGTCGACCAGACCACCGGCTCCGTGACCCTGCGCGCCGTGTTCCCCAACCCTGACCACACCTTGCTGCCGGGCATGTTCGTGCACGCCCAGTTGCAAGCCGGCGTGAACAGCAAGGCCATCCTGGCACCGCAACAAGGCGTGACCCGTGATATCAAAGGTATCCCGACCGCCATGGTGGTGAACAAGGACAACAAGGTCGAGCAGCGTCAACTGGTGGCAAACCGCACTGCCGGCGCCTACTGGCTGGTGGAAAAAGGCCTGGACGCCGGTGACCGCGTGATCACCGAAGGCCTGCAATTCATCAAGCCGGGCATCGAAGTCAAGGTCAAGGACGCCGACAACGCCAAGCCTGCCGGTTCTGCTCCCGCTCCTGCCGCCGCTGCTGGCCAGGGGGAGTAACCCATGTCGAAATTTTTTATCGACCGTCCCATTTTCGCCTGGGTAATTGCCCTGGTGATCATGCTGGTCGGGGCATTGTCGATCCTGAAGTTGCCCATCAACCAATACCCGGCCATCGCGCCAACCGCCATCGACATCCAGGTGACCTACCCAGGCGCGTCCGCACAAACCGTGCAGGACACCGTGGTGCAGGTCATCGAGCAGCAGCTCAACGGTATCGACAACCTGCGTTATGTCGCCTCGGACAGTAACTCCGACGGCAGCATGACCATCACCGCGACGTTCAACCAGGGTACCAACCCGGACATCGCCCAGGTTCAGGTGCAGAACAAGCTGAACCTGGCGACCCCACTGCTGCCGCAAGAAGTGCAGCAGCAGGGTATCCGCGTGACCAAATCGGTGAAGAACTTCCTGATGGTGATCGGTCTGGTGTCGGAAGACGGCAGCATGACCAAGGACGACCTGTCCAACTACATCGTGTCCAATATCCAGGACCCGATCTCGCGGACGTCAGGTGTAGGTGACTTCCAGGTGTTCGGTTCGCAGTACGCCATGCGTATCTGGCTCGACCCGGCCAAGCTGAACAACTACCAGTTGACCCCGGTCGACGTCAGCACTGCCATTGCGGCACAGAACGTCCAGGTGGCCACCGGCCAATTGGGCGGCCTGCCTGCCCTGCCCGGCACCCAGCTGAATGCAACCATCATCGGCAAGACCCGCCTGCAGACCGCCGAAGAGTTCGGCAAGATCCTGATGAAGGTCAATACCGACGGCTCGCAGGTTCGCCTGCGTGACATCGCACGGATCGAACTGGGCGGCCAGAACTACAGCATCAGTGCACAGTTCAACGGCAAGCCGGCGTCGGGTATGGCGATCAAGCTCGCGTCGGGCGCCAACGCCCTGGACACCGCCAAGGCCATCCGTGCCACCGTGGCGTCCCTGGAACCGTTCTTCCCGCCAGGCATGAAGGCTGTGGTGCCGTATGACACCACGCCGGTGGTGACCGAATCGATCTCCGGTGTAGTCCACACCCTGGTCGAAGCGATCGTGCTGGTGTTCCTGGTGATGTTCCTGTTCCTGCAGAACTTCCGCGCCACCATCATCACCACCATGACCGTACCGGTGGTATTGCTGGGTACCTTCGGGATCCTGGCCGCGTTCGGCTTCACCATCAACACCCTGACCATGTTCGGCATGATCCTGGCCATCGGCTTGCTGGTGGACGATGCCATCGTGGTGGTGGAAAACGTCGAGCGGGTAATGGCCGAGGAACACCTGTCGCCCAAAGAGGCGACGGTCAAGTCCATGGGCCAGATCCAGGGCGCACTGGTCGGTATTGCCCTGGTGCTGTCGGCGGTACTGTTGCCAATGGCATTCTTCGGCGGCTCCACCGGTGTGATCTACAAACAGTTCTCCATCACCATCGTTTCGGCCATGGCGTTGTCGGTACTGGTTGCCCTGATCTTCACCCCGGCCTTGTGCGCCACCATGCTCAAGCCGATCGACCCTGAGAAACACGGCCAACCCAAGCGTGGTTTCTTCGGCTGGTTCAACCGCACCTTCGACCGTGGCGTACTGAGCTACGAGCGCGGCGTGGGCAATATGATCAAGCACAAGTTTCCTGCATTCTTCGTGTACCTGATCATCTTCGCCGGCATGATCTGGCTGTTCACCCGCATTCCGAGCGCGTTCCTGCCGGAAGAAGACCAGGGCGTAATCTTTGCCCAGGTGCAGACCCCGGTCGGATCTTCAGCCGAACGTACGCAGAAAGTCATCGACGACATGCGTGCCTTCCTGCTCAACGACAAGGAAGGCGAGCCAGGCGAAGGCAAGGCGGTGAAATCGGTATTTACCGTTAACGGCTTCAACTTCGCCGGTCGTGGCCAGAGTTCGGGCCTGGCGTTCGTGATGCTCAAGCCGTGGGATGAACGTGATGCATCCACCTCGGTATTCGAAGTGGCCAAGCGTGCCCAGGGTTACTTCTTCGGTGCCTTCAAGGACGCCATGGTGTTCGCCATCGTGCCGCCTTCGGTACTGGAACTGGGTAACGCCACCGGTTTCGACGTGTTCCTGCAAGACCAGGGCGGCGTTGGCCACCAGAAGCTGATGGACGCACGCAACCAGTTCCTCGGGGCTGCCGCGCAAAGCAAGATCCTCGCGGGTGTGCGCCCCAACGGCGTGAACGATGAGCCGCAGTACGAGCTCACCGTCGACGACGAGAAGGCCAGTGCCCAGGGTATTTCGCTGTCGAGCATCAACCAGACCCTGGCGATCGCCCTGGGTGGCAGCTACGTCAACGACTTCATCGACCGTGGTCGGGTGAAGAAGGTGTACGTGCAAGGTGAAGCCGCTGGCCGGATGTCCCCAGAAGACCTGGACAAATGGTACGTGCGCAGCGACTCCGGGAAGATGGTGCCAATGTCGGCCATTTCCTCAGGCAAGTGGATCTACGGTTCGCCCAAGCTCTCGCGTTACAACGGTGTAGCGGCGATGGAAATCCTCGGCACCCCGGCTCCGGGCTACAGTACCGGTGACGCCATGGCCGAAGTCGAACGTATCGCCAAGCAACTGCCGGCGGGTATCGGCTACGCGTGGACCGGCCTGTCGTACGAAGAACGCCTGTCCGGCTCCCAGGCGCCTGCGCTGTACGCCCTGTCGCTGCTGGTGGTGTTCCTGTGCCTCGCGGCCCTGTACGAAAGCTGGTCGATCCCGATTGCGGTGGTGCTGGTAGTGCCGCTGGGTGTGGTGGGTGCGTTGATCGCCACCAGCATGCGCGGGTTGTCCAACGACGTGTTCTTCCAGGTGGGCCTGTTGGTGACGGTGGGCCTGGCAGCGAAAAACGCCATCCTGATCGTGGAGTTCGCCAAAGAACTTCACGAACAAGGCAAGGGCATTGTCGAGTCGGCCATCGAGGCCTCGCGGATGCGTCTGCGCCCGATCATCATGACCTCCATGGCGTTCATCCTCGGCGTACTGCCGCTGGCGATCTCCTCGGGTGCAGGTTCGGGCAGCCAGCACGCAATCGGTACCGGTGTAATCGGCGGTATGATCACGGCCACTGTGCTGGCGATCTTCTGGGTGCCCCTGTTCTTCGCAACTGTATCCGCCGCCGGCGAACGTAAAAAGACTGACACAACTGAAACCCCTAAAGAGGCTGGCCAATGAGCAAGTCGCTACTTTCCCTAGCCGTCACCGCATTCGTGCTTAGTGGCTGCTCGCTGATACCTGACTATCAGCGCCCCGAAGCGCCGGTGGCCGCACAGTTCCCGCAGGGGCCGGCGTATTCGTCGGCCCAGGCGCCGAGCCAGGCCGCTGTCGAGCAGGGCTGGAAGCAGTTTTTCCATGACCCTGCCCTGCAACAGCTGATCCAGACCGCGCTGGTCAACAACCGTGACCTGCGTGTAGCGGCCCTGAACATCGACGCCTATGCCGCGCAGTACCAGATCCAGCGCGCCGACCTGTTCCCGGCCGTGTCGGCCACGGGCAGCGGCAGCCGCTCGCGTACTCCGGCCCGCTTGTCGCAGACCGGCGAATCGACCATCAGCAGCCAATACTCGGCCGGTCTCGGGATCAGCTCGTATGAGCTGGACCTGTTCGGTCGCGTACGCAGCCTGAGCGAAGAAGCCCTGCAAAAGTACTTCGCCACCGAAGAAGCGCGGCGCAGTACCCAGATCAGCCTGGTGGCCAGCGTGGCCAATGCCTACCTGACCTGGCAGGCCGACAAGGAACTGCTCAAGCTGACCCAGGACACCCTGGACGCGTACGAGCAAAGCTTCAAGCTCACCTCGCGCAGCAACGAAGTCGGTGTGGCCTCGGCCCTCGACCTGAGCCAATCGCGTACCTCGGTGGAAAACGCCCGGGTCGCCCTGGCGCGTTATACCCGCCAGGTGGCCCAGGACGAAAACAGCCTGACCCTGCTGCTGGGCACCGGCCTGCCGGCGAATATCGCCAGCAAGCCGCTGTCGGACAACCTGCTCAGCGAAGTGCCGGCCGGCTTGCCATCGGACCTGCTGCAACGTCGTCCCGACATCATGCAAGCCGAGTACAACCTCAAGGCCGCCAACGCCAACATCGGTGCGGCCCGCGCAGCGTTCTTCCCGAGCATCAGCCTGACCGCCAGCGCCGGTACCGCGAGCCCTAACCTGGGCGGCCTGTTCAAAGGCGGTTCGGGCACCTGGTCGTTCGCCCCGCAGATCAACATCCCGATCTTCAACGCCGGTAGCCTGCGCGCCAGCCTGGACTACTCGAAGATCCAGAAAGAGATCAACGTGGCCAACTACGAGAAGGCGATCCAGACCGGCTTCCAGGAAGTCTCCGACGGCCTTGCCGCACGTGAGACCTACAAGCAGCAACTGGACGCCCAGCGTGGCTTCGTCGCGGCCAACCAGGATTACTACCGCCTGGCCGAGCGTCGCTACCGCATCGGTGTCGACAGCAACCTGACGTTCCTCGATGCCCAGCGCCAACTGTTCAGTGCCCAGCAATCGCTGATCACCGACCGCCTGGCGCAGCTCACCAGCGAGGTCAACCTGTACAAGGCCCTCGGCGGTGGCTGGAACGAGCAGACCGCGAAGAATGAGCCGTTGAAAGAAGAAGCACCGGCGCTGAAGTTGTTCTGATAGCGCCCGCGTCAACAAAGCCCACCTTTTGGTGGGCTTTTTGTTTTTCTTCACTGGCCAACTTGCGTTCGATCATCGCCCACAACCGGCTCTCCCCCACTTTCATCGCCCCCGCACCGCCCTGCACCATGGCCGCCACCTGCATAAACCCAATAACAACAGGTCCTTACGCCATGAGCACTTTCCACCCGCGCCGGCTCTTGCTGGCAACCGCTGTCGCCAGTCTTGCCCTGCCCGCCCTCGCCGAGGAACACGGCTTTCTGGAAGACGCCAGCGCCAACCTCAACCTGCGCAATTTCTTCTTCAACCGCAATTTCACCAACCCGACCAAGACCCAGAGCGGTGCGCAGGAGTGGACGCAGAGTTTCATCCTCGACGCCAAGTCCGGCTTTACCCAGGGCACGGTGGGCTTCGGCGTGGATGTGCTGGGGCTGTACTCGTTGAAGCTCGATGGCGGGCGCGGCACCGGGGGCACCCAGTTGCTGCCGTTGGATCACGACGGCCGCCCGGCGGATGAGTTCGGGCGTCTGGGCGTGGCGTTCAAGGCGCGTATTTCCAAGACCGAAGTGAAGGTTGGCGAATGGATGCCGGTGCTGCCGATCCTGCGTTCGGACGATGGCCGCTCCTTGCCGCAAACCCTGCGCGGCGGGCAGATCACCTCCAAGGAGATCGACGGCCTGACCCTCTACGGTGGCCAGTTCCGCGCCAACAGCCCGCGTGACGACAGCAGCATGAGCGACATGTCGATGTTCGGCAAAGCCGCGTTCACCTCGGACCGCTTCAACTTCCAGGGCGGCGAATACCTGTTCAACGACAAACACACCCAGATCGGCCTGTGGAATGCCCAGCTCAAGGACATCTACAGCCAGCAGTTCGTCAACCTGACCCACAGCCAGCCGTTGGGCGACTGGACCCTGGGCGCCAACCTGGGCTTTTTCTATGGCAAGGACGATGGCAGCGCCCGCGCCGGCGAGCTGGATAACAAGACCTGGTCTGGCCTGTTCTCTGCCAAATACGGCGGCAACACCTTCTACGTCGGCCTGCAAAAACTCACCGGCAACAGCGCCTGGATGCGCGTCAACGGCACCAGCGGCGGCACCCTGGCCAACGACAGCTACAACAGCAGCTACGACAATGCCCAGGAGAAGTCCTGGCAAGTGCGCCACGACTACAACTTCGCCGCCCTCGGCGTGCCCGGCCTGACCCTGATGAACCGCTATATCAGCGGCAGCAACGTCCACACCGGCACCATCACTGACGGCAAGGAATGGGGCCGCGAAAGCGAATTGGGCTACACCGTGCAGAGCGGCAGCCTGAAGAACCTGACCGTGCGCTGGCGCAATTCCAGCATGCGTCGCGACTACAGCAACAACGAGTTCGACGAGAACCGGTTGATCGTCAGTTACCCGATCAGCCTGCTGTAAAGCCGCATAACATTTACCCTGGGAACGATTTGAAGCGTCCGGTCGACTTCACGAGACAGGGCCAATGCCTGGCTCTCCCACAGGGATCTCACATGGACGCTTCAAATCGTATTGCATGCGCCACGGTCTTCAGCAACAGCCGCTATACACCCGACACTCCTCCTCAACTGGCGTTCACGCCCGACAATCCGGTTCAAGCGCATCGGCATCCGTTTCTGGATGATGGAAATTTGAAGGCCGGCGGGCAATCAGTCTGGGAGTACGACTTTGACAACAGCCTCAGCAACAGCCTGATCCTTGAAACCGGCGACAAAGCGGACCAGGTCCACATCAGCCAGACCCTGCCAGGCCAGTTGGACGTGAAGGTCAATGGCCATACCGTGCTGCATGGCGGCGCTGATAATGACCGCTTGATTGGCAACGACCGCAGTACGTTCTATACCGGCAGCGGTCGTGATGCAGTGGTTGGCAATCGCCCCGGCGACCTGATCTACGCTCAACCCGGCGATACGATCCGGCACCTCAACGGCTCGAGATTAACCACCGTCACGCCTGACCACGCGTCGCTTGAAGGGTTTGTCATAAAAGGTTCGGCCGACTTCATCCAACGGGTCGAAGACGATCTGGCCTTGCTGCGCAGTTCCCCTCAGGGCAAACAGATACTTGCCGAAATGAACGCGATAGCCCGGCGCACCGGTGACAGTGGTGGAGGACCTGCTCGACACAGGAAGCGGCTACACCTATGGCAGCCAGGAACTCAAAGCCTTGTTGCAATACGAACGCCCACCGGTGGTCGGCGGCGACCCCAAGTGGGGTTTCATGGTCGACGGCGTGCCGGGGTCGCGGGCTGACCGGGCTGAAATCTCCTATAACTGCTCAGCCCTGGAAGTACTGGCCGGCGTGACATACTCACCTATCACCGTTCTCTATCACGAAATGGTCCACGCCTATGACGCCGGTAACGGCACTGCGCTGGCAGGCACGACTGTGGAGATGTTCAAGGGTGAATCATTCGATGTCCCCAACAGCGAACGTCAAGCCGTAGGGTTGCCGACCACGCCCGAGTTTCCCCCCAATCCCAAACCCTTCACTGAAAATGCCTTGAACAAAGAAATGGGCAAGCTGCTGCGTACCTAATACGTCGGTTGAGCCTGAACCGCGCTCGTTGGTCAGGCGGTAACCTCACACCAACCATCTTGCTGTATCGTGCGCGCCTGCCGCTGCTGATCCACCCAACAGCGGCCTCCTATTCGAGCCCGCGCCCACCATGAAACCCTTCGCCATCGCCTCCGCCGTGCTTGCCCTGGCCCTGAGCCTCAGCGGCTGTATTGGCGCGCCCATTGCCCTGACACCGCAGACCGAGCAGCGCCTGCAAGGCCAGGCGCCGATCCGTTTTCTGCTGACCTTCGACGACGGTCCCAGCGCGTCGGGCTACAACAATCCGAGCCGCTCAGTGGTGGCTGACCTGGCGCAAAACCCGGTGCTGCCGGGGATCAAGGCGGTGTTCTTCCTGCAAACCGAAGCCTCGCGCTCCGGTGGCAGTTCACGGGGCCGCAAGACCATGCAGCGCGAGTATGCGGCGGGCCACATCCTGGCCTTCCACACCGCCACGGCGTTTCACACCAACCATCGCTGGCTGAATGACGCCGAACTGGAACGCACCCTCACCCAGGGTGCCGCTGACATTGCGGCGATCACCGGCAACCCGCCGGTACTGGTCCGCCCGCCGTTCTGGAATTACGACCGCCGCACCTTCGCCGCCTACCAGCGTCACGGCATGCAGGTGCTGCTCACGGATTTGAGTGCCAATGACGGCAAGATCTGGGGCTTCAACGGCAGCCCACGGCGCCGGGCCAATTTGTATCGGCAACTGTCGGTGGTGCGCGAACACATTGCGTTGGGCGAGTTGCCGACGGTGGATGGGGTGATCCCTGTGGTGGTGACCTTCCACGACATCAATCGCTACACCGCACGGCATATGCAGGAGTACTTGCAGATCCTGCTGGACAGTGCACGGATCAACGGCATGAAGACCGCCGCTGAACCGTTCTACACCGATACGGCAGCTCTGCAGCGTGCGGCACTGGCGCGCACGGTGAAGGACGTGAATGAGCCGGTGCATCTGCCGGGCGTGTGGAATTGGGTATGGGATGCCGACTCCCACTGACGCCTATTCGCGCAATTCAACCCCCAACTCATCCCACACCGATTCAGCCAGGTGAAACGTCGCATTCGCCGCCGGAATCCCGCAGTAGATCGCGCTCTGCATCAGCACTTCCTTGATCTCGGCACGGGTCACGCCATTGCTGGCGCCGAAGTGGAGGTGTCTAACCGACCTGCCTGCAATTGGATTGGGGATTCTGACTCTCGCTAAACTGAAAATGGAACTATTACGTAAAAAAAACCAATCAGGAGGTACCTCACGTTTTTAATTTAATGGTCAACCGATGATTAAAAATTACCCACCCCTGCCCTCACCCGCTGAAAAATATAAATTAGCAGAGTCTACTAAAAATTCTGACACACCTATATTTATCAGCGGAGAACGCAACAGCTCAAGTGCGCATACTGAGCGACCAGGAACACCTCGCCCCACCACAGACCAAGAACCTTTATATACAACCATCATTCAACCAACCCTTGTGTATCAAGATGAAAATATAAAAGTCACTAGGGAAGAAACCATAAAATCAATAAAAAACTCCCCCTCTAAGGACGCTGAGCTAACGTCCGACAACCTTATTATAGAAACCGGCAACAAAGCCGACTCTATTCGCGTGCGCAAAGGCAAAGATGAAACCCTCGACATCGTAGTTAACGAAAAGCGCTACACTATACAGCCTAACCGTTACACGATAGGTGACGCTAATCAAAAAATAACTATTCGAACTCACGGAGGAAACGACACCATCAAAGTCGACAAAGATGTATCAAATGAAATCATTATAGAAAGCGGAGACGGTGATGACGACATCACTGCACGCGGGGCCCGCTCCCGCATCTTTGGCGGAGGGGGTAATGACACAATAAGACTTGGTTCCGGAACTTATTATGTTGAAGGCAATGACGGCAACGATACCATACGTGCGGGCCGGGGCATAAGTTATATATACGGCAATAAGGGTAACGACCGTATATTCGGAGGCAAGGCGCAAATGGTCTACATGGATGGAGGCCCTGGAGATGACAAACTTTATGGTAGTGAACGTGGACACACCGTGATGAACGGAGGCTTAGGTGACGACCTATTACAAGGTAAATCTTTGACTACCTTCTATGCAGGTGCAGGCAATGACAAAATAGAGTCAAACAATCGCTTTGATTCTATCTACGCGAAGCCAAGCGACTCAGTACAAAAACACCCAGACAATATTGTCAACTCTATTAACTATATGCACGTCGGAGCCACAGGAATTAAAGTTGAAGGCTCGCCTGAATTTAAGCAGCGCGTCCAAGATGACTTGGAAATGATGAGATCCTCGCGTACAGGTCAAAAAATGCTGCAATTTCTAGATTCGAAAGCAGCAGCGAATGGTGTGCCACTAAAAATATTCGAAGTTGAATCCTGGGACAATAGCTCTTACTACGGGTACAACCCAAACAAGATGAAACTCACAGAAGAAGGCAGAGAATCCGAATACGCAGAAACATCAGATTTTGGTTTTATTCAAAATGGAAAAAGTGGCACACCCGACAGGGGAGGCGAAGTAGGCTACAATCGCTCCTATATCGAATTCAAGCTCAACCGTGTCATTGGACCTCACAACTTCCTATATCATGAACTGTCGCATGCCTGGACCGGTATGAATGGTACAAGGCAACCCGGCTACAACTCCGGCGAACAGAACGTCGAACTTCAAGCCGTCGGCCTACCCACCAACAAACCCGACTTTGATCACGATAACGATCCAAAAACACCGCTCACTAATACCAACCCGGACCCCTTCAATGAAAATGCTTTTCGTAAAGAGATGGGGGAGCCAAAGCGGGAAAGTTACGTATACACTAGCGATTACATTAGCGATGAATAAATCCAACCGGATATCGCGTTTGTCTCAGGTCCCAAGCTTACGCTTGGGACTCAACCCCCAGCTCATCCCACACCGATTCAGCCAAGTGAAACGTCGCATTCGCCGCCGGAATCCCGCAGTAGATCGCGCTCTGCATCAGCACTTCCTTGATCTCGGCACGGGTCACGCCGTTGCTGGCGGCGGCACGCAGGTGCAGCTTGAGTTCTTCGCTGCGGTTCATGCCGATCAGCATGGCGATGGTGATCAGGCTGCGGGTGTGCCGCGGCAGTCCCGGACGAGTCCAGATGTCACCCCAGGCATGGCGGGTGATCATCTCCTGGAATTCGCTGTTGAACTCGGTCAGGGCATTGAGACTGCGGTCGACATGGGCATCGCCCAGCACTTCGCGGCGCACTTGCAGGCCTTCGGCGTAACGTTGTTTCTCGTTCACAAACAGCTCCTCAGTGGGCCAGCAGGAATTCAATGACACAGTCGCTGAACGCAGCGCCCGCCTGCACATTGGACAGGTGCGCCGCATAGAACTCGGCGTACTCGGCGCCCTGCACATGGTTCTGGATAAAGTGGCTGCCGGCCGGTGGGGTGACCGCATCGTCGGTGCCGGCAATCACTAACGTCGGCACCTTGATCAGGGCCAGTTGCTCACGAAAATCCGCATCGCGCACCGCTGCGCAATTGGCGGCGTAACCTTCAGGCGAGGTCGCCGCAAGCATGTCGGTAATCTGCTTGGCCTGATGCGGGTTAGCGGCCGCGAAGTCCGCCGTGAACCAGCGTGCGATCGACGCATCGCGCAGCGCCACCATCGCCGCTGCGCCGTCTCGCAACACCATCTCGATGCGTGGGTTCCACACCTCGGGCGTGCCGATCTTGGCAGCGGTGTTGCATACCACCAGGCGGTTCAGGCGCTCGCCCGCGTTGATCCCCAGCCATTGGCCGATCAGGCCGCCCATGGACAAACCGCAGAAATGCGCGCGTTGGATATCCAGCGCATCCAGCAGCGCGATCACGTCGCGGCCGAGCTGCTCGATACTGTACGGCCCAGGAGTGACCAGGGATTTGCCATGGCCACGGGTATCGAAACGCAGCACGCGAAAGTGCTGGGTGAAGGCCGGGATCTGGATGTCCCACATATGCAGGTCGGTGCCCAGTGAGTTGGACAGCACCAGCACAGGCGCATCCACAGGCCCGTCCAGTTGGTAATGCAGGTCGCCTTCGGCGAGGTGTACAAATGCCATGGTGGTCTCCTCAAGCAAAGTGTTCGGCTACGGCGCGGGTGACCCAGGTGCGGGCCTGGCCCAGGTAGTGGGCCGGGTCGAGCAGGCGGTCCAGTTCGGCCGCCGACAGCTCGGCGGTGACTTGCGGCTCATCGGCCAGCACCGCACGCAAATGCCGTTGCTCGGCAACCGCGCGCTTGCAGCAGTGTTCCAGCAGGTGATGCGCAGTCTCCCGGCCGAGGCGTTGGGCGAGCACGCTGCTGACGGCTTCAGCCAGCACCAGACCCTGGGTCAGGTCGAGGTTTTTGCCCATGCGCTCGGGGTCGACTTCCAACCCTTCGCTCACCAGCAGCGCCTGTTGCAATGCGCCGGAGACCAAGCAGCAAATCTGCGGCAGGGTTTCCCATTCCGCATGCCACAGGCCCAGGCTGCGTTCGTGCTCCTGGGGCATGGCGCTGAACATCGTCGATACCAGGCCCGGCACGCGGGTCGCCGCGCTGATCAGCACGGCCGCGCCCACCGGGTTGCGCTTGTGCGGCATGGTGGACGAACCACCCTTGCCCGGTGCGGACGGCTCGAACACCTCCGCCGCTTCGGTCTGCATCAGCAGGCTGATGTCGCGACCCAGTTTGCCGAGACTACCGGCGATCAAACCGAGGGCGCTGGCAAACTCCACCAAACGATCACGCTGGGTGTGCCAGGGTTGTTCGGGCAGGGTCAGTTGCAACTCGTTTGCCAAGGCTTCGGCCACCGGCATGGCCTGCTCGCCGAGCGCGGCCAACGTTCCGGAAGCACCGCCAAATTGCAGCACCAGCAAGCGCGGCTTCAGCTCCACCAGCCGTTGCCGGCTGCGCGTCACCGCCCCCAGCCAACCGGCGATTTTCATCCCCAGGGTGACCGGCGTCGCGTGTTGCAACCAAGTGCGTCCAGCCAACGGCACGGCGGCGTAACGCTGGGCCTGGGCGGCCAGAATATCCCCCAGGCGCGCCAGGTCGGTTTCGATCAGCGCCAGCGCCCGGCGCAGTTGCAACACCAGGCCGGTGTCCATCACATCCTGGCTGGTCGCGCCCAAATGCACATAGCGCTCAGCCCCGGCATCTTCACTGGCAATCAACTTGCCCAGCGCCTTCACCAACGGAATCGCCGAATTCCCCGCCGTGGCAATCGCCACGCCGAGGGCATCCACGTCGTACAGCGAGGCCAGGCACGCCTGGGCAATCGGTGCGACCGCGGCCTCAGGGATCAGCCCGACCCGGGCCTGCGCCCTGGCCAATCCCGCTTCGAAATCCAGCATGCCCTGCAAGCGTCCCCTATCGCAGAACACCTCGGCCATGCTGTCCGCCGTGAAGTAAGCGTCGAACAATTGATTGCTCGTGCGCAGTGTCATAGCTCATCCCTTACAGATCGTGGTGCAAGTACTCCGCCTGTTTCGGCAGGCGCAAGCTGAACAGGAAGGCCACCGCCATCATGCCGGTGACGTACCAGTAGAAGGTGTTTTCCATGCCCATGGACTTGAGGCCCAGGGCCACGTATTCCGCCGAGCCACCGAAGATCGCATTGGCCACTGCATAGGCCAGACCCACACCCAGGGCGCGGACGTGAGGCGGGAACATTTCCGCTTTCACCAGGCCGCTGATGGAGGTGTAGAAGCTGACGATGGCCAGGGCCAGGGAGATCAGCACGAACGCCAGGAACGGGCTGGTCACGGTTTTCAGGGTCAGCAGGATCGGTACGGTGCACAGGGTGCCGAGGGCGCCGAACCAGAGCATCGAGTTACGACGGCCGATCTTGTCCGAGAGCATGCCGAACAGCGGCTGCATGCACATGTACACGAACAGTGCGCCAGTCATGATGTAACTGGCGGTCTTGGCGTGCATCCCGGCGGTGTTCACCAGGTACTTCTGCATGTAGGTGGTAAAGGTGTAGAAAATCAGCGAGCCGCCAGCGGTGTAGCCGAGCACGGTGATAAACGCCGCCTTGTGGTTGCGGAACAATGCGGCCACGCTGCCGGCGTCCTTGTCCTGGCGCATTTCCTTGCTGGTGGTTTCCTTGAGGGTGCGCCGCAGCAGCAGGGAGATCACCGCCGCGATCGCGCCGATCACGAAGGGGATCCGCCAGCCCCAGGCGCGCAGTTCTTCTTCGGTAAGGATCTGTTGCAGGATCACCACCACCAGCACCGCCAGCAGTTGCCCACCGATCAGGGTCACGTACTGGAACGAGGCGAAGAAACCGCGCTGGCCCTTGAGCGCGACTTCACTCATGTAGGTCGCGGTGGTGCCGTATTCACCACCCACCGACAAGCCCTGGAACAGGCGCGCCACCAACAGCAACGCCGGGGCCCAGGCGCCGATGTCCTTGTAGGTGGGCAGGAAAGCGATGACCAGGGAACCGGCGCACATCATCAGCACCGAGATCATCATCGAGTTCTTGCGCCCGTGCTTGTCGGCCACCCGGCCAAACAGCCAGCCGCCGATAGGCCGCATCAGGAAGCCGGCGGCGAACACGCCAGCGGTGTTGAGCAGTTGCACCGTGGGGTCGTCCGACGGGAAAAACGCCGGGGCAAAGTAAATGGCGCAGAAGGCATAGACGTAGAAGTCGAACCATTCGACGAGGTTGCCGGAGGATGCCCCGACAATCGCAAAAATCCGTTTGCTGCGTTCTTCTCCGGTGTAGTGACTCGTTGTTGTTGTCATGTTTTTTTCACTCAGTGGGAACGGTTATAGCCTAGACATACTTTGCAACAACCATGTTCCGCAAGAAGACTTTTGGGTAGGTGGTGCTTGAACCGGCCCCATCGGGGGCAAGCCCCTCCCACATGTTGACCGCACCGCCTATCAAATGTGGGAGGGGGCTTGCCCCCGATGAGGCCCTGAAAAACCACTCAATAATCGAAGAACACTGTTTCCCTATCGGTCCCCTGCAGAATCACATTCCACTGATACACCCCCGCCGCATCCTGTTGCGCAATCAAGGTACTGCGACGCTCTGCTGGCACACACGCCAGCAACGGGTCCTCCCCATTCAGCGCCTCGCCCTCGAAATAAATCCGCGTAAGCAAGTGCTTCACCAACCCACGGGCAAACACCAGTACCACCAGGTGCGGCGCCTGGGTGGTGCCCTTCAGGCCCGGCACGGCGCCCGGCTTGATGGTGGTAAAGCGGAACCGCCCTTCGGCATCCACCGGCACCCGGCCGAACCCTTCGAAGTTCGGGTCCAGGGCCTTGTCCTGCTCATCCTCCGGGTGGTCGTACTTGCCAGCGGCGTTGGCCTGCCAGACTTCGAGCATGGCGTCGTTGACGACATCGCCGTTGCCATCCACCACCTGCCCGCTGATCGCCACGCGCTCGCCAAGGGTGGCGGCCACGGTGAGGTCTTCGCGGTTCAGCCAGGTCAGGCCGATGTGGTAATACGGCCCAACGGTGTGGGACGTGGTCGCGTTGAGTGTCATCTCATTTCTCCATCGGCGTGGCGTCGCGGCCGCGCAGGACGATGTCCCAGCGGTAGCCGAGGGCATAGGAAGGAATGGTCTTTTCCAGGTCGAAACGGGCGATCAAGCGTTCCTTGGCCGAAGTGTCCGGTACGCAGTTGTAGATCGGGTCGTACGCCAGCAGTGGGTCGCCGGGGAAGTACATCTGCGTGACCAGGCGCGTCAGCACGCTCGGGCCGAACAGCGAAAAGTGGAT
Organism: Pseudomonas sp. FBCC-B1565; assembly: GCF_059133265.1. Taxonomy (NCBI): domain Bacteria; kingdom Pseudomonadati; phylum Pseudomonadota; class Gammaproteobacteria; order Pseudomonadales; family Pseudomonadaceae; genus Pseudomonas; species Pseudomonas sp. FBCC-B1565. The sequence continues at coordinate 5,074,515 of NZ_CP101438.1, forward strand.
ATGCGCCGGGCGCCACGCGTTGTGGTGGTTGCCCCACGGGTACGCGCCGGGCTTGATGGTCTGGAACTGGTACCAGCCGTCGGCGTCGGTGACGGTGCGGCCGGTGCCGGTGAAGTTCGGGTCCAGCGGTGCGTCGTGCAGGTCGCGCTTGTGGTTGTAGCGCCCGGCGGCGTTGGCCTGCCAGATTTCCACGAGGATGCCCGGCACCGGTAGACCGTTTTCATCCAGCACACGGCCGTGAATGATGATGCGTTCGCCCTGGGGCTCGCCTGCATGTTGGGCGGTGAGGTCGTTGTCCTTCTCGTTGACGCGCTCGGCACCGATGGTCGGGCCGGTGATTTCCGACAAGGAATGGGGCAGGAACACCAAAGGCTGCGACGGCGAACGCAGGTTCGTCGACTGGTAGGCCGGGTGCAGGTAATCCGGTTGAGTGCCCGCTTGCGGGCGCCGGTATCCGGGCTTGTCACTCATGGAGCAGTCCTCTCTTATTAGATGCGTTCAATCGCCAGGGCCAGGCCTTGGCCAACACCGACACACATGGTCGCCAGGCCTTTGCGGCCGCCGGTTTTTTCCAGCTGATGCAGCGCAGTCAGCACCAGCCGTGCGCCGCTCATGCCCAGCGGATGGCCGAGGGCGATGGCGCCACCGTTCGGGTTGACCTGGGGTGCGTCGTCGGCAATGCCCAGCTCGCGCAACACCGCCAGGCCTTGGCTGGCGAAGGCTTCATTGAGTTCGATGACGTCAAAGTCAGTGACCGCCAAGCCAAGACGCTCGACCAGTTTGCGCACGGCCGGCACCGGGCCGATGCCCATGACGCGTGGCGCAACACCGGCACTGGCCATGCCCAATACGCGAGCGCGGGCGGTCAGGCCATGTTTCTTGACGGCTTCGGCGGAGGCCAGGATCAGCGCCGCCGCACCGTCGTTCACACCCGACGCATTGCCGGCGGTGACGGTCTTGTCGGGGCCATTGACTGGCTTGAGTTTGGCCAGGGCTTCCAGGGTGGTGTCGCGGGGATGCTCGTCCTGCTCTACCACGGTTTCGCCTTTTTTATGGGCGACCCGCACCGGCACGATTTCTTCAGCGAAGAAACCGGCGGCTTGCGCGGCGGCAGTGCGTTGCTGGCTGCGCAGGGCAAAGGCATCCTGGTCGGCACGGGACACGTGATAATCGTCGGCGACGTTATCGGCGGTCTGTGGCATCGCGTCCACGCCGTACTGCTCTTTCATCAACGGGTTGATAAAACGCCAGCCGATGGTGGTGTCTTCCAGCTTCATGTTGCGCGAAAACGCCGCGTCGGCCTTGCCCATTACGAACGGCGCGCGGGACATCGACTCGACGCCGCCGGCAATCGCCAGCTCCATTTCGCCGCTGGCAATCGCACGGAAAGCGGTGCCAATCGCGTCCATGCCCGAGGCGCACAAGCGGTTGAGGGTCACCCCCGGAATGCTTTCCGGCAAGCCCGCCAGCAACAGCGCCATGCGCGCCACATTGCGGTTGTCTTCACCGGCCTGGTTGGCGCAGCCGAGGAACACCTCGTCGACTGCCGTCCAATCCACCGACGGGTTGCGTTCGATCAATGCCTTGATCGGCAGCGCCGCCAGATCATCCGCCCGCACGGTGGACAGGCCACCGCCAAAACGGCCGATGGGGGTACGAATGGCGTCACAGATATATACATCGCGCATCAGGCTTCTCCCGGTGCTTGGCCATGGGCGGCTGCGGTGCGTGCTTCAAGGTCACGCAGGGCGGTCAGCTCAACTTCAGTGGGTTCGGCGGTGGTGTCGACCTGCTCGGCAAACCGAATCGCCCAACCGGTGGCGGCCACCACTTGCTCACGGGTCACGCCCGGGTGCAGCGCGGTGACCACGAATTCGTTCGTATCCGCTTCCGGTTCCATGATGCACAGGTCGGTAATAATCCCTACCGGCCCCGCGCCCGGCAGGCCTAGGCGCTTACGCGAGTCGCCGCCTTCGCCGTGGCCGACCGAGGTGATGAAGTCCAGCTTGTCAACAAACGAACGCGCCGACTGCTTGAGGATGATCAGCACGCTCTTGGCGGAACCGGCGATCTCCGGCGCGCCACCTGCGCCCGGCAGGCGCACTTTGGGCTGGTGGTAGTCACCCACCACGGTGGTGTTGATGTTGCCGAAGCGGTCGACCTGGGCCGCGCCGAGGAAGCCCACGTCGATGCGCCCGCCCTGCAGCCAGTAGCGGAAGATCTCGCCGGTCGGCACCACGGTATCAGCGGTTTCCGCCAGTTCGCCGTCACCGATGGACAGTGGCAGTACCGATGGCTTGGCGCCAATCGGGCCGGACTCGTAGATCAGCACCACATCCGGCGACGACGTCAGGCGTGCCAGGTTGGCCGCCTTGGACGGCAAGCCGATACCAACAAAGCACACGGAGCCGTTCTTGAGGCGGCGCGCGGCGGCGACGGTCATCATTTCATTGGTCGAGTAAGCCATTACTTGGCCTCCTGCGCGGTGGCCAGCTTGGCCTGGAATTCGGTGAAGTCGGCGGTGCGGTGGATGTATTCGTTGATCCAGGCGGTAAAGGTCCCACGGTCGCGGGCAATCGGGTCCCACGCCTGGTAGAAGCGGTTATCGCGCTCGTTGTAACCATGAGCGTAGGACGGGTGCGCACCACCGGGCACATGGCACACCGCCGTCAGGGCCCAGGTCGGCAAGACGCAGCTGTTCATCGGCGCATTCAGGTCATCGACGATTTCTTCGACGGTGACGATGCAGCGCTTGGCCGCCAGTGCCGCCTCCTTCTGCACACCGAGGATGCCCCACAGCAACACGTTGCCCTTGCGGTCGGCTTTTTGCGCGTGGATCACGGTGACGTCCGGACGCACCGACGGCACCGCCGCCAGCACTTCGCCGGTGAATGGGCAGGTCACGGTCTTGATCAGCGGGTTGACCTTGGGCAGGTCGGAACCGGCGTAGGCACGCAGCACCGCGAACGGCAGGCCCGATGCGCCGGCGACGTAGGCATTGGCCAGGTCGGCGTGGCTGTGCTCTTCAATTTCCAGCGGTTGCGGCCATTGCTTCTCGACCGCGTCACGCAGGCGATGCAGGGAGCCCACGCCGGGGTTGCCGCCCCAGGAGAAAATCAGCTTGCGGGCGCAGCCGGCACCGATCAACTGGTCGTAGATCAGGTCAGGCGTCATACGCACCAGCGTCAGGTCTTTCTTGCCCTGACGAATGATTTCATGACCCGCTGCCGTAGGGATCAGATGGGTGAAGCCTTCGAGGGCGACGGTGTCGCCGTCGTTCACAAATTGCTTCACCGCGTCACGCAGCGCGAGGATTTCAGCCATGGGGTTCGGGCTCCCGGTGTGGATCGAAAAAGGCGCTGAGGTGGCGCCGAAGTGCTTGAAGATTAAGCCGGGGAAATGGGCCAAACAATCCGATAATCGACTCAACGTTCGATTATCGAACAGATTGTTACCTCACTAATCATTCAGACAACGCTCAATCAATGTGGGAGGGGGCTTGCCCCCGATAGCGGTGTATCAGCCACGAGATGTGTTGGCTGAACCACTGCCATCGGGGGCAAGCCCCCCTCCCACAGGCGTCAGGTGGCGTCGGCATGGCTGACCATGCCCTTGATCACCACGGCAGTGGTGGCCAATGCGGCCGGGATCACCAACGCGGTGAGCACTTGCTCGAAGTTCCAGCCCAGGCCCAGCAAGGTCGCGCCCATCCACGCGCCGAGGATCGCGCCGAAACGGCCGATGCCGAGCATCCACGACACGCCCGTGGCACGGCCTTGAGTGGGGTAGAAACGTGCGGCCAGGGACGGCATCGCCGATTGCGCACCGTTGACACACATCCCGGCAATCAGCACCAGGGTCGCCAGTAAGGTGATATTGCCCAGGCTCTGCCCTACCGCGTAGGCAAACACCCCGGCCAGCAGGTAGAACGTGCCGATGACCTTGTGCGGATTGAACCGGTCCATCGCCCAGCCCACGCCCACCGCGCTCAATACGCCACCGAACTGGAACAACGCGCCGATAAACGCGGCCTGCTCCATGCTCGCGCCGCTGTCGCGCATCAGGGTCGGCAGCCAACTGGTGAGCAGGTACACGATCACTAGGCCCATGAAGTAGGTCAGCCACAGCAACAACGTGCCAGCGCTATAGGTGCCGGAGAAGATCACCGCAAACACGTTGCGCGCCTTCACGGTTTTTTGCTCGGGCACGCTGAAGCTGCTGGCCTGGGCGACGATGTTCGGCTCAATGGGCGACAGGGTTTTGCGCACCTTGTCGGTGCCCCGATTGCGCACCACCAGGTAGCGTGCCGATTCCGGTAGCCACACCAGCAACACCAGCGCCAGGATCAACGGCAGGATGCCGCCGATCAGCAGCAGGCTGTGCCAGCCAAATGCAGGGATCAGCTTGGCCGAGATAAACCCGCCGCCGGCCATGCCCAGGTTGAAGCCGCAGAACATGCTGGTCACCAGCAACGACTTGTGGCGCTCAGGGGTGTATTCGGACAGCAGCGTGGTGGCATTCGGCATGCCGGCGCCCAGGCCGAGCCCGGTCAGGAAGCGCAGCACCAGCAGTTGATCGACGTTGCTGCTGTAGGCCGACGCCAGGCTGAACGCGCCAAACACCAGCACCGCGCCCACCAGCACCACTTTGCGACCAAAGCGATCCGCCAGCGGGCCGGAGCCGAGTGCGCCGAAGACCATGCCGATCAACGCGGCGCTCATCACCGGGCCGAGGCTGGCGCGGTCGATGCCCCAATCCTGGGACAGCGCCGGCGCAATAAAACCCATGGCGGCGGTGTCGAGGCCATCGAGGAAAACAATCAGGAAACACAAAATCACCACGCGCCACTGATAGCGTGACAGTGGCTGGGTGTTGATGAAGGACTGCACGTCCAAAGGGGTACCGACAGAGGGCTGATTCATTGTTTTTATTTCCACACCGATGGCGGGCTGACGACCTTGGGCCGTCGTTATTATTGCGCGCTCCCTAGAGCGCTGCCGCACAGTAATAAGCCAGGGGAAACAGCGCAATTGACCAAACCGGGATCTGTGCGGTCACCGAACAGCTTAAGCAAATAGCTGCGCACTCAACTCGCGACTGGCGCTGAGCATGCTCGGCAGGAAGCGCTGCTCCAACTCGCTGCGGCTGACCCGGCCGGCGTGGGTGCTGACGTTCAGCGCAGCCAGCACCTGGCCCGAGGCGTCATACACCGGCACCGCGATGGAGCGCAGGCCCTGCTCCAGTTCCTGGTCGACGATGCACCAGCCTTGCTGACGCACTTGTTGCAAGCAGTCGAAAAGCGCGGCGGGCGTGGTCAGGGTGCGGCTGGTCTTGGTCTGCAGGTCGGCGTGGTCGAGGTAATCCTGCAGCGAGGCATCATCCAGCGCCGCGAGCAGGATGCGGCCCATGGAGGTGCAATAGGCCGGCAATCGGCCGCCTACCGACAGGTCCACCGAAATCAAACGCTGGGTGGTGGCCGAACGGGCGATGTAGAGAATGTCGTCGCCTTCGAGGGTCGCCATGTTGCAGGCTTCGTGGAGTTGCTCGCTCATGCGGTCCAGATAAGGCTGGGCCGACACCGCCAGTGGTGTGGAGGACAGGTATGCATGGCCCAGGGTCAGGACCTTGGGCAACAGCGAATAGGTACGCCCATCGGTAGTGGCGTAGCCGAGCTTGATCAAGGTGTGCAGGCAACGGCGCACGGCAGCGCGGGGGATTTCGGTGCGGTGGCTGATCTGGGCGATGGTGAGGTGGCGCTTGCGTTCCTGGAACGCCTGCACCACGGCCAGGCCACGGGCCAGGGAGGTCATGAAGTCCGGATCACCGGTAAACGCCTGGATACGCTTGGCCGGGGACGCAACGATCGGCGGCGCCACTGACGCGAAAGAGTTGCGCAATTGATCGTTCATGTCGGGATCCTTTGTCTTATTGTCAACCGCGGGGGAGGTTTGGCCACTATTACAAGCCGCGTCAGCCGAGATGCACAAGGCAAGGCCGCCAACTTTGTGCGATTATCGGACGATCATTCGATTATCGCAATTTGCTCGCAACCTCCCCCTTCACCCATGGCGGATTGAAAAAAACCAGAGGCGTCTTATTAACGCCTGAAGTTCGGATGGATTCATGACACCCGAATGTGTGCAATTACCAACAGGCACGTGTAACAGAACACTCATACAAAGTTGACGGTTTTTAACTTTATACCGATAGTGTTATTCAAATGCGCCGCTATAATGCACCCTGTGTACTGGTCCGCCCGGTTTCATTATCGGCAACGGAGCTGGCCACGTGATGCACACGCCGTGCATCGTCGATAGCAACTACCTGCCTTGAATGACGGCACTAACAAGTGTTCACCCATGTCTGTTTCAAACTTGAACGCTATGGCGGTTCGACTTGAAACACCCCGAGGGCGCATTCCGGCATAACGCTGCAACGTATTTACACTCAACTCAATTAGGTAACGATGTGACGAAAGATGAACTGCGCGCGGAACTTGAGCGCCAGGAGCAACGTTACAAGGACGTTTACGGCGGGGAAGTCACCACCTACGCCGCCCAGCCTGAACCTGAACGCAAACCATGGCGCAAGCGCGCCAGCCTGCTCGACCAGGCATTTGCACAGGAAATCCAAAAGATTGAACAGGAACTCAAAACCGAAGAGCCCTAAGCGATTTGGTTTGAGCCTCAAGGTTTTGGCCTAGGTTGCTGGCACTTAGCTAGCAGCCAGAAATCTTGCACCCTACCAAGAACGGTAAAATTTCATACAAATGTTTCAGCCGTGACGTTTTTGTGACAATCCCCCGCTTCCAGCGCCCTCTCCTATATAAATCAAACACTTGCCCAAGCCCCGAAAACCCTGGGATGCACGCCTTTTCCGGGATTTTTTTCAGGGAAGATTGTTACCGATGAGCAGCTAGTGCATCGATTACTGAGGTTTTCTGGCATAATCGCGCCCCCTTACGACCGGGTCAGAAAACCTTCATGATCGATTTATTCAGCGGACTGGATGCTTGGGTTCTCGTGAGCCTGTTGCTCGCCCTGGCCTTTGTCCTCGCCTTCGAGTTCATCAATGGCTTTCATGACACCGCTAACGCGGTGGCCACAGTCATCTATACCAAAGCCATGCCGCCACACCTGGCCGTGTTCTTCTCCGGGGTGTTCAACTTCCTCGGCGTGTTGCTCGGCGGTGTGGGTGTCGCCTACGCCATCGTGCACTTGCTGCCGGTGGAGTTGCTGATCAATGTGAACACCGGCCATGGCCTGGCGATGGTCTTTTCCTTATTGGCAGCGGCGATCACCTGGAACCTGGGCACCTGGTACTTCGGTATCCCGGCCTCCAGCTCCCACACCCTGATCGGTTCGATCCTCGGTGTCGGCCTGGCCAACGCCCTGATCAACGACATTCCCCTGGCTGACGGTGTGAACTGGCAGAAAGCGGTGGATATCGGCGCTTCCCTGGTGTTCTCGCCGATGGCCGGTTTCCTCGTCGCAGCCCTGGTGCTGATCGGCCTGAAGTGGTGGCGTCCGCTGTCCAAGATGCACAAGACCCCGGACCAGCGCCGCAAGCTCGACGACAAGAAACACCCGCCGTTCTGGAACCGCCTGGTGCTGGTGATTTCCGCCATGGCCGTGAGTTTCGTGCACGGCTCCAACGATGGCCAGAAAGGTATCGGCCTGATCATGCTGGTGCTGATCGGTATCGTACCGGCGCAATTCGTGCTCGACCTGGGCAGCACCACCTACCAGATCGAACGGACCCGCGACGCCACCGTGCATTTGAGCCAGTTCTACCAGCGTAACAACGCCACGCTCGGCGAGTTCCTGGCCCTGGGCAAAAGCGTGCAGAACGACCTGCCTGGCAAGTTCCAGTGCAACCCGCAGCAGACCGAGCCGACCATCAACGCGCTGGTCGACACGCTCAAAGGCGTGTCCGACTATCACGCGTTGACGGCTGACCAGCGTATTGAAGTGCGCCGCTATCTGCTCTGCCTGGACGACACCGCGAAAAAGGTCGGCAAGCTGCCAGGCCTGGATGCCCGTGAGAAATCCGACCTCGACAAACTGCGCAAAGACCTGACCGCCACCACCGAATACGCCCCATTCTGGGTCATCCTCGCTGTCGCACTGGCCTTGGGCCTGGGCACCATGGTGGGCTGGAAGCGTGTAGTACTGACCATCGGTGAGAAGATCGGCAAGCAGGGCATGACCTATGCCCAGGGCATGTCGGCACAGATCACCACCGCGACCATGATTGGCTTTGCCAACATCTTCGCGCTGCCGGTGTCGACTACTCACGTGCTGTCGTCGGGCGTGGCCGGCACCATGGTCGCCAACAAAAGCGGCCTGCAGGGCGGCACCGTGAAGACCATCCTGATGGCCTGGGTACTGACCCTGCCAGCAACCGTGGCGCTGTCGGCCGGGTTGTTCTGGTTGGCTTCCAAGGCGCTAGGCAGCTGATAAGCCGCCGGCGATAAAAAAGGTGCGATCCGCGAGGGTCGCACCTTTTTTTATGCCGATCACTATTGCGTTAATTCAGGCGCAAAAAAAAAGGGCGACCGAAGTCGCCCAAAATGCCTTGCGTGCTCATGTAACCTGGAAAAACTATGGTTTTTTCCGCTTGTTCGCGTCTTTCCAGATAAAAATTCCAAACCCTACAAAAAACATCACCATGAGGCTTACGGTCAGCACTCCGGCGAACACCACATTATCGATAAACATGACCGGCCTCCTGCACTTGCCCTGTTGCGATAGGGCTAAGTTAATGGAGAAGGCGGATTGGAAAATTGACGGGGATCAATGTCGCCCGCGACGGGGCGTAAAGAAGGGCAATAACTGACCTGCATCAATGGATGCAGACTGTTTCAACGCTTTTTGGGTTTGTTCTTCGGTTTTTTCTTCACTTTGCCGAGTGGCATTGCCTGTTCAAATGCCTGGCGGACTTCATTCAGGCGTTTGTCATTGAGGTCATGCACGCGCTTGGCGCGCTCGGCATTCAGGTCGATCAGCTTGTCGTCTTCACTCATGGCTTGGCTTACGTCGTGGAGGGAATGGTCCAATAATGCGGCCTCCCCCGCTCAACGGCAAATCAGCGGGCGACAAAAGGCAGGTCATCGCACAAAATCGCTATTTTTCCGAACCAGGAGAGGCACCCAGGTGGCACTGCACAAGGACCTTCCGCCGCTGCTGGCGCTGCGCGCCTTCGAAGCCGTGGCGCGGCACTTGAGTTTTATCAAGGCCGCCAGCGAGTTGTCAGTGACCCAGAGCGCGCTGAGCCATCAGGTGCAAAAGCTTGAGCAGCACCTGGGCAAACCCTTGTTTATCCGACGCACCCGAGCGATCGATCTGACCACCGACGGCCAACAGTACTACGACGAAATCCGCCCAGCCCTCGACGCCATCGCCGCCGCCACCCGTGCCCAACGCGTCACGCCCAGTGCCACCGTGCTGCGCATCGGCTTGCTGGCCTCCTTTGCGACCTTGTGGCTGGCGCCCCGCCTGGCCGGCTTCCTCAATCGCTACCCACATATTCAGGTGGAGCTGTTGCCGGCCATTCAACTGGCGGACGTGGCAGGCGCCGAGGTCGACCTGGCCATCCGTTATGGCAAGGGCGATTGGCCCGATGTGCAGGCCACGCGACTGATGCCGGAAGTCCTCTCGCCGGTGTGCAGCCCGACGTTCAAGGCAGCGCAAGACAGCCCGTTGCTGATGGCCACTTCGCACCGCCCCTTTGAATGGACCGACTGGTCCGAGCACTATCAGGTCGACCTCGGCCAGCACCCCCGCGTGATGCTGCACGACTACAACATTGTGGTCGAAGCCGCCGTGGCCGGCCAGGGCATCGCCATGGGCCGTCATCGCCTGATCGAGCGCAGGCTGCAGGACGGCAGCCTGGTGGAGGCCTTCGATTGGCCGCCCTATCACAGCGACATCGGCTACTGGCTGATCGCACCTCAAGGCACCCCTAGCGAAGCCGCCGCATGTTTCAGCCAGTGGCTGAAGGAAACCTGCACTGACGCGTGAGTTTTTTCGATACGTCGTGTGAGATCTATCCGTTTGTCGCCCTTCAATACAGCCAACATGCTGAAGCCTCCCGACCCAAGAGGATTCATCATGAGCGACTCCCTCCGCCAACGCGTGCAAGCCCTGGGCCTCACGCTGCCCACCCCCAGCCAGCCGATTGCCAATTACATCAACCACGTGGTCAGCCAGAATCACCTGTTCGTCTCCGGGCAAATCCCGCTGGTGGAGGGTAAACCCGCCTATGTGGGCCGGTTGGGCGAGTCCCTCAGCGATGCAGAAGGTGCACAAGCGGCGGAACTCGCTGCGCTGGGCCTGCTGGGGCAGTTGAGCAATGCCCTCGGCGATGACCTGTCGCGCCTGGTGCGTACCGTGCGCCTGGGTGTATTCATCGCCAGCAGCGGCGACTTCACGCAACAGAGCGTGGTGGCCAACGGTGCCTCCAACCTGCTGGTCAACGCGCTTGGCGAAAAAGGCCGGCATGTGCGCACCGCCGTCGGCGTGTCCAGCCTGCCGGCCGGTGTGGCCGTGGAGGTTGATGCGATTTTCGAGCTGCACCCATGAGCCCGCTTGAAGTCCAGCACCTGCGGGATGACACGCCTGGCTGCCAGTCCGGCATCGTGCATTTCAACCACGCCGGTGCTTCCCTGCCCAGCCAGGCAACCCTTGATGCAATCATCGAGCAGCTGCAACGGGAAGCTCGCGACGGCCCGATGGAAGCCGGCGAACATGGCGCCGTGCTGGTGGAAAGAGCCCGCCGCGCCGCCGCGCAACTGCTCAACGCCCCCACCTCGTCCATCGCATTTGCCAGCAGTGGCTCGACCGCCTGGAGCCTGGCGTTCCAGGCCCTGGGCCCCTGGCAACCCGGCGACCGCATTCTGGTAGGCCGTCACGAATGGGGCGGCAACCTGGCCAGCATGGAACGGGCGGTGCAAGCGGGTGCACGCGTGGAGGTCATCCCCTGCGATGCAAGCGGCGCAGTCTGCCCGGTGGCGTTGGAGTCAATGCTCGATGCCAAGGTAAAGCTGATCGACCTCACCTGGCTCCCGGCCAACGGCGGCCTGATCAACCCCGCCCAGGCCATCGGTGAATTGGCCAGGCGTCACGCCATCCCCTACTTTATCGACGCCGGCCAGGCCGTCGGCCAGGTGCCGGTAGACGTACAAGCATTGCAGTGCGATGTGCTCAAGTCCGCCGGAAGAAAGCATCTGCGCGGTCCACGCGGGACGGCGCTGTTGTATGTGCGGCCGGATTTCCTCGGGCGCCTGAACCCGGCCCAGCGCGACGTGTTTTCGGCGCCCTGGACGGGCCAGGGTTTCGACCTGCGCAATGACGCACGGCGCTTTGAAACCAGCGAGGCATCCTTCGCCTTGCTGGCCGGGCTGGGCAATGCGCTGCAGGAGATGAATCGGCTGGGCATCGAGCGCGCGTGGGAGAGGGTTTCGCAGACCAGCGCGCGAATCCGCGAAGCGTTGCGTGGGATTGCGGGCATTACCCTGCATGACCTGGGTACTCGCCAATCCGGCCTTATCGCCTTCAACCTGGCCGGCTGGGATGCCTTTGAACTCAAGCGGCGCCTGGGTTTGAAGCGCATCAATATCGGCGCCAACGGCGCGGCCTACACTCCGCTGGATATGCAGGCGCGCGGCCTGGAGAGCGTGGCGCGGATCTCGGTGAGCCCGCTCAACAACGAGCATGATATCGAGTTGCTGATAGCAGCCCTGCGCGAGTTGCGCGACTAAACCTCGACGTCCACCCAAAGGCCCTGGCGCGGTGCATCTTCGATCAGCGGCGCCACTGGCACGGTGTTGTCGGCATTCAACACATCGCCCGGAATGGCCAGGTGCTGCTCCGGGTCTTCATCGGCTTCACGCCGGCGTCTCTGTTGTTCCTGCTGGCGGCGCTGTTCTTCGCGCAGCAAAAAGGTCGACGTCTCGGCATCGCCCTTTTTCAGGTCGATGGTGCTCTCGTTGGAGCCCGGCTGGACCGGCACCACGGGCGGGATGTCCGGCTTCTGGCGCACCGGATCGAGTTGCGACGTGACCGGCACAACGCTGACGGGCAGCATGGGTGGCAGCATAGTGATTATTCTCCTGATCAACAGGCTGTCGGCGGGTTGCAGGGTGACTTGAGCACAGGCTCGCCAACCTGTGACCCAGTCGACACTCCCAAGTGCCCGCCACCCGTCGATTCGGCTTCCGGCCCCCCATGCAAACGGAGTAGTTTTTGTCAGAGTCCTTGGGCGTGGGGGCTTGTTCCGTTAAGATAGTCGGCTTTTTCACGGCGGGAGTCAGGCAGCATGGCGCAGCAGTATCAACCGGGGCAACGCTGGATTAGTGACAGCGAAGCAGAGCTGGGGTTAGGCACCGTTCTGGCACAGGACGGGCGCTTGTTGACCGTGCTCTATCCGGCCACTGGCGACACTCGTCAGTATGCGCTACGGAATGCGCCCCTCACCCGCGTGAGGTTCTCGCCGGGTGACAGCATCACCCATTTCGAAGGCTGGAAAATGACCGTGCAGGAAGTCGACGACGTCGACGGCCTGCTGGTGTACCACGGCCTCAATGGGCAGAACGAGCAGGTTACCCTGCCGGAAACCCAACTCTCCAACTTCATCCAGTTCCGCCTGGCCAGCGACCGTCTGTTCGCCGGGCAGATCGACCCGCTGGCCTGGTTCTCGCTGCGCTATCACACCCTGGAACACACCAGCCGCCAATTGCAGTCCTCATTGTGGGGACTGGGCGGCGTGCGTGCGCAACCTATTGCGCACCAACTGCACATCGCCCGTGAAGTCGCCGACCGTATCGCGCCACGGGTCTTGCTGGCCGACGAAGTGGGCCTGGGTAAGACCATCGAAGCCGGCCTGGTGATCCATCGCCAACTGCTGTCGGGCCGCGCCAATCGCGTGCTGATCCTGGTTCCGGAAAACCTGCAGCACCAATGGTTGGTGGAAATGCGCCGTCGCTTCAACCTGCAGGTGGCGCTGTTCGACGAAGAACGCTTTATCGAAAGCGATGCCACCAACCCGTTCGAAGACACCCAGTTGGCCCTGGTGGCCCTAGAGTGGCTGGTGGACGACGAGAAGGCCCAGGACGCGCTGTTTGCCGCCGGTTGGGACCTGCTGGTGGTCGACGAAGCCCACCACCTGGTGTGGCATGAAGACAAGGCCAGCCCGGAATACGCGCTGGTCGAGCAACTGGCCGAAGTGATTCCCGGCGTGCTGCTGCTCACCGCCACCCCCGAACAACTGGGCCAGGACAGCCACTTCGCGCGCCTGCGCCTGCTGGACCCGAACCGTTTCCATGACCTCGCCGCCTTCCGCGCCGAGAGCGAGAACTATCGCCCGGTAGCCGAAGCCGTGCAGGAGCTGCTGGACAAGGGCCGCCTGTCCCCTGCCGCACACAAGACCATCCAGGGTTTCCTCGGCGACGAAGGTGAAGCCCTGCTCACCGCCGTCAACGATGGCGATACCGAAGCCAGCGCCCGCCTGGTGCGTGAGCTGCTCGACCGCCACGGCACCGGCCGTGTGCTGTTCCGCAACACCCGCGCCGCCGTGCAGGGTTTCCCGGAGCGCAAGCTGCACGCCTACCCGCTGCCGAACCCGGACGAATACCTGGAGCTGCCGCTGGGTGAACACGCCGAGCTGTACCCCGAAGTCAGCTTCCAGGCGCAGCCGGACGTCGAAGAAGAAAACCGCTGGTGGCGCTTCGACCCTCGGGTCGAATGGCTGATCGACCAGTTGAAAATGCTCAAGCGCACCAAGGTCCTGGTGATCTGCGCCCACGCCGAAACCGCCATGGACCTGGAAGACGCCCTGCGCGTACGCTCCGGCATTCCGGCCACGGTGTTCCACGAGGGCATGAACATTCTCGAGCGTGACCGCGCCGCCGCCTACTTCGCCGATGAAGAGTTTGGCGCCCAGGTGTTGATCTGCTCGGAAATCGGCAGTGAAGGCCGCAACTTCCAGTTCTCCCACCACCTGGTACTGTTCGACCTGCCGTCCCACCCCGACCTGCTGGAACAGCGCATCGGCCGTCTGGACCGGATCGGCCAGAAACACGTGATCGAACTGCACGTGCCGTACCTGGAAACCAGCCCGCAAGAGCGCCTGTTCCAGTGGTACCACGAGGCGCTGAACGCGTTCCTCAACACCTGCCCGACCGGCAACGCCTTGCAGCATCAGTTCGGCCCGCGCCTGCTGCCGCTGCTGGAAAACGCCGACGACGGCGAGTGGCAAGCCCTGATCGACGAGGCGCGTGCCGAGCGCGAGCGCCTGGAAGAGGAACTGCACACCGGTCGCGACCGCCTGCTGGAACTCAACTCCGGCGGCGCCGGTGAAGGCGATGCATTGGTCGAGGACATCCTCGAGCAGGACGACCAGTTCGCCCTGCCGATCTATATGGAAACCCTGTTCGACGCGTTCGGCATCGACAGCGAAGACCATTCGGAAAACGCGCTGATCCTCAAGCCCAGCGAAAAGATGCTCGACGCCAGCTTCCCCCTGGGCGACGACGAAGGCGTGACAATCACCTACGACCGCAACCAGGCGCTGTCCCGTGAAGACATGCAGTTCATTACCTGGGAACACCCGATGGTACAAGGCGGTATGGACCTGGTGCTGTCCGGTTCCATGGGCAACACCGCGGTGGCGCTGATCAAGAACAAGGCGCTCAAGCCGGGCACCGTGTTGCTGGAACTGCTCTACGTCAGCGAAGTGGTTGCCCCGCGCTCGCTGCAACTGGGTCGCTACCTGCCACCGGCCGCCCTGCGCTGCCTGCTGGATGCCAACGGCAATGACCTGTCCGGCCGCGTGTCGTTCGAAACCCTCAACGACCAGTTGGAAAGCGTGCCACGCGCCAGCGCCAACAAGTTCGTGCAGGCCCAGCGCGATCAACTCACGCCACGGATCAACGCCGGTGAAGAGAAGATCACCCCGCGCCACGCCGAGCGTGTGGCCGAGGCCAAGCGTCGCCTGGCGGCGGACACCGACGAAGAACTGGCGCGCCTGACTGCGTTGCAAGCGGTCAACCCAACCGTGCGTGACAGTGAGTTGGTGGCCCTGCGCAATCAGCGCGAGCAAGGCTTGGCCATGCTCGACAAAGCGGCGCTGCGGTTGGAAGCGATTCGGGTGTTGGTGGCGGGTTGATCACTGCCCTGTCCTGTTAAATGAAAAGGCCCGCGCAATGCGGGCCTTTTTTATTGGCCTTCGAGGCCCCATCGGGGGCAAGCCCCCTCCCACAATTGATCGGTGATCGATATGACAACCCAGTCAAATGTGGGAGGGGGCTTGCCCCCGATGGCGTCACCTCAATATCAAGCGGTCACCGCCGAAGCCGGCACCTCAACCGCCCCCAGCCCATCCTTCATCCGCTTGGCATCGCGCACAAAACTGCGCGATGCCTGGAACAGGAACAGCATGGTCAAAAACAACGCCACCGGAATCAGGTACATGGCGTCGTGCAATCCCACGGCCTTGTAAGCCTCGGTCATCTGCTCTGCCCCCGCCGCGTACATCGCCGAATGGGCAAAGTGGTCGGACAAGCCACCCACCACGATCGGCCCCATGCCACCGCCCAGCAAGTACAGGCCGGCGAAGAACAGCGCCATCGCCGTGGCCCGCAGGCGCGGCTCGACCACGTCCTGGATCGCTGTATACACGCAGGTGTAGAAGTTATAAGCGAACAACCAGCCCACACTGAACAGCGCCACAAACACACCAATCTCGATGCGCCCGGCGTGTAACGCCCACGCGGTGGTCACGGTAGAGATGATCAGGCTGAACGCCGCAAACAATAGGCGGCCATTGGCGACCCGCTGATGGATTTTGTCAGCAATCCAGCCGCCCAGGGTCAGGCCCACCAGGCCGGTCAGGCCGACAATCACACCCGTAGCAACCGCAGCATCCTGCAATGGCATCAGGAAGTAACGCTGCAACATCGGCACCAGGAATGAGTTGCAGGCATAGGTGGCGAAGTTGAAGCACAACCCGGCCAGCACCAGCCACAGGAAGGTCGGTACCGCCAGCACACGGCGGATCGGGCGGTCGACGCGTTCCTGGGATACTTGTACGGTCTCTGCCGCGCCGCGCTTGGGTTCCTTGATATAGAACATGAACACCGCCAGGATCAGCCCCGGCACCGCAGCGATAAAGAACGGCGCACGCCAGCTGTCGAATGCCTTGACCATCCAGCCAATGGTGAAGAACGCCAGCAACAGCCCCAACGGAAGGCCCAGCATGAAGATCCCCATGGCCCGCGCGCGGCGGTGTGCCGGGAACAGGTCGCCAATCAGCGAGTTGGCGGCCGGCGCATAGCTGGCTTCGCCAATGCCGATGCCCATGCGCACCAGTAGAAACGTCCAGAAGCTGCCGACCAGACCATTGACCGCCGTCAGCCCGCTCCAGGCGAACAGGCCCCAACCCATCAGTTTGCTGCGCGAGCCGGTGTCGGCCAGGCGCCCGAGCGGCAGCCCGGCAATGGCGTAGACGATGGTGAAGGCGGTGCCGATGATGCCGAGCTGAAAGTCGCTCAGGTGCCATTCCATGCGGATTGGCTCGATGATGATCGCCGGGATGGTGCGGTCGAAGAAGTTGAACAGGTTGGCGAGGAACAGCAGGAACAGAATGCGCCAGGCATTCGCCGCTTGGGTCGAGTTCTGCATGGGTCCGTCTCTTTTATTGTTATGAGAGCTGCGATGCCCGATGCATCCTGCCCGGTACCTGCAACATAGTCAGGCAGGGCCCGGTTGTCTGTAATGATTCGTAAAGCTGATAGGGCATGATTTCGCCCGGCAACACGGGACTTTCCCCACAAAAATATAAGTGCGCGCCCCCCTTCCCAATGGCCATGGCACGGATAGAATGGCGAGCCTTCCGTAGCATCCCCAACCTACTTTTCTTATCGATGACGCCCATGTCCGAAGCCAGTCCGTGTCTGAATTGCGGTGCCTGCTGTTCACACTTTCGTGTGTCCTTCTTCTGGGGTGAGTGCGCCTCGTCGGGGGGCACGGTGCCCGATGACCTGGTGGTGCAGATCAACCCGACCCGCGTGGCCATGATCGGCACCGACCAGAAACCCGCGCGCTGCTGCAGCCTTGAGGGCGAAGTGGGCCAAGGCACCCGCTGCACGATCTACGAACAACGCTCAAGCGTGTGCCGTGAGTTCGAGTCCTCGTGGTACGACGGCGTGCACAACGCCGATTGCGATGCAGCACGCGCCGCCTTTGGCCTGGCGCCATTGGAAGCACCTATCGAATTGGACCTGCCCATCAGCGCTTAGCATCAAACGCTATGGACGGCATGCCAAAATCGTAGCGAAGCAAAGTGCCATTATTCCTTGCGAATTTTCCTACGCTTCTATACTCGACCTCATAGGTCATCGCCTCAGGCAGTGACGTGACTCTATGACGGGACATGCTATGGAATGGCTAGGTCTGCATTTTTTTACCGAGCTTCCAGAGAGCGGGCACTTATTACTCAATTGCAGTCATAACCCCTTTCTGGTGCTGCTCGCCTATCTGGTCGCTTGCGCGGCGGGCTTCGGCACGCTGGATATGGCCGAACGTGTCGGCCATGTCGAGGACCCTACCGCCAGACGCCACTGGCGCTGGCTCGGCGCCGGTTGCCTGGCAGGCGGGATCTGGTCCACCCATTTCATCAGCATGCTGGCCTTCCAGGCACCCATCGCAATCCACTACGAATTGTTGATGACGTTTGCTTCGCTGTTGATTGCGTTGGTCGCCTCGTTGTTCGCCATGCAGACCCTCAGTCATTCCAACCTGCGTTTCCACCAGTACCTGCTGGCGTCGGTGTGGATGGGCATTGGCATCGCCCTGATGCACTACGTCGGTATGTCAGCCATGCGCTCGCAGGCCAAAGTCTATTTCGAGTCTGGACTGTTCATGGCCTCGGTGGGTATCGCTATCGGCGCCAGCCTGGCTGCGCTGTTGCTGTCGAGCTACCTGCGTACCGGCGCCGGTGTGTTCCATCAACTGCTCAAGTATGCCGCCAGCCTGGTACTCGGCGCCGGGATCCTGAGCATGCACTTTACCGGCATGGCGGCCATGCAACTCATCGTTCCCAACGGGGCCGACCTTTCGTTGCCACTGGATAACAACCCCATTCAACTGGGCTTGTCGGTGGCCGTCATCACCCTGCTGGTGATCGGCAGCAGCATCAGCGCCGCCCTGGCCGACAAAAAACTGCAGCACAAGGAACGCGACCTGCGGCGGGTCAACGCCCTGCTCAGCGAACTCGACCAGGCCCGCGCGTCGCTGCAACAGGTGGCCCATTACGACGCCCTCACCAGCCTGCTCAATCGTCGCGGTTTCAATCAGATCTTTGCCGAGAAGCTCGCCGAAAAAACCGCGTCAAACGGCATGATGGCGGTGATCTTCCTCGATATCGACCACTTCAAACGCATCAATGACAGCCTCGGGCATGACGCCGGCGACCAGCTGCTCACCGTGCTGGCCGGGCATATCAAGGGCTCAGTGCGCAGCCATGCGGATGTGGTGGCGCGCTTTGGCGGCGATGAGTTCTGCATCCTGATCAGCATCCACCACCGCGACGAGGCGCGGCACCTGGCCCAGCGCATCATGCAGCAGATGAAAGAACCCATCGAGCTGGCCGGCCGGCGCATGGTGATGACCACCAGTATTGGCATCAGCCTGTTCCCCGATGACGGCCTGACCTGCGAAGAGCTGCTGAAAACTGCCGACCTGGCGCTGTACCAGTCCAAGGACGCCGGGCGTAACAACTTGAACTTCTTCAGCTCCAACCTGAAGACCCGTGCCTTCCTCGAACTGCAATTGGAGGAAGAACTGCGCAGCGCACTGCGCACCCGCAACCAACTGGTGTTGTTCTACCAACCGATCTTTGACATGAAATTGGGCAAGGTCACACGGTTGGAAGCCTTGGTGCGCTGGCAGCATCCCCAGCACGGGTTGCTGGCGCCGGACCGGTTTATCGGCATCGCCGAAAGCAACGGGCTGATTGCCGAACTGGACCACTGGGTACTGCGCCAGGCGTGTCATGACCTGAGCCTGCTGTCTGACCGGGGCTACACCGACCTGACCATGGCGGTGAACTGCTCGGCGCTGAACCTGGCCCGTGACGAGCTGGCGGACGAAATCGAAGACGCCTTGCGCTTCAGCGGGATCGGCGCGAACCGCCTGGAACTGGAAGTCACCGAAAATGCGCTGATGGGCAACATCAGCAGCACCCTGGCGTTGCTGCGGCAAATCCGCGCGCTGGGCGTGTCGCTGGCCATCGATGACTTTGGCACCGGCTACTCCTCCCTCGCCTACCTCAAGCGGCTGCCACTCAACACGTTGAAGATTGATCGCTCGTTTATCCAGGATATTCCCAAGTCCACCGCCGATATCGAGATCGTCCAGGCGATTATCGGCATGGCCCATACCCTGCACTTGGAAGTCGTGACCGAAGGCGTGGAAACCCAGGCCCAGTTCGAGCTGCTGCTCAAGCATGGCTGCGACTTCGTCCAGGGCTACCTGCTGAGCCCGGCCGTGCCGGCCAGTGACATTATGGGCGTGATGCAGGGCATCAGCCTGCGTAACCCGCTGTACCCGCACAGCACGCAGGGCGCCAAGGACAGCAGCGCACCCAAAGAGCATTCCCCATGCCGCGGCGGCTCCACGTCCATCGTCAGGCCAATTCGCTGACGCCCAATCTTTGGCATTTCGCCATCATTTGCCTAAAGAACCCCGACGAACGGCCGATTCATCAGAGTCCGGCCGTGTTTTCCCTGAAATCATCGGGGTAAAACCCAATCGTCCAGGACAAGGACGCACTGTAAAGTCGCGAACACCCATTCCGTGATGGCCCCTTGATTCTCTTCAGCCATCCGCCCAGGCACATGGCGCACAATGACTTCTAAAAATAACTCTGCCACCGTGGTATCCGACGTGTTGCTCCCAGCTCCTGCGGACACACCCTCAGGTTCAAAGTCATTGAGCACCGCCCGCCCGCTGGCCACCCAGCAATACCTGTACTTCACCGAGACCAATACCGACCGCATCCTCGACAATCTCGACGGCCTGCGCGACATGGTGTTCCCGCGACCGCCCCACCTGGAAGGCGACAGCGATCCGCGCAACGAACAGGAATTCCCCTCGGTGTGCCTGATCGGCCTGGGCCGCTGCGGTTCGAACATCGCGCTGGACGTGGCGGAACTGGTGTACAACGCGCGCAAGTTCTACCTGAACGAATTCAGCAACGAAGACAAGTCACAAGACAAGGGCTACAGCCCGGCCCAGTGGCTGCGCAACAACCTGCGCCTGGGCAGCGGCAAGGCCAGCAAACCGGTGTTCCTGGTGGAGCCGCTGGTGATGCTGGGCGACTTGGACAAGGACATCGCCGGGCGTATCCGCTTCTCGCGCAAAGGCGAGAAAAGCGGCTTCCTGCGCGACTACAGCAAGATGAAAATCATGGACCTGTCGGAGGTCCATGCCGGCGGCGCCGGCAATGCGCCGATCCTCGGCCAGTACCTGGCCAAGATCATCCTGAACAAAGACACCCAGCGCTTTTCCAGCCCCGACTGGAAGATGATCCACTCGTACCTGATCGACTCCTGCGGCATCAAGGCCAACCAGTCGCGCCTGTACTTCTCGATCTTCAGCGCCGGCGGCGGCACAGGTTCAGGCATGGCTTCGGAATTCGGCCTGGCCCAGCAACACTCGTACATGAACAAGACCTTCGACACCAAGCCCGCCGATGAGCACGACAGCAAGAGCGGCCACGCCTTTGTGTTCGAGCCGATCTTCACCAGCGGCATCTGCGTGCTGCCGAACATTTCCGACCACCGCAGCGAAATGTCCGAGGCGCTGCACATCAACGCCGGGCGACTGCTGTGCAAATACCTGTCGGAAGAATGGGATTTTTCGTACAACTTCGCCAATGAAGACAGCAGCGAAGCCAGCGTGAAGGGGCGAATCCGGCCGTGGAACGCGATGATGCTGATCTCCAACGACATCATGCGTTATGCCGAAGAAAGCGATGACGGCAATATCCAGAACATTGACGTCAATGCCATGGAAAAACACGCCAACCAGTACATTTCCCAGCAGATCTTCAACATCCTCACCGCCCAGGCCGTGACCACCGACTACGACCAGAACTATTTCCGGCGCGCCGGCATCGACATCGGCGAAACCATTCGCCTGGATGCCAACGACCTGTTCATGAGCCTGGCCGGCCCAGTGGCGATTGCCTACGCAGAGTCCGTGGTCCCGGAAACCCCGGCGCCGTCAAATGACAAATTCAAGGTGTTCGAGAAAGAGCCGCAGCGCCTGAACATCGACGACCTGTTCTTCCGTTCCATCGACCTGCCGCACTTCAACAAGGTCACCCAGGCCATCGAAGGCATCAGCCTGTTGCCGATCGAATCCAAGCGCTACAAGGCGTCCCTGGAACAGTACAAGAACTCTGGCTACGACGCCGCCGCGCTGCATGACCTGCACTTCTTCAAGAACTGCTCGTCGGTGGTCTCGATTGTGTCACTGCCCAAGGACTACAAGCTGTCCTACATGGACTTGAACCGGCTCAAGACCCACCTCAACAGCCTGTTCCCCAACACCACGCTCAAGCGCTACGCCCTGGTGATCGGCGCCTCGGCCAACCTGTCGCTGACCACCCTGATCGCCAAGAGCCCGTGCCTGTCGGATGACTTCCTCACGTTGATCGTGGCCTTCATCAAACGCTGCTTTGCGCGCAACCCGTATCGCTTCGATGACACGCTGGACAACTCGATCCTGGACTTCATCATCCACGAGGACTTCGACGAAGACCGTATCGACGAGTTGCTCAACGAGTTCGAGAACCCGGCGAAGATCCTCGACACCAACTGGTACGCGATCAAGCCGATGTATGAGAAGAAGTACCGCGAGTTGATCAACGACAAGGAGAAGTTCGTGTCGATCAATGACATTCGCCTGTCACGGGATTGCGTGAAGAAGGCGATCAAGTACTTGCGTGAGATCTACCGCCACCGGATTGGCAAGACCAAGGTGATCTCGCTGAACAACCACACTGGCAAAACCGCCTGACCTGCCTGCAGGAGCCGGATCACCGGCTCCTGCAGGGGGATGCGAACATATCGGGAAACAATTTTGCAGCGCTTGTGCCACGGGTATAACTGTTCCCGTGACGTTTACGTCACCCTCACCTGTGACCTTTCTCTACGGCAAGGTGCCATCACGGTGCCGGCGGTTACTCCGCTACACACTTCTGACAGCCTGAATTGCGCACCTTTTTAGTGCGCTCATTCTTTACGCCGCCCTTTCCTGGATCAGTATCCAAGGCGAAACCACCACCGCCCACAAACTTGGATCACGCTCAACCAGGTCCAATGCCCGCGTCGCAGACACTTCGCCAAGGCTCCCCGCAGCCAGCCAAGCGGCGACTTTGTCGCGGTTATCCTCGGCCATGCCTTCGGCTGCTTCGATCAAATCCAGACCCGCATCGACCCACAATAGGGCACCCTTGGCAAAGAACGGCTCAAGCTCCTTCCAGGAAATTTCGGCAGTTTCACCGAGCAGCTTGGCATAGAGGGTGCTAGGTTCTTGCGTCATGGGAGTTCACCTGAATAAAAAATCGGCGCAATCATAACGTCGAGCGTCAGGCAGAAAAACCCAGTTGCAAATGCGTCATCGATTGAAAGTGTCAGGAAAGCCAAGGATTGCCCGAAACTCTGGCATCACCCCGCCGCAATTCTGTCTTTTTCTTTCATTTAAGCGACATACCCGGGTTTTGCCCCCAGCAGCCAGCTTTTCAAGCGATCAACCGGCGCTCTACACTGTACCGGTACAGTTGCCAGGGCACTGCCGGGGGGATATCCGAGATATCTGATCCGGTTCTGCAGCTCACAAGGCCGCTAGAACTATAAAAAATACAACAGTAAGAGTGGAGCACTATGAATAAGGCTACTAAGCAGATTTCCAAACTGTTTGCCGCTATGGTCCTGGCTGGGGTTGCCGGCCATTCGTTCGCAGCCGACACCATCAAGATCGGTATCGCAGGTCCTAAAACCGGTCCTGTGACGCAATACGGCGACATGCAATTCATGGGTGCCAAGCAAGCCATCGCCGACATCAACGCCAAGGGCGGCGTCGACGGCAAAATGCTTGAAGCCAAGGAGTACGACGACGCTTGCGATCCTAAACAAGCCGTTGCCGTGGCCAACAAAGTGGTCAACGACGGCGTCAAGTTCGTGGTCGGCCACCTCTGCTCCAGCTCCACTCAGCCAGCCTCCGACATCTATGAAGACGAAGGCGTGATCATGATCACCCCGGCTGCCACCAGCCCGGAAATCACTTCCCGTGGTTACAAACTGGTCTTCCGCACCATCGGCCTGGACAGCGCCCAAGGCCCTGCGGCCGGTAACTACATCGCCGATCACGTGAAGCCAAAAGTCGTTGCAGTCATTCACGACAAACAGCAGTACGGTGAAGGCATCGCCACCGCCGTCAAACAGACTCTCGAGAAGAAAGGCGTGAAAGTTGCCCTCTTCGAAGGCATCAACGCTGGCGACAAAGACTTCGGTTCGCTCATCCAGAAGCTCAAGCAAGCCAACGTCGACTTCGTCTACTACGGCGGCTACCACCCTGAGCTGGGCCTGATCCTGCGCCAAGCCAAGGAAAAAGGCGTGAACGCCAAGTTCATGGGCCCAGAAGGTGTCGGCAACGACTCCATCTCGCAAATCGCCCAGGACGCTTCCGAAGGCCTGCTGGTTACCCTGCCGAAATCGTTCGACACCGATCCAGCCAACAAGGCGATCGTTGAAGAGTTCACCAAGAACAAGCAGGACCCAACCGGTCCGTTCGTGTTCCCGTCCTACTCGGCTGTTGAAGTCATCGCCGGCGGTATCGCTGCCGCGAAGTCCGAAGACACCGCCAAAGTGGCTGCTGCCATCCACGCAGGCACCTTCAAGACCCCAACCGGCGACCTGAGCTTCGACGCCAAGGGCGACCTGAAGGACTTCAAGTTCGTGGTCTACGAATGGCACTTCGGTAAACCAAAAACCGAAGTTTCCCCTCAGTAAGCCAGGCATTACTGGTCCAGCAAGCCCACTGTGAAAGCAGTGGGCTTTGTTTTACGAGGTTTATGGGCCTGACACCCGCGATCCGGGCGCTGGCTCACCTGAAAATCTTAAAACCGTCACCAGCGGTTCGCTGGCAAACGCTTTGTGCAAATGTGCTCACAGAACACAGTGCAGGGCCGGAACATGACTCCACCAGTGAAATGCGTATCGGGTTTTTAGGAGCGCTGTAATGCCTGAGATCTATCATTTTTTCCAAACGCTGGTTAACGGCATGACCGTTGGCAGCACCTATGCCTTGATAGCCATTGGCTACACAATGGTTTACGGCATCATTGGAATGATTAACTTCGCCCATGGCGAGGTGTACATGATTGGCTCCTACGTGGCCTTCATCGCCCTTGCCGGGCTGGCCATGCTGGGTATCCACTCCCTGCCGCTGTTGATGACCGCTGCGTTCCTTGCATCGATCGTCGTGACCAGTGCCTATGGCTACAGTATCGAGCGGGTTGCCTACCGTCCCTTGCGTGGCAGCAACCGTTTGATCCCGCTGATTTCCGCCATCGGCATGTCGATTTTCCTGCAGAACACTGTACTGCTGTCCCAGGACTCCAAGGACAAGTCCATTCCCAACCTGATTCCGGGGAGCTTCTCCTTCGGCCCAGGTGGCGCACAAGAAGTGCTGATTTCTTACATGCAGGTCCTGGTCTTCGTCGTCACCCTGGTGGCGATGCTGGGCCTGACCCTGTTCATCTCCCGCTCCCGTCTGGGGCGCGCCTGTCGGGCCTGCGCCGAAGACATCAAGATGGCCAACCTGTTGGGCATCAACACCAACAACATCATCGCCCTGACCTTCGTGATAGGTGCTGCGCTGGCCGCCGTCGCGGCGGTGCTGCTGAGCATGCAGTACGGCGTGATCAACCCCAACGCCGGTTTCCTGGTAGGCCTCAAGGCTTTCACCGCGGCGGTATTGGGCGGCATCGGCAGTATCCCGGGCGCGATGCTCGGTGGCCTGGTGCTGGGGGTGGCTGAAGCCTTTGGCGCCGATATCTTCGGTGACCAATACAAGGACGTCGTGGCGTTCGGCCTGTTGGTTCTGGTGCTGTTGTTCCGTCCGACCGGCATCCTGGGCCGTCCGGAGGTTGAGAAAGTATGAGCAGATATCTTAAATCGGCGTTTTTCAGCGCCTTGCTGGTATGGGCCGTGGCCTTCCCGGTACTCGGCCTCAAGCTGAGCATTGTCGGCATCAACCTTGAAGTGCATGGCACAGGTCCCGTGACCCTGACCGTCATCGCCCTGTGTTCGGTGCTGATGTTCCTGCGCGTGTTGTTCAGCGATCAGTTCAATGCCTTGCTCAAGAGCAACCGTGGTCCGTTGGTATCGCCCAAGGTCAGCCAATTCCTGACCCTGCCGCGCACCCAGCGCTACATCATCATTGCCCTGATCATCGCCGCGTTGATCTGGCCGTTCTTCGGCTCGCGCGGTGCGGTCGACATCGCCACCCTGATCCTGATCTACGTGTTGCTGGGTCTGGGCCTGAACATCGTGGTGGGCCTGGCCGGCCTGCTCGACCTGGGTTACGTGGGCTTCTATGCCGTGGGTGCCTACACCTATGCGCTGCTCTCGCATTACCTGGGCTGGAGCTTCTGGGTCTGCCTGCCACTGGCTGGCATGGCGGCGGCGACGTTCGGCTTCCTGCTGGGCTTTCCGGTGCTGCGCCTGCGCGGCGACTACCTGGCGATCGTGACCCTGGGCTTCGGTGAAATCATCCGCCTGTTCCTGCGTAACCTCACCGATATCACCGGTGGCCCCAACGGCATCAGCAGCATCCCCAAGCCGACGTTCTTCGGGCTGTCGTTCGACCGTTCCGCCGCTGAAGGCATGCAGACGTTCCACGAGTACTTCGGGATCGACTACAACCCGGTGAGCAAAGTGGTGTTCCTGTACCTGGTGGCGCTGCTGCTGGCATTGGCCGCGCTGTTCGTGATCAACCGCCTGCTGCGCATGCCCATCGGCCGTGCGTGGGAAGCGCTGCGCGAAGATGAGATCGCCTGCCGCGCACTGGGCCTGAACCCTACCATCATCAAGCTCTCCGCCTTTACCCTGGGCGCTGCGTTCGCCGGTTTCGCCGGCAGCTTCTTCGCCGCGCGCCAAGGCCTGGTGACCCCGGAGTCGTTCACCTTTATCGAGTCGGCGATCATCCTCGCCATCGTGGTACTGGGGGGCATGGGCTCGCAACTGGGCGTGATCCTGGCGGCGATCGTGATGATCCTGCTGCCGGAAATGATGCGTGAGTTCAGCGAATACCGCATGTTGATGTTCGGCGCCATGATGGTGCTGATGATGATCTGGCGTCCTCAAGGTTTGCTCCCGATGCAACGCCCACACATGGAGCTGCGCAAATGAGCCGCGAGATCCTGAAAGTCGAAAACTTGAGCATGCGCTTCGGCGGGTTGCTGGCGGTCAACGGCGTGGCCCTGACCGTGAAAGAGAAACAAGTAGTCGCGCTGATCGGCCCCAACGGGGCCGGCAAGACTACGGTGTTCAACTGCCTCACCGGCTTCTACAAGCCGAGCGGTGGCAGCATCCTGCTGGACGGCCAGCCGATCCAGGGCCTGGCCGGTCACGAGATCGCCCGCAAGGGCGTGGTACGGACCTTCCAGAACGTGCGCTTGTTCAAGGACATGACGGCGGTCGAGAACCTGTTGATCGCCCAGCACCGTCACCTGAACACCAACTTCTTTGCGGGACTGTTCAAGACCCCTTCGTTCCGCAAGAGCGAGCGCGAGGCCATGGAATACGCCGAGTACTGGCTGGACAAGGTCAACCTCACCGAGTTTGCCAACCGCCCTGCTGGCACCCTGGCCTACGGTCAGCAACGTCGCCTGGAAATCGCCCGCTGCATGATGACCCGCCCGCGGATCCTGATGCTCGACGAACCGGCCGCCGGCCTGAACCCCAAGGAAACCGAAGACCTCAAGGCGCTGATCAGCGTGTTGCGTGAAGAAAACAACGCCACGGTGCTGTTGATCGAACACGACATGAAGCTGGTCATGAGCATTTCCGACCACATCGTAGTGATCAACCAGGGCACGCCGCTGGCCGACGGGACACCGGAGCAGATCCGCGACAATCCTGAAGTGATCAAAGCCTATTTGGGGGAAGCGTAAAATGCTGCAATTCGAAAACGTTTCCACTTTCTACGGCAAGATCCAGGCCCTGCACAGCGTCAACGTGGAAGTGCGCCAAGGTGAGATCGTTACGCTGATCGGTGCCAACGGTGCCGGCAAATCGACCCTGCTGATGACCTTGTGCGGGTCGCCCCAGGCCCATAGCGGCAGCATCCGCTACATGGGTGAAGAGCTGGTGGGGCAGCAGTCGTCCCACATCATGCGTAAAAGCATTGCGGTAGTGCCGGAAGGCCGCCGCGTGTTCTCGCGCCTGACGGTCGAAGAAAACCTCGCCATGGGCGGCTTCTTCACCGACAAGGGCGACTACCAGGAGCAGATGGACAAGGTGTTGCACCTGTTCCCTCGGCTCAAGGAACGCTTCAGCCAGCGCGGCGGCACTATGTCCGGCGGCGAGCAGCAAATGCTCGCCATCGGCCGGGCGCTGATGAGCAAGCCCAAGCTGTTGCTGCTGGACGAACCTTCCCTGGGCCTGGCGCCGATCATCATCCAGCAGATCTTCGACATCATCGAACAACTGCGCAAGGACGGTGTGACAGTGTTCCTGGTGGAGCAGAACGCCAACCAGGCCT
The DNA here is from genome assembly GCF_059133265.1 of Pseudomonas sp. FBCC-B1565. Lineage (NCBI taxonomy): Bacteria > Pseudomonadati > Pseudomonadota > Gammaproteobacteria > Pseudomonadales > Pseudomonadaceae > Pseudomonas > Pseudomonas sp. FBCC-B1565. Next base: position 5,102,348 of record NZ_CP101438.1, read on the forward strand.
TGAAGATTGCTGACCGCGCCTATGTGCTGGAAAACGGCCGGGTGGTGATGCAGGGCACGGGCGAGCAGTTGCTGACCGATCCGAAGGTGCGTGAGGCGTACCTCGGCGGCTAGGCGAACCGGCTCTGAAATGTGGGAGGGGCTTGCCCCTCCCATATTTGTTTCGCGTCGCCTGAAATTATTTTTGATCGACTTGTAACGGATTCCACCCTGCCGTCTCTAGTGGTACAAGCAGGCACTCAAGCCCGCCAACTCAACCCACTGCTGGAGATACACAATGACTACCAAACTGTCTGCCGCTACCCTCGTCCTGGCCCTCGGTTCTGCCCTGAGCCTGTCCACTCTGACCACCACCGCCCACGCTGCCGACGACATGCAGAAATGCTTCGGCGTCGCTGAAGCGGGCAAGAACGATTGCGCCGCGGGCGCCGGCACTTCCTGCGCCGGGACCTCGAAAGTCAAAGACCAGGCCAACGCCTGGAAACTGGTCCCTGCCGGCACCTGCCTCAAAACCCCAAGCTCCACCTCGCCGACCGGTTTCGGCCAGGAAGCGGCCTTCACCGCTAAATCCTGATCCCTCGCAAAACCTGAGTACTGATGATGACTCTTTCATCCCTGCAAGCCGTCTCCCAGGCTCAGGCGCCCGGCCTTCCCGGTCGGGCCGGACTGGGGCTCAAGCATGAGCACTTCGTTGAAGTGCTTGAGACCTCACCCGATATCGGTTTTTTTGAAGTGCACGCCGAAAACTACATGGTGGCCGGCGGCCCTTTTCATCATTACCTGGGGTTGATCCGCGCGCAGTACCCGCTGTCCTTGCACGGTGTGGGCTTGTCCATCGGTGGCGAAGCCCCGCCGGACCGTGACCACCTGGCACGGTTGGCGGCACTGATCGAGCGCTACCAACCTCACTCCTTTTCCGAACACCTGGCCTGGTCCAGCCACGGCCCGGTGTTCCTTAACGACCTACTGCCCCTGGCCTACGACCACGCCACCCTGCAACGGGTATGCGAACACGTCGACCAGGTGCAAAGCACACTCAGGCGGCCGATGCTGCTGGAAAACCCGTCGACCTACCTGCAATTCCAGTGCTCCACCCTGGACGAAACCGACTTCATCAGCGAAATCATCCGCCGTACCGGCTGTGGCTTGCTGCTGGACGTGAATAACGTCTACGTGTCGTGCATCAATCATCAACGTGATCCGCAGTCCTACATCGATGCCTTGCCGTTGCACGCGGTGGCAGAGATTCATCTGGCGGGGTTTGCCGAAGACACCGACAGCCTTGGCGACCGCTTGCTGATCGATGACCACGGCGCCCCTGTCGATAACGCCGTGTGGCAACTCTACGAGTCGGTACTGGCGCGCATCGGTCCAGTGGCAACGCTGATCGAGCGGGATAACCACCTGCCCGCGTTCAGCGTGCTGCAAGCCGAGGCCCGGCAAGCTGACAGGTATCTTTCACAGGTGACCCCATGAGCCGGCAAGACGCCTTCACCGCGGCCTTGTTGGCACCGGACCTGCCTTGCCCCGACGGCCTGTTCAGCAGCAATGGCGCCGAGCCAGCCAGCCGCTTCGCGGTGTACCGCAACAATGTGCACAGCTCATTGGTCAACGCGTTGGCTGCGGCTTATCCCGTGACGTTGCAGTTGGTGGGCGATGCGTTTTTCCGCGCGATGGCCGGCCTTTATGCACAGGCGCACCCGCCCACCAGCCCATTGATGAGCGGGTACGGTAGCGCGTTCGCCTGCTTCATCGAGGGGTTCGAACCGGCAGCCAGCGTGCCTTATCTCGCCGACATGGCCCGGCTGGAGCGCTTGCGGGTACAGGCCTACCACGCGGCAGACAGCCAACCCCTGGATCAACAGACCGTATTACAGGCACTGCAAAGTCAAACGGACCTGGGTGGGCTGCGCCTGCAATGGCACCCCTCCCTGGCCACGCTGGACTCAGCCTATGCAGTAGTAGCGCTGTGGGCGGCACACCAGACCGAGGGGAGCCTGGAAAACCTGGATCCCTGGCAGCCACAGAGTGCCCTGGTGTTGCGCCAGGGTCTGGAGGTCAAGGTATTCGCAGTCACCCCTGATGCTGTCGCGTTCATCAACAACCTGGCCCGGGGCGCGACCTTGGAAAACGCCGTGGAGCACGCGCTTGAGGCCGGCGCCGAGTTTGACCTGCACCAATGCCTGGCGCTGCTGATCAGCCACAACGCCATTACTCATTTGCATCCAGAACAAAAGGTATCGCCATGAACACTCGCCCTTCGGGCCTGATCAATCAGGTCATCGCGCTTTTCGAGCAAATTCCCTACAGCCTGATCGCCTTTCTCGCGCGCTTTTCGATTGCCGCGGTGTTCTGGAAATCCGGGCAAACCAAAGTCGAAGGCTTTGCCATAGACCTGGTCAACGGCACCTTCCAATTCGGTGAACCGCGCCTGGCCGCCTCGACGCTACCGCTGTTTCGCAGCGAATACCATGTGCCGTTGCTATCGCCGGAAGTCGCAGCGCACTTGGCTGCGTTTGCCGAGCACTTTTTCCCGGTGCTGATCCTTGTCGGGTTCGCCACGCGCTTCTCGGCCCTGGCCCTGGTCGGCATGACCCTGACCATTCAATTGTTTGTCTACCCGGACGCCTACCCAACCCATGGCACCTGGCTCGCGTTATTGCTGTTGCTGGTCGCAAAGGGCCCGGGTCGCTTGTCGATCGATCACCTGATCGCTCGCCGCTACCGTTAAAGGCGGTCCAGGGCTTCGCCGCTGCGCTTGAACCAATCCACCAGGTAGTCGGCCAACACCTGGGTGCGACGCGGCAAGCCGCCCTGATACGGATGCACCAGGTACATCGGCATGCTGCGCGTCTGATAATCGCGCAGGAGCCAACGCAGTCGGCCATCTGCCAATTCCGCCGGCAGCACGTAGGACGGCAACCGTGCAATACCCGCCCCCACCAGCGCGGCTTTTTTGAGCAGGTTGTAGTGGTTGGAGGCAAACGTGCCGCTGACTCGTACCCGCAGTAACTCGTGCTGTTGGTGGTACAACCACTCTTCACGGCCGCTGTAGTGGCTGTTGAGCAGGCAAGCATGACTGGCCAGGTCGGCTGGCGTCGCCGGTTCGCCGTGTTGCTCAAGATAAGCCGGGCTGGCGCAGGTCATCTCACGCCAGGCCAGCAACGGCTTGACCACCAGCCGCTCGTTCTCAATGGAGCCGGAGCGCACCCCCAGGTCGAACCCATCTCGCGCCAGGTCTCGATAGTTGTTATTAAGCTCCAGCTCGATCTGCACCTGCGGGTATTGCTTGGAAAACTCCAGCAGCAGCCCATCAAAAAAGGTTTCCCCCAAGGACACCGGCACCGTCATACGCACCGGCCCGGCAAGGTCGTCCTTGAGCCGGGCCAATGCCTGACGGGCGCGATCCACCTGTACCACCAGGGCCTGGGCCTGGGGCAACAAGGCCGCACCGGCTGCGGTCAGGCTGAGCTTGCGCGTGGTGCGGTGCAGCAACACCACAGAGAACCGCGCTTCCAGCTGGCTGATACGCTTGGACAATTGCCCTTTGCTACAGCCCAGTTGCTCGGCGGCGACGGTAAAACTGCCGGCTTCGATCAACACGGCGAAGGCCGCCAAGTCATCCATCTCGCTCATGGATTGTTTCCAAAAGAAAACCAAAGGTTGCCTATTAGTGCGTTTATCCAAGCAAAAAGCCACTCTAGACTGAACCTTCACTTACCCCTAGAGGAACAGCACCATGAAAATCCTATTGATTGGCGCCAGCGGCACCGTCGGCTCGGCGGTCAAGGCGGAACTGGCTCAGCGTCACGAGGTGATCAGCATCGGCCGCAGCAGCGGTGACTTCCAGGTGGATATCAGCGACAGCGCGTCGATCCGCAAGCTGTTCGAGCAGACCGGCAAGTTCGATGCCCTGGTCTGTGCGGCGGGCAGCGTAAACTTCGTGGCATTGGGCGAAATGAGCGAGAGCGATTTCGAGTTGGGCTTGCGTGACAAGCTGATGGGCCAGGTCAATCTGCTGCTGATCGGCCGTGAGTACGCCAACGATGGTGCTTCGTTCACCTTCACCAGCGGCATCCTCAACCGCGACCCGATCCGCACCGGCGCCTCGGCCGCACTGGTCAATGGTGCATTGGATGCGTTCGTCAAAGCCGCTGCCATCGAGCTGCCACGGGGCCTGCGCGTCAACGCCGTCAGCCCGACGGTTCTGGTGGAGGCCATGGGCAGCTACGCGCCGTATTTCCGTGGCTACAAACCGGCTGCTGGAGCCGACGTGGCATTGGCCTACGCCAAAAGTGTGGAGGGATTACAGACCGGTCAGACGTTTATCGTGGGTTGATTCCCGGCCGCTAATGGCGCCCCCAAGGCACCCACTTGATGAACAAGTCTTGAGGGACGCCCATTCGGACGTAAAACCCATCCAGAACACTTCTGACGACAGATGGTGTTGCACTCATCGCAAGGCCGTCGACGTAAATGCTCAATCGTTGGTTGATCGTCAACAACGAGATCGCCTTCAGACGCGCCCTCGCCTGCGGACTCAACTCTACATCGACCCAGACAACGCCCGGGTTGCTCGCCAGGTCTTGCTTGAGGTCAACGGTGATTGCCGCAAAATCGGTGGCGGACGAAAACTCCACCCGCGCCGGCTCGCCAGCCAGCGCAGAACTCGCTACCAGCAAAAAACCACAGAGACACCGTCGAAAGCCCATCGCCTTTCTCCTATCGAAAAAATGACGCTCTCATACATGCCTCGACCCGCCTGTACGAATATTCCTGATCCGACCGCAGGCAGACCTGCGTCAAACTATGTCATGGGCTTGTGATGCAGCGCCGGCCTGCGTAACGTGGCGGCACTTGTCTGGAGACCCGATAATGCGTGCCGCCAATACCCTATTCCTGTTTGCCCTGCTTCCGCTGTTCGCTGCCTGCCAGATGTTCGAGAGTGATCCTGCCAAGCCGTCGCTCGCCGGGCTGACCCGCATGCAGGGTGAACTCACTGCGGTCGGCGGCAAACTGCTGTTCCAGCCGTGCAACGACAAACGCAACTATGTGGTCAATGACACCGGTGGCACCAGCATCCTGCAGGAAGCGGCCTCCCTGGCCGGCCAGCAAGGCGCATTGTTTGCCGACCTGCGCGGCAAGTTCTCCGGGGTTGCCAGCGGCACCGAGGGCAGCGTCGACCTGCAACAACTCTACCGCGTCGAACGCTCCACCTCGGCCTGCGGCGACCCGGACTTCAAGCGCATGATCCTGCGCGCCAACGGCCACAAGCCGACCTGGGTGATGAACGTCACCGCCAAGGGCCTGGTGCTGGATCGCGAAGGCCAGCCGCCACTGGCCGTGCCTTATGTGGAAGAGCAAATCGGTGACGGCCGCTTCAACCTGATGACCGAGGCCAACAATCAGCACGTGGAATTGTGGGTAGCGCCGCAGCGTTGTGTCGACCCGGTCAGTGGCAGTTTGCAGCACATGACCGCCGAGTTGCGCGTCAATGGCCAGGTACAGCGCGGTTGCGCATCGTTCGGCGGCTCGCGCGACGACTGACGCGACGCCATGCTGTTTTAACATGACGGGAAACGGTCATTGGGGCTTATAATCGCCGGTTTGCAAAACAGCCGGCCTCTCTGCCCGCCGCCTACCGGATCCCGTCATGTTACGAATCACCGAACTCAAGCTGCCCATCGACCATCCCGAAGAAGACCTGCGGCCTGCCATCGTGCAGCGCCTGGGCATCGCCAGTGATGACCTGCTCGATTTCACCCTGTTCAAACGCAGCTACGATGCGCGCAAGAAGTCGTCGGAGCTGTGCTTCATCTACACCATCGACTTGAACGTAGAGGGCGAAGCCGCCCTGCTGCTCAAGTTTGCCGATGACCGCAACGTCAACCCGGCGCCGGATGTCAGCTACAAGGTCGTAGGCCATGCACCGCAAGGCCTGACCGAACGCCCGATCGTCGTCGGCTTTGGCCCGTGCGGGATCTTCGCCGGGCTGTTGCTGGCCCAGATGGGCTTCAAGCCGATCATCCTCGAGCGTGGCAAGGAAGTGCGCCAGCGCACCAAGGACACCTGGGGCCTGTGGCGCAAAAGCGTGCTCAACCCCGAGTCCAACGTGCAGTTCGGTGAAGGCGGCGCCGGGACCTTTTCCGACGGCAAGCTGTACAGCCAGATCAAGGACCCGAAATTCCACGGCCGCAAAGTGCTGCACGAGTTCGTCAAGGCCGGTGCGCCGGAAGAAATCCTCTACGTCAGCAAACCGCATATCGGTACGTTCCGCCTGACCGGCGTGGTGGAAAACATGCGCGAGCAGATCATCGCCCTGGGCGGTGAGGTGCGCTTCGAGCAACGAGTGACCGATGTGCTGATCGAAGACGGCCAGTTGAACGGTGTCGTCATCGATGGCGGCGAGCAGATCCTCTCCAAACACGTGATCCTGGCCCTGGGGCACAGTGCCCGCGATACGTTCCGCATGCTCCACTCCCGTGGCGTGTACATGGAAGCCAAACCGTTCTCGGTAGGGTTCCGTATCGAACACCCGCAATCACTGATCGACGCCGCGCGCCTGGGCAAATACGCCGGCCACCCGAAACTCGGTGCCGCCGACTACAAGCTGGTGCACCATGCCAAGAACGGCCGCTCGGTCTACAGCTTCTGCATGTGCCCAGGCGGCACCGTGGTGGCGGCGACTTCCGAGCCGAACCGCGTGGTCACCAACGGCATGAGCCAATACTCGCGCAACGAGCGCAACGCCAACTCCGGCATCGTGGTCGGCATCACCCCAGAGGTGGATTACCCAGGCGGCCCGTTGGCGGGTATCGAGTTGCAGGAACGCCTGGAGTCCCACGCCTATATCCTCGGCGGCAGCAACTACGAAGCCCCGGCACAGTTGGTGGGCGATTTCATCGCCGGCAAGCCTTCCACCGTGATGGGTAGCGTGGAGCCTTCCTACAAACCAGGCGTGTCTCTTGGCGATTTGGCCCTGGCCTTGCCGGACTTCGCCATCGAAGCGATCCGTGAAGCGTTGCCAGCGTTCGAGAAGCAGATCAAGGGCTACTCGTTGCACGACGCGGTATTGACGGGCATCGAGACGCGCACCTCATCACCGTTGCGGATCACCCGGAACGAATCGATGCAGAGTTTGAACGTGAAAGGACTGTTCCCCGCCGGTGAAGGTGCTGGTTATGCCGGTGGGATTCTGTCGGCGGGCGTGGATGGGATTCGGATTGCCGAGGCGTTGGCTCGGGATATGTTGGGCCTGGAAGCCTGACACATTGCCTTGCCGGCGATGGCGTCTTCAAGATCGCCATCGCCGGCAAGCCGGGCTCCTACAAGGTTAAATGTTTGCGCGCAGGATGCTGTCCGGCAACGGCTCGCCCTGTTCGACACTGGCTGCAACAGCCGCAATCAAACCGTCCAACGCATAGCCCTGCCCCGCCAGCCAGGCCTGGTCGTAATAGGTTGTGGCATACCGCTCACCTCCATCACACAAAATCGCCACGATCGATCCCGACTCTCCTGCCGCCTTCATCTGCTGCGCCGCCACCAGGGCGCCAATCAGGTTAGTCCCGCTGGAACCACCAACCCGTCGTCCCAGCCGTTCAGCCAGGTAATGCATGGCCGCCAACGACAGCGCGTCCGGCACCTTGACCATCGCATCGATGACCTTGGGCAAAAACGACGCCTCGACCCGTGGTCGGCCAATGCCTTCAATCCGCGAACCACAGTCCAGACGCAAGCTGGCATCACCACTCTGGTAGAAATCAAAGAACACCGAACGCTCGGCATCGGCACACAACACGCGGGTGCAATGCTGGCGATAGCGCACATAACGACCGAGGGTGGCGGTGGTGCCGCCGGTGCCAGGGCTGGAGATCAGCCAACTCGGCTCCGGATGCTGCTCGAAACGCATCTGCTGGAAGATCGACTCGGCGATGTTGTTGTTCGCCCGCCAGTCAGTGGCGCGTTCGGCGTAGGTGAACTGGTCCATGAAATGACCACCGCTTTCTCGCGCCAGGCGTTCTGATTCGGCGTAGATCTGCGTCGGATCCTGTACCAGGTGGCTCTTGCCGCCGTAGAAGGCAATCTGTGCGATTTTTTCCTGGGACGTGGTAGCCGGCATTACCGCAATAAACGGCAAACCCAGCAGTCGGGCAAAGTAGGCCTCGGAAATCGCCGTCGAGCCGCTGGACGCTTCGATCACCGGCGCGCCAGGTTTGAGCCAGCCATTACACAATGCGTACAGGAACAACGAGCGGGCCAGCCGATGCTTCAGGCTGCCGGTGGGATGGCTGGACTCGTCCTTGAAGTACAACTCGATGCCTGGCAAGCCTGGTAGCGGCAAGGGAATCAGGTGCGTGTCGGCGCTGCGCTGGAAGTCTGCTTCAATGATACGAATGGCTTCGCGGGCCCAGGGACGGTGGTCGCTCATGGAGAGTTTCTCTGAAGGTGTCAGCCCTGATTTTAGGGGGTTTCCTACAGACCACACAGATACAGTACCGACGCAATCGGACACACAATTGCTAGGCTTAGCCGCAACATCACCCCAGCCAGCCTCTTATAACAAATAAGAATATAACTTTTGTTTTAACAACTAACGGTACGGGTTAGGGTACCCACCTATTGAACCTGGATTGGAGAGCATCCCTTGCCTCTGCGTAGCACTTTCACCCGTTTCTTCCAGCTGGAAGCCGCCAGCGGTCTGTTGTTGATCGCGGCTGCGGCCTTGGCGCTGATCATCAACAATTCACCTTTGTCGCACCTGTACAGCGCGTTTCTCGATGTACCGGTGGTGGCGCAGATCGGCGCGCTGAAAATTGCCAAGCCCGCCCTGCTGTGGATCAACGATGGCCTGATGGCCCTGTTCTTCCTGCTGATCGGCCTGGAGGTCAAGCGCGAGCTGCTCGACGGCCACCTGTCCAAGCCCTCGCAAGTGGTACTGCCCGGCGCAGCCGCCATCGGCGGCATGGTGGTGCCGGCGCTGATCTACTGGGCGATCAACAAGGACTACCCTGCGGCGCTTTCCGGCTGGGCGATTCCCATGGCCACCGACATTGCCTTCGCCCTCGGCGTGCTGGCCCTGCTGGGCAAGCGCGTGCCGGTGTCGCTGAAGCTGTTCCTGATGACCCTGGCGATCATTGACGACCTCGGTGCAATCATCGTGATTGCCGTGTTCTATTCCGCCGATTTGTCCGGTGCCGCCCTGGCGGGTGCGGGCGCCTGCCTGATTGCGTTGATCGCGATGAACCGCCTGGGCGTGATCAAGCTCGGGCCGTACCTGATCGTCGGGCTGATCCTGTGGGTATGCGTGCTCAAGAGCGGCGTACACGCGACGCTGGCCGGTGTGACATTGGCGTTCTGCATCCCGATGCGCACCAAAAACGCCGAGCCCTCGCCGCTGCTCACGCTGGAGCATGCCCTGCACCCGTGGGTGGCTTACGGCATCCTGCCGTTGTTCGCTTTTGCCAACGCTGGCGTGTCCCTGACCGGCGTGAGCCTGGAAAGCTTCACCCACCACGTGCCCATGGGTATCGCCGCGGGCCTGCTGATCGGCAAGACCATCGGTGTGTTCGGCCTTACCTGGCTGGCCATCAAGACTGGCCTGGCCGCCCTGCCCAGCGGGGCGAACTGGGGCCAGGTGTTTGGCGTGGCGATCCTGTGCGGTATCGGCTTTACCATGAGCCTGTTCGTTGGCTCGCTGGCATTCGTACCGGGGGCCAGTGAGTTTGCCGGGGAAGACCGGATGGGGATTTTGACCGGGTCGATATTGGCGGCGTGTATTGGGTATGCGGTGACGGCAATGGCGAGTCGTAAAAAGGCCGCACCTCAGGTTTGAATTTGACAGCCTCGAAAACCAAAAACCCCAACCAGTCACCCGGTTGGGGTTTTGTATTTCTACACCCGACGTTTAGCGAGTAACGCGGCTGGTACCGTCAACGGTCATGATGCGTACGCGGTCGCCGATGCGGAAGATTTCATTTTCCTGCACAGCCTGCACGTAGGCACGCATGCTGCCGTCGTCTTCGCGGACAGTGATTTCCACACCCTGGGTGCGGGTCAGGCCTTCTTCGGTGGCAGAGCCCAGCAGGCCGCCGGCGACGGCGCCGATCACGGCGGTCACGATGCTGCCACGGCCACCGCCGATGGCACTGCCGCCAACACCGCCGATGACTGCACCTGCAGCGCCGCCGATTGGGGTCTTGGTGCCTTCGATTTTCACCGGACGCAGGGATTCGATGGTACCCATGCGCACGGTCTGGACACGACGCGCCTCGTCACGGGAGTACGAGTCGCCGGTCAGACTCGAGGCGCAGCCACCCAGCAGCAAAGACAGGGTGGTAAAGCAGGCAACCAGTAAAACAGACTTACGCATAGCATCAACTCCAAAGGACAGGTGGTCATTAAACGCTGCAGCTTGACGCCTGTCACGGCAAGCACCGCAGAAAATTGCTTTCATTCAGCCTTAGTACAGACTGCCCACACCAGAAAAACAGACGAACGGTAGCGCTGTTCTCTCAACCGGGATCTTCATGGATTACTTCATCATTGTAGTCGCAACCCTTGCCGGCCTGTATTTCCACGGCTGGTTGTACCTGCGCATCCGGCGCTGGATCGACCGCGACCTGGCACTATCCATGGCGGGCAATGATCTGGAGAAGCGTGCCTTCATGCTCAACCAACTGGAGCAGGCCCGAGCATTGAAGATCAAACGGTCCGACTTGCCGAACTGGCTGAAGAATGCGGCACAGCAGTACACGCCCGAAGCCTCTGTTCAAAAGACTTCGGGGTGATGGGCAACATTCAAGCGAAGTGACGAAAGGTGCAGCTCAGGGTGCCAGGCGTTCGCGGGTCCAGTCGGCCCCTTGCAGGCGATAGTTCAGGCGGTCATGCAAGCGGCTGGCACGGCCCTGCCAGAACTCGATGCGTTCGGGTAACAGGCGATAGCCACCCCAGTGCTCCGGGCAGTCAGGCTGGGTATCGCTGAAACGCTGCTCGGTAGCCTTGAGCAGGTCCTGCAGCTCTTCCCGGTCACGGATGACCTGACTTTGCGGAGACGCCCATGCCCCCAGGCGGCTGCCCAAGGGACGAACCTGGTAATAAGCATCCGACTCTTCAGGCGTGACCTTCACCACCCGACCCTCAATGCGCACTTGGCGCTCCAGGGTCGGCCAGAAAAACGTCATGGCTGCAAACGGCCGCGCCGCAAGCTGTTGGCCCTTGGCGCTCTGATAATTGGTGAAGAAGGTAAAGCCCTGCGCATCCAGGCCCTTGAGCAACAGGATGCGGCAGTGCGGGCGACCGTCCTGGTCGGCCGTGGCCAAGGTCATGGCATTGGCCTCCACCGGTGGCTGCTCGGTTTTCACCGCGTCGGCAAACCACTGGTGGAACAAGGCAAACGGCTCGCTCGGGGCCTGGGCCTCGCTCAAGCCATCCCGTGTGTAGTCACGGCGCATATCGGCCAGTGCCTGGGTCATGCAGCTTTATCCTTCTGGTTCAGCGGATCAGTTTTTCGCCTGGTCGTTTGCCGGTGCAGCGGCCTTGGCTTTGGCGGGTGCCGCTTTTTTAGCCGCTGGCTTGGCCGGGGCTTTCTTGGCCGCTGGCTTGGCAGCCGCTTTCTTGGCGGTCGAAGCTTTCTTGGCCGGGGCCTTGGCGGCTGGAGCCGGGGCTGGAACGTCCTGCACCGCAACCATTTCGGCGACAGGCGGGGTTTTACCCGACTGATACTTGCTCAGCAGCGCCAGCATGGTGGTGCGCTGGGTGAACATGATTTCCATGCGACGGTTCAGGGCGCGGCCCTGGCTGCTGTCGTTGGCCGCACGTGGCATCAGGTCGCCCATGCCGCGCAGCATCAGACGGTCTTGCTTCAAGCCGCTGAGGCTGAAGATCGAGGCGATGGACTGTGCACGCTCCTTGGTCAGCGCCTGGCTGGCCGGGGCGGTGCCGGTGGCATCGACGTGGCCCAGTACCAGCACGGCAGTCTTCGGATCGGCTTCAACCGCCTTGGCAACCCGGGTGAACGGACCGAGGGTGACCGGCAGCAGCATGGCCGGCCGTTTCGGGTTGTAGGAACCATCAACCGGGGCAATCACCACAAGGACGTTATCGCGACGCTCGAGTTGCAGGTTGCTGTCCTTGATGGCCGCGCGCAGACGCGGCTCATAGTCGTCCAGCCAGGCTTGGGTGATTTTCGGGTCGGGCATCGGCACGTTGGTCACGTCGACCTTGGCCAATGGTTTGGGTTTGCTTTCGAACGGCCACCACCAGTGGGTTTCGGTGTCGGTCTTGGCAACCGCTGGTGCAGGTTCTGCGGCCTTGAGGTCGGCTTTCAGGTCGGCCTTGGCATCGGCAGCCTTTTCGTCGGCGGTCTTGGAAGAGAATGGCCACCAGCTGGAACCGGTGTCAGCCTTGGCGGCTGGAGCCGGGGTTGGCGCAGCAGCCGCAGCGGCTACCGGTGCGGCAGGCTTGGCGCCGGCAGCCGGCTTGGCGTCCGGTTTAGCCTCCGGCTTGGCATCGGCTTGGGTCACTGCGTCCTTGGTCGTGGCCTTATCGGATCCAAATGACCACCAATGCCCGCCCTCGGCATCATTTTGTGGAGTTTGTGCGCAACCGGTAATAGTGAGGCATAGCGCAAGAGCCAAGGACTTGTTCGATAACATGAGATATCCACAAAATGAGAAAAAACCAGGGATCTAAATGATCCGTTAAACAGACGCTTGTAGATGAATAAAGTTACGACTATTCCTACAGCGTCTTCTTATAGTTGCCTTTGTAACAAAAAAACGTGAAACAGCAAGGGGTTTACAGACAACCGGCCAATATTCTGACCAACTTCTGTGCCCGCGGGTCCATAAGTACATAAGGTCCGAGTGTATTAGTCACGAAACCGAACGCTACATCATGTTCAGGATCGGCAAACCCCACCGAACCGCCAGCGCCCGGATGCCCGAACGCACGTGGGCCAAGGCCGAAGGTGGCATTGGCCAACTGCGGCTGATCCAACATGCAGCCGAGGCCGAAACGGGTTTGTGTCAATAATGTTTTATCCGGGCCGATGCTGTGCTCGCGGGTCAATTGTTCGAGCATGTCGGCCTCCAGCAAACTACCGTCCAACAATCCACTATAAAAACCCGCCAGGCTGCGCGCATTGCCGTGACCATTTGCCGCCGGCTGCTGCATACGGCGCCATTCGGGTTTATTAGTGCTGGTCAGAATAGACGGTGGATTGGCAAATGCACGGGTGGTCATGGCCGTCGGTTCGCGCATCATTACTTGCAGTAAACGTTGCGCGGCTTCATCGCCCATATTGCCTTTGCTGCGCGCTATATGGGCCACGCGATAAAACTCTTCGTCCGCCAGGCCCACATGGAAGTCCAAGCCCAATGGCCGTGCGACCCGCGCCACGATGGACTCTCCCGGCCCGCGACCATCGGCACGCCGCAGCAACTCACCGACCAGCCAGCCGTAGGTGATCGCCTCGTAGCCATGGCCCTGGCCCGGCGTCCACCAGGGAGCTTCTGCCGCCAGGGTGTCGACCATCAATTGCCAGTCGTACAGGGCTTCGGTAGGCAGCATTTCGCGGATCGCCGGCAAACCGGCCTGGTGGCACAGCAACTGGCGCAGGGTGACTGTTTCTTTCCCGGCAGCGGCGAATTCCGGCCAGTAATTGGCGACCGGCGCATCCAGTTGCAATTTGCCTTCGGCCACCAATTGCAGGGCCGTGACGGCGGTGAAGGTCTTGGTGCAGGAGAACAGGTTGACGATGGTGTCGCTGTGCCAGGCCTCGGCGCCGTCCTTGTCGGCGGTGCCGGCCCACAGGTCGACGACCGTTTCGCCGCCGATCTGGATGCAGAGCCCGGCACCACGCTCCTGCGGGTCATCGAACAACGCGGCGAACGCTTCACGTACCGCTTCGAACTGGAGTTCGTAATGACCCTGGATCTGCACCTGAGCGCCCTCGGAAAACATCGAAAAAAGTGGCCGACATTGTTCCAGCCCTGGTGGGTTTTGTGAACCCGTCAGCGCTCAATCAATGACCATTCCCGGAGTGCCCGCCTGCATGCCCGGCGCCCTGCCCCGGGCCTTTGCCTTCATGCCCGGCCCTGCCACCTTCGCTTTCACGCGCGGCGCCTGCCGCCTTGGCCTTTTGCGCTTCCTTGCCCAGCTGGTCGACGGCTGCCAAGTTGCTTTTGCGCACGCTGTCGACAAAACCCTGAAACGGTACGTCGGTGATACCGACCAGGCCAAAGTGGCCATTCTCACCGTCCAGCAGACGCCCGGTCACCGGCTGGTCCAGGTACTGGAACCAGTGCACGCCGACAATCGACGGCTCGGCCATGGCCTGCTTGAGGAAGTTGGCATACGCCGCGCCGCGATCTTCTTCCCTGGCCAACTGCGTCACGCCGCCCCAGAACGGCCCACGGTCGGCCGAGCCGAAGTTGAATTCGGTGATCAGCACCGGCTTGTCCAACGCCCGCAACGCGGCGAAGTCGTAACCGTCCTGGGGTTTGAGGGTATACATATTGAAACTCAACACATCGCAATATTGCGCACAGGAGGCCACGGCTTCCGGCGTGCTGACCGCATAACGGCCGCCCAGCAGCAGTTGATGGGGCGCATGCCATTTCAACGAGTCGGAAATGGTCTTGAAGTAGGCATCGGCGAAGGTCTTCTGGAAGTATTTGAAGTCCGCCTCGATTTCCGGGTGCTCGGGATTCGGCATCGGCGGTTCGAAGCCCGGGTCCTCCATCAGCTCCCAGCCCTTCAACTCGATGCCCCAGGCTTTCGACAAACCTTCTTCGTTGCGGTACTTGTCGCGCAGTTGCTTGAGGAACGCGCGCTTGGCCGGCACGTCGGTGGTCATGCGCAGCGTGCCGTACGCCAAGGCGTAGCGGGATTTCGGATCATCGCCGGGGCCGGCCCAGGCCAGCTCGTTGTCGGCAAAAAAGCCGATCAACCACGGGTCATCGCGGTGGTCACGGGCGGCAATCGCCACGGCGCGCTCGGTGGCCATGGCGAAGCGCGGGTCGAACGGGTCGGGCATGCCGCCCCACCAGTCAGTGCCGGTGCTGATGCTGGCGTAATCGCCGACGATCGACAGCGGCAAAGTGTAGGGAACCCGGTCAGCGGTGGCCAGACTCTCGTCGCTCCAATTGCCGACGGTGTTGAAACCCCAGGCCTGCAAGCGATCGAGGGTGTGAGTGACCCAGCGTTTCTGGTCGAAGCCATCACCGCCATAGGTGCGCTGCAAGTTGGCGCCGTAAAAGTCATACCAACGCCCGGCACCAAAGCCACGGCCTTCCCCCGCGCCGTTACCGCTGCGGTTGTCGCCGCTGCCGTAGTACTTATCGAACGGTTCGCCGCCCTTGGGCAGCGCGGTGAACATCCACTCACGGCCGGCCACATAGGTCTGGCTGTTGTCCGGGGCCACGGTATTGACGCCCAGGGAGTAGAACGGATGCCCTTCCGGCGTCACCAGGTACCAGCGCCCATCGCGCTTCTCGGTACGGAAAAACCCGCTGGCATCGAATGCCGGGCCTTTGTTCCAGCCGCCGTATTGATCCAAAGCGGATTTATCCCGCGTGGCCAGCCAGCCCTGGAGCTGCTGTTGCTCCTTGGCCGCAGCGGCCTTGAGTTGTTCGTCACTGCTGACCTTTTCCGGCCACCGCGCACGGGTGGATTGACCATAGGCGTCCACCAGCTCGCTGTAGGCCGCCTTCAGCACCGGCTCGCTGTCCTGCACGCCAAAGCGCTCCAGCAGGATGCTTTGGGCGGCGTTGGGCTTGAGCATCGACACCGTCACCGACACCACCTGGCTGCGGTCGATTTCGCCTGCACTGCTGGCCAGCAGCACACGCTGGCCGTCCACAATGATCGGCATCGGTGGGCCGGCCTTCATGCCCTGGCTCAGCGGCGAGTTGGCCTGCAGAGGAACCAGCAAGGTCTGGGCCGGGCCGGCCGGCAGGTCGATGCGGCTGACCAGGGTCTTGCCATCCGCGCTCTGCACCTTGACGTAGAGGGTCAATGCCCAGTCCATCGCACTCTGGATACGCAGGCTCATGGCACCCGACTGGGACCAGTCCCAGGTGCCGGTCTGCGGGCTCAGCACCAGGCTCGGTTCGGCGGCCGGGTTGAATGTGATGCGGCGCAGCACTTCGCCCTCAGGGGTTTGTTCGGCGTTGTATTGCGGCAGGCTGGCGTCCAGGGTCGCCACCTTGACCACATCGGCAGGCCGGACGAAGTTGAACAAAGTCTGTTGCCCAGCGGGCGCGGCCATCAAGGGCGCGGCAAACAGCAGGGCAAAAACGGCGGGCAGCGTGCGAATCATACGAACAAGGTTCTCCCAGACGGCCGATGAATGGCCTGATGAAATACAGTGAGATAGACCACGAAGTGGGCGAAAACGCCCACAGTGGCTTAAGAAATTTCGCGCCTGAACGGCGGCAAGGCATTCAGGATGGCCTTGCCATAACGCTGGGTGACCAAACGGCGGTCGAGCAAGGTGATGGTGCCCCGGTCCTCTTCGGTACGCAGCAAGCGACCGCAAGCCTGGACCAACTTCAAGGAAGCATCCGGCACCGAGATCTCCATGAACGGGTTACCGCCCCGCGCCTCGATCCACTCGGCCAGGGCCGCCTCGACCGGATCGTCCGGCACCGAGAACGGGATCTTGGCGATCACCACGTGTTCGCAGTAGGCACCCGGCAAGTCCACGCCTTCGGCGAAGCTGGCCAGGCCGAACAGCACGCTGGAGTCGCCGCCGTCTACACGCGCCTTGTGTTTGTTCAGGGTCTCCTGCTTGGACAGGTTGCCCTGAATGAACACTTGCTTGCGCCAGTCACGGTCGAGGCCATCGAACACGTCCTGCATCTGTTTGCGTGACGAGAACAGCACCAGCGTTCCGCGCGAACCTTCGACCAACTCCGGCAGGTCACGGATGATGGCGGCGGTGTGCGCCGCTGCGTCCCGTGGGTCGGCCTTGAGGTCCGGCACCCGCAGCACGCCCGCATCGGCGTGATGGAACGGGCTTGGCACCACGGCGGTGACAGCCTTTTTCGGCAGGCCGGCGCGCATGCGGAAGCGGTCGAAGGTGCCCAGGGCGGTCAGCGTGGCGGAGGTCACCAGGCAGCCATAGGCCACGTTCCACAGGTTGCGGCGCAGCATTTCGGCGGCCAGGATCGGGCTGGCGTTGACCTCGATATCGAACAGCGCACCGCTTTCCGACAGGGTCAGCCAGCGCGCCATGGGCGGGTTGTCTTCCGGGTCTTCGACGGTGAAGGCGGTCCACAGCTCCCAGTTGCCCTGGGAACGGGACAGCAGGCTGCCGAACAGCGGGTACCATTCCTCGGCCTGGTTGCTGGCGATGCCGATGTTGACCTCGCCGTCCATGCCTTCCTTGAGCAAATCCGTAAGACGGGTGAACAGATCGGTCAGGCGTGAAAAGCCCTTCTTCAGCTCGATGCCCATTTCGCGCATGTGCTCGGGGATCAGACCGCCGACAAAACGATGGCGGGGACGCTCACGCCCCTCCACATCTTCACCGGGCTTGAAGTCGGCCACCTGCTCGCAGGCACTGAACATGAATTGCTGCTGGGTCTTGATCTCCCGCGCCAGCTCCGGCACCTGTTCGATCAGCTTGCCCAGGTCGCCCGGCAGCGGGTGCTGGGCCAGCAATTTGGTGAGGTTCTTCGCGGTGGTTTCGAGCCAGTCGGCGGTGGAGCGCAGGCGCGTGTAATGGGCGAAATGGCCGATGGCCTTGTCGGGCAGATGGTGGCCTTCGTCAAACACATAAAGGGTGTCGCGCGGGTCCGGCAACACCGCACCGCCGCCCAGGGCCAGGTCGGCCAGCACCATGTCGTGGTTGGTGACAATCACATCGACCTTGCCCATGCCTTCGCGGGCCTTGTAGAAGGCGCACTGGCCGAAGTTGGGGCAATGACGGTTGGTGCATTGGCTGTGGTCGGTGGTCAGGCGTGCCCAGTCGGAATCTTCGAGGGCGGTGGGCCAGCTGTCGCGGTCACCGTCCCATTTATTGCCGGCCAGTTTCTCAATCATGCTGGTAAACAGCTTCTGGCTGGCCTCATCGACTTCGATCTTGAAGCCTTCTTCTTCGAACAGTTGGGCAGTGGCAGTTTGCGCGTGACCTTCCTGCAACAGCACATCGAGCTTGGACAGGCACATGTAGCGGCCACGCCCCTTGGCCAGGGCGAAGGTGAAGTTCAGGCCGCTGTTGCGCATCAGGTCGGGCAGGTCTTTGTAGACGATCTGCTCCTGCAGGGCGACAGTGGCGGTGGCAATCACCAGGCGCTTGCCGGCGGCCTTGGCGGTCGGGATCGCGGCCAGGCTGTAGGCCACGGTCTTGCCGGTACCGGTACCGGCCTCGACGGCCACGACCGCGGGCTCACCCTCGCGGCGACCTTCGTCGTCGGTGTCGATATCCCCGAGGACCTTGGCCACTTCGGCGATCATCAGGCGTTGGCCGTAGCGCGGTTTCAAGCTCTTGGCTTCGAGAAAACGCGAATAGGCACCCTGGATCGTGGTTTTGAGTTCAGTGCTGATCATGGATAGTCGGGCGCAAAAAACGCTGGATAAATTTTCAGTGGTTCGGATCGGCGGCTATCATACCCCGCTAATGAATCCTGCGCAGAACGGAGTACCACAATGACCGCGTTTAGCCTCGCTTACACCCTGCATGTATTGGCCGCCCTGATATGGGTCGGCGGTATGTTTTTCGCCTGGATGATCCTGCGCCCCGCCGCTGTGGCGGCACTTGAAGGCCCTGCCCGGCTCAAGCTGTGGGTAAATGTGTTTCAACGTTTTTTCGTGTGGGTGTGGATCGCCGTGGCGGTTTTGCCGATCAGCGGCATTGGTCTGCTGCACTTGCGCTTCAACGGGTTTGAGACGGCACCGCGTTATGTGCAGGTGATGATGGGCCTGTATCTGGTGATGACGGCGTTGTTTATCCGCATCCAGGCGCTGAAGTTGCCGGAACTGCGCAAGGCAGTGGCGGCTGAGGATTGGCCGGCGGGCGCAGCAGCGCTGGGGCAGATTCGCCGGTTGGTGGGGATCAACTTGATTGTAGGGTTGGTGGTGGTGGCGATTGCTTCGGCTCGGCCGATGTTCTGAGGCGATAGATATATCGCCATCGGGGGCAAGCCCCCTCCCACAGTTGGAATGCATTCCAATTGTGGGAGGGGGCTTGCCCCCGATGGCGTCAGAGCAAGCAATTCAAAGCCGCTGGATGGTCACAGTCCCCGCAGGCCCTGCCGGCCCCGGCTGCCCTTCCAAGCCTGGACGGCCTTTCTCGCCGCCATCGGCGCGATACACCAGGCAGCCTTTGGACTGGCCGCCCTTGCCAGGCTTGCCCGCCGTACCGGCCAACCCACCTGGACCGCCGTCGACCCAAACCTTGATATGGTCAGCCGGGAAATCCTGCGGCAACTCGACCCGTACCTGCGCGCCCGACGCCCCCGGCAAGCCATCGCCGCCGTTATCACCATTGGCGCCACGACCGGCCGAGCCCCAGGTGCAACCCGGATCCACGCCATTGGCACCGTCCAGCCCGGCATAACCTTGGGCACCGGCGCCGCCACGGGCATCCACCGAGAGTTCTTCTGCCGCCAGGGAATTGATGCGCAGGGTCAGGTCACGCCCGGCCTTGGCTGGTTTTTCGTGGGTGCCGGGAGCGCCGCGGGAGGTGATCTGGCTGCCGTGATCCAACTGCGCATGATGCACCTGCAATTGCAGCGCGGTGTTGCCGGGAACAATGGCGATACGGGCGTCGCGGCCCAGGCGCAACTCATCCACGCTGACCTGGCTGATGTTGGCGGGGATCAGCAAGGTGCCGTAGTCCGCCACCTCCAGGCGCTCCAATTGCAACACGCTGGTGCTGTTGGGCAGGCGCATCAACGAGTTGGGTTCAACACTGACGCTCTGGGCCAGGGCAACGGGGCTGACCAACAGGGCCAACAGAAAAACCTTACGCATCATGGAGCTCCCCTGAATTTTTTCAAAAAATATTTCTAGTTTTTCTTTGGACGCACAGTAACGACTTCCGCAGGCGCTTTGCCAGTGAAGGATCAAAAAAGTTAATAAAGGGGAGGATCGGCAGTATTGCCCCTGTGGGATTCCACAGGGGCAAGGGCCGTCAGCGGTTGATCTGGATTTCCGTACGACGGTTCAAGGCACGGCCTTCAGCGGTTTTGTTGTCGGCTACCGGATGGCTCTCGCCTGCACCGGTCACCGATACAAAGCTGCTGCGCGGCACACCGGACTTGATCAGGTACTCGACCACCGAATGCGCGCGTCTTTCCGAGAGTTTCTGGTTGTAGGCGTCTTTACCGACGCTGTCGGTGTGACCGCTGACCCGTAGTTGAGCGCCTGGGGCTTCCTGTTTCAGGCGGGTAGCGACGGTGTCCAGCTTGGCGGTATCCGCCGCCGTCAACATGGCTGAGTCGAACTGGAAGTGCACGTCACGGATCACAATGGTTTCTTCCTTGACCACCACCACTTCCTCAACCACAGCCGGCGGCGGCGCGGGTGGGCAGCCATTGGCATCCACCTGCACGCCTTTTGGCGTGCCTGGGCATTTGTCACGGCTGTCCGGCACACCGTCGCCGTCTTCGTCACCATCGCCATGCACCCAGCAATAGGCGCCGGCCATACCGCCGACCAACAACGCGCCGTAGCCCGCATAGGCCGAGCTTTCAGTGGCACCGATCGCCGCACCGGTCACACCGCCAACGGCGGCACAGGTGGGCCAATCGGTTTTTTGCAAACCTGCGCAACCTGTCAATACTCCGGTTAGCAGAACCAAGGGTAGAGCTGTCCGCATGATGCTCATTGAGTTTCTCCTGAGGGGATCGGCGGGGGCCGATGAGTGGAGTAAAGACGGCTCTTTTCATCTGCGCCACTACGCCGCGCCCCCGTATTCATTGAGGATCATCGCCCTCGTAGGATTTTTCGCTGCCACCCGCTCTAGGCCCGCACGCTCAGCCGCGCTAGTCTCTACGGTCCTGATGTGAGGATCTCTGATGACCGCCGGTATTTCTGACCGTACACCCCAGCAGGCCCTGGCCGCCTTGCTCGACTTGCACCAGCCCAAACGCCTGTTGCTGTTGGGCGCCAGCCAGTTCCCGGCGCTGGAGGCTTTTCAAGCAGCACACCCCGGCACCCAGGTTGCTGTTGCCCCACCCGGCCCACTGCCGGCGGAGCTGGCCGCGCAGCGTTTTGACCTGGCGCTAGTGGTGGATTGCCTGGAGCACCTGTCAAAACCGCAAGGCCTGACCCTGCTGGGCGGTATCCGCAACCTCAACGCCAGCCGCATTGCGGTGCTGGTTGACCTGGGGGCCTGCGACTGGAAGGACACCGACTTCTTCTCCCTGGCCCTGCAGGCTGGCGAGCGTTTCCAGCGTGACGAACAGGTTCTGACGCTGTTTACCTATGATCTGCTTGACTATAAACAGGTGCCGGACTGGCTCAACGCCCGCTTTTGGGCGAACCCGGAAAACTTCGGAAAGTATTGGTGGTAACCCGATGAGTACATCCATTTGCCCCTGCGGCAGTGGCAACCTGCTGGATGCCTGCTGCGGCCATTATCACGCCGGGCACCCGGCGCCCTGCGCGACCGCGTTGATGCGCTCGCGCTACAGCGCCTACGTACTCGGCCTGGTGGACTATCTGGTCGCGACCACGCTGCCCGCGCAACAGCCCGGCCTGGACCGTGCCGCCATTGCGGCCTGGAGTGCCCAGAGCACCTGGCTCGGCCTTGAAGTAGAAAGCTCCGAGGTGTTCGGCGGCCAGCCGGAACACGCGTTCGTGACCTTCACCGCGCGCTGGCATGACAGTACCGGTGAACATAGCCACCGCGAACAGTCTTCTTTCGTACAGAATGACGGGCGCTGGTACTTCATCGACCCGACCGTGGAAGTGAAGACCGGACGCAACGATGCCTGCCTGTGCGGCAGTGGGCAAAAATTCAAGAAGTGTTGTTCCAGCTATCTCTAACCACCACAGGACTCACGCCATGCTCCGGATCTACAGCTTGATGCTGGCGTTAACCCTTGGCCTGACCGGCTGCGCGTCGTGGTTCGAAGACGACGCGCCGCCGCCCCACGTCTCCCTGGTGAAAGTCGAAGTGGTGCGGGCCAAGCTGCTGGAGCAGAAATTCAAGCTGTACTTTCGCGTGGACAACCGCGACGACGCCGACCTGACCGTGCGAGGCCTGATCTACAAGGTGACGCTGGATGACTTTGTGCTCACCGAGGGCGAGTCCAACGAATGGCTCACGGTGCCGCCACGCGGCCATGCCTTTTTCAAGGTGTCGGTGCGCACCAACCTCTGGCCGCAGATCCGCGATGTGGTGCAGATGCTGAAAAAACCTGACCAGCCCGTGCCGTATCGCCTGGAAGGTGAGCTGAAAACCGGATTATTCATCGGTTATGACGTGCAGGTGAACCACAATGGCGAGATAATCCCCGGCGATTTTATTCCGGAGCGACATCGATGACTCAGCAACCCCATGTCCATGGTCCTGACTGCAACCACGATCACGATCACCATGATCACGACCACGGCCATGTCCACGGCCCGAACTGCGGCCACGCTCACCAGGAGCCAGTGCGCAATGCCCTGAAGGACGTGGGTCGCAACGATCCTTGCCCGTGCGGCAGCGAGAAGAAATTCAAGAAGTGCCACGGGGCGTAAAGCCACGCTGAAGATTTAAATGTGGGAGGGGGCTTGCCCCCGATAGCGGTATACCAGTCTCCTATTCAGTGCCTGACAGCCAGCAATCGGGGGCAAGTCGAATCGTCGCACCGCCCCTCCCACATTCAGTTGCGTTCCACATTCAGGATTTGCGTTGAAACACCAGTTCCACCTCAAGGCCTCCGCCCTCCCGATTGCGCAATTCCAAACGCCCGCCATGCGCCTTGGCGATGGTGTGGGCAATGCTCAATCCCAAGCCATACCCGCCGGTCTCGGCATTGCGTGAACCTTCCACCCGATAGAACGGTTCCATCACCTGCTCCAATTGTTCCTGGGGAATCCCGGGGCCACGGTCACTGATGACGATCCTCAAGCTGTCCGCCTGGTCCTCGACCCGCACCACCACATCACGGCCATAACGTACGGCGTTCTCCAGCAGGTTCTGCACACAACGTTTAAGGCTGCGGGCATACCCCGGCAATGGCTGCTTCGCCCGACCTTCAATCACCACACGCTCGCCAACGTCCTGCAAGTCCGCCTGCAGGCTTTGCAGCAAGGCGTTGATATCGATGTTCTGTCGCGTCTCGTTGATTTCGCCGCTGCTCACAAAATCCAGCGTGCTGGAGACCATGTGCTCCATTTCTTCCAGATCGCTGCGAAAACGCTCTTTGGTACGGTTGTCTTCCAACATTTCGGTGCGCAAGCGCAAGCGTGTGATCGGTGATCGCAGGTCGTGGGAAATGGCCGCAAGAAATCGCGTGCGCTCGGCAATATTGGCGATCAGCCGCTGCTGCATGGCATTGAACGCCTGGGCGGCGCGGCGCACTTCGGTGGGGCCGTCCACCGATAATGGCGGACGCTGGATGTCCCGGCCCAGCGCTTCGGCCGCCTTGGCCAGGGCATTAAGTGGACGGATGGCCAGGCGCACCGCCACCAGAGCGATCAGCACCAGCACCAACACCCGCAGCAAATAAATGCGCATGACGTAATCGAACAACAGGTCCAACGGTGAGGTACTGGTCCAGCCCTGTTCCTCACTGGCATCCACCTGTAACCAGCGCCCGTCGGGCAGGCGCAGGTCGATCAGGAACTGCCCCACCACCGGTTTGGAGCCGAGCAAGGTCGACAGCCCGGCGGTTTGCCCATCGCCATCGACCAAAGACAAGCGCAACAGGATCAGGCTCTGGGCATAACCGGTTTTTTCCGACAGCACTTTCTTGATCAGCCGTTCGGTAGGCCGGTCGCTGTCGTGCAGGGTGCTCGGGGTGTTGCTGGCCTGATCACTGAGGGTCAGGCGGAAGTTCGGCGTGTCGAGCAGTTTGATCAGCACATCTGCCTGCTGCGGATCGCTGTGCACCAGGCGCACCACGTCCGCCAGGCGCGTGGCGATCAACCGCGCGGGAATTTCTAGCACCTGCCCGTGGCGCCGGTCGTACCAGATGCTGCTGGTCAGGGCCTGCGCCGCAAGCATGCCGCTGACCAGGATCAGCACCAACCGCCCGAACAGCGAACGCGGCAGCAGTCTCACGATTCCAGCACCACGTCATCGGCGGTGAGCATGTAGCCCTCGTTGCGCACGGTCTTGATCAACCCTGCCGGCAGTTGCGAGCGCAGGCGGCTGACGCACACATCGATGGAGCGGTCGAATGGCGTGCTGTCCTTGTCGAACACATGGTTGAGCAGAAAATCGCGGCTCAACGGGCGGTTGGGGTGCTGCAACAGCAGGCGCAGCACGCGGTAATCCGAGTTGCCCAGGCTGACCACCACGCCCTCCGGCGACAGCAATTGCCGCGCCCGTGTGTCGAGCTGCCAGCC
Source organism: Pseudomonas sp. FBCC-B1565 (assembly GCF_059133265.1). Lineage (NCBI taxonomy): Bacteria > Pseudomonadati > Pseudomonadota > Gammaproteobacteria > Pseudomonadales > Pseudomonadaceae > Pseudomonas > Pseudomonas sp. FBCC-B1565. Next base: position 5,126,860 of record NZ_CP101438.1, read on the forward strand.
GGCAAAACGAATGCTCGGCGCTTCATCCAGGCGGGCGCGGTCGGGAAAACTCTGCACCCGGCGCAGCACCACCTTGATCCGTACCAGCAGCTCGCGCGGGTCGAAGGGTTTGGGCAGGTAGTCGTCGGCGCCGATTTCCAGGCCGACGATACGGTCGATCAACGAGCCCTTGGCGGTGAGCATCACCACCGGTGTGTTGGAGTTCACCCGCAGTTCGCGGCACAGGCTCAGGCCGTCTTCGCCGGGCAGCATCAGGTCGAGCACGATCAGGTCGATGACATTCAGCGCCAGGCGGCGGCGCATTTCCTTGCCATCGGCGGCAGTGGACACCTGGAAGCCGGCGTCGCTCAGGTAGTCGCAGAGCAGTTGGCGGATTTGCGGGTCGTCATCAACGATCAGCAGGTGGTCTTGCTTGGCCATGGGCAGTCAATCCGAAAAACGATGAAACGCAGCAAATAGCCGAAAGTTCAGCCAGCAGCGCAGGCAAATGTAATGGAATGTTGTAGGAAACCCTAATCACGCATCAGCGATACAAACCCGGGGTATGGCAGGCGAAATCGCTCTTTAGACTACCGAACCTAAATGAGAGTAATTGTAATTTAGACTCGGACGTTACCATGTCATTGCCCCTATCCTTGCCCACGCCTCACCGCCACACGCTGCACACCACCCTGGCCCCGATGTTCGGTTTGCTGGCGGCCGGCGGCGTCGCACCGGTTGCCCTGGCTGACGCCCCAACCGCCACGTCCGGCGATTCGGTGTTGAACCTGCCGGAAATCCAGGTCGACGGCGAAGCCACTTCCACCTTCAAGGTGGACCGCGTCACCTCGGCCAAAATCAGCCAGCCGCTGCTGGACGCACCGCAAAGCGTAACCATCGTGCCGCAACAGGTGCTCAAGGAGCAGAACGCACAGACCTTGCAGGAAGTGTTGCGCAATGTCCCCGGCATTACCTTTATGTCCGGCGAGGGCAACCTGGGCTGGGGCGATCTGTTTTCGATCCGTGGGTTTTCTTCCGAGCAGAGCCTGACCGTCGACGGTGTGCGCGATGCCGGCATGTCCACGCGCACCGACACCTTCAACCTGCAACAGGCCGAAGTGTTCAAGGGCACCGGCTCGATCGAGTCCGGAGTCTCGGCCGTGGGTGGCAGCGTCAACCTGGTCAGCAAGGAAGCGCACCTGGGCGATGCCAACAAAGTCTCGGCCGGGATCGGCACCGATAGCTATCGCCGCCTCACTGCCGACCTGAATAAACAGCTGAATGACACCACTGCCGTGCGTATCAACCTGATGAAGCACTACAACCAGGTGGCCGAGCGCGACGATGTGGACTACGACCGCTGGGGCATCGCTACTTCGTTCGGCTTCGGCCTGGGCACCGACACGCGGTTGTTCATCGACACCTTCTACCAGAAAGACACCAACACCCCGGACGACGGTGTACCGATCCAGCGCGGTACCAACGGCGACCGCATGCCGGGCGTGAAACGCTCCAACTGGTACGGCGACTCCCGCCTCTATACCCAAGAGAACAAAACCACCTCGCTCACGGCGCGCTTCGAGCATGACTTCGCCTGGAACGACGCCAACCTGCGCAACCAGACGCGCTGGGAACGCAGCGACAACTTCGCCGTGCTCTCGCCGGCGCGCTTCTTCGCCGCCAACGCCAACGGCCAGAAGACCTGCACCGGCACCCGCTGTGCGACCTTGGGTTACACCGGCGTAGGCCCGATCAGCCAAGTGCCCGGCAGTACGGTGAATGCCTACACCGACTACGTGAACAACAGCAACACCGGCTACGGCATCCTGCGCGGCAGCGACTTTGGTTTGTCCAAGCGCTACACCATCCTGGACAACCAGACCGACTTCAATTTCAACCTCACCACCGGCAGCCTGCAGCACGCGGTGGTCAGCGGCCTGGAGTTCTATCACGAGACCTACGGCGGCCTGAAACGCAACGCCGAAGTGCCGGCCGGCAACATGCTGTTTGACATGCACGACCCCAGCCACAGTTTCGCCAGCACCTACGTGACCAAAGGCGAAGGCGACCCGCGCTCGGTGATCGACAACGCCGGTCTCTACCTGGGCGACACCATCACCCTCAACGAGCAGTGGCAAGTGCTCGGCTCGCTGCGCTACGACAACTGGCGTGCCGAAACCCGCCAACGCGGCCAGGCGACGATCAGCAGCACCGATGGTGCGGTCAGCGGTCGGGTCGGTGCGGTGTTCAAGCCGTTGCCCAACGGCAGTATCTACGTGTCTTACAGCGAGGCGGCGCAACCGTCGGCGCTGGGCGCGTCCACCAACAACCAGATCTACGGCGCGGCCAGCACCAGCAATTACAGCCCGGCCAAATCCAAGACCTATGAACTGGGCACCAAGTGGGACATTGCCCACGACAGGCTCAACGTCACGGCGGCGATCTTCCGCACCGAACTGGACAACGCCTGGGAATACCAGGACGGCGAATCTGCCCCGGTACGCGCCCTGCCCGCCAAACGCGTCGACGGCATCGAGCTGGGCCTGCAAGGCAATATCACCCCGCGCTGGACCGCCTACAGCGGTTTCTCGGCCCTCAAGAGCACCCAGACCAAAGGCATCAACAAAGGCGCCGAAGCCAAGAACGTCCCGGACCTGACCGCCAACCTGTGGACCACCTACGCCGTCACCGACGCCCTGAGCCTCAGCTACGGCGAGCAATACGTGGGCCGGCGCCGCTACACCGACAACAAGTACGTCGGCGGTTTGAACAACAACAGCAGCTACGCCAACGGCCCGTCCGGGGTCTACGCGATCTACACCCGCGACCACGAAAAAGCCCCTGGCTACTGGGTGAGCGACCTGGCCGCGCAATACAAGGTGAACAAGGACACCACGGTCAACCTCAACCTCAACAACGTGTTCAACAAGTTTTATTACAGCCAGGTCGGCGCGTCCCTCGATGGCTTCCAGCTCTACGGCATTCCGGGCGCCGGGCGCACCCTCACCGCCAGCGTCGACTATGAGTTCTGAACCGTGCTGATCGAGATCCCTGCCTCACAACCCTTTGCGGCGCTGGAGCAATACCTGATGCGCCGCCTTCACCTGGAGTCCCTGCCATGTTGAAACCCCGTAATGTGCTCAAGCTGGGCGTACTGTTCGCCGCGCTGGTTCTCGGCCATGCCGAGACCGCTGCCGCCCATGAAGTCACCGATGTGCTGGGCCGCAAGGTCGAGGTGGCGGACAACGTCAAGCGCGTGGTTCTCGGTGAAGGCCGCTTGATTTCGGCGTTTGCCCTGCTGGACCGCGATGCGCCGTTCCAGCGCATCGTCGGTTGGCAGAACGATTTGAAGCTGCTCGACCAGCACACCTATAACGCCTACGTGGCGAAATTTCCGACGGTCAAAGACATCCCCCTGATCGGCCAGGCGTCGGAACAAAGCGTCAGCGCCGAGGAAATCCTCTCGCTCAAACCCGACCTGGCAGTGTTCAGCATTTCCGGCCACGGCCCGACCGAACACAGCCCGGTCGCCGATGTGCTGGCCAAGGCGGGCATCCCGGTGCTGTTCGTCGACTTTCGCATCAACCCGGTGCAAGGCACCCACACCAGCATGAACGCGCTGGGCCAGGCGCTGGGGCGCGCAGCCCAGGCCAAGGCTTTCCTGGACTTCTATGACCAGCACCTCAAGGTTATCACCGACGCGGTCGCCACCTTGCCGGCCGGCTCGCGTCCGAGCGTGTTCCTCGAACTGCTGGCCGGCGCCTGGCAAGCGCCGGGGCACACCACGGGCAAGAGCGGCATGGGGGAAGTGATCAAGCTGGTGGGCGGGCGCAACATCGCCGCCGATGTGGTGCCGGGGGCACTGGGGGATATCAGCGTGGAATACGCCTTGAAAGCCGATCCGGATATTTATGTTGCGACCGGTAACCACAAGCCGGGGCTGGTCCTGGGTGCCGGCGTGAGCCATGACGAGGCGCGTGAAGCCTTCGACCGCGTATTGGCGCGCCCCGAGTTCGCCAACCTGCGTGCCATCCGCGCAGGCAACGCCCACGGCCTGTGGCATGACTTCTACAACTCGCCGTACAACCTGCTGGCGATTGAATCGTTGGCCAAGTGGGTGCATCCGCAACTGTTCGCCAAGCTGGACCCGCAGGCGACCATGGAGCAGATCAACCAGCAGTTCCTGGGGATGCCGTTGCAGGGTGCCTATTGGGTCGACACGCCTAAATGACCACGCAAACTCTCGACCTCGCCTCAGCCACCCACGGCTATCGCCGCCTGCTCGCGCGGCGTGCCTGGCTATTGGCGCTGCTCGGCACGGCGCTGGTGTGCGCCCTGCTGGTGGACCTGGCCAGCGGCCCGTCCGGCATGGGCCTGCTGGCCTTGCTTGACGGGATTGTGCACCCGTCCCACCTCAGCGCCACCGACCAGGTGATCATCTGGAACGTGCGCCTGCCCTACGCGTTGATGGCGATACTGGTGGGCTGTGCGTTGTCGCTGGCCGGCGCCGAGATGCAGGCGATCTTGAACAACCCACTGGCCAGCCCGTTTACCTTGGGCGTGTCGTCGGCGGCGGCACTGGGGGCATCCCTGGTGATTGTGTTCCCGGTGACGACCCTGTGGGTGTCGGCCAACACGGCGGTCTCCCTCTCGGCGTTCATCTTCGCCGCCGCCTCGGTATTTTTGCTGCAAGCCATGTCGCGCCTACGGGGCGCCGGTGTGGAGAGCCTGGTGCTGTTCGGCATCGCCCTGGTGTTCAGTTGCAACGCGGTGGTGGCTTTGCTGCAACTGGTGGCCACCGAAGATGTGCTGCAACAACTGGTGTTCTGGACCCTGGGCAGCGTGACCCGGGCCAACTGGGACAAGCTCGGCATCCTGGCGCTGGTGGTCGCGGTGGTGCTGCCGTTTTCCTTCGCCGCCGCACCGCGCCTGACCTTGCTGCGCATGGGCGAAGACCGCGCGCAAAGCTTCGGCGTGGACGTGAAACGCTTGCGCTTTTTCTCGTTGTTGCGCATCAGCCTGTTGTCGGCCACCGCGGTGGCCTTCGTCGGCACCATCGGCTTTATCGGCCTGGTGGGTCCGCATATCGCGCGGATCCTGGTGGGCGAAGACCAGCGCTTCCTGCTGCCGGCCAGCGCCCTGACCGGCGCGCTGTTGCTGGCGCTGTCGTCGATTGCCAGCAAGCTGATCATGCCGGGTGTGATCGTGCCGGTGGGCATCGTCACCGCGTTGGTGGGCGTGCCGATTTTCGTGGTGCTGGTGTTCAAGCGCGGGAGGCAGTTATGAGCGAAGGGTTAAGCGTACACAACGCCAATGTGAGTTATGGCCGCAGGCAGATCGTGCATGACCTGAGCCTGCCGACCTTGCCCCACGGCAGCCTGACCGCCCTGATCGGCCCCAACGGCGCCGGCAAGTCCACCTTGCTGCGCGCCGTGGCCGGGCTGGAAAAGATGCAAGGCGTCGTAAGCCTGGGTGAACTCGACCTGTCGGCCATGTCCGTGGCCGAGCGCGCCCGGCGCGTGACCTACATGCCGCAGAACCTGCCACCGGGCCTGAGCCTCAGCGTGATGGAAAGTGTAATTGCCGCGCTGCGCGTGGCCAGTGTGGACGGCATTCCATTGTCCAACGACGCCTGCCTGCGCGAAGCCTTTGCAGCGTTGCAACGCATTGGCATCGCGCACCTGGCCGATCAGTGGTTAAGCACGCTGTCGGGCGGTCAACGCCAACTGGTCAGCCTCGCGCAGCTGATTGCACGGCGCCCCCAAGTGATGCTGCTGGACGAACCCACCAGCGCCCTCGACCTCAACTACCAATTGAAAGTCATGGAGTGCGTACGCGACCTGGTGCGCGAACACAACCTGATCGCCGTGGTGGTATTGCACGACATCAACCTTGCCGCACGTTTTGCCGACCATATTGCCGTGCTGCGCCAGGGTCGCTTGTATGCCAGCGGCGCGGCAAACGACGTGCTCAACCCGCTGTTGTTTGCCGAGGTGTATCGCGTGCGGGCGCGCATCGAACGTTGTTCTGAGCAGTCGTTGCAGGTGTTGGTGGATGGCGCTTTCTGATTGGCTTCTAAGGGTATGCATAAATGTTTCATTGAATTTTCGCACGCCCAACATTACCTATACCTACAGGCATCCGCTCAAGCATCACCACTTTTGGAGAGCTTCATGATCGACCTGTATTACTGGACCACCCCCAACGGCCACAAAATATCGTTGTTCCTGGAAGAAGCCGGCCTGCCCTACAAGGTGCACCCGATCAACATTGGCCAGGGCGAACAGTTCAAGCCTGACTTCCTGAAGATCGCTCCCAACAACCGCATCCCGGCCATCGTCGACCAGAACCCGACCGACGGCGGCGCACCGATTTCCCTGTTTGAGTCCGGTGCGATCCTGTTGTACCTCGCGGAAAAAACCGGTCAGTTCATTGCAAACGACCTGCGTGGCCGCCAGGAAGTGCTGCAATGGCTGTTCTGGCAGATGGGCGGCTTGGGCCCGATGGCGGGGCAGAATCATCACTTCAGCCAATTCGCACCGGAGAAAATCCCCTACGCGATCAAACGCTACGTGGATGAAACCGCACGCCTTTACGGGGTGCTCGACCGGCGCCTGGCGGACCGTGCGTTCGTGGCCGGTGAGGACTACAGCATTGCCGACATGGCGATCTACCCCTGGATTGTTTCCCACAAATGGCAGAGCCAGCGCCTGGAAGATTTCCCACACCTGCAGCGCTGGTTCAACAGCATCAAAGAACGGCCGGCGACGGTTCGGGCGTATGAGCTGGTGCAGAAAGTGAACCCGCCCAAGTCTTGATACGCAATTCCTGAAAATAAGGCATGGCTCCCGCTTGCGTCGTTTCGCCGCGCTCACTAACGTAGCGCCTTTACTGACGCTACCCCCCGCAGGAGCTTTGCCATGGCCTCGCCAGCCCTCTCACATTTTCTTCCCCGGTTCGGCGTTGCCGCTGCAGTGGCCAGTGCGTTAAGCCTGGCCGGTTGCCAGCTCCAGAGCACCCAGGACACCCTTCCGCCGGTTGCCGGCGTACAGCCGATCAAAGGCCTCGCGCAGAACGTATCGGTACGCCGCAATGCCCAGGGCATGCCGCTGATCGAAAGCAACACTTTCCACGACGCGCTGTTCAGCCTCGGTTATGTGCACGCCAGTGATCGCATCACCCAGATGGTCACCCTGCGCCTGCTGGCCCAGGGCCGGCTGGCGGAAATGTCCGGGCCCGAAGTGCTGGATGTCGACCGCTTCATGCGCGCGGTCAACCTGAAGAAAAGCGCCGGCGAGCTGTACAACGCCTCCAGCCCGCGCCTCAAGCGCTTCTTTGAAGTGTATGCGCGCGGCGTCAACGCCTATCTGTTCCGCTACCGCGACAAGCTGCCGCCGGACCTGGCCCAGACCGGCTACAAGCCCGAGTACTGGAAGCCGGAAGATTCGGCGCTGCTGTTCTGCCTGCTGAATTTCAGCGAGTCGGCCAACCTGCAGGAAGAGATCGCGTCGCTGGTGCTGGCGCAGAAAGTTGGCGTCGACAAACTCGCCTGGCTCACCCCAAGCGCGCCGGACGAAGCGATCCCGCTGGCCGAGGCCGAAAAACTCAAGGGCGTGAACCTGGGTCAGATCACCGGCCTGGCCGGGCTGGACGCGGTCAGCCAGCAACTGAGCAGCCTCAACGCCCTGGCGGTCACCACCTCAAGCAACTGGGCCATCGCCCCGCAGCGCAGCCGCAGCGGTAAAAGCCTGCTGGCAGGCGACCTCGCCGCCCAGCCGCAGGCACCGTCGCCGTGGAGCTACGTGCAGATCCGTGCACCGAAATACCAGGCCGCCGGCGCTTCGATTGCCGGCCTGCCGACACTGTTGTCCGGCTTCAACGGCAAAGTCGCGTGGAGCATGAGCACGGTCAAGGGCGACACCCAGGACCTGTTCCTGGAGAAGGTCAAGCGCCAGGGCAGCGCGCTGTACTACGAGAACAACGGCAAATGGCTGCCGGCAGGCGTGCGTAACGAAACCTTCTTCATCAAGGGCCAACGCTCGATCCGCGAGGTGGTGTACGAAACCCGTCATGGCGCCCTGCTCAATAGCAGTCAGGCGTTGACCACCGGTCTGGGCCTGGCCCTGCAAACCGCTGACTTCAAGGACGACAAGAGCCTGGATGCGTTCTTCGACCTGTCCCGCGCACAAACCATCGGCAAAGCCTCGGATGCGACCCGGGAAATCCGCGCCATCGCCCTTAACATGATCTTCGCCGACGCCGGCAGCATTGGCTGGCAAGTCACCGGCCGCTTCCCTAACCGCCGCGAAGGCGAAGGCTTGCTGCCGTCGCCGGGCTGGGACACGCGGTTTGACTGGGATGGCTACGCCGACGCGATGCTGCATCCCTATGACCAGGACCCGGCCCAAGGCTGGATCGGCACCGCCAACCAGCGCACCGCGCCGCGTGGCTATGGCATGCAACTGTCCAACTCCTGGGACGCCCCGGAGCGCAGCGAGCGCCTGGCGCAACTGGCCAATGCCGGCAAGCATGACAGCCGCAGCATGATCGCCATGCAGTACGACCAAACCACCACCTTCGCCGCCAAGCTCAAGAGCATGTTCCAGGCGCCGGGCATGGCCCAGCCGCTGAAACAGGCGATTGACGCACTGCCTGCGGCGGAACAGGCCAAGGCCCGTGAGGCGCTGGGGCGCCTGATGGCGTTCGATGGTCGCCTGGTGTCCACCTCTGCCGATGCGGCGCTCTACGAACTGTTCCTGCAGGAGAGCACCAGACAGATCTTCCTCGACGAGCTGGGGCCGGAAAACAGCGCCAGCTGGAAAGCCTTTGTCAGCAACGCCAGCCTGTCCTATGCCGCCCAGGCCGATCACTTGCTGGGCCGCGAAGACAGCCCGTTCTGGGATGACGTGCGTACGCCGCAGAAAGAAGACAAACCGGCGATCCTCGCCCGCAGCCTGGCCGCCGCGATCAGCGCCGGCGACAGTCAGCTGGGCGCCGACCACAAGGCCTGGCAGTGGGGCAAGCTGCACACCACCACCTGGAAAAACGCCAATGGCCAGGTGATTCGTGGCCCGCTGGCCTCCGGTGGCGACCACAACACCTTGAACCCGGCGCCCTACAACTGGGGACAGGACTTCGCCACCACCCAGGTGCCCGCGCTGCGCTTGATCGTCGATTTCGGCCAGGTGGAGCCAATGATGGGCCAGGGCGGCATCGGCCAGTCCGGCAACCCGGCCAGCCCGAATTATGCCAATGGCATCGACCCGTCGCTCAAGGCGCAATACCTGAGCTTCCCGATGCAGCCGCAGAACTTCGAGAAGGTGTACGGGAAGGCCAGGTTGACCCTGACACCCGGTAAATAACCCGGCTTTTCATGAAAAACCTGGATCTAATGTGGGAGGGGGCTTGCCCCCGATAGCGGTGTATCAGCCAGCCAAGGTGCAACTGACCCACCGCAATCGGGGGCAAGTCGAATCGTCGCACCGCCCCTCCCACATTTGGACTGCATGCACTCCGATAGAACTTCTCAGTCCAGCCCCGCCTCATAAGTAACAAGCCCACCTCCCCCGGTCACCCCATGGACCTTGTCATCGCCCGCCCCGAAGGCCTCTACTGCCCCGCCGGAGATTTCTACATCGACCCCTGGCGCCCGGTGGAGCGCTCGGTCATCACCCACGCCCACGGCGACCACGCCCGCACTGGCAACCAGCACTACCTGGCGGCAGCCCCCGGCGAAGGCATCCTGCGCTCCAGGCTGGGCCAGGACATCAACCTGCAAACCCTGGCCTACGGCGAGCCACTGGTGCACCACGGTGTCACCCTGAGCTTTCACCCGGCCGGACATGTGCTTGGCTCGGCTCAGGTGCGCCTGGAGTACCAGGGCGAGGTCTGGGTCGCGTCCGGCGACTACAAGGTCGAGCCCGATGGCACCTGCGCGCCGTTCGAACCGGTGCGTTGCCACACCTTTATCACCGAATCCACCTTCGGCCTGCCGATCTACCGCTGGCAGCCCCAGGCGCAGATCTTCGCCGGGATCAACGACTGGTGGCAGGCGAACATCGCCGTCGGCAAAGCCAGCGTGTTGTTCTGTTACTCGTTCGGCAAGGCCCAGCGCATCCTGCATGGCATCGACGCCAGCATCGGCCCGATCCTCAGCCATGGCGCGGTCGAACCGTTGAACCGGGTGTACCGCGAGGCCGGCATCCATATCCCTGAAACCCTCTACGCCGGCGACTTCAACAAGACCGACCCGTTGCTACGCCAAGCGCTGATCATCGCCCCGCCCTCCGCTGGCGGTAGCAGTTGGATCAAGCGCTTCGGCGACTATAGCGACGCCTTCGCCAGTGGCTGGATGCGCCTGCGCGGCACCCGCCGCCGGCGCGGGGTGGACCGGGGCTTTGTGCTCTCGGACCACGCCGATTGGCCCGGACTGTTGTGGGCCATCGAGCAGACCGGCGCCGAGCGGGTGATGGTCACCCACGGTTCTGTCGGCGTATTGGTGCGCCACCTGCGGGAAAAAGGCCTGGATGCCCAGGGCTTCACCACCGAATACGGCGATGACGAAGAAGAGGCCGGCGCATGAAGGCCTTTGCCGAGCTGTACGCCAATCTCGACGCCACCACCTCCAGCAACGCCAAGCTGGCCGCGTTGCAAGCCTACTTCCGGGGGGCCGCGCCAGAAGATGCCGCCTGGGCCGTGTATTTCCTGTCCGGCGGACGGCCACGGCAATTGGTGCCGACCCGCCTGTTGCGGGACATGGCCACCGCAGCGTCCGGCATCGAGCCGTGGCTGTTCGAGGAAAGCTATCAGTCGGTGGGTGACCTGGCGGAGACCATTTCCCTGCTGCTACCGGAATCTGCCTACACCTCGGAGGATGGCCTGGCCGTGTGGCTGGAGGAAAAACTCCTGCCGTTGCGCGGCTTCCCTCCCCTGGAATTGGCTGAGCGCCTGCCGGCGTTGTGGGCGCAACTCGATCAACCGAGCCTGATGGTGTGCATCAAGTTGATCACCGGCAGTTTTCGCGTGGGCGTATCCAAGTTGTTGGTCACCCGTGCCCTCGCCGCCATGGCCGACCTCGACAGCAAGCGTGTGGCGCAGCGGTTAGTGGGCTACACCGACCTGTCCAATCGTCCAACCGCTGAGGGCTACCTCAAGCTGATCGCCGCCGAATCGTCCGACGAGCATGCACAACGGGGCGGCCAGCCTTATCCGTTTTTTCTGGCTCATGGCTTGGCGCAACCGGTGGAGCAATTCGAAGCGCTGCTCGGTTCTCCCGCCGACTGGCAGGTGGAATGGAAGTGGGACGGCATCCGCGCACAACTGGTCAAGCGCGATGGGCGCCTGTGGATATGGTCCCGTGGCGAAGAGCTGGTGACCGAGCGTTTTCCCGAACTTCACAGCCTGGTGAGTGGGTTACCGGACGGCACGGTGATCGACGGTGAGATCGTGGTGTGGAAGGACGCGGTGCAACCCTTCGCCCTGTTGCAGCAACGGATTGGCCGCAAGACGTTGAGCAAGAAAGTGCTGGAGGATGCGCCGGTCGCGGTCCTCGCCTACGACCTGCTGGAACATCGGGGCGACGACTGGCGTAACCACACCCAGGCCGAGCGCCGCGCCCAGCTTGAGCAGGTGGTCACCCAGTGCAACCAACCAGTATTGCTCGCCTCACCGTTGCTGACCGCAACCACCTGGGAAGCGCTGGCTGAACAGCGTGAAGCCTCGCGCAGCCTGGGCGTGGAAGGCATGATGCTCAAGGCCCGCGATGGCCTCTACGGCGTGGGCCGTACCAAGGACATGGGCGTGTGGTGGAAGTGGAAGGTCGACCCGTTCAGCGTCGACGCGGTGTTGATCTACGCCCAGCGAGGCCACGGCCGCCGCGCCAGCCTCTACAGCGACTACACCTTTGCGGTGTGGGACGGCCCGGCCGGCAGCGAACGCACGCTGGTGCCGTTTGCCAAGGCCTACTCCGGCCTGACCGACGAAGAAATGCGTAAGGTCGACGCGATTGTGCGCAAGACCACCGTGGAAAAATTCGGCCCGGTGAGCAGTGTGACACCGAGCATGGTGTTCGAGCTGGGATTCGAGGGTATTGCCTTGTCCAAGCGGCACAAGAGCGGAATTGCCGTGCGGTTTCCGCGGATGTTGCGCTGGCGGCAGGACAAGGCGGTGGATGAGGCCGACAGCCTTGCCACCCTGCAAGACCTGCTTACCTGACACCTCCCACATTTAAATTTCTTTATGACCCGAAATGGTGCGCTCATTTTTCAGCGCCCATTTTCGGGCATCTCCTACACTCAGATCTTCCTCATCCCACCTTTTAAAACGCTCATTCGGAACTACATTCGGAACTATGGTGCAGAAATTGCTACTTGTGATCCGTCTGACACCGTTCAGTAACAGTCCTAAACGCGCCACAAGCGCTTATCTTGGTTTCCAGGGATTACATAATGAAAAAAGCATTGCTGACCCTTTCTGCACTGGCTCTGTGCATGGCCGCGGGTGTAGCCACGGCCAAGGAATACAAGGAACTGCGTTTTGGTGTCGATCCGTCCTACGCGCCATTCGAATCCAAGGCCGCCGACGGCAGCCTGGTGGGCTTCGATATCGACTTGGGCAATGCGATCTGCGCCGAGCTGAAAGTAAAGTGCAAGTGGGTAGAAAGTGATTTCGACGGCATGATTCCGGGCCTCAAGGCCAACAAGTTCGACGGCGTGATTTCGTCCATGACCGTGACCCCGGTGCGTGAAAAGGCCATCGACTTCTCCAGCGAACTGTTCTCCGGCCCGACCTCGCTGGTGTTCAAGAAAGGCGCGGGCTACTCGACGCCGGAGTCCCTCAAGGGCAAATCCGTAGGCTACGAGCAGGGCACCATCCAGGAAGCCTACGCCAAGGCCGTGCTGGATAAAGCCGGTGTGACCACCAAGGCCTACGCCAACCAGGACCAGGTGTACGCCGACCTGACCTCCGGCCGTCTCGACGCCTCCGTGCAGGACATGCTGCAAGCCGAACTGGGCTTCCTGAAGTCGCCGGCCGGTGCCGACTACGAAGTGAGCAAGGCCATCGACGATCCATTGCTGCCGTCGAAAACCGCCGTCGGTATCAAAAAAGGTAACACTGAACTGAAGGCGCTTTTGGATAAAGGTATCAAAGCGTTACACGATGATGGCACCTACGCCACCATCCAGAAGAAACACTTTGGCGATCTGAACCTGTACAGCGGCAAATAATGCCTGGAGCGCCCTTCCCCTGGAGGGGCGCTTTTTTATCGCCATAGGTCCTGATTTATGTTCGAAGAACTGTTGCAAACCCTCGGGTTGAGCGCGCTCAGCCTGAAGGGTTTCGGCCCGCTGTTGCTGCAAGGCACCTGGATGACCATCAAGTTGTCGGTGCTGTCCCTGGCCGTCAGCGTGTTGCTGGGCCTGCTCGGCGCCAGCGCCAAACTTTCCAGCCTGCCCTTCCTGCGCATCCCCGCCCAGCTCTACACCACGCTGATTCGCGGTGTGCCCGACCTGGTGCTGATGCTGCTGATTTTCTACAGCCTGCAAACCTGGCTCACCGGCCTGACTGACTTTATGGAATGGGAATACATCGAGATCGACCCGTTCAGCGCTGGGGTGATCACCCTGGGTTTTATCTACGGGGCGTATTTCACCGAGACTTTTCGCGGCGCGATCCTCGCGGTGCCCCGTGGCCAACTGGAAGCCGCTACGGCCTATGGGCTCAAGCGCAGCCAGCGGTTTCGCTACGTGACCTTCCCGCAAATGATGCGCTTTGCCCTGCCGGGCATCGGCAATAACTGGATGGTGATGCTCAAGGCCACGGCCCTGGTGTCGATCATCGGCCTGGCCGACCTGGTCAAGGCCGCTCAGGATGCCGGCAAGAGCACTTATCAGCTGTTTTACTTCCTGGTCATCGCCGCGTTGATCTACCTGTTGATCACCAGCGCGTCCAACTTCGTTTTGCGCCGCCTTGAACGTCGCTACTCCGCCGGCGCCCGGGAGGCCATACGATGATCGAACTCTTGCAGGAATACTGGCGCCCCTTCCTTTATAGCGACGGCCAGCACATCACCGGCCTGGCCATGACGATGTGGCTGCTCAGCGCCGCCCTGGTCATCGGCTTCCTGGTGTCGATCCCGCTGTCCATTGCCCGCGTGTCGCGCAAGCGCCTGGTGCGCTGGCCGGTGCAGTTCTACACCTATCTGTTCCGGGGCACGCCGCTCTATATCCAGTTGCTGATCTGCTACACCGGTATCTACAGCCTCGCCGCCGTACGCGAACAACCGTTGCTGGATGCGTTCTTTCGCGACGCGATGAACTGCACCATCCTGGCCTTCGCCCTCAACACCTGCGCCTACACCACGGAGATTTTCGCCGGGGCGATCCGCAGCATGACCCACGGCGAAGTCGAGGCGGCCAAGGCCTACGGCTTGAGCGGCTGGAAGCTCTACGCCTACGTGATCATGCCGTCGGCGCTGCGCCGCTCGCTGCCCTACTACAGTAATGAAGTGATCCTGATGCTGCACTCGACCACGGTGGCTTTCACCGCAACGATCCCCGACATCCTCAAAGTGGCGCGGGATGCCAACTCGGCCACCTTCATGACCTTTCAATCATTCGGTATCGCTGCGCTGATCTACCTGACCGTGACCTTTGCCCTGGTCGGTCTGTTTCGTCTGGCGGAGCGCCGTTGGCTGGCCTTTCTCGGGCCGAGCCACTAAGGAGCCTTCATGCGGCATCACGTCCATGAACTGATCGCGCCGGTGCCCGGCACGGCGCGGCAGATTCACAGTTTTCATTTCGGCCCGGAACAGGCCGAAGGCAAGATCTACATCCAGTCGTCGCTGCATGCCGACGAACTGCCCGGCATGCTGGTGGCCTGGCACCTCAAGGTGCAGCTGGCGAAGTTGGCGGCGGCCGGGCGCCTGCGCAGCGAGATCGTGCTGGTGCCCATCGCCAACCCGGTGGGTCTGGAACAGGTGTTGATGGATATCCCGCTGGGCCGCTACGAATTGGAAAGCGGGCAGAACTTCAATCGCCTGTTTGTCGACCTCAGTGACGCGGTGGGCGACCAGGTCGAGGCGTTGCTCGGGGACGATCCGCAGCGCAATGTCGAACTGATCCGCTCCGCTTTGTCGCGCGCCCTCGCCGCGCAAAGCGCCGACACCCAACTGCAGTCCCAGCGCCTGGTCCTGCAACGTCTGGCCTGCGACGCCGATATGGTGCTGGACCTGCATTGCGACTTCGAAGCCGTGGCGCACCTGTACACCACGCCCGAGGCTTGGCCGCAGGTGGAACCGTTGGCGCGGTATATCGGGTCGGAAGCGAATTTGCTCGCGACCGACTCCGGCGGGCAATCCTTCGATGAGTGCTTCACCCTGGTGTGGTGGCAGTTGCAGCAACGCTTCGGCGAGCGCTTCCCGATCCCCATGGGCAGCTTTTCGGTGACCGTCGAGCTGCGCGGCCAAGGTGACGTCAACCATGGCCTGGCGGCGCTCGACTGCCAGGCGATCATCGATTACCTGATTCACTTCGGCGCGATTGCCGGCGACGTCGCACCACTGCCGGACCTGCCCTACCCCGCCACGCCGCTGGCCGGCGTTGAACCGGTGGCGACGCCGGTGGGCGGCCTGCTGGTGTTCCGCGCCCTGCCCGGCGAATACCTGGAAGCCGGGCAACTGATCGCCGAAATCATCGACCCCATTACCGACCGCGTAACGCCCGTGCACTGCCAGAAGGCCGGCCTGCTTTACGCCCGTTCGCTGCGCCGCATGGCCACTGCCGGGATGGTCATCGGCCATGTCGCAGGCACCGAGGCCTATCGCAGCGGCTATCTACTTTCGCCTTGAGGATGCACGCCCCATGTACAAATTGACCGTTGAAGGCCTGCATAAAAGCTATGGCGACAATGAGGTGCTCAAAGGTGTTTCGCTCAAGGCCAGGACCGGCGACGTGATCAGCCTGATCGGCGCCAGCGGCTCGGGCAAGAGCACCTTCTTGCGCTGCATCAACTTCCTGGAAACCCCCAACGACGGCGCCATGACCCTCGATGGCCAGCCGATCCGCATGGTCAGCGACCGCCACGGTATGCGCGTGGCCGATGACGCCGAATTGCAGCGCCTGCGCACGCGCCTGGCCATGGTGTTCCAGCACTTCAACCTGTGGAGCCACATGAGCGTGCTGGAAAACATCACCATGGCCCCGCGCAGGGTGCTGGGTTGCAGCAAAAAGGACGCCGAAGACCGTGCGCGTCGCTACCTCGACAAGGTCGGCCTACCGGCACGCGTGGCCGATCAATACCCGGCATTCCTGTCCGGCGGCCAGCAGCAACGCGTCGCCATCGCCCGCGCCCTGGCGATGGAACCGGAGGTGATGCTGTTCGACGAGCCCACCTCGGCCCTTGACCCGGAGCTGGTGGGCGAAGTGTTGAAGGTGATCCAGGGCCTGGCCGAGGAAGGCCGCACCATGATCATGGTGACCCACGAGATGAGCTTTGCACGCAAGGTGTCGAGCCAGGTGCTGTTCCTGCATCAGGGCCTGGTGGAGGAACAAGGCGCGCCTGAGGACGTGCTGGGCAATCCGAAGAGCGAGCGCTTGCAGCAGTTCCTGAGTGGCAATTTGAAGTAAACCTTTGGGCGCGCTGGAAGGTCTGTGGAATAGACCTTCCAGAGTTGCGCCGCCCCATGGCAAAACCCATCGACTTCGCCAAACAGTGGTTTGCCGCCAAAGGCTGGAAGCCGTTCGCTTTTCAGAAAGAGGTATGGGCGGCAGTCAAGGGCGGTCAGTCGGGATTGCTGCATGCCAGCACCGGCGCCGGCAAGACCTACGCGCTATGGTTCGCGGCGCTCAATCGCTTCGCCATCACTCGCCCGCCCGTGACGGGTAAACGCAAACCGCCCGCTGAACCGCTGACGGTGCTGTGGATCACGCCCATGCGGGCCCTGGCGGCCGATACCGCACGCGCCCTCGAAGCACCGCTGGAAGCCCTGCAGATTCCCTGGAGCGTCGGCCTGCGCACCGGTGACACCAGCAGCAGCGAGCGCGCCCGCCAGACACGGCGCCAGCCCACCGCCCTGGTGACCACCCCGGAAAGCCTGACCCTGATGCTGGCCCGCGCCGACAGCGAAGTGAGCCTGGCACACGTGCGCATGGTGATCGTCGATGAATGGCATGAATTGATCGGCAACAAACGCGGCGTGCAGTTGCAACTGGCGCTGGCGCGGCTGCGGCGCTGGCATCCGGGTTTGATGGTGTGGGGCATTTCAGCGACCCTGGGTAATCAATCCCACGCCTTGGAGGTGTTGGTCCCACAAGGCGACGGGATCAATGTACAGGGGCAAACGGCCAAAGAGCTGAAGGTCGACACCTTGCTGCCGCCGCTTGCCGAGCGCTTTCCCTGGGCCGGGCATATCGGCTTGAAGATGTTGCCCCAGGTGGTGGCCGAGGTCGAAAGCAGCAGCAGTTGCCTGGTGTTTACCAATACCCGGGCGCAGTCGGAAATCTGGTACCAGGCGTTGCTGGACGCCCGGCCCGACTGGGCTGGGGTGATTGCCCTGCATCACGGTTCATTGTCCAGAGAGACCCGCGACTGGGTGGAACGGGCGTTGAAGGACGGCCAACTCAAGGCCGTGGTGTGCACCTCCAGCCTGGACCTGGGGGTGGACTTCCTGCCGGTGGAACGGGTGTTGCAGATTGGCTCGGCCAAAGGTGTTGCACGCCTGATGCAACGCGCCGGGCGCTCGGGGCATGCGCCGGGGCGGCCCTCGCGGGTGACGCTGGTGCCGACCCACAGCCTGGAACTGGTGGAAGCGGCGGCGGCCCAGGATGCAATTGCCCAGCGACGCATCGAAGCGCGGGAATCGCCGCACAAACCGCTGGATGTACTCGTACAACATTTGGTGAGCATGGCGCTGGGCGGCGGGTTCACGCCGGATGCGTTGCTGGCGGAAGTACGCGGGGCCTGGGCGTACCGCGACCTCACGGACGCAGACTGGGCGTGGGCGCTGGGGTTTGTGCGCCATGGCGGTCTGTCGCTGACCGCCTATCCGGACTACCGCCGCGTGGAGCCGGACGAACAGGGCATCTGGCGCGTCCCCGATGCCCGCCTGGCGCGCCGTCATCGCATGAGCGTGGGCACCATCGTCAGTGACGCGAGCATCCACTTGAAGTACTGGAGCAAGGGCGGTGGCGGCAAGAACCTGGGCAGTGTCGAGGAAGGTTTTATCGCGCGGCTCAAGCCCGGCGATGGTTTCCTGTTTGCCGGGCGCCTGCTGGAGCTGGTGCGTGTGGAAAACATGACCGCCTACGTGCGCCGCAGCAGCGCCAAAAAAGCCGCCGTGCCGCGCTGGAATGGCGGGCGCATGCCGCTTTCCAACGAGCTGGCCCAGGCGGTGGTGGAGCGTTTTGATGCGGCGGCGCACGGGCACTTTAAAGGCCCGGAGATGCGCGCGGTGCAACCCCTCTTGCAGACGCAGTTGCGCTGGTCCGGCCTGCCGACGCGCGAGCATCTGCTGGCCGAAGCGCTGAAATCCCGGGAAGGCTGGCACCTGTTTCTCTATCCCTTCGCCGGGCGCCAGGTGCACCTGGGGCTGGCGAGTCTGTTGGCGTGGCGGGTGAGCCAGGGGCAGGCAGTGACCTTTTCGATTGCCGTGAATGACTACGGGCTGGAGTTATTGAGCGCCACGCCTGTGGATTGGCCCGGATTATTGAATGAGGCGCTGCTGAGCCCTGAAAACCTGTTAGAAGACGTGGCGGCCAGCCTGAACGCCGGGGAACTGGCCCTGCGCCGCTTTCGCGAGATAGCACGCATTGCCGGGCTGGTGTTCGCCGGCTATCCCGGCGCACCGAAAAGTACGCGGCAGGTGCAGGCGTCCAGCGGTTTGTTCTTCGAGGTGTTCAAGCAATATGACCCACAGAACCGATTACTGACCCAAGCCGGGGAAGAAGTCCTGCGCGATGAATTGGATATTCGTCGCTTGGAAGCGACGTTGCGTCATCTGTCGGCGCTGAAACTGGACCTGCACCTGATCGAACGGCCGACTCCCCTGGCTTTTCCGCTGCTGGTCGAGCGGATGCGCGAAAGCATGAGTTCGGAAAAACTCTCGGAGCGCATTGCACGAATGGTCAAGGACCTGGAAAAGGTCGCGGATAACGGGAAGCGCTGATGGTCTGTTCGATAACGCTGGAAGGTGAGCAATTGTGGTTGCTGGCAGACAAGGCGATCTACTGGCCTGCGCGCGGGTGCCTGTTGATTGCCGATGCGCACTTTGGCAAGGCCTCGGCGTACCGCTGCCTGGGGCAGCCGGTGCCGCAAGGGACCACCACTGCCAACCTTGAGCGGCTGGACCGGCTGCTCGCTACCCATGGGTGCGCGCAGGTGATCTTTCTTGGCGACTTCCTGCATGGCCCCGGCTCCCACGCCAGCGGCACACTGGGCGCGTTGCGGGCTTGGCGCGAGCGTCATCCCTCGTTGCCCCTGACCCTGGTGCGCGGCAATCACGATAAACGCGCCGGTGACCCACCGCCCGACCTGAAGATTGAAGTGGTGCCGGAACCGCTGCTGATGGGCCCCTTTGCCTTGCAGCACGAACCGGATGTCCACCCCAGCCACCACGTGCTGGCTGGGCATGTGCATCCGGTGTATCGCTTGCGTGGCAAGGGCCGGCAAAGCCTGCGACTGCCATGCTTTCAGATCGGGACGCGGGTCAGCTTGTTACCGGCGTTTGGCGCGTTTACCGGTGGCTTTGCGGTGGAGCAGGCCGATGACCACCGACTCTTTGTGGTCGGCGATCAGCAGGTATGGCCAGTGGGCTAGTATCAGGCCACAGGTGCGGGTGGTGGCTCGTCCGGCAAAGTCGGCTCACCAGGTTCAGTAGGTTGCGGGTAATCCGGCTCGGGTTGGCCGGGGATGCCGCCCCCGTATGCGGGGTCGGCCATCAAGGACCAGGCCAGAACGCCAATCTGGTTGGGTTCAAGCCGGGCAAGTTCTGCGCTGATTCGCGGGTCGAGCTTCATAAGGTACTCCTCAAGCGTGGCCCGGCGCGTTTTACACGCGCCGAGGCAGTACACCTAGATAGAGTCACTTTCCGCAGACTAATTCCCTTTGCGTGTAAGACCTTTCGATCAGGCGCGTGGGAGAGTGACGCCGCGCTGGCCCTGGTACTTGCCGGCACGGTCTTTGTAGGACACTTCACAGGCCTCGTCGGACTGCAGGAACAGCATCTGCGCCACACCTTCGTTGGCATAGATCTTCGCCGGCAAGGTGGTGGTGTTGGAGAACTCGAGGGTCACGTGGCCTTCCCACTCCGGCTCAAGCGGCGTCACGTTGACGATGATGCCGCAACGCGCGTAGGTGCTTTTACCCAGGCAGATGGTCAGCACGTCACGCGGGATACGGAAGAACTCCACGGTGCGCGCCAGGGCGAAGGAGTTGGGCGGGATGATGCATACGTCGCTCTTGACGTCGACGAAGCTCTTTTCGTCGAAGTTCTTCGGATCGACGATCGCCGAGTTGATGTTGGTGAACACCTTGAACTCATCGGCGCAGCGCACATCGTAGCCGTAGCTGGAAACGCCGTAGGAAATCACCGGGGCATCGCCTTGGCCACGGATCTGGCGCTCGACGAACGGTTCGATCATGCCGTGTTCTTGCGCCATGCGGCGAATCCACTTGTCCGATTTGATGCTCATGGCGGGTGTCCTGAATAGCGAGGTGGAAAAATTCTGTGGGGCATCTTACCGGGGCCGGCGTTGGGGTTCAAAGGCCACGCGGCTTTTCTTGATGAACGCGCCTGCTGCTATAAGCCACAGCCAGCGGGGCCGGGACCCATATTGCCGTGCAAGGTGACCGCAAATACCACCGCCAGTCACGAAAATGGAGAAACCTTCGGAAATACCATTGGCACGTTCCGGAAAAAGGGTTAAGGTGGCGCCACTGTGCTGCTTGTGTCACTGAGAATCTCTACACGATATGTTGAATTTCGATCCAACCATCTCCAAGAATTTTTCCTGCTCTTTGCACTCAGTCTCGGCCAGGGCTTTTCCTGAGTCGCAGTTAACTTTGTCCAAGGAGATACACCATGTCTAATCGCCAAACTGGTACCGTTAAGTGGTTCAACGATGAAAAAGGCTTCGGCTTCATCACTCCACAATCCGGTGACGACCTGTTCGTTCACTTCAAAGCTATCCAATCCGACGGCTTCAAAAGCCTGAAAGAAGGCCAACAGGTTTCTTTCATCGCTACCCGCGGTCAGAAAGGCATGCAAGCTGAAGAAGTTCAAGTTATCTAACTTGTACTGACTTAGTCGAAAAGACCCCGCCCTTAAAAGCGGGGTTTTTTTATGCCTGGGATTTGGCCCTATCTGCAAATAAGATACGGCATAAACCAATGTGGGAGGGGGCTTGCCCCCGATTGCAGTGTGTCAGTCAATACAGATTTGACTGAACCATCGCTATCGGGGGCAAGCCCCCTCCCACATTCAAGCATTCAAGCATTCAAGCCAATTCGTTATTGAAACAACGACTCACTCGACAAGCCATTCTTCTCCAGGATCTCACGCAAGCGCTTGAGCCCTTCTACCTGGATCTGCCGCACCCGCTCACGGGTCAGGCCGATCTCCAGGCCTACGTCTTCCAGGGTGCTGCTCTCATGGCCGCGCAGGCCGAAGCGGCGAATCACCACCTCGCGCTGCTTGTCCGTGAGTTCCGACAGCCACTGGTCAATGCTTTGGGACAGATCATCATCCTGCAACAGCTCGCAAGGATCCGTAGGACGATCATCGGTCAGGGTGTCCAGCAGGGTTTTATCCGAATCCGGACCCAGCGAGACGTCGACCGAAGACACACGCTCGTTAAGGCCCAGCATGCGCTTGACCTCCCCTACCGGTTTTTCCAGCAGGTTGGCGATTTCTTCGGGCGAAGGTTCATGATCGAGTTTTTGGGTAAGCTCACGCGCTGCCCGCAGGTAGACGTTGAGCTCCTTGACCACATGGATCGGCAACCGGATCGTACGGGTCTGATTCATGATCGCCCGTTCGATGGTCTGGCGAATCCACCAGGTGGCATAGGTCGAAAAGCGGAAGCCCCGCTCAGGGTCGAACTTCTCCACCGCCCGGATCAGGCCCAGGTTGCCTTCCTCGATCAAGTCCAACAGGGACAGCCCACGATTGACATAGCGTCGGGCGATTTTCACCACCAGGCGCAGGTTGCTTTCAATCATGCGTTTGCGCCCAGCCGGATCGCCCTTCTGCGACAAGCGCGCAAAATGGACTTCTTCTTCGGGAGTCAACAGAGGGGAAAAGCCGATTTCATTGAGGTACAGCTGGGTCGCATCGAGCGCCCGAGTGTAGTCAATGTACTTGTGTTGCTTTAACGCGGTGGAGTTCTTGGATTTGGTGCGAACTGAAGGTACAGCAGGTCCCTCATTCGACATCGATTCCGTAGCGATACCGGTCTCCATCAGGAGAACCTCATCGTCGATGTCAAACTCCGGCGCTTCTTTACTGAGAGCCATTGTTATAGTCCTTTGGTGAGTTCGACCTCAAGCTCAAGCGGCGCCTTTATCCTTGGCAACGCTGGAGCCTGTTCCTTCTACGTGAGGGAACAGGCTGTGCAACACATCAACGACGGGGTAGGAATTGCAGCGGATCTACAGGCTTCCCTTGACGGCGAATCTCAAAGTGCAGTTTCACCCGGTCTGTACCAGTTGACCCCATTTCGGCAATTGTCTGTCCGACTTTGACCTGCTGCCCCTCCCGAACCAACAGCCTGCGGTTGTGACCGTAAGCACTGACGTAGGTGTCGCTGTGTTTGATGATGACCAGCTCGCCGTAGCCCCGTAAACCACTCCCGGCGTACACCACTGTCCCATCAGACGCAGCTAAAACAGGCTGTCCCAAATCTCCGGCGATATCAATGCCTTTATTCAAACTACCGTTTGAAGAGAATTTTCCAATTAACACTCCGTTTGAGGGCCATCCCCAGCCGGTCGGCGCAGGCCCGGCAGGTGGCAACGGCGCGGGTGCCGGCTTGCTTGCAGGGGTAGGTGCGGCGGTGCCTGCAGGGCGGGTAATGATGGTGGTTTTGCTGGAGGACGACGGCGAAGATCCAGTGTTTGTCACAACTGTCGTAGGCGCAGAACCGGTACGGCCGTCGAAGCGAATCGTCTGACCGGGATGTATCGTGTAGGGCACAGGAATATTGTTACGGGCTGCGAGCGCCTTGTAGTCCCAGCCATAGCGGAAGGCGATCGAGAACATCGTATCGCCCTTGCGCACCACGTATTGCCCGGTGGTCACCGTCGGCTTTTGCGGCACGGCATTATTACGGTCCACCACCCGTGCGCCGCTGCTTGGCGAGCTGGAGCAGCCGACCAGCACGGAACTGAAGACGAGGCCAAGCACCAGTCGATGAAAGCTTGTTTTACTCATACGCTGCGCAAGACCTGTGAGACTCACCCGCCGCTCCCTTTGTGGTGGCTGAACATGAATGCCTGTATCAGGCTTGAAATATGACGCAAGTATAACTGGGCATTGGAGTTTTACCGTCACACGCCGGAAACGAAACATTCATCGCGTTTAATTCCGACTCCCGATCATGTTGACTCGATAGACCCCGCCGTAAGACACATCCCCGCCAACAGAATTCACTGCCCGCGAACAAATGATCAGGCCAGCGGCCCATTGAGCAACGGCACAAAACGCACGGCCCCCAGCACATGCCGGGAAAAGCCTTCATCCTCACGGATAATGAGCATCAATTGTTGCACTTCGCCGGAGCCTACCGGGATCACCAGGCGTCCGCCGGGGGCAAGTTGATCGAGCAACGCTTGCGGAACATCGGTGGCCACGGCGGTCACGATGATGCCGTTGTAAGGCGCCAGCGCCGGCCAGCCTTCCCAGCCGTCCCCCCAGCGGAACACCACGTTGCGCAGGTTCAACTCCACCAGGCGCTCCTTGGCCCGGTCTTGCAGCACCTTGATGCGCTCGACCGAGAACACCCGCTCCACCAGTTGCGCCAGCACGGCAGTCTGGTAGCCGGAGCCGGTGCCGATTTCCAGCACCTTGTCCAACGGCCCCGCCGCCAGCAGCAGCTCGCTCATGCGCGCCACCATGTAGGGTTGGGAGATGGTCTGGTTGTGGCCGATGGGCAGCGCCGTATCTTCATAGGCACGGTGGGCCAGGGCTTCATCGACAAACAGGTGGCGAGGCGTACGCCGGATCACTTCCAGCACCTGGGCGTTGGACAAACCTTCTTCGTACAGGCGCTGGATCAGGCGTTCACGGGTACGCTGGGACGTCATCCCGATGCCCCGGCGCAGCAAGTCGTCTTGTTCACGGCCCATCAGCGCAGCCCCTCCAGCCAGCCATCGAGACCACTGAAGGCATCACTGAAGGTGCGATCAAATTGCAATGGGGTAATCGACACATAGCCTTGCATCACCGCATGAAAGTCCGTGCCTTCACCACCATCTTCAGCATCACCTGCCGCTGCGATCCAATAGCCTTCCTTGCCACGCGGGTCGACCACCTTCAACGGCGCCGCCGCACGGGCGCGATGGCCCAGGCGCGTCAGCTTGATGCCGCGAATATGATCGAGGGGCAGGTTGGGAATATTGACGTTGAGCACCGTACGCGGTGGCAGGTCCAGAGAGCCATGGGCCTCCACCAGCTTGCGCGCGAAATGCGCGGCGGTTGCCAGGTTATCCAGTTGCCGCGAGGCAAACGAAAAGGCGAACCCGGTACGGCCCAGGAAGCGCCCCTCAAGGGCTGCCGCCACGGTCCCGGAATACAGCACATCATCCCCCAGGTTTGCACCGAGGTTGATGCCCGACACCACTAGGTCCGGCGCCTGGTCCAGCAGGCTGTTGATTGCCAGGTGGACACAGTCGGTAGGCGTGCCGTTCACACTGATAAAGCCATTGGCCAAGACTTGCGGGTGCAGCGGACGGTCGAGCGTCAGCGAACTGCTGGCGCCACTCTTGTCCTGGTCAGGGGCAACCACCACGCACTCGGCATAATCCTGCAGCGCAGCATAGAGCGCGGCAAGACCGGGTGCGGTGGCACCGTCATCGTTTGATATCAGAATACGCATGGGTTGTCCGTCTGCCCCACCGGCACCAGATCAACAAGCTCGCGCACCAACACAGTGGCGAAGCATCCGGCCGGCAGGACGAATTCCAATTGCAGAATGTCCAGCGAAGGATAATGCCACGTCAAACCGCCAATGGGCAGTCGAAGAATGCGACGTTCCTGGCTCATGCCGGCATTCACCAGCCAATCACGCAAGTCGGCTTCACCAGCGGCAACCGCCTGTTCCAGCTCGAAGGTTGCACCACTGGCCGGCGAGTCGCCCTCGCCCCACTGCGGCCCGGTCGGGTGCAGGTCCAGAATGGCCAGGCGCGGGTCGCTGCATTCCGCTTCGCCAGCCGGGAAAAAACTGCGGCTGTCGGTAAACGCCAGCAGGTCGCCGACCTGGGCACGTTGCCACGAACCATCGGCCACGCGCGCGGCCAGCACTTTGTTGAACAAAAAGCTGCGGGCGGTGGACAGCAACCGCGAACGCACATTGCGCTGCTCCGGCAAGGCTTTGCGGGCGGCCCACTCGCGAGCGTCCACGACATTGCCGCCATTGTGGCCAAAGCGCTGGGCACCGAAATAGTTGGGAATGCCGTGTTGGGCAATCTGTTGCAAGCGCGCATCGATGGCGGCGGTATCACCGGCCAACTGCGTCAGGCGCAAAGTGAACCCATTGGCCGAATGCGCACCGCGCTGCAGCTTGCGCTTGTGGCGGCCGGTCTTGAGAATCTTGAGCGTGTCATTCTCCGCCGCGCTCATGTCCGGGTCGGCCTTGCCCGGCAGTTGCACGCTGAACCATTGGCGGGTCAACGCCTGGCGATCCTTGAGCCCGGCATAGCTGACGGTGCGCAACGGCACCCCGGCCGCCTTGGCGATACGCCGCGCAGCTTCCTCGGTATTGAGGCCGCGTTTTTCCACCCACAACCACAGGTGTTCGCCTTCACCGGTCAGCGGAATGTCCAGCACCTCGTCGACCTGGAAGTCTTCGGCCGTCGCCTTCAGTACCGCGCTGCCCAAGGCCTCGCCATAGGCTCGCGGGCCCAGCAGTTGCAGGTCATTCATGCGCGCAGCAACAAGGCAACGGAGTGCACGGCAATGCCCTCTTCACGGCCGGTGAACCCGAGCTTTTCAGTGGTGGTGGCTTTCACGTTGACTTGATCCAATTCAATTTGCAGGTCGGCGGCAATCAGCGCGCGCATCGACTCGATATGCGGGGCCATCTTCGGCGCCTGGGCCACGATGGTGTTGTCAACGTTGCCGACCTTCCAGCCCTTGGCATGGACCAGGCCAACCACATGGCGCAACAAGACACGGCTGTCCGCGCCCTTGAAAGTCGGGTCGGTGTCTGGAAAGTGCTTGCCGATATCGCCCAATGCCGCCGCGCCAAGCAACGCATCGCTCAAGGCATGCAACACGACGTCGCCGTCGGAATGAGCCAGCAAACCATGGTGGTGTGCAATACGCACGCCGCCCAGGGTGATGAAATCGCCTTCGGCGAAACGGTGCACATCGTAGCCGTGGCCAATACGCATAAAAAAACGCCCCGATTTAATTCAGGGCGTGATTCTACCTACTTTTGCCTCACATTAACCGAGCAAAGCACGGCCATGGTGTCGCAAATGGTCTTCGATGAAGCTGGCGATAAAGAAGTAGCTGTGGTCGTAGCCGGGTTGCAGGCGCAGTTCCAGCGGATGGTTGGCTGCCTTGGCCGCTTGTTGCAGGGCTTCAGGCTTGAGTTGCACGGCGAGGAAATCGTCGCGGTCGCCCTGGTCCACCAGCAGTGGCAGCTTTTCCGAGGCTTCGCCGATCAGTACACAGGTGTCCCACTCGCGCCACTTGGAACGCTCTTCACCCAAGTAGCGGGAGAAAGCTTTCTGGCCCCATGGGCAATCCATCGGGTTGTTGATCGGCGAAAACGCCGACACCGACAGGTAACGTCCAGGGTTACGCAAGGCACACACCAGCGCACCGTGGCCGCCCATGGAGTGGCCGCTGATGCCGCGCTTATCCGACGCTGGGAAATGCCCTTCGATCAACGCCGGCAATTCCTGCACGACGTAGTCATACATCCGATAGTGCTTGGCCCAGGGTTCCTGGGTGGCATTCAAATAGAAGCCGGCGCCGAGACCGAAATCCCACGCGTTGTCCGGGTCGCCCGGCACACCCGGACCACGCGGGCTGGTGTCCGGCGCCACAATGATCAAACCCAGCTCGGCAGCCATGCGCTGGGCGCCGGCCTTCTGCATGAAGTTCTCATCGGTGCAGGTGAGACCCGACAGCCAGTACAACACCGGCAATTTGCCGCCCTGCTCCGCTTGCGGCGGCAGGTAAACGGCGAAGGTCATGTCGCAACCGAGCACATCGGAATGATGCTTGTAGCGTTTATGCCAGCCGCCGAAGCTCTTCTGGCACGACAGGTTTTCCAGACTCATGGCGAACCTCAGAAGTGGATGACGGTACGAATGCTCTTGCCTTCATGCATCAGGTCAAACGCTTTGTTGATGTCTTCCAGGCCCATGGTGTGGGTGATGAAGGTGTCCAGCGGGATCTCGCCGGTCTGGGCCATTTCCACGTAGCTTGGCAGTTCGGAGCGGCCACGTACGCCACCGAAGGCCGAACCGCGCCAGACGCGACCGGTCACCAACTGGAACGGGCGGGTAGCGATTTCCTGGCCGGCACCGGCCACGCCGATGATCACCGACTCGCCCCAGCCCTTGTGGCAGCACTCGAGGGCGGCGCGCATCAGTTGCACGTTGCCGATGCATTCGAAGGAGAAGTCCACGCCGCCGTCGGTGAGGTCGACGATCACGTCCTGGATCGGACGATCGTAGTCTTTCGGGTTGATGCAATCGGTCGCACCCAGCTGCTTGGCGATTTCGAACTTGGCCGGGTTGATGTCGATGGCAATGATGCGACCTGCCTTGGCTTTAACCGCACCAATCACTGCCGACAGGCCGATACCGCCGAGGCCGAAGATCGCTACGGTATCGCCTGGCTTGACCTTGGCGGTGTTGATCACAGCACCGATGCCGGTGGTAACGCCGCAACCGAGCAAGCAGACTTTTTCAAGTGGGGCTTCTTTAGGAATCTTGGCCACGGAAATTTCCGGCAGCACGGTGTACTCGGAGAAGGTCGAGGTGCCCATGTAGTGGAAAATCGGTTGGCCTTTGTAGGAGAAACGCGTGGTGCCGTCCGGCATCAGGCCTTTGCCTTGGGTGGAACGGATGGCCTGGCACAAGTTGGTCTTGCCCGACAGGCAGAACTTGCACTTGCCGCATTCCGGGGTGTACAGCGGGATGACGTGATCGCCCACGGCTACCGACGTCACGCCCTCACCGATCGCCTCAACCACCGCACCGCCTTCATGGCCGAGGATCGACGGGAAGATGCCTTCCGGGTCGGCGCCCGACAGGGTGTAGGCGTCGGTATGGCACACGCCGGACGCGACCACGCGCAACAGCACTTCACCCGCCTTGGGCATGGCGACATCCACTTCGACGATCTCAAGGGGCTTCTTGGCTTCGAAGGCTACGGCGGCGCGGGACTTGATCATCCGGGTTTCTCCATCGGGGTTAAAAACTGAGGCGACGAGTGTAAAACATGGCTGGCTGATGAATAATCCAGGCAAAAGCAAAACTTTATTGCTGCATGGGGATAATCGACATGCTTGAAAACCGCTGGGAAGGTATCGATGAGTTTGTCGCAGTGGCCGAATGCAGCCAGTTCACGGCGGCGGCGGAACGGCTGGGGGTGTCGTCTTCCCATATCAGCCGGCAGGTGGCGCGCCTGGAAGAACGCCTGCAAACCCGGTTGCTGTACCGCAGTACGCGCAAGGTGACCCTGACCGAGGCCGGCCAGACCTTCTTGCAACACTGCCAACGCCTGCAGGACGGGCGTGAGGAAGCGCTGCGTGCGGTGGGCGATCTCACCAGCGAGCCCAAGGGCATGTTGCGCATGACCTGTGCCGTGGCATATGGCGAGCGCTTTATCGTGCCGCTGGTGACACGGTTCATGGGGCTGTATCCGCAGTTGCGGGTGGATATCGAACTGAGCAACCGCCAACTGGACCTGGTGCATGAAGGCCTCGACCTGGCGATCCGCCTGGGGCGCTTGCAGGATTCGCGCATGGTCGCCAGCCGCCTCGCACCTCGACGCATGTACCTGTGTGCGTCGCCGTCCTACCTCGCTCGGTATGGTCGGCCACATAGCTTGTCGGAATTGAGCCGGCATAACTGCCTGATCGGCAGCTCGGATATCTGGCAACTGGCCCAGGACGGGCGGGAGTTTTCCCAGCGCGTGCAGGGAAATTGGCGCTGCAACAGTGGGCAAGCGGTGTTGGATGCGGCGCTACAGGGCGTCGGGTTGTGCCAGTTGCCAGACTATTACGTGCTGGAGCATCTGCACAGTGGCGCGTTGGTATCGTTGCTGGAGGCGCATCAGCCGCCGAATACGGCGGTGTGGGCGTTGTATCCGCAGCAAAGGCATTTGTCGCCGAAGGTCAGGAAATTGGTGGATTTCTTGAAGGAGGGGTTGGCTGAGAGGCCGGAGTACAGCAGTTGACTGTTGGTTGTTTGGAGGGGCCTCATCGGGGACAAGCCCCTCCCACACTTGGAATGCATTTCAATGTGGGAGGGGGCTTGCCCCCGATGGGGTCGACACGGTATCGCGGATTACCTGCGGTTAGCCCACCGCAACCGCAGCCACTCCAAATCTTCCGGCCGGGTCACTTTGATATTGTCCGAGCGCCCTTCGATCAGGCGCGGCGCCTGGCCGGACCATTCCATCGCCGAGGCTTCATCGGTAATCACCGCATCCGCCACCAGGCTGTCGGCCAAGGCACGATGCAAAGCCCCCAAGCGGAACATCTGCGGCGTATAAGCCTGCCAGATCAAGCTGCGATCAACGGTCTCGACCACGCGGCCATGCTTGTCGACGCGCTTGAGAGTGTCGCGGGCCGGCACGGCCAACAGACCACCCACAGGATCGTTCAACAGTTCGCTTAATAACTTGTCGAGATCATCACGACTCAGGTTCGGCCGTGCCGCATCGTGCACCAACACCCAATCGTCATCGCTGGCGCCCAGGGCATTGAGTTGCAGCAGCGCATTGAGCACAGACCCCGAACGCTCGTCGCCGCCATCCGCACGCACGATGCGTGGGTCGTTGGCGCAAGGCAGGTTGGGCCAGTAAGGATCATCGACAGCAAGGCTGACCACCAACCCTTTAAGGTCTGGATGGTCAAGAAAACAGCCAAGACTGTGTTCGAGAATAGTGCGCCCGCCCAGTTGCAGATATTGCTTGGGACGGTCCGCGGCCATACGGGCACCGACGCCCGCGGCAGGAATCACGGCCCAGAAGGCTGGCAAACGGTTACTCATTGGGCCAACTGGTAGAGGGTTTCGCCCTCCTTGACCATGCCCAATTCATGACGAGCCCGTTCTTCCACGGTCTCCGTACCTTTTTTCAGCTCTAGCACTTCGGCATCGAGGACGCGGTTACGCTCCAGCAGGCGTTCGTTTTCGGCGTGCTGGTCGGCAATTTGCTGGGTCAGGTCTTTTACCTGCGCAAAGCTGCCATTACCCACCCATAGGCGGTACTGCAGGCCAGCCAGCAACAAGAGCAAGACGAGGAACAACCAATTGGGACTGCGCATCGAATATCGGGTATCCAGTGAAAAAAGACCGCCATGCAAAACTTTTGCAGCAACTGATAGCACGAAGCCTGGAAAAACCAGGCTTGTGCTTGATAGCCATCAGATTAGCGCCGAAATCCACACTGTCGTGAGTTTTCCGACGCAATCCGCCGACTTTTTACCATGTTTCACCATCAACTAGCGATCAGCCGCGAAACTCGCCGCGACCGTTGTACTTGGCCTTGCCAGCCAGTTGCTCTTCGATACGCAGCAATTGGTTGTACTTGGAAACACGGTCGGAACGGCACAGGGAACCGGTCTTGATCTGGCCGGCCGAGGTGCCCACGGCCAGGTCGGCAATGGTCGAGTCTTCGGTTTCGCCGGAGCGGTGCGAGATCACGGCGGTGTAGCCCGCAGCCTTGGCCATCTGGATGGCTTCCAGGGTTTCGGTCAGGGTGCCGATCTGGTTGAACTTGATCAGGATCGAGTTGGCGATCTTTTTATCGATGCCTTCTTTCAGGATCTTGGTGTTGGTCACGAACAGGTCGTCGCCCACCAGTTGGATCTTCTCGCCGATCTTGTCGGTGAGGATTTTCCAACCGTCCCAGTCGGACTCGTCCAGGCCGTCTTCGATCGAGATGATCGGGTAGCGCTGGGTCAGGCCCTTCAGGTATTCAGCGAAACCTTCGGAGTTGAACACCTGGCCTTCGCCGGACAGGTTGTACTTACCGTCCTCGTAGAACTCGCTGGCCGCGCAGTCCAGGGCGAGGGTCACGTCGGTGCCCAGCTTGTAGCCAGCATTGGCCACGGCTTCGGAGATCACTTTCAGTGCATCTTCGTTGGACGCCAGGTTCGGTGCAAAACCGCCTTCGTCACCCACCGCAGTGCTCAGGCCACGGGCCTTCAGCACAGCCTTGAGGTGATGGAAAATCTCGGTGCCCATGCGCAAGCCTTCGGAGAAGGACTTGGCGCCGACCGGCTGTACCATGAATTCCTGGATGTCGACGTTATTATCGGCGTGCTCGCCACCGTTGATGATATTCATCATCGGTACCGGCATCGAGTAGACGCCCGGGGTGCCGTTCAGGTTGGCAATGTGCGCGTACAGCGGCAGGTCCTGGTCCTGTGCGGCGGCCTTGGCGGCAGCCAGGGACACGGCGAGGATGGCGTTGGCGCCCAGGCTGCCTTTGTTTTCGGTGCCGTCGAGCTTGATCATCGCGTGGTCCAGGGCTTTCTGGTCCAGCGGGTCCTTGCCCAGCAACAGGTCACGGATCGGGCCGTTGATGTTGGCAACAGCTTTCAGTACACCCTTGCCCAGGTAACGGCTCTTGTCGCCATCACGCAGTTCCAGCGCTTCGCGCGAACCGGTAGAAGCACCGGACGGCGCGCAGGCGCTGCCGATGATGCCGTTATCGAGAAGCACGTCGGCTTCGACGGTGGGGTTGCCACGGGAGTCGAGAACTTCACGACCTTTGATGTCGACGATTTTTGCCATTGTTGTAAACACTCCAAAGTTGACGAAAACGACGCAGCTGAAGGGAATCTTTTGACCGACCGCAAGGGTGGAACAACGGGGCAGGCTTGCAGGCGACAAGGCCCAGGCCCGCAGGCCTGAGCGTAAAGCGTGGGAAAGTCTACCGGAGAAACGACGCTTACGCGGTCTCTACCGTCGGAAAACTCTTGACCAGTTCGTCCAACTGCTTGAGCTGGGCCAGGAACGGCTCCAGCTTGTCCAGGCGCAGCGCGCACGGGCCGTCGCATTTGGCGTTGTCCGGGTCCGGGTGGGCTTCCAGGAACAGGCCGGCCAGGGACTGGCTGATGCCTGCCTTGGCCAGGTCCAGCACCTGGGCACGGCGCCCGCCCGCGGAATCGGCGCGACCACCGGGCATTTGCAGCGCGTGGGTCACGTCGAAGAACACCGGGTATTCGAACTGTTTCATGATGCCGAAACCAAGCATGTCCACCACGAGGTTGTTGTAGCCGAAGCTCGAACCCCGCTCGCAGAGGATCAACTGGTCGTTACCCGCTTCCACGCACTTGTTCAGGATGTGTTTCATCTCCTGGGGTGCGAGAAACTGGGCTTTCTTGATATTGATCACGGCGCCGGTCTTGGCCATCGCGACGACCAGGTCGGTCTGGCGCGACAGGAAGGCCGGCAACTGGATGATGTCGCACACCTCGGCGACCACGGCAGCCTGTTCAGGCTCGTGGACGTCGGTGATGATCGGCACGCCGAAGGCTTGCTTGATGTCCTGGAAGATCCGCATGCCTTCTTCAAGGCCCGGGCCGCGATAGGAGGTCACGGACGAACGGTTGGCCTTGTCGAAGCTGGCCTTGAACACGTAAGGGATACCCAGTTTCTGGGTGACCTTGACGTACTCTTCACAGACCTGCATCGCCATGTCGCGGCTTTCCAGCACGTTCATGCCGCCGAACAGCACCATGGGCTTGTCGTTGGCAATCTCGATGTCGCCTACGCGAATGATCTTCTGGGCCATCAGGGTTACGCCTTCTTCTGGTGTTGCGTCAGGGCTGCCTTGACGAAACCGCTGAACAACGGGTGACCGTCGCGCGGCGTCGAGGTGAACTCAGGGTGGAACTGGCACGCGACGAACCACGGATGATCCGGTGCCTCGACCACTTCAACCAGCGCGCCATCACCGGAGCGACCGGAGATTTTCAGGCCGGCCTCTTTAATCTGCGGCAGCAGGTTGTTGTTCACTTCGTAGCGGTGACGGTGACGCTCGACGATCACGTCCTTGCCGTAGCAATCGTGAACCAGCGAGCCGGCTTCCAGCAGGCAATCCTGCGCGCCAAGGCGCATGGTGCCGCCCAGGTCGGAGGCTTCGGTACGGGTCTCGACCGCGCCGGTGGCATCTTCCCACTCGGTGATCAGGCCCACGACCGGGTGACCGCTCTTGCTGTCGAACTCGGTGGAGTTGGCGTCTTTCCAGCCCAGCACGTTACGGGCGAACTCGATAACGGCCACTTGCATGCCCAGGCAGATACCCAGGTAAGGCACCTTGTTTTCACGGGCGTACTGCACGGCAGTGATCTTGCCTTCCACGCCACGCAGGCCGAAACCGCCTGGCACGAGGATCGCGTCCACACCTTCGAGCAGGGCGGTGCCCTGGTTCTCAATGTCTTCGGAGTCGATGTAGCGCAGGTTGACCTTGGTACGGTTGCTGATACCGGCGTGGCTCATCGCTTCGATCAGCGACTTGTACGCGTCCAGCAATTCCATGTACTTGCCGACCATGGCGATGGTGACTTCGTGCTCAGGGTTGAGCTTGGCGTCGACCACGGCTTCCCACTCGGACAGGTCTGCGCCGTTGCATTGCAGTCCGAAGCGCTCGACCACAAAGTCATCCAGGCCTTGCGAATGCAGGATGCCCGGGATCTTGTAGATGGTGTCGGCGTCTTCCAGCGCGATCACCGCACGTTCTTCAACGTTGGTGAATTGCGCGATCTTGCGACGCGAGGAAATGTCGATCGGGTGATCGGAGCGGCACACCAGCACGTCCGGCTGCAGGCCGATGGAACGCAGTTCCTTGACCGAGTGCTGGGTAGGCTTGGTTTTGGTCTCGCCGGCGGTGGCGATGTACGGGACCAGGGTCAGGTGCATCAGCATCGCGCGCTTGGCGCCGACTTCGAAACGCAGCTGGCGGATGGCTTCGAGGAACGGTTGGGATTCGATGTCACCCACGGTGCCACCGATCTCGACCATCGCCACGTCGGCATCGCCGGCACCCTTGATGATGCGGCGCTTGATTTCGTCGGTGATGTGCGGGATCACCTGGATGGTTGCACCCAGGTAGTCACCACGGCGCTCCTTGCGCAGCACGTGCTCGTAGACACGGCCGGTGGTGAAGTTGTTGTTCTGGGTCATGGTCGTGCGGATGAACCGCTCGTAGTGGCCCAGGTCCAGGTCAGTCTCGGCGCCGTCGTGGGTGACGAACACTTCACCGTGCTGGAACGGGCTCATGGTGCCCGGGTCAACGTTGATGTAGGGGTCAAGCTTGAGCATGGTGACCTTAAGTCCCCGCGCCTCCAGGATGGCCGCCAATGAAGCGGAGGCAATGCCTTTCCCCAATGAAGAAACAACACCGCCCGTGACGAATATGTAGCGCGTCATGAAAAACCCTAGAAGTCTGCGTTAAAGCGGTCCGAGCCGCCGGGGAAAGCGAAGGAAGGCCGAAGCCCCCGATCACCTGCATTAATCACAGTGCACCTTTCAAAAAAACCGCCGCGTGGTGACAGACCAGCAATGAAACACCGGTACGTTGATCGCTACACATTTTTTGGAATCGCCCAGCAAAGACTGCTTGGTAATCGGCAACTGCTGCGATTCAGTCGAATCCACAGAAGTTGTATCAAGAAGGGAGCGTAGTCTACCGGAAAGGCGCTATCAGCTCAAACCTTGATCGCAGGTCTGTGGCATCCAATGTAATTGCCAGTCATCACTTGCCGACGGCCACAGTCCCGCAAGGCTGGGCGCGCCCAGCAACTGCGGGCCTTGATACAGCAGCGGCAATCTGCCACGGAGGAAGCCCGGCAGGCCACTTTCGTTAAGCAGGCGCTTCAAGTCACGCCGGCCGCGACCGGGTACTTCGATGATTTCGCCGCCCTGGCGGTAGCGGATCTCCAGCGGCCCTTCGGGCACCTTGCCGGTGAACGTCAACTGGCCATTGCCGGGTAACTCTAGTGGGTTTTGCGGATCGGGCCAGCTCAGCGATGCGTCAGAAAATTCCGAGCATGCGATAGGCAGCCACCAGATGCGTTCGCCGCTACGGTGCAACTCGCCGTCGGCCAGGCGCCACAGGGGCTGTGCATCGACCTTGGCATCGCGCAGGGAATGCCAACCTGCCCAGTGGTCGCTGTCGGGCAGGCGCGTCAGCGGCGTCAGCCAATTACGTAGGGCGTTGCGCTGACGGGCATCGGAAAGCTCGCGCAGCGGTGCAAGGGCCAAGGACGGTAGA
Organism: Pseudomonas sp. FBCC-B1565; assembly: GCF_059133265.1. Taxonomy (NCBI): domain Bacteria; kingdom Pseudomonadati; phylum Pseudomonadota; class Gammaproteobacteria; order Pseudomonadales; family Pseudomonadaceae; genus Pseudomonas; species Pseudomonas sp. FBCC-B1565. Next base: position 5,162,522 of record NZ_CP101438.1, read on the forward strand.
GGCAGCCAGGGAAAGGGGGACGGTTGGTCGGCGGCCTGCAGGTCCATCTGCGCCAGCTCATCGAGCAGGCCCTGGGCTTCACTCAGGTGTTCGGCGGTGCGCGCCAGGCTTGAGACGGCCTGGGGCCAACGCTCCATCAGTGCAGGAAGCACGCGGTGGCGCAGGTAATTACGGGAGAACCGCGAATCTGCGTTGGAAGGGTCTTCGATCCATTGGAGCTGATGCGTGTGGGCGTAGGCTTCCAACTCCGCCCTGGAGACATTCAACAGCGGCCGCACCAAGTCGCCACCAGCCAATCGACGCTGCACGGGCATCGCTGCCAGCCCACGCACCCCAGCCCCACGCAGCAGTCGAAACAACAGGGTTTCAGCCTGATCATCGCGGTGCTGGCCCGTCAGCACTACCTGCCCTGCCCCGGCCACCTCGGTAAAAGCCTGGTAACGCGCGTCACGGGCGGCACGCTCAAGACTGGCGCCGGGCCGCACCTGCACACGCATAACGCGCAAAGGCACGCCCAGGCTGTCACAGATCGACTGGCAATGAGCGGGCCACGCGTCGGCGGCAGCCTGCAGGCCATGGTGGACATGGACAGCGCTGAGGGGGGGCAGGGTCTCGGTTTTGGCCAGGTTGGCCAGGAGGTGCAGCAGGACGGTGGAATCAAGGCCGCCGGAGAACGCAATGTGCCAGGCCGGGGCGCTGCGCCAGGGGGCCAGGGTTTGCAAGAGTCTGGCGGGCAGAGCCGGTTTCATAGCAAGTTACCGCCTCTGATCTGTAATACGCCCACCAAGCATACACAAAGCAAATGTGGGAGGGGGCAAGCCCCCTCCCACATTTGGGTATTGCGTGGGTCTTAGAGGCCGTAGCTCATCAGACGCTCGTAACGACGGGCCAGCAGCGCTTCGTTATCCAGCTTCTTGAGCATCGCCAGTTGCGAGCCCAGTTCGGCGCGGATGGTCGCAGCGGCGGCAGCCGGGTCACGGTGGGCGCCGCCCAATGGCTCGGCGATCACTTTATCCACGATACCCAGGCCTTTGAGGCGATCAGCGGTAATGCCCATGGCTTCGGCAGCGTCCGGTGCCTTTTCGGCGGTTTTCCACAGGATCGAGGCGCAACCTTCCGGCGAGATCACCGCGTAGGTCGAGTATTGCAGCATGTTCAACTGGTCACAGACACCAATGGCCAGCGCACCACCGGAGCCACCCTCACCAATGACGGTGGCGATGATCGGGGTTTTCAGGCGGGCCATGACGCGAAGGTTCCAGGCGATAGCCTCGCTCTGGTTGCGCTCTTCGGCGTCGATCCCCGGATAAGCGCCCGGGGTGTCGATGAAGGTCAGGATCGGCATCTTGAAGCGCTCAGCCATTTCCATCAGGCGGCACGCCTTGCGGTAGCCCTCTGGACGCGGCATGCCGAAGTTGCGACGGACTTTCTCGCGCACTTCACGGCCTTTCTGGTGACCGATCACCATCACCGGCTGGTCGTCCAGGCGGGCGATACCGCCGACGATGGCGGCGTCGTCGGAGAAATGGCGGTCGCCATGCAGCTCGTCGAACTCGGTGAAAATGTGCTGAATGTAGTCCAGGGTGTAAGGACGGCGCGGGTGGCGAGCCAGGCGCGCGATCTGCCAGCTGGTCAGCTTGCCGAAGATGTCTTCGGTGAGCGTTTTGCTCTTGTCTTGCAGGCGGGAGATTTCATCGCCGATATTCAGCGAATTGTCATTGCCGACCAGGCGCAGCTCTTCGATCTTGGCTTGCAGGTCAGCGATCGGCTGTTCGAAATCAAGAAAATTCGGGTTCATAAGCGTCCGTCTTGGGTCGACGGCCAGGGCGTGCCTGGCCAGCCGGTTGTCTATTCGCGCCCTACCTTAAGGGAGAGGCGCGTTTAGGTCGAGATTAAATGTTTAGCCGAGGTCAGACATATCTGACCGTCAACGGTATTGGAGGAAGACGTTGTCTCGCCCGAACTGGTCACGCAAAGCTTGAATCAAGCCATCCGCAGGATCAATTCGCCAGGTCTCGCCAAACTGCAACATGGCCTTGGCGTCATTGCCGGTGTACTCCATGGTCACCGGGCATGCACCACGGTGGCGTTTGAGCAGGTCGCCCAACCAGCGTAGCTGATCGCCCTTGAGCGCTTCGGTTTTCACCTTCAAACGCAGGCTTTCGGCCAGATTGGTGCGCGCATCTTCCATGCTCATCACCCGCTTGATCCGCAGGCGCAAGCCACCGGAGAAGTCATCGTTGCTGACCTCCCCCTCCACGACCACCATGGCATCGGTCTGCAACAACGACTGGGCGGAGTGGAACGCGTCGGCAAACAGCGACGCTTCGATACGGCCCGAGCGGTCGTCGAGGGTGATAAAACCCATCTTGTCGCCCTTCTTGTTCTTCATCACCCGCAGGGCGATGATCATGCCGGCAACGGTCTGGGTGTCCCGCGCCGGTTTCAGGTCGATGATGCGCTGACGGGCGAAGCGGCGGATTTCACCTTCGTATTCGTCAATCGGATGGCCGGTCAGGTACAGGCCCAGGGTGTCTTTCTCACCCTTCAGGCGTTCCTTGAGGGTCAGTTCCTTGGCCTTGCGGTGGTTACCGTACACATCTGCATCTTCTTCGACGAACAACCCGCCAAACAAGTCGGCATGGCCGCTGTCATGGGTGCGGGCAGTCTGTTCGGCCGCCTTGATCGCTTCTTCCATGGCGGTGAGCAGCACCGCACGGTTACGGTCGATGTTCGCCTGATAAGCCTTGGGCTCATCATGGAAATACGGGCCGAGACGGTCGAGCGCGCCGCTGCGGATCAGGCCGTCGAGGGTTCGTTTGTTGATGCGCTTGAGGTCAACCCGTGCGCAGAAGTCGAACAAGTCTTTGAACGGACCGTCCTGGCGCGCTTCGGTGATGGCTTCCACCGGCCCCTCGCCGACGCCCTTGATCGCGCCCAGGCCATAGATGATGCGACCTTCGTCGTTCACCGTGAACTTGAACTCCGAAGCGTTCACGTCCGGCGCATCGAGGCGCAGCTTCATGGTGCGCACTTCCTCGATCAAGGTCACGACCTTGTCGGTGTTGTGCATATCCGCCGAAAGTACCGCCGCCATGAACGGCGCCGGGTAGTGGGCTTTCAGCCAGGCGGTCTGGTACGACACCAGGCCGTAGGCGGCGGAGTGGGATTTGTTGAAGCCGTAACCGGCGAATTTCTCCACCAGGTCGAAGATGTTACCCGCGAGGTCGGCGTCGATATTGTTGGTCGCACAACCTTCAATGAAACCGCCGCGCTGCTTGGCCATTTCCTCGGGTTTTTTCTTACCCATGGCTCGACGCAGCATGTCCGCGCCACCCAGGGTGTAACCGGCCATCACCTGGGCAATCTGCATCACCTGTTCCTGATACAGGATGATGCCGTAGGTCGGTGCCAATACCGGCTTGAGGCCTTCGTACTGGTAGTCCGAGTGCGGGTAGGCCAGCTCGGCGCGCCCGTGCTTACGGTTGATAAAGTCGTCCACCATGCCCGATTGCAGCGGGCCTGGACGGAATAGCGCCACCAGTGCGATCAAGTCTTCCAGGCAGTCGGGCTTGAGCTTTTTGATCAGCTCTTTCATGCCGCGCGATTCAAGCTGGAACACCGCCGTGGTTTCGGCTTTTTGCAGCAGGGTGTAGGTCGGTTTGTCGTCCAGCGGGATAAAGGCAATATCCAGCGGTTCTTCGTTGACCTTGGCGCGGTCGCGGTTGATGGTCTTGAGCGCCCAGTCGATGATCGTCAGGGTCCGCAGGCCGAGGAAGTCGAACTTCACCAGGCCGGCCGCCTCCACGTCATCCTTGTCGAACTGGGTGACCAGGCCGTCGCCTTCTTCATCGCAATAGATCGGCGAAAAGTCAGTCAACTTTGTCGGCGCGATGACCACGCCACCCGCGTGCTTACCGACGTTACGCACCACGCCTTCAAGCTTGCGGGCCATCTCCCAGATCTCGGCCGCTTCTTCATCGACCTTGATGAAGTCGCGCAGGATTTCTTCCTGCTCGTAGGCCTTTTCCAGGGTCATGCCGACTTCGAACGGGATCATCTTCGACAGGCGATCCGCCAGGCCGTAGGACTTGCCCTGCACCCGAGCCACGTCGCGGATTACCGCTTTCGCCGCCATGGAACCGAAGGTGATGATCTGGCTGACCGCGTTGCGGCCGTATTTCTCGGCCACGTATTCGATCACGCGGTCACGGCCATCCATGCAGAAGTCGACGTCGAAGTCGGGCATGGAAACCCGTTCCGGGTTCAGGAAACGTTCGAACAGCAGGTCATATTCCAACGGATCAAGGTCGGTGATCTTTTGCACATAGGCCACCAGCGAACCGGCACCTGACCCCCGGCCCGGACCAACCGGCACGCCGTTGTTCTTGGCCCACTGGATAAAGTCCATCACGATCAGGAAGTAACCAGGGAACCCCATCTGGATGATGATATCCAGCTCGAAATTCAGCCGGTCCACATAGACCTGGCGCTTGGCCTCGTAATCTTCGGTGGTGTCCTTGGGCAGCAGAACGCTGAGGCGCTCTTCCAGCCCGTCGAAGGACACCTTGCGAAAATATTCATCGATGGTCATGCCATCCGGAATCGGGAAGTTGGGCAGGAAGTGCTTGCCCAGCTTCACTTCGATATTGCAGCGCTTGGCGATCTCGACGGAGTTTTCCAGGGCCTCGGGCAGGTCGCTGAACAGCTCGGCCATTTCATCGGCGCTTTTGAGGTACTGCTCTTCGCTGTAGTTTTTCGAACGACGCGGGTCATCCAGGGCCCGGCCTTCACCGATGCACACGCGGGTTTCGTGGGCTTCGAAGTCTTCCTTCTTGATGAAGCGCACATCGTTAGTCGCCACCAGCGGCGCGCCCAGCTTGTCGGCCAGGGCCACGGCGGCGTGCAGGTGCTCTTCATCGTTGGGCCGGTTGGTACGCTGGACTTCCAGGTAGAAACGGTCGGGGAAGACCTGCATCCATTCCTTGGCCAGTACTTCGGCTTCTTGGGGGTTGCCCCCCAGCAGCGCGATACCGATCTCACCCTCTTTGGCGGCCGACAGCATGATCAGGCCTTCGCTGGCCTCGGCGACCCATTCGCGCTCGATGATGATCGAACCATTGCGCTGGCCATCGATGAAACCACGGGAGATCAGTTCGGTAAGGTTGCGATAACCCACGCCGTTCATCGCCAGCAGGCTGATACGGCTCAGGGGGTTATCCGGGTCTTTGTTGGACAGCCACAGGTCAGCGCCGCAGATCGGCTTGATACCGGCGCCCATGGCGTTCTTGTAGAACTTGACCAAGGAACACATGTTGTTCTGATCGGTGACCGCGACCGCAGGCATGTTCATGCCCACCAGGGTTTTGACCAGCGGTTTGATCCGTACCAGGCCGTCGACCAGGGAGTATTCAGTGTGCAGGCGTAGGTGAACGAATGAAGCCGGCATAGTGATCCTGTCTAGAAACGTGGAGACAACAAGGCCCGGATTGTACCGGGCCTTGGCAAAAACATCAGCCTCGCGACTACACCTCGCTGAGACTCTCCCGCGCCTCGTAAGCCTGACGCACCGGGGCGAACGAGCGGCGGTGGATCGGTGTAGGGCCAAGACGTGCCAGGGCTTCCAGATGAACGGGCGTCGGGTAGCCTTTATGACCGCCGATGCCATAGCCCGGGTAGATCAATTCGAAAGCCGCCATTTCACGATCACGACTGACCTTTGCCAGGATGGAGGCCGCCGCAATCGCCGGCACCTTGCTATCACCCTTCACCACCGCCTCCGATGGCATGGCCAGTCTGGGGCAGCGGTTGCCATCGATCATCGCCAGCTTGGGCGTGATGTGCAGGCCCTCCACTGCACGCTGCATGGCGAGCATGGTGGCGTGGAGGATGTTCAATTCATCGATTTCTTCAACTTCGGCCCGGGCGATGTGCCAACTCAGGGCTTTCTCGCAAATCTCGTCGTAGAGCTTTTCGCGCCGCGCTTCGGTGAGTTTTTTCGAGTCGTTGAGGCCGAGGATCGGACGGTTTGGATCGAGGATCACTGCCGCCGTGACCACGGCGCCACACAAGGGCCCGCGCCCGACTTCGTCAACACCGGCCACCAGTTCGTGGGCTTCGGCAACCAGGCTGAAATCCAGGCCCATTTGCGCACTCATATCGCCTCCTGTTTCTGGCCGATCAACGTCAATACAGCGTCTGCCGCCTGGTTCGAGGCATCACGGCGCAGTATGCGATGGATAGCGTCGAAACCACGGGTCTGTTCTTCGCCGCCGTCGATCAAGGGGAGCAGGGTTTGCGCGAGCGCCTCTGGCGTTGCATCGTCCTGCAACAACTCCGGCACCAACAGGCGCTGGGCCAGCAGATTGGGCAGGGAGATGTAAGGACTTTTGACCATGCGCTTGAGAATCCAGAACGTCAGCGGCGCCAGGCGGTAGGCCACCACCATCGGGCGCTTGTACAGCAGGGCCTCCAGCGTGGCCGTCCCCGAGGCGATCAGCACCGCATCACAGGCCGCCAGGGCCAGGTGCGATTGACCATCGAGCAGAGTCAACGGCAGGTTGCGCCCTTCCAGCAATGTCTCGATCTGCGCACGACGTTGCGGGCTGGCGCAGGGCAACACGAAACGTACGCCTGGCTTCAGGGCCTGCAGACGCTCGGCAGCGTCGAAAAACACCGAGGCCAGGCGACCGACTTCGCCGCCACGGCTGCCCGGCATCAACGCAACCAAGGGGCCGTCGGGCAAGCCCAACTCGGCACGCGCGGCCGCGCGATCCGCCTGCAAGGGAATAGTGTCGGCCAGGGTGTGCCCGACAAACCGCACCGGCACGCCCTTTTCTTCATAGAACCGCGCTTCGAACGGCAGCAACGTCAGCATCAGGTCGCAGCCTTCGCGGATCTTGAGCACACGCTTCTGCCGCCACGCCCAGACGGACGGGCTGACATAGTGCACCGTCTTGATGCCGGCCTGGCGCAACTTGAGTTCGATATTGAGGGTGAAGTCCGGCGCGTCGATTCCGATAAAGACGTCAGGCTTTTCTTCGATCAGGGTCTGGATCAGCAACTTGCGGCGGGCCAGCAGCTCGCGCAGGCGACCCAGCACCTCGACCAACCCCATGACCGACAAACGCTCCATGGGGAAGTAGGACGTAAGCCCCTCAGCCTGCATCAGCGGGCCACCAACACCGATGAACTCCACCGCAGGATGCTGGGCTTTGAGGGCCCGCATAAGACCGGCGCCCAGAATGTCGCCGGAAGCTTCCCCGGCCACCAGCGCGATACGCAGATTAGCCATGATCAGCGGGTGATGCCGCGAGTCGACGCCTGGATCGAGTCACGGAACACCGCGACTTCCGGGAACAACGCTGCCGGCTCGGTCAGTTGGGTCAACGCCTGTTCCACCGTGAGCCCCTGGCGGTAAACCACCTTGTAGGCGCGGCGCAGGGCGTGGATGGCTTCTTCGCTGAAACCCCGACGGCGCATGCCTTCGAAGTTCATGCTGCGGGCTTCGGCGGGGTTGCCGAATACCGTGACGAATGCCGGAACATCCTTGCCAATGGCGGTGCCCATGCCGGAGAAGCTATGAGCACCGATATGGCAGTACTGATGAACCAGGGTGAACCCGGACAGGATTGCCCAATCGTCAACATGCACATGGCCGGCCAACGCGGTGTTGTTGACCAGGATGCAGTGGTTGCCGATCACGCTGTCGTGACCGATATGAGCGTAGGCCATGACCAGGTTGTGGTCGCCCAGGGTGGTTTCAGCCCGATCCTGCACGGTACCACGATGAATGGTCACGCCTTCACGGATGATGTTGTGATCACCGATTACCAGGCGGGTCTCTTCACCCTTGTACTTCATGTCCGGGGTGTCTTCGCCTACCGAGGAGAACTGGTAGATGCGATTGTGTTTGCCAATGCGGGTCGGACCTTTGAGGATCACGTGCGGCCCGATGACAGTCCCCTCGCCGATTTCCACACCTGCGCCGATGATCGACCAGGGGCCGACCTCAACGTCGGCGGCCAGAACGGCCGACGGATCGATGATTGCGCGAGGGTCAATCAAACTCATAGTTTGCGTTCCGCACAGATGATCTCGGCAGAGCACACCGGCTTGCCATCCACCGAGGCCTGGCATTCGAACTTCCAGATCTGGCGCTTGCAGCTGATGAACTTGGCTTCCAGGATCAACTGGTCACCCGGAGTAACCGGGTTGCGGAAACGCAACTTGTCGGAGCCCACGAAATAGTAAAGCGTGCCATCGGCAGGCTTGAGGTCGAGCATTTTGAAACCAAGGATACCGGCAGCCTGGGCCATCGCCTCGATGATCAACACACCAGGCATGATCGGATGCGCAGGAAAGTGACCATTGAAGAACGGTTCGTTGATGCTGACATTCTTGTAGGCACGAATGCGCTTTTCCTCGACATTGAGGTCCACTACGCGATCCACCAGCAGGAACGGGTAACGGTGAGGCAGGTATTCGCGAATCTCGTTGATGTCCATCATTTCGGGGGGAAGCCTGTAATAAAGATTGGGGGCGGGCGAACTAAAAGCACGCCCCGCTAGCAAATCAAGGAGGCAGTCTAGCGGCTGTGCACACTTGATATGGAAATGGTATCAGCCTTCTGATGAAGCATTACCGCCAGGGGTCACGTCCCCAACACGCTTTTCCAGCTGTTTGAGACGTCGAGCCATGTCGTCGAGCTGCCTCAACCGTGCTGCACTCTTGCGCCATTCAGCTGCGGGCTGCATGGCGGTACCGGAAGAATAGGCCCCAGGCTCGGTAATAGAGTGGGTGACCATGGTCATGCCGGTGATGAAAACGTTGTCGCAAATATCGATGTGCCCCACCAGCCCGACGCCACCGGCGAGCATGCAATGCTTGCCGATCCGGGTGCTGCCGGAGATGCCCACACAGGCTGCCATGGCGGTGTGATCGCCAATCTGTACGTTGTGGGCGATCTGGATCTGGTTGTCGAGCTTCACGCCGTTGCCGATCACGGTGTCGGCCAGGGCCCCGCGATCGACAGCCGTGTTCACACCAATTTCCACGTCGTCGCCGATCAATACGCCGCCGACCTGGGCAATCTTGTTCCAGATACCCTTGGAATTGGCAAAGCCAAAGCCTTCACCGCCTATCACGGCACCCGACTGGATGACCACACGCTCACCAATACGCACGTCGTGGTACAGGGTTACACGGGGTGCCAGCCAACCGCCTGCGCCGATTTCGCAGCGCGCACCGATAAAGCAATGAGCACCTATGGTCACATCCGCCGCAATGCGCGCACCGCTCTCGATCACCGCAAAGGCACCGATGCTGGCTGCGGCGTCAACCTGGGCATCATCGGCGATCACCGCAGACGGGTGAATACCGCTGGCGGCCTTGGGTTTCGGATCGAACAGGTGCGACACCCGCGCATACGCCAGGTACGGGTCGGCCACCACCAGCGCATCCCCGACAAACCCTTCGGCATCGGCGGCCTTCAGCAAAACGGCTGCGGCTTGGCTGTCGACCAGGTATTTACGGTATTGGGGGTTTGCGAGGAAGCTCAACTGAGCTGGGCCAGCCTCCTGCAAGGTGGCTAGCCCAGTGATTTCCTTCTCCGGGGAGCCACGCAAGGTGGCCCCCAGGAACTCGGCCAACTCGCCGAGCTTGATAGTCGCGGTCATGGCTTACTTCAGCTGGTTCATGCGCTCGATCACCTGACGGGTGATGTCGTATTGAGGCTTGACGTCGATCACAGCGCCACGCTCGAACACCAGGTCAAAGGCACCCTTCTTGATGACCTCTTCCACAGCGCTGTCGAGCTTCGGCTTCAGCTGCTTCAGCATTTCACGGTCAGCTACAGCCTTGGCTTCGTTCAGCTCCTTGGACTGGAACTGGTAGTCACGGGCCTTTTGCTTGAATTCAAGCTCCAGACGCTCGCGCTCGCCTTGCTGCATCTTGTCACCACCGGCTACCAGGCGATCCTGGATGCCCTTGGCGCTGCTTTCCAGGGTCTTGAGCTTGGTCAGTTGCGGACCGAATTTTTTCTCGGCATCCACGGCGTATTTCTTGGCCGCATCGGATTCCAGCAGGGCCATCTGATAGTTCAGGACGGCAATTTTCATTTCGGCGAAGGCCGGGGTGGTTACCAGCACGGTTGCCAGCAGCACCAATTGAGTCAACTTACGCACGATGTACTCCTACAGAATCCGTTGTCGTTATCTTGGGTCAGACGCTTAGAACGTCTGGCCGAGGGAGAATTGGAAAATCTGGGTTTCAGCGTTATCCGGTTTCTTGATCGGCATGGCCAGAGCAAAGCTCAATGGGCCAAGCGCAGTCACCCAGGTCACACCCACACCCACGGAGCTTGCCAGGTTACTCAGGCTCACGTCGTTACACTGAGTGTTGGACTTCACGCCGCTCGGGTTACGGATCTGCTCGCATTTGGAGTCGAACACGTTACCCACGTCCCAGAATACCGAAGTACGCAGGGAGCGCTGATCTTTCACGAACGGCAGCGGGAACAGGATTTCCGCACCACCCTGGATCAGGACGTTACCACCGAACGGCAGTGGGTCGTTGTCGGAGTCCGCTACGGTGCCCTGGTTACCGGTTACACCAACACCACGGCTCGGAGTACCACGCGGGCCCAGGGTGCTGTCCTTGAAACCACGTACGGAGTTGAAGCCACCCGCATAGTAGTTCTCGTAGAACGGTAGACCATTGGTGGAACCATAACCATCGCCATAACCCAGCTCAGTGTGCAGGCGCATGGTGTAGTTGTCGCTCAACGGCTGGAACAGCTGGCCGCGGTAGTCGAGCTTGAAGAACGACAGGTCGCTGCCCGGCGTGGTGGTTTCCAGGGTCAGGCTCTGGGAATGACCACGGGTCGCCAGTACACCTTTGTTCAGGGTCGACTCGGACCAGCCGGCGGACGCCTTGAAGTTGAGGAACTTGTCACCTTCACGACGGGTGAAGTCGAAGATTTCGTCCACGGTGTAGACACCGGTCTTGATCTCATCCTGCTGCGCGGTCAAGCCGAACGTCAGACGCGAGGTCTCGCTGATCGGGTAACCCACGTTCACGCCAGCACCAAGGCTGTCGATTGCATAGCTGGCTACGTCAACGTCGAGGTCTTTGTAGTCAGTGGTGCGATAGAAGGCGTTGTAGCCCAGGCTCACACCGTCAGCAGTCCAGTAGGGGTCGGTATAACCGAAGTTATATCGGCTCTGGTATTCGCTTCGGGTCAGGCCGATGGAAACTCGGTTACCAGTACCCAGGAAGTTGTTCTGGGTGATCGAACCGCCGAGGATCAGGCCGGCGCTCTGTGCGAAACCGACGCTGGCGGTGATGGAACCCGATGCTTGTTCTTCAACGGCGTAGTTCACGTCAACCTGGTCATCCACACCCGGTACGGCCGGGGTTTCGACGTTGACTTCCTTGAAGAAGCCGAGGCGCTCAAGACGGGTCTTGGACTGGTCGATCAGGTAAGTCGAGGCCCAGCCGCCTTCCATCTGACGCATTTCACGACGCAGCACTTCGTCCGCAGACTTGGTGTTGCCACGGAAGTTGATACGGTTCACGTAGGCACGCTTGCCTGGATCGACCACGAAGGTGATGTCCACGGTGTGGTCATCATCATGGGGCGTCGGCACACCGTTGACGTTGGCGAAGGTGTAGCCTTCGTTGCCCAGGCGACGGGTGATCAGTTCGGACGTGGTGGTCATCAGCTTGCGCGAGAACACCTGGTCTTTCTGCACCAGCAACAGCGCCTTGACCTGGTCTTCAGGCACTTTCAGGTCGCCGCTCAGCTTGACGTCGCGAACCTTGTACTTCTCGCCTTCGTTGACGTTGACGGTGATGTAGACGTGCTTCTTGTCCGGGGTGATCGACACCTGGGTCGAAGCGATATCCATATTGATGTAGCCACGGTCCAGGTAGTAGGAACGCAGACGTTCCAGGTCACCGGACAGTTTTTCACGGGCGTACTTGTCATCGTTCTTGAAGAACGACAGCCAGTTGGTGGTCTTGAGCTCGAACAGGTCGATCAGGTCGTCATCAGAGAACTTGGTATTGCCTACCACGTTGATGTGCTGGATCGCCGCCACAGTGCCTTCGTTGATGTTGACCTTGAGGCCGACACGGTTGCGCGGCTGCGGCACCACTTCCGTTTCCACGGTCGCGGAGTAGCGGCCCTGGGCAACGTACTGGCGTTGCAGCTCGTTACGCACACCTTCGAGGGTGGCGCGTTGGAAGATCTCGCCTTCGGCCAGGCCGGATTGCTTCAGACCCTTCATCAAGTCTTCAGTCGAGATCGCCTTGTTGCCTTCGATCTCGATACTGGCGACGGAAGGTCGCTCGACCACAGTGATGACCAGGACGTTGCCTTCGCGACCCAGTTGGATGTCTTGAAAGAAACCGGTTTTGAACAGCGCACGAGTGGATTCCACCAGGCGACGGTCATCAGCCTGTTCCCCAACGTTCAACGGCAAGGCACCAAAGACGCTACCCGCGGAAACCCGCTGGAGGCCGTTGACGCGAATATCGGAGATGGTGAAGGACTCGGCGTGAACTTCGGCGATCATCAATACGGTGAGAACCGCAGTTAGCAGCAGACGTTTCATGAAGTCCTTTCTTATTCCAACTGGCAATAAACAAACTGCCGCAAAATGCGGCAGATTCGCAATTCAGCGAAGCGTTACAGTCGACCCAGATCGTTGACCAGGGCTAACAACATCACCCCGACCACCAAACTGATACCGATCTGTATCCCCCAACCCTGCACCCGATCCGACAAGGGGCGACCACGCACCCACTCGACCAGATAAAACAACAGATGCCCCCCATCCAATACTGGAATGGGCAGCAAATTCAGAACCCCCAGGCTAATACTCAGATAAGCCAGGAAATTCAGGAAATCCGCGACACCCGACTGGGCAGAAGCGCCCGCCACTTTAGCAATGGTTATCGGTCCACTCAAGTTTTTTACCGAGAGCTCGCCGAACAACATTTTCTTGAGGGATTCGAGCGTCAGTACACTCATGGTCCAGGTGCGTTTCGCACCCTCGCCAATTGCCGCCAACGGCCCGAAACTCACCTCACGTACCATCGATGGCGGCCAATCGACACCTTTGACTCCGGCGCCCAGGTAACCCCCGGCCGCCTTGGCTTCCCCGCGAACCGACAAGGTCACAGGGACGTCGATTTGAGCACCGTCGCGTTCAACTTTCAGCACAATTTTGGTATCAGGGCGTACACGAACCAGATCGACCACCTGTTGCCAGTCACCCAGTGGCTGACCATCGAGAGCCAGCAGGCGATCGCCGGTTTTCAGGCCCGCAGCCTGGGCCGGACCTTTCGGATCCAGCTCGGCAAGCACCGGCGGCAAGGCCGGACGCCATGGACGTATGCCCAGGGATTTGATCGGATCAGGCTCATCAGCGCCCTTGAGCCAGTGGTCGAGAGCCAGCTCACGCGGGCTCTCGGCCGTGGAGTCCTGCTCGCGCACCACTACATTCACGGTGCCGCTTTCACCCAGGCGACGCACCAACTGCAAATTGACTGCACCCCAACCTGTGGTGGGTTCGCCATCAATGGAAACAATTTCTTGTCCAGCAACCAGCCCTGCCTTGGCGGCAATGCTGTCCGCCTCAACTGCACCGATCACCGGCCGCACCTGCTGGCTGCCCAGCATGGCCAATACCCAGAAGAACACCATCGCCAACAGGAAGTTGGCGATCGGACCTGCAGCAACAATGGCGATACGCTGACGAACGGTCTTGCGATTGAAGGATTGATCCAACTGGTCTGCCGGCACCTCGCCTTCACGCTCATCGAGCATCTTGACGTAGCCACCCAATGGGATGGCCGCGATCACGAACTCCGTGCCACGGCGGTCGTGCCAGCGCAACAGCGGCATGCCGAAGCCGACGGAAAAGCGCAATACCTTGACGCCGCAACGACGTGCCACCCAGAAGTGACCGAATTCGTGGAAGGTAACCAGCACACCCAGAGCAACCAGGGTGCCGACAATCATGTAAAGCGCACTCATCTAATTTCTCCGCATTCCAATCCAGTGCCTGAAGGCTCGAACCCGCCCACAGACTAACGCGCGTTGCAGCTCAACCATTGCTCTGCCAGGGCGCGAGCCTTGGTATCGGCTTCGAATACCGCCGCCAGGTCATTCACCGCCACGACAGGCTCAAGCGCCAGGACGTCCTCGATGATACTCGCGATCTGCGGAAAGCGGATGCGCCGTTCGAGAAACGCCGCCACAGCCACCTCGTTGGCCGCATTCAGCATTGCCGGCGCACTGTTACCCGCTTCGGCCGCTTGCCGGGCCAGGCGCAGGCAAGGAAAGCGCTGCTCATCCGGCGCCTCGAAGTCCAGGCGGGCCACTGCAAACAGATCCAGCGGGGCGACACCGGAATCAATCCGCTCCGGCCAGGCCAAGGCATTGGCGATCGGCGTGCGCATATCGGGGTTGCCCAACTGGGCCAGGACCGAACCGTCTACATAGTCGACCAGGGAATGGATCACACTTTGCGGGTGAATCACCACTTCGACCTGATCCGGCCGTGCATCGAACAACCAGCACGCCTCGATCAGCTCCAGGCCCTTGTTCATCATGCTCGCCGAATCCACCGAGATCTTACGCCCCATGGACCAGTTCGGATGAGCGCACGCCTGGTCGGGCGAAACATGCTCAAGCTCGGCCAGAGGAGTTTGCCGGAACGGACCACCGGAGGCGGTCAGCAGGATCCGACGCACGCCAACCTGGCTCAAGCCACGCGCATAGTCGCCGGGCATGCATTGGAAGATCGCGTTGTGCTCGCTGTCGAGCGGCAGCAGCACGGCGCCGCTTTTGCGCACCGCCTGCATGAAGAGCGCGCCAGACATGACCAGCGCTTCTTTGTTGGCCAGCAGGATCTTCTTGCCGGCATCTACAGCGGCGAGGGTTGGACGCAGGCCGGCGGCACCGACGATAGCGGCGACCACGGTATCCACCTCGGCGTCAGCCGAGACCTGACACAACCCCTCCTCGCCCACCAACACTCGAGTCGCCAGCCCAGCAGCCCGCAGATCATCCTGCAAGCCACGCGCCGCTCCTGCCTCAGGCACTACGACGAAGCGCGGTGCGTGGCGCACGCACAAGGCCAACAGCTCGCTCAGGCGGCTAAACCCAGTAAGGGCAAAGACCTGATAGCGATCAGGATGACGCGCAATTACATCCAGGGTGCTCAGCCCAACCGAGCCGGTTGCACCCAGCACGGTCACTTGTTGAAGGCGGCTCACGAAGCAGTCATCCATAGCAGCACTGCGAAGATCGGGATGGCCGCCGTCAGGCTGTCGATACGATCCAATACACCACCGTGACCGGGCAGCAGGTTACTGCTGTCCTTGATACCCGCCTGACGCTTGAACATGCTTTCAGTGAGGTCGCCCACCACCGAAACAAGCACGACAATGGCCGTGGCCAGCAGCGCCAGGAAGATTTCCTTCGCCGCCCAACCGCGCACCACACCGACGACCAGCGCGATCATCAGCGTCAACGCCAAACCACCATAGACACCTTCCCAGCTCTTGCCCGGACTGACCGCCGGCGCCAACTTGCGCTTGCCGAAAGCCCGACCGGAGAAGTAGGCACCAATATCAGCCCCCCACACCAGCACCATGACTGCCAGGATCAACCAGTTACCCATTGGATAACGCTTGATCTCCACCAGCCCTTGCCAAGCCGGCAGCAGGATCAGCAAGCCAATCACCAGCTTGCAGGCAACACTGGTCCATTGACCGCTGGTGCGCGGATAGGTCAGTACCAGGAACGTCGCCAGCGCCCACCACAACACTGCCGCCCCCAACACCCAGGGCGCGAGGTCCGGCAGGATGTACAAGAGAAACGCCAAGGCAGCCACGACAGCGGCATACACCACGCGTGGGAGCTGCGCACTGAACCCCGCCAGGCGCGCCCATTCCCAGGCACCCAGGGTGACAACCAGGCCGATAAACAGCGCAAAGCCGGAGCCGTCGAGCAGGAAAAACCCGCACAGGGCAATCGGCAACAGGATCAGTGCCGTGATGATTCGTTGTTTAAGCATTTAAACCCGGGCTCCAGCTTCGATCTGCTCGCTCGTTTTACCGAAGCGACGCTGACGGGAAGCGAAATCGGCCAGTGCATTACGCATGGCATCGTGTTTGAAGTCCGGCCAGAACAGGTCGGAGAAGTACAGCTCGGTATAGGCCAGCTGCCACAGCAGGAAATTACTGATGCGGTGCTCACCACCGGTGCGGATGCACAGGTCCGGCAACGGCAGGTCACCGGTCACCAGGCAGGTTTGCAACAGTTCAGGCGTGATGTCGTCTGGGCGCAGATGGCCGGCCTGCACTTCACGAGCCAGCCGCTGCGCTGCCTGGGCGATATCCCACTGGCCGCCGTAGTTGGCTGCGATCTGTAGCACAAAACGGTTGGCGCCAGCCGTGATCGCCTCAGCCTCACGCATGGCAGCTTGAAGTTCCGGGTGGAAACGCGAGCGGTCGCCAATGATGCGCAAGCTGATGTTGTTGTCGTTAAGGCGCTTGGCCTCACGACGCAGGGCCTTGAAGAACAGATCCATCAAGGCACTGACTTCTTCGGCGGGCCGCTGCCAGTTCTCACTGGAGAACGCAAACAGGGTCAACACTTCGACCTTGGCCTCGGCACACACCTCGATCACAGCCCTTACCGCATCGACACCCGCTTTATGCCCGGCGACACCCGGCATAAAGCGCTTCTTCGCCCAGCGATTATTCCCATCCATGATGATCGCGACATGGCGCGGCACCACGGAGGGCACAGTCTGCTTGGTCTTTTCCATGAAGGCGTCCTGACCCCTTATACGGCCATCAGGTCCTTTTCTTTTTCTTCCGTGGCCTTGGTGATCTGGGCCTCGGCATCCTTGGTCAACTTGTCGATATCGGCGGTGGCACGACGCTCTTCGTCTTCACTGATTTCCTTGTCCTTGACCAGCTTCTTCAGGTCACCCAAGGCATCGCGACGGATATTACGTACAGCAACACGCGCGTCTTCTGCAGCGCTGCGAGCCTGCTTGGTGAAGCCCTTGCGGGTCTCTTCAGTCAAGGCCGGCATGGAGATCAGCAGCAACTCACCCAGGTTGGTCGGGTTGAGGTTCAAACCGGCGCTCTGGATGGCCTTGTCGACAGCACCCAGCATGTTGCGCTCAAAGGCTACGACTTGCAGGGTGCGCGAGTCTTTAACGGTAATGTTGGCAACGCTGCTGATAGGCGTATCAGAGCCGTAGTAAGGCACCATCACGCTGCCCAGGATGCTCGGGTGCGCCTTGCCGGTACGAATCTGGCCGAATGCATGGCTCAGAGACTCCAGGGATTTCTGCATACGCGCTTGGGCGTCTTTCTTGATTTCGTTGATCATTGTTGGCCTTCCTCGATCAGAGTCCCTTCTGCGCCGCCGTGTACGATATTCAGCAGGGCGCCGGGCTTGTTCATGTTAAATACGCGCAGTGGCATCTTGTGGTCGCGGCACAGGCAAATAGCCGTCAGGTCCATCACGCCCAGCTTGCGATCCAGCACTTCATCGTAGGTCAGATGATCGAACTTCTCGGCATGCGGGTCTTTGAACGGGTCTGCGGTGTACACGCCATCCACCTTGGTCGCCTTGAGCACCACGTCCGCATCGATCTCGATGGCGCGCAGGCAGGCTGCCGAATCGGTGGTAAAGAACGGGTTACCCGTGCCGGCCGCGAAGATCACCACTTCCTTGGAGTTCAGGTGGCGCATGGCTTTGCGGCGATCATAGTGATCGGTCACGCCGACCATGGAAATAGCCGACATCACGATAGCCGAGATATTGGCACGCTCCAGGGCGTCGCGCATGGCCAGGGCGTTCATCACAGTGGCCAGCATGCCCATGTGGTCGCCGGTGACCCGATCCATGCCTGCAGCACTCAGTGCCGCGCCGCGGAACAGGTTGCCACCACCGATCACCAGGCCAACCTGCACGCCGATGCCGACCAACTGGCCGACTTCCAGCGCCATGCGGTCAAGCACCTTGGGATCGATCCCGAACTCTTCCGAGCCCATCAGGGCCTCGCCGCTAAGCTTGAGTAGAATGCGTTTATAGCGAGCCTGATAACCACTGCCCTGCTGAGCCATTGCGAATCTCTCCTGCGGCGTATTTTAAAAATTCTTGGCGAGCCGTTTACGGCTTGCGTTCACTCTAGCTGGACGCTGTCACAGCGCCATCGGAACACGGCTTTGTAAGCCAGTTCCGAAAGGAAGCCAATTAAAATCAGCCTTCCCATTTGAAAAGAGGCTGCGCGCGTGAGCGGGCAGCCTCTTTCGGGCGACAGTTGAAAACTGTCTTATTGCTTGGCGGCAGCCAGCTGGGCAGCAACTTCTTCAGCGAAGTTGTCGACCGGCTTCTCGATGCCTTCGCCTACTTTGTAGTAGGTGAAGGAAACGATTTCAGCACCGGCTTTCTTGGCCAGTTCGCCAACCTTGATTTCAGGGTTCTTGACGAACGCCTGCTCAACCAGGCTCGCTTCAGCCAGGAACTTGCTGATACGGCCTTTGATCATGTTTTCAACGATGTTCTCTGGCTTGCCGGCGATCTTGTCGGCGTTCAGGCTCAGGAACACAGCTTTTTCACGCTCGATCGCTTCGGCAGACACTTCCGAAGGCAGCAGGAACTCAGGGTTGCTGGCAGCAACGTGCATAGCGATGTCTTTGGCCAGCTCAACGTCGCCGCCTTTCAGAACAACAGCTACACCGATCTTGTTGCCGTGCAGGTAACCACCAACCACATCACCTTCAACGCGAGTCAGGCGACGGATGTTGACGTTTTCGCCAACCTTGCCAACCAGAACCAGGCGATCAGCTTCTTGGGCTTCGATCAGAGGCTCAACGGTAGTCAGCTTCTCATCGAATGCTTTCTTGACGCTGGCAGCAACGAATGCCTTGAAGTCATCTTGCAGGGCCAGGAAGTCGGTCTGCGAGTTCACTTCCAGCAGAACGGCGGCTTTACCGTCTTCAACCAGAGCGATAGCGCCTTCAGCAGCGACGTTGCCAGCTTTCTTGGCGGCCTTGATGGCGCCGGAGGCACGCATGTCGTCGATGGCTTTTTCGATGTCGCCGCCGGCCTTGGTCAAGGCCTTTTTGCAATCCATCATGCCTTCGCCGGTACGCTCACGCAGTTCTTTAACCAACGCTGCAGTAATCTCTGCCATTTCAAAATCCTCTTGGATAGGTTTTCAACCATTCCACCCGATCAAACGGGCGATCAATTCTTCCCGAATCTCCCTTGTAGGCCGCTGCACGTTACAGATGATGTAGCTGCGCTGCCGACAAATGGTTTTCGAGGTGGCAAAAAGGGGGCCAAGCCCCCTTTTTGCTTACTGAGTCAACGCCAGGGCGCTAATTACTCAGCGGCAGCTACCGGAGCTTCTTCAACGAACTGCTCGGTACCACCAGCAACGTGGTTGCGACCACGGATTACAGCGTCAGCCATCGAACCCATGTACAGCTGGATAGCGCGGATTGCGTCATCGTTGCCTGGGATGATGTAGTCAACGCCTTCCGGGCTGCTGTTGGTATCGACTACGCCGATAACAGGGATGCCCAGCTTGTTGGCTTCGGTGATCGCGATGCGCTCGTGATCAACGTCGATAACGAACAGTGCGTCAGGCAGACCGCCCATGTCCTTGATACCACCCAGGGAACGATCGAGCTTTTCCAGGTCACGGGAGCGCATCAGCGCTTCTTTCTTGGTCAGCTTGGCGAAAGTACCGTCTTCGGCTTGCACTTCAAGGTCACGCAGACGCTTGATGGAAGCACGGATGGTTTTGAAGTTGGTCAGCATGCCGCCCAACCAGCGGTGATCGACGTACGGCGAACCGCAACGTGCTGCTTCTTCAGCAACGATCTTGCCAGCGGAACGCTTGGTGCCGACGAACAGAATCTTGTTTTTGCCCTGGGCCAGGCGCTCTACGAAAGTCAGCGCTTCGTTGAACATTGGCAGGGTTTTTTCAAGGTTGATGATGTGGATCTTGTTACGCGCGCCGAAAATGTACTTACCCATTTTCGGGTTCCAGTAACGGGTCTGGTGACCGAAGTGCACACCGGCCTTCAGCATATCGCGCATGTTGACTTGGGACATGATAGTTCCTTAATAAGTCGGGTTTGGCCTCCACGTATCCCAATGACCAACCAGCGGCATCAAGGCCTCCGGCACCCAGGTCATCGTGTCGACACGTGTGTGGATTTAAGCTTTGCGGGGTATCCCCGGAAAGCGGCGCATTTTATACCACAGCATCGGCAAAAACGGAACACGCAATCACATTTGCCGTAGCGCGCCTTCGTGTAACCCCTTGAATAGAGCCGACATAGCCCTACCTTATAGACAGAAGCGATCATCAGAGGCTCATGATTTGACGCCATGGTCTGTTAGAATCGCGTTTTCTGTGGCTTGTGCGAATTCTGCAACCTTTTGTCGCACGCCCGTAAACCGTATTGATTTCAGCGCGTCGCGCTAGAGAGAGCCTGTATGACCGTTAGCTTGAAAACCGCCGAAGACATCGCTGGCATGCGCATCGCCGGCAAACTGGCTGCCGACGTGCTGGAAATGATTGCCGAACACGTCAAGCCCGGCGTCACCACCGAGACCCTCAACCAGATCTGCCACGACTATATCGTCAACGTGCAGGGCGCCATCCCTGCGCCGCTGAACTACAAGGGCTTCCCCAAGTCGATCTGCACCTCGGTCAACCACGTGGTCTGCCACGGCATTCCGGGCGACAAGCCGTTGAAGGATGGCGACACCTTGAACATCGATGTCACCGTGATCAAAGACCGCTACTTTGGCGATACCAGCCGTATGTTCCACGTCGGTAACGTACCGGTCTGGGCCGAGCGCCTGTCCCAGGTCACCCAGGAATGCATGTACAAGGCCATCGAGATCGTCAAGCCCGGCTGCCGCCTGGGCGACATCGGCGAAGTGATCCAGAAGCACGCTGAAAAGAACGGCTTCTCGGTGGTACGCGAATTCTGCGGCCACGGTATCGGCACCGTCTTCCACGAAGAGCCGCAGATCCTGCACTACGGCCGCGCCGGCACCGGTATGGAACTGAAGGCAGGCATGACCTTCACCATCGAACCAATGATCAACCAGGGCAAGGCCGACACCAAGGTGCTGGGCGACGGCTGGACCGCCATCACCAAGGACCGCAAGCTCTCGGCCCAGTGGGAACACACCTTGCTGGTCACCGAAACCGGCTACGAGATCTTTACCCTGCGCGCTGACGACACGATCCCACGCGTTTCGGCCTAAAGGTTGCTTTGGTTTTCCCCCACTGTGTTGTGACTGACTGAATAGATAGAAAGGAAAGCCGATCGATGCCCCAGGTGGATCCCGAACTCTTCGACCGTGGCCAGTTCCAGGCCGAACTGGCCCTGAAGGCGAGCCCCATCGCCGCGTTCAAGAAGGCTATCCGCCAGGCCCGCGAGGTACTCGACGCGCGCTTTCGCAGTGGTCGGGACATCCGCCGGCTGATCGAGGACCGGGCCTGGTTTGTCGATAACATTCTGCAAAAGGCCTGGGAACAGTTCAGTTGGAGCGAAGACGCAGACATCGCCCTGGTGGCTGTCGGCGGCTACGGGCGCGGCGAGCTGCATCCCTACTCCGATATCGACCTGCTGATCCTGCTGGACAGCGCCGACCATGAGATCTTTCGCGATTCCATCGAGCGTTTTCTGACGCTGTTGTGGGACATCGGCCTGGAAGTCGGCCAAAGCGTGCGCTCGGTGGACGAATGCGCCGAAGAGGCGCGCGCCGACCTCACCGTGATCACCAACCTGATGGAAAGCCGCACCATCGCCGGCCCCGAGCGCCTGCGCCAGCGCATGCTCGAAGTCACCAGCACCGCACACATGTGGCCGAGCAAGGACTTCTTCCTGGCCAAGCGCGCCGAGCAAAAGGCCCGGCACCACAAGTACAACGACACCGAATACAACCTGGAACCCAACGTCAAAGGCTCGCCGGGCGGGCTGCGGGATATCCAGACGATTCTGTGGGTTGCGCGTCGCCAGTACGGCACCCTGAACCTGCGCGCCCTGGCCGGCGAAGGCTTCCTGGTAGAAAGCGAAAACGCCCTGCTGGCTTCATCCCAGGAATTCCTCTGGAAGGTGCGCTACGCCCTGCACATGCTGGCCGGGCGTTCCGAAGACCGCCTGCTGTTCGACCACCAGCGCTCCATCGCCACCCTGCTGGGTTTTGAAGGCGAAGACGCGAAGACCAGCATCGAAAGCTTCATGCAGCAGTATTACCGTGTGGTCATGAGCATTGCCCAGCTCAGCGACCTGATCATCCAGCATTTCGAAGAAGTGATCCTGGCCCCTGAAGACGAAGCGCCGCCACAACCGATCAATGCGCGCTTCCAACTGCACGACGGCTATATCGAGGCGCGCAACGACAACGTGTTCCGTCGCACGCCGTTCGCCATGCTGGAAATCTTCGTGCTGATGGCCCAACAGCCGGAAATCAAAGGCGTGCGCGCCGACACCATTCGCCTGCTGCGGGAAAACCGGCACCTGATCGACGACGACTTCCGCAACGATATCCGCAACACCAGCCTGTTCATCGAGCTGTTCAAGTGCAAGATCGGCATCCACCGCAACCTGCGGCGCATGAACCGTTACGGCATCCTCGGGCGCTACCTGCCGGAATTCGGTTTTATCGTCGGGCAGATGCAGCACGACTTGTTCCACATCTATACCGTGGACGCCCACACCCTGAACCTGATCAAGCACCTGCGTAAGTTGCAGTACACCCAGGTGTCGGAGAAATTTCCGCTGGCCAGTAAATTGATGGCCAAGCTGCCCAAGCCCGAGTTGATCTACCTGGCCGGTCTGTACCACGACATCGGTAAGGGCAGGCACGGCGACCACTCCGAGGTCGGTGCGGTTGATGCCGAAGCCTTCTGCCAGCGCCACCAGTTGCCACTGTGGGACAGCCGCCTGATCGTCTGGCTGGTGCAGAACCACCTGGTGATGTCGACGACCGCCCAGCGCAAGGACTTGTCCGACCCGCAGGTGATCCACGACTTCGCACAGATCGTCGGTGATGAAACCCGTCTCGACTACCTGTACGTGCTGACCGTCTCGGATATCAACGCGACCAACCCGACGCTGTGGAACTCGTGGCGCGCCAGCCTGCTGCGCCAGCTGTACACCGAGACCAAGCGTGCCCTGCGCCGTGGCCTGGAAAACCCGGTGGACCGCGAAGAGCAGATTCGGCGCACACAGAGCGCAGCCCTGGATATCCTGGTGCGCGGCGGCAACGACCCGGACGATGTCGAGCAACTGTGGTCGCAACTGGGCGACGATTACTTCCTGCGTCACACCGCCGGTGATGTGGCCTGGCATACCGACGCGATCCTGCAGCAACCGGCCGATGGCGGCCCGTTGGTGCTGATCAAGGAAACCACCCAACGCGAATTCGAAGGCGGCACGCAGATCTTCATCTACGCGCCGGACCAGCACGACTTCTTCGCCGTAACCGTGGCCGCCATGGACCAGCTCAACCTGAACATCCATGACGCCCGGGTGATCACCTCCAGCAGCCAGTTCACCCTCGACACCTATATCGTGCTCGACACCGATGGCGACTCGATTGGCGACAACCCGGCGCGCGTGAAGAAGATCCGCGAAGGCCTGACCGAGGCCCTGCGCAACCCTGACGACTACCCGACCATCATCCAGCGCCGGGTACCGCGCCAGCTCAAGCATTTTGCATTTGCGCCCCAGGTCACCATTTCCAACGACGCCCAACGGCCGGTGACGGTACTGGAACTCAGCGCTCCGGATCGCCCAGGCCTGCTGGCACGCATCGGCGGGATCTTCCTGGAGTTCGACCTGTCGCTGCAGAACGCCAAGATTGCGACCCTCGGCGAGCGCGTCGAAGACGTGTTCTTCATCACCGATGCCGACAATCAGCCGCTGTCCGACCCTGAGCTGTGCCTGCGCTTGCAGGAAGCCATCGTCCAGCAGTTGAGCGTGACCCAGGAGCCCGGCGTCGAACTCACGCGCCTGACTATTTGAATACGCGGATTAATCTGTGAAGCAGGGCTTGTGTGGGAGGGGGCTTGCCCCCGATAGCGGTGAGTCAGCTACGAATATTTCAACTGACAGTCAGCAATCGGGGGCAAGCCCCCTCCCACATAAGAATCGCTGCGCCCAGCAGACCGCATGCTTTCAACCGAATTGAACGAGATTTCCATGAACAACGCCCTGAACCAGCTACAGCCCTACCCGTTCGAGAAACTGCGCGCCCTGCTCGGCAGCGTCACGCCAAACCCGGACAAGCGCCCGATTGCGCTGTCCATCGGCGAACCCAAGCACAAATCCCCGGAATTCGTGGCCAAGGCCCTGGCCGATAATCTCGACCAGATGGCGGTCTACCCGACCACCCTGGGCATCCCGGCGCTGCGTGAGGCCATCGGCGCCTGGTGCGAACGCCGTTTCAACGTACCCAAGGGCTGGCTCGACCCGGCGCGCAATATCCTGCCGGTCAATGGCACCCGTGAAGCGCTGTTCGCCTTCACCCAGACCGTGGTCAACCGTGGCGACGACGCGCTGGTGGTGAGCCCGAACCCGTTCTACCAGATCTACGAAGGCGCCGCGTTCCTGGCCGGGGCCAAGCCGCACTACCTGCCATGCCTGGACGCCAATGGCTTCAACCCGGACTTCGACGCCGTGACCCCGGACATCTGGAAGCGTTGCCAGATCCTGTTCCTGTGCTCCCCCGGCAACCCGACCGGCGCGCTGATCCCGGTCGAAACGCTGAAAAAACTCATCGCCCTGGCCGACGAATATGACTTCGTCATCGCCGCCGACGAGTGCTACAGCGAGCTGTACTTCGACGAACAAACCCCGCCGCCGGGCCTGCTGAGCGCCTGCGTCGAACTGGGGCGTCAGGACTTCAAGCGTTGTGTGGTGTTCCACAGCCTGTCCAAGCGCTCCAACCTTCCGGGCCTGCGCTCAGGCTTTGTGGCCGGCGACGCTGACATCCTCAAGGCGTTCCTGCTGTACCGCACCTACCACGGCTGCGCGATGCCGGTGCAGACCCAGTTGGCAAGCATTGCCGCCTGGCAGGATGAAGCCCACGTGCAAGCCAACCGTGACCTGTACCGCGAGAAGTTCGATGCGGTGCTGGCGATTCTCAAGCCAGTGCTGGATGTGCAGAGCCCGGACGGCGGCTTCTACCTGTGGCCGCATGTGAATGGCGATGATGCCGCGTTCTGCCGCGACTTGTTCGTGGAAGAACATGTAACCGTGGTGCCGGGCTCGTATCTGTCGCGGGAAGTGGATGGTTTCAACCCCGGTGCCGGGCGCGTGCGCATGGCGTTGGTTGCACCGCTGGCGGAATGTGTGGAAGCGGCTGAACGCATTCGCGATTTTATTCAGCGTCGCCGCTAAAGGGCTTGGTGGTCATTTCAGCTGCCCCAGATTCGCCTCACTCATGTCCAGATCCGCCAACACCTCCCTCAACACGTCATCACCAATCTGGTGATGACGACTCAGGCTATATAACTCCAGGCGCTGCGCCCGCAGCGCCTTGAGCCGCAGTTTGCGCTCAAGCAGGTCCATCTGCTGCGCCAGCACCTGGGCCTCGGCCGAGTCGTTGAACACCTCCAATTGATGGCGATATTCCGACATCAGCCGTGCCTTGAGCTCAGTGGCAAGTGCCGCCTGGGCGGCGTCCTGGCTTTCGGGCTCAGCGGGTTCTTCTGCTTCCAGCGCATGGATCGCAGCCACAGCCGTTTTTTTCCAGGCCTCGCGGACCTCTTTGTGACGTTTCTCGTCCGGGCTCTTTTCAATGCCACGTAACAACAACGGCAAGGCGATACAGGCAGCGATCAGCGACAGGAGGATCACGCCTGCCGCGATGAAGATCAGCAGGTCGCGCTCGGGAAAGTCCTGGCCCGGCGCCAGCAGCAAAGGCACCGACATTACACCGGCCAACGTCACCGCACCGCGCACACCACCCACAGTCAACAACCAGCAGGAACGGGCGGTCGGCACCAGCGTCAGCTCGCTTTTCCCACGAATTCGGCGTAACAGGCCTGACAGCCGCCAGATGCTCTGCACCCAGATAAAACGCAGCACCACCAACACCAGGAAGATCGCGATCACATCCAGGCAGCGATAAAACAGGGTCGGCCATAGCGTTGTCTCGTGGCTGACCACGGCCTTGATGATGTCCGGCAGTTGCAGGCCCAGCAGCAGGAAGATCAGGCCGTTGAAGGCAAACTCCAACAGCGACCAGACACTGCGATTGAGCAAGCGTGTGCTGGTCTGGCGTGGCAGCAGGTCAAGCCAGCTTTGCATCATGCCCGCGGCGACCGCCGACAAGATGCCCGAGGCGCCCAGGCGCTCCGCCAGCACGTAGGCGGCAAATGGCAGCAACAACATGAACACCACGTGGGTTGCCGGGTCATCCCAGCCACGGGCGATCATCCAGGCGCGCAGTCGGCCGACCAGCCAGCTCAGGGCTACGCCAACAGCCAAGCCACCGACAGCGACCAACACAAAGGTCAGGCTGGCATCCGCCAGGGAAAACACCCCGGTCAACGCCGCCGCCAGGGCAAACTTGAACGTCACCAGGCCCGACGCATCGTTCATCAGGGCCTCGCCCTGCAGCATATGCATCAAGGGCGTAGGCAGACGGTTCTGGGAAATCGCCGACACCGCCACGGCATCCGTCGGCGACAAAACGGCTGCCAAGGCGAAGGCCACCGGCAGCGGGATCGTAGGCAATATCCAGTGAATGAAATAACCAGCACCGACCACCGTGAACAACACCAACCCCACCGCCAACGTCAGGATCGGCCCACGCAACCGCCACAACTCACGCTTGGGCATGCGCCAGCCATCCGAAAACAGCAGCGGCGGCAGGAACAGAAACAGGAACAACTCCGGGTCCAGCGCCACGTGCAGGCCCAGCGTCGGCCAGGCCAGCAGGGCACCGGCGGCGATTTGCACCAGGGGCAACGGCAGAGGAATGACACGCCCAACCAGACGCGAAACGCTGACCAGCATCAGCAAGATAAGAACGGTATAGGCGGTTTGCATAACGCGGGTTTCCCGGACAATCGACTTGCAACGACACACATCAGGCAACAACTGGCCGTTGAAGTGCCATATTGCCCGGCTATGTTAACCGCCTATGCTGCCGACCGGCCTTTGCACATAAGTCGCACGCCAGCATGACGAGGGGCACGGTCCCGCTGGTCGTGGCATAATCCGTGACCTTTAATTTCTACTTGGTCCAAAGGGGGGCAATTCCTTGACCGCTTCAAGCAAAACGTTGCACCTTTTCGGCATCAAAGCCTGCGACACCATGAAAAAAGCGCGCACCTGGCTCGATGAGCACGGCGTGGGCTATGAGTTCCACGACTACAAAACGGCCGGTATCGACCGCGAACACTTGACCCAATGGTGCAACGAGCACGGTTGGCAGGTGGTTTTGAACCGTGCGGGCACCACCTTTCGCAAACTCGAAGACGAACGCAAAGCCGATCTCGATCAGTCGAAAGCCATTGAATTGATGCTCGCACAACCTTCGATGATCAAGCGCCCGGTGCTTGATCTCGGTGACAGAACCCTGATTGGCTTCAAGCCAGATAGTTATTCGGCGGCCCTCAAGTAGGCCAGCCCTTTCCATTTTTGTAGAGGTAACAGCATGTCCAATTCCCTGTTCAGCCTGGGCTTCGGCGTCGGCACTCAGAACCGCCAAGGTGCTTGGCTGGAAGTGTTTTACGCGCAACCGCTGCTCAACCCATCGGCTGAAATCGTCGCGGCCATCGCGCCGATCCTCGGTTACACCGAAGGCAACCAGGCCATCACCTTCACCATCAGCCAAGCGCTGCAACTGGCCGATGCCCTCAAGAATGTCGACGCCACCCAAGCCGCGCTGCTCAACCGCCTGGCTGAAAGCCACACCCCGCTGGTTGCCACCCTGCTGGCCGAAGACGCCGCACTGACCTCCACGCCTGAGGCCTACCTCAAGCTGCACCTGTTGTCCCACCGCCTGGTCAAGCCCCACGGCCTGAGCCTGGCCGGTGTGTTCCCGCAGTTGCCGAACGTGGCCTGGACCAGCCAGGGCGCGATCGACATCAACGAACTGGCCGAACGCCAGCTCGAAGCGCGCCTGCGTGGCGAGCTGCTGGAAGTGTTCTCGGTGGACAAGTTCCCGAAAATGACCGACTACGTAGTGCCGAGCGGCGTGCGTATCGCTGATGCCGCGCGTCTGCGCCTGGGTGCTTATGTGGGCGAAGGCACCACCGTGATGCACGAAGGTTTCGTCAACTTCAACGCCGGTACCGAAGGCCCGGGCATGATCGAAGGCCGTGTATCGGCCGGCGTGTTCGTCGGCAAGGGCTCGGACCTGGGTGGCGGCTGCTCCACCATGGGCACCCTGTCGGGTGGCGGCAATATTGTGATCAAGGTCGGCGAAGGCTGCCTGATCGGCGCCAACGCCGGTATCGGTATCCCGTTGGGCGACCGCAACACCGTGGAGTCCGGCCTGTACGTCACCGCCGGCACCAAGGTCGCGCTGCTGGACGAGAAAAACCAACTGGTCAAAGTGGTCAAGGCTCGCGAACTGGCTGGCCAGCCGGACCTGTTGTTCCGTCGCAACTCCGAGACCGGTGCCGTGGAGTGCAAAACCCACAAATCGGCCATCGAACTGAACGAAGCGCTGCACGCTCACAACTAAGCAGCCACTCGATGCCACTAGCGGGCCCCGACCCTGGGGCTCGCTTATACGAGTCTTGAACACCATGCTAGTGCCCTCCCCCTGGCGCGCCGATTTCCCGGCCATCGCCACCCTGCAACGGCAAGACCAGACGTACCTGGACAACGCCGCCACCACACAAAAGCCCCAGGCCCTGTTGGATGCGATCAGCCATTACTACGCCAATGGCGCAGCCAATGTGCACCGTGCCCAGCACTTGCCCGGCGCCCATGCGACCCAGGCGTTCGAAGACAGCCGCAGCAAGGTCGCGCAGTGGTTGAATGCAGGCGACAGTGGGCAGATCGTGTTCACCCACGGCGCGACCTCTGCGCTGAACCTCTTGGCCTACGGCCTTGAGCACTTATTCAATGCGGGCGACGAGATTGTCGTCAGCGCCCTGGAACACCACGCCAACCTGCTGCCCTGGCAGCAACTGGCCAAACGCCGCGCCGCCACGCTGGTGGTGCTGCCGTTGAATGATGACGGCGTGATCGACCTGCAAGCCGCCGCCGCGCTGATCGGCCCGCGCACACGCCTGCTGGCGGTGAGCCAGTTATCCAACGTGCTCGGCGCCTGGCAGCCTCTGGAAGCGCTGATCACTGCGGCCAAGGCCCACGGCGCACTGACCGTGGTCGATGGCGCCCAAGGCATCGTCCACGGCCGCCACGACGTGCAGGCCCTGGGTTGCGACTTCTATGTGTTTTCCAGCCACAAGCTCTATGGCCCGGATGGCGTCGGCGTGCTGTTTGGCCGCAACGCAGCCCTGCACCACTTGCGACACTGGCAGTTTGGCGGCGAGATGGTGCAACAGGCCGACTACCACAGCGCCAGTTTCCGCCCGGCGCCGCTGGGTTTCGAAGCAGGCACCCCGCCGATTGCCAGTGTGATCGGCCTGGGTGCCAGCCTGGATTACCTGAATTCGCTGGACCAACAAGCGGTCGTCGCCCATGAAGCGGCGCTGCATGACTACCTGTTGCGTGGGCTCAAAGCGCGCAATGGCGTGCACATACTGGGCGCGCCGCAGGTGGCGTTGGTCAGCTTCGTTGTCGATGGCGTGCATAACGCTGATCTTGCGCACTTGCTCACCGAGCAAGGCATTGCCGTACGCGCAGGACACCATTGCGCAATGCCGCTGCTCAAGGCAATGGAGTTGTCAGGGGCGATCCGTGTGTCTCTGGCGCTGTACAACGATTCGGATGATCTGGAACGCTTCTTTGAAGCGCTGGACCAGGCGCTGGATATGCTGCGATGAGCCTGCCAATGGAGGCGGTTGCTGCGCTGGAAGCCTTTCAGTCCGTCGGCAGTTGGGAACAACGCGCGCGGATGCTGATGCAGTGGGGCGAACGGCTGCCTGCCCTGGCCGCCGAGGACAAAGTCGACGCCAACCTGGTACAGGGCTGTGAAAGCCTGGTGTGGTTGGTGGGGCGTTTGCAGGACGGCCACTGGCAGTTCGCCGCCAGCAGCGATGCACGGATGATTCGTGGGTTGGTGGCGCTGCTGCTGGCGCGGGTCAATGGGCTTTCTGCTGCCGAGCTGCTGGCCGTGGACTTGCCCGACTGGTTCAATCAATTGGGGCTTTCCCGTCAACTGTCACCGTCGCGCAGCAATGGCCTCAACGCGGTGCTGCAACGTATGCGCGAAATCAGTCATAAACAAAGCTAAATGTGGGAGGGGGCTTGCCCCCGATTGCAGGGTGTCAGTCACTGAACAAGTTGGCTGATCCACCGCTATCGGGGGCAAGCCCCCTCCCACATTTGAATTGTGTCGGGTTCCGAGATTTAAGTGGGCTTGACCCGCTCCGACGGCCTACGCACCCCGGCCACAATCTTGTCCACCGCCTTGGTCGCCGCCACCATGCCGAACGTGGCGGTCACCATCATCACCGCGCCAAACCCACCCGCGCAGTCCAGCTTCACGCCATCCCCGACAAAACTTTTCTGCAAACAAATGCTGCCATCCGGCTTGGGGTAACGCAGTTGCTCGGTGGAAAACACGCACGGCACGCTGTAATGGCGGGTCACGGTACGCGAGAAACCGTAGTCACGGCGCAGGGTCGAGCGCACTTTCGACGCCAACGGGTCGTTGAAGGTGCGGTTCAAGTCGCACACCTGGATCAATGTCGGGTCGATCTGCCCGCCGGCGCCGCCGGTGGTGATGATCTGGATCTTGCGGCGTTTGCACCAGGCGATCAGCGCAGCTTTGGCGTTAACCGCG
Organism: Pseudomonas sp. FBCC-B1565; assembly: GCF_059133265.1. Classification (NCBI taxonomy): domain Bacteria; kingdom Pseudomonadati; phylum Pseudomonadota; class Gammaproteobacteria; order Pseudomonadales; family Pseudomonadaceae; genus Pseudomonas; species Pseudomonas sp. FBCC-B1565. The sequence continues at coordinate 5,193,534 of NZ_CP101438.1, forward strand.
TCGATGCAGTCGATCACGCAATCGATGTTGGGGGTGATGTATTCGGCCATGGTGTCGCGGGTCACGAAGTCGGCCACCGCATGCACCGTGCAGTCCGGGTTGATGCCGCGCAGGCGCTCGGCCATCACCTCGACCTTGGGTTTGCCTACGGTGCTGTCCAGGGCATGCAACTGGCGGTTGCTGTTGCTGACGCAGACGTCATCCAGGTCAAACAGCGAAATCTCGCCCACCCCGCAACGGGCCACGGCTTCCGCCGCCCACGAGCCCACACCGCCGACGCCGACGATCGCCACATGGGCCGCTTTCAAGCGTTCCAGGCCTTCAATGCCATACAAGCGGGCGACGCCTGCAAACCGCGGATCTTCTGTACTCATGACCATTACCCCAAAAACCGGCGCGCATTATAGGGCTACGCAGCGACAAGTTCGAAGCCTCAAGCTACAAGTTAAGAACTAAGATGGCCTTTCGCTGACTAATGTCCGGTTTTCTCTGCTTGCTGTACGGTCAGGGAAGCGCCGGTGTAGGATGCGCGCCGTTCGGCGCAGGCCGACACCTCTTTTCGTTCCACACCTTTTGGAACCCGAAATAGCCATGGCATCGCGTAAATTTGGACTCAACCTGGTGATCGTGCTGGCAATCGCCGCGCTGTTCACCGGCTTCTGGGCGCTGATCAACCGCCCCGTCACCACCCCCAACTGGCCTGAACAGATCTCCGGTTTTTCCTACTCGCCGTTCCAACAAGGCCAGTTCCCACAGAAAGACCAGTACCCAACCGACGACCAGATGCGTCAAGACCTTGCAATCATGAGCAAGCTGACGGACAACATCCGCACCTACTCGGTCGACGGCACCCTGGGGGACATCCCCAAGCTGGCGGAAGAGTTCGGCCTGCGCGTGACGCTGGGGATCTGGATCAGCCCGGACCTGGAACGCAACGAGCGGGAAATCCAGCGCGCCATCGAAATCGCCAACAGCTCGCGCAGTGTGGTGCGGGTAGTGGTGGGTAACGAAGCGCTGTTCCGGGAAGAAATCACCCCTGAGGCGCTGATTGTGCTGCTGGACCGGGTGCGCGCCGCTGTGAAAGTACCGGTGACGACCTCCGAACAGTGGCACATCTGGGAAAAGAACCCGCAACTGGCCAAGCACGTCGACCTGATTGCTGCGCACATCCTGCCATTCTGGGAATACATCCCGATGGACAAGGCCGGCCAATACGTACTCGACCGTGCCCGTGACCTGAAGAAACTGTTCCCGAAAAAGCCGCTGCTGCTGTCGGAAGTGGGCTGGCCGAGTAACGGACGCATGCGCGGGGGTAACGAAACCTCCCCGGCCGACCAGGCGATTTACCTGCGCACGCTGGTGAACAAGCTGAACCGCCAGGGCTACAACTACTTCGTGATCGAGGCCTTCGATCAGCCGTGGAAAGTCAGCGACGAAGGCTCGGCGGGCGCCTACTGGGGCGTGTACAACGCCGCACGCCAGCAGAAATTCAACTTTGAAGGCCCCGTGGTCGCGATCCCGCAGTGGCGCGTGCTGGCCATCGGTTCGGTGGTGCTCGCGCTGTTGTCGCTGACCCTGCTGATGATCGACGGCTCGGCCCTGCGCCAGCGCGGCCGCACCTTCCTGACCTTTATCGCATTCCTGTGCGGTTCGGTGCTGGTGTGGATCGGCTACGACTACAGCCAGCAATACAGCACCTGGTTCAGTGTCACCGTGGGCATTCTCCTGGCCCTCGGTGCCCTGGGCGTGTTTATCGTGTTGCTGACCGAAGCCCATGAACTGGCGGAAGCGGTCTGGACCCACAAGCGCCGGCGCGAATTCCTGCCAGTGGTGGGGGATTCGGACTACCGCCCGAAAGTGTCGATCCATGTGCCGTGCTACAACGAGCCGCCGGAGATGGTCAAACAGACCCTCGACGCCCTGGCCGCCCTTGATTACCCGGACTACGAAGTCCTGATCATCGACAACAACACCAAGGACCCGGCCGTGTGGGAGCCGGTGCGCGATTACTGCGAAACCCTGGGACCGCGCTTCAAGTTCTTCCATGTCGCGCCCCTGGCCGGTTTCAAGGGTGGCGCACTGAACTACCTGATCCCGCACACCGCCAAGGATGCCGAAGTGATCGCGGTGATCGACTCCGATTACTGCGTCTCGCCGAATTGGCTCAAGCACATGGTGCCTCACTTCGCCGACCCGAAAATCGCCGTGGTGCAGTCGCCGCAGGACTACCGCGACCAGAACGAAAGCACCTTCAAGAAGCTCTGCTACGCGGAATACAAAGGCTTCTTCCACATCGGCATGGTCACCCGCAACGACCGTGACGCGATCATCCAGCATGGCACCATGACCATGACCCGTCGCTCGGTGCTCGAAGAACTGGGCTGGGCCGACTGGTGCATCTGCGAAGACGCCGAACTGGGCCTGCGGGTGTTCGAGAAAGGCCTGTCGGCGGCGTATTACCACGACAGCTACGGCAAGGGCTTGATGCCGGATACCTTTATCGACTTCAAGAAACAGCGTTTCCGCTGGGCCTACGGCGCGATCCAGATCATCAAGCGCCACACCGCGAGCCTGTTGCGCGGCAAGGACACCGAGCTGACCCGTGGCCAGCGCTACCACTTCCTGGCGGGCTGGCTGCCGTGGGTGGCGGACGGCATGAACATCTTCTTCACCGTGGGCGCGCTGCTGTGGTCGGCGGCAATGATCATAGTGCCAACGCGGGTCGATCCGCCGCTGCTGATTTTTGCGATCCCGCCGTTGGCGCTGTTCGTGTTCAAGGTGGGCAAGATCATTTTCCTGTACCGGCGTGCGGTGGGCGTGAACTTGAAGGACGCATTCTGCGCGGCCCTGGCCGGTCTGGCGTTGTCCCACACCATCGCCAAGGCGGTGCTGTATGGCTTCTTCACCACCAGCATCCCGTTCTTCCGTACACCGAAAAACGCGGATAACCACGGCTTCTGGGTGGCGATTTCCGAAGCCCGCGAAGAGATGTTCATCATGCTGCTGTTGTGGGGCGCGGCGCTGGGGATCTACCTGGTGCAGGGCCTGCCGAGCAATGACATCCGCTTCTGGGTGGTGATGTTGCTGGTGCAGTCGCTGCCGTATGTGGCGGCGCTGGTCATGGCGTTCCTGTCTTCGCTGCCGAAACCGGCGGCGGCAGCGGAACCCGCACCGGCTGCGTAAAAACTCGCGCAATGCACTAAACGGCGGCCTCTGGCCGCCGTTTTGCTATAAGATAACGGCCGTTTTATGAGTCTTGGCCCAGGCCAATGCTTTGTGTGGGAGGGGGCAAGTCGAATCGTCGCACCGCCCCTCCCACACTGAATCTGCGCCCCTTACGTCCTGCGCCCATCACATGCTTCCGGAGTTCCCCATGACGGCCCATGCCGACCTTTCGCCGACCCTTCAACTTGCCATCGACCTGATCCGTCGCCCCTCGGTGACGCCGATCGACGCCGATTGCCAGAAGCTGATGATGCAGCGCCTGGGCGACGCCGGTTTTGCGCTCGAGCCGATGCGCATCGAAGACGTGGACAACTTCTGGGCCACCCATGGCAAGCACGATGGCCCGGTACTGTGCTTTGCCGGCCACACCGACGTGGTACCGACCGGCCCGGTGCAGGCGTGGCAGAACGACCCGTTCGACGCGTTGATCGATGAACACGGCATGCTTTGCGGCCGTGGTGCGGCAGACATGAAAGGCAGCCTGGCGGCCATGCTGGTGGCGTCGGAGCGTTTTGTCGCCGACTACCCGGACCACAAGGGTTCGGTGGCTTTCCTGATCACCAGCGATGAAGAAGGCCCGGCGCACCACGGCACCAAGGCTGTGATCGAACGCCTGGCTGCACGCAAGGAACGCCTGGACTGGTGCATCGTCGGCGAACCGTCGAGCACCACGTTGGTGGGCGACGTGGTCAAGAACGGCCGTCGCGGCTCCCTCGGCGCCACCCTGACCGTACGCGGCGTGCAAGGCCACGTAGCCTATCCGCACCTGGCGAAAAACCCGATCCACCTGGCAGCACCGGCCCTGGCCGAACTGGCCGCCGAGCATTGGGATGACGGCAACACCTTCTTCCCGCCGACCAGCTTCCAGATCTCCAACCTCAATTCCGGCACCGGCGCGACCAACGTGATCCCCGGTGACCTGACGGCGGTGTTCAACTTCCGTTTCTCCACCGAGTCCACCGTCGAAGGTCTACAGCAGCGCGTAGCACAGATTCTCGACAAGCACGGCCTGGACTGGCACGTGGAGTGGGCGCTGTCGGGCCTGCCGTTCCTCACCGAACCGGGTGCGCTGCTGGATGCGGTATCCGCCAGCATCAAGGCGATCACCGGGCGTGAGACCCAGGCGTCCACCAGCGGCGGCACCTCCGATGGACGGTTCATCGCCACCCTCGGCACCCAAGTGGTTGAGCTGGGCCCGGTCAACGCGACGATCCACCAGGTCAACGAGCGCATCCTCGCCAGCGACCTCGATGTGCTGACCGAAATCTACTACCAGACCCTGATCAAGTTGCTCGCCTGATGCTCGCCTGCCCCCTTTGCAACGCCCCGCTCAACGCGGTGGACAATGGCGTGGCGTGCCCGGCCGGGCATCGTTTCGACCGCGCGCGCCAGGGTTACCTGAACCTGCTGCCGGTGCAGCACAAGAACAGCCGCGACCCGGGCGATAACCTGGCCATGGTGGAAGCGCGCCGCGACTTCCTCAACGCCGGGCACTACGCCCCGGTGGCCAAGCGCCTGGCCGAACTCGCCGCTGAGCGCGCACCGCAGCGCTGGGTCGATATCGGCTGTGGCGAGGGCTACTACACCGCACAGATCGCTGAAGCCCTGCCCCACGCCGACGGCTACGCACTGGATATCTCCAAGGAAGCGGTCAAGCGTGCGTGCAAGCGCAACCCGGCGCTGACCTGGTTGATCGCCAGCATGGCCCGCGTGCCATTGGCGTCAGGTAGCTGCCAATTTCTCGCCAGCGTGTTCAGCCCACTGGACTGGGAAGAGGCCAAGCGCCTGCTCAGCCCCGGTGGCGGCCTGATGAAGGTCGGCCCGACCAGCGGCCACCTGATGGAATTGCGCGAGCGCCTGTACGACGAAGTGCGTGAATACACCGACGACAAACACCTGGCCCTGGTGCCGGACGGCATGAGCCTGGCACACAGCGAAACGCTGGAATTCCCCCTGAGCCTGGCCGCCCCCCAGGACCGCGCCAACCTGCTGGCGATGACGCCCCATGGCTGGCGTGCAAGCGCCGAGCGCCGGGCACACGTGATCGAGGCGGCCGAGCCGCTGGTGGTCACGGTGTCGATGCGCTACGACTATTTCGTGCTTCAATAACTGACTGTCCAGTATCCGCGAATGGATTTTCGAATCCCGCAACGAGGAACATCCATGCGCCAACCCGATATCGAGATTTACCTGAAGGACGCCGACGTCGACCACAAGGCCATTGCCGCCTGGCTGGGCGCCGCCCTTGGCCCGTGCACCGACTGGGTCCAGAAAGGCCAGACCTACAAATGCAAGGCCGGCAACGTGCCGGTCACCTGGCTGCCCAAAGCCGTCGGCAAATGGAACAGCCTGTACCTGGAAAGTGACCAGACGCCGTGGGACGACGACGTTGCCTGCGCCCGTGCTGCCTTTGCTGCACTGAACGTGGAAGTGCGTTGTGCACCGGGGACCTGGGTCGAGGAAGAAGGCGAAGAAAGCGCCGATACCTGGATTCGCATCAGCGTGGACGGTGAAGAGCAGATCACCTGGAAAACCGCCTGATCCTGAAAGCATGAGGGAAGGGCTTGTGTGGTGAGCGCGCTTGCTGTGGTGAGCGGGCTTGCCCCGCGTTGGGCTGCGAAGCGGCACCAATAAGAACGCCGCGTTGTGTCAGGCACTCCTCGGCGTAGGGTTTTAGGGCCGCTTCGCAGCCCAACGCGGGGCAAGCCCGCTCACCACAGTTCAAGCCCGCTCACCACAACAGGGGTTCAGCGCGCGTTAAAGGCCGACCACATCCTCCGCCTGCAACCCCTTCTCGCCGGTCACCACGGCGTATTCCACCTGCTGGCCCTCGGCCAGGGAGCGGTGGCCTTCGCCGCGAATGGCACGGTAATGCACAAACACATCCTTGCCGTCTTCGCGTTGAATGAAGCCATAGCCCTTTGCATCGTTGAACCACTTCACATTGCCGGTTTCACGCGTTGCCATTCTGTTTTTGCTCCCACTGTTTTTTATTGTTGAGTCAGTCGCATTGAACTGCCGAGTATAAGACAGGCTCAAAAACGATCAACTCAAGTTTACTTCGCTGCTTTTTTGCCGATTTTCGGCGAATACGGCACACTACCCACCCGAGCGCCTGCTCGGTTTTTTCCACTTGAAGCAGCACGCCTATGACCCGCTCCCCGTTCCGCCGTCTAGTGTTTGGCACCTTGCGCCGACTGTTGTACCTCTGGGTTCGCTCGGAGACGATCAACCAGTCGTCCCTAACCCTTAACCTGGACCGCAGCCGGCCGGTGTTCTACGTCCTGCAGTCGCCCTCCCTCACCGAATTGGCCGTGGTCGATGCCGAGTGCACCAAGGCCGGCCTGCCGCGCCCGGTGCTGCCGGTTTCGGTCGGCCCGCTGATGGAACCGGCGGCATTCTTCTACCTCACCCCGGAACCGGACTGGCTCGGCCGCCAGGACAAGCGCGGCGCACCGCCCACGCTGACCCGCCTGGTGGATACCCTCAGCGAACACGCCGAAGAGAATGCACAAATCATTCCGGTCAGCGTGTTCTGGGGCCAGTCCCCCGAAAGCGAGTCCAGCCCGTGGAAGCTGTTGTTCGCCGACAGCTGGGCGGTCACCGGGCGTCTACGCCGCCTGTTGAGCATCCTGATCCTGGGTCGCAAAACCCGCGTGCAATTCTCTGCGCCTATCAACCTGCGTGAATTGATCGAGCACAATAAAGGGCACGAACGCACGGTGCGCATGGCCCAGCGCATCCTGCGTGTGCACTTTCGTAACCTGAAGACGGCGGTGATCGGTCCCGATCTGTCCCACCGGCGCAATCTGGTGAAGGGCCTGGTCAACATGCCGCTGGTGCGCCAGGCCATCATCGACGAGGCCGAACGGGAAAAGATCAGCCCGGAAAAAGCCAAGGCCCAGGCCTTGCGCTACGGCAACGAAATCGCCTCGGACTACACCTACACCGCGATCCGCTTTCTCGAAGTGGTGCTGAGCTGGTTCTGGAACAAGATCTACGACGGCATCAAGGTCAATAACATCGAAGGTGTGCAGAAGGTTGCCCAGGGCTACGAGGTGATCTACGTGCCTTGCCATCGCAGCCATATCGATTACCTGCTGCTGTCCTATTTGCTGTTCAAGAATGGCCTGACCCCACCGCACATCGCCGCCGGGATCAACCTGAACATGCCGGTAATCGGCAGCCTGCTGCGCCGTGGCGGTGCGTTTTTCATGCGCCGCACCTTCAAGGGCAATCCGCTGTACACCTCGGTGTTCAACGAATACCTGCACACCCTGTTCACCAAAGGCTTCCCGGTGGAGTACTTCGTCGAAGGCGGGCGCTCGCGCACCGGGCGCATGTTGCAGCCGAAGACCGGGATGCTGGCGATCACCCTGCGCAGCTTCCTGCGCTCCTCGCGCATGCCGATCGTGTTCGTGCCGGTGTACATCGGCTATGAGCGCGTGCTCGAAGGCCGTACCTATCTAGGCGAACTGCGTGGCGCGAGCAAGAAGAAAGAGTCGATCTTCGATATTTTCAAGGTGGTCGGCGCGCTCAAACAGCGCTTCGGCCAGGTCGCGGTCAACTTTGGCGAGCCGATCAAGCTGGCCGAATTCCTCGACAGCGAGCAACCGGACTGGCGCTCCCAGGAACTGGGGCCGAACTACAAGCCGGCCTGGCTCAACGAAACCACCAACCGCCTCGGCGAACAGGTGGCGCGTCACTTGAATGAAGCCGCCGCCGTGAACCCGGTGAACCTGGTCGCCCTCGCGCTGCTGTCCACCACGCGCCTGGCCCTGGACGAGCAAGCCATGGCGCGCCAGTTGGACCTGTACCTGGCGCTGCTGCGCCGCGTGCCGTATTCGCCGCACACTACGCTGCCCGAGGGCGATGGCCTGGCGCTGATCAAGCACGTCAAGGACATGGACCTGCTGTCGGAGCAGAGTGATGCCCTAGGCAAGATTCTGTACCTGGACGAGCAGAATGCCGTCCTGATGACCTACTACCGTAACAACGTGCTGCACATCTTCGCCCTGCCGGCGCTGCTGGCGAGTTTCTTCCAGAGCAGCTCGCGGATGAGCCGCGAGCAGATCCTGCGCTACACCCACGCGCTGTACCCGTACCTGCAATCGGAGCTGTTTATCCGCTGGTCGCTGGAAGAACTCGACAGCGTGATCGACCAGTGGCTGGAAGCCTTTGTCGAACAAGGCCTGCTGCGTTTCGAAAACAACGTGTACCTGCGCCCGGCGCCGAGTTCGCGGCACTTTGTGTTGCTGACGCTGCTGTCCAAGAGCATCGCCCAGACCCTGCAACGCTTCTACATGGCGATTTCGCTGCTGCTCAACAGCGGCCAGAACAGCATCAGCGCCGAAGAGCTGGAAGACCTGTGCACGATCATGGCCCAGCGCCTGTCGATCCTGCATGGCCTCAACGCCCCGGAATTCTTCGACAAGAGCCTTTTCCGACATTTCATCCAGACCTTACTGGAGCAAGATGTGCTGCGCCGTGATGAAGCTGGCAAGTTGAGCTACCACGACCTGCTCGGCGAACTGGCCGAGGGCGCGGCCAAGCGCGTATTGCCGGCGGAGATTCGCCTGTCGATTCGCCAGGTCGCCCTGCACCGTGTCGATGGCGCAGCGGATGCACCTGTCGAACCTGAAGAAAGCCGCTAGATTTAAGAAGGCGCCGGTTGGATGCCGGCGCCGCTGAAAAGGAGCTGTACCATGAAAAAGATCATCCTCCTGGGCCTTACCGCCCTGCTCGGAGCCTGCCAGTCCATGAGCCCCACGCCCAAGGCCAGCCTCGATGGCGAAGTGTTCTACCTGCAACGCATCGCCCTGCCGCCGACCGCGACCTTGAGTGTCAGCCTGCAAGACGTTTCCCTGGCAGATGCACCGGCCGTGACCCTGGCCGAGCAGAAAGGCCCGGTCAAAGGCCAGGTGCCGCTGCCGTTTCACCTGAACTACGACCCGGCGCACGTCAAACCCGGCCACACCTACTCGGTGAGCGCTCGCATCGAAGTGGATGGCAAGCTACTGTTTATCACCACCGAGCGGCACGCTGTGCAGCTCAATGGCGAGGATCCTCAACCACTGCGTCTGCGCGTTGACGCGGTGGCCCACTGAATTCGATAAAAAGGAAGCGTCCATGCTCCGTAACTCCCTTCGCCTGACTGCCCTGTGTGCCGGCCTGCTGCTCGGTGCCAACGCCATGGCCCTGGACCTCAGCAGCCTGTCCCAGGGCGACGCCAGCGGCGGCCTCAAGGACGCCCTGACCCAAGGCGCGCAGATCGCCGTGAAGCAACTGGGTGTACCCGGTGGTTTCAGCAACAACCCGGAAGTGAAGATCGGCCTGCCAGGCAAGCTGGGTAAAGTCGCCGACAAGCTGAAGATGTTCGGCATGGGTGACCAGGTCACGCAGTTGGAAACCAGCATGAACAAGGCTGCTGAAACCGCCGTGACCCAGGCCCAGCCGATTCTGGTCAACGCCGTGAAGAACATGAGCGTGACCGACGCCAAAGGCATCCTCAGCGGCGGCCAGGACTCCGCCACCCAATACCTGAACAAAAGCAGCCGTGAACAGATCCGCGCCAAGTTCCTGCCCATCGTCAAGGCCGCTACCGACAAGGTCGGCGTAGCCCAGCAGTACAATGCCCTGGCCGGCAAGGCTGCGGCTTTCGGTGCGGTGGACGCCAAGAGCGCCAACGTCGAGAACTACGTGACCGAGCAGGCACTGGACGGGTTGTTCAAGATGATTGCCAAGCAGGAAGAAACCATTCGCGAGAACCCGGCGGCGGCGGCTACCAGTTTGGCGAAGAAGGTGTTTGGGGCGCTGTAATACTCGTAATGCCCACGGCTCAAGAAGACGTGGGCATTCGTTAAATCAACGAGAAGTCTTCAACCAGTTTTTTTGTATTTCTGCTTGATCACGCATTGAAAAAACCCATTCACGACCCTGCTTCTTCTTGACGAAGATGTTCAATTCAACGAGGCCGTTCAGGACGGCTGACGCCGTGTTGTAGGAACAGCCCAGATTTTCCTTCACATTAACCGCCGTGAACTGCTTCGCGGTGCCACTCTTGGCGACCTGAAATACAGTCTTCTGTTTCTCGTTCAACTCTTTATAAAGCCCTGACTCCCAGAGCCATTGCTCGAACGACTCAGCCTCCTTAACACTTTTTTCGTAAGACGCCTTGAAGCCATCAACCGCTCGCTGGACGACAGAACACTGGTAGTCAATAAAATAAGTCAGATCCAGTTCATCTGTCTCGGTATAGAGATAAGACATACCGTACTGAACGGCGGCATTCTTCAGCAGGACACTGATGGAGATATACCTGAATGCCGCGTAATCGCTTTTAAACATGAACCAATAAAACAACGCACGTGCCACACGACCATTGCCATCCCGGAAGGGGTGCTCGTAACCCAGGGCAAAGTGCAGGGATATACCTTTGATCAACGGATGAAGGTAGCGATTTGTCGTAGCATCGTCGTGGCAGGTGTTGATCCAGTCCGATAATCGCCCCAATCTTTTGGCGATGCCTTCTGCGGGAGGGGGCGTATGGACCACATTGCTATCACCATCCTGGACAACTACGTCATCATTTAGACGAAAGCTGCCGGGAGAATATTTGTCATCGTCAATGCCTTGAACACCCACCTCATGCATTTCAGCGATCAGTTCGGCACTGAGAGGGGCGTTTCTCTTATCCCAAGCGAAACGCATCATCCGGTAATTACCAATGATCATTTTTTCATCGGGTGTTCTGGGTAGCCGCTCTCTTTTCAACATATCTTTTGCTACAAGCGTCGTGGTTGCTGCCCCTTCCAACTGACTGCTGCTGATGGCTTCATCTTCAATCAAATCATTGAGCAGATACTTGATGTGAGCGGCCTTCCCAATCTTGCTGCTCATGTACTCAAGTGCCGCAGTTGAGGCATACCTGTCGACCGTGGATACCACGCGCTGTGCGGTCGGTGTCAGTAAAAACTTGCACCAGGCCTCAGGCGTACCGACGGGTAATATTTGCTGGTACAGACGAGCGCGCTCGTATTTTACGATGCCCCAGCATATCGCCTGATCCAAATGCTTGGGGAAGCGGTGACGTAGCTGATCAAAGTGTAAGTAACGCCCCTGGCTATCGGTTGGCTGAGTCAGCTTCATATAGTCAGAAAGGTGCTGAAGATGGGGTTCCTGGCCAATTAAAACGAAAACCCTTTCCGGCACCCTCGGTGGCAACCTGATCATCAAGATCTCAATTTTTCGATTTCTGAGACTTGAGTACATCAGAAAACTGCAACTATCTCAATAAACATCAAATCTGAGACGCGCGCTCCCTCAGCTCACCATCGATTCCGCCAACCGCCCCACCATCAGCGTGGCAAAGCAGCCGACCGCAATAGAGGTCGCACGGTTTATCCTCAATGGCGTGAGCCAGGCTTTTTGAATCCCTTCAAGGCAGCTGCCCAGCATGATCCACGCCGCCCCGACCGGAATCACCACCAGCGCTAGCGTGGCCATGAGCCCAGCATAGCCAGGTAGCGTGGAAAAGGTGCCGACCGGCGCAATGAACGACACGATCAGCAATCCCTTGGGATTCATCACCGTCAGCCAGAAGAAGTACAGCCCGGAGAAACGGTCGGGGCCGAGGCTGACGACACTGTTCTTACGCTGCCAAAGCTTGTAGGAGACATACAGCAGGTAGCAGGCCGCCGCCAATTGCGTGGCCTTCAGCGCCCACGGCGAATACGCCGCCAGATACAACAACGCCACACCCCATAGCGAGACCTGCAGTAGATAAGCCAGGCACTCGATCAACGCCAGCGTCCAAGAGGCCCGAAAACCAAACAACACCCCCGCACGAAACAGCAGGGTGTTGGTAGGGCCTGGGGCAAGCAACAACAAGATCAGGGCTGAAACGGTGGCCAGCATGATTACGCGACGTCCTTCCTCACTCGGAACCACGCAGCATACAGGGCCGGCAAGAACAGCAGGGTCAACGCAGTCGCCACAATCAACCCGCCCATGATCGCCACGGCCATTGGCCCGAAGAACACACTGCGCGACAGCGGGATCATCGCCAATACCGCCGCGAGGGCGGTCAGCACAATCGGGCGGAAGCGTCGGACGGTGGCTTCGATGATCGCTTGCCACGGTGCCAGCCCCGCCTTGATGTCCTGCTCGATCTGGTCCACCAGGATCACCGAATTACGCATGATCATCCCCGACAGGGCGATGGTCCCGAGCATGGCGACGAAGCCGAAGGGCTGGCGGAATACCAGCAGGAACAACGTCACCCCGATCAAGCCCAGCGGTGCCGTCAGAAACACCATCGCGGTGCGCGAGAAGCTGCGCAACTGCAGCATCAACAAGGTCAGCACGACCACGATAAACAGCGGCACCCCGGCTTTCACCGAGTTCTGTCCACGGGCGGAATCCTCCACGGTCCCGCCCACGTCGAGCAGGTAGCCATCCGGCAGTTCGGCACGCACGCCTTCCAGGGTCGGCAGGATCTGCTGGACCAATGTCGCGGGCTGTTCCTTGCCATAGATATCGGCGCGTACGGTCACCGTAGGCAGGCGGTTGCGGTGCCAGATGATGCCTTCTTCGAAGCCATATTCGAGGGTGGCGATCTGCGACAGCGCGACGCTTTTGCCGTTGTCCGTCGGCACAGCCAGGCTCGGCAGCAACGAGAGTTCGGTGCGTTCGTGAACGGTGCCGCGCAGCAGGATTTCGATCAACTCGTTGTCCTCGCGGTATTGGCTGACGCTGGAGCCGGTCAATGAACTCTGCAGGAATTTCGAAAGGTTGGCCGTACTCACGCCAAGGGCACGGGCGCGGTCCTGGTCGATATTGAGGTAGACGATCTTGCTCGGTTCTTCCCAATCCAGGTGCACGTTGACCACGTGAGGGTTTTCACGAACCTTGGCCGCCACTCTACGGGCGAGCGCGCGGACCTCTTCGATATGTTCGCCGGTCACACGGAACTGTACCGGGTAACCCACGGGCGGGCCGTTTTCCAGGCGGGTAACCCGTGAACGCAGGTCGGGGAATTGTTCGTTGAGGGTTTCGATCAGCCAGGTGCGCAGGCTTTCGCGCTCTTCGATGGTTTTGGCCAGCACCACGAACTGGGCAAAACTGGCGGCCGGCAGTTGTTGATCCAGCGGCAGGTAGAAACGCGGCGATCCAGTACCGACATAGGCCACGTAGTTGTCGATGCCGGCGTGATCCTTGAGCAGCGTTTCCAACCGTTTGACCTGGTCAGCGGTGTTGCTCAGCGAGGCGCCTTCGGCCAGCTTCAGGTCGACCATCAATTCCAGGCGACCGGAGGCCGGGAAGAACTGCTGTGGCACAAAACGGAACAGGGCGACCGAGCCGATAAACAGCAACAGGGTCAGGACGATCACGGTTTTGCGGCGACGCACGCACCACTCCACCAAACGTCTTACGCGCTGGTAGAACGGTGTGCCGTAGGGATCAGGACCATCGGTGCCATGTTTGGCTGCGTGAATTTTCGCCAGGTCCGGCAGGAGCTTTTCCCCCAGGTAAGGCACAAACACCACGGCGGCCACCCACGAGGCGAGCAACGCAATGGTCACCACCTGGAAAATCGAACGGGTGTACTCGCCAGTACTCGACTGCGCGGTGGCAATCGGCAGGAAGCCGGCGGCGGTGATCAGCGTACCGGTGAGCATCGGGAACGCGGTGCTGGTCCAGGCAAAGCTGGCGGCCTTGAGCCGGTCATAGCCCTGCTCCATTTTGATCGCCATCATCTCCACGGCGATGATCGCGTCGTCCACCAGCAGGCCCAACGCCAACACCAGTGCGCCCAGGGAAATCTTGTGCAGGCCGATGCCGAGGTAATACATGGTGGCAAACGTCATCGCCAGCACCAGCGGAATCGCCAGGGCCACCACCATGCCAGTGCGCACGCCGAGAGAGAAGAAACTCACCAGCAACACGATGGCCAGCGCCTCGGTCAGTACCTGCACAAATTCGCCGACGCTGGTTTTCACCGCCGCCGGTTGGTCCGACACCTTGCGCAACTCCATACCCGCAGGGAGGTTCTTCTGCAAGCGTGCGAATTCACCTTCCAGGGCTTTGCCCAACACCAGGATGTCACCGCCGTCGCGCATCGCCACGGCCAGGCCAATCGCGTCTGCGCCCATGTAACGCATGCGTGGTGCCGGAGGGTCGTTGAAACCCCGGTGGATGTCGGCCACATCGCCGATGCGGAAGGTGCGGTCACCCACGCGAATCGGGAAATTGCGGATCTCTTCCACGCTCTTGAAGTTGCCCGATACACGCAGTTGCACACGTTCACTCGGGGTTTCAAAGAAGCCCGCAGTGGAGACCGCGTTCTGCTCCTGCAACGCCTGTTGCACCGCCGCCAAAGGCAAGCCGAGGGTGGCCAGCTTGAGGTTGGACAGCTCGATCCAGATCTTTTCGTCCTGCAGGCCGAGCAGCTCGACCTTGCCCACATCCGCGACGCGCTGCAGTTGAATCTGGATGCGGTCGGCGTAGTCCTTGAGCACGGCGTAGTCGAAACCGTCGCCGGTCAGGGCGTAGATATTACCGAAGGTGGTGCCGAATTCGTCATTGAAAAACGGCCCCTGAATGTCCGGCGGCAAGGTCTGGCGGATGTCGCTGATCTTCTTGCGCACCTGGTACCACAGTTCGGGAATCTGCACAGAGTGCATGGAGTCGCGAGCAATGAAGGTGACAGTGGACTCACCTGGGCGAGAAAAAGAGACGATGCGTTCGTACTCGCCGGTCTCCATGAGTTTTTTCTCGATGCGTTCGGTGACCTGCCGCGAGACTTCCTGCGCCGTTGCGCCAGGCCAGTTGGTCTTGATGACCATGGCCTTGAAGGTGAACGGCGGGTCTTCACTTTGACCCAGCTTGGAGTAGGACAAGGTGCCGACCACTGCCAGCAGGATCATCAGGAACAGTACGATCTGGCGATTGCGCAACGCCCATTCGGAAAGATTGAAACCCATCGGGGACTACTCCTTGGCCGCCAGATTCACCACACGGTTGGAGCGGTCCACCGGGCGCACTTGCTGGCCCTCGTGAAGCACGTGCACACCCGCAGCGATCACCCAATCCGTCGGGGCCAGGCCTTCCAGGACCGGGACGGTTTTTTCACCGAAGGCACCAATGCGCACCGGCATGCGCTTGAGCGTGTTGTCGGGCTGCACGCGCCACACGTAGGACGCACCGTTCTCCGCACTGAGGGCAGACAGCGGCACTGACAACGGAACATCGCCGTCGACCTGTATGAATACGCGTGCGCTCTGGCCCAGTTCAGCCGGGACCTTGCCGCTGGTGAATGCCACGCGAGCCGCAAACGTGCGCGACTTGGGATCGGCCGCCGGTGACAGCTCGCGAATACGCCCGGTAAAACGCTGATCCGGCTGGCTCCACAGCTCTACCGACACCGGCTGGCCGATCTTGAACCGGCCAAAACCTTGTTCCGGCAGGCTGATCAGCACTTCGCGCTCGCCATCGGTAGCCAGGGTGAACACGGTTTGCCCGGCGGACACCACTTGGCCGACCTCCACCGCACGCTTGGCCACCACTCCGTCCTGGGGCGCACGCAATACGGCATAGCCGGCCTGGTTGCTGGCCACATCGAACTCGGCCTTGATCTGCTTGAGGCGTGCTTCACCGGATCGGTAGAGGTTTTCGGAATTGTCGTACTGGGAACGGCTGACCATCTGACGGTCCATCAGGGTCTTGTAGCGGTCGCGCTCAGCGCGCACCAGGCTCAGGTTGGCCTCGGCGGCGGCGACTTGGGCACGGGTCGCTTCCAGCTGCAAGCGCACGTCCTGAGGGTCCAGCTCCGCCAGCGGCTGGTTGGCCTTGACCCGCTCGCCCTCCTCCACCAAGCGCTTGCTGACTTTGCCACCGATGCGAAAGGCCAGGTCCGGTTCATAGCGCGCACGCACTTCGCCGGGGTAGCTGTCCATCGACTGCGAAGAAGGCTGTGGCTGCACCACCATGGCCGGGCGGATGGTAATCTGAGCCGCTTCTTCATGGCCGCAGGCGGCCAACAGCACGACCAAACTGACAGGCAAAGCAAAGGGCAGGAAAGTACTGCGCATGCTGTAGGACCTTTCGCAAGTAGAGCTAGGAATAATTATACTGGCGGGTATGGTATTAATACCAAACTCACCAGTCCAGTATTAAAGGTGAAAATGTCCGACAATCCTCTGAACACCAATAGCCCCGGGCGCCCCAAGGACATGGCAAAACGCCAGGCAATCCTCGAAGCAGCGAAAATCCTGTTTTTGAGCAATGGCTACGCCAGTACCAGCATGGACGCGGTGGCACTGGAAGCCGGCGTGTCGAAACTGACCGTCTATAGCCACTTCAACGATAAAGAGACCTTGTTCACCGCCGCCGTGGTGGCCAAGTGCGAAGAACAACTGCCGGTGATGTACTTCGAGCTGCCCGAGGGGATGCCCGTACAGACTGCGCTGTTGAATATCGCGCGAGGGTTCCATCGGCTGATCAACAGTGAAGAGTCGGTCAACCTGCATCGCTTGATGATGACCACCGGCAACCAGGACGTGAAACTCTCGCAGATCTTCTTCGAGGCCGGCCCCATGCGCATGCTGCAAGGTATGGAGCGACTGCTTGGCAAGATCGACCAGAGCGGTGCGCTGAGCATCGACAAACCCTTTACGGCGGCCGAGCATTTCTTCTGCCTGCTCAAGGGCACGGCGAATTTCTGCTTGCTGTATGGCTGCGGCGGGCAACTGAGTGAAGAAGCCGCCGAAGCCCATGTGCAAGAGGTGGTGGGGTTGTTTATGCGGGCCTACAGGCCGTAACCCATTGTCTGTGGCAAGCACGCTCGCCACAGGGCATTTTCAATCTTAGGGTTTGAGCGCTTTCTTCGGATAAATGTCATAGCGACTGGATTTGCCATCCAGCGCATGGCTCGGCTTTGGCCCGTCAATGCACGGTGCCTTGCGCGGGCGCTTGACCACTACGCGGTGGCTAGCCAGGGCCAGGGCGGCAGCCAGCAGCGCCGGCGCATCGGGATCATCCCCCACCAACGGCCGGAACAGGCGCATTTCCTTCTTCACCAGGGCAGTTTTCTCACGGTGCGGGAACATCGGGTCGAGGTAGATCACCTGGGGCGGCTCGCCCTCCCACTGGCGCATCACGTCGATGGAGTTGCCCTTGAGCAGCTTCATGCGCGCCACAATCGGTGCCACTTCAAAATCATCCGCGCCGCGCGCCAGGCCATCTTCGAGCAAGGCGCCGATCAGCGGCTGGCGCTCGATCAAGCTCATGTCACAACCCAGGCTGGCCAGCACGAAGGCGTCCTTGCCCAGGCCAGCCGTAGCGTCGAGCACCCGTGGGCGCACGCCTTGGGCGATGCCCACGGCCTTGGCGATCATCTGCCCGCTACCGCCACCATAGAGGCGCCGATGCGCCGCGCCGCCTTCGACAAAATCCACGCGCACCGGCCCTGGCGCGTCAGCCCCGAGCTGTTGCAATTGCAGGCCATGCTCCCCCACTTGCAGGGAAAAGTCCGCATCTGCCTGCTGCAAAGGCAAGCCAAGCCGCTGCGCCCATTGCTCGGCGCGGGCCTGGAAAACCTCGCCCAAGGCCTCGACCTGGATGCGGCTGGCCGCTGGTTGTTCGCTCATCAATCGCTACGCTCAAAAATATTAAGGATCGGCAAACAGCGGCCGATAAAAACAACAGTCAGGTATTTTGCCAGAGCTGAGCGTCGACCGAGAAAAATGTCAGACATTCTTCCCCTAACCATCGGTGTACTGCCGACCCACAACCACTACGGCCTGCGCAATACTCAAGCGCTGGCCGGGGTGAGTCATGTGTGGCAGGACTTCTTCGCCAGGGCCTTGGCCGAGCAGCTTGGCGAGACGCCCGGCGCGCTCGCCGTGCAGGCGCCAGCACCGGCGGACCCAGCGGTAGAACCCAGCGCTGGCGCCGACCTGTTGTCGCAGATCCTCACCCAGCGTGAGTGCGATGTGAAAGACACCGAGATTGCTCCACCGGAGCCGCTGTTCCTGCCGATTGCCGAGTTCGAAACCGAGCTGTTGCCACCCGCCGCCACACCGTTCCCGGAAGAAGAAATCGTCGCCCAGCAACGCCAGCAGAATTTCGAAAGCGGCTGGGTCCGCCCCATCGTGTTAACGGCCGGCCAGCCGCTGCCGGAGCCGGGTCCAGCCCCTGAGCCGCGCCCTCTGCACCTGCCCATCGCCGAATTCGAACTGGACCTGCTGCCACCCGCCGCCACGCCGTATCCAACCGAAGAACTGGTCGCGCAACAAAAAGCCCTGGACTTCGACTACTACTGGGCTCGCCCACTGGTCACCCAGAACCTGCGCTTGGCCGCCTGAGCCTCAGCGACACACCCACCAACGCCCCATATCCAGATGGAAATGGTTGCGGTGCGCGGCGTTGTAGTCAGGGCTGAGCACTACATTGAAATCATCACAGGCGCTATCGCGAACCTGACGCAGAAACCGTGCCTTATCGCCCTCCCCAGGCCAGTCCTTGAGCACGCTGATACTGCGCCCATCCGCCAGGCGAAAACCGGCAATGTCCAGCGCGTTGGCTGACGCATGCTGGCTGAGTCGCCCTTCGGCACGGTTATAGATATTGCGACAGGCAAAGCTGCCCAGGTGATCGACCCGCGTCACTGCCTGGCCGAATACCGCCTGGGCCGCCGGTTGCAAGCTGTGCCGCTCAAACAGGGCGAACGCCACCGCCAGTGGGCAACTGGCGAGAAAGCTACTGCTCAGCCCAACCGCAGAACCCTGTACGCGCAAGGTATTGCGCAAGGGGCAAGCGCCATCTGCCGGCGAGTCCGCCTGATGACTGACGCGCAGGCCCGAGGTTTGCAGCACCCGGTCGCACAGTGCCGGGTCACCCTGTAGACGGCCCAGCTTGTAGCGAGTCAAGAAGTTGGGGTTGGCGCGTACGTCCAGCGGTGCCCACGGGTTCCAATCGGCCGGTAGTGGCACCCATCCACGCCAGACACCCACGGCAACGGCACCCGCCAGGATCAGCAGCAGGCCCAGCACTTTGAAAAAACGCACCGCTTAGCCCTTGAAGAATTGGTTGGCCTGGCTGAACGGCATCTTGCGCTCGGTGAAGGTAAACGTGCCCAACTCATACACCTCCTGCGCGGCGCGGTAGAACTCGCCGTAGGCCGCCAACGCCAGCGCCGAGCCGACGCTGATCCGCCGCACGCCCATCTCGCTCAACTGCGCGACACTCAGGTTCAAGCCACCGGACATCAACACATTCACCGGTTTGGGCGCCACCGCCTTGACCACCGCCAGCACTTCCTCGGCACTGCGCAGGGCCGGGGCATACAGTACGTCGGCCCCGGCTTCGGCGTAGGCTTGCAGGCGGCGGATGGTGTCGGGCAAATCCAGGCGGCCATGCAGGAGGTTTTCCGCACGGGCCGTCAGGGTGAAGGGAAATGGCAGACTGCGGGCGGCGGCGACGGCGGCTTCCACGCGCTCGACGGACAGGTCAAAGGGATAGATCGGGTCGGCGGCAATGCCCGTGGCGTCCTCGATGGAGCCGCCGACAATGCCGACTTGCGCAGCACGCAGGATGGTCTGGGCACAGCCTTCAGGTGTGTCGCTGAAGCCGTTTTCCAGGTCGGCAGCCACCGGCAACGCGGTAGCCTTGGCGATCATGCCGGCATTGACCAACGTGTCGTCCAGGGACAACGCGCCTTCCGCATCCGGGCGCCCAAGGCTGAACGCGTAACCCGCACTGGTGGTGGCCAGTGCTTCAAAACCCAGGCTGGCCAACATTACAGCGGAGCCTACGTCCCATGGATTGGGCATCACGAACGCACGGTCGCGCTCATGCAAGGCTTGGAAGGTTTCGGCGCGAAGGGTTTGGGCATCCATGTCGGGCTCCTGGCGGAAAAAGGAGCCCTAGAGTAACCCCAGTTGCTCCACGGCGGGAGCGCGATCCAACACCTGCAAGGGCGGCAGGCCTGGCAGGCGTGCCATCAGTTGATCGTGGAAACGCAGGGCCAGTTGCGCGGCGAGGCGGTTATCCGAGGTGTGCAGGAACACGTAGGGGGTGCGCCCTTCTTCGACCCAGCCAGCGACTTTTTCCACCCATGGCTTCAGGAACGGATCGTTGGCCTCCAGTTCGGGATGGCCGATAAAGCGCACCTGGGGAAACTGCGTCAGCGCCGCCGGACGGGGTGGCACCTTGGGCTTTTTAGATTGGGCGTGCAGCACGGCGGCCGAGGTGGACGTGCAACTGAACAGCGCGCGCGGATCCAGGCAGATGCGCTCCACGCCGCGGTCACGCAACAAACGGTTAAGCATGCGCTCGGCATCCCCCTTGGCGAAGAATTCCAGGTGGCGCACTTCCACCGCCATCGGCCGCTCCAGGCCATCGATGAAACCTGCCAACTCCCCCAGGCGCTGCGGGGTGAACGACGCCGGCAGTTGCAACCACAGTGGCGATACCCGTTCACCCAACGGACTCATCAGGCCCACGAAGCTTTCCGCTGCCGGTAGCTGCTCGGTCAGGTTACCGCTGTGGCTGATGTCACCGGGAAATTTGGCCGTGAAGCGGAAGTCGTCGGGCATGATTTCGGCCCAGCGCTGCACGGTGGCGGCTGAGGGGCGGGCATAAAACGTGGTGTTGCCTTCGACGGCGTTGAAGACCTGGGAATAGAGCGCGAGGTAGTCGCTGGAACGGGCATCGGCGGGATACAGGTATTCACGCCAGGCGTTTTCACTCCAGGACGGGCAACCGAGGTAGTAAGGCAGACGCATCAGATGTGGATGTCGAGGCCCAGCACTTCCATATCCCATTCGACAAAGCCGGCGGTGGTCAGGTAGCTGGCCAGGGCGGTAGCGACGCTTTTGCTCATGGAGCGCGGGAAGACCATGTCTTGCTGACGAGCGGGAAGACCGCTGATACGCGCTTGGGCGCTGGCCTGTGCATCGGCTTGGACTTCGATGAAGTCCGGCGAGTCCTCGACGGACTCATCCACCGTGACGTTCGCCTTACGCGGCTTGCGCTTGATTGGGTAAGACTGTGAGGAAAAGCCATCAATACGCATGGGCGCGAACTCGCTATCGGTAATGGCATCTTGGCATCACTGTCCGTAGTGTGCAAATGCTCTGGTGATAACTAGAACACATAATTTGAAAAAGGTTTAAAACCGGGGACAAATTCTGACGATTGGTGAATTTAGCCTCAAATTGCCATCATTTTTGGCGTCAAATAATCCCGCGCTCTGCCTTGGTCTGCGCCACTTTATCGCGCAGATAGACTGGCGCCGCCTGGTCCGCCGGGATGGCCTCGCCACGCTCGAACTCAAAACGTGCCAATGTCAGCAAGTCCTCGGCGTGAGGCAACATCGTCGCGTCCTGGCCCACCAGCGGCACAGCGATGCGCTCGCCATACCCCCAGCCGGTGCCAGCACCAAACCAATCGCCGCTGGCGTCGGCAGGCAATTGCGATGACTCCGGCGGCTGCACGGCTTCCACACCGACCAGACGCATCTCGCCCGCCGTTTCGCGGTAGCAACCCCAATACACTTCATCCATGCGCGCATCGATAGCGGCCGCCACCTGCCGGACGCCATGTTCACGCAAGGCGCGCTGGGCCAGCACGGCCAGGTTGGACACCGGCAACACCGGACGCTCCAGCGCAAACGCCAGGCCCTGCACCACGCCGATGGCGATACGTACCCCCGTGAATGCACCCGGGCCGCGGCCGAAGGCGATGGCATCGACCGCAGCCAGCGTGGTGCCGGCGTCTTCCAACAGTTGCTTGATCATCGGCAACAGCTTCTGCGCATGCAGGCGCGGGATCACCTCGTAGTGGCTCGTTACCTTGCCATCGTGCAGCAAGGCAACGGAGCAAGCTTCAGTCGCGGTGTCCAGGGCCAGCAGGGTGCTCATCGGTGTAGGTGTCCAAGTCGAAAAAAAGTGCGCCAGTATAAACAACAACGGCCCGCAAGCGGGCCGTTATCCGTGAAGCCGGTCGCGGGATCAGCTCAGTGCTTGCAGCACTTTGGCGGTGATCGCTTCAACCGAGCCGACGCCAGGAATGTGGCTGTACTTCGGCTTGCCCTGGGCGGCGGACAGCTTCTGATAGAAGTCCACCAGCGGCTTGGTCTGGGAGTGGTAGACCGACAGGCGATGACGCACGGTTTCTTCGGTGTCGTCCTTGCGCTGCACCAGGTCTTCACCGGTGACGTCGTCCTTGCCTTCAACCTTCGGCGGGTTGTAGACGGTGTGGTACACGCGGCCCGAGGCTTCGTGGACGCGACGACCGGCAATACGCTGGACGATTTCTTCGTCTTCAACCGCGATTTCGACCACGGCATCCAGCTCGACGCCCGCCTTCACCAGGGCTTCAGCCTGGGGAATGGTGCGCGGGAAGCCGTCGAACAGGAAACCGTTCTTGCAGTCTTCCTGGCTGATGCGTTCCTTGACCAGGTTGATGATCAAGTCATCGGAAACCAGGCCACCGCTGTCCATCACGCTCTTGGCGATCAGGCCCAGCTCGGTGCCGGCCTTGACGGCCGCACGCAGCATGTCGCCGGTGGAGATTTGTGGAATGCCGAATTTTTCAGTGATGAACTTTGCCTGAGTACCTTTACCGGCCCCGGGAGCTCCCAGCAGAATGACGCGCATTGATGTGCTCCTCAATTTTTTATAGAGATGACGCTCGGATTCGCCGCGGCGGGCCAATCGCGTAAAAATAGAATTCGGGCCGCCCAAACGGCCAAAGGCTGATCAAGATACACAGCAGGCCTTAAGCACACAAGCCGCCAAAAGTCGCAGGAACCCGTGCTGCCTATACGTCATAGGTAGGGTGCGCCTGGGTGCAACCTGGCCGCACAATCGGCGGCCGCCCGTTTCAGGGCGGCCGCCGTGGTTTATCTGCAAGCCGTTGAGAACACGCAAAAAACCTTAGCCGGTGTTACGCAAACCGGCGGCAATACCGGCCACGGAGACCAGCAGCGCCTGTTCCAGAGGGCTGTCCTGTGCCGCTTCCTGCTGGCGCGAGCGCGCCAGCAACTCGGCCTGCAACAGGTGCAGCGGGTCGAGGTAGGTATTGCGCAGGCGGATGAACTCCAGGGTGTCCGGGCTATGGGCCAGCAGCTGCGACTGGCCAGTCAGGCCAAGCACCACCTTGCAGGCCTGCGACAATAGGTCGCGCAAATGCGCACCCAGTGGCAACAGGTCCGGCTGCACCAGACGCTCGTCATACAGGCGGGCGATATCGGCATCGGCCTTGGCCAGCACCATTTCCAGCATGTCGATGCGGGTGCGGAAGAACGGCCACTGCTCACGCATCTGCCCCAGCAAGTCGCCTTCGCCACGTTCCAGGGCCTTGCTCAGCGCCGCTTCCCAACCCAGCCAGGCGGGCAGCATGAGGCGGGTCTGGGTCCAGCCGAAGATCCACGGAATCGCACGCAGGCTTTCAATCCCGCCCGCTCGGCGCTTGGCCGGGCGGCTGCCCAACGGCAAGCGGCCCAATTCCTGCTCCGGCGTGGATTGGCGGAAATACTCGACGAACTGCGGATTCTCGCGCACCACGGCGCGATAAGCGCTGACCCCGTCTGCCGCCAATTCGTCCATCAAATGGCGCCAGGCCGGTTCAGGCGGCGGCGGTGGCAACAGGGTCGCCTCCAACACAGCGGCCAGGTAAAGGTTGAGGTTCTGCTCGGCAATATCCGGCAGGCCGAACTTGAAGCGGATCATCTCGCCCTGTTCGGTGGTACGGAAGCGTCCCGCCACCGACCCCGGTGGCTGCGACAGGATCGCCGCGTGGGCCGGGCCGCCGCCACGGCCAACGGTGCCACCACGGCCGTGGAACAACAGCAGTTCCACTTGCTGTTCACGGCAGATATCCACCAGGCGTTCCTGCGCCCGGTACTGCGCCCAGGCAGCGGCGGTGGTGCCGGCGTCCTTGGCCGAGTCCGAGTAGCCGATCATCACTTCCTGCGGGCCTTGCAGCCGCGCGCGGTAACCCGGCAGCAGCAACAGTTGCTCGATCACCGGGCCTGCGTTATCCAGGTCGGCCAGGGTTTCAAACAGCGGCACCACACGCATCGGCCGTTGCACGCCCGACTCTTTAAGCAGCAGTTGCACTGCCAGCACATCCGACGCAGCGCCGGCCATGGAGATGACATACGAGCCCAACGACGCAGCGGGGGCGGCGGCGACTTCCTTGCAGGTGTTAAGCACTTCGGCGGTATCCGCCGACGGTTTGAAATAACCCGGCAGTAACGGTCGACGGTTGGCCAGCTCCTTCATCAGGAAGCTGATGCGCATCTCTTCGTTCCAGTCTTCGTAACGACCCAGACCGAGATAATCGGTGATTTCGGTCATGGCCGCGCAATGGCGGCTGGAATCCTGGCGCACATCCAACCGCACCAGGAACAGGCCGAAAGTCACCGCCCGCCGCAGGCAATCGAGCAACGGCCCATCGGCGATCACGCCCATGCCGCATTCGTGCAGCGACTGGTAGCACAACTCCAGCGGTTCGAGCAGATCGCGGTTGTTCTGCAACACCTCGGCAGGTGCCGGCGTGCTACAGCTCAACGCCGTATGCGCCCATTGGCGCGTGGCACGCAGGCGTTCACGCAATTGCTTGAGCAAGGCGCGATAGGGTTCGACGCTATCGCCGACCTTGGCCTGCAACGCCGGGCTGGCGCGCTGCATCGACAGCTCGGAGGCCAGGTGATCGATATCGCGCAGGTACAGATCGGCAGCCATCCAGCGCGCCAGCAGCAAGACTTCGCGGGTGACCGGTGCAGTGACATTCGGGTTGCCGTCACGGTCGCCGCCCATCCACGACGCAAAGCGGATCGGCGCCGCCTCCAGCGGCAAGCGCAGGCCGGTGGCAGCGTGCAGGGCCTGGTCGGCCTTGCGCAGGTAATTGGGAATCGCGTGCCACAGCGAATGCTCGATGACCGCAAAGCCCCACTTGGCTTCGTCTACCGGCGTGGGCCGGGTGCGGCGGATTTCTTCGGTGTGCCAGGCCTCGGCGATCAAGCGTTGCAGGCGTTGGCGGATCTGCTCGCGCTCGGCCGTGGTGAGGTCGCGATGATCCTGCAGCGCCAGTTGGGCGGCGATGGCGTCGTACTTCTGGATCAGGGTGCGGCGCGCCACTTCGGTGGGGTGGGCGGTGAGGACCAGCTCAATCTCCAGGCGCCCCAATTGCCGGGCCAGGGATTCGTTGCTGTGGCCTTCGGCTTGCAGCCGCGCCAGCAACTCAGGCAAAACACGGGACTCGAAGGGTGCCGGTTGCGACTCATCGCGTCGATGAATCAGCTGATACTGTTCGGCAATGTTGGCCAGGTTAAGGAACTGGTTGAAAGCACGGGCCACCGGCAGCAGTTCATCTTCCTGCAACTGGTTGAGGCTGGTGCTCAGTTCATCGCCTGCGCCACGGCGGTCGGCCTTGGCGCCCTTGCGGATCTGCTCGATCTTGTCGAGGAAATCGTCGCCATACTGCTCTCGAATAGTGTTGCCCAACAGCTCACCCAGCAGGTGAACATCCTCACGCAAGCGTGCATCGATATCACTCATCAGCCAATCTCCAGCCAGAAATCCGGGACGCGCAGGTTTGCCAGAGTGCCGCCAGCGCTCATTTATGACAAGACTTTAAACCTTGTGAGTTGCAGCTAGTCTCAACACTAAGTCGCCGCGTTTATCCACGCGGACGGCGGGTCACTCATCACCGCCTGCTATCGCGGGCTTTATTGAGGTTGCCATGAAAATCCGAGAACTGGCCCAGCACTGGGAAGAGAATGCCAAGGGTCGCCTGACCAAGACCGAGTACGCCATCCATCTGGATGTGGAAGCTGCGGCACGCCTGGCAGCGATCGCCGAGATGTACCCCAAGCGCAGCACCGAAGAACTGCTCGGCGAACTGATCGGCGCCGCACTGGAAGAGCTGGAAGCCAGCTTTCCATACATCAAGGGGCAGCAGGTGATCGCCACCGATGAAGAGGGCGACCCGCTCTATGAAGATGTCGGCCCTACTCCGCGCTTTCTGACGCTGTCGCGTCGCTATCTGCATGACTTATCAGCGAGTGGCGACAAACCGAAACACTGAAACCCTAGCGCAAACCCCTTGTATTCCGGGCTCTTTACGAGCCCGGCGTACCGCTGCGCAACGCAGAAGTTCCAAGTTTTTTCGCTGACCAAACAGTCAGATATTTTTTTAGGCAAATCGCCATCTTCTCTGAACTTTTGAAAAAAGCCTCCGGTCACAGCCAGTAAGCCATCACTTGGAACGGCCGTTTTAAAGGGCAATTTGTGCATCAGTGCCAAGCCCCCAGCCGCAGACCAGTGACATGGATTTTGATGTTTTTCAGGAGTTATCCAATGGAGTTGAAGACGATGAAGACCAGCACTGCCAAATCCTCGTTTAACCACCTGCGCGGGCTCAAATTGGCCGCGCTGGCAATCGGCACCAGCTTCGTTCTGGCGGGCTGCGCCGGCAACCCTCCGACCGAGCAGTACGCCGTGACCCAATCTGCGGTGAACAGCGCTGTCAGCGCCGGCGGCACCGAGTACGCAGCGGTAGAAATGAAGTCGGCTCAGGACAAGCTCAAGCAAGCCGAGATTGCCATGCACGACAAGAACTACGACGAAGCCCGTCGCCTGGCCGAACAAGCCGAGTGGGACGCTCGTGTCGCTGAGCGTAAATCCCAGGCCGCTAAGGCCGAACAGGCTGTGAAGGACTCCCAGAAAGCTGTTCAGGAGCTGCGTCAGGAAGGCATGCGCCCGGCTGCTATCCAGCAGAAATAAGCCGCCGCCCCTGATTGCATTGCACCCGATATCGAATTGAAAGGACGACACGACTATGCGTAAACAATTGATGATCCCTGCCCTGCTGGCGATGAGCGTTGCCCTGGCGGCCTGCTCCACCCCGCCTAACGCGAACCTGGAAAACGCACGGACCAACTTCTCGTCCCTGCAGACCAACCCGCAGGCCACCAAGCTCGCGGCGCTGGAAACCAAAGACGCCAGCGATTGGCTGGACAAGGCTGACAAGGCATACCGCGACAAGGAAGATCAGAAGAAGGTCGACCAACTGGCCTACCTGACCAACCAGCGCGTTGAAGTAGCCAAAGACACCATCGTGCTGCGCGAATCCGAAGCCAAGCTGAAAAACGCCGGTGACGAACGCGCCCGCGCCCTGCTCGACGCCCGTGATGCGCAGATCAAGCAACTGCAGGACAGCTTGAACGCCAAGCAGACTGATCGCGGCACCCTGGTGACCTTCGGTGACGTGCTGTTTGCCACCAACAAGTCCGACCTGAAATCCAGCGGCCTGGTGAACATCACCAAGCTGGCGCAGTTCCTGCGCGATAACCCGGACCGTAAGGTGATCGTCGAAGGCTACACCGACAGCACCGGTTCCGATTCGTACAACCAGAGCCTGTCCGAGCGTCGTGCAGCCTCCGTACAACGTGCACTGGCACAACAGGGCGTGGATATCTCGCGCATCGTGACCCAGGGCTATGGCAAGGAATACCCGGTTGCCGATAACGGTAGCGTATCTGGTCGTGCCATGAACCGTCGCGTCGAAGTAACCATCTCCAATGACAACCAGCCGGTCAAGCCACGGTCGTCCGTCGCTAACTGATTGTTTGGATAGAAAAAACCCACCAGAAACGGTGGGTTTTTTTTACACTTAGAATTTGATTGGACACTTGTCGCTCTCGAAACCTGCATAGCCAGGTTTCTCTTGGTACTGCTCCCCCTGCTCCTTTTGCGCGGTATCGTCGACGCCTCCACGGAGCGCTTCAACGAGCTCCTGCATCCTGGACATCTCCAACCACCTGTCTATCGCACTTATCTCACCCAACTTGACCATGACACTCCCCTGGCTGGCGGTTCGCAAATCTCACCATGAACGCTGACACGCCAATGAGTGGTCTGTTACGCAAAACGGTTCCAGATATTTCAGGCGCGGTACATCCGGCTTACTGCTGGAGTTGTGGTGTTTCCTGCCCCATGCATCGCACGGCCTGCTTCTTGTTATTCACCAGCACACCGCTCAGGCCTTTCTGCTCAGTGTCGAACATCACCAGTACACCATCCACGCATTGCGCCACTTGGGCGGCTGGCGTCAGGGAGATCTTGTAGTCCTCGCCGGGCACGGTCTTGAGCATGGTGAAGTCGCTGAGCAACAACGCATCTTCCGGCTTGGCGAAGTGCAGGTAGCCGTAGTACCACAGGCAACCGACAGTACCGATGATGGTGCCGATACCGGTGAGGATCAGCGGGATCATGTTGCGTTCTTCGCTCATTGCGGGCTCTCTGATGAGTCAACGTTAGGAATCGGGTAATTCGGGATTTCGCCCAGGCGGCGCAGTCCATTGAAGTGCTGAGGGTCATCCAGGTAACGCAGCATCACGGTTTGCCAGGTCTTGTCGGCAAAGGTCTGCACATGGCCGCCTCGGGTCAGCTGTAACACCCTGGGTGGCGGTGCGGCCTGGTACAGGCGGATCCCGTTGGTCACCGGCACGATCGGGTCATCCAGGCTGTGGAACAGCAGCTTGGGTACACCTGTCAGCTGGGGCATGGCATGGATGGCACTGTCGGCGTCCGGGACCAGCCAGGACAACGGCACCTGAAACGGCCATGTTAACCAGGAGGTGCTCAGGGCGAATTGTCCTACGTCACGATAACTGGCGGGCACGCCGTCCAGCACCAGCGCCTTGAGCCGCGATTGGCGCTCCGGGTGGGCGGCCAGGTAGTGCACCGCCAATGCGCCGCCCAGGCTCTGACCCAGCACTATCAACGGCTGGCCCTGGGTTTCGGGGGCCTTGTCGATCCATTGGAACGCCGCGTCCACATCCTGATAGATCGCCGGTAATGACGGCTTCCCCTCCGACAAGCCATAACCGCGATAGTCCACCAACAGCACTTGGTAGCCCTGCTCGGGCAACCACCAGCTGCCGCCCAGATGCCAGGCCAGGTTGCCGCCGTTGCCATGCAGGTGCAGCACCGTCCCCTTGAGTGGCACGCCGGGTTTGGCCGGTAGCCACCAGGCGTTGAGCTTTACACCGTCGGCAGTGGTGAGGGTGACGTCACGGTATTGAAGATGAGCTTTTTCCGGCGTGAACGGCAGGCCGGGCTCGGGGTAGAACAGCAGGGAACTGCAGCCGTTCAATGTGAGTAGCAGGCACAGAATGCCGAGGATTCTCATCCGTTGAAGCCTCGCGAATAGCACGGTTTAAAGGATATTGGAGTAATCCGCCTCGATCCGATCCAGGCTCAGGTGGTTGAGGAAGTTGGAGAAGCACATCCAGGCCGCCAGCGCGTTCATGTCGCGGAATTGCTCTGGCAGGTACTTGGGCGGCACCACCAGGCCTTCATCGACCAGTTGGCGCAGGGTGCGCATGTCTTCCAGGGTGGTCTTGCCGCAGAACAGCAGCGGCACTTGTTCCAGCTTGCCTTTGCGCACGGCCAGCTGGATGTAGTTGTAGACCATGATAAAGCCTTTGAGGTAGGACAGGTCCTTGGTGAACGGCAGACCGGTCGGCACCGAACCACGGAAAACACGACTGGCGTTGCCGTAGCTTTCAGCCATCTCGAAGCCTTGCTCGCGAAAGAACTCGAACACCTGCAGGAAGTCGGCGCCCTCTTCCACCATATGAATGGCACGGGTGCGGTTGGTCAGCTTGCGCAGGCGACTCGGGTAGGAGGCGAAGGTGATGATCTCCATCAAAATCGCCAGGCCTTCCTGGGTCACGGTGGACGAGGGCGGCCCCTTGGACAGGAAGGTGCAGATCGGCTGGTTCTGGCCATTGAGGGTAGTGCCCACATGCACCAGGCCTTCATGCACTTCCAGGGCGCGCACGTCGCGGTCGTTGAACATCGCGTCGGCGCGGATCTTGATGTAGTCGGCGCCCGCTGCGGCGTCAGCGACAATACCGTCGGACTCGAACACGCGGATGGTCTCTTCGGCCTCGCCGAACACCTTGTTCAGGCGGGTTTGCAGCAGGGCGACGGCGTCCTTGGCGGTGAGGGTCTTGGCCTCGTCCTTCAAGTCGCCTCGGCCGTCTATATTGTTCAGGTAATCGGACAGCATCAGCCCCAAGTCAGCCAGGGTCGGGTCGCCGGCGTGAAACGCATCGGAGGCAGCGCCGTACAATTCCTGGGAGATCAGGCCGAAATCCTCGGTACCACGCGCTTCGAGCATACGCACCACCATGCGGTACTCCTTGCACATGCGGCGCATGATCTGCCCCACCGGGCTGAACTGGCCGAGGCGACGGGTGATGTCGCGCTCGATGTTCTGGAACTCCAGCTTCACCGCGCTGGAGTCGAACGACAGCGGTCGATTGAGGTAATAGTCACGGCTCACCGCCGGCATTTCCTTGCCCTTGGCCTTGAGGAACCCCTGGCGAATATTCTCGTCCCACTTCACGGCGTCGAGGACGCGAATCGGTGTTTGCGCCAGCACAATGCGATCAGACAAGGTGCGTATCGTCTGCTGGTAATCGTCCACCCGGTGCTTCCTCTTTAAACGTTATTGGCCCGCGCGCTGGTAGCGCACGGCTTCCACGAATACATCGGCATTGGCCGGGTCATCCAGGTACGCAAACACCTGGTCCAAGGGGCTGTCGACCAACACCCCGGCGCCCTCGACCGTGTCCACGGTGCTGCCGTGCAACGCCTGTTGGTCTATCGCTTGGTGGATCTGCTCAAGGTCGAGGGTGTAGACCACCAATTCGTGCTTTTCGTTGATCTCAAACCCCGCCAGGATGAAATGCCCACCGAGCTTGGCCGGCAGCGGCGCCGACAAATACCAGCGGCTGCCATGGCGCGAAACGGTAAACCGGTATTCGTCACGCTGGCCGGGCTTGGCTGTAGGGTAGCTCACGGCTTTATAGCGGTGTTCACCGACGGCGCTGATATGCAGGTTGAGCGGCTCGCCCCAGGCATTTTTGCTCGACCATTGGCCCAGCAGGGCCGGCGGGGCGGCGTCATGGGCCGGCAGCGGGTCCTTGAAGGTCACCAGGCAACCGCTGAGCAGCAGGAACGACAAGGCGATTGCAACCACACGCCAGGCTTTCATTGGACATCCCCCGGTGTCAGACCGAGGCCAACACCAAATGCATATAGCGCTTGAGGATTTCAAGCATCTCTTCACCGGTCAGAGGCTCTGCACTGCCCAGCAGGCCCTGATATTCCATCCGACTGATTATCGCCGTCAACACTTTGGCATCCTGTTGCGGCTCGCGCGAGCCCAGCACCTGGAAGAACTGCCCGGTGCCCTGCAACAGAATCTGCTGGTGGGAACGCACCAACTCCGCCAGGCGCGGGTTGAGCAAGGCTTCCTGGCGAAACGCCTGCTCAGCCATCAAGTGCTCACGGCGGTTGGTCAATTGGCGCAAGACGTAATCAGCGGTCAGCCGTGCAATATCATCGGCCAACTGTGAGCGTGATTCGGGGCTGCCATCCCCATAGGCGACCATTTCGCGCAGCAAGCCTTCGTTACGCACCCACAGCTTGCCCATGAACGCGGCGCTGCGTTCGACGTATTGGGCGAAGGTATCGGTGAGCAGATCATCGATGTCCTTGAAGTAATAGGTGGTAGCCGACAGGGGCACGCCCGCCTCCGCTGCCACCGCTCGATGGCGCACGGCCCGTACGCCGTCACGTACCACGATGCGCATGGCCGCATCGAGAATGTCTTGCCTGCGTTGCTCGCTGCCCCGACGACTGGCCTTGCGGCCCTGGTACTGGACGCTTTCAGCCACGGCAGCGGCAATGCCGGCGGCGCCTTCTTGAGCGGTTACGCGGTTCACGACAGATTTCCTTATTAGGTGACGCGGAGCGTCACGGTATGCGTTACCACGCCGAGCGTGGGAACGATCTCCTGGCGCTGTTTGCTTGACGCTTATTAACGCCGCATAAAAAAGCCGCCTTATAAAAGGCGGCTTCGGATTTCGCTACGGTTACGCTTGTGGCCGCATGTGCGGGAACAAGATCACGTCGCGGATCGACGGCGAGTTGGTCAACAGCATCACCAAGCGGTCGATGCCGATCCCTTCACCGGCGGTCGGCGGCATGCCGTACTCCAGGGCGCGGACGAAGTCGGCGTCGTAGTGCATGGCTTCGTCGTCGCCGGCGTCTTTATCGGCCACCTGGGCCATGAAACGCTCGGCCTGGTCTTCCGCGTCGTTCAACTCGGAGTAGGCGTTGGCGATCTCACGGCCGCCGATGAACAGCTCGAAACGGTCAGTGACGTTCGGGTTGTCGTCGTTACGACGGGCCAGCGGCGACACTTCGAACGGGTACTGGGTAATGAAGTGCGGCTGTTCCAGCTTGTGCTCCACCAACTCTTCGAAAATCATCACCTGCAATTTGCCCAGGCCTTCGAAGCCCAGCACCTTGGCGCCGGCTTTCTTGGCGATGGCACGGGCCTTGTCGATGTCGTTCAGGTCGTCGGCAGTCAGCTCAGGGTTGTACTTGAGGATCGAATCAAACACCGACAGGCGCACGAACGGCTCGCCGAAGTGGAACACCTTGTCGCCATACGGCACGTCGGTGCTGCCCAGGACCAGCTGCGCCAGTTCGCGGAACAGTTCTTCGGTCAGGTCCATGTTGTCTTCGTAGTCGGCGTAGGCCTGGTAGAACTCCAACATGGTGAATTCAGGGTTGTGACGGGTCGAAACGCCTTCGTTACGGAAGTTGCGGTTGATCTCGAAGACTTTTTCGAAGCCGCCAACCACCAGGCGCTTGAGGTACAGCTCGGGCGCGATACGCAGGAACATTTCCATGTCCAGGGCGTTGTGGTGGGTTTCGAACGGCTTGGCAGCGGCGCCGCCGGGAATGGTCTGCAGCATCGGCGTTTCGACTTCGAGGAAGTCGCGCTTCATCAGAAAGCTGCGGATGTGTGCGATCACTTGCGAACGCACGCGGAAGGTCTGGCGCACCTCTTCGTTGACGATCAGGTCAACGTAGCGCTGGCGGTAGCGCTGTTCGGTGTCGGTCAGGCCGTGGTGCTTGTCCGGCAGTGGGCGCAGCGACTTGGTCAGCAGGCGTACGCTGGTCATTTCCACGTACAGGTCACCCTTGCCAGAACGGGCCAGGGTGCCTTCGGCGGCGATGATGTCGCCCATGTCCCAGGTTTTCACCGAGGCCAGGGTTTCTTCCGACAAGGTCTTGCGGTTGACGTAGACCTGGATACGCCCGGTCATGTCCTGGATCACCATGAACGAGCCACGGTTGAGCATGATGCGACCTGCCACCTTGACCGGGATCGCAGCCTCTGCCAGCTCTTCCTTGGTCTTGTCCGCGTACTGCTTCTGCAAGGCATCGCAGTAGTTTTCGCGGCGGAAGTCGTTGGGGAAGGCATTGCCCTTGGCGCGCTCGGCAGCAAGCTTTTCCTTGCGCAGGGCGATCAGGGAGTTTTCTTCCTGTTGCAGGGCTTGCGGGTCGAGTTGTTGGTCGCTCATGTCTTTAGATTTTCCATCAGGTTCGTTGCCCCAGCCTGCGGCTGGGGATCGCGGGCAAGCCCGCTCCCACAGGGTTCGAGGGGTGCCAGGCAATCCCGCATTGCATGTGTTACAGGCCAGATTTCAGGCTGGCTTCCAGGTATTCGTCGATATCGCCGTCGAGCACCTTGTCACAGTCGCTGCGTTCGATGTTAGTGCGCAGATCCTTGATCCGCGACGCATCGAGCACATAAGAGCGGATCTGGTGACCCCAGCCGATATCCGACTTGGTGTCTTCCAGCGCCTGGGAAGCGGCGTTGCGCTTCTGCATTTCCTGCTCATACAACTTGGCCCGCAGCATTTTCATGGCGGTGTCCTTGTTGGCGTGCTGGGAACGTTCGTTCTGGCAGCTGACCACGGTGTTGGTCGGTACGTGGGTAATACGTACGGCCGAGTCGGTGGTGTTTACGTGCTGGCCACCGGCACCGGAGGAGCGGTAGGTGTCGATGCGCAGGTCGGCCGGGTTGATCTCGATTTCCACCTTGTCGTCGATCTCTGGCGAGACGAAAACAGCGGAGAACGAGGTGTGGCGACGGTTGCCGGAGTCGAACGGGCTCTTGCGCACCAGGCGGTGCACGCCGATTTCGGTACGCAGCCAGCCAAAGGCGTACTCACCCTTGATGTGCACGGTCGCGCCCTTGATCCCGGCGACTTCACCGGCGGACAGTTCCATGATCGTCGCTTCGAAACCGCGCTTGTCCGCCCAACGCAGGTACATGCGCAGCAGGATGTTGGCCCAGTCCTGTGCCTCGGTGCCACCGGAACCGGCCTGGATGTCCAGGTAGGCGTTGTTCGGGTCCATTTCATGGCTGAACATGCGGCGGAATTCGAGCTTGGCGAGGTTTTCCTCGAGACGGGCCAGCTCGGCGACGACATCGCCCACTGCGCCTTCGTCGTTTTCTTCGACGGCCATGTCCAGCAGGTCACGGCAATCGGCCAGACCGGTGTTCAGCTCGTCTAAGGTATCGACGATCTGCGCCAGCGCAGCGCGCTCGCGGCCCAGTTCCTGGGCGTATTCAGGTTTGTTCCAGACAGCAGGATCTTCAAGCTCGCGATTGACTTCGGTCAGACGCTCATGCTTTTGATCGTAGTCAAAGATACCCCCGAATAGTTTCGGAGCGCTCGGACAGGTCCTTGATGGTGTTAAGGATCGGGTTGATTTCCATGGCGGGCAGCACTCGTTGGCGAACTTTTGAAAGCCGGCGAGTATAACGGCAAATGGGGGGGAGCGGCAGTCCGCTGGGCGAAAAGGCAGGATTTGTACACAACCCAAGACCCATGAAGATCCCAATGTGGGAGGGGGCTTGCCCCCGATGGCAGCCTGTCAGTCAATGATGTTGTGACTGACCCAGAGCTATCGGGGGCAAGCCCCCTCCCACATTGAATGGGGTACGACTTCAGGTCACTCGATACCGACCTGATTGCGCCCATTATGCTTGGCCGTATACAACCCCTTGTCCGCCGCCACAATCACCTGCCGACAATCCGTCCCCTGCTGCGGCGTCATCGTGGACAGACCAATGCTAATCGTAAGGCTGGCCCCCTCGGTCGGCGCAATGTGCGGAATCTTCAACGCAGCAACCGCCATGCGCAGCTTCTCAGCCACCAACCGCGCCCCACCCGGCGAGGTATTAGGCAGCACCAGGGCAAACTCCTCACCGCCATAACGCGCCGGCAAATCCGATGGCCGACTGCTGGCCTCACGGATGGTCGCCGCAACCTTGCGCAACGCCTCGTCACCTTCAACATGCCCAAAACTATCGTTGTAGGTCTTGAAGAAATCCACATCAATCATCAACAACGACAACTGAGTCTGGTCACGCATGGCACGCCGCCATTCCAGCTCCAGGTATTCATCAAAGTGACGACGGTTGGACAACCCGGTCAGGCCATCGGAGTTCATCAGCCGTTGCAGCACCAGGTTGGTGTCCAACAGTTGTTGTTGGCTGACCCGCAACGCACGATAGGCGGCATCCCGTTGCAACAAGGTCATGTACGAACGCGAGTGATAGCGAATGCGCGCCACCAGCTCGATGTTATCCGGCAGCTTGACCAGGTAATCATTGGCCCCCGCCGAAAACGCCGCACTCTTGATCAGCGGATCTTCCTTGGTCGAAAGCACGATGATCGGGATGTTCTGCGTGGCCGGGTGGTTGCGGTATTCGCGCACCAGGGTCAGGCCGTCGAGGCCGGGCATAACCAGGTCTTGCAGGATAACGGTCGGCTTGATGCGGATCGCCTGGGCAATCGCCTGGTGCGGATCGGCGCAGAAGTGGAAGTCGATGTTTTCTTCATGGGCCAAGCCACGCCGCACGGCTTCGCCGATCATGGCCTGGTCGTCGACCAGCAACACCATGGCGGCATTTTCGTCGGTCTTGATGTCGTCGATCTGTAAATCATTCATGTGCAGTCACCTGAATTACTACCTGCAAGCCAGCACCGCGAGAGGCCTTGTTCATCTGGCAAAGACCTCCAGCAATCGGGGCGCAATCCTGTCCAGTGGGCGAATTTCAACAGCAGCATCAATCGCCGCCGCCGCTTTGGGCATGCCGTACACCGCCGAGCTGTGCTGATCCTGGGCGATGGTCAAATAACCTTGTTCACGCAGCAATTTGAGGCCCTGGGCCCCGTCGCGCCCCATGCCAGTCAGCAGTACGCCGACGGCATCGCCATTCCAGTGGCTGGCCACGCTTTCGAAAAACACGTCGATCGACGGCCGGTAAATCTCGTTCACCGGCTCTGCGGTATAGGCTAGCGTGCCATTCTTCAGTAAACGAATGTGGTGGTTGGTGCCGGCCAGCAGGACCACGCCGCTTTGCGGCGGCTCGCCTTCACGGGCCAGGCGTACCGGCAGGCCGGAGGCGCTGCTCAGCCATTCGGCCATGCCAGCGGCGAACACCTGGTCCACATGCTGCACCAGCACGATGGCGGCGGGAAAGTCCCGGGGCAAGCCCTTGAGCAGGATTTCCAGGGCAGCCGGGCCACCCGCCGAAGACCCGATGGCCACCAGGCTCTGGCGTTTGCCGGTCATGCGCGGCGCGACGGTTTCGGCGCGTACACGGCTGCCACGCTGGCCGATCAGCCAGCCGATATTGAGGATCTTGCGCAGCAGCGGCGCCGCTGCATCCTTGGGGTTGCCCACGCCTAGGGTCGGCGTGTCCACCACGTCCAGGGCGCCATGGCCCATGGCTTCGAACACCCGACTGACGTTGGCCTGGCGGTCGACGGTCACGATGACGATGGCGCACGGGGTCTCGGCCATGATCTGGCGGGTAGCCTCCACGCCATCCATCACCGGCATGATCAGGTCCATCAGGATCAGGTCCGGGGTCAGTTCTGCACAGCGTTGCACCGCTTCAAGACCATTGCTGGCCACCCACACCACTTCGTGCGCGGGCTCGAAACTCAAGGCGCGGCGCAAGGCCTCTACCGCCAGGGGCATGTCATTGACGATCGCAATCCTCATGCCCGCGCGCCTCCGATCAGTTCCACTACGGCGTCCAGCAGGGCGTCATCGTGGAAACTGGCTTTGGCTAAATAATAGTCGGCGCCGGCGTCCAGTCCACGACGTCGGTCTTCTTCGCGATCCTTGTACGAAACCACCATCACCGGCAACGATTGCAGGCGACTGTCACGGCGCAAGAGTGTGACCAATTCAATACCGTCCATACGAGGCATATCAATATCAGTGATCAACAGGTCAAAGTCTTCGGAGCGCAAGGCGTTCCAGCCGTCCATGCCATCGACCGCCACGGCCACTTCATAACCCCGATTGAGCAGCAATTTGCGTTGCAGTTCGCGCACGGTCAGCGAGTCATCCACCACCAGCACCCGCTTGCGCGGTGCCTCGGTGGTTTGCTGGCTGCGCCGGGCAATGCGTTCCAATCGGCCGGTGTTGAGCAACTTGTCCACCGAACGCAGCATATCTTCGACGTCGACGATCAACACCACCGAGCCGTCGTCCAGCAATGCACCGGCAGAAATATCCTGGACCTTGCCCAGGCGATCATCCAGCGGCAGCACCACCAGCGTACGCTCGCCGATAAAGCGCTCCACGGCAATCCCGTACACCGCATCACGCTCGCGGATCACCACCACTTTCAGGGTGTCCGACTGACTCTGTCCCGCCGGGCGTTGCAACAACTGGCTGGCGGCGACCAGCCCGACATGCCGGCCCTCGTGCCAGAAATGCTGGCGACCCTCCAGTTGCACGATGTCGTCGGGCGCCAGGTCGCACATGCGTTCGATATGGGCCAGCGGGAACGCGTAGGCTTCTTCGCCGACTTCCACCACCAGGCTGCGCACCACCGACAGGGTCAGCGGCACTTCCAGGTGAAAACGACTGCCCTGCCCCGCCGTCTGCTCCAGCACCACCGCACCGCGCAGTTGGCGAACCATATGCTGCACCGCATCCAGGCCGACGCCGCGCCCGGACACTTCGGTGACCTTGTCGCGCAGGCTGAACCCCGGCAGGAACAGGAATGTCAGCAGCTCTTCTTCACTCAGGCGCAGGGCGGTTTCCAGCGGCGACAGGTGCCGGTCGACGATGGTACCGCGCAGGCGCTCCAGGTCGACGCCATTGCCGTCATCGCTCAATTCCAGCACCAGCAACCCGGCTTGATGGGAGGCACGCAGGCAGATCACGCCTTCTGCCGGCTTGCCCGCCAACAGGCGTTGCTCAGGCATTTCGATGCCGTGGTCGACAGCGTTGCGCAATAAATGAGTGAGCGGTGCTTCAAGCTTTTCCAGCACGTCGCGGTCGACCTGGGTCTTTTCGCCTTCGATCTCCAGGCGCACTTGCTTACCGAGGCTGCGACCGAGGTCGCGCACCATGCGCACTTGCCCGGCCAGCACATCGGCAAATGGGCGCATGCGACAGGCCAGCGCGGTGTCATACAGCACTTGCGCACGCTGGCCGGCCTGCCAGCCGAACTCGTCCAGCTCGGCGGTTTTTTCCGCCAGCAGGGCCTGGGCTTCGCTGAGCAGGCGGCGGGTGTCGGCCAGGGCTTCCTGGGCTTCGAGGGGCAGATGTTGAGTCTTGAGTTGCCCGCCCAGGGTATCCAGCGCGCGCACGCTCTGGCTCTGAATGCGCTTGAGGCGTTGCAGGCTCGCCAGATACGGTTTGAGCCGCTGGGTTTCCACCAGGGATTTGCTCGACAGGTCCAGCAGGCTGTTCAAGCGCTCGGCGGTCACCCGCAGTACGCGCTCGCCGCCTTCGGTCATGCGTTTGTTCTGGCGTGGCGGCTCGGCGACCATCGGCAGCGCAAGCTCGGGTTCGGGCTCCGGCAGCGGCGCTTCGACGATAGGTGCCGGTTCTGGCGCAGGCGCCGCTTTGACAGGCGCCTGGGACGGGTCGAGCAAACGCTCCATCAGCGCCACATAGGCTTCGATATCCGCCGGCCCCACATCATTGCCCGGCGTCGCGATGCGCATCAGCAGGTCGGTGCCTTGCAACAGCGCATCAATATGTTCGGGTTGCAAATACAGGCGGCTTTCCTGGGCACTGACCAGGCAATCCTCCATGACGTGGGACACACTGACCCCGGCGTCCACTCCAACAATGCGCGCCGCGCCTTTGAGCGAGTGCGCCGCGCGCATGCACGCTTCGAGCTGGTCGGCCTGGGTCGGGTTGCGTTCCAGGGCCAGCAGGCCCGCGCTCAATACCTGGGTCTGGGCGTCGGCTTCCAGGCTGAACAGTTCCAGCAGCGAGGCATCGCGCATCTGGTCGGGGGTCATGTGAGGCTCCGGGTCACGGCAGACAACAATTGCGCCTCGTCCAGCCAACGCAGGCTGCGGCCTTTCCACTGCAACACGCCTTGGGTGTAGCGCGCACTGGCCTGGGTGCCCGAGACCGAGGCGGCCTTCAAGGTGCGCTCATCGATGGCATGGATGCCGTCGACTTCATCCACCGGCACCACCACCGGGCCATCCTGCGCGGCGATGATCAACATGCGCGGCATGATGCGCCCACCGCTTGCGCCGTTACTGGTGGCATCCAGGCCCAGCAGTTCCACCAGCGACAGGCACGCCACCAGCGCACCACGGACATTGGCCACGCCGAGCAAGGCGCGGGAACGTTGGTGCGGCAGCGAGTGAATCGGTTGCAGCGGCGCGACTTCCACCAGGCAGCGGGTGGCGATGCCCAGCCATTCCTCACCGAGGCGGAACATCAGCAGGGAGCGGGTGACCACGTCTTCGCCCAGTTCCACGACGGCATGCGGGCGATGCGCGTCCTGCTGCAAGGCGTAGCGGTCCAGCAAACGTGTGGCCGCTGCCGAGTACACCGAGCAGTTACGGCAGTGAATATGGTCCGCCAGCAGCGGGCAGGACTTGTCGCCGTGGATGCCGATGCGGTTCCAGCAATCGTCGATGGCCTGGGTGTCGGCCAAGGTCAGGTCCAGCCCTGCGGTATCGAGCGCGTCGGTGTTACTCATCGTTTGGACTCACTGTCAGCTCGCTCACTGCGCGCGGCCCGCGCCTGCAAGCGGCGCGCCCCCGCACTGTCGCCCTGGGACTCGAGCAACGCGGCCAGGTGCATCAAAGCCTGCGGGTGCTGGGGTTCCAGGTACAAGGCTTTTCGATAATAACCCTGGGCTTCCAGGGCACTGCCGGCCACGTCGCTGAGCAACCCCAGCCAGTAGAACACCTGGGCGGCCGGCGGATGGTTACTCAAATACTGTTCGCATGCAGCACGGGCGTCAGCGCTTTTGCCTTCGTTGGCCAGGGTGGCGATGCGGCTCAGCAAGTCGCCCGCATCGGTGTGCGGTGCCTTGATCGGCACTGCCTGGGCACTGCCACCGCTGAACGGCCTCGGCTTGACCGGGATCGGTGCGGCACTGCGCTGTGGCACCGGTGCAGGCACGGGCACAAACACCGGTTCGGGCTTGACCGGCTCGGCATGCCGACTGAACGCAAACGACTGCGGCACACCAATCGAACGCATGCCATGGCGCCCCAACAGGCTGCCCTCGGCCGGACCGATAAACAGCACGCCGTCCACATGGGTCAGGCCCTTGAGCACGTCGAACACTTGTTTCTGGGTCGGCTGGTCGAAATAGATCAGCAAGTTGCGGCAGAACACGAAATCGTAGCTCGCCTCATTGGCCAGCAGTGTCGGGTCGAGCAGGTTGCCGACTTGCAGGCGCACCTGTTCGCGCACGCGCTCGGCAATGTGATAACCGTCGCTGTGTTCGGTGAAATGGCGGTCACGGAAGGCGATATCGCCGCCGCGAAAGGAGTTTTTGCCATACACCCCACGCCGCGCGCGCTCCACCGACAACGGGCTGACATCCAGGCCCTGCACCTTGAACTGATGCGGCGCCAACCCGGCATCCAGCAAGGCCATGGCGATCGAATAAGGTTCTTCACCGGTGGAGCACGGCAGGCTGAGGATGCGCAGTGCGCGCATCTGCTTGATCTCGGCCAAGCGCGCCTTGGCCAGGCGGGCCAGGGTCACAAAGGATTCTGGATAACGGAAAAACCAGGTTTCCGGGACGATCACTGCTTCGATCAGCGCTTGCTGTTCATCCTCGGAGCTTTGCAGGTGCTGCCAATATTCGCCGGGGGTCTGCGCGTTGGCCGCCTGAGTGCGTTGGCGCACCGCCCGCTCGATAATGGCTTCGCCGACCGAGGCAACGTCCAGGCCGATGCGCTCTTTCAGGAAGGCAAAGAAACGCGGGTCGTGGCTCATAGGCTCAACTCGGGGCAAAACAGCACGGCGCGCACGTCTTCGGTCAGCAGGTCATTCACGCCGATCCATTGCATCAGGCCCAGCGCATCTTCGCGCACCGGCCCCAGGTACGGCGCCTGGCGGTTGTCCAGGCCATAGGGCTGGAACTGCGCCGGGTCGCAGCGCAGGGTGTCGGTGGCCTGTTCGAGGATCAACCCCAGCCAACGCGGCTCGCGCCAGGGCTCGGGCTGGTAATTGACCAGCACCAGCCGTGTGCTGGTACGCGCCTGGGCGGCGGTGCCGAAGGTCAGGGCGCTGAGGTCGATCACCGGCACCAGCGCGCCGCGATGGGCAAAGATGCCCGCCACCCACAGCGGTGCATGGGCAATCGGTTTCAATGGCAGGCGCGGCAATACTTCGGCCACTTCCGTGGCCTTGAGGGCATAACGTTCATTGCCGATGTGGAACACCAGGAACAACGCCTTTTTCGCTGCCGGGACGGCGCCGCGTTTAGCCGCGAGGTCGCTCATCAGACTTTGAAACGCGACACGCCGCTGCGCAGACCGACCGCCACCTGGCTCAGCTCATCGATAGCAAAGCTGGCCTGGCGCAGGGACTCGACGGTCTGGCTGCTGGCATCGCCCAGTTGCACCAGGGCGTGGTTGATCTGCTCGGCACCGGTGGCCTGGGCCTGCATGCCTTCATTGACCATCAACACCCGCGGCGCCAGCGCCTGTACCTGGTGGATGATCTGCGACAGTTGCTCGCCCACTTGCTGCACTTCAAACATGCCACGGCGCACTTCTTCGGAGAACTTGTCCATGCCCATCACACCCGCCGACACTGCCGACTGAATCTCGCGCACCATCTGTTCGATGTCGTAGGTGGCCACGGCAGTCTGGTCGGCGAGGCGGCGTACTTCGGTGGCGACCACGGCAAAACCGCGGCCGTATTCACCGGCCTTCTCGGCTTCGATGGCGGCATTCAGCGACAACAGGTTGGTCTGGTCGGCG
This sequence comes from Pseudomonas sp. FBCC-B1565, assembly GCF_059133265.1. NCBI lineage: Bacteria > Pseudomonadati > Pseudomonadota > Gammaproteobacteria > Pseudomonadales > Pseudomonadaceae > Pseudomonas > Pseudomonas sp. FBCC-B1565. Next base: position 5,235,946 of record NZ_CP101438.1, read on the forward strand.
ACCTTGACGATGGTCACCACCACCTGGTTGATGTTGCCGGCCTTCTCATTGAGGATCGCCAGCTTGGCGTTGACCAGGTCGGCGGCGCCCATCACCGAGTGCATGGTTTCTTCCATGCGTGCCAGGCCTTGCTGGCCGGAACCGGCGGCAACCGAGGCCTGGTCGGCGGCGGTGGACACTTCGGTCATGGTGCGCACCAGGTCCTTGGAGGTGGCCGCGATCTCGCGGGAGGTAGCGCCGATCTCGGTGGTGGTGGCGGCCGTTTCGGTGGCGGTGGCCTGTTGCTGCTTGGAGGTGGCGGCAATCTCGGTCACCGAGGTGGTGACCTGCACCGACGAGCGCTGGGCCTGGGACACCAGGGCCGTGAGCTCGGTCATCATGTCGTTGAAGCCGGTTTCGACCGCGCCGAACTCGTCCTTGCGTTCCAGGTTCAAGCGCTTGCTCAGGTCGCCGTCGCGCATGGTTTCGAGGATATCGACGATGCGCTGCATCGGCGCCATGATCGCGCGCATCAGCAGCAGGCCGCACAAGCCGGCGGCGAGGATGGCCAGGGCCAGCGATACAAACATGCTGATTTTCGCGGCGGAGACTGCATCATCGATCGCGTTGGTCGCACGGTCGGCGACGTTCTTGTTCTCGGTGATGATGTCGTTGAGCTTCATGCGGCCTGCGACCCAGCTGGGCGTCATCTGCGTATCGAACAGCTTGCGCGCCCCAGCCAAATCGTTGTTCTGCAGGCGCTCTACGACGGCAGCCAGCGCCTTGTTGTAAGCCTGGTGCTGGGCTTCGAATTTATCGAACTCGGCCTGGTCGTCGCCGCCACTGATGGTCGCCTGGTAGTTGGCCATCTGCTGCAGGATGCGCGCTTCATAGGACTTGAAGTCGGCCTTGTCGGTGTCGGTCAGGCCCTTGTCTTCACGCAGGCCGATCAACTCCAGGGTTTGCAGGTAGCTGTCGACCCACGCGCTGCGGATCATGGAACTGAGGTAGACCCCGGGCACCGCGTCGTCGCGCACCGCGACTTCACTGGTTTCGATCTTCAGCAACCGTGAATAGGAGACCACAACCATTAACAGCATGATGGCGATAATGACCGCAAAACTTGCCAGGATGCGTTGGCGCAAGGTCCAGTTCTTCACAGTAATTCCTCGGAGGGCCATTCAAATGGAGGGGAGTATAGCTGAGCAGAAGGCCTCATTAATCAACGGGTTTTGATGAAGCGTCCACAGAATGCAAATGTGCGAGGGGGCTTGCCCCCCGATGGCGGTGTGCCAGCCAACTGTAAATAGACTGAAACACCACTATCGGGGGGCAAGCCCCCTCGCACATTTTGATCGCTGCACGCCCCGTCTTTACGCGTTCAGCCGCACCTGTTTTTCCAGTTCCAGCTTCAAGCCGGGCTCAAGCTTCAGTTGGCGGGCCAGCTCGTCAAGGTAGGCCTTTTCCATGAAGTTCTCCTCATCCACCAGCATCACGCTGGCGATATACATCTCGGCCGCCATTTCCGGGGTGCCGGCAGCTCGCGCCACGTCGGCCGGGTCCAGGGGTTTGTTGAGTTCGGCGTGCAGCCAGCTTTGCAGCTCGCGATCGTTGTCCAGCTTGGTGAATTCGCCTTCGATCAGCGCACGCTCGCGCTCGTCCACATGGCCATCGGCCTTGGCCGCCGCGACCAGCGCCTTGAGGATGCCCTGGCTGTGTTGCTCGACCTGGGCCGGCGGCAGGCGGTCGATGGTCTGTGGCTCGCCCTGGGGGGCGCTGGCCTGATTGGCCTGCCAGTTGCCGTAGGCCTTGTAGGCGATGACGCCCAAGGCTGCCAAACCGCCGTAGGTCAGCGCCTTGCCGCCGAATTTGCGCGCCTTCTTGTTGCCCAGCAGCAGGCCCATGGCCCCCGCCGCCAAGGCGCCGCCTCCGGCGCCCCCGAGCAGGCTGCCCAGGCCGCCACCGCCGAGCAGACCGCCCAGCGCACCTTTGTCGTCCTGTTTACGCTGGCCGCCAGCCTTGTTTTGCAGCATGTCCTGGCCAGACTTGAGCAACTGATCGAGCAATCCACGGGTATTCATTCGCAGCCTCCAGACACTTGGGTTCATAGGACCAATAGGCCCCCAGCGTAAAACTAAGTGCCAAAAAGCCCTGATCTAGAGTGCTTCCAGATGTAACGCGGTCGCCCTTCGCTTAAATCGATATACACTCGGGTAAATCTATAAAAACACCCCACTGGTAATTCCAGCATGATGACCTTGCGTCAAATCCGGCATTTTATTGCCGTGGCCGAGACCGGCTCGATCTCCGCTGCCGCGCAGACGGCGTTTATCTCCCAGTCGACTCTGACCCTGGCGATCCAGCAACTGGAGCAGGAAATCGGCGTCAACCTGTTCAACCGTCACGCCAAGGGCATGACCCTGACCCACCAGGGCCATCAGTTCCTGCGCCAGGCGCACTTGATTCTCGCCACCGTCGACAACGCCAAGCGCAGCCTGCAGCAGAGCACCGACCAGGTCGCCGGGCAGTTGATCATCGGTGTGACCAGCCTGGTGGCGGGTTACTATCTCGCCGACTTGCTGACCCGCTTCCAGCGCGCCTACCCCAACGTGGAAATCCGCGTGATGGAGGACGAACGGCCGTACATCGAGCATTTGCTGGTCAGCGGTGAAATCGACGTGGGCGTACTGATCCTCTCCAACCTCGAAGACCGCCACGCCCTGCAGACCGAAGTGCTCACCCACTCCCCTCACCGGCTTTGGCTGCCAGCACAGCATCCGCTGCTGGAGCACGACAGCATCAACCTGGCCGATGTAGCGCGCGAACCGTTGATCCAGCTGAACGTCGATGAAATGGGCCACAACGCCCAGCGCCTGTGGACCAGCGCCGGCCTGCAACCGCGCGTGACCCTGCGCACCGCCTCCACCGAAGCGGTGCGCAGCCTGGTGGCAGCAGGCCTGGGCGTGTCGATCCAACCCGACATGACCTACCGTCCCTGGTCGCTGGAGGGCGACATTATCGAAGCGCGGTCGATTGCCGACCTCAGCCAGACCCTCGACGTGGGCCTGGCCTGGCGCCGTGGCACGGCGCGTCCGGCGCTGGTGGACCCATTCCTGACAGTCGCCCGCGAACAGCCCCACCCGCGCAAGCCATCTATTTAATCGAATGCTGCATTCGGTATTTAGTATTTGTTGACCTCGCGCCTGACCTCTAGTCTCTGCTTATCCCTAAGAGAAAGGTCAGGCCCTCGTAAGAGAACGCCCATGGCCACACAAGAAAAGAGATCGCGAAAAATGTCCGGCGCGCCCACCCCGCTGCTCACTGCATTGCTGATCGACGGCGAACTGGTCCAGGGCCAGGGTTTTGCCGAGCCGATCCTCAACCCGGCCACCGGTGAAGTGCTCACCCAGATCGCCGAAGCCAGCACCGAGCAGGTGGAAACCGCGATCCTCGCCGCCCACCGCGCCTTTGCCGGCTGGTCGCGCACCACGCCTCAGCAACGCTCGAATATCTTGCTGGGCATTGCCGACGCCATCGAAAAACAAGCCGACTACCTGGCCCGCCTGGAATCCCTGAACTGCGGCAAGCCGTTGCACCTGGCGCGCGAGGATGACTTGAGCGCCACCGTCGATGTGTTCCGCTTTTTCGCCGGGGCGGTGCGTTGCCAGACCGGGCAACTGAGCGGCGAATACCTGCCGGGCTACACCAGCATGGTGCGTCGCGATCCGATTGGCGTGGTGGCCTCGATTGCGCCGTGGAACTACCCGCTGATGATGGCCGCGTGGAAGATCGCTCCAGCGCTGGCCGCCGGCAATACGCTGGTGTTCAAGCCATCGGAACACACACCACTGTCGATCCTCGCCCTTGCCCCGGTGCTCAAAGACCTGTTGCCGCGCGGTGTGATCAACATTTTGTGTGGCGGCGGTGAAGGCGTTGGCAGCCATCTGGTCAGCCACCCCAAAGTGCGCATGGTCTCGCTGACCGGCGATATCGTCACCGGGCAGAAGATTCTGCAGGCCGCGTCCAAGACCCTGAAACGCACGCACTTGGAACTGGGCGGCAAGGCGCCGGTGATCGTGTGCAACGACGCCGACCTGCAAGCCGTGGTCGAGGGTGTGCGCGCCTACGGTTACTACAACGCCGGCCAGGACTGCACCGCCGCGTGCCGCATCTACGCCCAGGCCGGTATCCACGACAAACTGGTCGCTGAGCTTGGCGCCGCCGTGAGCAGCCTGCGCTTTGCCGGCAAGCGCGACGCCGACAACGAACTCGGCCCGCTGATCAGCACACGCCAGCGCGACCGCGTGGCCAGCTTTGTCGAACGCGCCCTCGGCCAGCCGCATATCGAACGCATCACCGGCGCCGCCGTGCATTCCGGCGCGGGCTTCTATTACCAGCCGACGCTGCTGGCCGGCTGCAAACAGAACGATGAAATCGTGCAGCGCGAAGTGTTTGGCCCGGTCGTCACGGTGACGCGCTTCGACGAACTGGAACAGGCGGTGGACTGGGCCAACGACTCCGAATACGGCCTGGCCTCGTCGGTGTGGACCCAGAACCTGGACAAGGCCATGCAAGTGGCCTCGCGCCTGCAATACGGCTGCACCTGGATCAACAGTCATTTCATGCTGGTCAGCGAAATGCCCCACGGCGGCTTGAAGCGCTCGGGATATGGCAAGGATCTGTCCAGCGATTCGCTGCAGGACTACAGCGTGGTGCGGCACATCATGGCGCGCCACGGCCAGCATCTTTAAAACAACAACTAAGCTCATGCGTTACCGGTTCAAAAACTGCCCCGACCATAATTAAAGAAGAGGGAACCCCCATGTCCGCGCACAAGACCGCACTGCTCAGTGCCCTGACCACCGCGCTGCTGGCCAGCGCCAGCCTCCAGGCCGCCGAACCGCTCAAGGCGGTGGGTGCCGGTGAAGGCCAACTGGATATCGTCGCCTGGCCTGGCTATATCGAACGCGGCGAAAGCGACAAGGCCTACGACTGGGTCAGCGGTTTCGAGAAGGAAACCGGCTGCAAGGTCAACGTGAAAACCGCCGCCACCTCTGACGAAATGGTCAGCCTGATGGCCAAGGGTGGCTATGACCTGGTGACCGCGTCGGGCGATGCCTCGCTGCGGCTGATCGTCGGCAAGCGCGTGCAGCCGATCAATACCGCGCTGATCCCCAACTGGAAGAACATCGACCCCCGCCTGAAAGACGCGCCATGGTACGTGGTTGGCCAGCAAACCTACGGCACGCCGTACCAGTGGGGCCCGAACGTATTGATGTACAACACCAACGTATTCAAGACCGCACCCACCAGCTGGAATGTGCTGTTCGACGCGCAGAACCTGCCGGACGGTAAGCCGAACAAAGGCCGCGTGCAGGCGTACGACGGCCCGATCTACATCGCCGACGCGGCGCTGTACCTCAAGTCGACCAAGCCGGAATTGGGCATCCAGAACCCGTACGAACTGACCGAAACCCAGTACAAGGCCGTGCTCGAATTACTGCGCGCCCAGCAACCGCTGATCCACCGCTACTGGCACGACACCACCGTGCAAATGAGTGACTTCAAGAACGAAGGCGTGGTGGCCTCCAGCGCCTGGCCGTATCAGGTCAACGGCCTGCAGAACGAGAAACAGCCGATTGCTTCGACCATTCCGAAGGAAGGCGCCACCGGCTGGGCCGACACCACCATGTTGCACGCCGAGGCCAAGCACCCGAACTGTGCCTACAAATGGATGGACTGGTCGCTGCAACCGAAGGTCCAGGGCGATGTGGCCGCCTGGTTCGGCTCCCTGCCGGCGGTGCCGGCGGCGTGCAAGGAAAGCGAATTGCTCGGCGCCGAAGGCTGCAAGACCAATGGGTTCGACCAATTCGACAAGATCGCCTTCTGGAAAACCCCGCAGGCGGAAGGCGGCAAGTTCGTGCCGTACAGCCGCTGGACCCAGGATTACATCGCGATCATGGGCGGCCGCTAAGGTCTCCAAGACAACATAGGTCTCCTGTGGGAGGGGGCTTGCCCCCTCCCACATTGACCGCATTCACAGATGTTTTGTTTTTTCAGAAGTCCAGGCCGGGCCGCTGCGACGACCCGTGCCTTTTCGGAGCACCGCACCATGACGCTTGCAGTCCAATTCACCCACGTTTCCCGTCAGTTCGGCGAAGTGAAAGCCGTTGACCGGGTTTCCATCGATATCCAGGACGGCGAGTTCTTTTCCATGCTCGGCCCTTCCGGCTCGGGCAAGACCACCTGCCTGCGCCTGATCGCCGGGTTCGAGCAGCCGAGCGCAGGCTCGATCCGTATCCATGGCGAGGAAGCCGCCGGCTTGCCGCCGTACCAGCGCGATGTGAACACCGTGTTCCAGGATTACGCGCTGTTCCCCCATATGAATGTGCGCGACAACGTCGCCTACGGCCTCAAGGTCAAGGGCGTGGGCAAGACCGAGCGCCTCAACCGTGCCGAAGAAGCCCTGGCCATGGTCGCCCTCGGCGGCTACGGCGAGCGCAAGCCGGTGCAGCTCTCCGGTGGCCAACGCCAACGGGTGGCCCTGGCCCGCGCCTTGGTCAACCGCCCGCGTGTGTTGCTGCTGGATGAACCGCTGGGCGCCCTCGACCTCAAGCTGCGCGAGCAGATGCAAAGCGAGCTGAAAAAGCTGCAACGCCAGTTGGGCATCACCTTTATCTTCGTGACCCACGACCAGACCGAAGCGCTGTCGATGTCCGACCGCGTGGCCGTATTCAACAAAGGTCGCATCGAGCAGGTCGACACCCCGCGCAACCTCTACATGAAACCCGCCACCGCGTTCGTCGCCGAGTTCGTCGGCACCTCCAACGTGATTCGCGGCGAGTTGGCCCAGCGCCTCAGCGGCAGCGTGCAGCCGTTTTCGATCCGTCCGGAACACGTGCGGTTTGCCGAGGGCCCGCTGGGCGCCGGCGAAGTGGAAATCAGCGGTTTGCTCCACGATATCCAGTACCAGGGCAGCGCCACCCGCTATGAGCTGAAACTGGAAAACGGCCAGGCGTTGAACATCAGCCAGGCCAACAACCAGTGGCTGGACATCAGCAGCGGCCATCAGGTCGGCCAGTCCATCACCGCCCGTTGGGCGCGGGAAGCCATGACCCCGCTGACCGACAGCGCAGGCGAGGTGTGACATGAGCCTGGCTATTTCCCACCCGCCGATGCGCAGGTTTTCCAACCTGCTGTACCGCAAGCCCAACCTGTACTTGGCCATGCTGCTGATACCGCCGCTGATCTGGTTCGGCGCGATCTACCTGGGTTCGTTGCTGACCCTGCTGTGGCAGGGTTTCTACACCTTCGATGACTTCACCATGGCGGTCACGCCGGACCTGACCCTGGCCAACTTCGCCGCGCTGTTCCAGCCGTCAAACTTCGACATCATCGTGCGCACCTTGAGCATGGCGATCGTGGTGTCGATCGCCAGCGCCATCGTGGCCTTCCCCATCGCCTACTACATGGCACGCTACACCACGGGCAAGACCAAGGCGTTCTTCTACATCGCGGTGATGATGCCGATGTGGGCCAGTTATATCGTCAAGGCTTATGCCTGGACCTTGCTGTTGGCCAAGGGCGGCGTGGCGCAGTGGTTCGTGCAGCACCTGGGCCTGGAGCCGGTGTTGCAGTTCGTGCTGGGCATCCCCGGCGTGGGCGGCAGTACCTTGAGCACCTCGCACCTGGGGCGCTTCATGGTGTTCGTCTACATCTGGCTGCCGTTCATGATCCTGCCGATCCAGGCGTCCCTGGAACGCTTGCCGCCCTCGCTGCTGCAAGCCTCGGCCGACCTCGGCGCCAAACCGCGCCAGACCTTCATGCAGGTGATTTTGCCGCTGTCGGTGCCAGGGATTGCCGCCGGTTCCATCTTCACCTTCTCGCTGACCCTGGGCGATTTCATCGTGCCGCAACTGGTCGGCCCGCCCGGCTACTTCGTCGGCGGTATGGTCTACGCCCAGCAAGGCGCCATCGGCAACATGCCCATGGCTGCAGCGTTCACCTTGGTGCCGATCGTGCTGATCGCGGTTTACCTGTCCATCGTCAAACGCCTGGGGGCCTTCGATGCACTCTGAAAAATCCTCATTGGGCCTGAAGATCGCCGCCTGGGGCGGGTTGGTGTTTCTGCACTTCCCGATCCTGATCATCTTCCTCTACGCCTTCAACACCGAAGAAGCCGCGTTCAGCTTTCCGCCCCAGGGCTTCACCCTGAAGTGGTTCAGCGTGGCGTTTGCGCGGCCGGACGTACTGGAGGCGATCAAGCTGTCGCTGCAGATCGCCGCCATCGCCACGCTGATCGCCATGGTCCTCGGCACACTGGCCTCGGCGGCGCTGTATCGCCGCGAGTTCTTCGGCAAGCAAGGCGTGTCGCTGATGTTGATCCTGCCGATCGCCCTGCCGGGGATCATCACCGGTATCGCACTGCTGGCGACCTTCAAGACGCTGGGCATCGAACCGGGGATGTTCACCATCATCGTCGGCCACGCGACGTTCTGCGTGGTGATCGTCTATAACAACGTCATCGCCCGGCTGCGCCGCACGTCCCACAGCCTGATCGAGGCCTCGATGGACCTGGGCGCCGACGGCTGGCAGACCTTCCGCTACATCATCATGCCCAACCTGGGCTCGGCGCTGCTGGCTGGCGGCATGCTCGCCTTTGCGCTGTCGTTCGACGAAATCATCGTCACCACCTTCACCGCCGGCCACGAACGCACCTTGCCGCTGTGGCTGCTCAACCAACTGAGCCGCCCACGCGACGTGCCGGTGACCAATGTGGTGGCGATGCTGGTGATGCTGGTGACGATGTTCCCGATTCTCGGTGCCTATTACCTGACCCGCGGCGGTGAAAGCGTGGCCGGGAGTGGCGGTAAATAACGATGCTATTGAAGGAACACGGTTCAAATGTGGGAGGGGGCTTGCCCCCGATGGCAGTGGGTCAGTTGTAGAGGGTGTGACTGGAAGATTGCTATCGGGGGCAAGCCCCCTCCCACATTTAGGGCCAGTTTATTCAAGGAAATAACGATAGTTGGTGGAGAGCTGAACCATGCAAACCAAATTACTGATCAACGGCCAACTGGTCGAAGGCGAAGGCCCGGCGCAGGCTGTATTCAACCCGGCGCTCGGTCGCGTACTGGTAGAAATCAAGGAAGCCAGCGAAGCCCAGGTCGACGCCGCCGTACGCGCCGCCGATGCGGCCTTCGAAGGCTGGTCGCAAACCGCACCCAAGGATCGTTCGCTGCTGCTGCTGAAACTGGCGGACGTGATCGAGGCCCACGGCGAAGAACTGGCCAAGCTGGAATCGGACAACTGCGGCAAGCCCTACAGCGCCGCGCTCAACGATGAAATCCCGGCGATTGCCGACGTGTTCCGTTTCTTTGCCGGCGCCAGCCGCTGCATGAGCGGTTCGGCCGGCGGTGAATACCTGCCCGGCCACACCTCGATGATCCGCCGCGACCCGGTGGGCGTGATCGCGTCCATCGCGCCGTGGAACTACCCGCTGATGATGGTCGCCTGGAAAATCGCCCCGGCCCTCGCCGCCGGGAATACCGTGGTGCTCAAGCCGTCGGAGCAAACCCCGCTGACGGCCTTGCGCATGGTCGAACTGGCCGCTGATATTTTCCCGGCCGGTGTGCTCAACCTGGTATTTGGCCGTGGGCCAACCGTGGGCAGCCCACTGGTGACGCACCCTAAAGTGCGCATGGTGTCGCTGACCGGCTCCATCGCCACCGGCGCAAACATCATCTCCAGCACCGCCGACAGCGTGAAGCGCATGCACATGGAGTTGGGCGGCAAGGCGCCGGTGATCATCTTCAACGATGCGGATATCGACGCCGCCGTGGAAGGCATTCGCACCTTCGGCTTCTATAACGCTGGGCAGGATTGCACCGCGGCGTGCCGTATTTATGCACAGGCCGATATCTACGATGCGTTTGTCGAGAAACTCGGCGTGGCGGTCGCCAGTATCAAGTATGGATTGCAGGATGACCCGGCCACCGAGTTGGGGCCATTGATCACCGCGCAGCATCGCGACCGTGTCGCCGGGTTTGTCGAGCGGGCCGTGGCACAACCGCATATTCGCCTGGTGACCGGCGGCAAGGCCGTGGAAGGCAATGGCTTCTTCTTTGAACCCACCGTACTGGCCGACGCGCAACAAGACGACGAGATCGTGCGCCGCGAAGTCTTCGGGCCGGTGGTATCAGTGACCAAGTTCAACGATGAAGCTCAGGTGCTGGGCTGGGCCAACGATTCGGACTACGGGCTGGCCTCGTCCGTGTGGACCGCCGATGTAGGACGCGCCCATCGCTTGGCCGCACGTCTGCAGTACGGCTGCACCTGGGTGAACACCCACTTCATGCTGGTCAGCGAAATGCCTCACGGCGGTCAGAAACTGTCCGGCTATGGCAAGGACATGTCCATGTACGGGCTGGAGGACTACACCACCGTGCGGCATGTGATGTTCAAGCACTGACGATTCAACCCGGCATCCTTCCTGGATGCCGGGAACCTATAACAATAATGTTCAGGATCCCCCATGGATATCACCCGCCGCGACTTCCTCAACGGCGTCGCTGTCACCATCGCCGCCGGCATGACCCCACTGCAAATCCTGCAAGCCGCCCCCGACGGTCGTTACTACCCTCCTGCCCTGACCGGCCTGCGCGGCAGCCACGCCGGTTCGTTCGAAGTGGCGCACCAGATGGGCTGGGAAAAGAAGGTGTTCGACACCGACAAGCTGCCGATCACCGAGCACTATGACCTGGTGGTCGTGGGTGGCGGCCTGAGTGGGCTGTCGGCGGCGTGGTTCTACCGCGAGAAGCACCCCAAGGCGAAGATCCTGATCCTGGAAAACCACGACGACTTCGGCGGCCACGCCAAGCGCAATGAATTCCAGGCCGGTGGCCGCATGATCATCGGCTACGGTGGCAGCGAGGCGTTCCAGTCGCCCAACCACCTGTACAGCAAGGAAGTGAACGGGCTGTTGAAAAAGCTCGGCGTGAACATCAAGCGCTTCGAAACCGCCTTCGACCGCCAGTTCTACCCTGGCCTCGGGCTGTCGCGCGGGGTGTTTTTCGACAAGGAAAACTTCGGCGAAGACAAGCTGGTGACCGGCGACCCGACGCCAATGGTCGCCGACGACATCGCCCCCGACCAACTCAACGCACGAGCCCTCCGCGATTTCATCAATGACTTCCCGTTGCCGGCGGCAGACCGTCAGGCCTTGATCGAGTTGCACACCGCGCCCAAAGACTACCTGCCAGGCAAGACCGCCAAAGAAAAGGCCGACTATTTGGCAGCCACCAGCTACCGCGATTTCCTGCTGAAGAACGTAGGCCTGTCGGAAGGCGCAGTGAAGTACTTCCAGAGCCGCACCAATGACTTCATGGCGCTGAGCATTGATGCCGTGGCGTCGGCCGATGCCTACAACGTGGGTTTCCCAGGTTTTGCCGGGATGAATCTGGCGCCGATCAGCGAAGAAGCCGCTGCTGAAATGGAAGAGCCCTACATCTATCACTTCCCGGACGGCAATGCATCGGTGGCGCGCTTGCTGGTACGCAGCCTGATCCCGGGCGTGGCACCAGGGCACACCATGGACGATATCGTGCTGGCGGCGTTCGACTACGCCAAGCTCGACCAGCCCAAGGCCGCCGTACGCCTGCGACTGAACAGCACGGCGGTCAGCGTGCGTAATGTCGGCGACGGCGTGCATATCGGCTACAGCCGTGGCGGGCAACTCGCACAAGTGCGTGGCAAACGCTGCATCCTGGCCTGCTACAACATGATGATTCCGTATCTGTTGAAGGATTTGCCGGCACCGCAAGCTCACGCCCTGAGCCAGAACGTGAAGTACCCGCTGGTGTACACCAAGGTGGTGATCCGCAATTGGCAGTCGTTCCAGAAGCTCGGCGTGCACGAGATTTACGCGGCGACCCAGCCCTACAGCCGGATCAAACTGGACTACCCGGTAAGCATGGGCGGCTATGACCACCCGCGCGACCCGACGCAGCCGATCGGCTTGCACATGGTCTACGTGCCCACCAGCCCCAACAGCGGCATGAACGCCCGCGACCAGGCCCGCGCCGGGCGTGGCAAGTTGTATGGCCAGACCTTCGAACAGTTGGAAACGCAGTTGCGTGACCAGCTGCAACGCATGCTTGGCCCGGGTGGTTTCAACCATCAGACCGATATTCTGGCGATCACTGTCAACCGCTGGTCACACGGTTATGCGAGCTTCTCCAACAGCTTGTTCGATGATGCCGATGAAACCGAAGCGTGGATGAAGCTGGCGAAAAAGCCGCTGGGGCATGTGAGCATCGCCAACTCGGACGCGGCGTGGAGTGCGTATGCCCATGCGGCGATTGATGAGGCGTTCAGAGCAGTGGGTGAAGTCGCCTGAAATGCAGCCTAAATGTGGGAGGGGGCTTGCCCCCGATTGAGTTGGACCTGCGCAGTATTCAGTGACTGGCATACCGCTATCGGGGGCAAGCCCCCTCCCACATTTGGATCTTCATATTTCGTAAGTAGTGTTTTGGCCACAGAATTGGAAATGTCTTGTCGCATATGCAATGCCATCGTGCCGCTATCAATCAATTTTCCTACGTCATCGAACCGCTTAAGCTATCCGGCGTCTGTTTAATGTCCGTTGCGTTTGGTCGAAGGCATGTCCGAACCGTAATTTCTGATCCGCTACGCGCCAGGAACGGCGCGGGATTTGCTCACGACAGGTTGTCTCTATGCACCGCAGGAATTTGCTCAAAGCGTCCATGGCCATTGCGGCTTACACCGGTTTGTCGGCCAGCGGCCTGCTCGCCGCCCAGGCCTGGGCCGGGAACCGTGCTGCCGATGGCAAGGCCGTGGCGTTCGACTTCGACACGCTCAAGGCCCAGGCCAAACAACTCGCCGGGACCGCTTACAAGGACACCAAACAGGTGCTGCCGCCCACGCTGGCGACCATGACCCCGCAGAATTTCAACGCCATCGGCTACGACGGCAACCATTCGCTGTGGAAGGAGTTGAACGGCCAACTGGACGTGCAGTTCTTCCACGTCGGCATGGGCTTCAAGACGCCGGTGCGCATGCACAGCGTCGACCCCAAGACCCGCGAAGCCCGTGAGGTGCATTTCCGTCCTTCGCTGTTCAACTACGAAAAAACCACGGTCGACACCAAACAGCTGACCGGCGACCTGGGCTTCTCCGGCTTCAAGCTATTCAAGGCACCGGAGCTGGACCGCCATGACGTGCTGTCATTCCTCGGTGCCAGCTACTTCCGTGCGGTGGATTCCACCGGCCAGTACGGCCTTTCCGCCCGTGGCCTGGCCATCGACACCTACGCGAAAAAACGCGAGGAGTTCCCCGACTTCACGCAGTTCTGGTTCGAAACCCCGGACAAGAACGCCACCCGCTTCGTGGTCTACGCCCTGCTCGACTCGCCGAGCGCCACCGGCGCGTACCGCTTTGATATCGACTGCCAGGCCAACCAGGTGGTGATGGCCATCGACGCGCATATCAATGCGCGTACCACCATCGAACAACTGGGCATCGCGCCAATGACCAGCATGTTCAGTTGCGGCACCCACGAGCGCCGCATGTGCGACACCATCCACCCGCAGATCCACGACTCAGACCGCCTGGCCATGTGGCGCGGCAACGGCGAGTGGATCTGCCGCCCGCTGAACAATCCGGCCAAGCTGCAATTCAACGCGTTTGCCGATAAAGACCCGAAAGGCTTCGGCCTGGTGCAGACCGACCATGAGTTCGCCAGTTACCAGGACACCGTGGATTGGTACAGCAAGCGCCCGAGCCTGTGGGTCGAACCGACCACCGCCTGGGGCGAAGGCTCGATCGACCTGCTGGAAATCCCTACCACCGGCGAGACGCTCGATAACATCGTGGCCTTCTGGACTCCGAAAAAACCCGTGGCCGCCGGCGATTCACTCAACTATGGCTACAAGCTGTACTGGAGCGCGCTGCCGCCGGTGAGCACGCCGTTGGCGCAAGTCGATGCAACCCGCTCGGGCATGGGCGGTTTCACCGAAGGCTGGGCACCGGGTGAGCACTACCCGCAAGTCTGGGCGCGCCGCTTTGCCGTGGACTTCAAGGGCGGCGGCCTGGATCGCCTGCCGCCAGGCACCGGCATCGAGCCGGTGGTGACCTGTTCCCATGGCCAGGTGAAGGACTTCAGCGTGCTGGTACTGGATAACATCAAGGGCTACCGCATCCTGTTCGACTGGTACCCGACCAGCGACAGCGTGGAGCCGGTGGAACTGCGCCTGTTCATTCGCACCCAGGACCGCACCTTGAGCGAAACCTGGCTGTACCAGTACTTCCCGCCGGCACCGGACCAGCGCAAGTACACCTGATGCACCGCGTTCCCACGCTTGCGTGGGAACGCCCCCTCCTCGTTTCAGAACCGCGACACACTCTTCATCGCCCCAATCAAATAACGCATCGCCACCTGATCGTTCTCGGTCAGTGCGCGGTACTGCGCCAGCAACTCCTCTTCATCCGAGCTCAACCTTCGCCCGCGCAAAGACACCCTGCGGGTCAGAAAAGACGCTACCGCACCCGCTACACCATAGGACTTGGCCATGGACTGCTTCTCCTGATATCCATCAAATACTCCTGGTGCCCATTACCCTTCTCCCTAAAGCGCAACGTCTGTGTGGGAAAACCGACTGACTTCCTGGGCCAGAAATCAGGCTTACCCTAAGCGTAGAAACGATCTCGCCGAGCGTGCGATTTTTTTAGAGTAATCACTTAAATAATTACATCGGTAACAAATACCTACAGCGTGATCCCACGCTATGAACGCAAAAAAACCCACCGGGTGAGGGTGGGTTTCGGCGGAGCGTGTCAGGGCTCAATCTCTCAAATCTGATTCATGAATGGGCTGGTCACGATGGGTTGCGCGCTGGTACTGCGCCGGCCAGATTGCCTTGCGCCCACCCAGGTCATCATCGGCGTGCAACGGCCAGTACGGGTCGCGCAACAGCTCACGGGCAAGGAAGATGATATCCGCCTGGCACGTGCGCAGTATGTGCTCGGCCTGGGCCGGCTCGGTGATCATGCCCACGGTGCCGGTGGCGATGCCCGACTCCTTGCGCACGCGCTCGGCGAAGCGGGTCTGGTAGCCAGGACCGGTGGGGATCTCGGCGTTGGCGGCGGTGCCACCAGACGAAACGTCGATCAGGTCCACGCCCAGGTCTTTCAGGCGACGTGCCAACTCCACGGTTTCATCCGGGTTCCAGCCGTCTTCCACCCAGTCGGTGGCCGATACCCGCACAAACAGCGGCAGTTCCTGGGGCCAGACCTCACGCACTGCCTTGGTCACTTGCAGCACCAGGCGGATGCGGTTTTCAAACGAGCCACCGTACTGGTCCTGGCGTTGGTTGCTGATCGGAGACAGGAATTGATGCAGTAGATAGCCATGGGCCGCGTGGATTTCCACCACTTCGAAACCGGCGGTCAATGCGCGCTTGGCTGCGGCGACAAAATCGGCAATCACTTGCTGGATCTGCCCTTCGTCCAACTGCTTGGGTTGGGTGTGCTGGGGGTCGAAGGCAATCGGTGACGGTCCCACGGGTACCCAGCCGCCATCCTCGGGCTTGACGCTGCCATGCTTGCCAATCCACGGCCGGTGGGTGCTGGCCTTGCGCCCGGCGTGGGCCAGTTGAATGCCGGCCACTGCGCCCTGGGCCGCAATGAAACGCGTGATGCGTTGCAGCGGTTCGATCTGGGCATCGTTCCACAGGCCAAGGTCCTGGGCGGTGATGCGGCCATCGGCGGTCACGGCGGTGGCTTCGGTGAAAATCAGCCCGGCGCCACCGACGGCACGGCTGCCCAGGTGCACCAGGTGCCAGTCATTGGCCAGGCCGTCGTCGCTTGAGTATTGGCACATCGGTGAGACCGCGATGCGGTTGAGCAGGGTCAATTGACGGAGCGTGTAGGGTTCGAGCAGCTGACTCATGGCGCACCTCTTCTGGGTTCTGTGGGCACTATTCAAACGGTGCTTAGAGCCTAGTCGACAACGCTGGATTGCACAGGGTTCAGAAGGAAAAGCGGGAGCCGATTGCCGGCTCCCGTGTGACTGCCGCTTACATTTCGACCTGGGTGCCCAGCTCGATCACGCGGTTGACCGGCAGCTTGAAGAAGCGCAGGTTGCCGTTGGCGTTCTTCAACATGAAGGCGAACAACCCTTCGCGCCAACGGGCCATGCCCTTGATGCGCGAGGCGATCACCGTTTCGCGGCTGAGGAAGTAGGTGGTACGCATCGGGCTGAAATCCAGGTCATCGAGGTGACACAACTTCAGCGCTTCGGGCACGTCCGGCTCATCGGTAAAACCAAAGTGCAGGATAACGCGGAAGAAGCCTTCGCCGTAGGAGTCCACCTCGAAGCGCCGTGCAGCCGGTACGCGGGGAATATCCTCGTAGACCACCGTCAGCAGCACCACTTGCTCATGCAACACCTGGTTATGCAGCAAGTTGTGCAACAGCGCGTGGGGCACGGCGTCCGGGCGCGCGGTGAGGAACACGGCGGTACCCTGCACGCGATGGGGCGGCTGCACGCGGATACTGCCGATGAAGATTGGCAACGGCAGGCCGCCTTCGTCGAGGCGCTCCACCAGCAGTTGTTTGCCGCGCTTCCAGGTGGTCATCAGCACGAACAGCACAATCCCCGCCAGCACCGGGAAAGCGCCGCCCTGGATGATCTTCGGCACGTTGGCGGCAAAATACAGCCCGTCGACCAACAGGCAGCAGACCAGGACCGGCACGGCCAGGATCGGTGGCCATTTCCACAGCAGCAGCATCACCGCCGACACCAGGATAGTGGTCATCAGCATAGTGCCGGTCACCGCCACGCCGTAGGCCGATGCCAGTGCGTTGGAGGATTCGAAGCCGAGCACCAGCAGAATCACGCCGACCATCAACGACCAGTTCACCGCACCGATGTAGATCTGGCCCTGTTCGGCACTGGAGGTGTGCTGGATATGCATGCGCGGGATGTAACCCAACTGGATCGCCTGGCGCGTCAACGAGAACGCACCGGAAATCACCGCCTGGGACGCGATCACCGTGGCCAGGGTGGACAACACCACCAGCGGGATCAGTGCCCAACTCGGGGCCAGCAGGTAGAACGGGTTGCGCGCGGCTTCCGGATCACCCAGCAGCATCGCGCCCTGACCGAAATAATTGAGCACCAACGCCGGCAGCACCAACATGAACCAGGCACGGGCGATGGGTTTGCGGCCGAAGTGGCCCATGTCGGCATACAGCGCTTCGGCGCCGGTCAGTGCCAGCACCACCGCGCCAAGGATGGCCACGCCAATGCCGGGGTGAGCCTCGAAGAAGCGCACGGCCCATATCGGGTTCAGCGCACTGAGCACTTCAGGGTGCAGGGTGATGCCATACACACCGAGGCCACCCAGCACAAGGAACCAGGTCACCATCACCGGCCCGAACAACTTGCCGATGTGATCGGTGCCATGCTTCTGGATCAGGAACAGCGCCACCAGCACCACCAGCGCGATGGGCACGACCCATTTCTCCAGGCCATCGAACGCCAGTTCCAGGCCCTCCACCGCGGACAATACGGAAATCGCCGGGGTGATCATGCTGTCGCCATAGAACAGCGCTGCGCCACACAGGCCGCACACTACGAGGAAACTGCGCAGCTTCTTGCGCTCCCCCGCCGCCCGCCGTGCCAGAGCCGTAAGGGCCATGATGCCGCCCTCGCCCTGGTTATCGGCGCGCAACACGAACAGCATGTATTTGATCGAGACCACCCAGATCAACGACCAGAAGATCAGCGCCAGGATCCCCAGCACGCCATCATGGTTGACCTGAACCCCATAACCGCCGTTGAACACCTCTTTAAGGGTGTACAGCGGGCTGGTCCCGATATCGCCGTAAACCACCCCGACCGCTGCCACCAGCATGCCAATCGGCTTGGCGTTTGACTGCTCGGCACCTGCTGCCTGACTACTCGCGTGACCCATCAACCACTCCTGCCCTTTGACCTGCGGTCTTTTATTAACAACGCGTCTAAGCTGACCCTAGCATGCGCCGTTTTACTTCTCGTAACAGACGTTTTGTTGACCTTAGGGTTTTACCTACGCACAACGGCGCGAAGCATAGCGCAGCACTCGTCGCATTTCGCTGTTCAAGTGATTTGGGTGGGGTTTTGTGCAACCGGTCATAGAGGGCAAGGCACTTTGGAGCCTTTTTGCCTGCATTGATCACATCTACGCTCAACCGTATATTCGGCCCGCCTCCGCAGTGCCGCATCGACGGCGTAATCGAGAGCTCCTTGGCCGGCCCACCTGAGCAATAAATCTTGCCTCTGCTTGTTGGCGCGCCCATTCGATACAGAAACTCAATCATCACCCTGTCTCTTTTAAGGTACAGTCCTCATGTACGAAGTGAAACACGTACTCTCAGTCAACGGCGTGGATATATACCAAGCCTGGCTAGACACCGTGCAGGACACTCGTTCAAAAGCAAGAATCACCACCAGAGTAGATCGAGCGTCCCTCGGTCACTTTGGCGCTACCGAACCTGTGGGTGAAGGGATCTTTGAGATGAAGCTCGACTTCGGGCCTGGTTTTCGCGTGTATTACGCAATCCAGGATCGGAAAATTATTTTCCTGTTGGGCGGTGGCTCAAAGGCCAGGCAGCAGAACGACATCGATCAGGCCAAAGCTCTCTGGAAATCTTACAAGGTGCAGCAAAAATGACCATTCGTACGCGCTCTCACGAAGACAGCGTTCTTGAAATGCTCCGCGACGACGAAGCGTTTGCGCTCGAGTATCTATCTGTCGCGCTTGAGGAAATCGATGAAGCGGGTGGTGAGGACGCCTTCCTCGTTGCTATCCGTCGAGTGGCGGAAGCTCGTGGCGGAATGCTCAGTTTGTCGCAGAACACGGGGCTCAATAGAGCCAATCTCTACCGATCCATCGCCGTCGGCGGCGACCCTAAGCTCTCCACCCTCCTGAAAGTACTTCAGGCTTTAGGTGTAGGCATGTCTAAAGTTGTAGCGCACCGTACAGAGCAGGACCTCCGAGCCTAAAGATAGAGTAAGGACCGCTTGAATGGCCCAAAACAGCACTCGTCGCATTTCCCTGCATAAAGCTGGTCAAGTGCGCTGCCCGTCGCTAGAATTGCGCACTTTTTGATCAGAGGCGCACCAAGCGCCCGTCCGCAGCCCTGTCGTGCCCGACGGGCGGCGTCATTCAATACCGAGGTTAGACATGTCCACCACCATCGCAAAAGCCAACCCCAAGGTTGGCTTTGTTTCCCTGGGTTGCCCGAAGGCTCTGGTCGACTCCGAGCGCATCCTCACGCAACTGCGTATGGAAGGCTATGACGTTGTGTCCACCTACCAGGACGCTGACGTGGTGGTGGTCAACACCTGCGGCTTCATCGACTCGGCCAAGGCGGAGTCCCTGGAAGTGATCGGCGAAGCCATCAAGGAAAACGGCAAGGTCATCGTGACCGGCTGCATGGGCGTGGAAGAAGGCAATATCCGCAACGTGCACCCGAGCGTGCTGGCCGTGACCGGCCCGCAGCAGTACGAACAGGTGGTCAACGCCGTGCACGAGGTGGTGCCACCGCGCCAGGACCACAACCCGCTGATCGACCTGGTGCCGCCGCAAGGCATCAAGCTGACCCCGCGCCACTACGCGTACCTGAAGATTTCCGAAGGCTGCAACCACAGCTGCAGCTTCTGCATCATCCCGTCGATGCGCGGCAAGTTGGTCAGCCGTCCGGTCGGTGACGTACTCGACGAAGCCCAACGCCTGGTCAAGTCCGGCGTCAAAGAGCTGCTGGTGATCTCCCAGGACACCAGCGCCTACGGCGTCGACGTGAAATACCGCACCGGTTTCTGGAACGGCGCACCGGTGAAGACCCGCATGACCGAACTCTGCGAAGCCTTGAGCAGCCTGGGTGTGTGGGTGCGCCTGCATTACGTCTACCCGTACCCGCATGTGGACGAGCTGATCCCGCTGATGGCCGCCGGCAAGATCCTGCCGTACCTGGACATCCCGTTCCAGCACGCCAGCCCGAAAGTGCTCAAGGCCATGAAACGCCCGGCTTTCGAAGACAAGACCCTGGCGCGCATCAAGAACTGGCGCGAGATCTGCCCGGAGCTGATCATCCGCTCGACCTTCATCGTCGGCTTCCCCGGCGAAACCGAAGAAGACTTCCAGTACCTGCTGGACTGGCTGACCGAAGCCCAACTGGACCGCGTCGGCTGCTTCCAGTATTCGCCGGTGGAAGGCGCCCCCGCCAACCTGCTGGACCTGGCCGTAGTGCCGGACGACGTCAAGCAGGACCGTTGGGAGCGTTTCATGGCGCACCAGCAGGCCATCAGCTCGGCGCGCCTGCAACTGCGTATCGGCAAGGAGATCGAAGTGCTGATCGACGAAGTCGACGAGCAAGGCGCAGTCGGCCGTTGCTTCTTCGATGCGCCGGAGATCGACGGCAACGTGTTTATCGACGATGCCAGCGGTTTGAAACCAGGCGACAAGGTCTGGTGCACCGTGACCGATGCCGATGAATACGACCTATGGGCTGAAAAGCGCGACTGATCGGTGTAAAAAAATCAAAAAGCCCTGCTTCTGGACAAGATGCGGGGCTTTTTTAGGTCTATCGTTTTGCCCATCAGCGCCGATCATCGGCAAGGGGCAGCGGGCATGCGTCAGCATTCGGTTATCCACACACCTAAAACCAGCGACTACACCGAATTGGCGCGGATTTGGGAAGCTTCGGTGCGTGCCACCCATGACTTTCTGCCAGACACTTACATCGAGTTGTTGAAAAACCTGGTGCTGTCCCGCTACCTGGATGCCGTGATGCTGATCTGCACCAAGGACTCCCGCCAACGCATCACCGGGTTTGCAGGGGTAGCGGCCGGCAAGGTCGAGATGCTGTTTATCGACCCGCAGCACCGGGGTGGTGGCCTGGGCCGGCAATTGCTGCGGTATGCAATCGAGCACTTGAACGCCGAAGCGCTGGACGTCAACGAACAAAATCACCAGGCGCTGGGCTTCTACTTCAAACAAGGTTTCGAGGTGATCGGACGCACGGAGCATGATGGGCTCGGCCAGCCTTATCCGTTACTGCATATGCGTTTGCGCCAGATACAACAACATACCCGCCAAGGCTAAATGAAATGGAGCCGGGATTAACCGCGCCCACACAGGTACAATAGCCGCCCCCTTTTGTTACGGCCCTTGTCATGACTGACCCCATACGCCTCTCCAAACGCCTTATCGAACTGGTCGGTTGCTCCCGTCGGGAGGCTGAACTGTTCATCGAAGGCGGCTGGGTCTCGGTGGACGGTGAAGTGATCGACGAACCGCAGTTCAAGGTCACCACCCAGAAGGTCGAACTCGACCCGGAGGCCAAGGCCACCGCGCCCGAACCGGTGACCATCCTGCTGCACGCCCCCGCCGGCGTGGATGCCGAAACGGCCATGGCGTCGATCAGCGCCGAAACACTCTCGGAAGAACACCGCTTCGGCAAGCGCCCGCTCAAGGGCCACTTCCTGCGCCTGACCGCCAGCGCCGACCTGCAAGCCAAGGCCAGCGGCCTGCTGGTGTTCACCCAGGACTGGAAGATCCTGCGCAAGTTGACTGCCGATGCGGCCAAGATCGAGCAGGAATACGTGGTGGAGGTCGAAGGCGACATGGTTGCCCACGGCCTCAACCGCCTGAACCACGGCCTGACCTACAAAGGCAAGGAGCTGCCGGCCGTCAAAGCCAGTTGGCAGAACGAAAACCGCCTGCGTTTTGCGATGAAAAACCCGCAGCCGGGCGTGATCGCACTGTTCTGCGAAGCGGTTGGCCTGAAAGTCATCGCCATTCGCCGTATCCGCATCGGTGGCGTGTCCATCGGCAAAGTGCCGGTCGGCCAGTGGCGTTACCTGAGCGGCAAAGAGAAGTTCTAAGCCGCCGCCCTTTTCCGACACCGCCTGACTGGCGGTGTCCTCAGTTGAATACCAGGATTGCCCACCATGATTCACAACGACGTACTGCGCAGCGTGCGCTACATGCTCGACATCAGCGACAACAAGATGGTCGAGATCATCAAGCTCGGCGGCATGGACGTGACCAAGGACGACCTGCTCACCTACCTCAAGAAGGACGAGGAAGAAGGCTTCGTGTTCTGCCCGGACGACGTCATGGCGCATTTCCTCGATGGCCTGGTGATCTTCAAGCGCGGCAAGGACGAAAGCCGTCCGCCGCAGCCGATCGAAACGCCGGTGACCAACAACATCATCCTCAAGAAACTGCGCGTGGCCTTCGAGCTGAAGGAAGACGACATGCACGCCATCCTCAAGGCCGCCGAGTTCCCGGTGTCCAAGCCGGAGCTGAGCGCGCTGTTTCGCAAGTTCGGCCACACCAACTACCGTCCGTGCGGCGACCAGTTGCTGCGTAATTTCCTCAAGGGCCTGACCCTGCGGGTTCGTGCGTAAGCCATGAGTTACCAGGTCTCACCCGTCGGTTTCGTACGCTCCTGTTTCAAGGAGAAGTTCGCCATCCCGCGCCAACCGCAGTTGGCGCCGGCCGCCCGTGGCGTGCTGGAGCTGGTGGCGCCGTTCGATGGAGGTGAAGCGGTGCAAGGCCTGGAGCAGGTCAGCCATGTGTGGTTGCTGTTCCTGTTTCACCAGGCACTGGAAGACAAGCCGCGCCTGAAAGTGCGCCCGCCGCGCCTGGGCGGCAATACATCCATGGGCGTGTTTGCCACCCGTGCGACCCATCGCCCCAACGGAATCGGCCAGTCAGTAGTCAAGCTGGACAAGGTGGAACCGGGGCGCCTGTGGGTCTCGGGGATCGACTTGCTGGATGGCACGCCTATCCTGGATATCAAGCCGTATGTGCCGTATGCCGACATTGTCGACACAGCCACCAACAGCATCGCCAGCACAGCGCCGCAGCTGATCCCCGTGCAGTGGCTGAAGACTGCGCTGCAACAGGCACAAGAGCATGCTCAGCGCCTTGGCGAGCCGCTGGTTGAACTGATTGATCAGTGCCTGGCGCAGGATCCACGGCCGGCGTATCAGGTGCCGGGGCCGGAGCGGGAATACGGGGCGCAGTTCTGGGATGTGGATGTGCGTTGGCACTATCCAGAGGCGGGGGTGATTTGTGTGTTGGAAGTGCTACCGGCTGGATAAACCGAAAACCCAATGTGGGAGGGGACTTGCCCCCGATAGCGGTGTGTCAGCTACAGATGTATCAACTGACACGCACTCATCGGGGGCAAGCCCCCTCCCACATTTGGATGTTCTGTGTGGCCCAGTCAGCATATTGCCTGACTTTCTTACTTCTCGACGAATGCGCGCTCGATCAGGTAATCACCCGGCTCACGCATACGTGGCGAAACCTTCAGGCCGAAGCTGTTCAGCACTTCGCTGGTTTCATCCAACATGCTTGGGCTGCCGCACAGCATGGCGCGGTCGTCTTCAGGATTGATCGGCGGCAGGCCGATGTCGCTGAACAGCTTGCCGCTGCGCATCAGGTCGGTCAGGCGACCTTCGTTTTCGAACGGCTCGCGGGTCACGGTCGGGTAGTAGATCAGCTTGTCACGCAGGGCCTCGCCGAAAAATTCGTTCTGCGGCAGGTGCTCGGTGATGAATTCACGGTAGGCGACTTCGTTGACGTAACGCACGCCGTGGCACAGGATCACCTTTTCGAAACGCTCGTAGGTTTCCGGGTCCTGGATCACACTCATGAACGGAGCAAGGCCAGTACCGGTGCTGAGCAGGTAAAGGTGTTTGCCCGGCTTCAAATCGTCAAGCACCAGGGTGCCTGTCGGCTTTTTGCTGATGATGATCTCGTCGCCTTCCTTCAAGTGCTGCAATTGGGAAGTCAGCGGGCCATCGGGCACCTTGATGCTGAAGAACTCCAGATGCTCTTCCCAGTTCGGGCTGGCAATGGAGTAAGCGCGCATGAGCGGGCGGCCGTTGGGTTGTTGCAGGCCGATCATCACGAACTGACCGTTCTCGAAGCGCAGGCCCGGATCGCGGGTGCACTTGAAGCTGAACAGAGTGTCGTTCCAGTGATGAACACTGAGGACACGCTCGTGGTTCATGTTGCTCATGTACGGGGGACTCCTGGAAATGGGTCTGCGCCAAATGTAGTTGCGCAATTGCACAGCATTCTAATGGCGGCGACAATATCTGTTAACTGGATTATTAAGATAAGGGTTATCGGTTATATCGATATGCGATTTACTCTCCGTCAACTGCAAGTCTTCGTCGCCGTCGCCCAGCAGGAAAGCGTCTCCCGCGCTGCTGGCCTTCTGGCCTTATCTCAATCCGCCGCCAGCACCTCGATCACCGAGCTGGAGCGTCAATCCAGCTGCCAATTGTTCGACCGCGCGGGCAAACGCCTGAGCCTCAACGCGCTCGGTCATCAACTGTTGCCCCAGGCGGTAGCGCTGCTGGACCAGGCCAAGGAGATCGAAGACCTGCTCAACGGCAAGTCCGGCTTCGGCTCCCTGGCGGTCGGCGCCACACTGACCATCGGCAACTACCTGGCCACCCTGCTGATCGGCAGCTTCATGCAACAGCACCCCGAGAGCCAGGTGAAACTGCATGTGCAGAACACTGCACATATCGTGCACCAAGTTGCGCATTACGAAATTGACCTGGGTCTAATCGAAGGCGACTGCAGCCACCCGGATATCGAGGTGCAAACCTGGGTGGAAGATGAACTGGTGGTGTTTTGCGCGCCGCAGCATCATCTGGCCAAGCGTGGCGTGGCGAGCATGGATGAGTTGACCCACGAGGCCTGGATCCTGCGGGAGCAAGGCTCGGGCACGCGCCTGACCTTCGACCAAGCCATGCGCCATCACCGTAGCGCGCTGAATATCCGCCTGGAGCTGGAACACACCGAGGCGATCAAGCGTGCGGTGGAATCGGGACTGGGGATTGGCTGCATTTCGCGACTGGCGCTGCGCGACGCGTTCCGCCGCGGCAGCCTGGTGCCGGTGGAAACCCCGGACCTGGACCTGGCTCGGCAGTTCTACTTCATCTGGCATAAACAGAAGTACCAGACCTCGGCGATGCGCGAATTCCTCGAACTGTGCCGCGCCTTCACCGCCGGGGTGCAGCGCAGCGACGAGATCGTGTTGCCAAGTATTGCCTGAGGCTTAGATCAGGATCACGGCCCACACCAGGGTGATCATGGTCAGCGCCACGAATTGCGCGGCGCTGCCCATGTCCTTGGCGTTTTTCGACAGCGGGTGGCGGTCGAGGGAGATGCGGTCGATCGCAGCCTCTACCGCTGAGTTGAGCAACTCGACGATCAACGCCAGTAAACATACGGCGATAAGCAACGCGCGCTCGACCCGGCTGACATTCAGAAAGAAGCTCACCGGGATCAGGATCACGTTGAGCAACACCAACTGGCGGAAGGCCGCCTCGCCGGTAAACGCCGCGCGCAGACCATCCAGAGAATATCCCCCAGCATTGAAGATACGTTTGATACCGGTTTGACCCTTGAAAGGCGACATAGATGTAGGCAACTGAACCAAAGAAGTGGGAAAACTAGATCACGCAAAGTCAAAAAAGCGTGAATCGGAAACACGTTAGTGCTGCGAAATTGACTCAAGTTGTTGCAAGAGCAGCGCCGCCTGGGTGCGTGTGCGTACGCCCAGTTTGCGGAAGATCGCCGTCACATGGGCTTTGATCGTCGCTTCCGACACACTCAGCTCATAGGCTATCTGCTTGTTCAACAGGCCTTCGCAGACCATGGTGAGCACCCGGAACTGCTGGGGCGTCAGGCTGGCAAGGCCATCACGGGCAGCCTTGGCTTCGTCGGACACGTTGATTTCTTCAAAAGCCTGCGGCGGCCAGGACACGTCGCCATCCAGCACAGTGCGCACGGCTTTCTGGATATCTTCCATCGCACTGGACTTGGGAATGAAACCACTGGCGCCGAACTCCTTGGAGCGCACCACCACGTCGGCCTCTTCCTGGGCCGAGACCATCACCACGGGGATCTGCGGGTATTGACCGCGCAACAGCACCAGCCCGGAGAAACCGTAGGCGCCCGGCATGTTCAGGTCGAGCAGCACCAGGTCCCAGTCGGATTTTTCGGTGAGGCGGGCTTCCAATTCAGCAATGCTGGCCACTTCAACCAGGCGCACGTCCGGGCCAAGGCCAAGGGTCACGGCCTGATGCAACGCACTGCGAAACAGCGGGTGGTCATCGGCTATCAGGATTTCGTATGTGGCCATTGTTTAAATGATCCTGTTTTTAGGGGGGGCCCTGATCGGCGCCCAGCATGCCCAGCGTAGCCTGGAGGGTCAAGCACTACGCCCGTGGGCATTTTAGCGGGTTGCGGGTGCGTGGTGCCATCATGCAAACGTCGTCTGGTTACGCCGTCGGAATATAGGGCGCAAGGCGCGTATGCACAGTGTCCGTCGGATCCAGCGGCATCTGGAACTTGGCGGCCAGGTAATGGGTGCTGAAGACATCCAGGTAGGCGTCCAGGACTTCACTGGCGACTGGATCATCGGCCAGTTCCAGACACAGGGCGGCGACTTCAGCGGTGCAGAAGTGGTCATCACGCTTTGAACGGCGCAGTTTGTAGCGTGACAGCTGTTCCGGCGCCAGGCTGAGCACCGGCAAATGTTCCAGGTAGGGGCTTTTGCGGAACATCTTGCGCGCCTCACTCCAAGTGCCATCCAGCAGGATGAACAGTGGGCGCTTGCCCTCCTCCACCTTCACTTCACTGACGACGCGCTCGGGCGTGACGAATTCGCCGGGGAACACGATATAGGGTTGCCACTGCGGATCGGCGAGCAACGTGAGCAGTTCAGGGTCGACCTCAGTGCGCGACCATGCAAACGCCGTGGTGTCGTCGATAACATCTGCAATCAGCCAACCAGTGTTGCTGGGCTTCATCGGCTCAACGTCATGCATCAGCAGGCACATGGCGGAGCGCGCTTCGACCTTGGGTCGCCAGGCGCATAGGCAGTATTCGGGGATGACCCGGCAGCCGGGGCAACGTTCGGCACGCGAGCCACGATTGAGGAACGGCCGCACGGCACGGGCCAGGCGCTGGGTGCGCAGGCGGGAAACGGCGTGGCTCATCGGCTATGCCGTTGGGACGGGTAAATCGACACGGTGAAAACTCGTGGAAGGCGGAAGTGGCCGCAGTTTACCAGCGATACGCCTGGCTGTAGTGGCAAGGGCTCACCTATAATTGCGCGCCACTGAACGCACAGCGCAGTGGCTGGTCTATGCACCAGTAACCGAATCAGGAGAGTTTCATGCTGCGTTCCATGCTGCGTTTTGTCGCCCCATCCGTCGCCCTCGCGCTGGTATTGCCCGTGTGCGCCCAGGCGGCCTCGCTGCTGGAGGCCCAAATGAACCGGAAGCTGCAAAGCGTCGCGGCCGAAAGTAATAAGGACCTGCCCCGGGAAATCGACGAAAAGACCCTGGAAGTGGCCTACACCGTGGAAGGCATGCAACTGATCGATCACCTGAGCGTCCTGCCTGACCGCGCCGAACAGATGCGCGCCAACCCCAAGGCGGTGTATTTCCAGCTGGGCCAGAGCGTGTGCCTGAACAAGGGCTACCGCGAGCTGATGGCCAAGGGCGCAGTGATGCGCTACGAAATCACCGAGAACAAGACCAACCGTCCTGTGGCCTCGGTGAAGTTCATCGAAGCGGATTGCCCGGCACCGGCTGCGGCAAAAAAGAAAAAGTAACAGCGTGACCTTCGCGCGCTGCCGCCCGGTGGCGCGCACTTCCCCGCTTCAACATCCTGCCAACAGCTAAACTCCCTGACGAGTGACCAATAAGCGGTTGCCAGCCAAGGGTTTTGCGGCCCATGATCAAGTCATCCCGACCATTCATTCACAGCACTTTTCATGCTGTTCTGTAACATTTTCAGGGCAAAAGAAGGTTGCCCCCTGCGGCAAGCAACGACACATGCAGTGTCGTAGCCTCCGGCGAACGGCTCGTCGGCCACCCGGGCCCTGTAATAAGGAGAAGTTGAATGCCTTACGAACCGAATGACCGCCTGCTTCGGCACTTTGAAGAAAACGGTGCTGACCTTACGCAGCAGGTCGACGCCCAACTCCAGCTGATCGCTCCCAACAGCCCGAATATTCCCCTGTATCGCGACATGATCCTCACCGTGCTGCGCATGGCCCAGGACGACCGCAATCGCTGGAACGCCAAGATCACCCTGCAAGCCATCCGTGAACTGGACAATGCCTTCCGCGTGCTCGAACAGTTCAAGGGCCGCCGCAAAGTAACGGTATTCGGCTCAGCGCGCACTCCGGTGGAAAGCCCGCTGTACGCCCTGGCCCGCGAAGTCGGCGCTGCACTGGCACGTTCTGATTTGATGGTGATCACCGGCGGTGGCGGCGGCATCATGGCGGCCGCCCACGAAGGCGCGGGCCTGGAACACAGCCTGGGGTTCAATATCACCCTGCCGTTTGAACAGCACGCCAACCCGACCATTGATGGCACCGAGAACCTGCTGTCCTTCCACTTCTTCTTTACCCGCAAGCTGTTCTTCGTCAAGGAAGCCGATGCGCTGGTACTGTGCCCAGGCGGTTTCGGCACCCTGGATGAAGCACTGGAAGTACTGACCCTGATCCAGACAGGCAAGAGCCCATTGGTGCCGGTGGTGTTACTGGACGCGCCAGGCGGCGGGTTCTGGCAAGGCGCCCTGGACTTTATCCGCAACCAGTTGGAAGCCAACCGCTACATCCTGCCTACCGATCTCAAGCTGATACGCCTGGTGTACAGCGCCGAAGAGGCGGTGGAAGAGATCAACCAGTTTTATGCTAACTTCCACTCCACCCGCTGGTTGAAGCGTGAGTTTGTGGTGCGCATGCATCACCCGCTCAGCGATGGGGCATTGGCCCATTTGCAGACTGAATTTTCCAGCCTGCGGTTGAGCGGAGAGTTTCAACAGCTCGCGTACACCGGCGAGGAACATGATGAGCCACGGTTCAGCCATTTGACGCGGCTGGTGTTCAACTTCAATGGTCGCGATCAGGGCCGGCTACGGGAGTTGGTGGATTACATCAACCTGCCGGAGAACTGGGCGCAGGCTCAGGGGAAGGCGCAGCAGCGGGTAGCGCCGGAGCCGGCGTGATTTTTTGAGGGCAAAAAAAAAGACCCACTATTTTCATAGTGGGTCTTTTTGGTGGTGTTTCGGGTGCAGCGGAGGGGAGGGGTTTGGGGCTGCTGCGCAGCCCAACGCGGGGCAAGCCCGCTCACCACAACAAGCCCAGTCACCACAGCAAATCCGTTCGCCATAGAAAGTCTGTTCGCCAATGCGGCCAGCACAGCAAGGTGTTTAGTCGTCCATATCCCGACCGCTCAATAAGCGGCTGATCATCTCCATCGAAAACCCGCGATAGCTCAGGAAACGCCCCTGTTTCGCACGCTCCTTGGCATCAATGGGAAGATGGCCAGAAAACTTGCGTCGCCAGGTGTCTTCCAACTGCGCCTGCCAACTGATGCCGCACTCACGTAATGCAAGGTCGATATCAGCTCGTTGCAGGCCACGCTGGCTCAGTTCTTCACGAATGCGTGCCGGGCCGTAACCAGAACGCGCCCGGTAGGAGACAAAACTTTCAAGGTAACGGGATTCGGAAAGCAGCCCCTCTTCCGTCAAGCGGTCGAGGGCGGTTTCGATCATCTCGGACTCCGCACCGCGCTGACGCAGTTTACGCGTCAGCTCGACTCGACCATGCTCGCGGCGAGCGAGCAGGTCCATTGCGGTGCGCCGAACGGCGACGAGTGTATCCAGTACAACAGTCATCGTTTGCTTCAGATGTCAGTGTCAGCTTCTTCCACTTCTTCAACCGGCTCGCGGTTGGCGGCAGCCTTCACGTCTGGCGCTGCGGTCAGCAACTTGTCGCGAATCTGCTTTTCAAGCGTGGCGGCGATGTCCGGGTTATCCGCCAGGAACTTGGCCGAGTTGGCCTTGCCTTGGCCGATCTTGCTGCCGTTGTAGGCATACCAGGCACCGGATTTCTCGACGAAACCGTGCAGTACGCCCAAGTCGATCATCTCGCCGTTCAGGTAGATACCCTTGCCGTAGAGAATCTGGAACTCGGCCTGACGGAAAGGCGGGGCCACTTTGTTCTTCACGACTTTGACGCGGGTTTCGCTACCAACAACCTCGTCACCTTCTTTCACCGCGCCGGTACGGCGGATATCCAGACGGACCGAAGCGTAGAACTTCAGCGCGTTGCCACCGGTGGTGGTTTCCGGGCTGCCGAACATCACGCCGATCTTCATGCGGATCTGGTTGATGAAGATCACCAGGCAGTTGGCGTTCTTGATGTTACCGGTGATTTTACGCAGCGCCTGGGACATCAGACGGGCTTGCAGGCCCACGTGCATGTCACCCATCTCGCCTTCGATTTCAGCCTTGGGTACCAGGGCTGCCACGGAGTCGACCACGATCACGTCGATGGCGTTGGAGCGCACCAGCATGTCGGTGATTTCCAGGGCCTGCTCACCGGTGTCCGGCTGGGAGACCAGCAGGTCGTCGACGTTGACGCCCAGCTTGCCGGCGTATTCAGGGTCCAGGGCGTGCTCGGCATCGACGAACGCGCAGGTGGCGCCCATTTTCTGCGCCTGGGCAATCACCGACAGGGTCAGGGTGGTTTTACCGGAAGATTCAGGACCGTAGATTTCAACGATACGGCCTTTTGGCAGGCCGCCAATGCCGAGTGCGATGTCCAGACCCAGAGAGCCAGTGGAAATAGCCGGGATCGCCTGACGGTCGTGATCGCCCATACGCATTACGGCACCCTTGCCGAATTGACGTTCGATCTGACCCAGGGCCGCAGCCAAGGCTTTCTTCTTGTTGTCGTCCATTAAAGTCCTCACGTAATCAATAAGGCCTGGTCGGCCAACACCTGTATAAGTAGACAGTATTGTTCCACAAAGATCAGGGATCGCCTACCCCTGATTTTCTATTTCTGCTGCAGCTCGTCGCAACAAGCCCTCTAGCGCGGCCTTTACCGTTTGTCGGCGGACCTCCTCGCGGTTGCCAGTGAAGTGCTCAAGCTCGACCGTGACCTCTTCCCCCACGCCAAACCCCAGCCATACGGTGCCCACCGGTTTATCCGGCGAACCGCCGTCCGGTCCCGCCACGCCGCTGACCGCCACGGCAAACCGCGCCAGGCTTTTTTCCTGGGCGCCACGGACCATTGCCTCGACTACTTCCTGGCTGACCGCCCCGACTTTTGCAAACAAGGCTTCCGGCACGTTCAATTGCCGGGTCTTCTGCCGATTGGAATAGGTGACATAACCCGCCTCGAACCAGGCCGAGCTCCCCGGAATCCGTGTGATGGCCTCCGCGATACCGCCGCCGGTGCACGACTCGGCCGTGGTGACGTGGGCGTTGAGCACCTGCAGGCGGCGACCCAGTTCGGCAGCCAGTTGAGTGATTTCCTTCACGGTCGTCTCCAGTCGTGGGCGGGGGTTCGCCTACCCTACAGGAGACAATCTCACACGCAAGTGACGGACTGTCTCAAGACACTAACGGGCGACGGCGCGCACATACGCCTGGCAGGCACGCAAGGCAATCAGGGCGCTGTCGCCGTCGTCGGTGATGCGGATAATTCGCTGAGCATGCGCTGGGTCAAGTCGGGCTCGCGGGGCTGCATGAACCACGCTGCCGGCGGCGGTGGCGGCCGGCATGGGGCAGCCACTGGAAGCGTCGAGAAGGACTGACAGCCGCACATCAGCAGTGGCAATGCGGTCACGCAAAGCTGCTTGAGTACGTTGGGCATCGCTCAACTCCCGGGCATGTTGTTGGTCGCTGGCGCTGAGCTGTTGCTCAAGGGCCAGCCGTCTGTCTTGTTCGGCCTGCTGTAGATGCAGGGCTTTCTGGGTCTGTGCGGCCGACAAGCGTTCAATCTGTGCCCCGTACCGCCACGCCTGCACCTGCCAGACAACGACCACCAGCACGCATACGCCAATCGCAACTAACAAACGCATAACACCGCCTTCGCCCGCGCCCACAGCTGCAAACGATCCTCCAGGCCATTGAGCCCGCCGTTGATGCGCCGGGTGATGGTGGTGAACTGGTCCTTGTCAGCGAGTTCATTCAAGCCATTGCTTTGCCAGAACCAGGCAGCGGATTCACAAGCCCATTGCGGTTGCTCCAGTAATTCGGGTTGTCGCAGCAAGCGATCATCGCCGAACAGCGCCTGGCTGCACGCCAGGTAGTTGCGGCGACCGGTGATCTGGATCAGCCCCCGGCCCCGGTACTTCTGGCCGTCGCCGTCCGCTTCAGGGGTGTTGCCCAGGCGTGCGGCCAGGGTGCCGGTGTCGTACTTGCTCAGGTATTGATCGCTGCCCAGTTCGCGCACGTAGCGCAGTTGCCCGGACTCGTGGCCAACTTGGGCGAGGAAGGCGGCAATGCGTTGTGGCGTGTTGATTTGACGGTGGAGCATGGCGCAGTTCAGCGCAGAAATGAAAACTCCCGCCTTGATGCGGGAGCTCGGTAGGATTTTCACGAGTTGTTGCTCAGACAGGACCATGTTGCCTCCACATCAGAAACCTCAAATAAAGCATGAGGGGTATCAATGGCGCGGTTTATTCTGCGAGGGACAAACCGCTCGCGCTGATCGTGCAGCGATAGCTGTCTTTGCGCTTGCCACTGGCCGTCACGGTATTGATCGACCAGCGCCCCTGCATGAAGCCTGGCCATGACTCATCCAGCAGCAACAAGCCTTCAGCGGCGAATGCGGGGTTTCCAGGGCAAATCACCTCGATCTTCAG
Organism: Pseudomonas sp. FBCC-B1565; assembly: GCF_059133265.1. Taxonomy (NCBI): domain Bacteria; kingdom Pseudomonadati; phylum Pseudomonadota; class Gammaproteobacteria; order Pseudomonadales; family Pseudomonadaceae; genus Pseudomonas; species Pseudomonas sp. FBCC-B1565. The sequence continues at coordinate 5,268,704 of NZ_CP101438.1, forward strand.
CCCTTCACGTCTCACACGGCGCATCTCGCCTTCAGCAGCGGAACGGGCTTCGGCTTCGTTCTGGTAACGCTGCGTAACCTCTTTAAACGGCTCGATACCCACCTGCACCACGTTTTTCTTACCGGCCGCCGCATCCCACCAGGACGCTTTTGCGCCGTCATATTTGGCGCGACTGCCCTCGGACATCTTGGCGCTGATAAAAGCACGCTCACCCGGGCGATTGTCACGCGTCAGCGACAGCCGCACATCCGGCAGGGTCTTGCCCGACAAGGACGTGAGCTGGCCTTTACGGCCCAGCACATAAAACTCATCGACCGGCTTGGCCACGGCATCAAAACGTCTGGCCAAGCGTGTCAGCAACGCCATGTCACTTTCGTTGGTCTGGTCAATGTGCGGAATCTGCTTGCCTTCAAGGTCAGGCGCCACCCGTGGTGAATAACCGTAGCGCGCCGTCAATTGACGGAACAACGCGCCCAGGGTGATCGGCCCGTGACTGGCGGTGCGACGCTGCTTGAACCCGTCCATGTCAAACGGTGCCGCCGTGGCCTCCAATGCCAGGCGCATGGGAAACAGTGACGGTGTGCGCTTGGTGATCTTGAACGTCCCCTTGTCCACCAGGCCGGTTTCCAGATACCCCACGCGCAGACCGATTTTCCCACCCAAGTCGGGCAGGCCATCAAGGCCCTCGATATCGAGGGTTAACTTGAGATGGTCTGAGACAAGACCGGCCGTATCACTATGCTCCCACTCCAACAAGCGTTCGTTGAGCAGCGCGGCATTGGCCCCGTAGATTTCCACCACTGGTGTATATCCAAGTGTCATGGTCGCTCCTTAGTCCCAGGCCGAAACGGGCTGCTTCGCAATGGGCTGCCTGTCCAGTTCCGGCACAATCACACTGACACCTGCCGGCAGTACTGCGCCCTGCTCGGCCAACCCTGGGTTCAACCGCCACAGCACTTCCTCGGCAGCATCGTCACAGCGGCCAAGCTCGCGGTACAGCAACAGGTTCACCGAATCACCAGCAATACTTCGCACCCTACGCATTGACGAACTCCTCCAATACCAGCGACCAATTGATAACCATGGCGGTGCCATCGTCGATCACATTGGATTGTTTTTCGCTCACCGATTTGATCGTCCACAACCCCCAGCTGAGGCCTACGCCATCGACCAGCGGCAATGGCGCACGCAGGGCTTGCAACGCACGCAGCTCATCCAGGCGCGCCATGCCGGTTGCCCGTGCGGCCTTACCGCCGAAGGTCAGCGTTTCAAGCTCTGGGCCGACCTGGCTGGACTTGGGTTTGCCGGCAATAATCGGCAGGCCGACCCATCCACCTGTGCTGGCGCGGTCCAGGGTGTCGTAGGCGAATCCACGAGACAGCCCGAAAATAAACGTGCCCAATGCCATCTGTTGCCGCATCACACCCCTCCAATATCGGTCAGTGCCGAATCACGTCGCGACCCCAGCAGGTCGCTCATCGACAGCGGCGAAAATTGCGCTTCGATCTGTTGCACCACCAACTCCGCCAGCTGTTGATAGCTGGCCTGCTCCGTTGCATTGATGGTGATCTGCGGGGCGAACGTGACTTGACGGTTGTCGGCCTGGGCATTGTCCAGGTGCTTGCTGACGTCGGCGGGCGCGGGCAGGCGGTCGTTTGAACCGAACAGCTTGTCACCGAGCCAACTGCCAGCCTCACTGCCCAACAAACCACCGATTGCACCGCCGACCGCTGTACCGACACCAGGGAAAATCATCGTGCCGATGGCCGCACCGGCAGAGGCCCCGGCCCAGGCGCCACCGGCGGCACTGAGCCCGGAGCCGACGGCTTTGGCATCGCCGTTGCGCACCCCCTCGACCACATCCATGGCGGTGTCGACATACCGCATCGGGCCGAGGCGACGGGCGCCGACCGACTCCAGCCGGGTCATGGTGCCGGCCAACCGCGAAGTCGGGGCATGAGGCAAATTGGGCGACGGCGCAGCGTGCAACGCAGGCGGTATGGGCTGAAACGGTGCGCGTGGGTTACCCGGAAAGTCACCGGGCCTGCCGACTGCGCCACGCTCCAACGCCTCGGTCAACCCGAGAGGTTTGCCTGTTCCGCCGGTAAGTCCTGGATGACTCCCGAAGGCACCCCCCCCAGGAAAAGCACCCTGCAGCGAGCCTCCTGCCTGAAACCCGAGCCGCGAGCCGGGCAACATCGCCCTACCCAACCGATCGGATGCATCACGCAACCAATTACCGAGCATGCCGCTTTTTTTACCCGAGCCCTTGCCCTGGGCTTTACCGGAAGTGCTTTGTCCACGCTCACGCTCGTAGCCCGGCGGCAGAATAATGCTGGGACGCGGGGAGCCGCTCTGCGACTCGCCAGGGCAGCAACAACCTTTACCCTTGTCCTTTCCTTTATCGTAACCGCCGTCCTTGAACAACTTGCCAACCCCGGGCAACTTGCCCAGTGTCATATCCACCAAATTGCCCGTCACCCGCTCTTTAATCGTCTCGCCCACGCCCGAAAAGAATTCGGAAACCACCGGTGAAACGACCGACGACATCACCGTTTCAGCGGTCTTGAGCGATTCAGCGGCGACCGGTGAATCGCTGGCCCAATTGTTGACGGTGTCCAACACGCCGGTTTTGGCCCGCAGCCATGTGGCTTCTCCCAAGACCGGTACAGGTTCAAGCGTCTTGGTCAACCGCTCCGTGCTTTTGCTCGACTCTTCGCGCAAGCCCGTTATTGATTTTTCCGGGGGGAGTTTCGATCCAAACGCAAAGCTGGCATTCGCCTGCTGAAAAGCCGCGACCGGGTCGAGGCGCTCCATGTTGCGCACCGTCAAGGCTTCGCGGGTCAGGCGCCGATCATCCACCTTGCTCGACTTGAACTCCATGGCGCTGCTCGGCTCAGTCCGCCTGTCAGTTCTGGACGGGTTAACGTCTACGGCTTCAAGCCGCGATACAGAGGCGCGCAGTCCATCCACGCTGCTGCGCAGTAACCCCAGGGACAATGACAGACCACCGAGCTGCAAGCTTGCGTTAGTCAGCGCCACGCTCATCGGGTGTATCGGTGCCGCCTCGCCAAGGCGTTCAGGTGCCAAGGCGTCTGAGTTGACAATGGTAGCGTCCTTGCCGACGACCGCTTGGCCATCCTTGGCCGTGGCATACGCCAGCGAATACTTGTCTTGCATCCCGCTTACTCCTGTTTGACGCCAAGGCGAGTGATCGCGATGTCGTAGCGGCGCAATGCTTTTCCGGCGTCCCAGTTGAGGATCTCGATCTCATTGACTGAGTAAATCAGCGGCACCACATCGAGGATCACTTCGATGTCGCGCTCCGAAAGAAGTCCGCCGGTTGATTTAAAAAATCGTCGATACGCTCCTGCAGCTCGGTCCAGTCAGGCACGGTCAGGCCGGCCAGGTCAGGAATCATCAGGCCGGCGCAGTGAGCGGTGATGAACTCGGCGCGTTCTTTGTTGGTGGCGAGTTTTTTCATCACTTTGGTAGCGCGTAGCGCGGGCATTTCCAGGGGCAGCTCGGTCAGGGTTCGCCCGGCTGCATCGAGAGGCAGCAACAGTTGGACGGGCTGGTCGTAGGTTGATTCCGCCTGTTCACCGAGGAAGAACGACGCAGGAAGAGTCGACATCTCGTGTACGTACTGGGAAATGCTCACGTAGTCCGGGCGCTTGAGTTGGTCGAGTTCTTTTTCCGACAGGCCGGTGGCGAGTTTCGCCAGTTCGAAGAACTGGTCGTCCTCGTCATCACCGGCCCGGGCCAGCGCGTCTTTTTGCGCGGCGTAGAACAGCGGTTTGAGTTGCACCTGCTCGATCATCGCGCCGGTATCGGCAGTGATCGGGGACAGCAGAACATGCAGCGGTGGCATCCAGGCCATGGGACAGCTCCTTGGTGAAGTATGGGGGCGAGCACGCCCGCCCCCGGGGCATTACGGCATCAGCACGGCACGGCGCGCATCACCGAGGATGTCAACGCCGTTGAGCACGAACTTCTGGGTGCGCACATCGATATCGATGACCGGAATGCCGTTTTCCAGGCGGTTGTAAGTGCGGCAGGACAGCTCCAGCGTGGTAAGTGCCTTATCGCCCATTTTCAGCTTCGCTTCGGACAGGGATTTGAGCTTGCCGCCGACGGTGTGGTAGGTGAAGTAAGTCTTGCCATCCTGATCCTGGCCGGCTTCACGCACGTTGAGCAGGATGTCGTCACCCAGGCGCACACCCAGCGCCAGCATGATCTCCGGGCCGGCACCTTGCAGCACCAGCGTGGCGCCGAGCACCTTGCCGCTCTTAGCCATTTCCTCGGCGATAAAGCGCCCGCCGGACATGGCTTCCATCTCAAACTCGATCTTCGGCGGGCTGAACTCCTCCACCGTCGCGGACAACGGCAGGCCTTGAAGGGTGGCCGCGATGGCCTGTCTGACTCGATTGGTAAACATTAGAGAACGTCCTCCAGGAACTGCTCGATGATTTCATCGCGGGCATTGAGTTGATAAATCATGTGTTCATTCGGCGCGTAGCGGCCGTAGTCGATGACGATGAACCAGGTGCCGTTCTTGTACTTCTCGACACTGTTCAACTCCGGGTGCAGGTAGACGCTGCCGCCGGGGATGGTTTCGTCGGCGACCAGGGTTTGCAGCCAGTCGTTGATGCGCTTGACCTCCTGGTCCATGAAGGACTTGGTGAGGTTCTTGGCCATGGCTTTCTGGCCGGCTTTGACCAGCTTGCGGCTGATGGCGTCTTCGAGGCCGACGTAGCTGATGAACTTGCCGGTGATGGAGCGGTTACCCAGCAGCGAGAAGCCGCCGAGAATGGTGCGGGCGTAGTAGCTCACGCCATAACGGTTGAGCAGGTCGCCTTCGGTCGAAGTGTCGAGGATGTTGTACTCAACCACGCGGGAAACATCCTCGGCGAACGTCACCTGGTTACCAGGGCTTTCCCATTGCTTGACCTTGGCCAGCGCCGCGATAGCCAGGGACGATGGCGCGAGGAACACGTTCTTCTTCGCCGCCTTGGAGTACACCGACGGCATGTTGTGCACCAGCAGGCAACGGTCGAAGCCCAGGTCGGCACCGCCCAGTTCGCCGCTGTAGGTCACCTGGTCGGCAACGCTTGCGTCTTTACCGTCCAGCACCACGCGGGCCTTGATGCGCTTGCCGAACGAGGCGAACTCGCCGGCCACAGCCTTGGTACCGGTGAATCCCGGAGCCCCGATGATGGTCAGGTCTTCCGGCACGCTGGCCAGTGCAGCCAGGCCCAGCTTGCGACCGGTAACCGGCTCGTCACCGCCGATTACATTGTTGAGCGTATCCGCAGGAGTGGCGCCCTCCTCTACGATCACCACATAGACCGGTACCTTGACCACCTTGAGGATCTGGTAGACCGCGTGGAACAGCGTGCCCGACTCGGTACCGGTGGGATCCAGCAGCGCCTGGGTGGTGAAGCTGTTGATGCGAAACGGCGCGTTTTTCGGGATCGACGCATGGGCCTTCGGCGCAGTGCCGACCAGGCCAATCACGTTGTCACCCAGGCCACCCATGGCCTCGGGAGATTCAGTGGCATTCACGGTGATGCCGTTGTGCTCGAAGTTCAGAACCTCAGCCATGGTTATTCAGCCTTCTTGGTGGTGGCCTTTTTGGCCGGGGTGGTGTTAAGGACGCTGGTCAGTTCCAGACGGCCAGCGGTGCGCAGGGCGGATGCTTCAACGTCGAGCAGTTCCAGCTCCTCGCCGACGGTGGACCAATGGCCGGCGCCGGTGGGGAATGGGATGAGGACGGTGTAGGTTTGGCGGGTGGGCATAAGAGGGAATCTCCAGGCGAAAAAAAACCGCTCAGGGCGGCGGGTATACAAATCAGGAGAGAAGACGCTCCGTCAGTGTTGGGCACTTATTTGATTTAGTCGGTCATCCGATACGAAGCTATTGAGCCGCGTGGGCTAAACATGTACTTCAGGCGATTGCGGCCATTCGATCTTGGCTGGGAACCCCGCTTGATTTTCGATGCGGTTCAGATCGATGCGGTAGTTCTTCCAGAGCGTCAACCGGGCGATTTCATCTTCTGTGGCTCGGTTGAGGTCTACCGCGTCTTGCAGCGGGGCAATGCGCAGAGCTGCTATTGCCAAAAAGTTATCGCGAGAGGTGTAAGCCAACGTCGCGTGGTCCGGCGCCACTGGGGTAACGAAAGTCACATAACGTAAATCATCGTCTTCAACCTCGATCAGCCCTTGCACCCCGCTTTCGGGGTCTTGGGCGCCTGCAAAAGCTGACACTACAACGTCATCAATGATTTGTAGATACTTCATATCCTGTACCCCGAGATGGCAACTTTGTAGGTAGCCGTGCCACTACCCGTAATGGAGGTGCTCGCAGCAAATTGCCTGCTCGCGTTCAGTGATAACCCAGTGAAAGGGCATGCTGCGGTGCCGGTCGCAACCACCCCGGCAGTTAGAATTGCCAGCCCCGCCATGCCCGGAGCATCACCATCTGTGAGCAACAAAGCCAATTGCGAAGCAGCGGTACATGTCGCCTCCAAGGTGCCACTCATTGACACGGCGTTGAATGGAACCAAAGCCCCAGCGCTCACAAGGATGTTCGTAACGATAGCGTTCGTCGTGTACACGTAAAAACTGCCGATATGCACATCTCTACCGCGCACTGTAACGGGACTGAATTGTGAGGCTGCGTTAGTGGGGACTACGGTCAACAGGCAAGAAGTTGTATACCCTGGCGGCATGTTCGCACCACCGTAGAGCTCGCCAATTTTAGTGTTGCTCGCGTTTACAGCCAGCAGCCCAGAGACATTCATCGTAGGGTCATGAATAGCGTAAATACCCACAAATCCATTGGCGGGAGCGCTGCCGACATCCATACCGCCAACGCCGACAGTCGCGATATTTATTGACTTACTGAAGCTGGACAGTTTGTAGCTCTTACCCCCAAGCGCGGTCGCTAGGATTAACTCGCTCGCAGTGTATGTCGAGGTCACAGACGGAGAGGCGACAAGCATTTTCCCGTCCCGGACGCTCCCCACTATAGGTCCATTTATCGAGAGTCTTTGCACTTGATCTGCTAGTGCAGCGATATCAATACTCCCTTGGTTGATCGGAGCGTTCCAGGCTTTGATGCACCACATCACTGCCAGGTTTCGCGGGCGTGTTTCCGTCGACGTTCTAGCCACCCTAGAGGCATCAAAAGACAAAGAGCTTGCCTGTTTATCTACAACCGGACCATCAGCGACTGCGCTCGCGGTACGCTCAACAAGTGTGAACGCGCCACTGGCAGAAATACCTTCACCGAGGAACTGAAAAGCTGGGCCAGGATTCGATTCCAGCCGCCCCGAGATGTTTTGCAGCGCATCGAGTTGCAATGCTCCAAGCGTGCGATTTGCATCAACGCCTCGTCCGTGATCCCATCCACGAAAGAACTCGCCACGCGACTCAGGTAACCGGGTATAGCCTGCCGCATCGCCGGCCACGTTGAATTTCTTCGCCAAGTACGCCGCAAGATCGGGATAGACGTCGTCCTTGAACAAGCTGTTATCGACTTCTAGATAACCGGCCGGAACAACCCCCACTGGAAACGGAACCATCACCCCAACCGGCAGTGCCGACGCCTGGGCAATCATCGCCTCAATTTCAGCCTTCGAATACGTTGCTTGCTTCAGACGATCCATCACCCAAGCCCGAGTCGCCTTCACCACCGTGTCGTCAATCAACAACGTCACGATGGAGGCATTACTCGTCTCAAAAATCGAGCGGATATAAAACTCCTTCCCCGACCCCGATGTCGCCAACACCGGCTTATACGACTCGGGATATTTCACGATGGCGTACAAAATCCCGGTATCGGTCCACAGCCCAGCTTCCCGCACATACCAGCCGCCCACATCCGAAGGGATGGTGACTTCAGCCATCAGCCAGTGGGTGTTCTTTTCATCTTGAAACAAGGCGTTCAACGGCCCGCGCCAAACTTCGCGTTTCAGCGCTTTTGCGCTGGCATCAGGGTTATAGACAGCGCCGTTGCCGTCGCCGACGGAGATCTGCGCCAGTTTGATCGGCACGCCGGCCGCCTTGCAGGCGGTTTCGTAGGCGATCCCCGCGTCGGTGAGCAGGGTGTAATAGTCAGCCATTTAGTGCTCCTGTGGATAAAGGGTGGTGGTTTCGACGGTGTAGAGGCCGGCCGCTATAAAGGCGCGCCCCGAGGCCTCGACCCCTGCCAGCACGTTGGGATAGATCGTGGTGAGTTCGCCGCACAGCGTGGCGGCGCCGATGCTGTGGCGACCGGAGGCGCTCAGGCCCACGGAGATCGACAGGATGTCGCGCTCGCTTTTGGCGTCGGCCAAGCGGCGGTCGAGTCGGGCGTCGATGGTTTCGCTGTAGGGCAATTCGGTCCAGGCGCGTACGGCAAAGCTGTAGGGCACGCCGGGCGTTTTTTGCTCGTACCAGGCGCGCACTTCGGGGCTGAGTTGCAAGCCCTTGGCGGCGTTTTCCAGGGCTTGGCGGGTGCCGGCCTGCCGGGCTGTAGGCCAAGCGAGTTTGACGGTCAGGCGCTTCTCGGCCTCGGGGGCCGTGGTGCTCCACTCGTTCACCGCGCGGTCCGCTGCCAGGTAGGGCAAGAACGCCGCCGGTGTGTGATCCGGGTCCATCAGTTGAGGGAAAGGTGGCGTCACCCGTTCCAGCAAATAGCCGAAGCCCAGGTCCAACGCCTTTTCCAGCGGTGAGCTGTTGACAGGCAACAGGCTCGCTTTGGGTTCACTCATAGCGTACGCACCTCCACCTCGACGCCCGTGCAGTACGGAGCCTGGAATGCCGAGCTGATGATCGGCTCCAACGGTTCGAGGATCTGCAGTTGCGCGGCGCCGGCGCTGTGGATGGCGTAGTCGATCCAGCTTGGGTCGACGCGGCCTTCCAGCCGATGGCAGGAGTCGGCGTAAGTTTGCAGCAGTTTCTGTGCAGCCAGTTGGGTCAGCCCCGAGTCAGGACCGGCGTTGATCTTGGCGACCACACGAATTTTATAGCGCTGGATCTGTGCCCCCTGCACGGTGACCAAGTCGGTTTCCGGCCTTACGTCGGGCCGTGCGAAATGTCGTCGTACGCCATCAAGCAAATCGGCAGACGCGGTCCCATCACCTTTCCTTGAAAGCACAGTGACCATCACCTCGCCGGGGGCGGTGCGTCGAGCGTTGCCGTCCTTGACCTGCGCCGCGTAGCCGTCCGGGTCAAAGGTGTAGCTGACGGTCACCACGCCCGGCGTGGCGCTTTGTACCCTCACCGATGGCCGCTCGCCCAGGGTGAACACCTCGCGGCGATACTGCATTCGCGAACCCGCCGCCGGGGCGTGGGGCGCCAGGTAGTAACGCAATCGGGCGTCGTCGTCGCTTTCCAGAATCGGTGGTATCGGCGGAAAAGCGGCCGGGTCGCCGGGGTCGAGGACCTGGCGCTCCAGGCCCATATCGGCCAGGCGTGCATCCAGGTTGCCGCCGGTAGCCCACCACGCCAGCATCTGCTTGATGCGCGCGTTGTACTTGCGCTCGTGGGTTTGCAGGCGCACGCAAAATGCTTCCAGGGCCAGGGTCAGCAGTTCGCTTTCATTGTCGAGGCTGACCTTGAGTTTGGCTGCGCTTTGCGGTGCGCGGGTGGCGACGTAATCGACGACGAAGGCCTTGAACTCGGCCAACAACGGTTCGAACTCATCGACCGCGATGATGGCCGGTTCCGCCAGTTGGTTCTGGCCAGGGATCAACATGCTCATGTCACGACCTCGAAGGATTGCTGGCGGTTTTTCCAGGTACCGGCAAAACGCAACAACAGACCGGCGCCCTGGCGGGTGGCGACGATGACCTGGGGCTGAAAGTCGGCGATGCCGTTCTGGGTGTTATAGAAGGCCTGGGCAGCGTGGCTTTGGGCGAGAATCAGCAGGTCGTCACCGAGGTTCTGCCCGAGCAGTTGCGGGATCAACGAGCCGTACAGCGGGCGTTTCTGGCGAGTACCCACGGGGGTGGTCAGCGCTCGGGTGGCGCGCTGCACGAATTGCAGCCAGTCGTCGACGGCTGCCCCGGTGTTCCTATCGATTCCGATCATGGCAAATCCTTATGCACTGCTGATCACACGGCCCTGGTGGTCCACCACCGGGCCGCTCAAATGAACGCCGGCGGCATCCAGCAACACGCCGCTGGCGCCGAGTTGCAGGGTGATGCCCTGGGCGTCAAGGGTCAGGCTGGCGGCACCTACGTTCACGACAATCTGCTCGCGGGAGCCGCTAACCGTGGTGGGGCCGTTGACCCAATTGAAGGTGTGGCTGGCGTCGTCGTAGTCACTTTGAGTGCCGTCCTGATAGCGACGCCGCGTCAACGAAGCGACGTCGGACACGGGCGGAAAGAGACTGCTGTTGAGGCCGAACAAGGCCACAGACTGCGCGCCCCCTTCCCCGCCGCCGTAATTGAGCAGCAGGCATTGTTCGCCCACCGAGGGGATACGGGTTTCGGTCTGCGCCCCGGCGCTGGGGTTGAAAAACTTGATCGCCGGACTGAGTAAGTCCCCGTGGCTGATCGTGCAGGTATTGCTGGCGGCGTCGACCTCCTGGCACACGCCGATTCGGCAGAAGCTTTCTGCGCGTCGATAGAGATCTTCAAGCTGGGCTTCCATTTCGGCCAGGCGCTCGACGATCGGACCCAGTTGCATGCGTAGCAATGCATCGAACATGGGCTACTCCTGCAACGGGCGGTATTGATCGGGATCGTCGATGTTCGTGACTTCCCAGGTGCAGGCAAACAGCGGCTTGCCCGTAGGATCTTCGAGCAGCGATGGCCCGAGATAGAGGTTTTGGGTGAAGGAAACAGTCCAAGTGTCATAGTCCGTTTCCGCACTGGTGAGCACGGAAGGTGCCGCGACAATCGCAGTGGGCAGGTCGCATTGTTCGGGCGGCAGGCCCCAGCGGTTATCCAGGGCCAGGTCCATCAGTTGGCTGGCCAGGTCGCAGGCATCAAACGGTGCCGAGCCGCCGGCGACCATGACCTTGAGTGAAACCGACAAGGCGTGCGCCTTGCGTCCTGCAAGCGAGCGAATGCCAGGGCCGTTGCGATCCACGCTGATCAAAATGCCCGTTTTATCGCCCGCTCCAGAAAAGTCATGATGATTACCAACCCGAAGCTGTGGGAACGCACTCTTCAGCGCATCCCCAATCGCCACGGGCAGTTGGGAAGGTTTTTCGAGAGGTGTCATCTGCTTGCATCCTTGCAGCGGTTACTGCTGATCCGGGCGAGAGGTCGGGGCCTGGTTGACCCCGATGCGCTTGGCTGCCCAGCGTTCATAAAGGCCGATGGCCACGTCCGCGCCGGCCATGGCGGTGAGGCAACCAATGGCGCCGGCGGTCCAGATCGACATGCCGGCGGCGTAACACAGCATCAAGGCCGAGACCCCGCAGACCATGCACGCCCCGGACCGCAACGCCAGGCGCCGTACCAGCGACCAACCGCGGGCGCCCTCCTTGTCGGCGCGCCACATTTCTCCGGAGACCCCGCCGATCAGGGCCAGTACGATCACCAGCCAGATAGGCATTTCCGCTAACGCTTGCTGCTCGTTTGTCATGTCACGCCTCCTGGCTGAGCACTACCGGCGCGGGGCCGGCTCTTGGGTAAATCCATATTGTAGGTAGGCATTCCAAAAAGCCCGGTTGCCCGGGCTTTTCAGTAATGCGGTCCATATTCGATCTTTCGGCGCTACTGGCGCGGTACGGATCTTTCCTCGATGTTTTTCCGACCACGATCCCTGTCTGCCGGATAACTGCTTCTGGTGCTTTACGCTGCACACCCGGGTCAGTTGCCAACCCTCTGAACCGTTATGAGGCCGGTTCATCGCTGCCTGTTCTTGAAGCGGTAAAACTAAAGAGCGTCGGCATCCTTGCCGGTGTTGCCTGGCCTCCCTGCCATCGCTCAGATGGCGTCCTTGCCGGTGTTGCGTGCCTTCCTTGTCTTTCCTGGCAGCATCCTTGCCGCCTCCACCAAGCCTTGTTTGGCTGGCTTGGATGAAGAATAAGCATGTATGCATATACAGTCAATGCATAAATGCATTTATTTTTACCGCATAAATGCACACATGCATTTTTAGCCTCGTGGGCCGAGGGTTTGGCGATTTTCTGCAGACGAAAAAAAGCCCGCTCGTTGGCGGGCTTTGTCTTACGCAAGAAGGTTAACGGGCGTACATGCCCCACCAGAACACATGGCCCAGGATGCTGATCTGCTCATCCTGGATATCCTGGAAGCTATAGTCCTCATCCGGGTGCTCGTCGCGGTTGAAACTGCGCAGGCGAATCCCGGAAGGCAGGCGATAGAGCTGTTTCACGCGCAATTGGCCGTTGTGATTGATGGCATACAAGTCACCATCGACGATATCGCCAATGCCGCTTTTACCCGCATTCACCCCGACCGTCGCACCGTCGCGCAGCACCGGCAACATGCTGTTGCCGCGCACGGTCACGCACTTGGCCTGGTCGAACTGCACACCGTTATGCCGCAGGCTGCGCTTGCCGAACCGCAGGCTGGCCTTCTCGCTTTCCTCGATGACGAATCTTCCTGATCCAGCAGCCAATTCAACCTCGCGCAGAAAAGGGATCGACACCTCGTCATCATTAACGGGCGTGTCGTCGTCCCACAGGCTTATGTCCTTGAGTTCCGAATGCATCGGGTCACGCACGTCATCGCGCAAAGCGCCCATGGCCGCGCGCCCGCGCAGGTAATCGGTGCTGACGCGGAAGTACTCGGCGATACGGGAAATGTGCTTGTCCGACGGATCAACGATCTTGCCGCTGAGGATCCGAGAGAGTGTGGATTGAGGCACGCCAGTACGCCGGTGAAGCTCCGTGGGGGAGATCCGGTCGCGGTCCAGCAGTTCTCTTAAGACGATAGAAACGTTGCGTTTTTGCATAACGGGGATAGTGACGGGAGTTTTTTGGCTTGGCAAATGCTAATTTGCATTTTTTGTGCATACTACCACGCACTATGACCACCAAAATCTGCGCCCACGCATCCCGCGCCGAGTACGCCCGGCGTATGAACCGCGTACTCAACTACATCGATGCCCACCTGGACACCCCCTTGGAGGGTGCCCGGTTGGCCGATATCGCCAACTTTTCGCGCTTCCATTTTCATCGGATTTTCGCGGCGTGGATGGGCGAGACCTTGGGCAGCTACGTCCGGCGGCGGCGACTGGAGAAGGCAGCGTTCCGCCTGTCCTGCGGCAGCCATGAAAGCGTGCTTGAAACGGCATTGGCCAGCGGTTTCAACTCGGGCGAAGCATTCGCACGGGCCTTCAAACTCCAGTTTGGCTGCACGCCATCCGAGTGGCGCGCCAACACGCCACAGCGGCTGGCAGCGCAGGCGGCTGCCATCGGGCCGCGGCCGGGTCCGCAGGAGAGCAATCCCGATCAGGTCTTCGGCAATGCCCATCAGGCACATGAGCGTACGTTCGACGACGCTGGGTTCTCTTCTCCTTCAGTGAAAGAGCCCACCATGGACGTACGCATTATTGATTTACCCAAGGTACGCGTTGCCTACCAACGCCTGATCGGCCCCTACGGCCCCGCAATCGGTCACTTCTGGCGCGGGACCATGGCGCCGTGGATGCACTCCAACGGCCTCGGCGGTGAACGGTGTTACGGCATAGGGTATGACGATCCTTCGATCACACCTCCAACTAAGTGCCGCTATGACGCCTGCGTTGAAGTGCCAGCCTCTTTTGTGACCAGCGCCCAAGCAGATATCCAGACCCTGCCGGGCGGCCGCTATGCCGTAGCGCGCTTCAAAGGGAAAACAGACAAAATAGCCGATGCCTGGATGTGGCTGACGCGTGAATGGATGCCCTCCAGCGGTCTGCAATGCGATGACCGGCCATGTTTCGAGAGGTTCTTTGCGGCGACCGCAACCGACTCTGACACCGGTGAATTCACCTGCGACATTTGCATCCCCGTGCGTGCGCTGTAATACAAAGGCATGGCAGATACAGGCGGCGCGCTTATTTGCAGTTAAGTAAATGCGCCGCCCCCTTTTGCGTTTTACCTATCCGTTTGTGACCTGCGAAGCGCCGACCTCGCGTGTTAACCTTGCGCCCATTGCAAAATCGCAGGGCGGAATGCCCCACATTTGCCCCACTCCTTTCAACGAATTTGCCTACGACCCAATGAGTAAAACCACTTCAGACCTGTCCTCCCACACCCCGATGATGCAGCAGTACTGGCGCCTCAAGAACCAGCACCCTGATCAGTTGATGTTCTACCGCATGGGCGACTTCTACGAGATCTTCTACGAAGACGCGAAGAAGGCCGCCAAGCTGCTGGACATCACCCTGACCGCGCGCGGGCAGTCGGCGGGGCAGTCGATTCCGATGTGTGGGATTCCTTACCATTCGTTGGAAGGTTACCTGGTCAAGCTGGTGAAGCTGGGCGAGTCGGTGGTGATCTGTGAGCAGATCGGCGACCCGGCAACTAGCAAGGGGCCGGTTGAACGCCAGGTGGTGCGCATTATTACGCCGGGGACGGTGAGTGATGAGGCGCTGCTGGATGAGCGTCGCGATAACCTGATTGCCGCCGTGTTGGGCGATGAGCGTCTGTTTGGCCTGTCGGTGCTGGATATCACCAGCGGCAACTTCAGTGTGCTGGAGATCAAGGGCTGGGAGAACCTGCTGGCGGAACTGGAGCGCATCAATCCGGTAGAGCTATTGATCCCGGATGATTGGCCGAAGGATCTGCCGGCAGAAAAACGTCGTGGGGCCAAGCGCCGTGCGCCGTGGGATTTCGAGCGTGATTCGGCGCTGAAAAGTCTGTGCCAGCAGTTCTCGGTGCAGGACCTTAAAGGCTTCGGGTGCGAAACCCTGACCCTGGCCATCGGCGCCGCCGGTTGCCTGCTTGGCTACGCCAAGGAAACCCAGCGCACCGCCCTGCCGCACTTGCGCAGCCTGCGTCATGAGCGTCTGGACGATACCGTGGTGCTCGATGGCGCCAGCCGTCGCAACCTGGAGCTGGATACCAACCTGGCCGGTGGTCGCGATAACACCCTGCAATCGGTGGTCGATCGTTGCCAGACGGCTATGGGCAGTCGCCTGCTGACCCGCTGGTTGAACCGTCCGCTGCGGGACCTGACAGTATTGCAAGCGCGCCAGACTTCCATTACCTGCCTGCTGGACGGCTATCGCTTTGAAAAGCTGCAGCCACAGCTGAAGGAAATCGGCGATATCGAGCGCATCCTGGCACGGATCGGCCTGCGTAACGCACGGCCCCGCGACCTGGCACGCCTGCGCGATGCCCTCGGCGCCCTGCCGCAACTGCAAGTGGCGATGACCGAGCTGGATACGCCGCACCTGCAACAACTCGCCGTCACAGCCGGGACCTACCCGGAACTGGCGGCCTTGCTGGAAAAAGCGATCATCGACAACCCGCCGGCGATCATCCGTGACGGCGGCGTACTCAAGACCGGTTACGATAGCGAACTGGATGAACTGCAGTCCCTGAGCGAAAACGCCGGGCAGTTCCTGATCGACCTGGAAGCCCGCGAAAAAGCCCGCACCGGCCTGGCCAACCTGAAAGTCGGCTACAACCGTGTGCATGGCTACTTTATTGAGTTGCCCAGCAAGCAGGCCGAATCGGCGCCGATCGACTATCAACGTCGCCAGACCCTCAAAGGTGCCGAACGGTTCATCACCCCGGAGCTCAAAGAATTCGAAGACAAGGCGCTGTCGGCCAAGAGCCGCGCCCTGGCTCGAGAGAAGATGCTCTATGAGAACTTGCTGGAAGACTTGATCAGCCAATTGGCGCCGCTGCAAGACACTGCCGCCGCGCTGGCCGAACTGGATGTGCTGAGTAACCTGGCCGAACGTGCGCTGAACCTTGACCTGAACTGCCCGCGTTTTGTCAGCGAGCCATGCATGCGCATCGTGCAAGGTCGTCACCCGGTTGTAGAACAGGTGCTGACCACGCCGTTCGTCGCCAACGACCTGTCGCTGGACGACGATACCCGCATGTTGGTCATCACCGGTCCGAACATGGGCGGTAAATCCACCTACATGCGGCAGACCGCTTTGATCGTGCTGCTGGCGCATATCGGCAGCTTTGTGCCGGCGGCCAGTTGCGAACTGTCCCTGGTGGACCGCATTTTCACCCGGATCGGCTCCAGCGATGACCTGGCCGGTGGGCGCTCGACCTTTATGGTGGAGATGAGCGAGACCGCCAACATCCTGCACAATGCCACCGAACGCAGCCTGGTGCTGATGGACGAAGTAGGTCGCGGCACCAGCACCTTCGACGGCTTGTCCCTGGCCTGGGCGGCAGCCGAACGCCTGGCGCACCTGCGTGCCTACACGCTGTTTGCCACGCACTATTTCGAGCTGACGGTGTTGCCGGAAAGCGAGCCGCTGGTAGCCAACGTGCACCTGAACGCCACCGAGCACAACGAGCGTATCGTGTTCCTGCACCACGTGCTGCCAGGGCCCGCCAGCCAGAGCTACGGCCTGGCCGTAGCGCAACTGGCGGGGGTTCCGAACGATGTGATCACCCGCGCTCGCGAGCACCTCCGCCGCCTGGAAACCACGGCCCTGCCGCATGAGACGGTGGTCGCCAGCCCAGCCAAAGCCGCCAGCAAACCGGCTGCGCCGCACCAGAGCGACATGTTTGCCAGCCTGCCCCATCCGGTGCTGGATGAATTGGCTAAGCTTGACTTGGATGGCTTGACGCCGCGAAAAGCGCTCGAAATGTTATATGCACTGCAAGTTCGGATATAACGCAGACGCTTGCAAGCTGGTAGACTCTCGCGCGGTTTGGGATGCTGGAGGCTTTTAGCCTGGCCTGCAGACTATCGCTCCCGAACCTCGCGAGCCCTGCCACAAAGGGTTTCGCTGCCGCCGCCTGAGGAGAATATTAGAAATGACCTTCGTCGTTACCGACAACTGCATCAAGTGCAAGTACACCGACTGCGTCGAAGTGTGTCCGGTGGACTGCTTCTACGAAGGCCCGAACTTCCTGGTTATCCACCCGGATGAGTGCATCGATTGCGCCCTGTGTGAACCTGAATGCCCGGCCGTCGCTATTTTCTCCGAGGATGAAGTCCCGGCGGAGATGCAGGAATTCATTCAGTTGAACGTCGAGCTGGCGGAAATCTGGCCAAACATCACTGAACGCAAAGACCCGATGCCGGACGCAGCGGAGTGGGATGGCAAAAAAGGTAAGATTGCAGACCTCGAACGCTGATAGCGTCGCCCCCCTCCAAAAGGCCCCTTGCGGGCCTTTTTGCGTTTCTGGACGACCGGTTTCACTTTCCTGCAGGCAAAAAAAAGGGGCGGTATGACCCGCCCACATTTTTTCCCTAGTCCCTGTATTCCTTTTCATCATCCTGATGAATCGCATCCTGCGACGTTCCTTCAACCATCGTTCCTTGATGGCTGTGCCAATCCGTGGACACAGGGCTGATCTTAAAGAGTTCCAAAGGAAGTTCAACGGGATCCAACCCATGAACTGACATGCAAACGTCCTGAACACGGAATAATTAATTGTTAAATTTCAATTGGTTATAAAAAACTCTCGAAGAAAACGGACGTCCATGGAAGGAAAAAACCCCAAACACTTACGAAAAAGTAAGCAAATGCTTACACGACCAGCTGTGCAATTGCGAAACAAACGCACCTTGACCGTCTTCCAGGCATGAAAAAGCCCCGACACCGTCGAGGCTTTTTCCCTTCAAACGCCTCAGTCGTCGCTGACGGTGATGGTCGGCATGGCAGGCGTGGCGGCTTCCTGCAGGACGATCCGCGCACCGACATGACGCGCCAGCTCCTGATAGATCATGGCGATCTGGCTGTCCGGTTCAGCCACAACGGTAGGCTTGCCACCATCCGCCTGCTCGCGGATGAGCATCGACAGCGGCAAGGAGGCCAACAGTTCCACGCCGTACTGAGTGGCCAGCTTCTCGCC
Source organism: Pseudomonas sp. FBCC-B1565 (assembly GCF_059133265.1). Taxonomy (NCBI): domain Bacteria; kingdom Pseudomonadati; phylum Pseudomonadota; class Gammaproteobacteria; order Pseudomonadales; family Pseudomonadaceae; genus Pseudomonas; species Pseudomonas sp. FBCC-B1565. The sequence continues at coordinate 5,286,650 of NZ_CP101438.1, forward strand.
GCCGCCTTCGCCGAACAGATGCTCGGCATGGCCACAGTTGGAGCAGATGTGAACCGCCATGTTCTCCACCACACCCAGCACCGGGATGTTGACCTTGCGGAACATTTCCACACCTTTCTTGGCGTCGAGCAAGGCCAGGTCCTGAGGCGTAGTGACAATCACCGAGCCGGCCACCGGGACTTTCTGCGCCAGGGTCAGCTGGATGTCGCCGGTGCCTGGCGGCATATCGATCACCAGGTAGTCCAGGTCGCCCCAGGCGGTCTGGGTGACCAGTTGCAGCAAAGCGCCTGAGACCATCGGGCCGCGCCAGACCATGGGCGTGTTGTCATCGGTGAGGAAGGCCATGGACATCACTTCCACGCCCAGGGACTCGATCGGCACGAACCACTTCTGGTCCTTGACCTTCGGCCGTGTGCCTTCGGCGATGCCGAACATCACGCCCTGGCTCGGCCCATAGATATCCGCATCAAGAATCCCCACGCGCGCGCCTTCGCGAGCCAGGGCCAGGGCCAGGTTGGCCGCCGTGGTGGATTTACCCACGCCGCCCTTGCCGGACGCCACAGCCACTACGTTCTTGACGTTGGCCAGGCCAGGGATCTGTGCCTGGGCCTTGTGCGCGGCGATCACGCATCGGATGTCGACCTTGGCCGACCGCACGCCGTCGAGACCTTCAATGGCCATTTGCAGCATCTGTGCCCAACCGCTCTTGAACAGACCGGCTGCATAGCCCAGCTCCAATTGGACCGACACCTGGTCGCCCTGGACGTCGATGGCGCGTACACAGCCGGCACTGACCGGGTCCTGGTTCAAATAAGGGTCGGTGTACTGGCGAAGCACGGCTTCCACCGCTGCGCGATTGACGGCGCTCATGGGCTACTCCCGAAAAAGACTGAGTGAAACAGGCGGCTATCCTAACCGTTCCAGCGGCGTTACGGCATGCTTTCGCAGGTTGGGAAGATTCTGAAACAGCGCCACGGGGTGAAATATATTTCGCGGCGCTTTATAGTGGCCGACCTCCGTTTCATCAAGTAGCCGAGCCCCATGTCCGAGCCACGCAAGATCCTCGTCACCAGCGCCCTGCCCTATGCCAATGGTTCCATCCATCTTGGCCATATGCTTGAGTACATCCAGACCGATATGTGGGTGCGCTTCCAGAAGCATCGCGGCAATCAATGCATTTATGTCTGCGCGGACGACGCCCACGGTTCGGCCATCATGCTGCGCGCCGAAAAGGAAGGCATCACCCCGGAACAACTGATCGCCAATGTGCAGGCTGAACACAGCGCCGACTTTGCCGAGTTCCTGGTGGATTTCGACAACTTCCACTCGACCCACTCCGAAGAAAACCGTGAGCTGTCGAGCCAGATCTACCTGCGGCTGAAAGAAGCAGGGCACATCGACCAACGTTCGGTGACCCAGTATTTCGACCCGGAAAAGAAAATGTTCCTGGCCGACCGCTTCATCAAGGGCACCTGCCCGAAATGCGGCACCGAAGACCAGTACGGCGACAACTGCGAGAAATGCGGTGCGACCTATGCCCCCACTGACCTGAAGGACCCGAAGTCGGCAATCTCTGGCGCCACCCCGGTGCTCAAGGACTCCCAGCACTTCTTCTTCAAGCTCCCGGATTTCCAGCAGATGCTGCAAACCTGGACCCGCAGCGGCACCTTGCAGGACGCCGTGGCCAACAAACTCTCCGAGTGGCTCGACAGCGGCCTGCAGCAGTGGGACATCTCCCGTGATGCGCCGTACTTCGGTTTCGAGATCCCGGGCGAGCCGGGCAAGTACTTCTACGTGTGGCTGGATGCGCCGATCGGCTACATGGCCAGCTTCAAGAACCTCTGCGACCGTACGCCGGAGCTGGACTTCGATGCGTTCTGGGGCAAGGATTCCACGGCCGAGCTGTACCACTTCATCGGCAAGGACATCGTCAATTTCCACGCCCTGTTCTGGCCGGCAATGCTCGAAGGTTCGGGCTACCGCAAGCCAACCGGTATTGCCGTTCACGGCTACCTGACGGTGAACGGCCAGAAAATGTCCAAGTCCCGTGGCACCTTTATCAAGGCACGCACCTACCTGGACCACCTGTCACCGGAATACCTGCGCTATTACTACGCCTCCAAGCTGGGCCGTGGCGTCGATGACCTGGACCTGAACCTGGAAGACTTCGTACAGAAGGTCAACTCGGACCTGGTCGGTAAAGTCGTCAACATCGCCAGCCGTTGCGCCGGGTTTATCCACAAGGGCAACGCCGGTGTACTGGTAGCCGAGAACGCTGCGCCGGAACTGACCGACGCCTTCCTGGCCGCCGCGCCGAGCATTGCCGACGCCTATGAAGCCCGCGACTTCGCCCGTGCCATGCGCGAGATCATGGGCCTGGCCGACCGCGCCAATGCCTGGATCGCCGACAAGGCACCATGGTCGCTGAACAAGCAGGAAGGCAAGCAGGCGGAAGTCCAGGCGATCTGCGCAACAGGCATCAACCTGTTCCGCCAGTTGGTGATCTTCCTCAAACCCGTGCTGCCACTGCTGGCCGCCGATGCCGAGGCGTTCCTCAACGTGGCGCCGCTGACCTGGAACGATCACGCCAGCCTGCTCGGCAATCATCAGTTGAACGAGTTCAAGCCACTGATGACCCGTATCGACCCGGTGAAAGTCCAGGCCATGACCGACGCTTCGAAAGAAGACCTGGTCGCCAGCCAGACCGACACTGGCGAATCGACGCCGGCGGGTAATGGCGAACTGGCCAAGGATCCGATTTCCGCAGAAATCGACTTCGACGCGTTTGCTGCGGTGGACCTGCGTGTAGCGCTGATCGTCAAGGCCGAAGCCGTGGAGGGTGCCGACAAGTTGCTGCGCCTGACACTGGACCTCGGCGGTGAACAACGTAACGTGTTCTCCGGGATCAAGAGCGCTTACCCGGACCCGTCCAAACTCGATGGCCGCCTGACCATGATGATCGCCAACCTCAAGCCTCGGAAAATGAAGTTCGGCGTGTCTGAAGGCATGGTGATGGCGGCCGGCCCTGGTGGCGAGGAGATCTACCTGCTCAGCCCTGACAGTGGTGCCAAGCCGGGTCAACGTATCAAGTAAGCCACCTTGTAGTGAGCTGGCTTACTGTGGTGAAGGAGCTTGTTGTGGTGAGCGGGCTTGCCCGGCTCACCACAAGAAAGCCCTACCCTCCCATTAAACCCAGTTTGCTATGCCCATGATCACAACATGAACCTCATTCAACGCATCGACGCACTGCTGCCGCAGACCCAATGCGGCAAGTGCGGGCACCCGGGTTGCAAGCCTTACGCCGAGGGTATCGCGCGAGGCGAGGCGATCAACAAGTGCCCGCCCGGCGGAGAGGAAACCATCGCCGGCCTTGCGCTGTTGCTGCATGTACCGGTGCTGGATCTGGACGCCAGTCGCGGGGAAGCGCCCGCCCAGGTTGCCTACATCCGCGAGGCCGAGTGCATCGGCTGCACCAAGTGCATCCAGGCATGCCCAGTGGACGCAATTGTTGGCGCCGCCAAGCTGATGCACACCGTCATCATGGATGAGTGCACCGGCTGCGACCTGTGCGTTGCGCCCTGTCCTGTCGATTGCATTGAGATGCGCCCAGCGACCCGTGTGCTGCCCATGGTGGGTGGACTGGCGATCAATGACCGTCAACACCATGAACGCGGTCTGAAACGCGACAGGGCGCGTCGACGCTTTGAGCAACGCAATGCACGCCTGCAACGCGAAGAAGCAAAAAGACTCGCCGAACGCCAGGCTCGGGCCAAGCGTTCCACGTCGGTTCTGCAGGTGCAGGCCGATGTTGCCCAGGATGCGGCGACCAAAAAAGCCAAAATCGCTGTCGCAATGAGCCGCGCCCAACTGCACAAATCCTTGAAGGCGTTTGGTCACCCACCGACCTTTGAACAGCAGTCGCAGTTGATCATCCTGCAACAGCAGTTCGAAGCGGCGGAACAAGCGCTGGCTGCCTTGGAGGTGGGGATCGTACCGAAAGCAGCGACGTCATCCAGCAACACTGTTGATCTGAAACGGGCCAAAATCCAGCTGGCGATGCGTCGAGCGGAACTGAAGAAAGCCCAGGACCTGAACGTCGAACCGCAGCAACTGGCCGAGGCGCAATTGAAGCTGGACGATGCGCAGCGCCATATGGATGTCCTCAGCAACACCTGACCCGCAAACCTGCGTTGTGTGTTGATACAATCCCGCCGACCGTCTGCAAGGAACTCGCAACCCGATGAACGCCGCAAAACGCCTGGAAATATTCCGCAGGCTTCACGAAGACAATCCGGAACCCAAGACCGAACTGGCCTACACCTCGCCGTTCGAGTTGCTGATTGCGGTGATCCTGTCGGCCCAATCCACCGACGTTGGCGTCAATAAGGCCACGGCCAAGCTGTATCCCGTGGCGAACACACCAGAGGCGATCTATGCCCTGGGTGTGGAAGGACTGTCTGAGTACATCAAGACCATCGGCCTCTATAACAGCAAAGCCAAAAACGTTATCGAGACCTGCCGCCTGCTGGTGGAACTGCATGGTAGTGAAGTGCCACAAACCCGTGAAGCCTTGGAAGCCCTGCCAGGGGTTGGTCGTAAAACTGCCAATGTGGTGCTCAACACCGCGTTCCGGCAACTGACGATGGCGGTGGACACCCATATCTTCCGGGTCAGCAACAGAACCGGCATTGCCCGTGGGAAGAACGTGGTTGAGGTCGAAAAGCAGTTGATGAAGTTTGTACCCAAGCCCTATCTGCTAGATTCTCACCACTGGCTGATCCTTCATGGGCGCTACGTTTGCCAGGCCCGCAGGCCGCGCTGCGGCAGCTGTCGTATCGAAGACCTGTGCGAATACAAGGACAAGACATCCGACGATTGAGGGATCATTGGTTTTCTTGATCAGGCGATTGAAAAAATCTTTTTTACCCGATCATGGATTATCGTTATAAGGAGCGCCAACGGCAGTCTTAGCCCGGAGTGAACCTTATGAGCACTGGCAAAGAACAACTGGAAGTGGAAGACGACCTCGTTGAATCGGATGATGATGTGGCAGAGGCACCCGTCGTTGAGGTAGCCAAGACCAATTTGAGCAAACGCCGCACCATCGACAATCTTCTGGAAGAACGACGCTTGCAAAAACAGCTGGCCGATTACGACTTCGATCTGTGATCGAACGATCGACGGCCGGAAGCCTCCCTTACGGAGGCTTTTTTCTGCCGGTTACCCAGATAATGCGCGCTGCGGTGCCCTCCTCTATACCAAGCCGTTACGCTGGGCCAGTTCGATCAGGTCCACAAGGGAGCGGGCGTTGAGCTTGAGCAGCAAACGTGTCTTGTAGGTGCTGACGGTCTTGTTGCTGAGGAACATACCGTCGGCAATCTCCTTGTTGGTCCGGCCCCGGGCCAACTGCTGCAATACCATCATTTCCCGACCCGACAGACGCTCGACCATATCGGCCTCGCTGGCATTGCCCATGGTGGAGCGTACCGAGTTGAGCGCCTGGTTGGGGAAGTAGCTGTAGCCCGACAGCACCGCCTTGATCGCACTCAGCAACTCGGTCAGGTCCTGTTGCTTGCACACGTAGCCGGCAGCCCCCGCTTGCATGCAACGCATGGAAAAATGGCCAGGGGCCTGGGACGTCAGCACCAGCACCTTGAAGGGCACGGATTGCTTGGTAGAAGACAGCCGGCAAATAACTTCCAGGCCGTCAAGTTTGGGAATCCCAATATCCAGTATGACAATGTCCGGCATATGCTCCCGTGCAAGTTGCAATGCATCGACACCGTTATCGGTCTCGGCAACGACCTCATAACCATGACGCTCCATTAGCATACGCACAGCAAGACGAATGACGGGATGATCATCCACGATCAGCACTTTATTCATGAGAAAGTCCAATTTCGCTGTTCGAATTATTTAGAGCAAGCACAATAGCCTAGTCGTTTCCTGGTTGGCATAGCGTTCCCCCCCGAGCAACAGCAAGCAGAGACCCACCCCACAGCGATAAAGGAATTGCCCTACAAAAAAACGCCAACTCAGATGTATCCAGTTTTATAGATCCTTTCAGACCTTTCCGGGGACTTACATATTTTGAGTGAAATATCCATGGAGTATCAGGGGTTGGGTAAACGTGCCGCACACAACTCTCAGGAAATGCCCCTTGCCTCTGTCCTACGCGCAGGAATCCGGGCAAGAAGTGTCCGACTGTTTTAGTTCCATTTAACATATTCTCTTACATCCTTAATTCCTACAGAGTGTTCCGTGTTTTATACGCCCACCTCACTTTCATGAGTGAATCTTCTGTAAGACCAGTTCCTAAGCAGGTGTAAAAAAATCATTCGCCCTACAAACTTTCAACAACAGCACCATCGAAGGCGCATTTGAAAATGCGTCTACTGAAAAACATCAACAAATGTTTAACCTTTTATAAACATTGCATCTCCACACAAAATCCATAGGCAAAAAAAATGGCCCCTGAATAAGGGGCCATTCTTAAAACCGGCTGAGACTTAGAACAACGAGCGACCTTTGTTGGCCGCAATGCGCATGCGCAGTGCGTTCAACTTGATAAAGCCTGCTGCGTCCGCCTGGTTGTAGGCGCCGCCATCTTCTTCGAAGGTAGCAATGTTGGCGTCAAACAGCGACTCATCGGACTTGCGACCAGTAACGATCACGTTGCCCTTGTACAGCTTCAGGCGCACAACGCCGTTCACGTGTACCTGGGAAGCATCGATCATCTGTTGCAGCATCAGACGCTCAGGGCTCCACCAGTAGCCGGTGTAGATCAGGCTGGCGTACTTGGGCATCAACTCGTCTTTGAGGTGAGCCACTTCGCGGTCCAGGGTGATGGACTCGATGGCCCGGTGGGCGCGCAGCATGATGGTGCCGCCAGGGGTTTCGTAGCAACCACGGGACTTCATGCCCACGTAGCGGTTCTCGACGATGTCGAGACGGCCGATACCGTGTTCGCCACCGATACGGTTCAAGGTTGCCAGCACAGTGGCCGGGGTCATTTCGACGCCGTCCAGCGCGACAATGTCGCCGTTGCGGTAGGTCAGTTCCAAGTATTGCGGCTTGTCTGGAGCGTTCTCCGGGGAGACGGTCCATTTCCACATGTCTTCTTCGTGCTCGGTCCAGGTGTCTTCCAGCACGCCGCCTTCATAGGAGATGTGCAGCAGGTTGGCATCCATCGAGTACGGGGACTTCTTCTTGCCGTGACGCTCGATCGGGATTGCGTGCTTTTCAGCGTAATCCATCAGCTTTTCACGGGACAGCAGGTCCCATTCACGCCAAGGAGCGATCACTTTCACGCCTGGCTTGAGTGCATAGGCACCCAGTTCGAATCGCACCTGGTCGTTGCCCTTGCCGGTAGCACCATGGGAAATGGCGTCGGCGCCGGTTTCGTTGGCGATTTCGATCAGGCGCTTGGCGATCAGCGGACGTGCGATGGAGGTACCCAGCAGGTACTCGCCTTCATAGACGGTGTTGGCGCGAAACATCGGGAAGACGAAATCGCGGACGAACTCTTCGCGCAGGTCGTCAATGTAGATCTCTTTCACGCCCATGGCTTGCGCCTTGGCACGTGCAGGTTCGACCTCTTCGCCCTGACCCAGGTCAGCGGTGAAGGTCACCACTTCACAGTTATAAGTATCCTGCAGCCACTTGAGGATCACCGAAGTGTCCAGGCCGCCGGAATACGCGAGAACGACCTTGTTTACGTCGGCCATGCCATCACTCCACGGGGTTGTACGGAAAGGCGTCGATTCTACCGACCAAAACCGTGAATTTACAGGGGCGCGACAGCAAATGAAGATAAAGCGACAGATTATGTCGAACGGGCGACCGATGGTCGCACCTCAGGACGTGTGCGCTGGGTTGCTCGGACCAGCAGCCTGGGGTGCTGGTTTTTCGGGAGCTGCCACGCGTTCAAGCTGGATATTCACACGACGATTGCGTGCCCGGTTGGCCGCATTGGTGTTGGGCGCAAGGGGGTAGCTTTCGCCATGGAAGCGCAGGGTGATCTGCGATTCCTGGATACCGTTGGCCTTGAAGTAGTCCATCACCGCCAAGCCGCGGCGGCGAGAGACGTCGCGATTGGTCAGGCGGTTGCCGCTGTTGTCCGAATGGCCATTCAACTCGATATGATTGACCGTCGGGTCGGCTTTCATGAACGCAAGAATCACGTCGAGTTTCTTCTTGGCGGCCGCGTCCAACTCGATACCGCCACCAGGGAATCCGACTTCGGTCTGTTTGACCTGATCGTAATTCATCGGCAACAGCTTGGCGGTGCACAGCTGGTAGTCGTTATAAGCTTTGTTGAATTTCACCGGCAACAAGCGGATTTCGGAGTAGCCGCCTTCACGGCCGTAGTGGCGGACCGTCGGGCTACGCCCTTCCAGCAGTCCGGTGAAAAGGCGCCCGGCCTGGGCCTGCGAGCTGTTGAACAACACCTCGCCACTGCCGGCACGCACGGCGCCGAGGTTGATATCGCCTCGGCCTGGCTGCCAAGGGGCGGCGGCGGCCAACAAGGTGGCCGAGCCTGCGCCCAGCGAACCGTTATAGGCTTTCAGACGAAATGTTGCCTGCTCACCCGCCCGGCGCACGAACTCACCCGAGCCGAAGTCTGTGATCGGTTGGGTCAGACGGCACTCGAACTGGTCGCCTTCCACCTTCCACTCGATATTCTCCAGACGTGTCTGGTACGTGAGGGCCATCGCGGGCAGGCTGGCGAACACACTGAGCAGGGCTAGATAATGCTGGCGCACGGGAGGCTCCACTGGTTTCTACAACACTTCAAAGCGTCATACATCGATAAGGCATACAAAAGGCTATCGGTTGCATCCTGCAAAACTTGATAGCGAGTGCCTGATAGAGTCTTTTCCGGTAGCATTCCCCCCAGATTGACCCGCCTGGAATCCCCAATGTCCGACCGCCTGACCCTGCTGCGTCCCGACGACTGGCATATTCATCTTCGCGATGGTGCTGCGTTACCCCACACCGTGGCCGATGTAGCGCGCACGTTTGGCCGCGCCATCATCATGCCTAACCTGGTTCCTCCGGTGCGTAACGCCGAGCAAGCCGATGCCTACCGCCAGCGTATCCTCGCTGCACGGCCGGCCGGCAGCCGGTTCGAACCGCTGATGGTGCTGTACCTTACCGACCGCACCCAGCCCGAAGAAATTCGTGAGGCCAAGGCCAGTGGGTTTGTGCACGCTGCCAAACTGTACCCGGCCGGTGCGACCACCAACTCCGATTCCGGCGTGACCAGTATCGATAAGATCCTGCCGGCCATCGAAGCCATGGCCGACGTCGGCATGCCGCTGCTGATCCACGGTGAAGTCACTCGTGGCGATGTGGACGTGTTCGATCGCGAGAAGATCTTCATCGACGAACACATGCGTCGCGTGGTGGAGCTGTTCCCGACCCTCAAGGTCGTGTTCGAGCACATCACCACTGCCGATGCCGTGCAGTTCGTCACCGAAGCCTCGGCCAACGTTGCTGCGACCATCACCGCGCATCACCTGCTGTACAACCGCAACCACATGCTGGTGGGCGGGATTCGGCCGCACTTCTATTGCTTGCCGATCCTCAAGCGCAACACCCACCAGGTAGCCTTGCTGGATGCGGCGACCAGCGGCAATCCGAAGTTTTTCCTCGGCACCGACTCCGCGCCTCACGCCCAGCACGCCAAAGAAGCCGCGTGCGGTTGTGCCGGCTGCTACACCGCCTATGCCGCCATCGAGCTGTACGCTGAAGCGTTCGAACAGCGCAACGCCCTGGACAAGCTCGAAGGGTTCGCCAGCCTCAATGGCCCGCGTTTCTACGGCCTGCCCGCGAATACCGATCGCATTACCCTGGTTCGTGAAGACTGGACCGCCCCTGCCAGCCTGCCGTTTGGCGAGCTGACTGTCATCCCGCTGCGCGCCGGTGAAACACTGCGCTGGCGCCTGCTGGAGGAAAGCAAGTGAGTGAAGACCATTACGATGACGAACACGAGCACAGCGGTGGCGGATCCCGTCATCCGATGGCCGAGCGGTTCCGCGGCTATCTGCCGGTTGTCATCGACGTAGAAACCGGTGGTTTCAACTGCGCCACCGATGCGCTGCTGGAAATCGCCGCGACGACTATCGGCATGGACGAACAGGGTTTTGTGTTCCCGGAACACACCCACTTCTTCCGCGTCGAGCCGTTCGAAGGCGCCAATATCGAAGCGGCTGCCTTGGAGTTCACCGGGATCAAGCTCGATCACCCATTGCGCATGGCAGTAAGTGAAGAAGCGGCACTGACCGATATCTTCCGTGGCGTGCGCAAGGCATTGAAGGCCAATGGCTGCAAACGCGCGATCCTGGTCGGCCACAACAGCAGCTTTGACCTGGGCTTCCTGAATGCCGCCGTGGCGCGGTTGGACATGAAGCGCAACCCGTTTCACCCGTTCTCCAGCTTTGACACCGCGACCCTCGCCGGGCTGGCGTATGGCCAGACGGTGTTGGCGAAAGCCTGTCAGGCGGCCGGTATCGACTTTGACGGTCGTGAGGCTCACTCGGCCCGCTACGACACCGAGAAGACCGCCGAGCTGTTCTGCGGCATCGTCAACCGCTGGAAGCAGATGGGCGGCTGGGAAGACTTCAACGACTGAAGTGGAATCCCGCGCATAAAAAAACCGGCCTTCTCAGGCCGGTTTTTTTTGCCGCAAACGTGGCTTACAGCTTGCCAGCGTTCTCGGTCAGGTAAGCCGCAACACCTTCCGGCGAAGCGTTCATGCCTTTATCGCCTTTTTTCCAGTTGGCAGGGCAGACTTCGCCGTGCTCTTCGTGGAATTGCAGGGCGTCGACCAGACGGATCAGCTCTTCCATGTTACGCCCCAGTGGCAGGTCGTTGATGATCTGGGAGCGAACCACGCCTTTGTCGTCGATCAGGAACGCGCCACGGAAGGCCACGCCGCCTTCGGACTCAACGTCGTAGGCCTTGGCGATGTCGTGCTTCATGTCGGCAGCCATGGTGTATTTGACTTTGCCGATGCCGCCATCATTGATGGCGGTGTTGCGCCAGGCGTTGTGAGTGAAATGGGAGTCGATGGAAACGGCTACCACTTCAACATTACGCGCCTTGAAATCGTCCATGCGGTGGTCCAGAGCGATCAGCTCCGAAGGGCAGACGAAGGTGAAGTCCAGCGGGTAGAAGAACACCAGGCCGTATTTGCCTTTGATGGCTTCAGACAGTTTGAAGCTGTCTACGATTTCGCCATTGCCGAGGACGGCAGGTACGTCGAAATCCGGGGCTTGTTTGCCGACGAGTACGCTCATTGGTTATCTCCTGATGTGAGGGTGACGATTGAAGTAAAAGGACCGGCCCTGAGTCTGCCGTTGATAAGCGACAGCCCCGTGACGCAGTCACGCTTCGTGAAGACCGACCATCATACACTGAAAAAACCGTTCGTCAGTGCGGGCACGGTACCAGCGAATACCCTACGATTCTACTTTGACAATCATTCTCGTTAACATTAAGATCCACCGCACTTAAGCCTTAAACCCGCGACGGTTCTCCCTTATGTATGTGTGCCTCTGTACTGGCGTCACCGACGGACAAATCCGCGAAGCAATCTACGAAGGTTGCTGCAGCTACAAGGAAGTGCGTGAAACCACCGGCGTTGCCAGCCAGTGTGGCAAATGTGCTTGCCTGGCCAAGCAAGTGGTACGGGAAACCCTGACGCAACTGCAGACCGCCCAGGCCGCGCTGCCTTATTCAGCAGAATTTACACACGCCTGATTGAGCGTGTTTTAAAGAACCGGACTTAGTGTCCGGTTTTTTTATGCCCGCAATTCAATTAGTTAGCGTCAAGACGCGGAACACAAACATTCTTATTCCGATTAATTTTCATTTATTATTCAATAACTTAGGTTTGACACTAGAGATTTCGCCGCTCAAACTCCGCCTTATACACAGCTATTACAGGGCAGGACCCCAGTCATGAAAGGCGACATCTCAGTCATCCAGCAACTCAATAAAATCCTTGCCAATGAACTGGTCGCGATCAATCAGTACTTTCTGCATGCACGCATGTATGACGATTGGGGCCTGGAAAAGCTGGGCAAGCGCGAATACAAAGAATCGATCAAAGCCATGAAGGACGCGGACGCGCTGATCAAGCGCATCCTGTTCCTGGAAGGCCTGCCGAACGTGCAGGACCTGGGCAAGCTGAACATCGGCGAGCACACCCAGGAAATGATAAGCAGCGACCTGGGTTTCGAGCGCAAGAGCCACAGCGACCTCAAGGCCGCCATTGCTCACTGTGAAACCAAAGGTGACTTCGGCAGCCGCGAACTGCTGGAAGACATCCTGGAAGACCAGGAAGAGCACATCGACTGGCTGGAAACCCAACTGGGCCTGATCGACAAGGTCAGCCTGGAAAACTACCTGCAGTCGCAAATGGGCGAAGAATAAGCCCGCAGCTCGCAGGAACAAAAAAGCCCCGCTCTCTCACGAGAAGCGGGGCTTTTTATTGCAAGCGAATCACGCGTCGGTCTTGGCCGCCGCATTTGCCGCTGCTTCTTTGATCAGCGTTTCCAACGAACCATCAGCCGCCATCTCGACGATGATGTCGCTGCCGCCGACCAGCTCACCGGCTACCCACAGTTGTGGGAAGGTAGGCCAGTTGGCGTACTTCGGCAGGTTGGCGCGGATTTCCGGGTTTTGCAGGATATCCACGTAAGCGAATTTCTCGCCGCACGCCATGATGGCCTGGGAAGCTTTCGCGGAGAAACCGCACTGAGGAGCGTTAGGCGCGCCCTTCATGTAAAGCAGAATGGTGTTGTTGGCAATCTGCTCTTTGATCGTTTCGATGATATCCATGGAACACCTCGGCTGGAACTTTGCGACTCACAGGTCGGCACGGTGGCGCATTGTAACGCAAAATTCCCGCGCGGTGCTCAGGCGGCTGCTACCTGCACCGGAACGCCATTGAGTGCGGCATTGCCCGACAGCTCATCCAACTGCCGCTCGTCGGTCAAGTCATTGGCACTGGCCCCTGGCTGTCCGCTGGCAATCGTCATCTGCACGCCTGGGCGGCCATGGCCCCAACCATGCGGCAGGCTGACGACACCGGGCATCATGTCCAGGCTGGCCACGACCTCCACTTCGATCATGCCAATGCGAGAACTCACACGCACGCGCTGACCGTCGTTCAACTGCCGACTGGCCAGGTCATCGGGGTGCATGAGCAATTGATGCCGCGGCTTGCCCTTCACCAGCCGATGGTAATTATGCATCCAGGAATTATTGCTGCGCACGTGGCGGCGGCCGATCAACAGCAGTTCGTCGGCCACCGGCACCGGCTGCGCGGCAAAACGTGCCAGATCGGCAAGAATCACCGCTGGCGCTGCTTGTACCATGCCATTAACGGTTTTCAAGCGCGCGGCGAGATTGGGCTGCAGCGCCCCCAGGTCCACACCATGGGGATGGTCCGCCAGCATGGCCACCGACAACTTGTGGCTGGACGCATCACCGTACACTCCGGCACGCAGGCCGAAGTCGATCATCTGCGCGGGCGGCAGGGTCGGCTTGAGCACCGTGCCTGTTTGCGCGGCAAACGCTTTGGCCAAGCCGACAAAGATTTCCCAGTCATGCAGTGCGCCCGCAGGCTTGGGCAGAATTGCGCGATTGAAGCGGGTGACATTGCGCACCGCAAACATGTTGAAGGTGGTGTCGTAGTGATCATTCTCCAGCGCCGAAGTGGACGGCAGGATCAGGTCGGCATAGCGCGTGGTTTCGTTGATATAGAGGTCGATGCTGACCATGAACTCCAAGCCGTCGAGGGCTTGTTCCAACTGCCGGCCGTTGGGTGTCGACAACACCGGGTTGCCCGCCACCGTCACCAAGGCGCGGATTTGTCCTTCACCTTCGGTGAGCATTTCTTCGGCCAATGCTGACACCGGAAGCTCGCCGCCATACTCCGGGCGCCCGGAAACCCGGCTCTGCCAACGATTGAAATGCCCGCCACCGGTCGATGCCACCAGGTCCACCGCCGGTGTGGTGCACAGCGCACCACCCACGCGGTCCAGGTTGCCGGTCACCAGGTTGATCAGTTGCACCAGCCAATGGCACAGGGTGCCGAACGCCTGGGTCGAGACCCCCATGCGTCCATAACACACCGCTTTATCAGCGGCGGCAAAGTCCCGCGCCAGCTGGCGGATCTGTTCGGCAGGCACCGCACACTGACGGCTCATGGCCTCGGCAGTAAACCCGGCGATGGCGCGACGCACATCCTCAAGACCTTCAACCGGCAAATGGCTGTCGCGGGTCAGGTGCTCGGTAAACAAGGTGTTGAGCACCCCGAACAGCAACGCCGCGTCACCGCCCGGGCGCACGAACAGGTGCTGGTCGGCCATCGCCGCCGTCTCGCTGCGCCGTGGGTCGACCACCACCACTTTGCCACCCCGCGCCTGGATCGCCTTGAGGCGCTTCTCCACATCCGGCACGGTCATGATGCTGCCGTTGGACGCCAGTGGGTTGCCGCCCAGGATCAGCATGAAGTCGGTGTGATCAATATCCGGGATTGGCAACAGCAGGCCATGGCCGTACATGAGGTAACTGGTGAGGTGATGCGGCAACTGGTCCACCGAGGTTGCAGAGAACCGATTACGCGTCTTCAACTGGCCCAGGAAGTAATTACTGTGGGTCATCAGCCCGTAGTTGTGCACGCTGGGATTGCCCTGGTACACCGCCACCGCATTCTGCCCGTGCCGCGCCTGAATACCCGCCAGCCGTTCGGCGACAAGGGTAAACGCCTCGTCCCACGCGATCGGCTGCCATTCACTGCCCACCCGCAACATCGGCTGGTGCAGGCGGTCCGGGTCATTCTGGATATCCTGCAGCGCCACGGCCTTGGGGCAGATATGCCCGCGACTGAATGTATCCAGCGGATCCCCCTTGATCGAGGTGATCGCCAGGCTGCCGTCGTCGGCCTGGGTAGTTTCCAGGGCCAGGCCACAAATGGCTTCACACAGATGGCAGGCACGGTGGTGGAGAGTCTTGGTCATGGCCAGTCTCTTTTATAGGGGCTTTGATCCCACTATGGGCCGGGAGCGGCAGGGGCGCCACCAACGTTCGTCCCGTGAATCGACCAGCATCAGGCCAGGCCATGGGCAAGCGTGAGCAAATGTTTCAAAACCCGGCGTACAGCCTCTGAAACCGACGCAGCCTGGCCTGCGCCCGCCTCCGCACATTGCAAAAGGTCTCGACGCCAGTGTACAAATGGCCCGCTGCTGTCTGGAATTCATCTTCAAAAGCGCTTCGGCGCCCTGCTTGAACACCCTTAAAAACCGTAGCCCTATTGGTAAGACGCGACATTTAATTATAAGATCGCGCCTTCCCCTATTTCGTCGCCCCGTGCGGCTTTCGCCGCAGGTCTCGCCCGTTGTCACAATAAACAAGGCTTTGAGTATCTGCGGTCTGTTGCAAAAAGGTAGTTAATGATGAGCGCAAGGCACTTTCTCTCCCTGATGGATTGCACGCCCGAAGAGCTGGTCAGCGTGATCCGTCGAGGCATTGAGCTTAAAGACCTGCGTAACCGCGGCGTACTGTTCGAGCCTTTGAAAAACCGCGTGCTCGGCATGATCTTCGAGAAGTCGTCGACCCGCACCCGTGTATCGTTCGAAGCCGGCATGATCCAACTGGGTGGCCAGGCAATCTTCCTGTCCTCGCGCGACACCCAGCTGGGTCGTGGCGAGCCGATCGCCGACAGCGCGAAAGTGATGTCGAGCATGCTCGATGCCGTGATGATCCGTACCTTTGCCCATAGCACCGTGACCGAATTTTCCGCCAACTCCCGTGTACCGGTGATCAACGGCCTGTCCGATGACCTGCACCCGTGCCAGTTGCTGGCCGATATGCAAACCTTCCTTGAGCACCGTGGCTCGATCCAGGGCAAGACCGTGGCCTGGATCGGCGACGGCAACAACATGTGCAACAGCTATATAGAAGCGGCCATCCAATTCGACTTCCAATTGCGCGTTGCATGCCCGGAAGGCTACGAGCCTGACGCGCGCTTCCTGGAGCAGGCCGGCGACCGCGTGACCCTGGTCCGCGACCCGCATGACGCGGTGATCGGTGCGCACCTGGTAAGCACCGACGTCTGGACCTCCATGGGCCAGGAAGACGAAACCGCCAAGCGCCTGGCCTTGTTCGCCCCGTATCAGGTGACCCGCGCCCTGCTCGACCTGGCCGCGCCTGATGTGTTGTTCATGCACTGCCTGCCGGCCCACCGTGGCGAAGAGATCAGCACCGACCTGCTCGATGACCCACGCTCGGTCGCCTGGGACCAGGCTGAAAACCGCCTGCATGCACAAAAGGCCTTGCTCGAATTCCTCGTCCCACCGTCGTACCACCACGCATGAGCCATCCATTACTGCTGAACCTGCGCAACCTGGCATGCGGCTATCAAGATCAACGGGTGGTACAGAACCTCAACCTGCACCTCAATGCGGGCGACATCGGTTGCCTGCTGGGTTCCTCGGGCTGCGGCAAGACCACCACCCTACGAGCGATTGCCGGGTTCGAGCCGGTGCACGAAGGTGAAATCAGCCTGGCTGGCGAAGTGATCTCCAGTGCCGGGTTCACCTTGGCCCCTGAGAAACGTCGCATCGGCATGGTGTTCCAGGACTACGCGTTGTTTCCTCACCTGAGCGTGGCCGATAACATCGCCTTCGGCATTCGCAAGCACCCGCAAAAAGACCGCGTAGTCGCCGAGTTGCTGGAGCTGGTAAACCTGAAAAACCTGGGCAAGCGCTTCCCCCATGAGCTGTCCGGCGGCCAGCAACAACGCGTCGCCCTCGCCCGTGCCTTGGCGCCAGAACCGGCCTTGCTGTTGCTGGATGAGCCCTTCTCCAACCTGGATGGCGAGTTGCGACGCAAGCTCAGCCACGAGGTGCGTGACATCCTCAAGGCCCGCGGCACCAGCGCAATCCTGGTGACCCATGACCAGGAAGAAGCCTTCGCCGTCAGCGACCAGGTCGGCGTGTTCAAAGAAGGCCGCCTTGAGCAATGGGACACGCCCTACAACCTTTATCACGAGCCGCAGACGCCCTACGTCGCCAGCTTTATCGGCCAGGGCTACTTCATTCGTGGGCAATTGAGTTCGCCGGAATCGGTCAGCACCGAACTGGGTGAGTTGCGCGGCAACCGCGCCTACACCTGGCCTACCGGCGGTGCGGTGGATGTGTTGCTGCGTCCGGATGACATCGTCTACGCGCCGGACAGCGGGTTGAAAGCGCGGATCGTCGGCAAGACCTTCCTCGGTGCATCGACGCTGTACCGCCTGCAGCTGCCGACCGGCGCGCAGCTGGAGTCGATTTTCCCGAGTCATGCCGATCATCAGGTCGGTGCAGATGTGGGCATTCGGGTGGCCGCCGAACACCTGGTGTTGTTCCAGGCGTCCGGCAGCACGGCCGCACACATCCCTCCAGTCGAATCCGGCGTACGACGCTACAGCCCGGTATAAAACCTCGTCATGCCCGGCCAATTTCCGCGAACTTGGCCTGGGTATGCTCAGCCAGCACCGCCGCTGGCAATTCAACCTCCAAGCCCCTCCTCCCCGCACTCACAAAAATCGTCGCAAACGGCTGCGCTGTCACATCAATGAACGTGCGCAAACGCTTCTTCTGCCCCAACGGGCTGATGCCGCCTAACAGGTAACCGGTGGAACGTTGCGCCGCCGCAGGGTCGGCCATTTCGACTTTCTTGACGCCTGCCGCATGCGCCAGGGCTTTCAGATCCAGACTTCCGACGACCGGCACCACCGCCACTAACAATTCGCCTTTCTCGCTGCTGGCCAGCAAGGTCTTGAACACCTGCGCAGGGTCCAGGCCCAATTTTTCCGCGGCCTCCAGCCCATACGAAGCCGCCTTGGGGTCATGTTCGTAACTGTGGATGCGATGTTCGGCGCGAACTTTTTTCAACAAGTCCAATGCGGGCGTCATGGTGTCTCCGAGGCGTGGCAAACAGATGGCCAATTCTAGGCCAAGCCCACGTAAAACGCTCTAGTCCGCCCACTCTTGCCGTACACACGCAATGTGACAAGCGTGATCATTCACCAGACCAATAGTTTGAAAGTGACTGACGGTTCACTTTCGACCTTTGACAGCCGTCATTCTTGTCTATATTTTTTCGTTTCCGAATACTGTAGGAATACACCCGCAGCGTTCAAAGCAGTAAGCCATGGTCGGGATGGGGATCCCTGCCACGGTGAAAATCGCGCAACAACCCGTTGAGGTTGTGCGCCAGACAAGAACAACAACTGAGGTTTTCCATGACAACTGCTCTTCAACAGCCTTCACTTTCGAGCCAATGCATGGCCGAATTCCTGGGGACTGCGCTTCTGATCTTCTTCGGTACTGGATGTGTCGCTGCGCTCAAGGTCGCGGGTGCCAGCTTTGGCTTGTGGGAGATCAGTATCATCTGGGGGGTTGGCGTCAGCATGGCGATCTACCTGAGCGCCGGCATTTCCGGAGCCCACCTCAACCCGGCCGTCAGCATCGCGCTGTGCATTTTCGCCGACTTCGACAAGCGCAAACTGCCCTTCTACATTCTCGCCCAGATCGCCGGCGCCTTCTGCTCGGCGGCCTTGGTGTACACGCTCTACAGCAACCTGTTTTTCGATTACGAACAAACCCACCACATGGTGCGCGGCTCCCAGGCCAGCCTGGAACTGGCGTCGGTGTTCTCCACCTACCCCCATGCGCTGCTGAGCACCGCCCAGGCGTTCCTGGTGGAAATGGTCATTACCGCCATCCTGATGGGTGTGATCATGGCCCTCACCGATGACAACAACGGCCTGCCACGCGGCCCGTTGGCGCCCCTGCTGATCGGCCTGCTGATCGCGGTGATCGGCAGCGCAATGGGCCCTTTGACCGGCTTTGCGATGAACCCAGCACGGGATTTCGGGCCCAAGCTGATGACCTTTTTCGCCGGTTGGGGTGAAATGGCTTTCACTGGCGGCCGCGATATTCCTTACTTCCTCGTACCGATTTTCGCGCCGATTGTCGGCGCATGCCTCGGCGCCGCGGCCTATCGCGGGCTGATTGCCCGCCACCTGCCGAGCGCCGCACCTGCTACAGCTGAAGAAACATCTGACACGGCAGTCAACGGCAAGACCCGTATTTCCTGATAGCGCCGGCCTGGACGCACCTGCCCTTCTTGCGCCCCAGGCTGATTACCGACTTTCTTATTTTCCAAGGCATTCGACATGACCGATATTCAGAATAAGAACTACATCATTGCCCTAGACCAAGGCACCACCAGTTCCCGCGCGATCATCTTCGATCGTGACGCCAACGTGGTCTGCACCGCCCAGCGCGAATTCACTCAGCATTACCCACAAGCCGGTTGGGTCGAGCATGACCCGATGGAAATCTTCGCCACCCAGAGTGCGGTGATGGTCGAAGCGCTGGCACAGGCCGGCCTGCACCATGACCAGGTCGCTGCCATCGGCATCACCAACCAGCGTGAAACCACCGTGGTGTGGGACAAAGTCACCGGTCGCCCGATCTACAACGCGATCGTCTGGCAGTGCCGCCGCAGCACCGAGATCTGCCAGCAGCTCAAGCGCGATGGCCACGAGCAATACATCAATGACACCACTGGCCTGGTCACCGACCCGTACTTCTCCGGCACCAAGCTCAAGTGGATCCTCGACAACGTCGAAGGCAGCCGCGAGCGTGCGCGCAACGGCGAACTGCTGTTCGGCACCATCGACAGCTGGCTGATCTGGAAATTTACCGGCGGCAAGACCCACGTCACCGACTACACCAACGCCTCGCGCACCATGCTCTTCAACATCCACACCCTTGAGTGGGATGCGAAGATGCTGGAGATCCTCGACGTCCCGCGCGAAATGCTGCCGCAAGTGAAGTCCTCCTCGGAAATCTACGGCCGTACCAAAAGCGGCATCGCCATCGGCGGTATCGCCGGCGACCAGCAGGCCGCCCTGTTCGGCCAGATGTGCGTCGAAGCCGGCCAGGCCAAGAACACCTACGGCACTGGCTGCTTCCTGCTGATGAACACCGGCGACAAAGCGGTGAAATCCAAGCACGGCATGCTCACCACCATCGCCTGCGGCCCGCGTGGCGAAGTGGCTTACGCCCTGGAAGGCGCCGTGTTCAATGGCGGCTCCACCGTACAATGGCTGCGAGATGAGTTAAAAATCATCAACGACGCCCACGACACCGAATACTTCGCCGGCAAGGTCAAGGACAGCAACGGCGTGTACCTGGTGCCCGCGTTTACCGGCCTGGGCGCGCCGTACTGGGACCCGTATGCCCGTGGCGCACTGTTCGGCCTGACCCGTGGCGTACGCGTGGATCACATCATTCGTGCCGCCCTGGAGTCGATTGCCTACCAGACCCGCGACGTGCTCGACGCCATGCAGCAGGATTCGGGCGAGCGCCTCAAGGCGTTGCGCGTAGACGGCGGCGCGGTGGCCAACAACTTCCTGATGCAGTTCCAGGCCGATATCCTCGGCACCCAGGTCGAGCGCCCACAAATGCGCGAAACCACTGCGTTGGGCGCGGCCTACCTGGCCGGCCTGGCGTGCGGCTTCTGGGGCAGCCTGGACGAGCTGCGCGGCAAGGCGGTGATCGAGCGCGAATTCGAACCGCAACTGGACGAAGCCGCCAAGGAAAAACTCTACGCCGGCTGGCAAAAAGCGGTCAGCCGCACCCGTGACTGGGAGCCGCACGAAGGCGCTGAATAAGCCAAGCGCCGGACCCATATAGGGTTGTAACTGGCAGGGAGCGGATTCCTGCGTCATCATGGGCCACTTTTGTATGGCAGCCCAAAGGACGCCCCATGAATCTGCCTCCCCGCCAACAACAAATCCTCGAACTGGTCCGCGAACGCGGCTACGTCAGTATCGAGGAGATGGCGCAGCTATTCGTTGTCACCCCGCAAACCATCCGCCGCGATATCAACCAGCTGGCGGACGCCAATCTGCTGCGCCGCTACCACGGCGGCGCGGCCTATGACTCCAGTGTCGAAAACACCGCATACGCCATGCGTGCCGACCAGATGCGCGACGAGAAACAGCGCATCGGCGAAGCCATCGCCGCGCAGATCCCCGATCACGCCTCGTTATTTATCAATATCGGCACCACCACCGAATCCATCGCCCGCGCGTTGCTCAACCACAACCACCTGAAAATCATCACCAACAACCTCAACGTCGCCACCATGCTCAGTGCCAAGGACGACTTTGATGTGTTGCTCACGGGTGGCAATGTGCGGCGTGACGGAGGTGTGGTGGGCCAGGCTAGTGTCGACTTCATCAACCAGTTCAAGGTCGACTTTGCTCTGGTGGGCATCAGCGGTATCGATGAAGACGGCAGCCTGCTGGACTTTGATTACCAGGAGGTACGGGTTTCCCAGGCGATCATTGCCAACGCCCGCCAGGTGATCCTGGCGGCGGACTCCAGCAAGTTCGGGCGCAATGCCATGATTCGTCTGGGGCCGATCAGCCTGGTGGATTGCCTGGTGACGGATCAACAGCCGGTGCCGGCGTTGGTGCAGTTGCTCAATGACCACAAGGTTCGTCTGGAAGTGGTGTAGCGCCTGCACTGACGCCATCGGGGGCAAGCCCCCTCCCACATTGGAATGCGATCAACCTGTGGGAGGGGGCTCGCCCCCGATTGCTATTTACCTGACCACCCATTTCTCCAGCCAGCACTGGCTCATGTTCACAAATTTTCCTTTCCCGCCGCTTCGATGAGTTTTTTCAATCGAAGTCAGGTGGCTGCGCGCGCGTTTATCAGCTACCATTTTCGCAAATGAACATTAATGTTCGAATTCCAATACGAAAAAGATCGCGAGGCCAGCCGATGAACCCTTCTACCTTGCCTGCTCCACCGCTTGCCGAAGTCTATGACGTTGCCGTTATCGGTGGCGGGATCAATGGCGTCGGCATTGCAGCAGACGCAGCCGGGCGCGGTTTGTCGGTATTCCTTTGCGAAAAGGACGACCTGGCCAGCCACACCTCCTCCGCCAGCAGCAAGCTGATCCACGGCGGCCTGCGCTACCTCGAACATTACGAATTCCGCCTGGTGCGCGAAGCCCTGGCCGAACGTGAGGTGCTGCTGGCCAAGGCCCCGCACATCGTCAAGCAGATGCGCTTCGTGCTGCCGCACCGCCCACACCTGCGTCCGGCGTGGATGATCCGTGCCGGTCTGTTCCTGTACGACCACCTGGGTAAGCGCGAAAAGCTCGCCGGTTCGAAAAGCCTCAAGTTCGGCGCCGACAGCCCACTAAAAAGTGAAATCACCCAAGGCTTCGAATACTCCGACTGCTGGGTCGATGACGCCCGCCTCGTGGTGCTCAACGCCATGGCCGCCCGCGAAAAAGGCGCGCATATCCATACCCAGACCCGTTGCATCAGCGCACACCGCAGCAACGGCATGTGGGACATGAACATGGAACGCGCCGACGGCAGCCTGTTCTCGATCCGCGCCCGCGCCTTGGTGAACGCTGCCGGCCCGTGGGTCGCCAAGTTCATCAAGGACGACCTGAAGCTGGATTCACCCTACGGCATCCGCCTGATCCAGGGCAGCCACCTGATCGTGCCGAAACTGTACGAAGGTGCCCACGCGCACATCCTGCAGAACGAAGACCAGCGCATCGTCTTCACGATTCCGTACCTGAACCACCTGACCATCATCGGCACCACCGACCGCGAATACACCGGCGACCCGGCAAAAGTCGCGATCACCGAAGGTGAAACCGACTACATGCTGAAAGTGGTCAACGCGCACTTCAAGAAACAACTGAGTCGCGATGACATCGTGCATACCTATTCCGGCGTGCGCCCGCTGTGCAACGACGAGTCGGACAACCCGTCGGCTATCACCCGCGACTACACCCTGGCACTGTCCGGTGGCACGGGCGAAGCGCCGATCCTGTCGGTGTTCGGCGGCAAGCTGACCACCTATCGCAAACTCGCTGAGTCGGCGATGGCGCAACTGGCACCGTACTTCACCCAGATGCGCCCAAGCTGGACCGCCACAGCCAGCCTGCCGGGCGGTGAAAACATGACGACGCCAGAAGCCCTGGCCGAAGCGATTCGCAGCAAGTTCGACTGGATACCGAGCGAGATCGCCCGCCGTTGGTCCACCACTTACGGCAGCCGCACCTGGCGACTGCTCGAAGGTGTGCAGTCGCTGGCCGATCTGGGTGACCACCTGGGTGGAGGCCTGTACACCCGCGAAGTCGATTACCTGTGCGCCGAAGAGTGGGCGACCCAACCCCACGACGTGCTGTGGCGCCGTACCAAGCTCGGCTTGTTCACCACCCCGGAAGAACAGGACAACGTGCAACGTTACCTGTCCAAGGTCGAGCAAACCCGCGCAAAGATTGAAGCGGCCTGATCAGGTCGCCTTGAAAAGCCCCTGCACCGAAAGGTCCAGGGGCTTTTTTATGCCAGATGTCTCGTCCTAAATAAGGTTTACACCTTCTGACGTCTTATCGGGAAGGTGCAATGAATACGGGCGCAAAACGCAGTCAACGAGATTACACGCTGACTTTTAAATTGTCGGTTGTCGACCAAGTCGAAAAAGGCGAGTTGAGTTATAAAGAAGCTCAACGGCGTTATGGGATTCAGGGTCGTTCGACGGTGTTGGTGTGGTTACGCAAGCATGGTCGGCAGGACTGGAGCCAAGGCGCCTCCATTCGGACCCAGAGGAGCCGACCGATGGACAAACCTACCTTGCCGTTGACTCCCGAGCAAAGAATCAAAGAGCTCGAGGAACAACTGGCACTGGCCAACCAGAAGGCCAAATTCTTTGAAGACGTGGTCGATGTTCTGAAGAACGATTACGGTGTATCCGTTGTAAAAAAGCGGTCCGGCAAGTCGTTGCGCAAACCCAGACCCTGAGTGTCAGCAGGGCTTGCCAGTTTATGAGTATCAGTCGCCAAGCCTATTACAAGCGTGACCGGGTCCATCGTGCCCGAGCCGATCAAGATCAGAAACTTCTCCAGTTTGTGCAGGAAGTTCGTGTGCGCCAACCGTGCATTGGCACCCGCAAATTGCACTCGATGATGCAAGCGAAGCATGACAAGCCAGAATTGCATGTCGGACGAGATCGTTTGTTTGGGGTTTTACGAGAGCACCGGCAGTTGGTGCGCAGGAGACGGGCCTATCACAAGACGACCGATAGCCATCATCGCTTTCGCTGCCATCCCAATTTGCTAAAGCCTGGCCCGCAACAAGTCGTAGCTACTGGCCCGGAACAGGTCTGGGTGGCGGATATCACCTACCTATCTACAGGGCGCGATGAACCGGCCTACCTAAGTTTGGTGACGGATGCCTTCTCGAGGAAAATAGTTGGTTATCACGTGCATGGCAGTCTACATGCCGATTCGGTAGCCCAAGCCTTACGCATGGCGTTGAAGGCACGTCGAACGGGCCAGAAACTGGTTCATCACTCGGATCGCGGCGTGCAGTACTGCTCAGTGCTCTATCAAAAAATCCATGCCAAGCATGGCATCACATGCTCGATGACTGATGGCTACGATTGCTACCAAAACGCCTTGGCAGAACGGGTCAACGGAATCTTGAAGGCGGAACTCTTGCTTCACCGGCCGACAGACTTGGTTCAAGCGGAGCAAATGGTGCGGGAGGCGATCTTGATCTACAACCAGGAGCGCCCGCACTTGTCCTTAAAATACAAAACGCCCGATGCAGTGCATCGGGCGTTGGGGTGAAACAGGTGTAAACCTATTTCAGGACTAGACAAGATAAATCCCACACCCCCTATTCGGTTTTCCGAACGCCATACCGCAGCCTATTCGGATTGCCGGATCACGGCGTGACAAATTCTTCGAAAGAAAAATTTAATACCTTTATAAATCAAATAGATAACCTTTTATTCGAGGTATGGCACGACTCATGCTCTACACTCTCTGACGATTGCCTGAGACGCCTCAGGAGCCGTCACGGGCATTCGCTGTACAAGAGAGCCGTTTAGCCGGCTTCATAAAAAAAACAAATGTCGAGGAAGTATTGATGCGCATCGTTCCCCATATCCTGGGCGCAGCTATCGCTGCTGCTCTGATCAGCACTCCAGTTTTCGCCGCCGAACTCACCGGCACACTGAAGAAAATCAACGACTCCGGCACCATCACCCTCGCTCACCGCGACAGCTCCATTCCGTTTTCCTACATCGCGGATGGTTCGGGCAAACCTGTGGGCTACTCCCACGACATTCAGCTGGCTATCGTTGAAGCCCTGAAAAAAGACCTGAACAAGCCCGACCTGAAGGCCAAGTACAACCTGGTGACTTCGCAAACTCGTATTCCGCTGATCCAGAACGGCACCGCGGACCTCGAGTGCGGCTCCACCACCAACAACGCCGAACGCGCCCAGCAAGTTGATTTCACCGTCAACATCTTCGAAATCGGCACCCGCCTGCTGGTCAAGAAAGACAAGGATGGCAAGCCGTCCTACGCTGACTTCGCCGACCTGAAAGGCAAGAACGTCGTGACCACCGCTGGCACCACGTCCGAGCGCATCATCAAGGCGATGAACGCCGACAAGCAGATGGGCATGAACGTCATCTCCGCCAAAGACCACGGCGAATCCTTCCAGATGCTGGAAAGCGGCCGTGCCGTCGCATTCATGATGGACGACGCCCTGCTGGCCGGTGAAGAAGCCAAGGCCAAGAAGCCGGACGACTGGGTCATCACCGGTACTCCACAGTCCTTCGAGGCCTACGCGTGCATGGTTCGCAAAGGCGATCCTGACTTCAAGAAAGCTGTCGATGACGCCATCGTTGCCCTGTACAAATCCGGCGAAATCAACAAGATCTACAGCAAATGGTTCGAGAGCCCGATCCCACCAAAAGGCCTGAACCTGAACTTCCCGATGAGCGACAAGGTGAAGGAGCTGATCGCTAACCCAAGCGACAAACCAGCCCCTGACGTAAAAATCTGATACCTGACTAAGCTTATCTCCTGAGGGAGCCAACCTCCCTCAGGCGTCTGTTACTACCTGCTGGCTTTATTGTGGAACACTCGACCTGGCGGTTTTCGAGCCGATCGCGTGTGCCTGGCGTTCACCGCCGGGCGGGAAAGGATCTTCCCCAAGCGGGTGCTTGTACATCGATCGATTTCGAGGGGAGACCCTAATGAATTACAACTGGGACTGGGGCGTGTTCTTCAAGTCCACTGGCGTGGGCAGCGAGACTTATCTCGACTGGTACATCGCCGGCTTGGGCTGGACCATCGCCATCGCTGTCGTGGCATGGATTATCGCCTTGCTGCTGGGGTCCATTCTGGGCGTCATGCGCACCGTGCCAAACCGCATCGTATCGGGCATCGCGACCTGCTACGTGGAACTGTTTCGTAACGTGCCGCTGCTGGTTCAGCTGTTCATCTGGTACTTCCTGGTACCCGACATGCTGCCGCAGAACCTGCAGGACTGGTACAAACAGGACCTCAACCCGACCACCTCGGCCTACCTGAGCGTTGTCGTGTGCCTGGGCCTCTTCACCGCTGCTCGTGTGTGCGAACAAGTGCGTACCGGCATCCAGGCGCTGCCACGTGGCCAGGAATCCGCTGCACGCGCCATGGGCTTCAAGCTGCCGCAGATCTACTGGAACGTGCTGCTGCCCCAGGCCTACCGGATCATCATTCCGCCGCTTACCTCGGAATTCCTCAACGTCTTCAAGAACTCCTCCGTGGCGTCCTTGATCGGCCTGATGGAACTGCTGGCGCAAACCAAACAGACCGCCGAGTTCTCGGCCAACCTGTTTGAAGCCTTCACCCTGGCTACGCTGATCTACTTCACCCTGAACATGAGCCTGATGTTGCTGATGCGCGTGGTCGAGAAGAAAGTCGCAGTGCCCGGCCTGATCTCCGTGGGGGGTAAATAATGGACTTCGATTTCAGCGGCATCATCCCCGCCATCCCGGGCCTGTGGAACGGCATGGTCATGACCCTGCAGTTGATGGTCATGGGCGTGGTCGGCGGTATCGCGCTGGGTACGGTCCTGGCGCTGATGCGCCTGTCGTCCAGCAAACTGCTGTCGCGCGTTGCCGGCGCTTATGTGAACTACTTCCGCTCGATCCCGCTGCTGCTGGTGATCACCTGGTTCTACCTGGCGGTGCCGTTCGTATTGCGCTGGATCACCGGCGAAGATACCCCGATCGGTGCGTTCACCTCCTGTGTCGTGGCCTTCATGATGTTCGAAGCCGCGTACTTCTGTGAAATCGTGCGGGCCGGCGTGCAGTCGATCCCCAAGGGCCAGATGGCGGCGGCACAGGCCATGGGCATGACCTACGGCCAGACCATGCGCCTGATCATCCTGCCCCAGGCGTTCCGCAAGATGACCCCGTTGCTGCTGCAACAGTCGATCATCCTGTTCCAGGACACCTCGCTGGTCTACACCGTGGGCCTGGTGGACTTCCTCAACTCCGCCCGCTCCAACGGCGACATCATCGGCCGCTCCAATGAGTTCCTGATCTTCGCCGGTGTCGTCTACTTCATCATCAGCTTTTCCGCCTCGCTGCTGGTCAAGCGTCTGCAAAAAAGGTTTGCCGTATGATCTCTATCAAGAACATCAACAAGTGGTATGGCGACTTCCAGGTGCTGACCGATTGCAGCACCGAGGTTAAAAAAGGCGAAGTGATCGTGGTGTGCGGGCCGTCCGGCTCGGGTAAGTCCACCCTGATCAAGTGCGTCAACGCGCTGGAACCGTTCCAGAAGGGCGACATCGTGGTCGACGGCACCTCCATCGCCGACCCTAAGACCAACCTGCCGCAACTGCGCTCGCGCGTCGGCATGGTGTTCCAGCACTTCGAGCTGTTCCCGCACCTGACCATCACCGAAAACCTGACCATCGCGCAGATCAAGGTGCTCGGCCGCAGCAAGGAAGAAGCCACCAAGAAAGGCCTGCAACTGCTCGAGCGCGTCGGCCTGTCGGCGCATGCCCACAAGCACCCGGGCCAGCTCTCCGGCGGCCAGCAACAACGTGTGGCGATTGCCCGCGCCCTGGCCATGGACCCGATCGTCATGCTGTTCGACGAACCGACCTCGGCGCTGGACCCGGAAATGGTCAACGAAGTGCTCGACGTGATGGTGCAACTGGCCCACGAAGGCATGACCATGATGTGCGTGACCCACGAAATGGGCTTCGCCCGCAAAGTGGCCGACCGCGTGATCTTCATGGACGCCGGCAAGATCATCGAAGACTGCCCGAAAGAAGAGTTCTTCGGCGACATCAGCGCCCGCTCCGAACGCGCGCAGCACTTCCTTGAGAAAATCCTGCAGCACTAAGCACTACATAGCGCCGACTGTGGAAACCGGGCCAATGTGGCAGGGGGCTTGCCGCCTCCCACATTGGCCCGCACAGGCTGGCAGCTCTGGTTGACCCAAGGCATCTGTGATGAAATGCGACCCCAACCAATTTCGCGCCGCACCGCCATCACTTGCCGTGAAACCACGCCTGATCCGCCAACTGTTCCTGCCGCCCCTGATCATCGCCCTGATGATCGGCCTGGGTTTCATCGGCTTCTGGGTCAGTGAGTACTACGGTATCCGCACCCTCAGCGACACCGGCGAACGCCAGTTGGAGTTGCATGCCCGCACCGTCGAAAGCGAACTGAGCAAGTACACCTACCTGCCCAGCCTGCTGGAGCTGGAGTCCAGCGTTTCCACGCTGCTGGCCGACCCGAACCAGGAAACCCGCAAGACCGTCAACGATTACCTCGAAGGCCTGAACCGACGCAGTCGTAGTCGGGCCATCTACGTGATGGACACCACCGGCCGCGTGCTGGCCACCAGTAACTGGCGCGATGCCGACAGTTACCAGGGTGAAGACCTGTCCTTCCGCGCCTATTTCCAGAACGCCGTGCGGGGCCAGCCGGGTCGTTTCTACGGCATCGGCAGCACCAACGGCGAACCCGGCTACTACCTGGCACACGGCCTGGAAGAGCATGGCAAGATCATCGGCGTCGCGGTGGTCAAGGTGCGCCTCGAAGCCCTCGAAGAGCGCTGGCAGCGCGCACGCCTCGAAGCGTTCGTGAGCGATGAGAACGGTATCATCATCCTCTCCAGCGACCCGGCCCGCCGCCTCAAGGCCGTGCGCCCGCTGAGCGATGACACCAAGGACCGCCTGGCCCACAGCCTGCAATATTACTGGGCGACACTGAACGAGTTGGAACCCCTGGCCCGCGAGCACCTCAACGAAGGCACCGAAAAACTGACCTTCCCGGCCAACAGCGAAGTGGTCAACGACGCCCACGAAGTCAGCTACCTGGCGCAAACCCGCCCGCTCAATGACACGCCGTGGAATTTCACCCTGCTCACCCCGCTCAACGACCTGCGCCGCGCCGCGATCAACCAGGGCATCCTGGTGGCCGTTGCGTTTGGCCTGGTGGCGTTTTTGCTGATTGCCTGGAACGAGCGACGCAAAGTCATCGCCACCCGCCTCGCGGCACGGGAAGCCTTGCAGGAAGCCAACAGCCAGTTGGAACGACGGATTGCCGAGCGCACCGCCGACCTGCGCGCCAGCAACGAACGGCTCAAGGGCCAGATCCGCGAACGGCGCCAGGCCGAAGAAACCCTGCGCCGTGCCCAGGATGAACTGGTGCAGGCCGGCAAACTGGCGGCCATCGGCCAGATGTCCACCAGCATCGCCCACGAATTGAATCAGCCCCTGGCCGCGCTGCGCACCTTGTCCGGCAATACTGTGCGCTTCCTGGAGCGCGGTGCGCTGGACACCGCCAGCGCCAATCTCAAGACCATCAATGAACTGATCGACCGCATGGGCCGCATCACCGCCAGCCTACGCTCCTTCGCCCGACGCGGAGACGATCAGGGCGAAGCCAGCCTGGCCAAAGCGGTAGACGCCGCGTTCCAGGTGCTCGGCGCACGCCTGGACAGTCTGCCGCTGACGCTGCACCGCGACTTTTCCCACGCCCAACTGCAAATCGACCAGACACGCCTGGAACAGATCCTGGTCAACCTGATCGGCAATGCCCTTGACGCCATGCAAGCCCAACCGGCCCCGCAGTTGTGGCTGGAAGGCAGCAGCAGCGAGGGCAAATACCGCCTGCAAGTGCGCGACAATGGCCACGGCATCGACCCCGAGGCGCGCAAGCATTTGTTCGAACCGTTCTTCACCACCAAGCCCGGCGAGCAAGGCCTGGGCCTGGGCCTGACGCTGTCCGCCAGCCTGGCGGCAGCCACCGGTGGCACCCTCGCCGTGGAACACCCGGCCAGTGGTGGAACGGCCTTTGTCTTGTGCCTGCCGCTGGCGGGCACTCAACAAGCTGAGTCGACATGAATACAGACGCTACAGCCCTTAAAGAAGACCTCACCGTGTTGATCGTCGAGGACGACCCTCACGTGCTGCTCGGCTGCCAGCAAGCCCTGGCCCTGGAAGATATTCCCAGCGTCGGCGTAGGCAGTGCCGAAGAGGCGTTGAAGCGCATCGGCGAAAACTTCGCCGGCATCGTGATCAGCGATATTCGTTTGCCTGGCATCGACGGCCTGGAGCTGCTCACCCGTCTCAAGGCCCTGGATAAAAGCCTGCCAGTGGTGCTGATCACCGGGCACGGCGATATTTCCATGGCGGTCGGCGCGATGCGCAACGGCGCCTATGACTTCATGGAAAAACCCTTCTCCCCCGAACGCCTGGTCGACGTGGCGCGCCGCGCCCTGGAGCAGCGCGGGCTGGCACGGGAAGTCTGGTCGCTGCGTCGGCAATTGGCCGAGCGCGATTCGTTGGAAGGTCGCATCATCGGCCGTTCGCCGGCCATGCAGAACCTGCGCGAGTTGATCGCCAACGTCGCTGATACCTCGGCCAACGTGCTGATCGAAGGCGAGACCGGCACCGGCAAGGAATTGGTCGCGCGTTGCCTGCATGATTTCAGCCGGCGTCACGCCCACCAGTTCGTCGCCCTGAACTGCGGCGGCCTGCCGGAGAACCTCTTCGAAAGCGAGATTTTCGGCCACGAAGCCAACGCCTTCACCGGTGCCGGCAAGCGCCGCATCGGCAAGATCGAGCACGCCCACGAAGGCACGCTGTTCCTCGATGAAGTGGAAAGCATGCCGATCAACCTGCAGATCAAGTTGTTGCGGGTATTGCAGGAACGCACCCTGGAACGCCTGGGGTCGAACCAGAGCGTCGCGGTGGATTGCCGGGTGATCGCCGCCACCAAGTCCGACCTCGACGAACTGAGCCGCGCCAACCAATTCCGCAGCGACCTGTACTACCGCCTCAACGTGGTGACCCTGGAACTGCCGCCCCTGCGCGAGCGACGCGAAGACATCCTGCAACTGTTCGAACACTTCCTGCAGCAGTCATCCCTGCGCTTCGACCGCACCGCGCCGGAGCTGGACAACCAGACCCTGTCCAGCCTGATGAGCCACGACTGGCCGGGCAACGTGCGTGAACTGCGCAACGTCGCCGAACGTTTCGCCCTCGGCCTGCCCGCCTTCAAGAAAAGCGGCGCCAGCAGCGGCGGCCAAGGCCTGGCCTTCACCGAAGCGGTGGAAGCCTTCGAACGCAACCTGCTCAACGATGCACTGCAACGCAGCGGCGGCAACCTGACCCAGGCCAGCCAGGAACTGGGAATGGCCAAGACCACGCTGTTCGACAAGGTCAAGAAATACGGGTTGAGCCACTGATGGACTTACTGTTGAAGGCCGCCCTCGGCGCGGCGGTGGTGCTGATCCTGGCGGCGCTGGCCAAGACCAAAAACTATTACATCGCAGGCCTGGTGCCGCTGTTTCCGACCTTTGCGTTGATCGCCCACTACATCGTCGGCAAGGGGCGCTCGGTGGACGATTTGAAGACCACGATCCTGTTCGGGATGTGGTCGGTCATTCCGTACTTCGTGTACCTGGCGACCTTGTATGTGATGGTGGATCGGATGCGGTTGGAGGCGTCACTGGCCGTGGCGGCGGTGGCGTGGTTGATGGCCGCGACGATACTGGTCAGCATCTGGGTCCGCGTTCACACCTGACCCAACACGGTCAAAACTGTGGGAGGGGGCTTGCCCCCGATGGCGGTGTATCAGAGACAGAAAAGCTGTCTGACCCACTGCAATCGGGGGCAAGCCCCCTCCCACATTTGAACCTCGGTGTGTCAGCGGACGATCTTGTCGACCTGAATACCCAGCTTCTTCAGGCGATACCAGAAGCTGCGCTCGGAAATCCCGATCTTCGCCGCTGCCGCCGCCTGCACCCCATTGCTCTCCTGCAACGCCGCCAGGATATAGGCCTTCTCCACCTCCGCCAGCGCCGCATCCAGGTCCTGGGGAATGCCCGGCCCGTCGCTGAGGATGGCGGTCACACCGCCCCCGCTCGGCTTGGACGCAAACAGGTAACCGGGCAGGTCGATATCCTCGATTACCGGTGAGGCCGCTACGATGGTCGCGCGTTCCACGCAGTTCTGCAGTTCACGGATATTACCCGGCCAGTGATACGCCGCCATGGCCTGCAAGGCCTCCGGGCTGAAGCCAGTGATACGTTTGCCGGCGGTGGCGCTCAGGGTCTGGGCAAAGTGGTGGGCCAACGGCGCGATGTCTTCCACCCGCTCACGCAAGGCCGGCAACGGGATCGGGAACACGTTGAGGCGGTAATACAGGTCTTCGCGAAACTCTTTGTTGGCCACCGCATCCAGCAGATTCTTGTTGGTGGCGGCAATCACCCGCACGTCCACCTTGCGCTCGCGGGGGTCGCCCACCGGTTCGATCACGCGCTCCTGCAATGCGCGCAGGATCTTCGCCTGCAACGCCAACGGCATGTCGCCCACTTCGTCGAGAAACAACGTGCCCTTGTCAGCCTGCTGGAAGCGCCCTACCCGGTCGGCTACGGCACCGGTAAACGCGCCTTTGCGATGGCCGAACATTTCGCTTTCCAGCAAGCCTTCCGGGATCGCCGCACAGTTGACCGCCACGAACGGTTGGTCGGCACGGCTGCCGTGTTTGTGGATGGCGCGGGCGACCATTTCCTTGCCGGTGCCGCTTTCGCCGGTGAGCAGGATGGTGGCGCTGCTGTCGCGCACCGAGTCCACCGCTTGCAGCACTTTGCGAAACGCCGGGCTGTCGCCCACCAGGCTGTCGAACTGTGCGTGCTCATCCAGTTCGGCACGCAGGCGCGCGTTGTCGCGCATGATGTCGCGAAACTGCAGGGCCTTGGCCACGGTGATGTCCAGCTCGTCGATGTCGAACGGCTTGGCGATGTAGTCGTAAGCGCCGTTGCGCATCGACTGCACGGCGTTTTTCACGGTGCTGTAGGCAGTCATCACGATCACCGGCACGTGGGGGTAGCGCACCTTGATCTCGGCCAGCAGCGCCGGGCCGTCCATGCCCGGCATGCGCCAGTCGCTGATCACTAGGTCGATGTCTTCCTGCTCCAGCACCTTGAGCGCGTGCAGGCCGTTACCGGCGATGAACACCTGCACGCCGTTCTGGCCCAGGGCCGACGCCAGCAGGTCGCAGAGCTTGGGTTCGTCGTCGACTACCAGAATGTTATGCGTCATGACTGTCCTCGTCGTCTTCGCCAATCGCCGGAATGTACAGGCTGAAGGTGGCGCCGGCATCTTTCTCACTGGCGCATTCGATGCTGCCGTCGTGACTTTCCATGATCGAATAGACTTTGGCCAGGCCCAGGCCGGTGCCCGAGGCCTTGGTGGTAACGAACGGGGTGAAGATCCGTTCGATCATGTCCGCCGGGATACCCTGGCCGGTGTCGGCGATGCTGATCACCGTATTGTTGTCCACCGTGCGAATGCCCAGGGTCAGGCGCCCGCCTTCGGGCATGGCGTCGATGGCGTTGAGAATCAGGTTGAGGCAAGCCTGCTTGAGCTGCTTGGCGTCGGCATAGATCGTCGCTCCTGGCGCCTGGTCATCGACATGGGCATCGATCGCGTGGGTGGCGAGTTCCGGCGCGCAAAAGCCGAGGATCTCGTCCACCAGCGCGCGCGCCGGTTGCAGCACGCGCAACGGCGGGTTGGGCTTGGCGAAGTCGAGGAACTCGGTGATCAGGTCGTTGATGCGGCTGACCTCACTGACCACGTACTCCAAATGGCGCTTGTCGGTTTCCGCCAGGTCGGCACGCCGATGCAACAGTTGCGTGGCCGTCTTGATGATGCCCAGCGGGTTGCGGATCTCATGGGCCAGGCCCATGGCGACTTCGCCCAGGGCGTGCAGGCGATCGCGTCGGCGCAACTGGGCCTCAAGGTGATGCAGCTCGCCCAGGCGTTCGGTCATGTGGTTGAAGGTGCTGCTCAACTGCGCCAGCTCATCGCCGCCACTGACCAGCACACGGTGTTCGTAGTCACCTGAAATCACTGCGTCCACGCCTTGGGACAGGTCGCGCAACGGTTTGGTCAGGCGCCGCGACACCAGCACCCCCGCCGCCAGTGACAATGCAGAACTGAGCAGGAAGATCAACACGAACAAATTACTCTGGTTGACCAACCCGACCAGGCTGGTATGGCGCAACAGGCCGCTGAAAATCACGCCCTGCAAATCCCCCGCATCATTGAAGATCGGCCAGTACAGCCCGCTGTAGTTATTGGTGAACTGCTCGCTGGGCTGGCGGGTACTGCGCATCGCCGTTTCGACGCTCTTGGGGATGCGCGAGGGATGATCCACAAAACGCTGGGTCGAGAAGATCTCGGAGAAACCGTCGGGGTTGGCCAGGTATAGGCGCAGGTCGAGGGAATGCACATCGGCCACGCTGGTGAGGAAACTGCTGTCCAGGTAGGTGGCGACCAGCAGAATGTAGTCGACACCGTCACGGCTGGTCTCGAAGGTCGACACCACCAGGCCGGTACTCACCCCGGCCACCTGCACGGTCTGCAACACCGCATTGCTGGTCAGGTTGATCTGTTTGACGATGTCATCGGCGGCGGTGCTGAATTCCACTTTGTGGTCGCTGGTGCGAATCAGCGCCACCACGTCGATGTCGGTCGCGTCGGCAATGTCGGCGGTCAGCCTGTCGTGCTTGGCGGCTCGCCGGCTTGACGGTGGGCTGGTGTAGCGCAGGAACAGCTTGGCCATGCGCGCGTTGTCGTGAAGGATGTCGCCGATCTCGTCCTTGACGATCTTGGTCGACTCCTGCAGCCAGATGCGCACGTTGCTGTCGAAGATCTGCGACAGCGTGGTCGCGGCCAGCTCGGCCGCGATCATGGTAGGGATCACGCTGACCAACCAGAACGCCAGCACCAGCTTGCGCTGGACGCTCCAGCGCGAAATGGCAAAGGGGCGGGCTTTCTGGCGGGTCTTGGTGATCATCAGGTTTCGCTTATCGCAGCAGCCATGGCAGGGTCGGAACGGTCCGGTCGAATAAACAGTTTTACAAGCTTGAGCAGGCCATTGACCAGCCGGTTGCGGTGGCGGAAAAACACACTGTTGCCCTGGAACTCGCAGCCCAGGCGCAGCTTACTGGCATACCCGGCCTGCCCGCACTCATACAACGCAATATTGTGTTGAATACAGTAGTCGACATTGGTCAGCCAGCTGCGAAAGTACAGGTTGTAGTCGCGGGTGAACGCCACGTCATGCCCGAAAAACTTGTCCACCAGCCGGTGTTCGTCGACCAGGATCAGGTTGAACGCCACCAGTTGCTCGTCCACCCAGTAAAGAACACAGACCGCGCGCTCATCCAGGCGTTCGAGTACGCCGGTGAAGTAACCGGCGGGCAGCCGTTCGAACTGCAACTCGGCGCGCGTGAGCGTGGCTTCGTACAGGCGCATGACCTCGGGCAGCACGTCGTCGATATTGCGCCGCCACTCCACCCGCGGCCCTGGCGCACGCAGCTTGCGACGCAGGTCCTTGCGCGTGGATTTG
This sequence comes from Pseudomonas sp. FBCC-B1565, assembly GCF_059133265.1. Classification (NCBI taxonomy): domain Bacteria; kingdom Pseudomonadati; phylum Pseudomonadota; class Gammaproteobacteria; order Pseudomonadales; family Pseudomonadaceae; genus Pseudomonas; species Pseudomonas sp. FBCC-B1565. The sequence continues at coordinate 5,322,487 of NZ_CP101438.1, forward strand.
CCCAGCGACCCCAGGTAGGCATCCACCGAGCCGTACGGCAGCGGCAACACACCCGTGGGCAAGCTCGGCATGCTCTGGAAGCCCGCCGCGCGGCAGCTCTGGAGCCAGTGCGGATCTTTGCTCGGCGCATCCTTGACCGCCACCAGGCCGATGCCAAAGTCATCGGCATCCTGGCGTGCAGCCTCCAGCAAGTGCTTGAGCAACAGCGGACGCTGCGCATCCGGCACGCTGCTGGCGAAACCCACGTCGCAGCGTTCGGCCACCGGTGATCCGAGGGCATACAGCCCCAGTTGCAAAAGCCCCGGCCACAGCCGCTCGACACGCTCGGTCAAGCGCTTGCCGGCGCCCGACACCGTGGTGTCGAGGCGATAATGTGTGATGAACGCGGCAGCCACGGCCACCAGCGTTCCATCTTGATAAACCGCGAGATAACGCCACTGGAAATCATCAATGGCGGCGTTTTCCACGGCGACGTAATAGTCCCAATCCTCCAGCGCACCCGGGAAACAGTCGTTCCAGGCACTGCGCTGGATAGCCCGGATGGTCGGGAAAGCCTGGGCGGTGATCACATCGTGTCCTTAAGGCTTATGCCCGCTGTCGATAATCTTGAGGGGCCGGGATGGCCTGGGCATGCTGCTCGACGAACTCCGCACTCAACTCGATCACCCGCCGGTATTGCAGGTCGACGGTGATCATGTGGTAGCAGTTGTCCAGCAGGATCTTGGTCACCGGCCCGCCCAGGTGGCGTTCCACATAGTCCGCGTTCCAGCGGCTGGTGATGTCGTCCTCGATGGAGTGCAACACCAGCGCCGGCACGTTGATCTTCGGCATGCGTTTCTTGACCACGGCGTTCATCCGGTGCAGTTCGCGCACAGTGATGCCCTCCATGGTCAGCAAGCCCGCCTCGCTGCTCTCGCCTTCCTTCATCTGCCGCTCGACGATGCCGCGCAGGCGTTCGTTCTTGATGCCGTACGGCGGCTTCTCTTCGAAGCGGCAGATATGCACGCCGAACGGGATTTTCATCAGCAACGGCGTGAGGAACGCCAGCTTGTTGATGCTCCAGCCGTCGTACTTCAAGGTGGTGGAATACATCAGCAGCCCGGCGACTTGCCCCGGGTGTTCGGCGGCGACATACATCGACATCACCGCGCCCATCGACAAGCCACCGACAAACACCTGCTCGTGACGCTGGCGGACCTGCACGAAGGTCTTGCGCACGCCTTCGTACCAGTCCATCCAGCCCGTGGCCTGCAGGTCGCTGTTGTCACCGCAGTGCCCGGCCAGGGTGGGCACGTACACCGTGCAATTGCCCACCTTGGCCAGGCCCTTGGCGACCTGGCGCAACTCCGTCGGGGTGCCGGTCAGGCCGTGGATCAACAGGATCCCGACCGGACCGTCACCGAGAACGAAACCGGCATCACCTTCACCGAGGTCGATCCCGACGCTGTTCACCGGTTGGTCGCCCGCACCAGCAGTTGCTCCAGCAGCTTCAGGCCCAGCTCGATTTCCGGGTAGCTGATCTCCAGGGACGGTGCCAGGGTGATCACGTTCTTGTAGTAACCGCCCACGTCGAGGATCAGGCCGAGTTTCTGGCCGTCCACCACCATGTCACCCTTCATGCCTTCTTCGACCATGTAGTCCAGGGTCGCCTTGTCCGGAGTGAAACCATCCGGGCCGCAGATTTCGCAGCGCAGGGCCAGGCCCAGGCCGTCGACGTCGCCGATGATCGGGAAACGCTTCTGCAGGTCCTGCAGGCCTTCGAGGAAGAACTTGCCCTTGGCCATGACCATCGCGCCGTAGTCGACTTCGTTGGTCATCTTGAACATTTCCAGGCCCACCGCCGTACCCAATGGGTTGGAGGCGAAGGTGGAGTGGGTCGAACCTGGCGGGAAGATCTTCGGGTTGATCAACTCTTCACGGGCCCAGATGCCGCCCAGGGGGTTGAGGCCGTTGGTCAGCGCCTTGCCGAACACGATCACGTCCGGCTGTACGTCGAAGTGTTCGATCGACCACAGTTTGCCGGTGCGGTAGAAGCCCATCTGGATCTCGTCGGAGACCATCAGGATGCCGTGCTGATCCAGCACGTGCTTCAATTCGCGATAGAAGTTCATCGGCGGGATCACGTAGCCGCCGGTGCCCTGGATCGGCTCGACGTAGAACGCAGCGTATTCGCTGGAGCCGACTTTCGGGTCCCACACGCCGTTGTATTCAGTCTCGAACAGGCGGGCGAATTGCTGCACGCAGTGGCTGCCGTATTCTTCCTTGGTCATGCCTTTAGGGCCACGGAAGTGGTACGGGAACGGGATGAACTGCGCGCGCTCGCCGAAGTGGCCGTAGCGACGACGGTAGCGGTAGCTGGAGGTGATCGACGAAGCACCCAGGGTTCGCCCGTGGTAGCCGCCCTCGAAGGCGAACATCAGGCTCTTGCCGTTGGTGGCGTTACGCACCACTTTCAGGGAGTCTTCGATGGACTGCGAACCGCCCACGTTGAAGTGCACGCGACCGTCGAGGCCGAATTTCTTCTTGGCGTCGACCGCGATCATTTCCGACAGCTCGATCTTGCCCTTGTGCAGGTACTGGCTGGCGATTTGCGGCAGCGTATCAATCTGCTGTTTCAACGCATTGTTCAGGCGCGGGTTGGCATAGCCGAAGTTGACCGCCGAGTACCACATTTGCAGGTCGAGGTAGGCCTGGTCTTCGGTGTCCCACACGTAGGAGCCTTCGCAACGGCTGAAAATACGCGGCGGCTCGATGTAGTGAACGGTGTCGCCGTAGGAGCAATACTTGGCTTCTTTGTCCAGAAGGATCTGGTCTTCGGCGGTAGCGATACGGATATCAGACATGGTGGAAGAGTTCCTGGTTGTCAGCAGCAGTAAAGGTGGTGGCGTTGGCGGCGATGCCCTGAGGCAGTCGGGCCAGCAATGCAGGCAGCTCGGCAAAGGTGTCGAAGCGTGCGTGAGGAATGTTGTTGGCTTCGCAGTACTTGGCGAGGCTGCCCTTGGCGAACACGAAGTCAGCGGTGGAGGCCACGCACATGTCGGACTTGCCGTCGCCGATCACCAGCACCCGCTTGTTGCGCGGGGTGGACTTGCACTTGCAGTTGCCGGAAGCGGCGCGGCAGGCGTCGCTGGAATACGGGAAGTCGATGCGCCAGCTGTTCTGGTCGACCTGACGCAGGCGGTTGGCCAGGATCGGCAGCAAGGTCACGTAGTTGCGCGACAGGATGCGGGCGATGCCCTGCTCGATACCGTCGCTGACCACTTCGATGCTCGCGCCCAGGCCCATGACGTGGTCGACGAAGTCGGGGAAGTCCGGGTCGATCTCGACGCTGTCGAAGTACGCGAGCAATTCGGAAGGTGTGGCCTTGATCAGCGCCAGTTGGCGGCTCAGGCATTCGCGTGAACCGATATGCCCATCCAGCCATTCCTGTTCGATGGTTTCCCATTCGGGGCCGGCGAAGCGTTGGAGGACGTTGTCGATGACATCGGTGGGGGTAATGGTCCCGTCGAAGTCACACACGATATGCCACTGGATCATCGTTGTTTACCTTGGAGGAGCGCGCTGTGTGCGCTTGCACCAGAGGTAGAGCAGGGACTGTGCCAACTGGCCATCACCCAGCAGGGCCGGGGCTTTGGCGCGTATCGAAGGCAAAATGTGTCTTCCAAGCTACAATTTTTGTAGCTTGCTACAAACAAGATGAGTGCTTGCGTGAAGCTGGCCCTTCGCGCGTTCATGCGCACGTAATCAATCAAGGAACCGTGACCATGTACAGGATCACATGCGCTGCATTCGCCGGTTTGCTTGGCCTGTGGAGCTTTTCAAACGCTGCACTGGCCGAAGGCATCACCGGTGAAGTGGGTGCAGGCCTCAGTTACCAGCCCCATGACCCCACCGCCAGCCGCTACGAAACCCGACCCGTGCCCTACCTGGATCTGGACTGGGGCAGCGTCAGCCTGAGCACCGATGACGGTTTGACCTGGAGTGCGCTCAACACCAACGGCCTTACCGCCGGCCCCTATATCAATTACCTGTCGGGGCGCACGTCCAATGGCGATCTGCAGGGCCTGCGCAATGTGTCGGACATGGCGGAGGTAGGTGGCTTCGTCCAGTACGCCCCAGCTGATTTCTGGCGGGTCTACGCGCAATTGGGGCAAGCCGTGGGCGGTGGGCATTCGCAGAGTGGCGCCCTCGGCAAACTGGGCGGCGAACTGGGCTACCCGCTGGGTGGCGGGATCATCGGCAGCAGCGGGCTGGTGGCGCATTTTGCCGATGCACGCCAGACCAACACGTTTTTTGGCGTGGATGACAACGAGGCCGCCGCCACCGGTTTTCGTCCCTATAACGCCAGCGGCGGCTTCCAGAACGTGACGCTGACGCAGAGCTTCGAGTTTCCCCTGGCTGCCAAATGGTCGTTGTTGACCAGCGCGAGCTGGGTACATCTGGTGGGTTCGGCAGCGGACAGCAGCATCGTCCGGCAGACCGGCGACGTGAACCAGGGCCAGGTGCAAACAGCGATCAGCTACACGTTCGATTAGGTTGGTCTGGGGTTTGCAATGAAGGCCTGGAATCCATTTTCCCAGGACACTTTTCATGGCTCGCCCCGCTTACCGCCTGCTGCACCACTCGCTCTGGGACCTGGTGCCCATCGCCCTGGGCCTGGCACATTTCGCGTTTGTCGTCTGGCTGGTTGCCGCGTTCCATCACCTTAGCTGGTGGGCCCTGGTGCCGCTGGCGCTGCTCTACGCGGTGAGCCTGTCGTGGAGCATCAACAGCATCTCCCACAACCAGATCCACAACGCCTACTTCACCCATCGCGCCATGAACCGGGCCTTCGACCTGCTGCTGTCGGTGACCATCGGTTTCTCCCAGACGCTCTACCGCGACATCCACAACCGCCACCACCGTGGCAACGCCGACCTGCCGGGGCCGGATGGCAAGACCATCGACCCGCTGTCGATCTACCAGCGTGGTCACGATGGCCAGCCGGAAAACCCGTGGGCCTATACCTTCCTGAGTTTTTTCCGCGACGACCCCAAGCCCTTCTATGACGAGATGAAGCGCAAACGCCCGGCCGATGCGCGCTGGGTCAAGGTCGAGATCGGCGTGACCGTGGCGTTCTACATCGCGCTGGCGTTCTACAACTGGCAGGCAGTGCTGTGGCTGCTGCCGTTCTGGTACCTGGGCCAATGCCTGTCATCGCTCAATGGTTACTACGAGCACTTCGGTGGCAACCCGGACCTGCCGATCGCCTGGGGCGTGAGTTCCTACAGCGTGCTGTACAACCTGATCTGGATGAACAACGGCTACCACGCCGAGCACCACTACCGGCCGAAGATGCACTGGACCAAAGTGAAGGCGTTTCATCGGGAGATTGCCGAGCAGCAGCGGGAGGCCGGGGTCAAAACACTTCCGGTGTCCCATGGTCTAGGGTTTTTGGTGGCACACCGCAAACCCTAGGCACTCAGTTTTCTTCGCCCTCTGCCAGGAGGGCGATACCACCAATAATCACCGCCACCCCCACCCAGTGCAGCGGGCTGATATGTTCCCCCAGCCCCAGCCACGAACCCAGCAACACCACCACGAACACCAGTGAACTCAGCGGAAACGCCAGGGACAGGCTGCTGCGCCGCAGGATCAGCATCCACACGAAAAACGCGCCGATGTAACTGGCAATCGCCGCCAGGATCCCAGGGTTGCGCGCCACCTCACCCAGCCACTGCCAGTTGAAATCCATCTGCCCCAACTGGTCGCCAGCCACTTTGGTAAACAACTGGCCGGCGCTTTCCGTGCAGATCAGCAAGGCCCACAGCACCACCGTGCCCAAACGCCCATGCAACCATCCGCTATTCATCGTTTGCGTACTCATGCCTGACTCCCTGCAATCGCCACCAACATCACACCCAAGGTAATCACCAGCGTGCCGAGCCAACGGCGCCGGCTGACGGTTTCGCCCAGCACCACCTTGCCCGCCAGCACCACCCCGCAATACGCCAGCGCGGCCGCCGGAAACAGCAGGCTCAACGGCGCGCGCGAGAGGGCTTCGAGCCACACGAAAAACTCGATGGCATAGGCGCCGATCCCCGCCCACAGCAATGGCGCATTGAACACCTGGCCCCAGAACGCATTCAGGCGAAAACCACCGTCCAACTCCGGCAAACGGTCCAGGCCGATCTTGAAACACAGCTGGCCAATCACATCGAGCACGATGGAAAACGCCACCAGCAACACCACGGTCAAGGTCACGGGAACAGCTCCTCAAAGAGATCGATCAGGGCTTCATTGGTCGCGGCATTGCGCTGCAAGTCTTGCGCACTCCAGCGCTCGGGCGGCGGCTGGTCGGACTTGGCTTCCCAACGCTTGAAGGCGTTGCTGAACGCCGGCGTGGCGAACTCGCCGCACACGTCGATACCGATGATGCGCTTGCGCGCCGCCAACGCGCGCAAGGCTTGCAGCAGGTGAGTCAGGCGCATGCCGCCCTGGTCCCAGTTGGTGGCGGCGTCTTCGCTGGCGAGTACGTCTTTGTCGATGGTGATCCAGATCGCCTCGGTGGGCAGGCTACCGATCATCTGCTCCAGGAATGCCACCCAGTCCAACTCGGCCAGATTGCGCCAATGCAGGTGGTTTTCCTGCTGCTGGTGGCCGGCACCGTCCCCTACCCGCCCCCAGACTTTGGAGGGCGCATGCTGCCAGGGAAACAACTGCAATTGCCCGCGCTTGAGCGCCCCGAGGTTGCCGCCGCGCAGTTGCGGGTTGTGCAGGTCGTCGCTGCACGGGCCGAGGGTGACGATGCGTTTGATCGCCGGCATCTTCAGCGCACGGTTGACCCACGAACCACAGTGGCGCTTGGGCGCAAAGCGCACCCAGTCGGGGTGGTTGTCGAAGTGGATCAGGCTGATGGGCTCTTTTAAATCAGCCAGGAATGCCGGCGTGAGGTGGTGATAATCGCCGGAGCCGACAAACAGGATTTCCGGCCGTGCGTCGATGGGCCGGGGCCGTTGGGCCAGGCGTTCGGCGAAGCGCTTCCAGGTTTTTTCAGTGGACCACAGGCGCAGCTTGGGGCCCAGGTCCAGCAGGTCGATACGGTGGGCGCGGCCACTGGCCAGGCGCCGGGCAATCGGTGCCTGGCCGGTGAGGCTGTGGTCGAGGTCAAGAATGTTCAAGGCAGTGTCCCTTAAGGCTTTAAAGGGTCAATGCAAGGGACGGGCCAGCACCTGTCTCAAGACCAATGGAGAACAATGTGGGAGGGGGCTTGCCCCCTCCCACATTTTGACCTGCGTTCGGCGTTAGTTCTTGGATTCGCTGATGATCTGCCGGATCGCGCCCACAAAGGCTTCCGCCGGCTGCCCACCACTCACGGCGTACTGATCGTTGAACACGATGGTCGGCACCGAGGTCACGCCACGGGAGATCCACAGTTGTTCCTGTTCGCGGACTTCGGCGGCGTACTCGTCGCTGGCCAGAATCTCGGCCGCACGCTGGATATCCAGCCCGACGCTCTCGGCAATGATCGCCAGCGTCGCGTGGTCGGACGGGTCCTGCCCATCGGAGAAGTACGCCTTGAACAGCGCTTCCTTGAGGTTGTACTGCAAGCCTTCCAGCCCGGCCCAATGCAACAGGCGGTGCGCGTCGAAGGTATTGTAGATGCGGCTCTGGCCGTCGGTGCGGAACGCAAAGCCCAACCCGGCGCCCATGTCGCGGATGCGTTCGCGGTTGGCCTGGGATTGTTCGGCGGTGGAGCCATATTTCTCGGTGATGTGCTCGACGATGTTTTGCCCTTCGGCGGGCATGTTCGGGTTCAGTTCGAACGGTTGGAAGTGGATCTCGGCTTGCACGTCGGCGCCAAGCTGGTCGAGGGCTTCGGTCAGGCCGCGCAGGCCGATAATGCACCAGGGGCAGGACACATCGCTGACGAAATCGATTTTCAGGGGAGTACTCATGGCAGGCAACCTCGCTGGCAGTAATGCGCCGTAAAGGTTGCACGATACACCAATGTCACAACACCTTCGAAGGCTCGCCCAGGTCAATCTGCGCCCAGTGCGCCGCATCTTCGCGATGGGCTTGCAGGTACGGCAACACGGCCGTCAACAGTGGCGCCTTGAACGCCTCCTGGAACCGATGGGCCATGCCGGGAATCAGCTTCAACTGGCTGCCCTGGATATGCGCCGCCAGGTGCACGCCGTGCATCACCGGCAGCAACGGGTCGGCAGTGCCGTGCACCACCAGGGTCGGCACGCGCAGTTGGTTGAGCAACGGCACGCGGCTCGGTTCGGCGAGTATCGCCATGATCTGGCGCTTCACGCCGTCCGGGTTGAAGGCGCGGTCGTAGGACAGCGCCGCCTGGTGCAACAGCGCCTGGCGATCATCCTTGACGTTCGGGCTGCCCAGTGCGGCGAGCAAATCGGCCTGCTGCTCCAGCGCCACTTCACGATTCGGCGCGCTGCGTCGCGACAACAGTTGCACCAGCGCGGCATTCGGTGCGGGCAGGCCTTCGGCGCCGGAACTGGTCATGATCAGCGTGAGGCTCTCCACCCGTTGCGGCGCCATGGCGGCCAGGTGCTGGGCGATCATCCCGCCCATGCTCGCGCCCAGCACGTGGAATTGCTGGATCTGCAACGCGTCCATCAGGCCGATGGCGTCATCGGCCATGTCGGTCAGCGTGTAAGGCGCCGACACCGGCAGGCCGAGCTTATAGCGCAGCACTTCGAAGGTCAGGTTGGCGTTGGCCGGGGCCTGGCGCCAAGTGGACAGACCGACGTCTCGATTGTCATAGCGAATCACCCGGAAACCTTGCTGGCACAAGGCAACAACCACCTCGTCGGGCCAGTGGATCAACTGCCCACCCAGGCCCATCACCAGCAGCAAGGCAGGGTCGGACGCACGGCCGATACTCTGGTAGGCGATGCTCACCTGAGCCAGGTCGACCGTTTGGGTCGGGACATTGACATCACATCGAGAAGCCGCAAAAGACGGCAGGCCGAACACTAAGGCGGCCAGTAAAAACAACACGCGCATGAAAAACACCGAAACGCAGAACCCCAGTAGAGCGCGAGTCTGATGAAGTTTGTTCAAGCGCGCTGCCACAGTTGCGTGACAGTTTGATGAAGAGTGCTCAACGGTCATGGTCGACACGGCCTGCAACATGAGACAAACTCACGCCATTCCGATTCGTCACAAATTATGTTCATGGAGAACCCGTGCTCGAGATCCGCCACCTCAAGACCCTGCACGCCCTGCGCGAAGCCGACAGCCTGGTGGAAGCCGCCGAACGCCTGCACCTGACGCAGTCGGCGCTGTCCCACCAGTTCAAAGAGCTGGAAGAACGCCTGGGCATGCCGCTGTTCGTGCGCAAGACCAAACCGTTGCGCTTCACCAGCGCCGGCCTGCGCCTGCTGCAACTGGCCGACGCCACCCTGCCGCTGCTGCGCGGCGCCGAACGCGACATCGCGCGCTTGGCCGGTGGCACCGCCGGGCGCTTGCACATGGCGATCGAGTGCCACAGTTGCTTCCAGTGGTTGATGCCGACCATCGACCAGTTCCGCGACGCGTGGCCGGAAGTCGAGCTGGACCTGGCCTCAGGCTTCGCCTTCGCCCCACTGCCGGCCCTGGCCCGTGGTGACCTGGACCTGGTGGTGACCTCCGACCCGCTTGAGTTGCCCGGCATCACCTATGTGCCGCTGTTCACCTATGAAGCCATGCTCGCGGTGGCCAACCAACACCCGCTGGCGAACAAGGCGTACATCGTGCCGCAGGACCTGCTGACCGAAACCCTCATCACCTACCCGGTGGAGCGCGACCGCCTGGACATCTTCACCCGCTTCCTGGAGCCAGCGGATGTGGAACCCGCCCAGGTGCGCACCTCGGAACTGACGGTGATGATGATGCAATTGGTGGCCAGCGGCCGTGGCGTGTGCGGCATGCCCCATTGGGCATTGCATGAGTACAGTTCGCGCGGCTACGTGAAGGCCAAGCGCCTGGGCGAAAAGGGTCTGTTTGCGACGCTGTACGCCGGCATTCGCGCCGACATGCTGGATGCGCCGTACATGCGCGACTTCCTGCTGACGGCCAAGGACACCTCATTCTCCACCCTGGATGGGGTCAGTGCGGTGCGCTGAACGGAGATCACCGGGTTTTCAATTCTCGGTAAAACGGCAGGATAACGTCGCGTGTCAGCGGTGCCAGGTGCAGGCCGCCATCTCCCATCGGATCGATCCAGCGGACTTCTTCGATTTCCGCGGCGGGAGTCACCGGCACGTCGATATGTACCTGGAACAACTCGGCCTGCACGGTAAAGCCTGGTTCGTTGACCGCCGGTGCCGAGAACTGGCCGAGGTACTGCGCGACACTGGGCTCAATGCGCAGGTTCAGTTCTTCGTGAAGCTCACGGGCCAAGGCTTGCGCGGGTTGTTCGCCCGCGTCGATCTTGCCGCCGGGCTGCATGAACGCCTGGGTGCCGCGCTTGCGCACCAGCAGGGTCTGGCCGTCGCTGCCGATCAGGAGGGCAGCGGCGATGCGGATAGTCATGGGCATGGAATAAACACCTGAGGAGAAAAGCCGGCAAGCATTACACGCGCCTGCGCACCAGGCAATTGATCGCTCCCGGTCGCCGCCGCACCGACACACATGCACCGCAACGCCCTTGAGCGCCAACCCTAGACTCCGAACTCAGATTCAGCCGTGCGCCGCACGCGCCCTTCATACGAGTTCACACATGCACAGTTCATTACCCCCCTCCCCTCCCGACAGCGCACCTGTCGACCCCTTGCAACCCGTGACCATGCCGGTGGTGCCAGCGGCCCATCAACCCATCGACCAACAGCAGACGCAGCTCATCCAGGCCCTCGCCAGGCTCAATGCCCAGACCGACGCGCTGCTCCAGGAGCAGCCGAGCCTGGAGACGGTGTATCAGCAGCAATTGGCCGCGGTGTTTCCCGACTTGCCTCGGCCCATCCATCCAGATCGGATTTTCTACAACCGCTACCGCGAAGACGCCGACGGCCAAAAACAACTGCTGGGCAGCGAGTCCCTTGGCTCACTCCTGACCCGATTAAGAAGCCCCGACGCAGACGCCTATCTGGCACAAGAAAGCGGGGCCTTCTACCGGGAAAGCGATACGGTGGAGGAAGACAAACGCCTGTCCCCCGCCAGCCCGACCGCGACACTGGCCGGCGTGCTGGAAATAGCCTTGACGATCAAGCTCAATGAGTTCTGGACATTCCGCGAAAGCGATCAACCCACCACCGAGGCACAGTTGGTCGCCTTGCGTCGCCAGGTACTGGCCCATCAATTGGCCTTGCGCACGGCGGACGGCACCTTATCCGCGCAGGCACGGTCGCTGGCGGACAGCGTCTTGAAATACCCGACGGCGGCGGCACGGGAAACGCTGTTCCCCGCCGGCCAGCGACCCGACGCCTACAGGCTGGCACTGGAGAATGGCAGCGCCTTCGCCGGCGCGCTCATCCTCAATGCCACGGGCGGCACACCGCCACTGGGGCGAGTGATGCTCTATAGCCCAAGCGAAGGGTTCGAGGAATTTGAGCACTTGGGGCAGTTGAATGAAACCGTGGTGGCACGCGTGCGTGTCGGCGAAGCGGCTGGCCAGAAGCTGGTCGCAAGCCTGTCATTGGCCGATCAGGCCACCGTTGGCAGCCTGCCCATCCTGACCACCAACCCGCCGCTGATCGAGGCGGATGTGATTGCAGACCAGGTCCACTCACTGCGTGTGCGGCAGTACTTCAATACCCAAGCGACCCTGCGCAAGGATCCATTGCCACTGGCCGGCGACCTCGACAGGGCCGCCGACCTGGCGCCCCAACTGGATGTATCCGCGGTCCTGGCGAGCCGCAACCTGCGCCTGGTGGCGCCGCGTGACCCCGACTGGCTGACAGCGGCCAGCCCGGCCGACCGGCAACAGTACCAGCAACTCGAAACCGCCCTGATTGACAGCCATGAAGTGCTCGCCCCCCTGCTGGAGAACATCGCGCCATTTGCCGTGTTTGCCGAACAGGAAACCGGCAAGGTGCTGAAACTGCAAAAACCGGAATATGCCGCTGTCGACCTGGCGCCCTACAAAAGCCTGGTCAGGCTGCGCGTGAGCGCCTCGATGGAGGTCAAGGTCACGGGCTATCGCGATGCGACCTCCGACGTCGTGTATATCAGCGAAGACCCGCAAATCGACATCCCGCAGGTGCTGCCAGAGCGCACGCTGACCTTCGGCACCTGGAACGCAAAAGTCGTGGTGGACCTGCGCACACTCGGCAGTTATGCCCGGCGCAATATCGACCCGTGGTCCGCCCATGAGCTGCACCGGACGATCAGCGCCAGCGCCGACATTGTCGACGCCTCAGGGCAAAAACGCGGCAGGCTCGAGGATGCCGATTTACGTGCACTCGCCCGGCAGGCGGATGTTGGCAAACAGTACGAGGCGTACCTCAGGTCGGCCTTCTTGCCCCATGGCGAGGGACGCGCCTTTGCCAGCGCCTGGCAGCGGGCGAGCGCGGCGGCATTGCGCAAGGATGCGCTGGAGAGCCGATTGAACCCGGCGGTCTACGAATTGTTCAGCTTCAAGACGCCCGGCGGTGGAATGGACTGGATAAAAGCGATCACCGAGTCTCCCGAATCGACCACCCGCCCGCCTGTCGGCCGATCCGATATCGAGGTCAACACACTGGTCATGGGGGGCGGATTGGAAGGTGGCCAGGGCGGCCAGGTCATCAATGGCGTACTGGTCATCCAGCGCAAAGGCACCAAGCCGGGCGGCGTCTGTGTCCTTTACACCCCGCAGGCTCCCGACAACGCGCCTTTCCGGGAACTGGTGCTGGGGCTGGTGGAACTCGACGCACTGAAGGCCAAACCTGAATGGCGCGCCTATTTCACTCAGCGCATGGCCACTGGCGATGCACGGGAACTGGCGCGGATTTTCAGCGATACCCGTAGCGCGCACCGCTATGCCGTGACGCCAATTACCGGTGATCTGCATGCGTACCTGTATTCGGCGCAGCTGGGCTTTCAGCTCGCCCATGCCGACTACCGTTCACGGACCAACGCGGAAATTGCCCTTGAATCAGCCGTGAATGGTTTTCTGTTTTCCGTCGAAGTCGCCGACTTCCTGCTGGGACTGTCGCTGTTCAAGACTATACGGCGCGTGGCCCATCGCTACATCGTCAGAGGGGTGAACAACGCACAGAAATTGGGCCGAAAAATCCCGGGGCTGATCCGGAAAATCGGTCAAGACAAAACACCCTACATTGACATCGCCAAGCCCTCGATCCGACCGCTGGACCCGGCCTGGGTCGATGTGGCGAGCTACCGACTGCCAAAACAGATCGATGCGCTCTTCGACGTCGACGAATTTGCCCAGGCCAATCAGTACAGGCTGTCGCGCACATTGGGCGCGCCCAGCTTCATTGACGGTCGCAACCAACACGTTATCGCCATGCGGGCTGACGACGGTCGCTACCATCTGTATGCGTCCTACGTGGAAGACGGCGCCCGGTATGTCAAAGACCCTGCGGGGAACAAGGCAGACTTCATGGTGGTTCCGGGAGACGCGAAAAGCTGGAAGCCACGTTTTGAACGAACCACACGGGGCGGTGGGTCTGTGTTGGGTGTGCTGAGAACGCGTACGCCTGAACAGCAAGTGGATGATGACTTGCTCGCCGCATTGCGCATGTTTTCACCCGCCGAGCACGGCGAAGCGCTGCTCAAGGAACTGACTGTCCTTCAGAAACGTCGGCTTTGGGATAACGCACTGCAACAGTTGAATGTCGATGAAAGCACCTTTCGGCGCATCGTCTGGGGGCAGCAGGGGTCAGCACGCCCGCCCCAACTACGCCAGGCATTGTTAACGATTGAATTCGACGCGCACCTTTATGAGCACCTGAATAAAACAACCCACTTTTTATCCGAATACCTGACGCTCTCACCTATCGAACTGGAGAATCTTTTTTTAAAAATAAAAAGACTCATCGGAAAAAATGATGACTTCGCAAAACAAATCAGAGCGTCAATTAGTATTGCTGACCACGAAACCGGCGCTAAGCTCGTGGGGTACGCGTTCACCTACAAACAGTTTAAAAACCTTGATAAATTTGACAAAAAGTACCAACTGTCCACGTGGAACAACGACACTATCAAGGCTTTTCTAAGTGAAAAAGGACGAACTGAAATCGTCGAGAATATAGCCGCCAATCACAAAATCACCTTCAATGATGCACTGCAACAATTACTGTCCACTCCCGAAAGTAAACAAGCGCTGGAAGCGTTCAGGATCGAAAAACGTCACGAACTCCTCAACAAACTCGGCGTCGACTCCATTTCCGATGACTTCAAGAAATATGGGGTTCCTTACATTGCATTGTCTTACGGCGAACGCACCGGCACAGCCTCCGGCTTAAAAGTAATCGACAGTGTCACTGTCGCTGAATTTGAAAAAACCATTCCGAAGTTTTCAACCCCCTTGGAACTGACCCCGGCACGCCCACGCACGCACAAAGTTGAAAAGCCATCGGGGCGACCCGACATTTCCCGACCGCCTGCCCCCGTACCACCCAGCGAGGCGGCCACCAACATCGTCAAGCTGGACGAACTGGCAGAAACGCAGCTACCCCTGTTACCCACCAATGCCAAAAACAAACTTGAGGAGATCATCCAGGATATCCAGGGCGGCCGTATCAGTCGGAAAAAAATTGGTGCCAATACCTATGTCGACTTACCCCAGCTGGAACCAGGCTCGGGCCGCGGTTCATGGCGCGTAGCGTTTGAGAAAACCGGCAAGGAAGGCGAGAGAGATGTCTATCTGCTCAAAGGCATCTATGACTATCACGCCAGCCGGCGAAGAGTCTGGGGCGTTTAGAAGACGCTACGTCAATAACGGCGCACCATCGGGAACCTTGATAAACACGCTGTACTTGGCCCCTTCCATCGCCTCGAACGCGATCAGCTTGTCCACCAGCGGCAGGTTCAGCACCTTGCCGGCGTTGAGCAGCAGCATGCCGTTGTCGGCGTTGAGGTTGCGGGCCAGGACCATGCCGGCCTCCAGCTCGCGGGTGGTGAACACCTTGACCGTTGGATCGCCCAGCGTCACGTCACTGAGAAACGCCGCGCAGGCCAGCACAAAATCTTCAACCAGCTCCGGATCATAGAGACGCCCGGCGTACTTGCGGATGTACAGCAGCGCTTCATCGCTGTTCATCTGCCGCTCAAGGATCAGGCCCTTTTGCAATTCGATGAAATCCACCGCCAGCTTGAGCAGGCGAGAACCGAAAGGAATCGCCTCGCCCTTGAGATGGTCGGGGAACCCCGTACCGTCCCAGCGTTCCTGGTGATGGCGAATGATCCGCGCCGCATCCTTCATCGGCTCCAGGGTCATCAACAGTGATTCGCTCTGGCCGGGGTAGCCTCGGTAACGTTCGCGGTCGGTGCTGTGCAACTTGTCGGCCGGCTCCACCAGCATGCTATCGCTCCAGCTCAGTTTGCCGATGTTGTACAACGCCGCAGCCATGGTCAGGTCGCGCGTGCTGGCTTCATCCATGGCCTGTGCGGCGCAGTACACGCGGATCAGTTCGATCAGCGCGCGGTTGGTCTGTTTGTCCCTGGGCAGGCGCAGGTTGGCCAACAGCGAAAACACTTCGGTGCCGGTCACGTAGCTGCGCTTGAGTTCTTCGTAGGCCAGGTCGAGCATGTCGGCCGTTTGCTGCAACTCGGCGGTGCGCGACGCGACGCGCTTTTCCAGGGTGGCATTGAGCGCCTTGAGCTGGTCGTTCTGCACCTGGGTCAGCCGTTCAAGCTGCTGATGTTCAAGCGCCTGCTGCAGGATCAGCTTGAGTTCATCGTCATTCCACGGCTTGGCGATATAACGGTGGATCTGCCCTTCGTTGATCGCCTTGATGATGGTCGGCACGTCAGCGTAGCCGGTCAGCAGGATACGACTGGTGGCCGGGTACAGCCGGTGGACTTCGGCCAGTAACTGGGCCCCATCCATGCCGGGCATGCGCGCATCGCTCATGATCAGGTCGATGGGCTGTGCCGCCATGATCTCCAGGGCCTGGGCGCCGCTGCCGGCCAGCACCACATCGAAGGCTTGACTGCGCAACAGCCGGCGCAGGCTATTGAGAATCGACTCTTCATCATCGACCAGCAAAACAGTGGTTTTTTCATCCATGGTGACCGCGCCTTCAAATCAAACAAAATTGAGCTAAATTGAACCCTTGTGCCCGGCCAGCTTCCTTCGCCTGAGGCGCGGGGTTGATTTGACGCCAACTGGCCGTCGATATCAAGGGACCTCGACTATGCTGACAGAACAGGTTGGCGCCCCGCTCCGAAGCTAAATCAGGGAAGGAATCGTTATGCAGTCAATCCTTTTGTGGTCACGGAGCACGCCATGACTGCTGACTCCATAAGGGCCAACCGGCGCATTCTGATCGTCGATGACACGGCTTCGATCCACCAGGACTTCCGCAAGATTCTCTGCGCCGATGCCAATGGCGAGGCTTCATTGGAGAACCTTGAGGAAACGCTGTTCGGCACCGCCCCTAAAGCGCGCCAGACCTTCGAACTGGACTCCGCCTACCAGGGTGAGGAAGCCCTGGACCTGGTCAACCGGGCCCTGACCGCCAACGCGCCCTACGCCATGGCGTTCATCGACATGCGCATGCCGCCGGGCTGGGATGGCCTGCAGACCATCGAACAGCTGTGGAACGTCGACCCCAACCTGCAGATCGCCCTGTGCACGGCTTATTCCGACTACTCCTTTGAAGCCATCGAGGCCCGGTTGAAGTACAACGACCAGTTGCTGATCCTGAAAAAACCCTTCGATCACCTGGAAATCCGCCAGATGGCCAGTGCCCTGACCTGGAAGTGGCAGCTTGCACAGGACATGGCGCTGAAAGTCGTTGGCCTGGAGCGCACCATCGAAGAACGTGTGCAGGAACTGCTCAAGGTTTCCCACTTGCTGCAATACGACGTCCTCACCGGGCTCCCCAACAGCACGCTGCTGGGCGACCGGCTGACGCAGGCGATTGCGTTGGGCCACCGGCATGACACGCAACTGGCGGTGATGTTTATCGGGCTGGACCGCTTCAAGCGCATCAACAATGCCTTGGGCTATCCGGTGGGCGATGAGGTGCTGCAACAGGTCAGCCACAGCCTGGTGGCGGCCGTGCGTGCATCGGATTCGGTGTTTCGCTACGGCGCGGACGAGTTTGTGGTGGTGCTCAACGATGTGCAGCATCCCCTGCAAACCCAGCATATTGCGCAAAAAATACTCACGACCGTGAGTGCCACCCGACATGTCGCAGGGCACGACCTGAGCGTCACCGCCAGCCTGGGCATCGCCATCTACCCCGATGACAGCGGCAATGCCGTGGAACTGATCAAACACGCCGAGACAGCCATGCGCACCCGCAAGGAACTGGGCCCGGATGGTTTCAGCTTTTACACCGAAGACATGAACCGGCGCGCCCGACACCAGCAAAACCTGGAAAGCGCGATTCGCCAGGCGCTGGACCGCCAAGAGTTTGTGCTGCACTACCAGCCGAAGCTGGACCTGAAATCCGGCAAGATCGTCGGCGCCGAAGCGTTGATCCGCTGGTTCCAGCCACACTCGGGCTGGGTCAGCCCAGGCGATTTCATCCCCGTGGCCGAAGACAGCGGGTTGATTGTGCGCCTGACCCAATGGGTGCTGCGCCAAGCCTGCGAGCAAGTGCAGGCCTGGCGTGCGATGGGCCTGCCGCCGCTGTGCATCTCGGTGAACATCTCGGCCATCGACTTTCGCCAACGCGACTTTGTCGACAACCTCGTCGCCGTGCTGAAACAAACCGGCGTGCCGCCGCATTTGCTTGAGCTGGAAATCACCGAAAGCGTGCTGATGCAAAATGTCGACGAAACCGTCAAAACCCTGCACACCATCAAGGCCATGGGTGTGCGCCTGGCGCTGGACGACTTCGGCACCGGTTACTCCAGCCTAAGCTACCTGCGACGCTTTCCTATCGACGTGTTGAAGATCGACCAGTCCTTCGTGCGCGGCGTGAACGTAAATAACCAGGACGAGCAACTGATCAGCGCTATCATCGGTATGGGCAAGAGCCTGGAGCTGAGTATCATCGCCGAAGGGGTAGAAACCCTCGATCAACTGAATTTCCTGCGAACCCAGTTGTGTGAAGAGGGCCAAGGCTTTTTATTCAGCAAGGCCGTGCCCGCGAAGGACTTCGCCCAGTTGCTGCAAGTGGGCTGCGCAACATTGATGCCCGTCCCATAGCCCTATGCTTGCAAGGAGTGCTCGCTTGAGCGATGTCTCAACTTACCGTCTTGGCCTGATGCTCATCCTGTGCCTGTCGACGCGATTGATGGCAGCACCACTGGATGAGGCACTCAAGCCGCTGCCTGCGGTTGCGGCGCTGGACCCGGCCAAGGTCGAGCTGGGTCGCCAGTTGTTCAACGAACCGCGTCTGTCGGTCAACAACACGCTGTCCTGCGCCAGCTGCCATCGACTGGCGTCCGGCGGTGCCGACGACAAGCCGTTTTCCCTTGGCTTCGACGGCAAGCCGGTCGCGATCAACACGCCGTCGGTATTCAACGCCAGCCTGAACTTCAAGCAGTTCTGGAATGGCCGGGTGGATACCCTGGAAGCCCAGGTCGAACAGGTGGTGATCAGCCCCGTGGAAATGGGCAGTGACTGGAAAACCGTGGTGCAGAACCTGTCCGCCATGCCCGCCTACCAGGCCGCGTTCAGCCAGGCCTACCCCGATGGCGTCACCGCCGCCAATGTGCAAAACGCCCTGGCGACCTATGAACGCACCCTGCTAACGCCCAACTCACGATTCGACCAGTACCTGCTGGGCAACACCGAGATCCTTACGCTCCAGGAAAAGTACGGCTACCAGCGCTTCAAGGACTATGGCTGCATTGCCTGCCACCAGGGGGTCAATATCGGCGGCAACATGTTCCAGAAGTTCGGCGTGATGGGCGATTACTTCAAGGCCCGTGGCAATCCGGTGGAATCGGACCTTGGCCGCTACCTGCTGACCAAGGATGAAGAGGATCGCCATGTGTTCAAGGTGCCCAGCCTGCGCAATGTGGCCGTCACCGCGCCGTATTTCCACGACGCTAGCGCCAAGACCCTGGAGGAAGCAGTTGATGTGATGTTCAAGTATCAACTGGGGCGCAACCCATCCCAGGAAGACAAAGACCTGATCATTCAATTTCTCAAGACCCTGACGGGCGAATGGGCAGGTAAACCGCTATGACCCTGTCCACCCGCCGCACCAGCCAGCTCCTGCTCGGCCTGATCACCGTGCTGCTGGCCTCGACGCTGGTCTTTCTGTACCTCAAGTCAGCCCGTGACCAGACCGCCACCTACACCCAGTCGCGGGACCTGATCCGGCAACTCCAGCAGCTCAATGCGCAATGGGACAGTGAGGTGCTCAAGGCCCGGATTTCGATTACCCACAACTACGACCCCCTGGTCGCTCCCCTGCTGGAAATGACCCGGCTGTGGTCCGAGCTGAAAAGCCGCGGCTCCCACCATGAGGCCATCGACCTGCCGCAATGGCAGGCCGATCAGCAGGCCTATGAAGCGGCTATCCAAGAAAAAGCCCGGTTGGTGGACCAGTTCAAATCCCACAACGCGGTGCTGCGCAACTCGCTGGCCTTCCTGCCGACGGCCGAAGACGATATCCAGGCGCAGTTCAATCAGGTTGACGATGAGGGTAAGCAGCAACTGCAAAGCGTGGCCACCGACACCTACGACCTGCTGCTCAGCAGCCTCGAGTTCGCCCAGGTCACCAGTGATGATCGAGCCGCCGACATCCTCGTCGGCCTGGGCAAGCTGGCCGTCAACAAGGAACTGCTGCCCAGTCAGTTCCAGGCGCCTGTCGATATTCTCAGCAATCACATTTCGCTGATCCTGCGCGAGCAGCCATTGGTTAACAGCCTGCTCGAACGGATCGCGGCGGTGCCCGTGGCCGAACGCCTGGATGACCTGACCACCCACCTCAACCAGGACCAGCAGACGGCCGACCTGATCGACCGTCAATACCATCGCTACTTGCTGATTTTCTCCACCTTGCTGGTGTTGCTGTTGCTCTACCTTGCCGTACGCCTGTTGCGCAGTTTCACGGAGATCAACCGGGTCAACCGCGCCTTGCAGGCGGCCAATGAAACCCTGGAGCAACGGGTGGAGCGGCGCACCCAGCAACTCAAGGATGCCCAGAGCGAACTGATGGACAGCGCCCGCCAGGCCGGCATGGCCGAGATCGCCACCAACGTGCTGCACAACGTCGGCAACGTACTCAACAGCGTGAACATCTCCGCCGATCTGGTCAGCCGCAAATTGCGCAGCAGCAAGGCGCTGGGCCTGGGCAAAGCCATGCAGTTGATCAACGAACGCCAGGCTGACCTGGGCACGTTTCTCACCGAAGATGAAAAAGGCAAATTGCTGCCCGGCTACTTGAATCAGTTGGTGGACGCCATCGCTGTCGAACAACAGGGTATGACCGATGAGCTGGCGCAACTGAGCAAAAGCGTCGACCACATCAAGGACATCGTCGCCACCCAACAATCCTACGCCGGTGTGTCCACGCTACTGGAGCCGGTCAACATCGGTGCCTTGATGGAAGATGCCTTGCGCATGAACGCAGGTGCCTTGAGCCGCCACCACGTCACGGTGGTCAAGGAGTACGCGCAAGTGCCGGAAATCCTCGGGGATAAACACCGGTTGTTGCTGATCATGGTCAACCTGATCAGCAACGCCAAGTACGCCATGTCCAACCTCACCGACCGACCACGACAAATGACCCTGGTCGTGCAGCCGGGTGCCGATGACACCTTGCAGATCAGCGTGAAAGACGAGGGTGAAGGTATTCCGGCGGAAAACATGACACGGATCTTCACCCACGGCTTCACCACCCGCAAGGACGGCCACGGCTTTGGCTTGCACAGCTGCGCCCTGGCTGCCGTGGAAATGAACGGCCAGCTCAGCGCCCACAGCGATGGGCCAGGCCTGGGTGCGGTGTTTACCTTGACGATTCCTCTCACACTTGTCGGAAACTCCCCATGAACCAACCGCCCAACCGGCGCATTTTGTTGATCGACGACACGCCGTCGATTCATGACGACTTTCGCAAAATCCTGATGCCTGCCGTTGAATCCAACCAGGCGCTGGATGACATGGAGTCGGCCCTGTTCGGCGACACGGCCAAAGCCCAGGCCCAGGTGTTCGAGTTGCATTCGGCATACGGTGGAGAGGAAGGCCTGCAACTACTCGTCACGGCCATGGCGAACAAACAACCCTACGCCCTGGCCTTCGTCGACATGCGCATGCCCCAGGGCTGGGACGGCGCAAAAACCATAGAGGAACTGTGGAAAGTCGCCCCAGACCTGCAGGTGGTGGTGTGTACCGCGTACTCGGACTATTCCTGGGAAGATCTGCTGGAACGCCTGCACGCCCATGATCGCCTGCTGATCCTGAAAAAGCCCTTCGACAATATTGAAGTGCAGCAAATGGCCAACACCCTGGCCAACAAATGGGACATGGCCCGGCGCGCCTCCCTGCAAACCGCACACCTGGAACAGCTGGTGGAACAACGCACCCAAGCCCTACAACTGGAGATCGACGAGCGCAAGCACCTGGAAAGCCAACTGGTGCAGTCGGAAAAGCTCGCATCCCTGGGGCAACTGGCGGCTGGTGTGGCCCATGAAATCAACAACCCGGTGGGTTTCATCTCCTCCAACCTCAGCACCCTGGACGGCTACTTCAAGCAGTTGCAACAGATGCTGGATGCCTACCGACAGGCCGAAGACGCCCTTGTACCCGCAGAGCAGCGCGATCAACTCAAGGCAATGCGTGAAGACATGGAACTGGATTTTCTCAAGGAAGATATTCCGATCCTGATCAGTGAATCCAAGGAAGGTATCGGCCGGGTGATACAGATCGTCAAGGACCTGAAGAACTTCTCGCGGGTGGACAATGACCAGACCTGGCAATTCGCCAACTTGCTGCAGGGCATCGATTCGACGCTGAACATTGTTGCCAGCGAACTCAAATACAAGGCCGATGTGGTCAAGCGCTATGGCCCCTTACCGGAAATCGAGTGCCTGGCGTCTCAGCTCAACCAGGTGGTGATGAACCTGGTAATCAATGCCGCGCAGGCCATGGGGCCAGAGCGCGGCACCATTACCATCAGCAATGGTGTGGAAGGCGAGCATGTGTGGCTGGAAGTGGCCGACAACGGCTGTGGGATTGCGCCTGAGACTGTGCAGAAAATCTTCGATCCGTTCTTCACCACCAAGCCGGTGGGTGAAGGCACGGGGTTAGGGTTATCGCTTTCCTACGGCATCGTCAAAAAACACCGAGGCGATATTTCCGTCAGCAGCGAACTGGGCAAAGGTACGACGTTTCGGGTGGTGTTGCCGATCCGGCAGACGGCGGCGTAGGACACGCCGCCGTAATGTGCTCACGCCTCGGCTTTTTTCGGGCTCGAACCAAACGACGCGAAACGCTTGTTGAACCCGGCGATCCGCCCTTCGGCCTGGGTCTTGCGCTGTTGTCCGGTGTAGATCGGGTGCGAGGCGCTGGACACGTCCAACGGGATGTACGGGTAGGTGTTGCCGTCGCTGTGTTTATGGGTGCGGTCGCTGTCGGCCGTGGAGCCGATCAGGAAGAACACATCGGCGGCGGTGTCGTGGAACAGCACGGTGCGGTAGTCAGGATGGATACCAGCTTTCATAAGGCCTCCGGGGCGTCTGAGTGCGAAACTAGCGTTATACAGTAACACAAATAATGCAGCCAAACGAGAACCGATTGCAATAAGCATAGACCTGTCAGAACTCACAGTAGACGTTGTTAGCTGCTAGCCAGACACTCCACGTAAGCCCACTGCCTCGGAACGCACGCATGGAGCGTCGACTGCTGATCCTGCTGCTGTCTTACCTGCCGTTGGTGGCGATGGCACAGGATGATGGGGTCGAGCACCTACTGGCGCAGATGACCCTTGAAGAAAAGGTGGGCCAACTGACGATGTTGCACATAGTGGACACCCCTGACGGGGCCATCATTGATCTGCAAAGCCAGAAACACCTGGCGATGACTGATGTTGGCGCAGTGATAGGCGCCAGCGGTGCAGAAAAAACCCGTCAATTGCAGCGTCTGGTGGTGGAAGGCTCGCGACTGCATATTCCTTTGCTGTTTTCTCTAGACGTCATTCACGGTTTTTGCACGATGTTCCCGGTACCCCTTGCCGAAGCCAGTGCCTGGGAGCCTGATCTCACCCAGCGCACCGCGCATGCCGCCGCAGTGGAGGCGACGGCCAGTGGCGTGCATTGGACGTTCGCGCCGATGATCGATATCACTCGCGACCCACGCTGGGGACGCGTGGTGGAGGGCTCGGGAGAAGACCCGTTTTTGGGCGCGGCTATGACAAGGGCGCGAATAATGGGTTTTCATGGGGACGGGCCGACCAGTACGGCGTTCATGTTGGCCACCGCGAAACATTTCGTGGCGTACGGCGCTGCCGAAGCAGGACGCGACTACAACACCGTAAACCTGTCGCAACGCATGCTGTGGGAAGTCTACCTGCCACCCTTTCAGGCCGCCGTTCAGGCAAGCGTCGATGCCATCATGCCGGCTTTCAACGAACTTGAGGGGCTGCCGATGGTCAGCAACCAGGCACTGCTTGACGGTGTGCTGCGTCGGCGATGGGGGTTTTCGGGAATGATCGTCTCGGACCATGACGCACTGTCTGAATTGATCACCCATGGCGTTGCAGCGACGCCCTTGGACGCGTCACGTCAAGCGATAGAAGCTGGCCTGGATATAGAAATGGCCAACCAGTTTTTCAGGCAGAACCTCCCCTATCTGGTGAGGAGCGGCCAAGTGCCCATGGCGACCGTGGACAACGCCGTACGCCGCGTACTCAAGGCCAAGCAGCGGCTGGGCCTGTTCGATGATCCCTATCGCTACAGTGATGTAACCCGGCAACGCTTGCTGTCTCAAACCCCGCAAGCCCGCGCACTTGCCCGAGAAGCCGCACAAAAGTCCATCGTGCTGCTGAAAAATGCCGATTCATTGCTGCCCTTGTCGAAAGATCTTCAAAAGATTCTGGTCGTCGGCAGCCTCGCAACGGATGTCGCTGCCAGCCTGAAAAACTGTATGGCTGTGGAGCAACCCATTGGGGCGGTCTCAATTCTGCAAGGCATACAGAACGCCGCCTCCCCCGCCAGTCGAGTGATCTATGTGCCCGGCGCTTCACCGTCAAGCCAGGACACCCAGGGTATTGCAGCGGCACAAAACGCTGCCCAAGAGGCCGATGTGATCGTCGCGGTATTGGGTGAAACCTCAGACATGAGCGGCGAAGCCAACAGCCGCGCCAGCCTGGATCTGCCCGGCGCCCAGAATTCCCTCTTGCGGGCTCTCTTGAAAACCGGGAAGCCCGTGGTCGTTATCCTGATGAATGGGCGCCCATTGGCATTGACCGGCACCGTTGAGCGAGCACCGGCGATCATCGAATCCTGGTTTCTGGGTACTGAAGCAGGTAACGCCGTGGCCGATGTACTGTTCGGCGACACAAACCCAAGCGGCAAACTGCCCATGACCTTCCCCCGCAGCGTGGGGCAGGTTCCCATCTACTATGCGCACAAAAACACCGGACGCCCGATTGTAGGCGAGGACGACAGTTGGAGATCGCGTTACATCGATCAACCCTCGACCCCGTTATACCCTTTCGGTTTCGGTCTGAGTTACACCACGTTCAGCTATGGCATGCCTCAATTGAGCAGCACGCGCCTCAGCTCCAGCCAAACCTTGACTGTACGGACCAACGTCACCAATACCGGCTCACGCGCAGGCGATGAAATTGTTCAGTTGTACCTGCGTGACACTGTCGCCAGCGTCACCCGCCCTGTGCGCCAGTTACGCGGCTTTCGCAAAGTGCATTTAAGACCCGGCCAAACGCAGGAGGTGGTTTTCACCCTCGATGCTAATGACTTTGCAGTGCTGGATGCGGATTTTGAGTCAAGGGTGGAAGCCGGCACCTTCACCCTGTTCGTTGGGGGTGATTCAACCACCGACAACCAGGCCCACTTCGAAGTCACTGATAGCCGCAAGCTCTCTATATCAGGCCAGTCCGTCTCATCCAGCAGGTCAAATTGAACATTCCCACAGGTTGTCTAGGGTTTCCTTACAGGCGCAGAATGCCGGACCGACCAAAAGAGTCTGAACCCAAGGAAACCGTATGAGCCTGTCCTTGCTAAGCCGTTACGCCTTCTTTGCCGTGTGCGTCATCTTCACCCTCGCCAGCCTCCCCTTTATCGAACACGAATGGCTGTGGCCCATCACGGTGGTCACCGGCGTGTTGAGCCTGATCGGCCTCTTCGATCTGCTGCAAAGCCCCCACGCCGTGCGCCGCAATTACCCGATCCTGGGCAATATCCGTTACCTGGTGGAAGCCATCCGCCCGGAAATCCGCCAGTACCTGCTCGAATCCGACAGCGATGCCCTGCCCTTCTCCCGCGCCCAGCGCTCGCTGGTCTACTCGCGGGCGAAGAACGAAAGCGCCGACAAACCCTTCGGCACCCTGATCGACGTGTACCAGTCGGGCTTCGAATTCATCGGCCACTCCATGCGCCCGGCACCGCTCAGCGACCCCAGCGCATTTCGCGTAATGGTCGGCGGCCCGCAGTGCACGCAGCCGTACTCGGCATCGGTGTTCAATATCTCGGCGATGAGCTTTGGTTCATTGAGCGCCAACGCGATTCGCGCGCTGAACCAGGGCGCCAAGCTTGGCAACTTCGCCCACGACACCGGCGAAGGCAGCATCAGCCCCTACCACCGCGAAAACGGTGGCGACCTGACCTGGGAACTGGGCAGCGGTTATTTCGGCTGTCGCACCAGCGATGGCCGTTTCGACCCGGAGCGCTTCGCCGTACAGGCGCAGAACCCGCAAGTGCGCATGATCGAAATCAAGATGAGCCAGGGCGCCAAACCCGGCCACGGCGGGATCCTGCCCAAGCACAAGGTCACCCAGGAAATCGCCGACACCCGCGGCATCCTGATGGGCGAAGACTGCATCTCGCCGTCGCGTCACAGCGCGTTCTCCACACCGATCGAACTGATGCAGTTCATCGCCCAACTGCGTGAACTGTCCGGCGGCAAACCGGTGGGCTTCAAGTTCTGTCTGGGCCACCCGTGGGAATTCATGGGCATCGCCAAGGCCATGCTCGAAACCGGCATCCTCCCGGACTTTATCGTGGTCGACGGCAAGGAGGGCGGCACCGGCGCCGCGCCGGTGGAGTTCACCGACCACATCGGCGTGCCGCTGCGCGAAGGCCTGCTGTTCGTGCATAACACCCTGGTGGGGCTGAACCTGCGCGACAAGATCAAGCTCGGCGCCAGCGGCAAGATCGTTAGCGCCTTCGATATCGCCAGCGTACTGGCCATCGGCGCCGACTGGGCCAACTCGGCACGCGGCTTCATGTTTGCCATCGGCTGCATTCAGTCGCAAAGCTGCCACACCAACAAATGCCCGACCGGCGTGGCGACTCAAGACCCGCTGCGCCAGCGCGCCCTGGTGGTGCCGGACAAGGCCCAGCGCGTGTTCAACTTCCACCGCAACACCCTCAAGGCCCTGGCGGAAATGCTCGCGGCGGCGGGCCTGGAGCATCCATCGCAACTGTCGGCCAAGCATTTGGTGCGGCGTATGTCGGCGACCGAGATCAAGTTGTTCTCGCAGTTGCATGTGTTCCTCAAGCCTGGCGAACTGCTCACAGGGGAAGTGAACGGAGAGTTTTATTCGCGGATGTGGCAGATGGCGCGGGCGGACAGCTTTGAACCCCACGAAGCCAGCGCCGCGTGACATCAAGATAACGACCTTCACCGCTGAACCGGACCATCGACGGCATCGTTGAAACAAGGAGATTCACATGCCGTTACTAGACTTCGCTGCCATCGCCGAGCAACTGCCGGACAGTT
Organism: Pseudomonas sp. FBCC-B1565; assembly: GCF_059133265.1. Classification (NCBI taxonomy): domain Bacteria; kingdom Pseudomonadati; phylum Pseudomonadota; class Gammaproteobacteria; order Pseudomonadales; family Pseudomonadaceae; genus Pseudomonas; species Pseudomonas sp. FBCC-B1565. Next base: position 5,349,446 of record NZ_CP101438.1, read on the forward strand.
GGAGATCGACGCAGCTGGGCCGGGTGGAAGCGGGTATCGCTCACGCCTTGCTCGGCGGCCGCCATGGCACGCGTGTCATCATTGATGTCTAGAGACATTCAGTAATACCCAACCTTTGCAATTGCTTACAAATACCGCCAACCTGCGCCCGCCCGACGTGCGGCGTACGACAACGCCCACGCTCACCTGTCCTTGTTAAACCTGATATTCAAGAGCCCGTAGCCATGCCTGACGGACGCGACCCACGCATCGATTTTTTTCGGGGCCTGGCGTTGATCTTCATTTTCTGGGATCACGTCCCCCACAACCCTCTCGGCCAGATCACCTTGCGCAACGTCGGTTTCAGCGACGCTGCGGAGGTGTTCGTGTTCCTCGCCGGCTTTGCCGCCGTGCTCGCCTACGGCAAGATCCTGCGGCGCGACGGCTACTGGCTGGCCAGTTTGAAAATCCTGCGACGCACCTGGGTGCTGTACGTGGTGCATATCTTTTTGCTGGCGCTGCTGATGGGCATCGTGTTCTTTGCCAACAGCCATGTGGAAACCCGCGACCTGGTCGAGGAAATGGGCCTGACACACTTCGTCACCCACCCGCAGCAGGCGCTGACCGACGAACTGCTGCTGCGCTTCAAGCCCAACCTGATGGACCCGCTGCCGCTGTATATCGTGCTGTTGGGCGGCCTGCCGCTGGTGCTGCCGATGATGATGCGCAAGGTAGAGGCCGTGGTGGCCGTGTCGCTGGCGATCTACTTGATGGCGCCTTGGATGGGCTGGAACCTGCGCGCGATTGCCGACGGCGTGTGGTACTTCAACCCGGTCACCTGGCAGTTGCTGTTCGTGCTCGGCGGCGCGGCGGCAGTGTACAGCCAGCGGCCGAAAACGGCGCAGGTACGCCCCTTGTCGCGCCAGCCGCTGTTTGTCGCGTGCGCCCTGTATGTGTTGCTGGCAGCGGTGATCACCCTGTCGTGGCGCTGGCCCGAAGTGCACGACGCGTGGATGCCGGCGTGGCTCAGTGACGGGCTGTACCCGATCAGCAAGACCGATTTGTCACCGGTGCGGCTCTTGCATTTCCTCGCCCTGGCCTACGTCACGGCGAAGCTGTTGCCCCACCACGGCTGGACGCAGAACCGTGTTGCCACTGAGGTATGCCGCATGGGCCGCTATTCCCTGGAAGTGTTCTGCCTGGGGGTGGTGCTGGCGCCCTTGGCAGACATGCTCAACGCCTTGGCCAACGATGCAGTGGCCATGCAACTGACCACCGCCGTGGCCGGTGCGCTGTTGATGGTGGGCCTCGCCGTCTGGCTGGACATGCTCAAGCGCCTGGACGCGGTCGCCAAGCCCGCGCTACATAGGTAGCGCCCGGTAAAACCGGCAGGGTGATTCCATTTCCTTCCACTTCAACGGTGAAAGGAAATGGTCCATGCCAACCCATCAACTGCTCAACGGTCTGTCGGGCAACCTGCAATCGAGTGACGCCTGGGGCCAACAACAAGCCCTGGAACAGATCCAGCGCACGCTCACACTTACACTCGACAGCCTCACCCCGGACCAACAGCGCACTTATGTACGGCTGCAACGCGAAGCGCTCCAGGCGCTTACCGCAGTGGAGTCCGAAAACCACAACCTGATCAACACGTTCAAGACCCAGGGGCTGGCCCGATTGCGCGAGCGCATCGGCAATCAGGACCCTCTGCAAGTGTTCCTGCACACCCGCTATCTGGAGGAAGTGCAGGCGCCACTGCCCTGGGAACCGCGCACCAGCACCACCAGTCTCTCGCCGAACCTGCGGCGCTTTCGCCGCGCCTACGACGAATGGAAATATCGCTCGCACGTGTCCAGCCTGTCGTTGTGGGAGGCGGCCTGCCTGAATTTCGACTTCGCCACCAGCACACCGCAGCGCTCGGGGACCACCTTCATCGATGCCGCCTACCTGACGGGCAATGAAAACCCCAGGCTGACCGTCAAAGCCTTTGTCGACATCGCCCGCGACCTGGACCTCGGTGGGCAACTGGATACCACCCTCAGGGCGACCTTGGGCAAGGACGGAAAACTGCAACGGCTGCTGCACGAGAGCACACTCGCAAACCTCAGGTTCGAAGCCTTGGAAGCCTACCGAAACCGTGCCGTCACCGGGCTCACCCGGGAACTCTACGACCGCCTGACCCAAGCCATTGATGGCAGTGGCCCGGCACTGGAATTTGAAACACTCGGGATGAGCACCGGCGTCACGCTGCTGCCGGCGGTGCCGTTCGTGCCGTCCGGCGAGACCATCCCGGTGCCCCTGCTGCTGATTCGCGTGGGCAGCCTCGGGGTGGTGTCTTATTTCCCGTTCCGTCCCGGCGGCGCGATGCACTATCACGCGGACGCCAACGCCGCCAACGCCCACTTCATGCAACAACTCAAGGACGGCCATCGCAGGCACGACCTGGGCTGGTTTTCACGGCAACTGCCGATGACCGAAATGCAGGGGTTCAAACGCCTGGACGCCAGTGAGCAGCGCCCGGAAAACCTGAGTGCCGCCGCGGGCTTCCTGTACGACACCTTCCACCGCCTGTTCCCGGCCAAGACCCTGGACGGCCTGCGCTTCACGCCAGACCCGAAACACGGGCGCACCGAAAGCCTGGCGCAAGCCCTCACCTACCGTCACATCCAGCACTACCAGGCGAATCTCGCGACGTTGGCAACCCGTCGCTCGACCCGTGACCTGCAAGCGGTCATGGCAGGTGCTGCGGCGATCGCCGACGAAATCCTGCAACTATTGCTGACACCCATGCCCGGCGGCGTCACCGGTTTGAACCGGGTGATGCAGGCGGTGGTATTTGGCAGCCTCACCTACAGCGTCATCATCGGTTTCAACGAAGTTGCCAGAGGCCAGGCCAGTGATTTTGCTGCCGCCATGGCGGATGTAGCGGACCTGGCGATCAACGGCCTGCTGATCTCCACGGCCGGCCGGGTGCACCAGCAGCGCATCCAGGGTTTGTTGCAACGCTTGGGCAATCCGCAGAAGCTGACCCGCAGCGACGGCACCGCTGTCCTCTGGAAACCCGACATCGGTACGTACGCGATCCTTGATCAAAACCTGCTCAACGGGCAGACGCCGAACGCGCAGGGCGTCTACCAGATCAATGGCAGGCAATACGCGTGGTTGAAACATGGCGAACAGCAACGGGTCGTTGAAGTCGACCATGACCCGAAGGCCCTGGGGTTTGTGCTCAAACAGGAAAACGGCAGCAATGCCGCCCCACCAATCGTGTTCAACCCGGCCCTGCAAGCCTGGACCCTGGACCTGAAGAACGCCCACGCCCTGTCGGACATCCAACTGATCGAGCGCATGCTGCCCAATGGTTCAAGCCCGGTGCCCAGGGTGGACATGGACCACATGCTGCGCAGCATCGCGCCCAGCCGCAGCACCCTGGACAGCGTATGGGCCGGAGAACTGGCGCCCATCAACCTGATCGAAGGGGTCAGGCGCTTGCAGGTCGACCGGGTGATCGACCAGTTGATCAGCGACTTCCACCGACGCGGCTACATGCCGCCCCATGCCGATGGCGCCGTGCTGTGCCTGTTGACGCAAGTGCCTGGGTGGCCCAGCGAGGTATCCATCCAGGTGTATGACGCCCAAGGCGCGCTCATCGAAACCTATGCCGCCACGGACACTCCAGCGGCCACAGGCAGCATCACCAAGCTCAAACGCCGCGACGATGGCACCTACATCGCCCTCGACGGCGCCGACACGACGGTCACCTCCCAGGAGCAACTGTTCGAGCTGATCATCGACCAACAGCCTGCAAATTCGCTACTGGGCAGGGAAGGCAGCCCGAACTTGACGCCGGCCCAACGCATTGCGCGTGTGCGGCTGCAAATCAGCGAGTTGGCCCAGGCTCACCGGCTGGCACTGTTCAGCGCCTTGTACCGGTATGCCGGACATGCCCGGCACGAACTGCCCGCCGCGGACACCGCGCGCGCGTTTATCCCGTTGAAGGTCGCCCCACCGCTGGTGCCCATCACGCCCGTGCTGCGCAAACTGCGCGACAGGTTTGCGCCATTGACCCCGGCCAACCTGGCACAGCTGCTGGAAGACGTGCCCTTGAACGCGAGCCAGCAGGCCACGTTCCTGCAAAGTGGTACGTTGCCGCAGTCGGTACGTGACCACTTGGACCACCACCGCGCCGCGCTGCGCATCGATGTGGCCCTCGACAGCCTGTACCACCCGCGCGTGTTCCATGCCGACAACGATCAATGGGCCCGGGAGTTTGCCACCAGCCTGCTGCGCGAAGTCCTGGATCGACAGTTCGTCGTCACCGAGCTTGCCACCAGCAAGGCCACCCCACGCTATGTATCCACGGGCCCCGACGACACCACGGTCGAGCTGCTGCATTACGGCGAGGGCCGCTATGAAGCCTACGACATGCGCAACGGCGGGCCGATCCCGGTGTCGCCGGCCGTCGACAGTTTCTACCTGGCGATCGGCTCGGTGCTGCAACCCCACGAGCGGCTGAAGCTGGGCATGCAATCAGCCTCTGATGCACAGGGGTTGCGAAATACACTCGGCAATCTGATGAGTGCCCAACGCAGCCCGCGCGGCTATGTCAGCCTGCTCGACCTTTCGCTGCGCCAGTACGAATACGATGGGGTACTGCCAACGGGGGCGCAGCCCAACGCCAAGGGTCTCTACGATCTGGACGGGCAACACCTGCTGCCGCTCTACGGCTCGCTGTACCCGATCGAGTTTGACACCCGCGTGTTGAAGTGGCGACTCAAGCATCCCAGCAAGGTCGGCGTCGATACGCCCCTGCTGGAACACAACGGGCGTGGCGCGTGGCGCCTGTCCAGCGAAAACCCGATGGCCTGGAGCGACCATCGCCTGCTCTATCGCCTGGGCGCCCAGGACTACAACGTCGACGAGCGCACCGCCGCGCGCATCCTCAGAATCACGGGTACGCCTGCTCGCGCGCTGCGCGAGGTGCACAGCACCCACCGGGCACCGCCGCCGTTACTGGAAGACACGTGCAAACGCTTTCGCATCGAGCGCGACATCCTGCACTTTATCGAGGCCATGAGCACCTACTCCGCCACACAGAATGCCCGGCCTTCCCTGCAGTTGCTGCTCGCCAGCCGCCTGCCCAATTGGCCTGGCAGCCACCGCCTGGAGATCGTCGACAGCGAAGGCACGGTGATTCGCCAATACCCCGCAACGCGCAACCCTTCGGCCGATACCATACGCCTCACCGAGGCCGAAAGCCGCAGCCGCGAACCATTGAAAAAGCTGGTACGCAACGATGCGCTGATCCGCGCACTGCTCAGTGAACTGCCGGCCTCCGAGGAGGAGCGTCTGTTCAAACTGGCGAAGAAAATTGCCGAGCATGCCTACCATGAACGCGCGCAATTGTTCGACAACCTGTATGCCCAAAGCGAGCAAGGCGGCAACGTGCTCGAACAGCGCTTCAAATCGCGTTTTCCACACATGCCCCGCAGTGCGGTCACGGCCATCCTCGAACAGGCCAGCCCACAGGAGCTCAAGCAACTGCAGGATCACAGCCAAGTCGGCCTGCGCCTGGCCGAACAGGCTCGGCTCACCGCCCATGACGTGCGCCTGAACCGCGCCTTCGAGGGCCTCTACCTCAAGACCCTGGCCAACCCCGACAGCGAAAAAATCACCTTGCACCTGCTCAAGGATCTGCCCGGCTGGCCGCCGCAACTGCGCCTGGACATCCACGACGGCAACGCCAACGGTCGCCTGCTGGAAAGCGCGGGCCAGCCTGCTGGCATCGACCGGCGCACACTCGCCCGGTTCAACGGTGGGTTCCACGCCTACGACAAGCAGGGCCGCTTGCTCAATGAGCCTGCCGAGGTCGGCAGCGACTTGCTCAACGCCATCAGCCTGTTGCTGTCAGACGCCGAGTGCAAGGCATTGGGGATCGTCGATGGCGGCGACCTGTCCCCGGTGCAACACACCATCGCCGAACTGGCGCTGAACCAGCGCATCGCCATCAAGGAACTGCTCGGCCTGCCCCATATCCCGTATTGGCTGCAACCGCCGATGCGGGTCGACAGTTCATTCATCGCCTATCCGTTCTCGCTGCGGGGGCTCTGGCCGTTCAGTGGGAATCAACCTGTGGACCTGGTGGGCAAGGTGCGCGAACTCTATCCCAGCTTCAGCCAGTTCCGCGCCCGGGAACTGATTGACGGCCTGGACATGAGCGAGCCGGCGGCGTTGATCGAGTTGCAACGGCGCAAGGCCGAATATCAGTCCCTGCAATTCGAATTGCAGCGCTGGATCGAAACACCCCAGGCCGTCGACGACCCAGCCACCGACCCGGTGGGTTGGAACTACGGTGTACGCCGCCAACTCGCCGACCGCATCCTGCGCGCCTGGCGCCAGGAAAGCCGTGTTGCCTATGACAATGACTCAGGCTTGTTCGACACGCATCAACTGCAACTGCGCCTGAACGGCAACAGCCTGCCCGACCCTGACTTCATCTTGAGCACCCAGGGCTTCGAACACATTGAATACCTGCGGATCGACGGCGATACCTTCCCGCCGACAGGCAACGCGTTCCTCGGTAAATTCACCGGCCTGACCCACTTGAAGATCGACTGCATGCTCAGTGAGCTGCCCACCAGCCTGACTCAGATGACCCAGCTTGAGCACCTGGACTTGCGTGACAACGCGATCGTACTGACAGGCGAGTCGCGTCAGCGATTGGCCAACATGACCCGACTGAACGAACTCCATCTGGATGGCAACCCCCTGGGGCTGACGCCGGATGTCTCGCGCATGAGCCGCCTGCGAGTACTGGCGCTGCGCCAGACCAACATTGAACACTGGCCCATCGGCGCCGAAAGCCGCAGCAGCCTGCGCCACCTGCTATTGCAGGAAAACCGCTTGACCACGATTCCCGACGCCGTATTTTCCGATGTGCGCATGGGGCCGACCAACCGCAACACAGTCCTGCATGACAATCCCTTGAGCGAGACCACCCTGGCGAGGATCCGCGACTATCGCCATCGCACCGGGATTGTCATCGGTGGAACGTTACCGGGCATCTTGCACCAGCAGGCCATGTCGATTGACTTCAGCCGCTGGCTGGCCGGCGTGCCTGTCGAGCAGCACGCTGCACGACAGACCTTGTGGGAGCAGTTGCGCAACAACGAGGGTGCCAGCCCGGATGACACGTTCCGGGTGCTGCGCGACCTGCCCCAGTCGTATGCCTACACCCACAGCCCGGCCAGCCAGCAGGCCCTGACCGAACGGGTCTGGCACCTGCTCGATGCCATGGGGCAATCCACCGAGCTGCGCGAGCGGGTGTTTCTCAACACCTACCTCGACGGCACCTGCGGCGACGGCGCCATCCTGGCTTTTATCAATATGGAGATCGAACACCTCGTCCACCAGGCCCGGTCCCACGCCGGCAGCAACCAGGCCGACCGTGAACTGCTGAAGTTGGCCAGGCAGCTGTTCTACCTGCGCCAGGTGGACCAATTGGCCGAGAGACACATCCAGACTCTGCGCGAAGCAGGGGTGGAACCGGACGATGCGGAAGTGAAGCTGTACTACCGGCTGCGTTTTCGCGCGCAATTCCAACTGCCGATCCGTCGTGAAGAAATGCTGTATGCGGTGGAGGAATGGGTCGATGAACACGACATCGCTGCTGCCCGTCGTACCCTGGAGGCCCTGAGCAACACCCAGGCGGCGCAGAACTCATTATTGATGGAGGAATTCTGGATCGAGTACCTGGCCCGCAGTTACCCGGAGCCCTTCTCGACCATTGAGAACGTGGTCAGTCACCAATTGAACAGCCTGAACCAGGAGATCGCGGACAAGCGCTCGGAGGCCTATCTGGAACGTCGGCAATCCCTGGTGGATCTGGAGATTGCCGAACGCAATCGCCTGGTGCGCCAGTTGACCGAAGCGGCGCAACTGGCACAACAGCAGGTCAATTGAGCATCACGCCGAGCGCGTGGCGCCCTGGGCAGTGTTCAACGGCTGCAACTTGAACACGTAGAACAACACGGTCAGCAACACCAGGAACGCCGGGCCCACATACAGCGCCACGCGGGTATCCGGGAAGTACGCCATCAGGCCCACCACCAGCACCAGGAACGCCAGGGCCAGGTAGGAACTGACCGGGTACAACCACATGCGGTACTTGAGCCCTGCCCGTTCGGCGGGGCTCAGGCCTTTGCGGAATTTGAGCTGGGCCAGCAGGATCATCAGCCAGGTCCAGATCGCGCCGAACGTGGCGATGGAGGTGACCCACACAAAGACTTTTTCCGGCACCAGGTAGTTGAGCAACACGCCCAACAGCAAGGCGAAAATCGACAGCAGCAGCGCCTTGCGCGGCACACCGTTGCTGGAGGTCTGCCCGAACGTGGCCGGCGCCTGGCCATTCTGCGCCAGGCTGTAGAGCATGCGCCCGGTGCTGAAGATGCCGCCGTTGCATGACGACAGCGCCGCGGTGATCACCACGAAGTTGATGATGCCGGCGGCGGTCTTGATGCCCAGGCGTTCAAAGGTCATCACGAACGGGCTGCCCTGGGTGCCGATCTCGTTCCACGGGTATATCGACAGGATCACGAACAGCGCGCCCACGTAGAACAACAGGATGCGCCAGAACACCGAGCCGATGGCGCTGGGAATGGTCTTCTGCGGGTTCTTCGCCTCACCGGCGGTGAGGCCGATCATCTCCACGCCCAGGTAGGCGAACATCACCATCTGCAACGACATCAACACGCCCTGCACGCCATTGGGCATGAAGCCGCCGTGGGCCCACAGGTTGGAAATCCCCAGGGCCACGCCGTCATTGCCGAAGCCGAAGGCGATGATGCCGACGCCGCCGATGACCATGGCAATGATGGTGACGATCTTGATCAGGGCGAACCAGAATTCGAACTCACCGAACGCCTTGACCGCAATCAGGTTGATGGTGCCCATGCTGATCAGTGCAGCCAAGGCCCAGATCCAGCGCGGCGTATCCGGGAACCAGACGCCCATGTACACCGCCACGGCGGTAATTTCCGCGACGCACGTCACCAGCCACAAAAACCAGTAGTTCCAACCGGTGAGAAACCCTGCCAATGGGCCGAGATAGTCTTGGGCATAACGGCTGAACGAACCGGCGACCGGGTTGTGCACGGCCATCTCGCCGAGGGCGCGCATGATCACCAGGATCGCCAGGCCACCGATGATGTACGACAGCATGATCGCCGGGCCGGCCATTTCGATGGCCTTGGCCGAGCCGAGGAACAGGCCGACACCGATACAGGCGCCCAGCGCCATCAGACGGATATGCCGTTCACCGAGTTCGCGTTTGAGCGGGCCGCCTTGAGCGGTCTCGCCATGGGGCAGTGGGTTGCCGACTGGCATAGGGGTACAACCTCATTTTGTTATTGGATTGTCCGTCGAGTCTCCAGGACGCGGGCCGGTAAGCCTGTGTCCTTGCCGAGACCGGGGCCGCCTCATGGACGGGCCCTTCTTGCCAGGCAAGATCAGCGGGGCGTGCAGTATAAAAAGCCAGGAGCAGGGTCTTTCACTATAAAAGCGAGGCAATTTAGTGGAAGTGCCCGCCGGATTGCAATTTAACAGGAGCATCTGACCTGCATTGAGCGACAAAACGTCGCGTCGGGCAGCGTACTACGCAAGCATCAGAGGATTCTTACTCGAAAATCACATTTCCCTCACAAACAGCGCCCAGCGACTACGCTTCAAGCAAGTCCGATCAATCTGCGTGAATGGATCAATCGACTATGGGCGCACTGTGGCAAACCGAATCGACCAAGGCTGCGAAAGTACAAGGCAGTTCGGACACAGCGCCTTTACCCGAAAATAAACCCAGGCCACGCCATGGGCGTCGCCTGTTCGGGTTGATCGTATTGATGGCGTTGATCGCCCTGGGGTTTGCCGCCGCCAGGGAGATGCGCACCGCGCGCTTGCAGGCCCAGGAACTGAGCCGCCTGGCCCGCGACCTGACCTACGAGGTCAAGTCCGGCCCCAGCGATGCAATCGTCTATCCCGGTGCCGGCCCGTTCGATCGGCGCCTGGGCTACAGTGACCTCGACACCTTTTTGCCGCGCTTGCTCAAGCGCGGGTATGTGATCGAGGCCCAGGCGCGTTTTTCCCCGGCATTGATGGATTACAGCGCCAAGGGCCTGTTTGTGCCCTACGCCGAGAAAATCCAGGCCGGGTTGTCCATCACCGATTGCCGCGCCGTGCCGCTGTACCAATACGACTACCCGCAACAGTTGTACTCCAGCTTCACCGCCATCCCGCCACTGATCGTGAACAGCCTGCTGTTCATCGAAAACCGCGAGCTGCTCGACCCCGCCCAACCCCAGGCCAACCCCGCCGTGGACTGGCCGCGTTTCGCCAAGGCGGCCTGGTCGCAAGTCGCCAAGCTGTTGCACCTGCCCGGCCAGAGCGCCGGCGGCAGTACTTTGGCCACTCAACTGGAGAAATATCGCCACTCGCCGGATGGTCTGACCCTGTCCGGCGGGGAGAAACTGCGGCAGATGTTTTCCGCCGCCGTACGCGCTTACCACGACGGGCCTGAGACCTTGCCGGCGCGGCAGGACATTGTGCGTGACTACCTCAACAGCGTGCCGCTGTCGGCGGTGCCGGGGCACGGTGAAGTGCACGGCATGGCCGAGGGGTTGCGGGTGTGGTACGGCGCGGATTTCAACCAGGTCAACCAGGCGCTGGTCGGCCCCGTCAGCGCCCAGCAAGGCCTGGCCCTGCGTGAGGTGTTGTCACTGATCATCGCCCAGCGGCGCCCGTCGCATTACCTGGCCAAGGGCCGTGAAGAACTGGCACAACTCACCGACAGCCACCTGCGCCTCCTGGCCCAGAACGGTGTGATCGAACCGGCGTTGTTGCAGGCGGCGCTCAGCGCAAAAGTTACCTACCGCGACTGGCTGCAACAACCCACGGTGCAACCCATCGAGACCAACAAAGGTATCAGCGTCGCCCGTGGCCGTCTGGCCGCCCTGCTCGACCGACCGCTGTACGACCTCGATCGCCTTGACCTCTCGGCCACCAGCACCCTGCACGCGCAGTTGCAAAGCCAGGTCAGCGATTACCTCCGGCACCTGGCCGACCCCGAGTATGCCCGCCAGATCGGCCTGCTCGGCGAGCGCCTGCTCACCCCCGCCAGTACCGCCCAGGTGCGCTACAGCTTCACCCTGTTCGAACTGACCCCGGACGGTTCGCGGGTGCGGGTGCAGACCGACAACACCGACCAACCCTTCGATATCAACGAAGGCAGCAAGCTGGAGCTGGGCTCCACCGCCAAGCTGCGGGTACTCACCACCTACCTGCAAATCATCGCCGAGCTGCACGCCAAATACGCCGCACAAGCCCCCGCCGCGCTGAAAAAAATCACCGTCGACGACCAGGACCGCCTGAGTCGCTGGGCCCTCGACTACCTGATCCAGGCCCCGGACAAATCCCTAGCCGTGATGCTCGACGCGGCACTGGATCGCACCTACTCGGCCAGCCCCGGCGAGCGCTTCTTCACCGGCGGCGGCTTGCACAGCTTCCATAACTTTCGCAGCCAGGACAACGGACGCAGCCCGACCCTGCGCGACGCCTTGCGCGAATCGATCAACCTGCCGTTCATTCGGCTGATGCGCGACGTGGTGCGCTACGTCACCTATGCGGGCGAGAACAACAGCGCCGAGTTGCTCAAGGACGACAGCGACCCGCGCCGCCAGGAATACCTCGCCGGGTTCGCCGACCGCGAAGGCACCACGTTCCTGCGCAAGTTCTGGAAGAAATACCAGAAAAAAGACACCCAGGCCCGCCTCGACACCTTCCTCGACAGCCTGCGCCCCACGCCGATCCGCCTGGCCGCCGTGCACCGCTACCTGTTGCCCGCCGCCAGCCAGGAGAGCTTCAACCTGTTTGTGCGCTCACACCTGACCGGCGTCAAAAGCAACGAAAAGCTCACCGACGAACGCCTGCAAAAACTCTACAAGGACTACGGCCCCGGCACCTACGATTTGCCCGACCAAGGCTACATCGCCAAGGTGCATCCGCTGGACCTGTGGTTGCTCGGTTACTTGCTCAACCACCCCGAGGCGACATTCAGCGAGGTGGTCAAGGCCAGCCAGTTCGAACGCCAGGAGGTCTACAGCTGGCTGTTCAAGAGCCGCCACCAGAGTGCGCGCGACAGCCGCATTCGCACCATGCTGGAGATCGAGGCCTTCCTCGACATCCATCAGCGCTGGCAGGCCCTGGGTTACCCCTTCGATCACCTGGTGCCGTCCCTGGCGACCGCCATCGGCAGCTCCGGGGATCGCCCGGCAGCCCTGGCCGAGCTGATGGGGATCATCCTCAACGACGGCGTGCGCCCCAAGGTGTTGCGTATCGACAGCCTGCTATTTGCTGCCGACACCCCGTACGAAACGCACCTGGTCAACGACCCGGCCCCCGGCAAGCAGGTGATCCCGGTCGAGGTCGCCAGAGCCCTGCGCGCCGCTTTGTCCCAGGTGGTGGATGCCGGCACCGCCAAACGCGTCGCCGGCAGTTTCAAGCTGGCCGACGGCACGCCGCTGGCCATGGGTGGCAAGACCGGCACCGGCGATAACCGCATCGAAGCCATCGGCGCTGGTGGGCGGATCCTGAGTTCCAAGTCGATCAACCGCACCGCCACGTTTGTGTTCTATCTGGGCGAGCACCATTTCGGCACCTTGACCGCGTTTGTCCCCGGCCAGTCCGCCGAACATTTCACCTTCACTTCGGCCCTGCCGGTGCAGGTACTCAAGGGCATGGCGCCGTTGCTCATGCCTTACTTGCAGCCCGGCAGCCAGACCTTGTGCATACCGAGTACAGGCCTCGCGGCTGAATAGAGTTACATCCCTTAGAGAAACGTTCCGCGGATGACCGTTGGTCTGCTGTGCTTGCCCGGCTTATAAGATATATCTTAAGTTGTATCTTAGTAAGACAGGAGAACACAGAAATGAGAGAACATCACCCTCGCCACGAACGCCACGAACGCCACGAAGGCTTCGAAAAACACGGCGGCCGCGAACGCGGTGGCCGTGGCCCGCGGGTCTTTGCCCCCGGGGACCTCAAATTGCTGCTGCCGGCGCTCATCGCCGAGCAGCCATGCCATGGCTATGACCTGATCCGCCAGATCGAAAGCCTGTTCGACGGCGCCTACACCCCAAGTCCCGGGGTGATCTACCCCACGCTGACCTTTCTCGAAGAAAGCGAACTGATCAGCGGCGACACCGAAGGCGGAAAAAAACGCTACACAATCACCGACGCCGGTCGTCTCTTCTTAAGTGAGCAGACGGTTGCCCTCGACGGTATTCGCCTGCGCATGGACGTGAGCAAGCGCGCACTGCGCGGCCAGGACCGCCCGCCGGAAATCCACGAGGCGGTGCACAACCTGCGCCATGCCTTGCATTCGCACCACGGGCGCTGGAGCCCGGAAGAAATCGTGCGTGTCGCGGCGCTGCTCAATAGCACCGCCCAAGCCATTGTCGACGGGAAAAACCCATGAATACACAAACCATCCATCGCGTTACCCACGAAATCAAACGTCGCCGCCTGCAAGTACTGCGGGTGGTGGACATCACCCCACGCATGCGCCGCATCACCCTGGGCGGGCCGGAACTGGCCGGGTTTGTCAGCCTGGGCAGTGACGATCACATCAAGCTGCTGTTCCCCCAGAACGCCGCCGAACAGGCCGCCCTGGAAAGCCCGACGTTCGCCATCAAGGGCGACGGGCCGCAACCGGCCATGCGCGACTACACGCCGCGGCGTTTCGACCTGGACATCGGTGAACTGGATATCGACTTCGTACTGCACGGCGACGGCCCTGCGTCGACCTGGGCCGAGCAGGCCAAGGTCGGCCAACACCTGTATATCGGTGGGCCACGGGGCTCGATGATCGTGCCGGATATCTTCGACAGCTACCTGCTGATCGGCGATGAAACAGCCACCCCGGCCATCGCGCGTCGCCTGGAAGAGTTGCCGGCCGGGCGCAGCGTGCTGGCCGTGATCGAGATCGCCAACGCGGGCGAAAAGCAGGCGCTGCAAAGTGCTGCCGAGGTCGAGGTGATCTGGGTGATTCGTGGCCAGGATGACCTGCTCGACACCGTGCGCAAACTGACGCTGCCCAGTGGCTCGCTGTACAGCTTCGTGGCGACCGAAACCAAGCTGTCACGCCAGGTACGCCGCGTGTTGCTGGACACGCACCAGATCAATGAGGCGTTCCTCAAGGCCGTCGGTTACTGGCGCGCCGAAGGCAGCGAAGAAGAGTGAATCAGGGCTGGGGCTTGATGAGCTTGTCCAGCCCCACCACTGCCAGTGCAATCGCGATAAACCCCGCCAGAATGCCCCCCGCGTTCACGAATACCTGTGGATAACCGAGGGTGCCCACATCAATGAACGGGTACTGATACTGCCCGAGCAAATCCCCCCGCAGCAGCACATAGGCGAAGTACACCAGCGGGTAACTCACCCAGCCGCCGATGTGCTTGAGGTGCAGGTTGCCCTTGGGCACACACCGCCACCAGTAGATAAAAAACAGCACGGGCATCACGTCGTGCAGCAACTCGTCGGCGATGAACTGGAAGCCTTCGGGTTGCCACAAATGCCGCAACAACAGGCTGTACGCCAGGCCCACCACCACGATGCTCACGGTGATCCCACTGCTGATGCCAGGCGCGAGGAAAAACCGCTTGGCGGGTGAATCGCGCTTCACCAGCGCATAGCTCAACACCACCACGGCGAGAGTGTTGGTGAGCACGGTGAAGAAACTGAAAAAGTTGACCAGCCCACCCAGCAGGCTGGCGCCGGACGTCCAGCGCGAATAGAAAATCAGGTATTGCTGAATCACCAACCCGACCCAACCGGCCAGCGCCGCCGCTGCAACGAACCGCTTCATGGGATCAATCCAGCGGGCGTTTGGTGCGCATCAGTTTCACATACAACCCTTCGACTTTTTCCCGCGCCCACGGGGTTTTGCGCAAGAACGTGAGGCTCGACTTGATGCTCGGGTCGCTCTTGAAGCAGCGCACATCAATGCGTTCGGCCAGGCCTGCCCATTCGTAATGTTCCACCAGGGTGGTGAGGACGTGTTGCAGAGTCACGCCGTGGAGAGGGTCGTTGCTTGTCGCGGTCATGCCAGGCCTTTAAAAAGAGATCACACAGCTGCGCACTTTAGCACGATCAAAAAAGTTCCCGTTTGCATCGAAAAAGAGATGTTATATTGTAACTATAAATCTCTAATCATTTCGCCGTTTTACCAAGGAATGTCCGATGTCCCGTTCTTCTCTGTGGCGCTTGACCCCGCTTGCCGCCGCCCTGCTGATCTGCTCCGAAGCCCATGCCCTTGAACTGCAACCCCAAGTCATCACCGGCAACCCGCTGGGCAGCGAGCAACTCGCCTCGCCGACCACCGTACTGGAAGGCGATGACCTGACCCTGCAACAAAAAGGCAGCCTCGGCGAAACCCTGAACAAGCAGCCCGGCGTGTCGTCGTCGTACTTTGGCCCAGGCGCCAGCCGGCCGATCATTCGCGGGCAGGATGGCGACCGCATTCGTATCCTGCGCAATGGCGTGGGCGCGCTGGATGCGTCGTCGCTGTCCTACGACCACGCGGTGCCGCTGGACCCGGTCAACGTGGATCGCATTGAAATCGTGCGCGGCCCGGCGGCGCTGTTGTACGGCGGCAGCGCCATCGGTGGCGTGGTCAACACCTTCGACAACCGCATCCCCACCGAAGCCATCGAAGGCATCCACGGTGCCGGTGAATTGCGCTACGGCGGCGCCGACACCACGCGCAGCAGCGCCGGCAAGCTGGAAGCCGGCAACGGCACGTTCGCCTTGCACCTGGACGCCAACGCGCGGGAATTCAACGACCTGAAAATCCCCGGCCAGGCGCGCAGCCGCCACGCCCCGGCAACCGACGACGCCCCCGGCAAGAACGGCCGCCTGGGCAACAGCGACGGACGCCAGGACGGCGGTGCCGTGGGCGGTTCCTACACCTGGGACGACGGTTATGCCGGGTTGTCCTACAGCAACTACGACGCCAACTACGGCTCCCCTGCCGAGCAGGATGTGCGTATCCGCATGAAGCAGGATCACTACGCCTTCGCCTCGGAGATCCGCAACCTGCAGGGCCCATTCACCTCGGTGAAACTCGACGCGGGCTACACCGACTACGAGCACCGCGAAATCGAAGGCGGCCAGACCGGTACGATCTTCAAGAACAAGGGTTATGAAGCCCGCGTGGAAGCGCGCCACCAGCCGATCGGCCCGCTCGATGGCGTGGTGGGCGCGCAAGTGACCCGCAACGAGTTCTCGGCCCTCGGCGAAGAAGCCTTCGTGCCGCAGACCGACACCAACGCCGGCGCGCTGTTTATCCTCGAAGAAATGCAGGCCACCGAGCGCCTCAAACTGAGCCTCGGCGGGCGCTTGGAACACACCAGCGTCGACCCGGATGCCAAGGGCAATGCGCGTTTTGCCAATGCCGACAAGTCCAATGACTTCACCGCCGGCAGCGTGTCTTCGGGTGCGGTCTACACCCTCACACCCGTGTGGTCCGTCGCCGCCACCCTGGGCTACACCGAGCGCGCACCGACCTTCTACGAGCTGTATGCCAACGGCGCCCACGTCGCCACCGGCACCTATGAGCTGGGCGATGCCAACCTGAAGAAAGAAAAGGCCGTGTCCAGCGACCTGGCGCTGCGCTTTGACAATGGCACCCACAAGGGCAGCTTCGGGGTGTTCTACAGCCGCTTCTCCAACTACATCGGCTTGCTGGGCACAGGGCGTACGTTGAACGACGAAGGTGAAGCAGACGCAGCAGGCATCCCGGAATACGAGTACTCGGGTGTGCGTGCACGCTTCGCCGGCTTTGAAGCCCAGGATCACTGGAAGCTTGGCGAAAGCGCCTACGGTAAGTTCGCGCTGGAACTGTCGGGCGACTACACCCGTGCGACCAACCTCGACACCGGCGAAGCCCTCCCGCGTATCGCACCGTTGCGCTTGAGCAGCGGCTTGCTATGGGAACTGGACCGCTGGCAGGCGCGTATCGATGTGGAACACGCGGCAGGCCAGGGTCGCGTGCCGGATAACGAAAGCGGCACCGATGGCTATACAACCCTCGGCGCCAGCATGGGTTATCACTTCAATATGGGTGGCAGCCAGTGGCTGGCGTTCGTGAACGGCGAGAACCTGACCAACCAGACCGTGCGCTATGCCAGCTCGATCCTGCGCGATATTGCGCCGGCACCGGGGCGCAGCGTGCAGTTCGGCGTACGCACCACCTTCTAAAAACCCCGCAAAGCCACTCTGTTGGTCTGCTGTGGCGAGCGGGCTTGTTGTGGCGAGCGGGCTTGTTGTGGCGAGCGGGCTTGCCCCGCGTTGGGCTGCGCAGCAGCCCCAAAACCAGTCACTGAGTCTTTCTCAAAGAATGCGGTGAATTGACAGGGGGCTGCTTCGCAGCCCTACGCGGGGCAAGCCCGCTCGCCACAACAAGCCCGCTCGCCACAGGGCAGGGTTTCATGAAGCCAACGTTGCAGCGACTATCTGTCACTGTTACCAAATCTGAAATGATGCATCTTGCGATTTACGCTTTCTCTCGACGCCCGCTCCCTTTATCCTTGCCGCAACAAACTGAAACGTTTCACGCCCTCGGTCGACCTCATCTTGCTGATTATTCCCACCTGCAAAGACAGCGCTGTCTTACCCCGGCCTGCGCCTGGGAATAAATCGCCCGCCTGTGGATAACCCCACTTATCCCCAGAAAAACCGAATTAACGCTGAACCAAGCCCGCGCCGAATCGTCATCTACAGTGAAGCACGGGGTTACATAATTCCAACGTCACGGAGAAACACACTATGAGCACTGATGGTGCTTCGAGCCCAAGCCGCCTGCTGCCCAGGTTGCTAGGCGTCTTGCTGCTGATCATGGGCCTGGCCTTGCTGGCCGGGGGTATCAAGCTGACGATGCTCGGCGGGTCGTTGTACTACCTGCTGGCCGGTATCGGCATCACCCTCACCGGCGTCCTGCTGCTGGCCACCCGCCGCGCTGCGCTGGGCCTTTACGCGCTGGTGCTGTTCGCCAGTACCCTGTGGGCCCTGTGGGAAGTCGGCCTGGACTGGTGGCAGTTGGTGCCGCGCCTGGCGCTGCTGTTCGCCCTGGGTATCGTCATGCTGCTCCCGTGGTTTCGCCGTCCGTTGCTGCGTGGCCAGCCTGCCCCGCTGGGCACTGGCGCGCTGAGCGTGGCTGTGGTGCTGGCGGGTGCTACCGCCCTGGCCAGCCAGTTCACCAACCCGGGTGAGATGGTCAAGACCGGCCAACTGGACCGCGATGCGGTGCCAGGCATGGCCAGCGCTGCGCCGTCCCAGGCCGATGGCGACTGGAACTCCTACGGCCGTTCGGCCTACGGTGACCGCTACTCACCGCTGGCGCAGATCACCCCGGAAAACGCCCACAAGCTGGTGCCGGCGTGGACCTACCGCACCGGTGACATCCCTGGCCCGAATGATCCAGGCGAGACCACCGCGGAAAACACACCGCTGAAAGTCAACGGTATGCTCTACGTGTGCACCCCGCACAGCCAGGTGATTGCCCTCGACCCGGACACCGGCAAGGAAATCTGGCGCTTCGATCCGAAGATCAGCAGCCAGGGTGCCGAGAACTTCAAAGGCTGGGCGCACATGACTTGCCGTGGTGTGTCGTATCACGATGACGCCGCCTACGCTTCCGAGCAGAGCCCCACCGGCAGCGCCAGCCCGGCTGCCGCACCGAACACCTGCCCGAAACGCATCTTCGTGCCGACCGCCGACACCCGTCTGATCGCCCTCAACGCCGACACCGGCAAGATGTGCGAAGACTTCGGTGACAAAGGCCAGGTCGACCTGCGTGCCAACATCGGCAGCTTCGCCCCAGGCGGTTACTACTCCACCTCGCCACCGGCCGTGACCAAGAATCTGGTGGTGATCGGCGGCCACGTGACCGACAACGTCTCCACCGACGAGCCAAGCGGCGTGATCCGCGCGTTCGACGTGCACACCGGCAAGCTGGTGTGGAACTGGGACAGCGGCAACCCGGACGACACCACCCCGTTGGCAGAGGGCAAGACTTACACCCGCAACTCGCCGAACATGTGGTCCATGTTCGCCGTGGATGAAAAACTCGGCATGCTCTACTTGCCGATGGGCAACCAGATGCCCGACCAATACGGCGGCGACCGTACCGAAGACTCGGAAAAATACAGCGCGGGCCTCACCGCCCTGGACATCGACAGCGGCCACGTGAAATGGACCTTCCAGTTCACTCACCATGACCTGTGGGACATGGACGTAGGCGGCCAGCCGTCGCTGATCGACATCAAGACCGAAGCCGGCGTGAAGCAAGCGGTGATGGCGTCGACCAAACAAGGCAGCATCTACGTGCTGGACCGCGCCACCGGCCAACCGGTCGTGCCGATCCACGAAGTGGCCGTGCCGCAAGGCGCCGTCGCCGGCGACCACACCTCGCCAACCCAACCGAAGTCGGACCTGAACTTCATGCCGCCGCCGCTCAAAGAGCGTGACATGTGGGGCGTGACACCGTTCGACCAACTGCTGTGCCGCATCGATTTCAAATCCATGCGCTACGACGGTGCGTTCACCCCGCCATCGCTGCAAGGTTCGATCGTTTACCCGGGCAACTTCGGCGTGTTCGACTGGGGTGGCATTTCCGTCGACCCGGTGCGCCAGATCGCCTTCGTGAACCCGAGCTACATGGCGTTCAAGTCCAAGCTGATCCCGGCCGCCGACATCGCCAAGCAAGGCCCGCGTGTCAGCGAAACCGAGGGCGTGCAGCCAAACAAAGGCGCGCCGTACGGCGTGATCCTCGAAGCCATGCTGTCGCCAATGGGCCTGCCGTGCCAGGCACCGGCATGGGGTTATGTGGCCGCGGTCGACCTGACCACCCACAAAACCATCTGGATGCACAAGAACGGCACCGTGCGTGACAGCTCGCCGGTTCCAGTCCCACTGACCATGGGCGTGCCTAGCCTGGGGGGCACCTTCACCACTGCCGGTGGCGTGGCGTTCCTCAGCGGCACCCTCGACCAGTACCTGCGCGCCTACGACGTGAAAAACGGCAAGCAACTGTGGGAAGGTCGCCTGCCAGCCGGCGCGCAGACCACCCCGATGACCTACACCGGCAAGGACGGCAAGCAGTACGTGCTGGTCATGGCCGGCGGTCACGGTTCCCTGGGCACCAAGCAGGGTGACTATGTGATGGCGTTCAAACTGCCGGAATAAGCGACACCGGCATGAGGACTGTAAGTGTGGGAGGGGGCTTGCCCCCGATTGCTGAGTGTCAGTCAATGCATTTGTGACTGAACCACCGCTATCGGGGGCAAGCCCCCTCCCACATTTTTATCTGGGTAGTTTTGGGGATCAGTGTTCGATCACATCCCCGCGCATCACGGCCAACCGTGCAATCAAGCGGTTTTGCACCGGTACCGAGATCCCCTCGCTGTCCATCGCCTTGATCAAATCCTCCACCAACGCATTGAAGTCACTGCGGCTCACATTCTGCCCCTTGTGACTCTCCGCCATGCTATCCCCGGTATAAGTGCACGGCCCGCCCGCTTCCACACAGAACTGCTCGATCAATTTGTTGCGCAGGCGCTGTACATCAATGCGCCGGAAGCGTTCGACGATGCGCTCATCCCGGGCGATGTTGAGCAACATGCCCTCCACGATCCGCGTGATGCCGGGCATGGCGCCGAGGTCGCGATAGAGGCTGTCGTCCTTGGGCGGTTGCTGGGCGCAGGCGCTGAGTAGCAGGGCGAAAACCAGTGGTAAACAGCGCATCAGAAACTCCCCTGCACCGACAAATACGTGCCGTTCTGGTGGTCCAGCGTGGCGATTTCGCCAAGCCGTGCATAAGCCAATACGAACGACACATGCTTGTTGGGGAAGTACCCCACGAACACATCCGCCCAATCACTTTCGCCGGCAAACGACAGGTTGTCGGGCTTCTCACGGTACTCCACGCCCACCGCCCAGCGCGGGTTGAGCAGCAATGCCAGCGAGCCTTCCTTGAGCAGGCTGCGAGTGTCGCGGCGGTCGCCGCCAAAGCCAAGCAAGCCGGTTTCATTGGCGCGGCTGTAGCGCAGGCTGCCGTTGACCAGCACGTTGTAGCCAAACGCGGCGCCCATGAACAGGCGGCTGGCGGCCAGGTAGCCGTCGACGTCGCTGTCGCGCTTGGCGCCCACCAGGCTGGGGATAGCAAAGTTCGTCTGGTGCTTGTATTCCAGGCCCAGGGAGACCTGGGGCAACGCATCGTAGATCACATCACCGAACAGGCGCACTTTGAGGCCGAGTACGTCCTGGCCCAGGTTGTCCTCGGGCAGATTGAGCTTATGCACCAGGCTGCCGAGGTCGAAGCGCTGGTGGGCGAAAGACGCCTCGACGCGGTTGTCATAGGCAAGCGCCAGCCCGGCCACGTCCAGCCGATAATCCGGCAGGTTGACCGTGGTCGCGAACGCCGTGGCGCCCCACTCGTGTTGTTCGCCATATCCGGCCAAAACCGCCCAGGGTGTGATCCCTCCGCCCGCCACGCCTTCCAGGCTGCTGGCGCCGCCGGTAGCGATCAGGCGGCCGTTATCGGCCAGTGCCGTTTGCAGGGTCAGTGCGCCAAGGCAACCGATCAGGAAAGAAAAACGCACCGTCATGCCACTCAATGAACCAGGGAAGTTTGCGCACTGAGCGGCAAGGCCACCCAGGCTTCGAAGGCGTCGGCACTCAAGGGCCGGCTGATCAGGTACCCCTGGGCCGTGTCGCACTGCCAGCGCTCCAGCAGGCGCAGGCTATGGGCATATTCGACGCCCTCGGCAACCACTTTGAGGCCCAGGTTGTGGCTCATCTCGATGGTGGAGCGCACGATCACTGCGTCTTCACTGGTTTCATCGAGGTTGCGCACAAAGGATTGGTCGATCTTCAACTCTTGCACCGGCAGGCGCTTGAGGTGCGCCAGTGACGAATAGCCGGTGCCGAAGTCATCCACCGACAGGCCGATGCCGCAGTCACGCAGCAGGTTGAGCACCTTGAGGGCTTTTTCCGGCTCGCGCATCACCGCGCTTTCGGTGATTTCGAACAGCAATTGGTCAGCCGGCAAACCGTAGCGACGCAGCAATGCCGAGACTCGATGGGCCAGTTCATCGCCGAGCAGATCGTCCGCCGAGATGTTCAGCGACAGTTGCAACGACAGGCCACGGCGGTTCCATTCACACAACTGGCGAATGCCCTCCTCGATCACCCATTGGGTCAGCAACTGGATACTGCCCGAGCGCTCGGCCAGGGGGATGAACTCAGCCGGCGAGACCATGCCGAACTGCGGGTGCTGCCAGCGCAACAGCGCTTCGGCCTGGCGCACATGGCCCTGGCGAATATCCAGCTTGGGCTGGTAGTGCAGCAACAGTTGGCCCTGGTTGGCCGCGTGGCGCAGGTCACGGATCAGGGTGATCTGACGGCGGTGCGCAAGGTCGCGCCCCTGCTCGTAGATTTGCAGGCGGCCGGGCATTTGCGCGGCGTCCTTCATGGCGATGGCAGCGCGCTCCAGCAAGGTGTGCGCGCTTTCGCCATCAGCCGGGTACGCCGCGATACCCAGACGGCAGTCCAGCGCCAGGTCATGGCCGTTGATGCGCTGGGGGCGCAGCAGCAGCTGTTGCAGTTTGTCGGCCATGCCCACCGCCTCGTCGCTGCCCGCACCTTCGAGCAGCAGCAGGAATTCATCGGCGATCAAGTGCGCCAGGGTATCGCCAGGACGCAACGCCGCCTGCAGGCGTTGGCTCACGGTCATCAGCAATTGGTCCACCGCTTCGGGGCCGGCGGTTTCGCTGGCGGCGCGCAGGTTGTCGATGCCCAGGTAGATCAAGGCCATCGGGCGTTGCAGGGCAATCGAACTGCCCAGGCGCTCCATGGCCAGCGTACGGTTCGGCAGGCCGGTAAGACGATCATGCAAGGCATTGTGCGCCAACTGTTGTTCGCGCTCAGCAATGCCGCTTTGCATCGCATTGACCGCCAGGGCCAGGCGCCCCAGTTCATCACTGCGCGCCAGCAGCACCGGGGTCTGATAGTTGCCGCTACCGATGCGCTCGGCCGCCTGCGCCAGGGCCTGCACTGGCCGCGACACCGTGCGCGCCAGCAGCAACGCACCGATCAACGAAGCGATCAGCGCGACCAGGGCAATCCCCAGGATCTTTTCATCCAGCGGCACAAAGGCCTGCATCGCTGCATCCAGCGGGCTTTGCAACAGGGCCAGGACTTTGCCGTTTTCATCACTGGCCAACACCAGGGATTGGCTGAGGAAGCTGTGTTCAAGATGATCGGTGGTGGACACGCCACGGCGCGTCGAGTCGCCCTGCATCAGCGCGCTGATGCTCTGGCGCAGTGCCTGCGGCTGAGTGCTGACCAGCTCGCCGGGGCGGTCATGGTCAATTGCCAGGAACGAGACTTCCAGGTTGCTCAACGAGCGCAACTCATCGGCAAACGCCGCGTCCATGCTGAACCCCATCACCACCCGCGCTATCGGCAGCGGCGCCAGCACCGAGGCTTCGACCAACAGATGCGGCTCGCCCTGCAACGGCACCATCAGCATCGCCTGGCGATTGCGCTTGGCCTCACGCAAGGCCTGGTCGTAGCGAAAGGTCGAGCCCTCGGGGACTTCCGCCAGGGTGCTGGCCAGGACTTTGCCGTCCATGCCCAGCAGGATCATGTCGCTGGCGTTGATGCGCTTGCCGTGGTTGAGCAGCACCGAGCGCAGGGTTGCCGAATCGCCACTAGCGACGGCATCGCGAAAACCGAAGTCAGCCGCCAACAACTGCACGCCATCGGCCAGGCGCCGACCGCGTGTGTCGAGCAAGCGCTCGAATACCCGCGTGCCCACATCCAGCTGGGCCAGAGCCTGGCCGTGGACCGCCGAACGGGTCGCAGCCTTGACGCTGAAATACAGCGCGCCGATCACCACCAGTGACAGCACGATCAGCACGCAGGCGACCCGCGCCTGAAAACTACTGCGCAGTTTCACGGGCGGCTCGATTGAAGGCATCGCCAAAGGCGCTGGGCGGCGGCGGCAAATCCGCCGGTGCGGGTTCCAGACTCAACGTCACACGATGGCTGAGACCAGCAGCAGGAATGTGCAAGGTGCCGCCATCGAGCGGCTGCATATCGGCCAGTTGCGGGTGCCACAAGGTGAGGTGGTAGTCACCGGCCGGCAGCTGTTCCAGGCGCACCCGACCCTGGGCATCGCTGACGCCGAAGCGCGGGTCGTCGGTGACGTAGATATAGCCGAGCATCCAGTCATGGATATTGCAGCCGAGCACCACCACGCCGGGCTTGTCGAACAGCAGCGGGTCAGTGGGCGTACCTTCGTAAAGTCGCAGTTCGAAGCGCTTGGCGGCGGAGAACGAATACACCTGATGACGAATATTGTCGCTGTTGGGGAAGCGCACCTGCGTACCGGTATGCACCGCCAGCACATGGGGCGCGAAGCGCTGACCGCGCTGGTCCATGTCGGCCTTGAGCACGCCTTGCGGCGCCTCGGCTGGGCCTTGCAAGGTTACTACCGCATCGGCAACAGGTTGACCATCGGCCTGCTGGGCCAGCATCTCAAGCGTCGCCGCCGACGCAGGACCGACCATCGCCAGCAACAGCGCAGTACGAAGTAACGAATGAAGTATCCAAGCCATGGTCGATCCGCAAGAAGTGGGCTAAAAGAGCGGCCAGCCTTGGCACGGAAGCGTTGAAGTACACGTATGATGACGCAGATAAGGCCAATTGCCATCACTTAATCCACAGCAGTGCATGACCGTCGGTCGGCAAAAAAACTATGCATTCGGTCAGACTCTGTAGAGGTTATCGACGCGGTCTTGAAAATCTGTAGTCGACGGGAAAGGCTTTTCTAGACCGGCACCCGCTCGCGCCGCATCCACATCTCGAACGCCATCGCGTTCAGCGGACGGCTGATCAGGTAGCCCTGGGCAGTGTCGCAATTCCACTGCTTGAGCAGCTTGAGGCTGGGGGCGAATTCCACGCCCTCGGCCACCACTTTGAGCCCGAGGTTGTGGCTCATCTCGATGGTGGAGCGCACGATAACGCCGTCGCCGCTGGTGCCGTTGAGGTTGCGTACGAAGGACTGGTCGATCTTCAACTCCTGCACCGGCAAGCGCTGCAATTGCGCGAGGGACGAGTAGCCGGTGCCGAAGTCATCCACCGACAGGCTGATGCCGCAGCCGCGCAGTTGCTCAAGCACGCTGAGGGCCTGTTGCGGGTTGTGCATGATCGCGCTTTCGGTGATTTCGAAGATCAGTTGCTCGGCGTCCACCTGGTACTGCATCAACAGCGCGGTGACGCGAATCGCCAGGTCGTCATCAGCAAGGTCGTCCACCGAGATATTCACCGACAGCTGGATCAGCAGGCCGCGCTGCGCCCATTCGGCGATCTGGCGAACCGCTTCTTCGATCACCCACAGCGTCAGGCTGCTCATGCTGCCGGTGCGTTCGGCCAGGGGGATGAACTCGGCGGGAGACACCTGGCCCAGGGTCGGGTGCTGCCAGCGCAACAAGGCTTCGGCCTGGCGCACATGGCCGTGCTTGAGGTCGAGTTTGGGCTGGTAGCACAGGAACAACTCGCCTTCGATGGCGGCACGCCGCAGGTCGCGGATCAGGGTGATCTGGCGCTGATGGGCCAGGTCGCGGTCCTGCTGGTAGATCTGCAGATGCCCCGGCAGGCTCGCGGCGTCATGCCGGGCGATAGCGGCGCGGCTGATCAACTCTTCCACTTGCTGGCCGTCGGCGGGGTAAGCGGCGATACCAATGCTCACTTCGTGGCGCAGTTCGTCATTGCCGATGCGCTGGGGCTCGGTGAGCAATGCATAGAGGCGGTCGGCACGGGCCACGGCGCGGTCGACCTCGGTGTTTTCCAGCAACAGCAGGAATTCACTGCCGGCGATGCGTGCTGCGGTGTCACTGGCCAACAGGCTCATGGCCAGGCAGCGACTGGCTTCGCGCAGCATTTCCTCGACGCCTTCGGGGCCGAAACCTTCGTTGATCAGCCGGTAATTTTCGATCCCCACGTACAGCAACACCACCGGCCTGCCTGCGCTGATCGCACTGCCCAGGCGCTCCATCGCCAGGGCGCGATTGGGCAGGCCGGTGAGCGGATCATGCAACGCGTTGTGCGCCAGTTGCCGCTCACGCACGGCGATGCCGCTTTGCATGGCGTTGAACGCACGGGCCAACAGGCCGAACTCATCATGGCTGCGCACCCGCACCGGCGTGCGGTAGTCACCGGCGCCGATGCGTTCGGCCGCCTGCACCAGCGCATTGAGCGGACGCGACACCCGCCGCGCCAAAAACAACGCGCCGGCCAATGACACCACCAGCACCGCCAGGGCAATCCCGAGGAACTGCCGGTCCAGCGGCGCGAAGGATTCCAGGGCGTGGTCCAGCGGGCTTTGCAACAGCACCCGCACTTCATCGCCGTCGCCCGTATTGGCGAGTGGCAACACCTGGCTGAGCACGCGCTGGCCGTAGAACAAATGGATCTGCGGTTCGGGGTCGACGTGCCCTTCGCGCAACAGGCTGAGGGTGCCGGCCTGGTAGGCGTCCGGCTGCGTGCTGAACAACGGGCCGGGCTGGCCGTCCTGCACGCTGAGGAACGACACCTCCAGGTTGCTCATGGAGCGCAGTTCATTGGCGAACAGCTTGTCCATGGGGAACCCCATGACGATGCGTGCGATCGGCAGCTCGTCGATCACTTCATCCTGCACCAACAGATAAGGCCGTCCATCCAAGGCCACGATCAGCATCTGCAGGCCCGTGCGCCGCGCGTGACGCAGGGCATTGTCGTAGGGGAAAAACTGGCCACGGGTGAGGATCGGCAACGTGCTGACCATGACCTTGCCATCCAGGCCCAGCACAAACACCTCGCTGGAACGGATACCCGTGCCGTGACGGCGCAGCGCGGCCAGAATCGGCACGGTCTTGCCGTCGGCCACGGCTTGCTTGAACGGCAGGTCGACGGTCAGCCAGTCCAGGCCGTATTGCAGGCGACGCCCGCGCAGATCGAGCAGGCGTTCGAACACCTGGCTGCCGGTTTTCAGCTGGACTTGCGCCTGGTTTTCCATGGCGCGGGCGGTGGCGGTCTTCACAGAGAAATAGGTGGCGGCTACCACCACCAGCAGCAACAGCGCGAGCACCCCGGCGATGCGGGTCTGGAACGTGTGGCGCCACCTCATTGCAGTACCCTCTGGCAGCGTTCGCCTCTCTCTGCCATTACGTCCCTTTGTCATGTGCATTCCCTGCGACTGCTGACCTGGCGTCAAAAAAATATCCATTTGGATTGAATATTCGGTTTCAGGAGATTAGCTGGGAGTGGGCTTAAGTGCACCCAATAAAACCCGAGGGTTTTGTGGCGGTTTTTTGGCGACAATGGGTTGGCTAGTGGGTTAGGTTGAGTTGAGTTGAGTACATATCCGTTATTTGGGTAACGGCGGATATTGGTTCCGCCCTTACGGCGGCTCACTTTTGATAGAGCGCAAAAGTAAGCAAAACGCTCTTGCCCCAACACTCGGCACCTCGCTTAGGCTCGGTGTGCCCGTAATTCGACAGTGATTTGGGGGGCCGCCGCCACGCGCCATCCATGGCGCGGGGCGGCTAAACCGGCATCCCTGCCGGTTTACCCCCCAAATCCCTGCCGAATTCCGGCCAGCGTGTTTGACGGGGCGCCTAAGATCAAAATCAAAAGCAGATCAAAAGCCAGAGCCAGAGCCAGAGCCAGAGCCAGAGCCAGAGCAAACCACCCTTCAACTGATACATGAAGATCAAACTGTGGGAGGGGGCTTGCCCCCGATGGCAGTGGGTCAGTCACTGATGAGTTGGCTGACACACCGCCATCGGGGGCAAGCCCCCTCCCACACTTTGACCGAGTACCGGCCATTCAATCCGGTCGGCTCTAAGGCCGCCGCGCTCTTGATCTTGATCTGGGGCGCCCCGTCAAACACGCTAGCCGGAGTGAGGGCACACCGAGCCTAGGCGAGGTGCCGAGTGTTGGGGCGAAGCGTTTTTGGTTACTTTTTGCGCTCTTCAAAAAGTGACCCGCTGTAAGAGCGGAACCATAGGTGGCCGTTACCTAAATAACGGATATGTACTCAATCAACCAATCACCCCCCCCGAGCCCGCATAAAATCCCCCCACCGCCGCACCAGATAATTATGCTCATCCATCACCGAGTTCCACACCGCAATATGCCCCATGCGCTGCTCATAAGACCCCCCATCCCGCACTTCCCCCACATCGATCAGCGGCAACCCATCACTGCCCAGCAACTCCTCCCGCGCCGGCAGCCCCGCATACCAGTAATCCCACTCCGCACTGCTCAAATGATCACGACTGCGCGCCGGGTTACCGATGTAGTACCCCTGCCGCGCCATCACCGCCCCAGGCCAGCCGGACAACCACCAGTTCAAATACGCATACGCCGCGTCCAGCACCACCCCCTTGGCATGCCGCGACAACGACAACCCACCAAACCACGCGCGATAACCTTCGCGCGGCACCGCCAGGCGGTACTTAACCCCCGCGCGATGCAGGCGCATCAAGGTCGGCGACCACAGGCTCTGGATATCGATACTCGGGCTGAGCATCAACTGCGCAGCCTCTTCATCATCGGACCAGAACGCCGCGAAGTGCCCTTCTTTCTGTTTGCGCACGAGGATGTCCGCGAGCACGTCGATCTCCTCGATGCTCATATTGCCGATGTCCCTGAAGCTGGCCAGCCCCGCGCCCTGTACCGCCAGTGCGGCGTCCAGGGCGCCGATGGCGGCGTCGCTTTGCAGCGCGGTGCGCGCACGCCAAGCCGGGTCCAGCAGCCAACCCCAGCTCTCGTTGCCGTGGCAAAAACCCTCAGGCAAGCGCTCGGGGCGGTAGGCGAAACTGTCGGCGTTGTGGGTCAGCGGCAGCATGCTGATGCGCTCGGTGACCGTGCTGCCGAGGCTGCCGTCGTGCTGTACGAACAGCCGCTCACTGGGCACGCTGCCGCTGCCCAGGCGGTCGTCGGCCGATAGGCGCCCGCGCTTGGGCAGGTCGTTGATCTCATGCCACAAGGCGATACGCCGAGTGTCGATGGGTTGGATCGCCTGGGCCGGCCACACAAAGTCGACGTTGTGGAACCACTGGTCGTACAGGTCGTAGCTGTCGGGCTGCATCACCGCGATACGCTGGGCCTGTTCGACGTCGTGCACCTGGTACACCAGGCGAATGCCCAGTTCCTGTTCGGCGCGTACGCGCAGGCATTCGAGCAGGGTAACGGAGGTGCCAAGGACGCGCAGTGTGATCATACGGCGAACCGCCGCGAGAACACGTCGAAAGAGCGCCGCAGCAGCGCAGGGTCGAGGCCACGCAGAATAAACACCAGGCGCGATTGGCGGTCGGTGCCTGGCCACGCCGGCAAATGCACCGGCGCGTGCAGGCAATGCTGCACGCCATGGATGACGATGGGAGCGTTACTGGCGTTCACGTTGAGCAGCCCTTTGACCCGGAGGATTCGTTCGCCGTGGCATCTTAACAGCATCGACAACCACACTCCGAAACCCACCCAGTCCAGCGGCTGGTCAAAGGTCAGGCTGCACACTTGTGCGGCGCCGTGGGTGGCGGTGGTGGTGCGATGCAACTGCCAACGGCTGACTTCAACCGCAGGTTCGGCGCTGCGCAAACCTTCGCCGAGCAGTAACTGGTCGCCGCTGTGAATGTCCTGGGTATTGAAGATCGGCGTGCCGGCATTGAGTGCCTGCAAGTGGTTGCGCAACACAGTGCAGTCACCGGCCAGATCGGTCTTGCTCAACAACAGGCGATCCGCCGCCGCCACCTGCGCCAGCCATTCCGGGTGCAGGCGTTCTTGCAGGGCGGCATGGCTGGCGTCGACCAGGGTGATCACCAGGCCGATATGGAAACGCCCGCGCAGTTGCACATCGTTGTTCAAAGTCGCGAGGATCGGCGCCGGGTCGGCCAGGCCGGTGGTCTCCAGGATCACCCGCTTGAACGCCGGGATTTCACCGCGCTCACGGCGTTGCAACAGACCGAGCAACGCGTCTTTCAACTCGCCACGGATCGAGCAGCACACACAGCCGCTGGGCAGCAGCACAGTGTCCGGCGCCACCTCCTCCACCAGCAGGTGGTCGATGCCGACGTCACCGAACTCGTTGATCAGCAACGCGGTGTCGCCCAGGCTTTCGCCTTGCAGCAAGCGCTTGAGCAAGGTGGTCTTGCCGCTGCCAAGAAAACCAGTGATGACGTTGAGGGCGATGCTCATACGCAGGCCTCCAAATGATCGAGCAAGCGTGGGTCGAGCGGGTCCAACGGGCGGCCGAGCATGGTCTCGGCGGCCCGCCAGAGTTGATCCAGGCCGCTGGCAAGTTCCTGTTTCCCGGTAGCGCCCAACAGCAGATAAGACGCGCCCTGGAAGTCCTCGACCTTGAGCCGGAACACCGCCAGCACCTGGTTGATCGCCGCAATCCGGCGCAGGCGTTCGCGGCGCCGGGGCAGTTCGTCACCCAGGGGATCGCTCCAGTGCAGGTCTTCGCCGAGCAGCCCGCAGAGTCCGCACATGGCTACACCTCACTCATGGCATGACATCGCCGGAGTTCGGGCCCAGGGTCTGGCCGACGAACAGGTTGCCGCCCGGCTCGCTGGCCAGCAGCACCGCCACCGGTGCCACTTCATCCGCCAGGCCGAAGCGGCCCAGGGGCAGCTCCTTGGCCTTGGCACGCTTCCAGTCCTCGCTGATGCCGCCGACCAGGGGCGTCTCGATCGGGCCGGGGGCGATGGCGTTGACCAGCACATTGTCCTTGGCCACTTCCAGCGCCAGGGATTTGGTAAAACCGATCACCCCCGCCTTGGCCGCTGCGTAATGGGTCAACTCGGCGCCACCCTTGATGCCCAGTTGCGAAGCCACATTGATGATCCGCCCCCAGCGCTGCGCGAGCATGTGCGGCAACGCGCGCTGGCTGGCGACGAACACGCTGGTGAGGTCGATGCGCAGCATGTCGTTCCACATTTCAAGGCTCAGGTCCACACAACGGGCTTGGGTGAGCATGCCGGCGTTGTTGACCAGGATGTCGATGCCGCCAAAGTGTTCGACGCAGCGGTCGACACTGGCCTGGGCACCTTCGACAGTGCCCACGTCGGCCAGGCATTCGAACACCTCGGCGCCGAGGTTGCGGCAGGTGATCGCGGTTTCGGCGAGGCTGGCCGCATTGCGGTCAGCCAGCACCAGGCGTGCGCCTTCAGCGGCGTAGGCACGGGCGATGGCCGCACCGATACCGCTGCCGGCGCCGGTGATCACGGCCCGACGGTTAAGAAGTTGAGGCATACACACATCTCCTACAGAAAACACAGTTCCAATGTGGGAGGGGGCTTGCCCCCGATGGCAGTTTGTCAGCCAGCTTATCTGTAGCTGACACTCTGCAATCGGGGGCAAGCCCCCTCCCACATTTGGATCGGGTACATCAGTCAGGCCAGCGCACGGTTAAACCACCGTCGATGACGATGCTTTGCCCGGTCAGATAACTCGACGCCTCACTGGTCAAAAACTGCACCAGCGACGCCACTTCATCCGCCCGCCCTACCCGCCCCAGCGGGATCGCCCGCGCCGCTTTCGCCAAGCCTTGCGGCCCCAGCGAATTTTTCGCGTCCAGCGACTGCGGCGTCTCGATCAGCCCCGGAATCACCGCATTGCAACGAATCCCCCGGGCCGCCAACTCCACCGCCAGCGACCGGCACAACCCCGGCACACCAGCCTTGGCCGCCGCGTAATGGCTGTGTTCCTGCCAGCCATACACGCCACCGGCAATCGACGAAATCGCCACCAGCGCGCCGCCTTCGGTCATATGCCGGGTGGCCGCACGGAAGGTGCGCATCACCCCCGTGAGGTCGACATTGAGCATCTCGTCCCACAACGCGTCGGTCATCTCCAGCAACGGTGCGCGGCGCAGCAGGCCGGCGTTGGCCACGGCGTAGTCCAGCCGGCCGAAATGCGCCACCGCCTGTTCGGCCAGGGCGTCCACCGAGGCGGTATTGCCCACGTCCAACGGCAGCATCAGGCATTCGCCGCTGGCTTCTTCCACCAGGCCGACGGTGGCCTGCGGGTCATGGGGATCGGCCGAGTAATACCCGCCAACCACCGCCACACCCACGCGGGCATAGGCCACCGCGAGGGCTTGGCCGATGCCGCTGGCGGCACCGGTAATCAAGGCAACTTTACGGCTCATCGATCACTCCTTACTGAACGGTTTCCGGACGCACATGGCGTGCGGCAAACATCAAGGCGCCGGACAGGAAGCACGGCAGCGCGCCGAACCACAGCGCGGCGGTCTGCCAGTCGCTGCCGGCGGACAACACTTGGGTCGCGCCAAAGCCTGCGACTACAGCGCCGATCGGCCCCATGGCGTGGATGATCGCGCCACCGGTCGCACGGATGCTGGTGGGGAAACTCTCGCTGATAAAGAACAGCGCCGCCGAGTAAGGCCCGATCAGGAAAAACAGGCCCAGGCTGTACAGCCCGACCACCATCGGCATATTGCTCGGGCCAAACAGCATCCCGGCGAACGCCAGGCCGCCGAGCATCCAGCCCAGGCCGATCACGTTGCGGCGGCCGATCTTGTCGCCCATCCAGCCGTGGCTGAGGTAACCGCAGTAGCCCACCAGGTTCGACAGCACGAGGATGATCAGCGAGTTCTCGAACGAGATGTGGTGCACGCTGACGATCACCGAAGTGCCCAGCACGCTGAACACCTGGATCGCTGCCCAGTTGAGCAACAGCGCGGCGCCGATCACCAGGGTGGCGCGGCGCGCCGGGCCACGGAAGGCGGCCTTGAGGCCGGCCTTGCTGTGTTCGTCGTAGTCCACGCCGTAGGTCACGGCGACGTTCTGCGCTTCTTTCACCGCACCGCTTTTACGCAGCTCGCTGATGCGCTGGTGGATCTGGAACTGCGGGCTCTCCTTGAGCTTGCGCGCCATGATCGCGATGACGATGGCCGGGATCGCCGCGAAGATAAAGCAGCCCTGCCAGCCGATGATCGGCAACAACAGCGCGGTCAACCCGGCCGCGATCAACGCACCGACCGGCCAGCCGCCTTGCACCAGGCTGTAGATAAAGCCACGGCGTTTGGTCAGGCGCGGGTCTTCCGAGGCGCCGTACAGCTCGCTCAGGTAGGTGGCGTTGACGGTCTCCTCGGCATAGC
This sequence comes from Pseudomonas sp. FBCC-B1565, assembly GCF_059133265.1. Lineage (NCBI taxonomy): Bacteria > Pseudomonadati > Pseudomonadota > Gammaproteobacteria > Pseudomonadales > Pseudomonadaceae > Pseudomonas > Pseudomonas sp. FBCC-B1565. The sequence goes on from NZ_CP101438.1 coordinate 5,382,699, forward strand.
CCAGGCCGCCCAGAGAACGGATCAAAATCAGCGGCGACTTGCCCCACGCGCCGCCAATCGCAGTCAGCGCCGAACACAGCGCGGAGCCGGCCACGGTGAAGATAATGCCTTTGCGTCGGCCCAACTTGTCGACCACCGGGCCAATGGCAAACGCCACCACCGCCGTGCCCACCGCGACCCAGGTCGCGATTTCCGCTTGCTCCACTTCACCCCAGCCAAAGTGCCGGCCAATCTCCGGCAGCAAGGTGCCGAACAGGATGAAGTCATACACCGCAAACACCCAGGCGAAAAACGCGATCCAGGTGGCGAAGCGCACTTCCTGGGACGTCAGTTGCCGGGGTTTCCAGCCAGTCAGGTCAAGCTTGTTGTAGATGGACATGGGTCGCGCCTCAGGGGTGGTTGCAAAGGTTCAGGTACGCGGTTGGCGGCGGATGAAGTCGTCGGCGATTTCGTCGAAAGTGACGAAGCGCACACCGGCATGGCTTTGGATGTGTTCAATCAGGCGTTCCAGCATCAGCAGCACTTGCGGGCGGCCGGAGACATCGGGGTGAATGGTCATGGTGAACACCGCGTGTTCGTGTTCGCGGTAGACCCAGTCGAACTGGTCACGCCACATTTCTTCGAGGTGACGCGGGTTGACGAAACCGTGGCTGTTGGGGGCTTTCTTGATGAACATCATCGGCGGCAGGTCGTCGAGGTACCAGTTGGCCGGGATCTCCACCAGGTCGGTTTCTTCGCCGCGCACCAGGGGTTTCATCCAGGTGTCGGGGTGCTGGCTGTAGTCGATCTTGGTCCAGCTGTCACCCTTGCGCACGTAGTAGGGGTGGAAGTCGTTGTGCATCAGGCTGTGGTCGTACTTGATGCCTTTTTTCAGCAGCAGTTCGTTGGTGACCTTGCTGAATTCCCACCACGGCGCGACATAGCCGGTGGGGCGCTTGCCGGTGACCTGGGTGATCAGTTCGATGGATTTATCCAGGACGATTTCTTCCTGCTCGGCCGTCATCGCGATGGGGTTTTCGTGGCTGTAGCCGTGCACCCCGATTTCGTGACCGGCGTCGGCCACGGCCTTCATCTGCTCGGGGAAAGTTTCCATCGAGTGGCCGGGAATGAACCAGGTGGTACGCAGGCCATAGCGCTCGAACAATTTCAGCAGGCGCGGCGCGCCGACTTCACCGGCGAACAGGCCGCGGGAGATATCGTCCGGCGAGTCTTCGCCGCCGTATGAACCGAGCCAGCCGGCGACGGCGTCAACGTCGACGCCAAATGCACAGAGGATGTCTTTAGCCATGGTGTGTCTCCTTAAACGTTAAGTACGGTTTCGACGGACAACGCCGCGCGCAGCAGGCGCGCGTCTTCTCCGGTCGGGGCGCTGAGCAGCAGCCCGGTGGGCAGGCCCTGGGCATCGCGGCCGCTGGGCAGGGTCACGCCGGGCATGTCGAGCAAGCTGCCGGGCATGGTCAGGCGCAGGGTGGCGAGATTGGTTTTGACAAACAGGTCGTCGTCGGCCTCCAGCGCTGCCAGGGCGGGTGCGACATGGGCGACGGTCGGGGTGATCAGGAGTGCACCGTCGAGGTCGTCGATCAGTTGCTGTTGCAGGCGGCGGCGTGCGTCGGTCAGGTGGATAAGCTGACTGGCGGGCAGTGCGCGCGCGGCTTCGAGGCGGCGACGTACGCGAGGGTCGAGTTGCTCGGCGTCGGGGCTGTCGAGCAGCGCTTCATGCAGGGCAAAGGCTTCGAAGGAACCGAGCCAGCCGTGGTGCTTGATCAGGTCCAGGGTGGCCTGGAACGTCGCGCATTCACGCTCTTCAACAAGTGCGCCCCGGGCCTTGAGTTGCTCCACTGCGCGCAGCAGATTGTTGCGCACGGCGGGTTCAGCGTCCTGTTGCGCCAGCACAAAGCGCTGGCCCTTGAGGCTGCGGGCAGTGTGGGTCTGGGTACGGCCATGTAGCAGGTCGTCGATGGCCAGCGCATCGCGCACGCTGCGGGTCAGCGGGCCGAGGCTGTCGAGGCTGTGGGCCAGGGGGAACACGCCGTCGCGACTGTAGCGTCGGCTGCTGCTGCGGTAGCCCACCAGGCCATTGAACGCTGACGGGATGCGGATGGAACCGGCGGTGTCAGTGCCCATGGCGATGGGCACGATCCCGGCCGCCACCGCCACCGCCGAGCCGGACGACGAGCCGCCAGGAATGCGCGGTTGGTCGCCGCCATGGGGATTATGCGGCGTGCCGAAATGCGGGTTCAGGCCCAAGCCGGAATAAGCCAGTTCGCTCAGGTTGGTCTTGCCGATACTGACCATGCCGGCGCGGCACAACAGGCCGACCGTAGGCGCATCAAGCAACGCGGCAGGCGCGTTGCGGCGATAGGCAGCGCCTGCGGTGGTGATGCTGCCGGCCACATCGAACAGGTCCTTCCAGGCCAGCGGCACCCCATCGAACCCACTCAATGGCTGGCCGGCGCGCCAACGGGCAGCCGAGGCTTCGGCTTCACGGCGGGCACGCTCGGCGGTCAGGCTGATGAACACGGCCGGGGTTTGGCTGGCCTTATCAAGTGCCTGTTCGAGGACTTGCACCGGGTCGCTGCGACCGCTGGCGAAATCCTCGGCCATGGAAGTGGCGTCTGACATCGACTTGATCCTCATAAAACGTACATATTAATAAAATGTACGTTTTACAAAGGCAGGTTCCGTGCCAGCCTGTATCGTGACGTTTGTGCGCGGTGAGGGATATTTGCCCAGAGCAGCGGGATAGATGCTTTTAGATGGCAGGAAAAATCTTGCCAGGACACGGAAGAGCGCCTTCAATGAAATAATGTATCTTTTATTAATAAGTACATTTTGGTGCAGAAAAGTAACATCCTCACTTTCCAGGCCCCAAAAAAGTGCCACCGACGTGGCGCAGAGTGACAGGCACGACTTATGAGAGAATCCTCGGCCCCAGACTCTTCAGCCCAGAGAATGCAATGAAAGCAGTGTCCGCCTCGGCCTCCCGTTACGCGATGATTCACAAGGTGATGCGTGACGCGATCGTCAACGGCACTGCGCGCCACGGCCTGGTCTTGCTGGAAGCACCGCTGGCCGAATTGTTCGGCACCAGTCGCGTGCCGGTGCGCAAGGCCCTGGACCTGTTGCATGAAGAAGGCCTGATCTGTCGCTTCAACGGCCGGGGTTACCTGATCAACCCCGAAGGCCTGGCGATGGAACCGCTGCGCCTGCCCCTGAGCCATGCACACCTGGGGCTCAACGGTGAGGATGAACTGGTGGATACGCGGCCGTTGGGCGAACGCATCGTCGAAGAGATCGGCACGGCGCTGTCCACCTGCATCGCCTTCGGCCATTACCGCCTCGACGAGCAAGCCGCCGCCGACCACTACGGTGTCAGCCGCGCAGTGGTGCGCGAAGCGCTGATGCGCCTGCGCGACCGTGGCCTGGTGGAAAAGGAGCCCTACTCGCAATGGCTGGCGGGGCCTTTGACAGCACGGGAAGTCACCGAAGACTACGAGCTGCGCGCCTGTCTGGAACCTGAAGCGCTGCGCCAGAGCGCGCCCCACCTCGACCGCGAGTTGCTCGAAGCCATGTTGCAGCGCGTGCAGGCCGCTCAGGACAGCCCCCACTGCAGTCTGGAGGCCATCGAACAGATCGAGGAAGACTTGCACCAACGCTGCCTGGCCGGCCTGCAGAACCGCAAGATCGCGGCGTTGATCCGCCAAGGTCAGAGCCCAATGATCATCAGCCGGATTTTCTACCGCTTGCTGGGGATCGGCGCGGATCCAGCCATGCTGGCCGAACATCGGTTGATATTGGAGCTGCTGCTGCATGGTGCGTTTGATGCGGCGGCGCTGAACCTGCGCGAGCATTTGCAGCGGGCCAGGCAACGTATGTTGCAGCGGTTGAAGGTGCTGTCGGTGTTACCGGAGCAGCCGTTGCCGAGTTATCTGCACAAGATCAGCTGAATTCATGCAATTTGTTGCTAACTCCACCCCGCCATTGAAACCACCACTGCCCCGCCCCATCTAAGCACCATACTTCCTTATGCAGGTGCCCCATGAGCGACCAGCAAGATTTCCCCGATTACGACCTCAACGACTACGCCGACCCCGAAAACGCTGAATCCGCCTCGTCCAACACCGGCCTGGCCCTGCCTGGGCAAAACCTGCCGGACAAGGTCTATATCATCCCGATCCACAATCGGCCATTCTTCCCGGCGCAAGTGCTGCCGGTAATCGTCAATGAAGAACCATGGGCCGAAACCCTGGAGCTGGTAAGCAAGTCCGATCACCACTCCCTGGCCCTGTTCTTCATGGACACGCCGCCGGAAGACCCGCGCCACTTCGACACCTCCAGCCTGCCGTTGTACGGCACCCTGGTGAAGGTGCACCACGCCAGCCGCGAGAACGGCAAGCTGCAATTCGTCGCCCAGGGCCTGACCCGCGTGCGCATCAAGACCTGGCTCAAGCATCACCGCCCACCGTATCTGGTGGAAGTCGAATACCCGCACCAGCCCAGCGAGCCGACCGACGAGGTCAAGGCCTATGGCATGGCGCTGATCAATGCGATCAAGGAACTGCTGCCGCTCAACCCGCTGTACAGCGAAGAACTGAAGAACTACCTCAACCGCTTCAGCCCCAACGACCCGTCGCCGCTTACCGACTTCGCCGCCGCGCTGACCTCGGCCACCGGTAACGAGTTGCAGGAAGTGCTGGACTGCGTGCCCATGCTCAAGCGCATGGAAAAAGTGCTGCCGATGCTGCGCAAGGAAGTCGAAGTCGCCCGCCTGCAAAAAGAACTCTCCGCCGAGGTGAACCGCAAGATCGGCGAGCACCAGCGTGAGTTCTTCCTCAAGGAACAGCTCAAGGTCATCCAGCAGGAGCTGGGCCTGACCAAGGACGACCGCAGCGCGGACGTCGAACAGTTCGAGCAACGCCTGGAAGGTAAAGTGCTGCCGGCTCAGGCGAAAAAACGCATTGATGAAGAGCTGAACAAGCTGTCGATCCTCGAGACCGGTTCGCCGGAATACGCGGTAACGCGCAACTACCTGGACTGGGCCACCTCGGTGCCGTGGGGCGTGTACGGCGAGGACAAACTCGACCTGAAACACGCACGCAAGGTATTGGATAAACACCACGCGGGCCTGGATGACATCAAGAGTCGCATCCTCGAGTTCCTCGCGGTGGGCGCCTATAAAGGCGAAGTCGCCGGCTCGATCGTGCTGCTGGTCGGCCCACCGGGTGTGGGCAAGACCAGTGTGGGCAAATCCATCGCCGAGTCCCTGGGCCGGCCGTTCTATCGCTTCAGCGTCGGCGGCATGCGCGACGAGGCCGAGATCAAGGGTCATCGCCGCACCTACATCGGCGCGCTGCCCGGCAAGCTGGTGCAGGCGCTCAAGGACGTGGAGGTGATGAACCCGGTGATCATGCTCGACGAGATCGACAAGATGGGCCAGAGCTTCCAGGGCGACCCGGCGTCGGCGCTGCTGGAAACCCTCGACCCGGAGCAGAACGTCGAATTCCTTGACCACTACCTGGACCTGCGCCTGGACCTGTCCAAAGTGCTGTTCGTGTGCACCGCCAACACCCTGGATTCCATCCCCGGCCCGTTGCTGGACCGCATGGAAGTAATTCGCCTGTCGGGCTATATCACCGAAGAAAAAGTCGCCATCGCCAAGCGTCACCTGTGGCCCAAGCAGCTGGAAAAAGCCGGTGTGGCGAAAACCAGCCTGACCATCAGCGACGGCGCCCTGCGCGCACTCATCGACGGTTATGCTCGCGAAGCCGGGGTGCGCCAGTTGGAGAAACAACTGGGCAAACTGGTGCGCAAGGCGGTGGTCAAGCTGCTGGATGAGCCGGACTCGGTGATCAAGATCGGCAACAAGGACCTGGAAAGCTCCCTGGGCATGCCGGTGTTCCGCAATGAGCAAGTGCTGTCCGGCACCGGCGTGATCACCGGCCTGGCCTGGACCAGCATGGGCGGCGCAACCTTGCCGATCGAGGCCACGCGCATCCATACGCTCAACCGCGGCTTCAAGCTCACCGGGCAATTGGGTGAAGTGATGAAGGAATCCGCCGAAATCGCCTACAGCTACATCAGTTCGAACCTGAAATCGTTTGGCGGCGATCCGAAATTCTTCGATGAAGCCTTCGTGCACTTGCATGTGCCGGAAGGCGCCACGCCCAAAGACGGCCCGAGCGCCGGGGTGACCATGGCCAGTGCGTTGTTGTCGCTGGCGCGTAACCAGCCGCCGAAAAAAGGCGTGGCCATGACCGGCGAACTGACGTTGACCGGGCATGTGCTGCCGATTGGCGGGGTGCGTGAGAAGGTGATCGCGGCCCGGCGCCAGAAGATCCATGAGCTGATCTTGCCGGAGCCGAACCGTGGCAGTTTTGAAGAGTTGCCGGAGTACCTCAAGGAAGGCATGACGGTGCACTTTGCCAAGCGCTTTGCGGATGTGGCGAAGGTGCTCTTCTGACAGCTATCCAGCGCCTGGTATGACGCCATCGCGGGCAAGCCCACTCCCACATTTGAATGTGTTCACAAATCAAAATGTGGGAGGGGGCTTGCCCGCGATGGGGCCAGAACATTCATCACAAAATCCCCTGTTGTCACACCTTGTCTCATCTTCGGTTATGCTCGCCCTTCGTCGTGAATGAACGGAGCCCCCATGACCGCTGCCCGCCTGCTTCTCCCCTTGAGCCTTGCCCTGCTGGCCGCGTGTGCCAGCGCACCGAAGCAAAACATCAGCGTGGACAACCAGAGCACCTGCCCGCTTCAACTTAAAACCGGGCAAAACCTGATCCTCACCCTCCCAAGCAACCCCACCACCGGTTACCGCTGGGCCATCCAGGATTCCGCTGGCGGCGTACTGCGTGCGTTGAGCCCTGAGGTCTACAGCAGCACAGAATCCGGCGTGATCGGCGGCGGCGGCCAATCGACCTGGCGCTTCCAGGCCTTCGCCGCCGGCCAGGGCCGTTTGCGCCTGACCTCCCAGCAACCCTGGGAGCCGGAAGCCGAGCCCGTCGAAACCTTTGACTGCGCCATTACGGTGAACTGATATGCCTTGGCTGATTCTTGCGTTGATGGGCGCCGGCACTTTCATCTACGGCCTGACCACCCATGCCACCTTATTGTGCCTGCTGGTCAAGCCACTGCCGGTGCTGGCGCTGCTGGGCTGGCTGCATGATGCACCGCCCACCGACTATCGACGCTGGATCAGCCTGGGGCTGATTTTCTCCTTGGTGGGCGACGTGTTGCTGGCCTGGCCCGGCGACCTGTTTATCTTTGGCCTGGGTGCGTTCCTGTTTGCGCACCTGGCGTACCTCAAGGCCTATTTCAGCGACTGCCGTCGTCTTGCATGGCTGCCGCTGCTACTGGCGTTGGGCGTGGGCGCGATCCTGCTGAGCATCCTGATTTCCCACGGCCTGGGCGACCTGCTGATTCCGGTGGTGGTGTATGCGCTGGTGATCAGCGCCATGCTCTGGCGTGCACTGGCACGCTTGGGCAGTGAAGTGCCGCAGCGCTCGGCACTGCTGGCGGCGGCGGGCGCGGCGTCGTTTGTGTTTTCCGACACGCTGATCGGGATCAATCGGTTTGTGGTGGCGTTCGAGGCGGCGCCGTATTTGCTGATCGTCACTTATTGGCTGGGACAATGGGGCATCACCGCCTCGGCTTTCCATCAGACAACCCGCGCATCCGAGGGCCAAGTTGGCTAAAATGCCGGCCTTTCCCCAATCGTCGCCGGAACAACCGTGAGCAAAGAACCCGATCGCCTATTCGCCCAGCCCCTGCCCCAGGTGCCGGACTTCGCCTTCAACGAAGACGTGGTGCGGGTGTTCCCGGACATGATCAAGCGCTCGGTGCCGGGTTACCCGACCATCGTTGAGAACCTCGGCGTACTCGCGGCGCAATTTGCCCAACCCAATAGCGTGCTCTATGACCTGGGCTCGTCCCTCGGCGCGGTCACCCAGGCCCTGCGTCGCCATGTGCGCACTGACGGTTGCCGGGTGATCGCGGTGGATAACTCGACGGCGATGGTCGAGCGCTGCCGTGAATACCTCAACGGCCAGGACTCGATGTTCCAGGAGTTGCTGCCGGTCGAGGTGATCGAGGGCGATATCCTCGCACTGCAATTTGCCCCGGCCTCGGTGGTGGCGCTGAATTTCACCCTGCAATTCATTGCCCCCGATGAGCGCCTGGCGTTGCTCTCGCGCATCCGCCAAGCGCTGTTGCCGGGCGGTGCGTTGATCCTGTCGGAGAAATTGCGCTTCAACAATGCCGAAGAACACGCGCTGCTCACCGACCTGCATATCGCGTTCAAACGCGCCAACGGCTACAGCGAACTGGAAATCGCCCAGAAGCGCAGCGCCATCGAAAACGTCATGAAGCCCGACAGCCTCGAAGAACACCGCGAACGCCTGCTGGCGGCCGGGTTCTCTAAAGTCGTGCCGTGGTTCCAGTGTCTTAACTTTGCCTCGTTGATTGCCTTGCCATGATTGATCTGTCCCCCCTCGCCCGCCACCTGGTCGGCACTCCCCTGGCCGTGTGGGCCCAGGGCCTGCAAGCGCAACTCGACAGCAAGATGGAAAAGGGTCATGGCGACCTTGCGCGTTGGCAGAGTGCGCTGGATGCGCTGCCCAAGATCCAGCCCAGCGACGTGGATTTGCTCAACGGCCTGACACTCGACACCGACTGCGACGATGACACCCGCGCGCAGATGCACACTGCGTTGATGGGCCTGAGCCCGTGGCGCAAAGGGCCGTTCAACCTGTTCGGCGTGCATGTGGACACCGAGTGGCGCTCGGACTGGAAATGGTCGCGGGTTGCGCCGCACCTGAACCTGAAGGGCAAGCGCATTCTCGATGTCGGCTGCGGCAACGGCTACTACATGTGGCGCATGCTCGGCGCCGGCGCCGACAGCGTGATCGGCGTGGACCCGAATTGGCTGTTTTTCTGCCAGTTCCAGGCGGTGCAGCGTTACCTCTCCGAGCCCAAGGCCTGGCACCTACCGTTCCCGTTCGAAGACCTGCCAGCGAATCTGGAAGGTTTTGATACGGTGTTTTCCATGGGCGTGTTCTATCACCGGCGTTCGCCCATCGAGCATTTGCTGGCGTTGAAAGACACCTTGGTCAAAGGCGGCGAACTGGTCTTGGAAACCTTGGTGGTGGAAGGCGATCAGCAACAAGTGCTGGTGCCGGAAGATCGCTACGCGCAGATGCGTAACGTGTGGTTCCTGCCCTCAGTGCCGGCGCTGATGCTATGGCTGCGCCGTGCAGGCTTCAGCGATGTGCGCTGCGTGGATGTGAGCGTGACCACGGTCGAGGAACAGCGCGGGACGGAGTGGATGAAGTACCAGTCGCTGAGTGACTTCCTCGACCCCGAAGACCACAGCAAGACGATAGAAGGGCTGCCGGCGCCGATGCGGGCGGTGATCGTCGCCAGGAAGTGACGCTGATACCTCACTGATAAAATAGAGTTCCAAATGTGGGAGGGGGCTTGCCCCCGATGGCGGTGTATCAGTCATAAATATGCTTACTGACCCACTGCTATCGGGGGCAAGCCCCCTCCCACATTTTGATCTCCAGCGTCGTTTAGAGAGCAGGTTTGGCCCGGCGCGCCCTGAAGAACTCGCTCAATACCGTCCCGCACTCCTCAGCCAGCACACCACCCTCGAACAACACTCGATGATTCAGAAAGCCCTGGGTAAAAAACTGCCCCTGGCTTTGCACGATCCCCGCCTTGGGCTCCAGCGCGCCATACACCACACGGGCAACCCGTGAATGAACGATCAGGCCCGCGCACATGCTGCACGGTTCCAGGGTCACGTAAAGGGTGCTGCCCACCAGGCGGTAATTGCTGATGGCTTGCGCGGCGGCGCGGATGGCGACCATCTCAGCGTGAGCGCTGGGGTCGTTGCCGCTGATCGGGCAGTTGAAGCCTCGGCCGATGATCTGACCGTCCTGCACCAGCACCGCGCCGACGGGCACTTCACCCAGCGCAGCACCTTGGGCGGCGAGGGCCAGGGCTTCGCGCATAAAGTCCTGGTCGCGGCTGCGGTCGATGATCGCGGTGGGGCGGATCTGGCGCATCACGCCACCTCGATGGCGGCCATCAGGCCGGTTTCCATGTGGTCGATCACGTGGCAGTGGAACATCCAGACGCCTGGGTTATCCGCCACCAACGCCACGCGGGCACGCTCGTTCTTGCCCAGCAGGTAGGTATCGGTGAAATACGGGATCACCTTGTGGCGGTTCGAGGCGATCACCTTGAAGCTCATGCCGTGCAGGTGGATCGGGTGCTGGTACTGGGTCATGTTCTTCAATTCGAAAATGTAGCTCTTGCCCTTCTCCAGCTTGGCAATCGGACGATCGGCGCAGGTCTTGTCGGTGATGTCCCAGGCCTTGCCGTTGATCTGCCACAGGCTGGGTGGCTTGCCGTTGTCGGTATCGACCGAGACCGAACCCACCCACTCGAAATTGAAGTTGAGTTTCTCGGCATTGGCCAGGTCCGGCTCGCTGATCGGGTTGGCAGGCAACGCAGACGGCCATTCGCCGGGCGCATCGGTATTGGCGACCGAACGGAAGGTGCCGAGGCGCACCGGACCGTTGCGGATCGACAGTTCCTCGCCCACCGGCGGCGCCTTGATCGCCAGGCAGATACGCATGCCCGGGCCCAACCAATATTCCTTGCCCAGGGGGCGTGGCTCGATGGGGTTGCCGTCCAGCGCGTAGATCTGCGCTTCAACATCCGGGATGTTGATGCGATAGGTCAGGGTGTTGTCGAGGTTGAGCAACCGCACGCGGGTGATCTGCCCGGCCGGCAAATCGATCACCGCCTGGGACACGCCGTTGATCGTCGACAAACGCCCTGCCGTACCGCCCCGAGCGGCCTCACGCGGGATACTGAACGCGACGAAAGCGCCCTCCTCATCCACATGCCAGCTTTTCAGGCTGAGGGTGCGTTCGTGCTTGAAACCTGTGGGTTCGCGCTCTTCGATGATCAACGGGCCGACCAGGCCACGGCCGAGTTCTTCGCTGCTGTTCACGTGGGGGTGGTACCAGTAGCTGCCGGCGTCGGGTACGCGGAATTTGTAGTCGAAGTATTCGCCGGGCAGTACCGGCAATTGTGAGACGTAGGGCACGCCGTCCATTTCCAGCGGCAGGCGAATGCCGTGCCAGTGAATGGTGGTGGCGACCGGCAGGTGGTTGATGAAACGCACCCGCAGCCATTCGCCCTGGCGCACCCGCAACTCGGTACCCGGCGCTGAGGGGCCGAATGCCCAGGCTTGGGTCTTGTGCCCTGGCACCAACTCCACGTCCAACGGCGCGGCGATCAGTTCGTAATCATGCCCAGCCTCGGCTTCGGCGACTTTCCCCAGCCAGTAGCGATAGGCGCCACCGGCACCGACGCCCACTACGGCCAGGCCTGCAAGACCACCCAGGATTTGTCGACGGGAAAAGGATCGGGACACAACAACCTCACGTATCGGCCGCAGGCCCAAGGCCTGCAAAGGGCAGATACGATACACCTGCAACGGCTAAACAGTAAGGGTTCGCATGTGGGAGGGGGCTTGCCCCTGATGGCGGTGTGTCAGCCATGGATGAGGTAGCTGACCCCTTGCTATCGGGGGCAAGCCCCCTCCCACATTGGATCTTCAGTGTTTTTTAGTGCTTGGCGGCGGCCAGGATCAGGGCTTTCATCTCGGCCACCGCGCCCTTGAAACCAACGAACAGCGCATGGGCCACCAGCGCATGGCCGATGTTCAGCTCATTGATGCCCTTGATCGCGGCCACGGCTTCGACGTTGTGGTAGTGCAGGCCATGGCCGGCGTTGACGATCAGGCCTTGCTTGAGGCCGCAACTCACACCGTCGATGATGCGTTGCAGTTCGTCAGCCACTTCGGTAGGGGTGGTGGCGTCGGCGTAACGACCGGTGTGCAGTTCGATGGCCGGTGCACCGACACGGCGCGAAGCTTCAATCTGGCGCTCGTCGGCGTCGATGAACAGCGAGACTTCACTGCCGATCTTCGACAGGCGCTCCACGGCGGCCTTGATCCGCGCTTCCTGGCCGGCCACGTCGAGGCCACCTTCGGTGGTCAGTTCCTGACGGGTTTCGGGCACCAGGCAGATGTGCGCCGGGCGGATGCGCTCGGCGAACTGCATCATTTCCTCGGTGACGCCCATTTCGAAGTTCATGCGGGTTTGCAGCACATCCTTGAGCAGCAGCACGTCGCGCTCCTGGATGTGGCGGCGGTCTTCGCGCAGGTGCACGGTGATGCCGTCGGCGCCCGCTTCTTCGGCGTCCAGCGCAGCCTTGACCGGGTCAGGGTAACGGGTGCCCCGGGCCTGGCGCAGGGTAGCGACGTGGTCGATGTTGACGCCAAGAAGAATGCGATTGCTGGTGGTCACGGAAGCGCTCCTGAAAAGGGAAAGAAACGCCGCACAGCATACACGGGGTTGTCAGGGCTTTCGAAACAACTCGCGACTGACCAGCGGGCGCCCGCCCAAATGCACAGCCAGGGCCTGGCGCATCAGGCGTTTGGCGGCGGACAAGGCGCCGGGCGCCGTCCAGTCCGCTTCGCTCATGGCCAGCAGCTCGGTGCCCTGGAACAGGCCGGGTTGCAGCAGATACACACGCTCGAGGCCGGCGTCCACCTGCAGGCGATACATGCCATCGGCGGCGATGGGCTCGCCGTGCAGGTCGTTGGCCAGTTCGAAGCCGTAGCCCAGGTCATCGAGCAGGCGCCATTCGAACGCACGCAGCAGCGGCTCCAAGGGACGACCTTCGGCCAGGGCCAACAGTGTGGCGGCGTAGTGATCGAAGACTGCCGGGTGCGGGTCTTCGGCGGGGAGCAGGCGGATCAGCAGTTCATTGAGGTAGAGGCCGCTGAACAGCGCGTCGCCGTTGAGCCAGGCCGAGGTGCCCACGCTTTCCATGCGGCCGACGTTTTTCAGCTCGCCCTTGCCGCGAAACTCCACGTCCAGGGCCACGAACGGCCGCGCCAGCGTGCCCGCCTTGCCCCGCGCACTGCGCAAGACTGCGCGCAGGCGGCCCTGGGGCGTGAGGAAGTCCACCAAGGCGCTTGTCTCGCGGTAGGCGCGGCTGTGCAGGACGTAGGCGAGTTGGCTGGGGGGTGGGGATTGGGACATGGCTGCTCACTGCTGGAATGCACTTTTGAAAACGACACAAACCTAATGTGGGAGGGGGCTTGCCCCCGATGGCAGTGTGTCAGTCACTTATTTGTCAACTGACCCACCGCCATCGGGGGCAAGCCCCCTCCCACATTTTCAGCCCTGCGGTGCATTCAGGACCTTACAGGTCGCCATAGCCCAGGGAGCGCAGTGCGCGCTCGTCATCGGACCAGCCGCCCTTCACCTTCACCCACAGGTTGAGCATGATCTTGGAATCGAACAGCAATTCCATGTCCTTGCGCGCCTCGGTGCCGATGCGCTTGATGCGCTCGCCCTTGTCGCCAATGATGATTTTCTTCTGGCCATCACGCTCGACGAGGATCAGCGCATGGATGTGCAAGGTCTTGCCCTGCTGCTTGAACTCTTCGATTTCCACGGTGATCTGGTACGGCAGCTCCGCGCCCATCTGGCGCATGATTTTCTCGCGCACCAGTTCAGCGGCGAGGAAGCGGCTGCTACGGTCGGTGATCTGGTCTTCCGGAAAGAAGTGCTCGTTCTCGGGCAGGTGCTCGGCGATCACGCGCTCCAGGGCATCGAGGTTGTGGCCGTGCTGGGCCGAGATCGGGATGATCTGGGCGTTCGGCAGTTGTTCCTGCAGCCAGCTCAGGTGCGGCATCAGCTCGGCTTTGTCTTCGATACGGTCGGTCTTGTTCAGCGCGACGATCAACGGACCGGTGACGTACTGCACACGTTCGAGGACCATCTGGTCTTCGTCGGTCCACTTGGTGCGGTCGACCACGAAGATCACCACGTCGACGTCTTTCAACGCCGCCGAAGCGGTCTTGTTCATGTAGCGGTTAAGCGCCTTCTCGCCACCCTTGTGCATGCCCGGGGTATCGACGTACACCGCTTGCACATTGCCTTCGGTCTTGATGCCCAGCATGTTGTGACGGGTGGTCTGCGGCTTGCGCGAGGTGATCGCCAGCTTCTGGCCGAGGATGTGGTTGAGCAACGTGGACTTGCCCACGTTCGGGCGGCCGACGATGGCAACATAGCCACAGCGTGTTGCGGTTGAATCAGTCATGGCCATTCTCCACGCCCAGGGCAATCAGTGCTGCGGCGGCCGCTACCTGTTCGGCAATACGGCGGCTCACACCCTGACCTCGGCTTTTTTCGTTCAGTAAGGTGATTTCACATTCCACGAAGAACACGCGGCAATGGGGCTCACCCTGGATATCCACCACTTCGTAGCGTGGCAGTTCGCACCCGCGGGACTGCAAAAATTCCTGCAGGCGGGTCTTGGGGTCTTTATTGGTGTCGACCAGCGTGAGGCTCTCGATCTCGGAGGTCAGCCAGGCGGTGACGCGCTCCTTGGCGGCTTCCATACCGGCATCGAGGTAGATCGCACCGATCAGCGCTTCAAGGGCATCGGCCAGGATCGACTCGCGACGGAAACCGCCGCTCTTCAACTCCCCGGAACCCAGGCGCAGGTACTCGCCCAGGCCAAAGCCACGGGCCAGCACGGCCAGGGTCTCGCCCTTCACCAGGCGCGCACGCAGGCGCGACAGCTGACCTTCACGGGCTTGGGGGAAGCGCTCGAACAGCGCCTCACCGGCGACGAAGTTGAGGATGGCATCACCGAGGAATTCCAGGCGCTCGTTGTTGCGCCCGGCAAAGCTGCGGTGTGTGAGGGCAAGGACCATCAATTCCTGGTCCTTGAAGGTGTAGCCGAGCTGGCGCTCGAGACGTGCTAGAGAAACGGTCACGGTTTATCCATATCTAGTTGGTGGCACCGGCGGCCATCGACGATTGACGCAGTGTTCAAATTCAAATCCTGGTTGGTGCTGCATGAGGCAGGACCGATTTGTCCCCACCCCAGAAAAGCATTCGGCGCTGTGTTCACAGCGCCGCCTGTATTACTTGATCAGCCCGACCCGCGAGAAGTTCGGCAGGTGGCTGAGTTTGGGTTCCGGCCAGCTCATCCAGACCGCAAAGGCCTTGCCGACGATATTCTGGTCGGGAACCATGCCCAGCAGGTCCTTGGGAATGTTGGGGTCATCCCAGTACCGGCTGTCATTGGAGTTGTCGCGGTTGTCGCCCATCATGAAGTAGTGCCCGGCCGGCACGGTCCACTGGCCGTCAGGCTGTGCACGGTAGCGGCTCATTTCCTTGCGGATCTCGTGCTCTACCGCACCGAGTTTTTCCTGGTACAGCTCGGCGCTGCCCAGGCTGTTCGGCTCGGAACCCAGCAGCTTCTCGGCCACCGACTCACCGTTGATGAACAGGCGCTTGTCACTGGTGTAGCGAATCACGTCGCCCGGCAGGCCTACCACACGCTTGATGTAGTTGACGTTCGGGTCGCTCGGGTAGCGGAACACCATCACATCGCCGCGCTGCGGGTCACCGACTTCGATGACCTTCTTGTCGATCACCGGCAGGCGGATCCCGTAGGAAAATTTGTTCACCAGGATGAAGTCGCCCACGTCCAGGGTAGGTTTCATCGACCCCGACGGGATCTGAAACGGCTCCACCAGGAACGAACGCAGCACCAGCACGATGAACAACACCGGGAAGAACGACTTGCCGTATTCAACCAGCAAAGGCTCTTTGTTCAGCTTCTCGATCACCACGCCATCGGGCTGGCTGACGCTGCCCTGATAGGCCGCGATAGCCGCCCGCCGACGCGGGGCGAAGAACACCAGATCGAGCAACGCCAGGAGACCGCAAACGGCAACGGCGATGACCAGCAACAGCGGGAAATTTAGCGACATAGGACCTAACTATCCAACCTGAGCACCGCAAGGAAGGCTTCTTGTGGAACTTCCACGTTACCTACTTGCTTCATGCGTTTTTTACCGGCCTTTTGCTTCTCAAGCAGCTTGCGCTTACGGCTTACGTCACCGCCGTAGCATTTGGCCAGTACGTTCTTTCTGAGTGCCTTGACGGAGGTTCGTGCAATGATCTGCCCGCCAATGGCGGCCTGGATCGCGACGTCGAACATCTGGCGCGGAATCAGTTCTTTCATCTTCTCGGTCAACTGGCGACCTTTGTAGTGCGCGTTGTCCTTGTGCACGATCAGTGCCAGGGCATCGACCTTGTCGCCGTTGATCAACACATCCAGTTTCACCAGATTAGCCGATTGGTAACGGTCGAAATGGTAATCCAGCGAAGCATAGCCGCGGCTGGTGGATTTGAGACGGTCGAAGAAGTCCAGCACCACCTCGTTCATCGGCATATCGTAGGTCACCTGGACCTGGGTACCGAGGAACAGCATGTCGCGCTGTACGCCACGTTTTTCGATACACAAAGTGATGACGTTGCCCAAGTGCTCCTGCGGAACCAGGATATTGGCCCGCACGATAGGCTCGCGCATGTCTTCGATGGCCGACAGATCCGGGAGCTTGGACGGGTTGTCGACGTAAATCGTTTCACCGGTTTTCAGCAACAACTCGAAAATAACGGTGGGCGCGGTGGTGATCAGGTCCAGGTCGTATTCGCGCTCGAGGCGCTCCTGGATGATTTCCATGTGCAGCATGCCCAGGAACCCGCAACGGAAGCCGAAACCCAGGGCGTCGGAGCTTTCCGGGGTGTACTGCAGCGACGAGTCGTTGAGGGTCAGCTTCTGCAGGGCTTCGCGGAAGTCTTCGAAGTCGTCGGAGCTGACCGGGAACAGACCGGCGTAGACCTGCGGCTGGATGCGCTTGAAGCCCGGCAGCACGTCGACATCCGGCGTGGAGCTCAGGGTCAGGGTGTCCCCCACCGGTGCACCGTGAATGTCCTTGATACCGGCGATGATGAAGCCTACTTCACCGGCTTTCAGATCAACGGTCGCGGTGTGCTTGGGGTTGAATACACCGACGCTGTCCACCAGGTGGATCTTGCCGGTGGACTTGACCAGGATCTTGTCGCCCTTCTTCACACGGCCATGACGCACGCGCACCAGGGAGACAACGCCCAGGTAGTTGTCGAACCAGGAGTCGATGATCAACGCTTGCAGCGGATCTTCGTAGTTGCCGGTCGGCGCGGGGATGGTGTGCACCAGGCGTTCGAGCACTTCGTCGACACCCAGGCCGGTCTTGGCGCTGCAGGTGACGGCGTCGGTGGCGTCGATGCCGATGATCTTCTCGATCTCTTCCTTGACGCGCTCTGGCTCGGCCTGGGGCAGGTCGATCTTGTTCAGCACGGGCATGACTTCCAGGCCCTGCTCGATCGCGGTGTAGCAGTTGGCAACCGACTGCGCTTCCACGCCCTGGCCTGCGTCCACCACCAGCAAGGCACCTTCACAGGCCGCCAGGGAACGGCTGACTTCGTAGGTGAAGTCGACGTGGCCCGGGGTGTCAATGAAGTTCAGTTGGTAGGTGATACCGTCTTTGGCCTTGTAATACAGGGTAACGCTGTGGGCCTTGATGGTGATGCCGCGCTCGCGTTCGAGGTCCATGGAGTCCAGGACCTGGGCTTCCATTTCACGCTCGGCAAGGCCACCGCACATTTGGATGAACCGGTCGGCCAGCGTCGACTTGCCATGGTCAATGTGGGCGATGATGGAGAAATTGCGGATATGACTCAAATCACTCACGGATCAACACTCAAAAAGGCTGCAGGCAGATTGCCCGCTGAAAAATAGCCGGGAATTGTACCTGATGCTCAGGCCAGACGTCATCTTTGCTGACCAGAACAAAAATACCCCGATCTCTCGACCAGGGCATTTTTTGATCATAAGCGCGGTATCAACCGGCCCGACGCAGTAACCAGAAGCCCGCCAGGGCGCAGATGGCCGTGGGCACCAGCACCGCAAACAGCGGCGAGAAGCCGAACACCAGGCTCGACGGACCCAGCAGGTCCTGGGCGATGCGGAAGGTGAAACCCACCAGCACCCCCGTGAATACGCGCTGGCCCAGGGTCACCGAACGCAGCGGGCCAAAGATGAAGGAAATCGCCATCAGCACCAACGCGGCGGTCACCACCGGTTGCAACACCTTGACCCAGAACGCCAGCCAGTAGCGGCCGTTGTTCAGGCCCTGGTCCTTCAGATAGTGGATATAGCCCCACAACCCGGAGATCGGCAGGCTTTCCGGGATCATCACCACGGTATTGAGCAGTTCCGGCTTGAGGGCGATGTCCCACTCCTCGCTCGGCACGTTGATCACTTCAGTGCTGGCCTTGGTGCCTTGGCCGACATTACGGAAGTAGGTCGTGGTGACGTCGCTGAGTTGCCATTTTTCGCTACTGTACTGCGCACGTTTGGCGAAGCTGGATTCCAGCAGGTGACGTTCTTTGTCGAACGTGTAGCGGGTCACGCCAATCAACAGGCCACCGGGCTGCACCGCGTTGATATGGATGAACTCATCGCCCTGGCGGTGCCACAGGCCATGCTTGGAGCTTTGCGCGTCGCCCGACCCCTGGGCCAGGGCGCGATTGGCCTGGGCAGTGGTTTCGGCCGGTGGCGCGACGTATTCGCCGATCAGCACGCTGCAGGCCATCAGCAGCAGCATGGGCTTCATCACCGCCCAGACGATACGACCGATGGACACGCCGGCGGCGCGCATGATGGTCAGTTCGCTGTTGCTGGCCAGACTGCCCAGGCCGATCAGGCAGCCGATCAGCGCGGCCATCGGCATCATGTCGTAGAGGCGACGCGGCGCGGTGAGGGCCACATAACTCAGCACGTCCCACACGGTGTAGGTGTCGCTGACGTTGCCCACTTCATCGATGAAGGCGAACAACGACGCCAGCCCGAGGATGATGCCCAATACCGCCAGGATGGCGATCAGTACGCTGCTACCAATGTAGCGATCGAGCTTAGCCACGAGCCAACTCCTTCTGGCCGCGACGGCTCATCATTTTCAAACGGATCGGTTCCCAGTAGAGCAGCCCCAGGCCGATCACCAGGAAGATCCCGTGCACCCACCACAGGCCCAGGGTCGGCGACAGCTTGCCCTTCTCCAGGGAGCCGCGGGCGGAAATCAGGATGGTCAGGTAAGCCATGTACAGCAGGATCGCCGGCAACAGCTTGAGGAATCGGCCCTGACGCGGGTTGACGCGCGACAGCGGCACGGCCATCAAGGTCACGATGAACACCAGCAGCGGCAGGGAGAGTCGCCATTGCAGCTCGGCAACGGAGCGCAGTTCCTTGCTGCCCCACAGGTCAGTCGTCGGGATGGCATCACGGTCAGTGACTTCGTCGCTGATGTCCGGGCGAGCCAGCATCACGCCATAGGTGTCGTACTTGATTGCGCGGTAATCGGCCATGCCCGGACTGCCGTCATAGCGGTAGCCATTCTCCAGGATCAGGTAGCGACTGCCATCAGGACGCACTTCCTGGCGCCCCGAATCGGCCACCAGCACGGAAATGCCTCGGTCTTTCTTGTCCTGGCCCAGGCGTTTCTCGGAGATGAACACACCGCCCAGATTGGCGCGGTCGTCGGTCAGGGTTTCGGTGTAGGTCACCCGGGAACCGTCATTGAGCGCCTGGAAGCGACCGGGCTCGAGGGTGTCGAACTCGGTCATCGCATCCTGCTTGTTCAGCACCAACTGGAACTGCAAGGCGCCCTGGGGCGCCAGGCCCAGGCTCAGCCAGGCCACGATCAGCGCGATGCCGGCGGCCGGGATCATGGTCATGCCCAGCAAGCGCTGCTGGCTCATGCCGGTGGCCGAGAGCACGGTCATTTCGCTTTCGAGGTACAAGCGGCCATAGGCCAGCAGGATCCCGAGGAACAGGCCCAACGGCAAGATCAACTGCAAGAAGCCCGGCAGGCGGAAGCCCATGATCAGGAACAGCGAGCCCGGGTCCAGGGCGCCGGAGGCAGCCTGGGCCAGGTATTTGACGAAACGACCACTCATGATGATGACCAGCAGCACCGCACTCACGGCACTCAGGGTCAACAGGACTTCGCGGGACAGATAACGGAAGACAATCAAACCAGACACTCCAGGGTTGTCAGGCTAAGGCGGCCAAACAAGCAAGCATACCGAGACAGCCCGTTTATACAGGGCCGGCTAAAAAGATGGCGCATTATCCTGTGATTGACCGCGCCTGTCACGGAGCTTGCTCGTGCACACGCACAAAGCGTGCACCAAGGGTTGTCAGGCTCCGTCGGCGAGGTTCAAACTGCGGCCTTTGTCGCCGGCGGTTTACACAGCTGCCTGGTATTAAAGCCGGAGTACAGACTCCTGGCTAACCGACCTTTATAAGGGACCCGAAAATGGAACTGGTTGTAAAAAGCGTTAGCCCCGAAACGTTGAAAACCGCCACCCTCGTGGTCGCCATCGGCGAAGGCCGCAAGCTCGGCGTGGCCGCCAAGCAACTCGACGAACTCAGCGGCGGCGCTATCAGCGCAGTGCTCAAGCGCGGCGACCTGGCCGGCAAAGTCGGCCAGAGCCTGCTGCTGCAAAGCCTGCCCAACCTCAAGGCCGACCGCGTATTGCTGGTAGGCGTGGGCAAGGATGCCGAGCTGGGCGACCGCCCGTTCCGCAAGATCATCAGCGGCATCCTCAACACCCTCAAGGGCCTGGGTGGCACTGATGCCGCACTGGCCCTCGATGAAATCGTGGTCAAAGGCCGTGACAGCTACGGCAAGACCCGCCTGCTGGCCGAAAGCCTGGTGGACGGCGGCTATATCTTCGACCAGTTCAAGAGCACCAAGGCCGAACCGCGTGCCCTGAAGAAAATCACCCTGCTGACCATCAAGGCCGCCCAGGCTGAAGTCGAGCGCGCCGTGACCCACGCGACTGCAATCGCCAACGGCATGTCGTTCACCCGTGACCTGGGCAACCTGCCGCCGAACATCTGCCACCCGACGTTCCTCGGCGAACAGGCCAAGGCGCTGGGCAAGGAGTTCAAGGGCCTGAAAGTCGAAGTGCTGGACGAGAAGAAGATCAAGGAACTGGGCATGGGCTCGTTCTATGCCGTGGGCCAAGGCAGCGACCAGCCGCCACGCCTGATCGTGATGCAATACAACGGCGGCAAGAAGTCCGAGAAGCCTTACGCCCTGGTGGGTAAAGGCATCACCTTCGACACCGGCGGCATCAGCCTCAAGCCGGGCCTGGGCATGGACGAGATGAAGTACGACATGGGCGGCGCCGCCAGCGTGTTCGGCACCCTGCGTGCCGTGCTGGAACTCAAGCTGCCGATCAACCTGGTGTGCATCCTGGCCTGTGCCGAGAACATGCCGAGCGGCGGCGCGACCCGTCCGGGTGACATCGTCACCACCCTCAGCGGCCAGACCGTCGAAATCCTCAACACCGACGCCGAAGGCCGCCTGGTGCTGTGCGATGCCCTGACCTACGCCGAGCGCTTCAAGCCACAGGCCGTGATCGACATCGCCACCCTGACCGGCGCATGCATCGTCGCCCTGGGCTCCCACACTTCCGGCCTGCTGGGTAACAGCGACGAGCTGATCGAGCAACTGCTCAGCGCCGGTAAAGCCGCCGACGACCGCGCCTGGCAACTGCCGCTGTTCGATGAGTACCAGGAACAGCTGGACAGCCCGTTCGCCGACATCGCCAACATCGGTGGTCCAAAAGCCGGCACCATCACTGCGGCCTGCTTCCTGTCGCGCTTTGCCAAGAACTTCAACTGGGCGCACCTGGACATCGCCGGCACGGCCTGGACCAGCGGCGGCAAGGACAAGGGCGCCACTGGCCGTCCGGTGCCATTGTTGACCCAGTACCTGCTGGATCGCGCCAAGGCCTGAAACTGAAGATTCCGAGGCGACTCTTACGTCGCCTCGGTCTCAGGAACCGCAATGACCCAAGTCGACTTCTATATATTGCCCAGCGCCGATCCGCTCGCGCGCCTGGACTTTGCCTGCAAACTCACCGAAAAAGCCTGGCGCATGGGCCACCGCATCTACCTGCATTGCAGCGATGCCGCCCAACGCGATGAGCTGGATGCCCGCCTGTGGCGCTTCAAGGGCGAAAGCTTCGTACCCCACGGCCCCGCCGAGTCTGAACCTGAAGGCCTGGTGGTGCTGGGTTTGGGTGACAGTTGCGGCGATCACCATGACCTGCTGGTCAACCTGGACCTGAAAGTACCGCCATTCGCCAAGGCTTTTGCCCGTGTGGCAGAGGTGGTGGTGGAAGATCCGGCTATTCGTCAGGCCGCGCGGGAGAGTTTCCGTTTCTACCGCGAACAGGGCTATCCTCTCCAGGATCACCGGCTACAACGACTTTGAGTAAATGATGGACACGCCAAACCCGCAGAAAAAAGACGACCACCTGCTGGACGACCTGGAGTCGATCCGTCAGTTACTGGGTGATGATGACTTGCAACCGCCGCTGTTGACCGAGACGGTCGATGGCGAGGTACAGATTCCGCTGCTGTTCGACATGGTCGGCGGCAAACCTGTCGCGCCGGAGCCGGTTGTCGAAGCTCCCGCCGTCGAACCTGCCCCCGCTGAAAAAGGGCCCGACGCCCTGCTACTGCACCTGGACAACGAACTGCGCGCCGCCGCACAACTGATCATGCAGGACGTGATCGACGACTTCGCCCCGCATATCGAAACCGAGATCAAGCGCCGGCTGGATGCGCGGATGGAGCGGCTGCTCAGCCAATACCAGTCCTGAGCCTTGCATAAACTTCCTGTGGGAGGGGACAAGCCTCCCACCTTTGATTTGCACAAGTCTTCAACTCGCCCTCAGCTCCCAGCCCCGTTATACTTGCCGGCTTTCCTGAATAAATGCCAACTAGGGTCCCGCCGCGCATGGATAAGACCTACCAGCCGCACGCCATCGAAACTTCCTGGTACAACACCTGGGAATCCGAGAATTATTTCGCCCCGCAAGGCGCGGGCGATTCCTACACCATCATGATTCCGCCACCGAACGTCACTGGCAGCCTGCACATGGGCCATGGCTTCAACAATGCGATCATGGATGCACTGATCCGTTTCCGCCGCATGCAGGGCCGCAACACCCTGTGGCAGCCAGGCACCGACCACGCCGGTATCGCCACCCAGATGCTGGTGGAACGCCAACTCGAAGCCACCGGCCAGAACCGTCACGACCTGGGCCGCGAGAAATTCCTGGAAAAGATCTGGGAATGGAAGGATCAGTCCGGCGGCAATATCAGCCGTCAGATCCGTCGTCTCGGCTCGTCCGTAGACTGGAGCCGCGAGCGCTTCACCATGGACGACGGCCTGTCGGAATCTGTGAAAGAAGCCTTCGTGCGCCTGCATGAAGACGGCTTGATCTACCGCGGCAAGCGCCTGGTCAACTGGGACACCAAGTTGCACACGGCGATTTCCGACCTTGAAGTGGAAAACCACGACGAGAAAGGCTTCCTGTGGAACCTCAAGTACCCGCTGGCCGACGGCGCCAAGACCGCTGAAGGCAACGACTACCTGATCGTCGCCACCACGCGTCCGGAAACCATGCTCGGCGACGCCGCCGTGGCGGTTAACCCGAACGATGAACGCTACCTGGCGCTGATCGGCAAGTTTGTCGAACTGCCGCTGGTTGGCCGCCGTATCCCGATCATCGCGGACGACTACTGCGACCCTGAATTCGGCACCGGTTGCGTGAAAATCACCCCGGCCCACGATTTCAACGACTACGAAGTCGGCAAGCGCCATAACCTGCCGCTGCTGAATATCTTCGACAAGAACGCCGCCGTTCTGCCGGCCTGCCAGGTGTTCAACCTGGACGGCACACTGAACGAGAGCATCGACGGCAAGATCCCGGCTGAATACGCCGGCCTCGACCGTTTTGAAGCGCGCAAGCAGATCGTTGCTGCCTTCGACGCCGCCGGCCTGTTGGTGAGCGTTGACGACCACGGCCTGAAAGTGCCGAAGGGCGATCGCTCCGGCACTGTGATCGAGCCGTGGCTGACCGACCAGTGGTACGTGTCCACCAAGCCGCTGGCAGAACCGGCGATTGCCGCTGTGGAAGACGGCCGCATCCAGTTCGTGCCCAAGCAGTACGAAAACATGTACTTCTCGTGGATGCGCGATATCCAGGACTGGTGCATCAGCCGTCAACTCTGGTGGGGCCACCGCATCCCGGCCTGGTATGACGAGTCGGGCAAGGTCTATGTAGGCCGTGACGAGGCCGAAGTGCGCGCCAAGCACAACCTGGGCCCCGACGTTGCGCTGCAGCAGGACAACGACGTACTGGACACTTGGTTCAGCTCGGGCCTGTGGACCTTCTCCACCCTGGGTTGGCCGCAACAGACCGAATTCCTGAAGAAATTCCACTCCACCGACGTACTGGTCACCGGCTTCGACATCATTTTCTTCTGGGTTGCCCGGATGATCATGCTGACCATGCACCTGGTGAAGAACGAGGACGGCACCCCGCAGGTACCGTTCAAGACCGTGTACGTGCACGGCCTGGTGCGTGACGGCCAGGGCCAGAAGATGTCCAAGTCCAAGGGTAACGTCCTGGACCCACTGGACATCATCGATGGCATCGACCTGGAAACCCTGGTGCAGAAACGCACCTCGGGCCTGATGCAGCCGAAACTGGCGAAGAAGATCGAGAAGCAGACCCGCGACGAGTTCGCCGATGGCATCGCCAGCTACGGCACAGACGCCCTGCGTTTCACCTTCTGCTCGCTGGCGTCTACCGGTCGCGACATCAAGTTCGACATGGGCCGCGTCGAAGGCTATCGCAACTTCTGCAACAAGATCTGGAACGCGGCGCGCTACGTGCTGGATAAAGGCGAAGACTGTGGTCAGAACGGCGAAGCCGTCGAACTGAGCCTGGCCGACCGCTGGATCATCTCGCAACTGCAACGCACCGAAGCCGAAGTGACCCGCCAGCTCGACCAGTTCCGTTTCGACCTGGCCGCACAGGCCCTGTACGAGTTCATCTGGAACCAGTATTGCGACTGGTACCTGGAACTCTCCAAGCCGGTCCTGTGGGACGAGAACGCACCGATCGAACGTCAGCGCGGCACCCGTCGCACCCTGGTGCGCGTACTCGAAGTGGCGTTGCGCCTGGCGCACCCGTTCATGCCGTTCATCACCGAAGAAATCTGGCAGCGCCTGGCGCCACTGGCCGGTATCGAAGGCAAGACCATCATGCTGCAACCTTGGCCGGTGGCCAACGAAGCGCGCATCGATGAAGCGGCCGAAAGCGATATCGAATGGCTCAAGACCCTGATGATGGGTACGCGTAACATCCGTGCCGAGATGAACATCGGGCCGGGCAAGCCATTGGCGGTGTTTGTGAAGAACGCCAGCGCCGAGGATCTGCGTCGTCTCGCCGAGAACGATGCGCTGCTCAAGAAGCTGGCGAAGCTGGAGTCGATCACCGTATTGGCAACCGGCGAAGAAGCACCGCTGTCCGCGACCGCACTGGTTGGCGAGATGGAAGTGCTGGTGCCGATGGCCGGCCTGATCGACAAGGGTGCCGAACTGGCCCGTCTCGACAAGGAAATCGCACGCCTGCAAGGCGAAGTGCAGCGGGTGGGCGGCAAGCTGTCCAACGCGGCGTTCGTCGACAAAGCGCCGGCTGAAGTGATCGAGAAGGAACGCGCCAAACTGGCCGAGGCTGAACAGGCCCTGGGCAAGCTGGCGGAGCAACATGCGCGGATTTCCAGCCTGTAAGGTGTGAGTCGTGTAGAAAAAGAGACCTTCGGGTCTCTTTTTTTGTCTGAAACGCCTATACACGCGGCCAATGTGGGAGGGTGCTTGCCCCCGATGGCGGTGTATCAGTCTCATTCTTTTTGACTGTCACACCGCCATCGGGGGCAAGCACCCTCCCACATTTGACCGGGACAGGCTCAGGATGTGTGACAATGCCCACCACTTTGAGCCAACACCAGAATCATCATGACCGCCCCCAGCACGCCAAAACCTCCGCGCAAGAAGCCTAAAACCGCAGCCACGGCCAAGCCCGTTGTGCCGCGCAAAGAGGCCACCCTGCATCCGCGCAACCGCCACACAGGCCGCTACGACTTCCCGGCGCTGATCAAGACCACGCCGGAACTGGCGCAATTCGTGATCATCAACCCGTACGGCAAGGAAAGTATCGACTTCGCCAGCCCGGATGCGGTGCGCGTGTTCAACCGTGCGCTGCTCAAAGCCTTCTACGGCATCCAGCACTGGGACATTCCGGCCGACTACCTGTGCCCACCAGTGCCGGGGCGTGCGGATTACGTACATTTCCTCGCCGACCTGCTGGCCAGCACCAATGAAGGCAAGATCCCGCGCGGTTCGATCGTCAAGGTGCTGGACATCGGCATGGGCGCCAACTGCGTCTACCCGCTGATTGGCTACATGGAATACCGCTGGAACTTCCTCGGCTCCGAGGTCGACCCTATCGCAGTGGCCGCAGCCAAGGCCATCGTGCAGTCCAACGACCTGAGCAAGGTCATCCAGTTGCGCCAGCAAACCAACCCCAAGCAGATCCTGCTAGGCTTGCTGGAGCCGGGTGAGCGCTTCGACCTGACGATGTGCAACCCGCCGTTCCATGCGTCCATGGACGAAGCGACCAAGGGCAGCGAACGCAAATGGCGCGCCCTGGGCAAGGCCGATCCCAAGCGCAAGTTGCCGGTGCTGAACTTTGGTGGCCAATCGGCTGAACTGTGGTGTGAAGGTGGCGAAGCGCGCTTTGTGACGCAACTGATCGCTGAAAGTGCGCATTTTGCCCACAAGGTGTTGTGGTTCAGTTGCCTGGTGTCAAAAGCGTCGAACTTGCCCGCGATCGAGACAGCCCTGAAAAAAGCCGGCGTGCTGGAAAGCCAGGTGGTGGAAATGTCCCAGGGGCAGAAGCAGAGCCGCTTTGTAGCCTGGACCTTCCAGACCAAGAACGAGCAACAGATCTGGCGCCAGCGCTGGGTGCGCTAGACACAAATCGCAGGCAACAAAAAACCGTGCCCGGATCGCTCCGAAGCACGGTTTTTTTTGCTGCGTCTTACTTGTTAACAGCGTCGGTCAGGCCTTTGGCCACAACCAGCTTGATAACTTTCTTGGCAGCGATTTCGATGGCAGCGCCAGTCGAAGGGTTACGGCCAGTACGGGCAGGACGCTCGGTCACTTTCAGTTTGCCAACGCCTGGCAGAGTGATTTCGCCGCCGTTTTCCAGCTGGTCAGCAACAACTTGGCTCAGTTGGTCCAGCAGAGCGCGCACGGTAGTTTTCGGTGCGTCTACTGCTTCAGCCAGGTCAGCGATCAGTTGGTCTTTAGTAATAGCCATTGTGGTGTTCCTTCCCTATCAAATTCATATGGATTGCAGAGTGCAGTGTCAGCCGTCGAGCCCGACCGTCATGGTCTGGCACCCCAGGCTTATAACCACGGAGATCGGGGTTATAGATGCTTGAAACGGGGATTGGTTCGACCTGACAGATGCTGAATGCACGCTTATCGCCGAGACTTGGCGTAAGACGGGGCAAAACTAGCACAGAGACGGGGAAATATCCGCCTCTACCTACCCATTTGGTCAGCTTTATCGCTCTAAACCGTGAAAAAAAGGCATATGCCCCGTCGGAAGCTGCCCAAAACACCCTTCGAAGCACGTCTTGGCCAATGGTGCGGTACACTTGGCGACTTTTCGGGGAGGCCCACCGCTCCCCTCTCAACCAGCCGAGAAGCCTATGCCGATCCGTCATTGCATCGTCCACCTGATCGACAAAAAACCCGACGGCACACCCGCAGTTCTCCATGCCCGCGACTCCGAGCTTGCCGAGTCGGCCGCCATCGAGAACATGCTTGCCGACCTCAACGAGAGCTACAACGCCAAACAAGGCAAGGCCTGGGGTTTCTTCCATGCCGAGTCGGGCGCGCACCCGTTCAGCGGCTGGTTGAAGGAGTATTTCGACGGCGGGCAGGATTTCACCACCTTCAGCCGCACGGCGGTCGAGCACCTGCAGAAGCTGATGGAAGAGTCCAACCTTTCCACCGGCGGGCATGTGCTGTTCGCCCACTACCAACAGGGCATGACCGACTACCTGGCCATCGCCCTGCTGCACCACAGCGAAGGCGTGGCGGTGACCGACGAGCTGGACGTGACCCCGTCCCGTCACCTGGACCTGGGCCAACTGCACCTGGCGGCGCGGATCAACGTGTCCGAGTGGCAGAACAACAAGCAGTCCAAGCAGTACATTTCGTTTATCAAGGGCAAGAACGGCAAGAAGGTGTCGGAATACTTCCGCGACTTCATCGGCTGCCAGGAAGGCGTCGACGGCCCGGGCGAAACCCGCACCTTGCTCAAGGCGTTCAGTGACTTCGTGGAGAGCGAAGACCTGCCGGACGAATCCGCCCGCGAAAAAACCAAGACCCTGGTGGACTACGCCAGCAGCCAGGCCAAGCTCGGCGAACCCATGGGCCTGGAAGAACTCTCGGGGCTGATCGATGAAGATCGGCCAAAGGCGTTCTACGACCATATCCGCAACAAGGACTACGGCCTGTCACCGGAGATTCCGGCGGATAAACGCACCCTCAACCAGTTCCGCCGCTTCACCGGCCGCGCCGAGGGCCTGTCCATCAGCTTTGAAGCACACCTGCTGGGCGACAAGATCGAGTACGACGAAGCCGCCGGCACCTTGATCATCAAGGGCCTGCCGACCCAACTGACCGACCAGCTCAAGCGCCGTAACTGATGCTCGGCGGGGTCTTCAAGAAAGTCCTGCTGGTATTGCTGGTGGTGGTGGTGATCCAGAACTGGGGCAAGATCGAGCGGGTGTTCAACCCATCGCAGGTGGTGCCAGAGCAGACGCGGGCGAAGGCGCGCGTGGCGCTCTACGCCACCGAGTGGTGCGGGTACTGCAAGCAGATCCGCCGTTTCCTGGACCAGAAAGGCATCCCTTACCAGGCGTTCGATATCGAGAAGGACGCCCAGGCGCGCAAGGCGTATGAGGCGTTGGGCGGTGGTGGGATTCCGTTTGTGGACGTGAACGGCACACTGATTCGCGAGTACAGCCCGGAGAAGATCATGGCAGCGCTGAAGTAATCAGCGCACCACGATCATGCGCCCCAGCACGTGGTGCTGTTCAAACCCCAGCACCGCCTGCAACGCATTCAGCACCGCCAGTGGGTCCTTGCTCGGGAAGCTGCCGCTGACGCGTTTGGCGCCCATCTCGTCGTTGAGCAACAGGATGCGACCGGGGTAGTAACGGCCCAGGTCCTTCACCACGTCCGCCAGCGGCGCCTTGTAGTAGTTGAGCCAGCCGTCGCGCCAGGCCAGGCGTGATTCGCTGTCGACCCCATGCATCGGTTCGGCACTGCCATCGGCGTAGGCCACTTGCTGGCCGGCGGTAAGAATCTGCTGTTGCCCCTGCTTTGACGGCGTCACGCCAACCCGCCCGGACAACACCGTTACCTGGGCGCCTGCCGGTTGCAGGCGCACTTCGAACTGAGTACCCAGCACCCGCGCTTCACCGCTGCCCGCCTCCACCACGAACGACTCACCGGTATGGGTCACGCTGAAAAAACCGGCGCCGCGACGCAACTGGATATGCCGCTCACCATGGTTGAAATCCACAGCGATGGCGCTGTCAGCGTCCAGGGTGACCTGGGATTTGTCAGCCAGCGTGACGGTTTTGATTTCCCCGGGCGCCGTCACGTAGTCCGCACCAAAGTCATCGACCCACCGCGACGGCTGCCAACCAGCCCCCATGGACACCATCACCAACAGGCACGCAGCCATGGCCAACGCCCCGGACCAACGCACCACCCGCGAACGCTTCGGGGTGTTCATCGCATTGAGGTAGCCCTGCAAGGCCATTGCCTCTTCATCCGCCAGCCTGCGCGCCGGGACTTCGCTCAACTCCCACAGCACCTGGGCCTGGGCATACGCCTCGACATGCGCAGGATCGGCCCGCAGCCAGCGGCTGAACGTGGCCTGGTCACCGCTGCTCGGCTGATCATGCAACAGGCTCAGCCAGGCCAGTGCGGCGTGTTCCTGGGCGGGCGTGGGGGTGACGTTCACGGTGCTTTCCCTGGCGTGCGTGGGGATGAGGGGTCGCGAAGGCTGGCTTTACAGGCTTCGAGGGCACGCATCATATGTTTTTCCACGGCACTTTGGGACAAGCCCATGGCCTTGGCGATTTCTGCGTACTTGCGGCCGTGGATGCGGTTGAGCAGGAAAATCTGCCGCGTGCGCTCGGGCAAGCTGCGCAGGGCCGCTTCGACATGGCGCAGATCATTGCCAGCTTCCAGCGCCGCCTGGGGCTCGGAGCCTTGGTTGTCCTGCTGTTCGGGCAGCCAGCCTTCGTTGCTGCGCACTCGCGCGCCTTCGCTGCGCAAGTGATCGATGGCGATATTGCCGGCGCAGCGCAACAGGTAGGTACTGAGTTCTTCGACCTGCACCAGCGGCCGGCGCCAGAAGCGCAGGAACAGGTCCTGCACCAGGTCCGCCGCCGTCGCGCGGCACCCCACGCGGCGACTCACCAGGGCCTCCATCTGCGAACGCTGGGACAGGAACACCTGCAGGAAATGCGCACGCCCACCGGCCGCGTCAGCGTGCTGGCTGTCCTGGGGTTCGGGTGGGGTGCTGATCATCATGGGCGGGCTCAGAGGGTGGCGAAGGCTGCAACAGGGCTGGCGAGCAGGCCGACACCCGCCAGGATCAAGGCCAGCCTTGGCCTATATGGCAACAGAAACACCAGCAGCAATGCGCTGAGCATCAACACGGCGCACCACTCCACCAGGCCCTGGCCCCAACCGGCGATGGCCACGGCGGGCCAGATCGACACGGTCAGCAGCAACCACCCGGCCACACGCAACCCCGTACGCCGACGGGACGAGAGTTTGCTGTGCAGCAACTCACCGTGATGACGGTCGGTGGATAAGCACAATGCGGTGAACCCGACGTAGCACATCAGCAGCGCCAGTAGCATTCAGTTCGCCTCCTGCTTGAGCGTCAACCCGCGTGCACGTTCGGCCTTGGGCGCAGGCACGGTGCGGTGCTGCATCTTCCAGGCTGCCCAGCCGAGGAACACGCCGCTGGCCAGGCACGTCAGGTCGAAGCCGGCCATGGCCCAGTCGCCGGTGGCCAATGAAACGCCCAGGTGATGCGAGGTGGTCAACGCGTTGAGCAATGGAATGGCAATAAACAGCAATGCGCCGACGCTCAACTGCTCGACCCAGCCCTGGCGGCCACGCCGCAGGATGGCGTGAAGCAGGCTCAGGCCCCAGGCAATAAAGAAGGTCTGCACTTCCCAGTCGGAACGCTCGGCGAAGCTCACCGGCAGCAGGCGGTTGGCCCAGAAGAACGCCGCGATAGCGATCATCAGCCCGGACATGCTGGCAATGTTGAGCACTTCCACCAGTCGCAACTCAAAGGGCATCACGCCGGCCTTGGCGTGCTTGAGCTGGCGCTTGCCAAGCCAGATGACCAGCCCGGTGCCGATCATCGCCGTGCCCGCCAACCCACAGATAAAGTACAACCAGCGCAGCACCGGGCCGGCGAAATGGCCCATGTGCAGGCCATAGAAACTGCCGCCGATAGCCGCCGGCAGCGACTGCCCGCCACTCACTCGCAACAGTTCACCGGTGCTGCCATTGAAGGACACAGTACTGCCGAAATCGTGCACCACGCTGTCGGAACCTGCTCGAAATACATTGACCGAGGCGTTCACATCGCTGGGGTTATTCACCGCCACACGCCCCACATGCCCACCCGCCCACTGCGCACGCGCCTGCTCGTACATCGGCACCAGCGGCAGCAATGTGCCTGGCTGGCCAGATGCCGGTGCGTTGTTGGTGTTCGGGAACACCTCGCTGAAAAAGGCGCGGGTGTCGTTGCCGTAGGAAGCCAGGATCGGTGCTGGCATCACCATGCTCATGAAGATCACCAGGCTGCTGTAGGTGATCATCAGATGGAAGGGCAGCACCAGGACACCCACCGCGTTGTGCCCGTCAAGCCAGGAACGCTGGCCTTTGCGGGGGCGGAAGGTGAAGAAGTCCTTGAAGATTTTCTTGTGGGTGATGATGCCGGTGATCAGCGCGATGAACATCACCATCGCGGCGATGGTCGACAGCCAGCGGCCCCACGGGTAAGGCATTTGCAGCTGGAAATGGAAACGATAGAAGAACTCGCCGCCCATGCTTTCACGGGCCTGCACGGCCTGGCCGGTGACGGGGTCGAGGGTTTTCTGGATGAAGTTGCCACGCTTGCCGGGGTCGACTTTGTCCTGCCACATCACCGACAGGCCGGGATCGCGGCTATCCGGCAAGGTAATGAACCAGCGAGCGGCGGTGGGTGCGACCTGCTGCAGATAGGTTTGGGCGACGGTGAGGCTGCGTGCATCGTCCAAGGGACGGGCCTGCACTTCGGGCTGCATCCAGTGGCTGATCTCGTCCTTGAAATACGACAGGGTGCCTGTCAGGAAAATCGCAAACAGCAGCCAGCCAAAGATCAGCCCGGCCCAGGTGTGCAACCAGGCCATCGCCTGACGGAAACCCTCTTTCATACCCGTGCCATCCACAAGCCCACACCCGCCAAGGTGGCAAACGCGGCACTTGGCAGCATCACGCCGAACCAGGCACGTGCGGCGCTGCGGCAGGCGAAACACCAGATGACTGCCAGCAGGTAGAACACGAAGGAACTCATCATCCCGGTGATCACCGCATCGGCGCGGGAGGTGGGCAGCCACAGCGCCAGGCAGATACTGGCCAGGGACGCCATCAGGTAACCGCCCACCACGGCAGCCAACACACGCGAGGTCACGGCAAGACGATAAGAGACAGGCAGCGAGGTTTTGCTTTTCATGCGGGAGGCGCCAGGTTCATCAGCGCGCAATATTAATGATAAATATTCTCATAAGCAAAACAGAACGGATGAATCACCTGCGCGGATGGATTGCCGAAGCCCTTCACGGCCCCTACAATGCGAACAATTCTTGTTCTCTAAAGCATGGCGATGCTTGTGGAGTGTCCCCGTTGAGCCCGTCCAACACCGTCGAAGTTTTGTACACCGACCATCACCACTGGCTCACCGGCTGGTTGCGACGCAAGCTCGGCTGCCCGGAAAGCGCCGCTGACCTTGCCCAGGACACCTTCATGCGCGTGCTCACCGCGCGGGAAACCCCCACGCTGGTCGAGCCCCGTGCGTTTCTCACCACGGTTGCCAAGCGCGTGCTGTTCAACTTCTACCGCCGCCAGGACCTGGAACGCGCCTACCTCGATGCCCTGGCACACATGCCCGAACACGTGGCGCCATCCGAAGAAGAACGCGCAATCATCCTGCAAACCCTAGTCGAGCTGGACCAACTGCTCGACGGCCTGCCCGTGCAGGTCAAGCGCGCCTTCCTGCTGGCCCAGCTGGATGGCCTGACCTACGCGCAAATCGGCGCTGAGTTGGGGATTTCCATCGCCACCGTCAAGCGTCACCTGACCAAAGCGGCCATGCGCTGCTATTTCGCCCTATGACCTTCTCCACTCAAGTCGCCGAACAGGCCGTGCATTGGCTGATGGAAATGCAGCAAGGCGGCCTCAACCCACGCCAGCAGGCCGCTTGGCAACACTGGCTGAACGCCCACAGCGAACACCAGCGCGCCTGGGACCATATGCAACGCGTCAACCAGCGCCTGCGCGGCATGCCCTCGCCGCTGGCCCACGCGGCGTTGAACGCGCCAACCTCCACCAGCCGCCGCCAAGCGCTCAAGTTGCTGTTGATCCTCGGTGCCGGTTCGGCCGCCGCCTGGGGCCTGCGCCAGCAACATATCCTGCCGCCGCTGACCGCCGATTACCGCAGCCCCATCGGCCAGCGGCGCAAGGTGCAATTGGCCGATGGCAGCCAGTTGCAGCTCAATACCGGCAGCGCAGTGGATGTGCACTTCGATGGCCAGCAACGACTGATCCGCCTGCTTGAAGGCGAAATCCTGCTGACCGGTTTCGCCGGCAACACACCGCTTAACGTGTTGACCGGCCAGGGTCTACTTACCAGCCACGCGGCACGCATGAACGTGCGCCAGTTCAACGACCACACCCAGCTGGCGGTATTCGATGGCCGCGTCGAGGTAATGCCCAACACCTACAGCGGCCTGCCGCTGACGGTCGAGGCCGCGCGCCAGGTCAACTTCACCCGCAAAGGCTGGGATACCCCTCGCCCTACCGACGCCAACAGCGGTGCCTGGGCCGACGGCATGCTGGTCGCCGCCCACATGCGCCTGGAAGATTTCCTCGGCGAACTCGGCCGTTATCGTCGTGGCCAGCTCAATTGCGACCCGCAGGTGGCCAACCTGTTGATCTCCGGCAGCTACCCGCTGGACGACAGTGAACGCATTCTGGACCTGCTGGAAGTGAGCCTGCCGGTGAAAGTACGGCGTTTCACGCGGTATTGGGTGACCGTGCAGGCACGCGCCTGACATTAATTTCAAACACTGTGAGCCGTTTTCCACACCTCGCGTGACAGAGAAGGAAAGCCCCCTTGATCCTTCCTTCTCAGGACCGTTCGTCATGCCCCAGCACCCCACGCTTCTCGCCCGCACCCTGCGCCAACTCCTGCTTGGCGCCAGCCTGAGTCTTACGGTACTGCCACACGCTATGGCAGACGAGGCCAAGCCTTATCACATCGCGCCGACTTCGCTGGAAGCGGCGTTGAATCAATTCGGACGTGAAGCGGGTGTGCTGATCTCCTTCGGCTCGCAAGTCACCGCAGGCATGCAGAGCCGTGGCTTGTCGGGTAACTATGGCGCCGCAGACGGCCTGCAGAAACTGCTGGAAGGCACCGGCCTGCAAGCCCGCGCCGAAGGCGACAATGCCTACAGCCTGCAGCCGGCCAGTGCACCGGCAACTATCGAGTTGGGCACCTCCAGCGTGGTCGGCGACTGGCTCGGCGACGCAGCACAGACCAACGTGTTCGAACACCCCGGCGCCCGTGATGTGATCCGCCGCGAAGAATTCGAACGCCAGGGCGCCACCCAGGCCAAGGACGTGCTCAATCGCATCCCCGGCGTCAACGCCCCGGACAACAACGGCACCGGCAGCCACGACATGGCGCTGAACTTCGGTATTCGCGGCCTCAACCCGCGCCTGGCCTCACGCTCCACCGTACTGATGGACGGCATCCCGGTGCCGTTCGCCCCGTACGGCCAACCCCAACTGTCGTTCGCGCCGATCAGCATGGGCAACATGGATGCCGTCGACGTGGTGCGTGGCGGCGGCGCCGTGCGCTACGGCCCGCAGAACGTCGGGGGCGTGGTCAACTTCGTGACCCGC
Organism: Pseudomonas sp. FBCC-B1565; assembly: GCF_059133265.1. NCBI lineage: Bacteria > Pseudomonadati > Pseudomonadota > Gammaproteobacteria > Pseudomonadales > Pseudomonadaceae > Pseudomonas > Pseudomonas sp. FBCC-B1565. The sequence goes on from NZ_CP101438.1 coordinate 5,417,917, forward strand.
GCGATTCCGGATGCGCCTACCGTCAAAGGCGGCCTGCAGACCGAAACCAGCCCCTCCTCCAGCCATGACGGCTTCAAGACCACCGGCAACCTGCTGGCCGGCGGCACGGCCGACAACGGCCTTGGCGGTGCGCTGCTGTACTCCGGCACCCGTGGCGGCGACTGGCGCGAGAACAGCAACACGCGCATCGACGACCTGATCCTCAAGGGCAAATACCAGCTCGATGACGCCAACAGCTTCAACGCCATGGCGCAGTACTACGAAGGCCAGGCCGATATGCCTGGGGGGTTGAACGTTGTGGACTACAAAGCCGATCCGTACCAGTCCACGCGCCCCTACGACAAGTTCTGGGGCCGCCGTACGATGTTCAACGTCGGCTATCGCTATGAACAGGACCGTCGCGAATTCACCGTGAACAGCTTCTTCACCAAGACCTTGCGCAGCGGTTATCTGGACCAAGGCACCTTCCTCTCGCTGTCCCCGCGCGAGTACTGGGTAAGAGGCCTGGAAACCCGTTTCGCCCAAGGCTTTGATTTAGGCCCGACCAGCCACGAAGTGGGCGTCGGTTACCGCTACATCAACGAAGCCGGCCACGAACTGCGCTACCGCACGCCGATTGCCGCCAACCAGCAGATCCCCACCACCAACAGCCGCAACGACCGCGACACCCGTGGCGGTACCGAAGCCAATGCGTTCTTCATCGACGACCGGATTGATATCGGCAAGTGGACCATCACCCCGGGCATTCGCTACGAGATGATCGAGTCCCAGCAGACCAACAACCTCACCCACGTCAAGTACAAAGGCGACTACAACACCGCGTTGCCGGCGCTGAACGTGCTCTACCACCTCACCGACAGCTGGAACCTCTATGCCAACACCGAAGGTTCGTTCGGCAGCGTGCAGTACAGCCAGATGCCCAACCGCGTGACCAGCGGCGAAGTGAAACCGGAAAAAGCCCGCACCTGGGAACTGGGTACCCGCTACGACGACGGCACCTTGCGCGCGGAAATCGGCGCGTTCCTGATCAACTTCGACAACCAGTACGAAAGCAACCAGACCAACGACTCGGTGATCGCCCGTGGCGAAACCCGCCACCAGGGTATCGAGACCAGCGTCAACTACGCGCTCGATGGCTTGAGCCCTGCACTTGCCGGGTTCGATGTGTACGCCACTTACGCCTATGTCGACGCCACCATCCGCGAAGACGGCCCGAACAAAGGCAACCGCGTGCCCTTCTCGTCCAAGCACAAAGGCACCCTGGGCGTGGGTTACACCGAAGGTCGCTGGAAGCTCAACCTGGACAGCAGCTACCAGAGCAGCCAGTTCGCCGACAACGCCAACACCCAGGCCGAAAGCGCCGACGGTGCGAATGGGCGCATCCCCGGATACATGTTGTTCAGCAGCCGCGCCGCGTATGACTTCGGCCCGCAGTTGTCGGATCTGAATGTGGCGGTGGGGGTGAAAAACATCTTCAACAAGCAGTACTACACGCGCTCGTTCGACGATAACAACAAAGGCAAATACGTCGGCGAGCCACGCACGGTGTACGTGCAGACCTCGATCGCGTTCTAACCGCGCGAGAAGCACTCCCTGTGGTGAGCAGATTTGTTGTGGCGAGCGGGCTTGCCCCGCGTCGGACTGCGTAGCAGGCCCATTTGGGGGGTCGCTTCGCAACCCAACGCGGGGCAAGCCCGCTCGCCACAATGGACACTGCTCATCCCCGACCGTCTGCTTCTAACTGCCCGCCAGGCAACTGGGGGTAGCTGCGACCAAAGCGTCGATGGCGCAACGGGTTTTGGCCGGCATATGCGCGGCGGTCGGCCAGATCACGTGGATCGGCGAGGGTTGCTCACGGTAGGCGGGCAACACCGCTTCCAATTGCCCGCGCAGCACGTAGTGTGCAATCAACCAACTGGGCAACCAGGCCAGGCCGACGCCCGCGATGGCAGCGTCCGCCACGGCCTGGAGGTCATCCAGCACCAACGGCGAAACGACCCGCGAGCGGTGCGGCGTATTGCTGCGGTAGGCAATGCCGCGGTGGCCGGCAAGGTCATCCGTCGATTCAATCCGCCCCACCCGCTGCAAGTACGCCGGTGAAGCGGCCAGCCCCACAGATTGTTCACCCAGGCGCCGTGCGCTCAAGCGGTCGGTGTCGGGCAAAGGGCCGATTCGCACAGCGATATCAAAGCCTTCCTGCACCAGGTCGGTCATGCGGTCAGCGAAACACACCTCGATCTCCAGTTCCGGATAGCGGTCCATCAACCCCCACAAAGCGGGCGCCGCATAGTGATGCCCGAAAGCCAGCGGCACGCTGGCGCGCAGTCTGCCGCGTGGCTGCTGCCGGCCGCTTTCCAGCACCGATTCAGCGGCTTCGAGTTCGGCCAGTGCGCGCAGACAATGCTCGTAGTACGCCTGCCCGTCCTCCGTCAGACGCTGGCGGCGAGTGGAGCGCTGCAACAGGCAAGTCCCCAGCCGCGCCTCCAGCCGTGCCAGGCCCTTGCCCACCGCCGAACGCGTCAGGTTCAGGCGTTCGGCAGCCTCCGTGAGGTTGCCGCTCTCGACGATCTGCAGAAACAGTTCAACGCCATCAAAACGCGCAGTGGTCATGATTATATTGTCGCCCATGATTCCCTTATTGCCGGAAAACTTATCACGAATAAAGAAACAGATTCCCCTGAAAATCTAACAATCCCTCAACCTCAGGAGAATCCCATGCCACCCGCCGCCACGTTATCGGCCGCCAACCCACCCCGCTCCGCCAGAAACGGCCTCGCCCTCACCGCCGTATGCCTTGTCGCCCTGATGTTCGGCCTGGAGATCTCCAGCGTGCCGGTGATCCTGCCCACGCTGGAACAGCAACTGGGCACGGGTTTCCAGGATGCCCAATGGATCATGAATGCCTACACCCTGGCCTGCACCAGCGTGTTGATGGCCGCCGGCACCCTGGCCGACCGCTTTGGTCGCAAGCGCATGCTGGTGCTGTGTCTGTGGTTGTTCGGGCTGGCTTCGCTGGCGTGCGGGCTGGCGAACGATGCACCGACGCTGATTGCCGCACGCTTCGTCCAGGGCGTGGGCGCCGGGGCGATGATGATTTGCCAGTTCGCGATTCTGTCGCACCTGTTTCGCGAACCGGCGGCGCGGGCACGGGCGTTCGCGATCTGGGGCGTGATCGCTGGCGTGGGCCTGGGCTTCGGGCCGATGGTGGGCGCATTGATCCTGGCGGTAGCGGACTGGCGCTGGGTGTTCCTGGTGCATGTGCCGCTCACCGTGTTCACCCTGGTGCTGCTGCACGTGAGCGTGCAGGAATCCCGCGACCCGGCCAGCCACCGCCTGGACATCGCCGGTATGCTCACCTTGACGCTGTCAGTGTTCGCGCTGGTCTATTTCATCACCCAGGGCACCGAGAACGGTTTTGGCACACCGATCATGCTCGGTTGGGCTGGGCTGGCGGTGGCCGGGTTGCTGCTGTTCATCGTCGTTGAGCGACGCAGCGCCCACCCGATGTTCGACTTCTCGGTGTTCCGCATCCAGCGCTTCAATGGCGCCTTGATGGGTTCCATCGGCATGAACTTCAGCTTCTGGCCGTTCATGATCTACCTGCCGCTGTATTTCCAGGCGGGCCTGGGCTACGACACGCTGACCAGCGGCGGCGCCCTGCTCGCCTACACCCTGCCCACGCTGCTGGTGCCGCCGCTGGCGGAGCGCCTGGCCCTGCGCTACGGCGCCGAGCGCATCATCCCGTTGGGCCTGGGTTTGATGGGTGCGGGTTTCCTGGCCATGGCCGCCGCCAATCGGGCGGCGCAACCCAGCATCCTGCTGATCCTGGCCAGTTGCATCATTGCCGGCGTGGGCCTGGCACTGACCAACTCCCCCACCACCAACACCACCACGGGCTCGGTGTCGGCGGACCGCGCCGGCATGGCCTCGGGCATCGACCTGAGCGCACGGCTGATTACCCTGGCGCTCAACATCGCGTTGATGGGGTTGGTGCTGTTGCTGGGGATCAGCGCTCAACTGGCCAATGTGCTGCCGGGCGCCACGGCGCTGGATTGGCCGGGCATCAGCCAGAACATCGCGGCGGGTAAGCTCGATGTACCGGGGGTGAGCGTCGCGCAGGCCCAGGCCGCACTGCGTCATGGTGCCGGCTGGGCGATGCTGTTTGCAGGGTTGGGTGCCTGTGGGCTGGCGCTATCGAGCCGGTACTTTTTCCGACGCGGGCAGTAAATGAAAACGGGCCTGCAAATGCAGGCCCGTTCTTAGTGGAGCGTGAGAAAGTTATCAGCCGTTGAACACGGCACGTTCTTTTTCCAGAAACTCCTGCTCTAGCTCATCTTCATTGACTTTGGTGGTCGGCTGGCTTTTCCCGGCAGCGCGCGGCTTGCCTTGCAGTTTGCCAAACAGATGTTCCAACGCATGGTCCAGCTTGGTCGCCGCACCGTCGATCGCCTGTTCCAGGGTATCGGCCTTGTGCAGCACCGACAGCGGCTGATGGCCTTTTGGCCGCGCTTCCAGGCGGCAACTCAAATCGTGGGGACCGGGCTTGTCGCCGTTCTCATCCCGCAGGTAGACCTCCACTCGGGTCAGGTCTTCTTCGTAGCGTTCGAGCGTGCTCTCAATGGTAGTACGTACCCACTCCTCCAGTCGGATGCTGCTTTCAATATGGTTATCGCTATTGACTTGGATTTGCATAGTTCTTCCCTTATTTCAGCTAGCTCGCGAGAGGTCACAACTGCGACACCGGGGTGGTGAAACCATGACCTCTTGATTACACAATTGAGCAGTCCGCAGAACAATTCAACCCCTTTGCAAAGATAAATCCCACATTACAAATTAAGTCTGACTACGAGCAAAAACGCTGTTAGGGTGGGGAGTTAGTTACATCTTCTTACGCACAGCTAACCTCACAATTGCCCCTCTCCCAACGGATGCAATCCGCGAAAGATCTCCGCTTCTTCCACCAGCCAATCATGCACCGCACGCACACCCGGATGGCTCAGCGCACCCGGCGCATACAGCAACACGTAGCGTTTATGGTTAGGCACAGCCAGGCCGAAGGGCACGATCAGGGTGCCGCGCTCCAACTCATCATTAAGCAACGTACGCCGTGCGATGGCCACGCCCATGCCGGCGATGGCGGCCTCAATGGTCAGGTGGTTACGGTTGAAGGTATGGCCACGGCGCACATCGGCGTCGTGGTAGCCGATGGCATTCAGGTAAAACTCCCACTCCGCATACTCATAGCTCCCACGCCAGGCGGTGATGTCATGCAGCAGCGGGAAATGCACCAGGTCGGCCGGGCCATGCAACGGTGGACGACCGCGCAGCAGGCTCGGCGCGCACACCGGGAAAATCTGCTCGTCGAGCAAGGCTGTGGATAACAGGCCGGGGTAACTGCCGTCATTCAAGTCGATGGCCAGGTCGAAGTCGCCCTCGTGCAGGGCGATGCTGCTGTCCTCGGCGACCATGCGCAGCTGAATATCCGGAAAGCGCTGCTGCAGGCGCGGCAGACGCGGGGTCAGCCACTTGCCGAGAAACGACGGGATCGAGCGCAGGCGCAGGGTGCCGCTGATCATGCCCGCGTCCAACCGCTGCAATTCGGCATCGATGCTGCCGTAGGCCTCACCCACCGTCGCGGCCAGGCGCTGCCCCTCGGCACTGAGCTCCACCCCACGGGCGCGCCGATGAAACAAACGAAACCCCAATCGCTCCTCCAACTGACGAATTTGCTGGCTCACCGCGCCCGGTGTGATGTGCAGTTCTTCGGCGCAACGGGTGAACGACAGGTGCCGCGCTGCACAGGAAAAAACGTGCAGCCAGACATACGTCTGGCCATGAAGGGGCCGGGTCATAGCGTTTAGTCCTGCTAAAGGGTGTCTTAGGATAATTCGTTGGTCAGTGCCGTGCTAGAGGCTCAGTATCGCGCCAATTGCGCTCGTCCTACAAAACATGGCAGCGATTCCTACTCCATTGCTTGTAAGGCTTTAGCATGGCTATCAGTGTATTTGATCTATTCAAGGTGGGCATCGGCCCTTCCAGCTCCCATACCGTCGGCCCCATGCGCGCGGCGGCGACCTTTGCACAGGCCCTGATCGACCAACAACTGCTGAACCACACTCACCGTGTGGAGGTGCGCTTGTATGGCTCGCTGTCCGCCACCGGTGTCGGCCATGCCACCGACCGCGCCTGCGTAATGGGCTTGATGGGCGAGTGGCCAGACACCGTCGATCCCACCTCGATCAATGCCCGTATCCAGCAACTGCGCGAATCCGGCCGCCTATTGCTCGCAGGCCAACAGGAGATTGCCTTCAACTGGCACACCGACCTCCTGCTGCTGGACGAAAGCCTGCCCTACCATCCCAACGCCATGTCCCTGCATGCCTACGGTGAAAACGGCCTGCTGAGCGAGCAGACCTACTACTCGGTGGGCGGTGGTTTCATTATCGAAGCGGCCGAGGCAGCCTCTGGCATTGCGCCGACCAGCGATGTGCAATTGCCCTACGACTTCTCCAGCGCCGTCGAGCTGCTGGCCTTGTGCAACAAGCACGGCCTGCGGGTTTCCGAACTGATGATGGCCAACGAACGCGCATGGCGCAGCGATGCAGATATTCGCAGCGGCCTGCTGCATATCTGGTCGGTGATGCGCGAATGCGTGGAGCAAGGCCTGCGCGATGAAGGCATCCTGCCGGGTGGCCTGGACGTGCCGCGCCGAGCCGCGAAACTGCACCGCAGCCTGTTGGAAATCGGCAAGCCGAATGTCATTACTTCTACCTTGTCGGCCATGGAGTGGGTCAACCTGTTCGCCCTCGCCGTCAACGAAGAAAACGCCGCCGGCGGGCGCATGGTCACCGCGCCGACCAACGGCGCCGCCGGGATCATCCCGGCCGTGCTGCATTACTACATGAAGTTCAATGCCGACGCGTCCGACGACGATGTGGTCAATTTCTTCCTGGCTGCCGCCGCCGTCGGCATCCTGTGCAAGAAAAACGCCTCCATCTCCGGCGCCGAAGTCGGCTGCCAGGGCGAAGTCGGCTCGGCCTGCGCCATGGCCGCCGCCGGCTTGGCGGACGTGCTCGGTGCAACTCCCGAGCAGCTGGAAAACGCCGCCGAGATCGGCCTGGAGCACAACCTGGGCCTCACCTGCGACCCGGTCGGCGGCTTGGTGCAAGTGCCATGCATCGAGCGCAACGCCATCGCCGCCGTCAAGGCGATCAACGCCACGCAAATGGCCCTGCGCGGTGACGGCAAACACTTCATTTCCCTCGACCGGGTGATCCGCACCATGCGCGATACCGGCGCCGATATGCATGACAAATACAAAGAAACTTCACGGGGCGGCCTGGCGGTCAGCTGGGTGGAGTGCTGATCGGAGCACTGCTACCTGCCCCAACGTGAGCCCGCGCAAAAATAATAACGAGGCAATAACGATGACCGATGTACGTACACCTGCCGTAGAAAACCCTGCTGTAGAAGCAACCGTGACCACCGGCTGGACCCAACATGACACCACCTGGATGCTCGGCCTCTACGGCACGGCCATCGGCGCCGGCACCCTGTTCCTGCCGATCAATGCCGGCGTCGGCGGTTTTTGGCCACTGATCGTGCTGGCACTGCTGGCCTTCCCGATGACCTTCTTCGCCCACCGTGGGCTGACGCGCTTTGTGCTGTCAGGCAAATCCGGCGACATCACCGAAGTGGTCGAAGAGCACTTCGGCATCGGCGCGGGCAAGCTGATCACCCTGCTGTATTTCTTCGCCATCTTCCCGATCCTGCTGGTGTACAGCGTGGCGCTGACCAACACCCTCGGCAGCTTCATGGAACACCAACTGCACATGACCCCGCCGCCCCGGGCGATCCTGTCGCTGGTGCTGATCCTCGGCCTGATGGCCATCGTGCGTTGCGGCCAGGGCGTGATCGTCAAGGCCATGAGCGTGCTGGTGTACCCGTTCGTCGCGGCGCTGCTGTTGCTGGCAATCAGCCTGATTCCCAACTGGAACGGCGCGTTCTTCGCTTCCGCCAGCGAGGGCATGCCCCTGCCGATATTCTTCAAGACCCTGTGGCTGGCGATCCCGGTGATGGTGTTTTCGTTCAACCATTCACCGATCATCTCCGCCTTCGCCGTCGACCAGAAACGCGTGTACGGCGCCCAGGCCGAGCGTAAAAGCAGCGGCATCCTGGCCACCGCCCACGGCATGATGGTGCTGACCGTGATGTTCTTCTGCTTCAGTTGCGTACTGGCACTGTCGCCGGCCGACCTAGCAGCGGCCAAGGCGCAGAACATCTCGATCCTGTCGTACCTGGCCAACCACTTCCAGACGCCGGTGATCGCCTACGCCGCGCCGCTGATTGCGCTGGTGGCCATCACCAAATCCTTCCTCGGCCATTACATCGGTGCCAGCGAAGGCTTTCAGGGCATGATCGTCAAATCCCTGCGCGGTCGTAACCGTTCGATGTCGTCGAAATGGCTGGAGCGCTGCACCGCGCTGTTCATGGTACTCACCTGCTGGGCCGTGGCCACCTTCAATCCGAGCATCCTGGGCATGATCGAGACCATGGGCGGGCCGATCATCGCGTGCCTGCTGTTCCTGATGCCGATGTATGCAATCCGCCGCGTGCCAGCTCTGCGCCAGTATTCGGGCCAGCTGTCGAACGTGTTCGTGGTGGTAATCGGCTTGATTGCGCTGTCTGCGATCGTTTTCTCGGTACTGCCCTGAAACAGGTCACCCACCTCAAGCACAACCCGAAACAACGGTGGGAGGGGGCTTGCCCCCGATAGCGGTCTTTCAGCCGAGCATTCATTGGCTGACACACTGCTATCGGGGGCAAGCCCCCTCCCACATTGGGATACGAGCGCTGCACGGCACGGCCTTTGCTGTACAGCTCATGAGGCAAACGGACCTTGTGAAACCTCAGCGACGAAGTGGCCGGTGGTCAGGCAACGCGAACTAATCCCGATACCGGTCGTCAATGACTGCATGTTCTTATCAGGCGGTAACGCACCATGGACAACCCTTTTCAGATCATCACCGACACCTTCACGCCCGAATACCGTGTCAACCTGAGCATCCAACGGTTGGACGGCAGCATCATGCTGACCCTCTCCAACGAACAAGGCGTGGTCGCCAAACGCATGATCAGCGCCGAACAACGCAACGATCCAAAGCGACTCAAGCGCCTGGTGCAAAGCATCCAGTTCGGCATTGCCATCGAACAGGGGCACAGCGCCTTGGACATCCTCACGGTGATGACGGATGGCGACCACAAAGTGCTCCAGCGGCCGCCTACCCGCACCCTGCCCTTCAGCGTCGGGCTTTAAAGCTCGCCCTTCTCGGTTTCCAGGCTCGCCTCGCCCTTGCGACGCGGGCCTTCGACCTTCACGGAGGGGAACGCCGACGAGGCGTAGCGCACCACCAGGATCGAGAACGCCAGCAGCAGAATCCCACCGCACAGGTAGATGATGCCTACATCCGGCGGGTTGTGGTGGGACACGTTGGAGATCAGCAGACGCGTCAGCGCGGTGATTGCCACGTAGATCAGGAAGCGTACCGGCATGTGGTTGGTCTTGAAGTAAATCCCCACCATCGCGCCCAATTCCAGATAGATGAACAGCAGCAAGATGTCATCGATCTTGATGTGCCCGTTCTCCAGCATCCCCAGAAACTCCATCACCGCCGCCCAGGCCGTCACCGCACCAATGGCGAACAGCGCCAGGTAGTGGAACGACTCGACGAACAGGTTACCCAGGGACTCGGCCAGCCCGTGTACTTGCTGGCGCAGCCTTTCGGCCCAGTTGATTTTCACGATGATGCTTCCTTAGGTCGACTCGACCGGATAATGCGGGTTGGACGTGACGGTTGTTCTGCATGCAGAAAAAAGGCCAGGGACGGGTATAAGATGATGGCGGGGTGACATGAGGCACGTATAAGGATGAGCAGAGTAGAAACTATGCTCATCCGAAGTACGGATCGATCAGGGATATCGCTGACGTGCGTGTAAAACAGAGAGAACCCGAATGTTGTCTGTCACCTTGTAAACGACCAGGTAATTCGGATGTACCACCATCTCGCGCGTACCGAGGATTCTGCCAGGACGGTAAAGATGGGGTCTGCGGGAGAGAGCCAGAACTGAAGCTTCGATTGAGCGCTTTAGCTCAAGAGCTGCTACAGGATTGCGATGATTGAGGTATTCAATAATTTGCCGAAGTTCTACCCGCGCTGCGGGCACCCACTCAATCAGCATCGCCTTTCTTGAGTTTGGACTCGATCAGCGCTTGCATCTCGGCCATCACCTCATCGTGAGGAATGCCGGGGCTGGTGTCATCAAGAGCAGCTTGTACCTTGGCGCGAAACCAGCGGTCGTAGCTATCGGCCTGCTCTTCGGTATCTGCCTGGATACCAGAGGAAAATGAAGTGTCCATAAAAGCCTCCGTTGTCGATGAAGAAGGAGTCTAGTCGCTGGCGTTTTCGCTGTCGTGTTCTGAGCGATCAAGTGAGTAACAGAAAAAATCGAAGCCACCGAGACCATGTTTTGACCGCTCCCGCAACCGCGGGAGCGGTCAGAGGGCGAAGCATCAAACTGGTGCGACTTTCTCTAACGCTCGGTCGACTAACAGACAGCCTATCTCAACCAATTGCTGAATGGCTAACACTAGACTCCGCTGCGGACCGTCAAGATCGAATGCCAGCGTATTGGCCATTTCACGGGCGCTGCTAAGAGTTTCGCTGGCGTTGGCCAGTAAGGTTTCTGTGTCAGCTTCAGGTGTAACGCGAAATAGCGTCGAATCGATAGAAGGAGGGTTGGGAGTGATTTTCTTCATCGGTCTAGTTCCTTAGTTAAAGAAACCATCACCGTCTGCCGCCAAGCAGGTTGGGTGACGGATTGCACAAGGTTGGCGGACCGGTAAGGAACGACCCGGCACCCCGAGGGGTCCATGCGCAACCCGCCATGACATAAGAATACAAATGCAAAAAAGCATCTGTATCTCATAGGGGGTTGTTGCGCTTCCTTGTTGGGCCGCCAAGCCCATTCGCTGCCAATGCAGCGCCCGAGGAAGGTAAGCCGCCGGACAATTCCAGCGCAACCCCGGCAAGTTGTCAGAAATTTCCGTTGTAGCAAACCCCCATTTCCCGACTACATTAAAAAACTGCTACCCAAACCCCACGGTTTGGCTTACCCTTTTTGCTGTATATAAATACAGTAGTCGCAAAAGACAACTATCGTGAAGGCATGTGAGGTGGTGAATGGCCGTCGAAGTGGTATACCGCAGCAGCCGAGATCTGGAGCGTTTGTTCATGGATAAAGCCGAAGCTGACCGTCATGACAAGATGCTTGAACTCGCTGAGTTGCTCGCAGAAGTGTTGCAAAAAGCCGTGCCGTCCCTGAGCGAGCAGCAGGTGGAAGAAGCCGGGATCTACATGGCGAAGAACCGCGATGTGTTTGCCAAGGCGTTCAAGAGCCAGCCGGACGCGTTGTCCGAGTTGCTGAACGCAGCGGCGGAATAAAGCCCGAATTGAACAGGCCCTGAATCTTTGGTTCAGGGCCTTTTTAATACCTGGCTATTGGTAAAGCAGGCGCTCGGCGAGTTCGTCGGCCACGCGGGCGGGTGAGCGTTTTTCGGCCTGGGCGTGGGCGAAGATTTCGGTGAGGCGCGTGCCGATGTTGGACAGGTGCGCGGTGATGGACGGCAACTCGGCACCGCTGTGCTTGAGGGCGACGTAGATCAGCCCTCCCGAGTTGATCACGTAGTCCGGTGCGTAGAGGATGCCACGCGCCTCAAGTTGATCCGCATTGTCGAGGTGGGTCAGTTGTGCACTGGCGGAACCGGCCACGGCAGCGCAGCGCAGTTGGCCTACGCTTTGGCGGTTGAACACGGCACCGAGGCCGCACGGTGCGAGGATGTCGCACGGTGTGCTGAGCAAGGCGTCGTTGGCGATGGGGTGCGCCCCCAGTTGCTCCATGGCCAGTTGCACCTTGCCGTGGTCGATGTCACTCACCAGCAGTTCGGCGCCGGCCGCGTGCAGCTGCTCGGCCAGGGCGAAGCCGACGTTGCCCAGGCCCTGGATAGCGACGCGCAAGCCTTCGAGGTTGTCGCTGCCCAGGCGCGCCATGGCGGTGGTGCGGATGCCGGCGAACACGCCCATGGCGGCGTGGGGCGAAGGGTCGCCTGCGGCGGTGGTGCTGGTGACGTAGCGGGTGTGCTGGGCGATGCAGTCCATGTCGGCCACCGAAGTGCCGCTGTCGATGGCCGTGATGTAGCGTCCGTCGAGCTGTTCGATGCAACGGCCGAAGGCTTCAAACAAGGCAGCACGGCTTTCCACATGGGCGGGACGCAGGATCACGGCGGTGCCACCGCCCACCGGCAAACCGGCCAGGGCCGCCTTGTAGCTCATGCCCTGGGCCAGGCGCGCGGCATCCGCCACGGCACTTTCGTCGTCGGGATAGGAGAGGTAGCGACAGCCACCGAGGGCGGGCCCCAGGCGGCTGTTGTGGATGGCAATGACCGCCTTCAGCCCGGTGACCGGGTCGACGCTCAAGTGCAGCGATTCAAGGCGGGTGCTGTGCATGAGAGCAAACATCGTCAAGCTCCCGAGTCACTTCTGGTAGTGGGCCAAGTATAGGCTTGCGGTAGAAAACTGCCGGAATACGCTGGAATAAGCCGTTCGATTTCGTAGGACTTGCGACATAAGCGCGCAGGATATTTCCCAAGCCACTGGACGAAAATTCCCAGCAAGGCTAAAACGGGGGCATCCGCCGGAGAATGCAATGAACCCCCGCAAAGCCTTTTTCGCCTGCCTGGAACGCTCCCCGCCCGCGCTGTTTGAAGCGGCGCTGTGGATTGCTGCCGAGCATGACCCGGCGGTGCAGCCGTCAGTGGTCATGCAAGAACTGACGCTGCTGCAACAACAGTTGAGCATCGGCATGCCCATGCTGCCGGCGGATGAACTCGGTCAACCGCTGCTGCGGCGCCTGAATGACCTGGGCTTTGCCCAGGATGAATTCACTCCGCTGCGCCCCGCGGCAGCCTTGCTGGACAAGGTGTTGCAACGCAAGCGCGGACAACCCCTGGCGATGGGGCTGATCGCCATGGAACTGGCGCGACGGATGGATATTCCCATGGTCGGCGTGAACTTCCCCGGGCATTTCCTGCTGCGCGTACCCGGTGCCGATCACCTGTTGGACCCGTGCGGCGGGCGGCGCCTGTATCCCAATGATTGCCGCGACCTGCTGCAACGCCAGTACGGCCCCAACCTCAAGCTGCAGGCCGACCACCTGCACACCGCCGACCCGCGTTCGATCCTGCAGCGGCTGTCACGTAACCTGCGGCAATTGCACCTGTCCAACGACGCCCCGCTCGAGGCACTGGTCGACGCCGAACGTGTGCTGGAACTGGGCAATGCCAGCGCCGCCGATTACCTGGCACGGGCCAGCCTGTACCAGCGCCTGGACTGCCCCAACGCCGAGCGTTTCGACCTGGAACACGCGCTGATGCTCAGCGAAGACCCGATCCAGCGCCTGCGCCTGACCGAACGCCTGGGGCATTTGCCGCCCAATTCAGTGGTGCACTGAACACACGAATTCCAGGAGATCATTTCTTTCTGTGGTGAGCGGGCTTGTCCCGCGTTGGACTGCGTAGCAGGCCCAATTCAGGGGCCGCTTCGCGACCCAACGCGGGGCAAGCCCGCTCGCCACAACAAGGGCGCTCGCCGTGAAGCCCGCGTCAGTGATTGGCTGGTCTCTTGAAAATGTCGCCGGGCAACGGGCTCTTCGTCGCCCCAACCCCAGGCGAACGCACCTGAATGATCAACAACGCCGCCACCACCGCCGGGATCGCGCAAAAGAAGAAAATCTGCTGCACCGGGATATGCATCGCCAGCAACATACTGCCAAACAACGGCCCCAGGATTGAACCAAACCGCCCAACGCCCAACGCCCAGCCCGTCCCCGTGGCGCGCACATGCGCCGGGTAGAAATTGCTGGCAAAGGCATTGAGGGTCAATTGCCCACCGATGATGCAAAACCCGGCCGCAAACACACAGGCCACCAGGTAACGCGGGTTGTCATGGTTCAAACCGAGCAGGATGGTGCACACCGCCGCAGCCGCCAGCACGCCCGACAACAGACGCACTTTGTTTTTCAAACGGTCGGCGAACCAGGCCATGCCGATAGCGCCCAAGGTCCCGGCGAACAGGAACATCGAAGTCACCAGGTTGGCTTCTTTTAATGCCAGCCCACTTTCCAGCAGCAGTGATGGCAACCAACTGATCATGAAATACAGCAGGATCAGGCTGACAAAAAAGGTCGCCCAGATCAGCACAGTCGGGCGCGCGTAGCCGTTGCGAAACAACTCCACCACCGTCAGTTTGCTGCCCTGCTCCTGTTGGTTTTCCGCCTCAGTGGCCAGCGGCGGTTGCCAGCCCGGCAACATCCGCAACGTCACGCTTTGCAGCCGCGCATAAGGCGGTGCGTCTCGTAGCAGACGCGGCAATGATTCCGGCAACAGCCACATCAGAAACGGGAACAGCAGCAGCGGCGTCACGCCACCGGCGAGGAACACCGCCTGCCACCCAAAGCCTTCGATAAACCCCGCCGCCACAAACCCACCCGCCGCCCCGCCGAACGAAAAACCACAAGCCGCCAAGGTCACCATCAAGGTGCGCAGGCGTGGTGGGGAATAGTCCGACATCAAGGCCATCGCACTCGGCATGGCGCCGCCCATGCCAATGCCGCAGATAAAGCGTGCGGCCATCAACGTGGTCAGCGAGTTGGCGAACACCATCAGCACAGTCAGGGTGGCGTAGATCAGCACACAGCCGAGCAGGATACGGCGCACACCGAAACGATCCGCCAGCGGCGTGACCAGCAACGAGCCCAAGGTCAGCCCGAGCAGGTTGGCGCTGAACACCGGGCCGAAGGCAGCCTTCTCCAACCCCCAATCCTGCGCCAGTGCCGGCACCACATAACCCAGGACCTGGGCGTCGTAGCCATCGGTCACCAGCAGCAGCGCCAGTAACAGGAGAATCAACCACTGATAGCGCGACACCGGACGGGCGTCGAGTGCCGCGCGAAAGCTGGCAATCTGATTGTGCATCGCAAGGTACCTATTATTTTTATAAGGGTGTCGCAGTCAAAATGTGGGAGGGGGCTTGCCCCCGAATACGGTGGCACCGTCGACGCATTCATTGCCGATAGACCGCAATCGGGGGCAAGCCCCCTCCCACATTGGGTCCTAAGGCGTGTCAGGTTGATTGGCGGGGTGCGCCTTCACAAACGCCGGATGCTGCGCCGCCAACGCCGCCACCCGCCCGATGCGCGGGTACGCCGCCAATGGCACCTTGAAGCGTTCCGCCGCGTACAACTGGGGAATCAGGAACGTATCGGCCAGCCCCGGCTGCTCGCCGAAGCAAAACCCTGTGTCGCCGATCAACTGCTCCACCGCACCCAACCCCTGGCTGATCCAATGGCCGATCCATTCCAGCAGTTGCGCCTCGTCATGCCCCCACTGGCGCAGCAGATTCTGGGTACTGGAATTGTGCAGCGGATGAATATCGCAGCCGATGATCGACGCCACCGCCCGTTCATGGGCTCGGGTCGGCAGATCGTTGGAGAGCAGCGGTGCCTGTGGATAACGTTCTTCCAGGTATTCGATGATCGCCGGCGATTGAATCAACAGCTCGCCCTCATCGGTGCGCAACGCCGGCACACGGCCCTGCGGGTTGATCGCCAGGTACTCGGGCTGGCGATTGGCACCGCCCGCCGGTACCAGCAGGTTGACCGGCACGGCGGTGAAATCCAGGCCCTTGAGCGCCAGGGCAATGCGCACCCGGTACGACGAAGTGGAACGGTAGTAGGTGTAGAGCTCCATCGCCCTGCCCTCCTAGCGCGCCGCGACCACGGTGCCACGGCATTCGCCGAAGCCGATGGAGGCAAAGCCTTCCCTGCTGCAGCGTGCACGCAGGATGATTTCATCGCCATCTTCGAGGAATTTGCGCACCTCGCCAGACGGCAACTCGACCGCCTTTTTGCCGCCTTCGGTCATTTCCAACAGGCTGCCGAACTGGCCCGCCTGCGGCCCGGACAAGGTGCCCGAACCAAACAGGTCACCGGCCTGCAACTGGCAGCCATTCACACTGTGGTGCGCCACCAACTGCGCAACGGTCCAGTACATATGCAGGCTGTTGCTCAGGGCCAACCGAAATGCCGGCAGCTTCTGTTCGCGCATCGCGGCGGTGGTCAGCAACACTTCCAATTCGATATCCAGGGCACCGGCAGCCTGGTCACGTTTATCCAGCAGGTACGACAACGGTTGCGGATCGCCTTCAGGGCGTGGCGGTTGCGCTTTGCGGAACGGCTCAAGTGCTTC
The DNA here is from genome assembly GCF_059133265.1 of Pseudomonas sp. FBCC-B1565. Classification (NCBI taxonomy): domain Bacteria; kingdom Pseudomonadati; phylum Pseudomonadota; class Gammaproteobacteria; order Pseudomonadales; family Pseudomonadaceae; genus Pseudomonas; species Pseudomonas sp. FBCC-B1565. The sequence goes on from NZ_CP101438.1 coordinate 5,434,277, forward strand.
CGCCGTGACCACCCACGGGGAGATCGTGGTGATGAAGCTTTTCGACAGGAACGGCCCCAACGGCTGGTATTCCCAGGCCTGGATATCCCGCGCCGACCAGTCATTGAGCAGGCAGAAACCGGCGATGTGGTCCGCCGCGTCGCCGATGGCGATTGAATCGCCCATCGCATTGCCCTGGCCGATCCAGATACCCAGCTCCAACTCGTAGTCCAGGCGTGCGCACGGGCCGAAGGTCGGCTCGGTCTGGCCGGCCGGCAGGGTCTGGCCCTTGGGACGGCGCACGTCGGTGCCCGAGGCGCGGATAGTCGAGGCGCGGCCGTGGTAGCCAATCGGCACGTACTTGTAGTTGGGCAGCAGCGGGTTGTCGGGACGGAACAATTTGCCGACGTTCTGCGCGTGCTCGATGCCGACGTAGAAGTCGGTGTAGTCGTTGATCCGTGCCGGTACGTGCATCTGGCAATCGGCGGCGCGGTGCAGTACCTGCGCCTCGCGGGTTTGCAGCTGGCTGCCTTCGGCCAGCAGCTCCAGCAAACGCTCGCGCAGGGCCACGCGCGGGCCACGGCCCAGTTCAAACAAGGCGTTCAGTTGACCACCAGCGGTGGCCTCGACGGCGCGGCGGGCCTCGCCACTGAACTCGTCGATGGCGGCATGCAAATCCAGGATCGAGTCACCAATCGCCACACCGACGCGTGGTGCCGCGCCGTTGATGCTGAACACACCCAGCGGCAGGTTCTGCAGGGGGAAGTCGGTGTGACCGTTGGCGGAGGCCACCCAACTGCGGGTAAGTGTGGGCTGAGTCATGGGTTATCTCCGGTTCGGGTTGAAGGTGGCAGGCAGCGAGGCCCAGCACGCGTCATAGGAAGGTTGCAGTTGCGGGCAGTCCAGGGCGAATTGGGTCGGGCGCAGCACTTGGCTGGTCTCGAACATGAACGCCATGGTGTTATCGATCTTGTGCGGCGCCAGTTCCACATTGATGGCCTTGGTGCAGGTCTCGCCGTCCGGGCCATGGGCGCTCATGCAGCTGTGCAAGGATGCGCCACCCGGCAGGAAGCCTTCGGCCTTGGCGTCGTAGGCGCCCTGGATCAGGCCCATGTATTCGTTCATCAGGTTGCGGTGGAACCATGGCGGGCGGAAGGTGTTCTCGGCCACCATCCAGCGCGGCGGGAAGATCACGAAGTCGAGGTTGGCCAGGCCGTGGGTACTGGTGGGCGAGGTCAATACGGTGAAGATCGACGGGTCCGGGTGATCGAAGCTGACGGTACCAATCGTGTTGAAGCGGCGCAGGTCGTATTTGTACGGCACGTTGTTGCCGTGCCAGGCGACCACGTTGAGCGGGGAATGGTCCAGCTCGCAGGCCCAGAGTTCGCCGAGGAATTTCTGTACCAGCGTTGTAGGTTTCTTCACATCTTCGTAGTGGGCAATCGGCGTCAGGAAATCACGCGGATTGGCCAAGCCGTTGCTGCCGATAGGACCCAGGTCCGGCAAACGCAAGGGTGCACCATGGTTCTCGGCGACGTAACCGCGCGCTTGCGCATCCAGCAGCTCGACGCGGAACTTCAGGCCACGGGGCAACACAACGATTTCCAGCGGCGCCACTTCCAACACGCCAAGCTCGGTGGCGATGCGCAGGCGGCCTTGCTCGGGAACAATCAACAACTCGCCATCGGCGTTGAAGAACACACGCTCCATGGAGCGGTTGGCGCGGTAGTTATAAATGCTGATGCCCGAGGGTTTTTCCGAACCCGAATTGGCCACCATCCTTACCAGCCCATCGATAAAGTCCGTCGCCTCGCTCGGGATATCTAAAGGGTTCCAGCGCAGTCGATTGGGCGTCACCGCCCCCAACGGCCCACCGGCCAACTGCCGCTCCAGCTTGATAAACGCCGGGTGATTGGCCGACGGCTGGATGCGGTACAGCCAGGTACGTCGGGCTTCGCTGCGGGCCATGGTGAACGCGGTGCCGGAGAACAGTTCGGTGTACAGCCCATAGGGCGCTTTTTGCGGGGAGTTCTGGCCGACGGGCAGGGCGCCGGGCAAGGCTTCGCTGGCGAATTCATTGCCGAAGCCCGACAGGTATTCGAGGTTCATGGATCATCCTCTGTACGGAAGTTGTTTTTATCGTAATCCAGTTACGCATAACGTAATTTGATCACTATCGACCGTCAAGCTATAAAGACGCCCATTCATCTCTCGGATTCTCGCCCCTCCATGGAAAAGCCCCGCGACACCGGTAAACAGAAAGTCCGCTCGGCCGAAGTGGGCACCGATATCCTCAAGGCCCTGGCCGAGTTGTCCCCGGCAACGTCGCTGTCACGCCTGGCCGAACATGTACAGATGCCAGCCAGCAAGGTGCACCGTTATCTGCAGGCGCTGATCGCCTCGGGTTTCGCCGAACAGAACACCGCCACCAACCACTATGGCCTGGGCCGCGAAGCGTTACGGGTTGGCCTGGCGGCGCTGGGCAGCATGGACGTACTGAAAGTCGGTGCCATGCCCCTGGCGGAGTTGCGCGATGAACTGAATGAAACCTGCTTTTTGGCAGTGTGGGGCAACCAGGGCGCGACCGTGGTGCAGATCGAACCAGCAGTGCGCGCAGTGACGGTGGTAACGCAACTGGGCTCGGTGCTGCCGCTGCTCAGTTCATCCACTGGGCTGGTGTTCAGCGCCTTCCTGCCGTCGCGGGAAACCGTTGAGCTGCGCGAGCGTGAGATCCAGGCCGGCATCGCCCACGCTCTGGCGGACGACCAGGCCTACGCCACCACCTGTGAACAGATCCGCAGCCGTGGCCTGCATTTTGTGCATGGTTTGCTGATGCCCGGTGTCGATGCGCTGTCGGCGCCGGTGTTCAATGCCATCGGGCAGGTGGCGGCGGTGATGACCGTGGTCGGCCCCACCTCGTTGTTCCACGCCGATGAAGACGGCCCGGCGGCGCAGCGCTTGCTGGCGGCGAGCCGGGCTGTGAGTTGGCGTATGGGTTATCAGTCCTGAGCTAGTCGTGCCATTGCACCAGGGCCAGCGCCACACGGTTTTCCAGGGCGCGGATCGGTGCGGCGGTGCTCAGGTAGTTATTGCTGATCATTGAAAACACCAGGCGCCGGCCCTCGGCGTCGGTGATGTAGCCGCTCAACGACGACACACCGGCCATGGAGCCGGTCTTGGCGTGCAGGTTGTTTTGCGCAGCCGTCCCGCGCAGGCGGTAGCGCAGGCTGCCACCGGTCATGCGGTCGGCGTTGCCGGCAATCGGCAAGGCGTTGTACCAGGCGTCGAACCAGGGCTGTCTGGCCGTCGCCAGCAGCAAATCAGTGAGCCCCTGGGAAGACACCAGGTTGCGCCGCGACAGACCCGAACCATCGACCTGGCTCAGCGTCATCGGGTCCAGGCCCTGGCGCCGCATGAAGTCCGCCACCGCAGCAACCCCCGCCTGTGCCGTGCCTGCGTTGGACGTCTTGCGCCCCATGGCCTTGAGCAAGGCTTCGGACATGTTGTTGTTCGACAGCTTGAGCAGCGGCGTGATCAGTTCCTGCAACGGTGCCGACTGATGTTCGGCCAGCACCTTGGCCGTCTCTGGACTTGCACTGCCTATCACACGACGGCCCAGCACCTGGATACCCTGCTGCGCCAGCGCCTGTTCAAACAGGTTGGCCACCAGTTGCGTCGGCTCCCACACACTCACCCACTGCCGGCTTTGCTTGCCTGGGGCCAGCGCACCGCTGAGTTGCAGCAGGTTGGTGCCGTGCTGGCGGGTAATGCCATAGCTGTTGCCGGGGCCGCTGACGGCGCGGTTGTTCACTTGCACATAGTCGGTTGCCGGGCTCACCACCACGCTGACCGGTTGACCCACCACGGCGGGAGCCTTCGCCGTGACCAGCAGCGTGCCCGCATCAAAATCTGCATTGGGTGACACAGTCAACGCCGAAATCTGCGCGCCGTAGTAGGTGCTTTCGTCGTCCTGGGCCCAATCCACGCCCAAGCGTTCGGCGTCGAAAAAGGTATCGTCGAACACCAGGTCACCCTGGACCTGACGCACGCCCAGGGCTGCAAGCTGTGCCGCCAATGCCTGGTAGTCGGCGAATTGCGTGGTCGGATCGCCCAGGCCCTTGAGGTACAGGTTGCCGCTGAGACGCTCGCCCTGCTGCGTGCCGTTGCTCAACAGTTGCGTGGAAAAACGATACTGCGGCCCCAACACATCCATCGCGGCTGCGGTGGTGAGCAACTTGAGATTGGATGCGGGAATCAGGCGGGTTCGCGGGTTGTGTTGATAGAGGGTGTTGCCGCTGCGGGCATCACGCACCATCAGGGAAACAGTGGCGCCATGGAGGGCCGGGTCGGCCATCAATTGGTCGATGATGGTTGGGGTGGAGGTCTGGGAAACACTCGCGCAGCCAACCAGCAAAAAGCTCAAGCCCACCAGCAGCCCGCTGGTGGGTATCCATTTTCCAAAGTACATCAGTAGCGTTTTCCTAAAGCTGTCAGTGGCAGCAACGCTAACAGCTCCCTCCCCCTGTGGCGAGCAGGCTCGCCACACAATAGGCGCATCAGAACTCCAGGGTGCTCGACACCGACACCTGCCGCGCATCGCCCATGGACACAAACAACCGGCTGGCCGCCGAGGTGTAGTAGACGCGGTCGAACATGTTCTTCACGTTGAGCTGGAACTTGACCTTCTGCCCATCAATCTTGGTGTCGTACGTGGCAAACGCATCCGCCACGGTATACCCCGGCAGGGTGAAGTCGTTGGCGGCATCGCCTGCTCGCTCGCCGACATACCGCGCGCCGGTGCCTACCCGCAACTGATCGCCACCGAACACATTGCCGAAGTCATAGGCCACCGACAGCGAGCCGGTGTGCTTGGCCACGTTCTGCAGGCGGTTGCCTTCCAGGGTCGGGTCCTTGTCCTTGGTGTCTTCCGCGTCGGTGTAGGCGTAGCTGCCGATCACGCTCCACTTGTCGGTCAGTTGCCCGGTGGCGTCCAGTTCCAGGCCACGGGAGCGCACCTGGCCAGCCAGACTATAGATGGTGCTTCCAGCCACTTCCGATGACACCAGCACATTGCGTTTGTCGATGTTGAACAACGCAGCACTGGCGGTGATACGCCCGGGGATGTCGAGCTTGGCGCCCAGCTCCCAGGACTTGGATTTCTCGGGCGTCAGGTCGCCGGTCAGCGTGCTGCCATCGGCCAAGGCGGCGATGGTGGAGTTGGGTTTGAACGATTCGGTGTAGCTGCCGTAGAACGACAGCTCGTCGGTGTAGCGGTACACCAGCCCTGCACGCGGTACCCAGGCCTGGCCGTTGCCGTTGGTGTTGGCCTTGAACGGTACGCCCTTGCCCGCGTATTGGTCATACATCTGGTAGCGCGCACCGGCGACAAAAATCCACTGGTCGTTGAGGTGAATCGCATCCTGGAAGAACAGCGAGTCGCTGCGCAGCAGGTCGGTCTGGGCGCTGTCGGCGGGGCTGACGGTAGTACCCGCCACTTCGTTGCCATACACCGGGTTGTTGTAGTTGAAGGTGCCACGGGAGTTCTGGCGAATCAGGTCAGCCCGGTAGATCTTGCGGTACTCATCATCCAGGCCAAACACCAGATCGTTCTGCAGGCCGAACACATTGACCTTGCCTTCAAGGCTCGCGGTGGTAAAGCGGTCAGTGGTGATCGCACCCTTGGTGCCGTCCATCCTGCGGGTCAGGGCGCCATTATTACCCACCGCACTGACGCGCACCTGGCTGGCGTCATAGGTTTCGCGGTTCCAGCTGTAGCCGAAGTGGGCTTTCCAGTCGTCGTTCAGGTCGTGGTCGGCTTCGAAGCGGTACAGGTCGGAACGGCCTTCCATGTTGTTGAACGGTTCATCCAAACGACGTGTGGCCGGGATGTCCAGCGGGTGGTTGGATTTGTCGATGGCGGTGCCACGGTCGAAGGGCGTGAGGAATTCGCGGTGCTCGTAGGCGAACAGCAGTTTGGTGCTGTCGCCATACCAGGCCAGCGACGGCGCGATCAGGCTCTCGCGGTGGGTGCCGAAGTTGCGCCAGTAATCCTCATCTTCATGATCGACGATCAGCCGATAGGCCAGGCCGCTGTCGCCAATCGGGCCGGTGGTGTCGAGGCTGCCGCCGCTGCCGTTCTTGCCGTCACCGAAGGTGGAGCCGCGTACGGTGAGGGCGGTGGACTGGACCAGTTCAGGCTTTTTACTGACGATGTTAACCACGCCGCCCGGATCCTGGATGCCATACAGCAACGACGCCGGGCCCTTGAGTACTTCGACCCGCTCCGCCGTGGCGTTCAGCGCGCGGCCCTGCACGATGGGCATGCCGTCGCGCATGATCGAGCCGTTACGGTTGTCGCCAAAGCCGCGCAGCATCACCGCGTCCTGGGTGCTGGCGAGGGTATTGGCCTGGGTAATGCCGCTGATATTGCCCAGGGCGTCATCCAGGTTGCGCGGGGTCTGATCGCGCAACACCTGGGCCGGCACCACGTTGACGGTCTGCGGGGTTTCCAGCAGCAGGCCATGGGAGCGCATCACCGAGCTGGTGGGCGGTGGTTGGTAGCTGGTGCTGTCCTGGGTCTGGTTGGCACCGCTGATGGTGGTGGCGCCAAGGTTGACCGCGCCTTCGGTAGGCGCCGGCTCAAGGGCCAGGGTGCGTGCGTCGATCTGGCGGAAGGTCAGGCCGGAACTGCCCAGCAGGCGTTGCAGGGCCTGGGTGGCGCTCATCTGGCCGCTGACCGCCGGGGCCTTGATGCCGTAGGGCGCTTCGTCGGTGTAGATCACGCTGATCCCGGTGACCCGGCTGAAATCGCTCAGGGCCTGGGGCAGCGGCTTGGCTGCCAGGGCAAAGTTGAACTGGGCACTTTGCTGCTCCTGCGCCTGCGCCACGCTCAGGGGCAGCAACGCCAGCCCCGATACCGCCAATGCCGAGGCTCCCAGCCACTGTTTTACCCAACCGCCCGCCGCTGACTTCATGCTGTGAGAACCCGTGTAGAAAACGCTGTTAATGCGAATAGATCGCAGTTTCAAGCACTACACGGTTGGGCGGTGGATTTACCTCACTTTTATTTGCAAATATTTTTCCCTACTGCGCCTGGATGCGAAAACCGATGCGCGGGAAATGCACATGCACGGTGCCCGCGCGCTCATCGGTGCGGCGCAGGATCAGCTCTTCACGCCCGGCAAACAGCAATTCGCCGGCGACAGGGTCGGTGCCGTAGTCAGTGGCGGAGATGGTCACCTGCTGGCCTGCCTTGAAACCGTTCAAGTCTTCAAACAGTTCTTCGGGCAGCGCAGCCGGTGCCGCATTGCGCGACACGTCCAGGGCTTGCTCGGCGCTCATCTGAGTGGATGTACCGTGGCCGAAGCCCAGCACACGATCCAACCAGGCGGCGACGGCGGGATGGGCGTCTACCAAAGGCGACGTCACTGAAGAGCCTTTGAGGAACCACAAGGGATGGGCCAGGGAAAAGTCGGCAATCGATGGCTCGCCGAACAGGAAATCCCCGGCCTGGTGCTGCAGTTGCTGGTCGATGCGGCTGACAATCGCCGGCCATTGATGCTTGGCTACATCCAATTGCACCCGAGTCGCCGTGCCACCGCTGAACAGCTTGCTGCGATCCGCCACCAGCACCTGCAGCATTTCCGGCGGCACCTTGGCGAACTTGACCGCCAGGGATTCGGGCTGGAACACCAGCGCCACCGCATGGGAAAACACCACCGAATCGGCCCAGGCGGCGAAGCCTTGGGTAACCAGTTCCAGGCCCTGGGGAAACAGTGCCGGCGCGGCTTTTTCCTGCTCCAGGCGCCGGGCGATCAACGCGGTGTCGCAGTAGATATCGGCACCGATTTGCAGCACAGGGGTCTTGCGATAGCCGCCGGTCAGCGCGGTGAGATCCGGCTTGGGCATCACCGGCGAGATATGCACCGAGCGCCAGGACAAGCCCTTGTAGCCCAGCAACAGCCGGGCTTTTTCAGCGAAGGGGGACTGCGGGTAGTGGTGCAGGATCAATTCGGACATGCCAGGCTCCGCTAGAGAAGTGAATCGCTAGCTTAGCCTGCAAACCCTGGCGCGGGCATGATGGGAACCCATCAGTCAAATCAATGAGCCGCTTGCCGCCAGGCACTCCTTGGCGCTCTTCTTCAACTTCTTGATCAAGCGTTCCTGGCGCAGGGCCTCGCCCTTGCTCGCGCATTGCTCGGTGTACACCAGCGCAACGGCCGGGCTGGACAGGAAAAACCGTGCGCCCTTGCCGCTCTGGTGCGAGGCAAACCGACGCACCGGGTCATTGCTGATGCCGCAATACAGCGCGCCATTGGCGGCGCGCACCAGGTAGACGAACCAGGGTTTGGGGTCAGGCGTATTCACGGATCGATTCGGCAAGGCATAGGAATTGCCAAGCTTATCAACGACTGGCCTGGAATGCCTTCAAGCCTTTACGTGCCTGGGCGCGCACGGCGTTTTTCACCAGCGGCGTCCACCCCAGCAACAAGCCCTTGGTGCCCAAGGCCTGGCGCGACCAGCGCCACAGGTCGAAGCTGTCATGGTGTTCGCAGATCTTGCCGTCGCGAAACACAAAGCGCGCCTGGATATCATTGACCACCGTATTACCGGTGGCGCTGAACAGGTAAGTCGCCACCCAGTGAGCGCCACCGCTACGGTCGTCGCTGCGCACATTGTCGAAGGTCAGGGAGAAATCCTTGGCGCGGGTGGTGAGCATGCGCCACATGTCACCGGCATCCCGGCCGCGCAGTTCACCGAAGGCTGGGTCGCTGAAGACCACATCGTCGGTGTAGCAGGCCGACATGGCTTCAGCGTCCAGGCGCTGGAACGCGCTGTAGAACTCGGTGATCAAGGCGTTGTGGGCATCACTCATGGGCAGGCTCCGCAGTTATCGGCATAAGGCCAGCACGATAATCCGCGGCGCTCGGAAACACCATGCTCATTCACCCGGTGGATAAGCGAGGGTGGGTCAGAGGTAGAAGATGCTCAGGGTGGCGCTGCCGTCCAAAGGGACTTCCTCGGTAGCGCCCGTAGGCTTCCTGACGCGGGTCTGGATCAATACTTCCATTGCCAGGTTCTGGACCGGTACCGGCAGCGCGTCAACTTCACCGACCGCCCCCACCGAACGCATCCAGCCCACTTGCCAGGTTTGGTCTTCGGGCGCGGGAAACCAGGTTTTGCCATCCACGGACTCAATCGCCGGTGCCGCTGCACCGTCCGCCTGGACGTTTTTCACGAGGAGCTGATACCCGCCCCACCGCCGGCTATTGTAAAGTCCCAGGCCAAATGCGCTATCAGTGTCGTAGCCGTACCAAGCAGTACCGGGGCGATTGTCGGTAGCCATAACCGCCATCAGCGTCGATGCTTCGCAGTTGACACTCAACGCCAGCGTCGCCTCAGGCAGGTAGGCGTCAAAAGGAAGATCACTCATGGAAATCTTGCCATGATCCACCACGCCGCCGCCGGACAAAGCCGGGGTGCAGGCGGAAGGGGTCAAGGCACCCACGACACTCAGGTCAATACTGGAAGCCGCAAACAAGTTCGAGGCGCCCATCAATAGAAAAGCGCTGGTAACAAGGGAAAGTGATTGTTTCATTTATTCAAGTGCTCGCATTCAAGGCAAAACGGAAACGCTTGCCTTGTCGAATAACAAGACACTCGCCTCCGCCTGACCCTGTGTTGGACATAGGTAGTTATGCCGCCGACTTATCACTGCCGGGTACATGAACACACACTAACTCGCCCCACACTACTGCCCCATACAAGTAATACGAATATCCTGATTAACTACATAATAAATCTGAAACTTTCACGCCATGCACAACAACTAAGGCACCATGCCGCTTTGCCGCGCATAGGTGAAAAGATCCACATCGGTGGAAATGCATAGCCGCTGCATGGCCGTGCTCTTCTGTTTGCTGATGGTCGAGATACTGCGGTTGACCCGCGCGGCGATCTGGCTGACGGTCATGCCGCTGGCGAGCATTCTTACCACCTCTCGCTCCTTGCCAGACAATTGTGGCTGGGACGGATGCGCCAGTTGGGTCTGCTCCATCTGCAGGCGCAGGCACTCACTGACAAACGTACGCCCCTCGACCACCGCCCGCAGCGCCAGGGGCAGCTCCCGTGCAGACGCGCTCTTGGCCACGATCGCCCGCGCGCCATGGGCGAATGCCTCGCGCAACGTGACCACGTTGGCGAACATGGTCACCAGGATCACCGGCAACCTCGGGTATTGCCGGTGCAACAAACCCAGCAGTCCGTAGCCATCCGCCTGCTGATCGCCCGGCATGGCAAAGTCGGTCACGATGGCGTCGCAAGCGGTACTGTTCACCAGCGCCAGCAATTCATCCGGACCATTGGCCTCCCCTACGACTTTGCACTTACCACTGGCTTCAATTACCACTTTTTGCCCAATACGGACGATGGGGTGATCGTCAGCAATAATTATGCGAATCATCGTCGTTACCCATGATGGCAATTTGAATACATGCAAAATAGCTCGCTCAGCCCTATGCAACAACCTGAAATAACTGGACGGCTCTTCCTACTCCCCCTAGTTATTGGAGAGCAACATTTAGCCCACACAATAAAAAGAAATTACATACAGATTATTCCTACACTTCATACATGAAAACTCTTACAAATCCCTGGATTCAGAGTTGATGCAAACGCTGCAGGTAACGTTCGACGTCACGATGAAACAGCTCGAGTGCCTGCCGATTCACCTCCACCCCGCTGGCCTGCACGCGGTCAATCAACCTGGCGGCGTGCTGCTCCAATCGCGTTGCCCCCAGGAACGCCACACTGCCCGCCAGGCGGTGCAAGCGCTGCGAGGTCAACAGGGCATCCCCGCTGACGCGCGCCTGCTCCAGCACTGCCAGGTCGTCCCGGGCCTCGAGCACCAGGCTCGCCAACATCGCCTCTACCACCGTCCAGGAACCAAAGGTCGCGATAAGGCGGGCACGCGAAGGCAGCGCTTCGCGTCGACGCGGCAACGACTGCTTGCGCTGCTCCGCATGCAACGGCCTTGGCGCCAACCATTCGGTGAGTAACTCGCGCAACTGCCTCAGGCTGACCGGTTTGACCAGCCACCCATCCATCCCGCATTCCAGGCAACGGCGAATCTCTTCCCGACCCAGGCGACCGGTCATGGCGATGACGGGAACACACGGTCTGCCCGCAGCCCGTTCGCGTCGGCGTAATTCGCGCGTCATGGCATAACCATCCATGACCGGCATTCGGCAATCGCTGATGACCAGATCAAAGTGACGCGCAGCCAAGGCCTGCAACGCCATGCGCCCGTCGCTGCAGGTTTCGTGGCCGACACCCAGCACCTGGAGCAACGACCCCACCAGCAACCGGTAGGTGGCATGGTCGTCGGCCACCAGGACTCTGGCTTGCTGCCAATGGGATGGCGCGGCAGTCGAGTGCGAGGCCTTGCGCGGATGACGACGTGGATCATTGCCCGGCATAACAACCTCATGCAGAGCGATCAGCTCACCAGGCGTGCACCTGGCGCAGGGAGACGCCTGAAAGGTTGATGACCTGCCGGACGATTTCACTCGAACTTTTCGCGCAACTACATTCAGACCTGTTCAAAAAAACAGACTGTGCGGATTAAGAGAGCGCGAAAAATATCCGAATGAATGTAATAGGGCGATACAACAACTACGACTAAGCACTTTTTCTTACAAGCGCGTCAGCCGTTTCAATCGACGCTGCAGAGGTTCATCCGGCGGCATCACTATCGTAATTGTTGCATTCCGCCACCGTCGGGAACGGGCGTTAAATGCGTCCCGGCTCAACACAACCAGAAGGCGCGTCGTCGCCCACAAAAACAATCCAACCCTCGACGCCAGCGCCTCACCCGAGCCACTCACTGCCCTTCGTGCCAACACTTTGCTCAGGAATATGTTGTTCAAATGAAAGTCCCACATTCCCTGCTTCTCACCACCTTACTGATGGCCGCAGCCACCCCTGCGCTGGCTGCCAGCAGTACCGACCTGAACGTCACGGGTGTGATCACCCCGAACGCCTGCACGCCTACCCTCAGCTCAGGCGGCGTTGTCGACTACGGCAAGATTGCCTTCGCCGACCTCTACGTGGAAAGCGCCACGGTCTTGCCGACCGCCAACCTGCAACTGAGCGTGGAATGCGACGCCGCAACGTTGTTTGCATTTCATGCCTTGGAGAATGGTCAAGGCGGCGGCGATACCTCCTACGGCCTGGGGGTGATCAACCAGAACCGCTCCATCGGTGCTTACCACCTGGGGCTGAACAGCTCCACCGCCGAAGGTCTGCCGATCTCCACCCTGTCCTCACGAGACAACGGTGTCACCTGGATCCAGAGCTCGCCAAACGCATTGTGGATCCGTGGTCGACTCGCCGGTTTCGGCGACGACTCAGGCGGGGCCTGGGCACCGGTTCCGATCCGCAACTTGACCAGCAACCTGCTCATATACGGCTACATCGCCGCCACCCGCGGCCTGACCCTGACCGAGGAGTATCTACTCAACGGCTCGGCCACCCTGGAAATGCGCTACCTGTAATCCCCTCTTTTCTCTTCACACAAGGACCCGTGCCGATGGACAGAAGAACCCGCGCCACACTTGCCCTCCTGCTGGCCGCCTGCGCCCCCGCAACCTTCGCGGCCAGCAATACCGACCTGAGCGTTACGGGCACCATTACGCCCAGCTCATGCACCCCAAGCCTGTCCAATGACGGTGTCGTCGATCATGGCAAGCTGACCGGCCGGGACCTGGACATCGACCTGCCCACCCGCCTGCAACCGGGCGAGATGCTGCTGCAAGTGCATTGCGAAGGCGCCACCCACTTCACCCTCACCACAGTGGATAACCGCAGCGGCACATCAGCGATCAACCCGGTGTTCCACGGACTGGGGATGGTCAACGACGACCAGAAGTTGGGCAGCGTCGCACTCGGGCTGTTCGAGCCGGTGGCCGACACGGCGCCGGTGCAGACCATCATGTCCCGTGACGGCGGTGCAAGCTGGGGACCGTCGTCCTACCTGGGGCACGCGGCATTGACCGCCTTTTCGGCAGCGGGAGCGCCCTATACCCCCATTGCCATCACCGAACTCAGTGCGCGCCTGCGCGCCTTCACCATCATCGCCCCCGCCAGCGGCCTGACCCTGCTCGACGAGTTGCCCATCGATGGGCACGCGACGTTGCAGCTCAAGTACTGGTAACCCTTTTTTCGCCTTCTTTCTTTGGAGACTGACCATGAATGTATCCCTCAACACTCTGCTCGCTGCCACCCTGCTGATCGGCAGCGCCAGCGCCTTCGCCGCCTCCAGCGTCGACCTGACCGTCAAGGGCATGATCACGCCCAGCGCGTGCACACCCGCCCTGTCCAACAGTGGGTCGGTGGACTACGGCAAGATTTCCGCCAGGGACTTGAATGTCGACCAGGTCACCCCGCTCACCGAGCAGACCGTACAACTGACGGTCACCTGCGATGCGGCCACCCTCATGGCCCTGGACGCCGACGACAACCGACCCGGTTCTAATTACGGCGGCGACATCACTGAGTTCGGCCTGGGCCTGATCAACGGCACGCAAAAGCTCGGCGCCATGACCCTCAGCCTGAACACGCCGGTCGCCGATGGCGTGGCGGGCCGGCCGATCACCTCTGTCGACGGCGGTGTCACCTGGGTCGTTGCACGCAACTTGACGCCCGACAACCTGATCTCGGTGGCCGACACCGCCGTCGACGCGCCCATCCCGGTGCAGGTGCTGACCTCGGACCTGACCGTCAGCCCGAAAATCGCCCCATCCAGCCAGTTGACGCTGACCAACGAGGTGGCCATCGACGGCTCGGTGACCGTCACGGTGCGCTACCTGTAAGCCCACTTTGAAACGCACAGCGGCAGGTCATCGCACCTGCCGCTGCCCTGTTGAAACGATGAACCAGGCAACCGGTGAACCTCCCCCATGAAGCACACCTCTTCACGCCTTCTTGCCCTGTTTTGCCTGCTGAGTGGCGGCTGCGCTGCACTGGCGGCATCCAGCACCGAACTGAATGTGACCGGGCTGATCACGCCCAGCGCGTGCACACCGACGTTATCGGCCAACGGCATCGTCGACCACGGCAGGGTGCCGGCACACACGCTCAACCAATTCGAGTTCAGTGTCTTGCCCACCCAAGCCCTGGACTTGGACGTGAGCTGCAACGACTCGGTGCTGTTTGTATTGGTGGGTTTGGACAACCGCGCCGACTCATCCCTGGGCCCGGGCTTTTACTACGGCCTGGGCCACAACGTCCACGTCCCCACCGAGCGACTCGGCACCGTGTCCATTGCCTTTCGCGACGTGATGGGCGACGGCGAGCGCGTGCTAGTGCTGGCCTCCAGCAATCAGGGACAGACCTGGTTCCCGGAAACCAATGCCTACCCGAACAATTACATGGGGTTCGCCCACCCCGGCACGTTGGTGCCGGAACCGCACCGCCAGATCACGGCCACCTTGCAAGTCAACACGTCGATCAATGCGGCCGCCTATTTGACCCTCAAGCAGGAAGTCCCCCTGGACGGTTCCATCGTGCTTGACCTGAGGTATTTGTAGCCATGTCCCCTCTGCCCTTTTCAACCCGAGCCTTCACGGCCATCCGCTACGCCAGTCTCTACCTCGGTGCGCTGGCCCTGACATTCGGCGGCCCCACATGGGTGCTGGCCGACGGTATGGTGCCCGACACGTCGGTGGTCATCGTCAACGAAGCCGACGGCGAAGCGTCGGTGTCAGTGACCAACACTGACTCGCGGCTCGCCCTGCTGCACGTCACCCTGGAAGACATCCCCGAAGACAAGGCCACCCTGCTGTTCGTCACGCCGCCGTTGGCCCGGGTCGAGCCGTCCAAGAGCCAACTGATCCGGTTCATCCTGCAATCGCCCGAGCCGCTGAAAACCCAACGCCTGAAACGAGTGATTTTCGAAGGCATGCCGCAAGGACGCTCGCAAGCCCAGGCCGGGCATGCACGGGTGGGTGTGACGGTGCGCCAGAACCTGCCGGTGATCCTGCACCCCAAGGGCCTGGCGCCCAATCGTTCGCCCTGGACCGGCCTGACCTGGCGCCTCGACCAACAGCAGTTGAGCGTGCACAACCCTACGCCTTATGTGGTCCGCCTGGCCCAGGAGCTGCGTTTGCTGCCCGGCAACGGCTCGGCGCTGCTGCCACGCACTTATGTGCTGCCGGGGGAAACCTTGCAGGTTACCGCCAGCGCACCGGGCGCAACCACCGTGCAACTGCAACCGGCCACCGTATACGGCTTTGCCGTGGCGCCCTACGACGCGCCTCTGACCCGCTGACCCCAGGCGCCGGCACACACAGGCCTGCGCCCTGATAACGAAGTGACCTCCCATTGAAGGTCACCACATTGAGTACGACCTTGTGAGCACAGTAACCACTGACCGCGACGGCAACGCCGTGCCCGGTTTTTCATCGCGCCGCTCGCGCTGGCTCCTGGCACTGGCCCTGGGCAGCACGCTGCCCGGCGGCGAAAGCCTGGCCGACGAGACCGCAACCCGGGGCACTTTCGACCCCCAGACCCTGTCCCAACGGGGCATCGACCCCCAACTGGCCCACCTGCTGCTGGAGGCCCCACGCTTCGCCCCCGGACGCCACGCGGTCAACCTGACCGTCAACGGCCAGCGCCGCGAACGCGTGGACGCGGTCTTCGACCAGCAAGGCGCTTTGTGTTTCACCCGCGGGCTGCTGGACGCAGGCAACCTCAACGTGCCCGAGCAAGCCATCGACAGTGCGCAATACGGCGCGTGCTACGGGTTTATCCAAGCCTATCCGCAGACCGTGATCGAGCAGGACCCCGCCGCCCTGACCCTGTCACTGGTGGTGCCGACGGATGCACTGCGCCCCGTCACCCAGGACATTTCCGGCTACCAGACCGGGGGCTTTGCCGGCCTGCTCAACTATGACCTGACCGGGCTGTACAACGAATACGACGACGACAACAGCCGCTTCGGCTCGGCCAACACCGAGGTCGGTTTCAACGCCGGCGACTGGATTGTGCGCAGCCGCCAGGTGCGCACCTGGCAGGACAACTATTCACGCACCACCCACCTGGATGCCTACGCCCAACGCACCTTCGCCGCCCAACAGGCGGTGCTGCAGGCCGGCCAGATCAGCCTGTACAACCCGGTGCTGGCGGGCACCCAGATCACCGGCGCGCAGGTCCTCACCGAAACCGCCCTGCAGGACCAGAACCAGGGCGCGACCATCAACGGCATCGCCAATAGCCCGGCCCAGGTCGAAGTGCGCCAGAACGGCAAGTTGATTCATTCCACGGTGGTGCCGGCCGGGCCGTTCTCCCTGACCGATGTGCGGCGCTTGAACAGTCGCTCGGATGTGGAAGTCACGGTCAAGGAAACCAGCGGCGAAGAACGCCGCTTTACTGTACCGGCAGCGATGCTCGGCCTGGGGCTGCCCGCGCCGGGGTACTCGGTGGCAGCGGGTCGCGTGCGCAAGATCGGCAACGACGACGGCGCCGAACCCTGGGTGGTGAGCGCCGGCTGGAGCGGTGCGCTGCACCCGCAAGTCAGTGTGGGGGCAGGTGCACTGATGGCCGAGGACTACCGCTCGGCAGGCCTGAACCTGGGCTGGCTGCCGTGGCAGGACAGCCAGTTGCAAGGCACGCTGCAAGCCGCTCAAGCCACTCGCGTGCAGCGCGAACATGGCATACAGACCGACCTCTCCTGGTCCCAGCGCTTGAGCGAAAGCTGGTCGATCAGCACCGCAGCGTCCTGGCGCTCCCTGGGTTATCGCGACCTTGAAGATTCCACCTACCGTCACCCCACCCGTGAACAACAACGCACGCGCTACCGTGACCAACAGAGCGCCACGGCGTCGTGGTCGCACCCGCAGTTTGGCGCCTTCAGTGCCGGGGTTTCCCGCTCATCGTCCTATGACGGCAACAGCAGCAGCCGGGCGCTGGCGTCGTGGGGCAGCAGTTTCGGCCGGGTATCGGTGTCGGCCAGCGCCGAATGGCAAATGGGCGGTCGCCAGCAGAGTGACAACAGCCTGTACCTGAATATCAGCCTGCCCCTGGGCGAGACCCGCCGCGCCCGCGCCTGGGCCCGCAACACCGGCGGCGAGCATCGCCTGGGCCTGGGCGTGAGCGAGCAACTCAACGATCAATTGAGTTACCGGGTTGGCGTTGAACGTGACAGTCGCGACCAGGAAGTGGAATCGTCCCTCGGTGTGTCAGCCCTGCCGTACTACAGCCAGCTGGACTTCAATTACACCCGCTCCACTGCCGACAACGCCAGCTACCAGGGCGGTGCGCGTGGCGGCGTGGTGGTACATGGCGACGGCGTGACGTTCTCGCCGTACCCGGTGCGCGACACCTTTGCGGTGATGTCCGTGGGTGAAATGGCCGGGATCAAGGTGACCACCCCCAGCGGGCCGGTATGGACCGACTGGCAAGGCCAGGCCGTGGTGCCGCAACTGACCGCCTACGGTCGCAGTGCGGTGGAAGTGCAGACCCGTTCACTGCCACGCAACGCCGATATCAACAACGGCCTGGCGGTGCTGTCGGCCGGGCGCGGTGCCGTCGACAGCGTGCAGTTTGGCGTGGTGGTCACCCGTCGCGCATTGCTCAGCGTGACCAACGACCACGGTGCGCCATTGCCCCGGGGCGCGGTGGTGAGTACCGACAGCGGCGAGTTCGTGACCTTGGTGCAGGAAGGCAGCCAGGTGTTTTTGCCCAACGTGCTTGAGCAAGGTGCGTTGTGGATCAAAGCGGCTGGTCAAGCGCGTTGCCGACTGGACTTCGAGCTACCGAAAAAAGCCGACCCCGACCTGTATTTCGAAACTGCCCCGGCCCAGTGCCGCGCATCATGAGGACCTTGCCATGGGCCTGAAACCCCACTTGTTGCCCCTGATCCTGTTGTTGAGTGCCAGCGCCTGGGGGGCGGAAGACTGCCAGCTCAGCCTGAGCGAATCAAAGCTGGATTTCGGCCTGATGAACCGCGCCGCAGCGCAGTTGCCCACGCCTGAACGGCTGCTGGGTGAGCGCCGGTTCAACCTCACGCTGAACTGCCAGCAGCCCACCGACGTGAGTGTGTTCTACCGCGCCATGGGCGCCAGCGCGGAGCGTTTTCGCTTCACCGAACGGGGCAGCTATGGCCTGCGGGTGACCGAGGCGGTGCTGGATGGCCAGGCAGTTGAATTGGGACTGGTTACCGCCGCCGGCCAACCGCCGGTGAGCAGCGCCAGCACCCTCACCTGGCGCCCGGAACACGGGGTCGTACCGTTACGCAACGGCGTGGCGGCCAGCGGTCGCAGCCTGTCATTGCGCCTGGAGGGCCGGGCGTGGGCCAGCGAAGAGGCCCTGCGGGTACGCGACGCCGTGACCTGGGACAGCGCCGGCCTGTTCGATGCGGTCCACACCGGCCAGGCCCGCGAATTGCGCTGGACGACGCGCTTTGCACCGGCCGCCTGCACCCCCAGCCTGTCCAATGGCGGCACCGTGGCGCTGGGCAAACTGTCGGTCAATGACCTGAACCCGCGCCAGGAGACAACACTGGCGCCGCGAAGCCTGGTGCTCAACGTGGCCTGCGACGCACCGAGCTTTTTTGCCCTGCGCATGCACGACAACCGCCAGGGCACCGCCAGCGGCCCCGACGATGACAGCACCTACGGCCTGGGCCGGGACGCGCGACAGCAGAACATCGGCCGTTATCGGTTGAGCTTCAACCCCGCGCATACCACCGCAGACAACCTGCCCCAGGTGTATCGCACCGACTCCACCACCGCCGGCACTTCCTGGAGCAACAGCAGCGCCAACCCCATCGACGTGGGTGCCACACGTTTGCTGGGCTTCACTGCCAGCGCCGGCAGCAGCAACGGCCCGAGCGCGATTCAACACCTGAGCGCCACAGCCAACGTCGAAGCGGTCATCGCCCCCCTCGACACCCTGGACCTGAGCAATGAAGTGCGACTCGACGGCTCGGGCACCCTCGAAATCATCTACCTCTGACCCACTGAAAAAGGAGCTACGCGATGAAGACTCACCTGATCCCCCTGGCCGCCGTGTCCCTGCTCGGTGTCGGCTCGTTGGCCCAGGCTGCCTCCACCGTCGACTTGACGGTGACCGGCCTGATCACCCCCATGGCCTGCACACCCGTGCTGTCCGCCGGCGGGCTGGTCGACTTCGGCAAGATCTCCCAACAGGACCTCAACCAGGCAACCGGCACACGCCTGCCGCTCAAGTACCTGACCCTGACCGTCAACTGCAATTCGGCGGGCCGTTATGCCCTGCGCATGCGCGACAACCGCGACGGCACCGCCCATGTCAACAGCGAGATCTACTACGGGCTGGGCCTGGACAGCAGCGGCAACAAGATCGGTGTGTACTCGGTGAGTTTCGACCCCAAGCAAACCGTGGTCGATGACTTGCCGGTGATCTACGGCACCGAGTCCACCACCGGCGGGGTGGCGTGGCGAACCTCCAATCGCAACCCGATCGATATCGGTTCCCGAAGCCTCTTGGGCTTTACCAATATCGAAGGCAGCACCGCCGGCCCCTCGGCGATCCAGACGCTGACCAGCACGCTGAAACTGGAGGCGGTGATCAACGCCAAGCAGAACCTGGACTTGAGCACCGAGACGCCGATGGACGGTTCCGCCACCCTGGAAGTGGTGTACCTCTGACCGCAACACCTTTACCCGATGACTGCCCTGGGAACACCCTGAAAATGAAAACACTTATCACCGCCCTCACTGCCACCCTGTTGACGGGCTATGGCGCCACCACCTTGGCTGCCAGCAGCGTCGACCTGACCGTGAAAGGCCTGATCACGCCCAGCGCCTGCACGCCCACCTTGAGCGGTGGCGGTGTGGTGGATCACGGCAAGTTGTCGGCACGCGACCTCAATAAAGAGATCCCCACCCAACTGCCTGTCGCCGTTATGCAACTGCAGATCAACTGCGAGGCCGCCACGGTGTTTGCGCTCAAGGGCGTGGATAACCGCCCCGGATCCGGCTGGCTCGACCTACACTGGGGCCTGGGTCTGATCAATGGCGGCGAAAAACTGGGGAATATCACACTGCGCTTTCTGGGCGCGTCCGCAGACGGAGGGGACCTGACGCCGATCAGGTCAGAGGACGGCGGAAGTTCGTGGCAGGCGTTCCCGGGCAGCTTCTATTTGTGGTACCCGGACAGCCTCATAGCCTTCAGCAATGACGTCACGGGCGCCCCTGTGCCGCTGGCGGTCAAGGACCTGACCAGCGATATGCAAATCGACACCGCCATCGCCCCGGCCAATGCACTGACATTGACCGAGGAACAACCTATCGACGGCTCGGTGACGATCGAAGTGAGGTACCTGTAGCCCTTAGACCTTCTCGCTGCGCACGCCCACGTACAGCGCGCGCCCCGCACCCAGCCCGGCCACGATGGCACCCAGGCCCAGCACCGCGAAAATCCAGCCCACAGCCGCCCAGCCGCCGGTCCAGTCATGCACCACACCGACCGCCAGCGGCCCCATGGATGCCAGCGTGTAGCCAAAGCCCTGCGCCATGCTCGACAGGTTGGCTGCGACATGGGAGTCGCGCGAACGCAACACGATCAAGGTCAGTGCCAGGCTGAAGGTACCACCCTGCCCCAGGCCCAGCAGGATCGCCCAGCCCCACAGGCCGTCGAGCGGCGCGTACAGGCAACCAAACAGACCGCCGAGGGTCAGCAGCATCACCACCACGATGGCCAGCCGTTGATCCTTGCCCCGGGTCGCCAACCACGGGGCTGCCAACGAACTGAGCAACTGCACGATGATCGAACCCGAGAGCGCCAACCCGGCTTGCGTGGCGCTCAGGCCACGGCCGATGAGGATCGACGGCAACCAGCCGAACACGATATAGGCCAAGGACGATTGCAGGCCCATGTACAACGTCACCTGCCAGGCCAGCCGATCACGCAGCAAGCCCTTCACGCGATAGGCCACCTGGTGGGCACCGTGCTTTTGCCCCACTTGTGGCAGCCAGAACAGCGCCGCCACCAATGCCGGCAAGACCCAGAACCCCAGGCCGATGCTCCAGCTGTCACCGAAGGCGTGGCTCAGGGGCACCGACGCGCCGGCTGCCAGTGCCGCTCCCAGGCACAGGGCCATGGTGTAGACACCGGTCATGGTGCCCGCCTGCCGCGGGAAATCACGCTTGACGATCCCCGGCAGCAGCACGCCGATGATGCCGATGCTCGCCCCGGCAATCAGGCTGCCGGCGAACAACCCGGCTTCGCCGAATGAACTGCGCAGGATGATGCCTGCGGCCAGGGTCAGGAGGATGCCCAGCACCACCCGTTCGGCACCGAAACGGCGCGCCAGCAGCGGAGCGGTCGGCGCGAACAGGCCCAGGCACAACACCGGCAACGTGGTCAGCAAACCGGCCCTGGCTGCCGACAGCCCCAGGCTGGCGGAGACGTCGGCCAGCAACGGCGCCATGCTCGACAGTGCCGGGCGCAGGTTCAGTGCCACCAGGACCAGGCCCAGCAGCAACAGCCATGGGCGGCTCACCGGCGGTGGCGTGTGCTGCACCACCTCGTCGTCGGCTTCGGCGTCGATCAACAGTTCTTCGAATTCGGTTTTACGTTGGGCTTCAAGGCTCATTGATCAACTGCCGGCAGAGGGATTTGGCGCGTTCCGGGTTTTGCTGTGCCACGGCGTCGAGCAAGGCGGTATGCAGGTCGAACACCGCTTGGCGACGCGGTGAAATGTTCAGGGTCTGGCGCAACTGGGCGGCAACGATGCGCGAAAAATACTGGTACAGCTCGCTGAGTGCCGGGTTGTGCGCGGCGTCCACGAGGTGTTTGTGGAACACCAGGTCAGCGCTGATATAGGCCTCAAGGTCGCCGTGATACAGCGCGGCGCTGGTATCGAGGGCCTCGCGCAAGGTGATGAGGTCTTGCTCGGTACGGCGCATTGCCGCCAACCCGATGGCTTCCACTTCAAGAATCTGCCGGGTCTCCTGCGCCTGCTCCAGGGTGCAGTGGGACAACGCCCGCATCGCGCCCAGCGGGTCGGTCATCGAACGCAGGTAACTGCCGTCACCCTGGCGGATTTCAATCAAGCCGGAGAACGCCAATACGCGCATGGCCTCGCGCACGGTATTGCGGCTGATGCCCAGCTCGGCGGACAGCTCGGGCTCGGTGGGCAGGCGCTCACCGATGGCCCACCGGCCTTCGGTGATGCGCAGGCGCAACTGCTCCAGGGCCTGGTCGACCAGGGAGCGTTTGATCAGCGGGGCGATGTCTGTCATGGGTTTCGCACTTTCGTCCAATCATAGGATGAATTTTCCTACAGCCTATTCGGACTTGCCTACAAAGGCAACGCACTACGGTTCTTAGGCAGGTAAAGGAGCAGTATTTTCGATTGGTAAAATTACCCTCTGAGGGTAATTATGAACTCAGGTGTCTTATGGAAAAGTACACACCTCATTACGATTTGGCGGTGATAAAGGCGGATGTGAGGCGGTTGGGAAGGAAAGCATTCACCCGGACAGCAGAGGAATGTGGCGAGCGTCTTGGATTTGGCATCGAGGAAATGCAGGACGTTATTTATGAGTTGCGAAACTGGATGTTGTACAAGTCGATGACCACTTATGGAGACCATCGAGTATGGCAGGACGTGTACCACACCCACTCGAAAGGTAGGGAGATTTACATCAAGGTCACTTACCGCACAGACGGTAGACCTCCGGTGATCTCCTTCAAGGAGAAAACCCATGAAAAAGAAAGAGCTGTGCTGCATCTGCGGGGCCCCCGATGCATTGAGTTATTACCAGGGCCGCAGCGAAACAATCAGAGTCAAAGATATGGAGCGTCGGATCGACAATCTTTCAGGCTGGGAGTGTGAGGTGTGTGGTGACGGATTCTGGGACCCAGAAAACGACAGTGCAGACCGCTACGGCAAAGCCAAGGAAGAATTGATCCTTGCCTTCCGACAAATCATCGGCGCCGAGATAAAACGCATCCGACGCAAGCTGCATCTTACGCAAAAAGAGGCCGTCGAACTGCTGTCGGGAGGCGGCCACAACGCGTTCTCACGCTACGAACGCGGCGAACTGCTTGCCCCCAAACCCCTGGTATTACTGATGCGCTTGCTGGATCGTCACCCGCATTTGCTGGCTGACGCAAAAACCCTGGCCGAGGGTGCAGACATGCGCGGCGCGTTCACCTACATCAAACACGATAACGCTGAAACGCTCAAAGTGTCCTAGCCCCAAAAATAAACCCGGCGCCAGGCCGGGTTTATCGTTTCAAGCATCGATCAATGCAAGATCTGGCTCAGGAACAACTTGGTCCGATCATTCTGCGGGTTGTCGAAGAAGTCATTCGGCGCCGCCTGTTCCACGATCTCCCCCTTGTCCATGAAGATCACGCGGTTGGCCACGGTGCGCGCAAAGCCCATTTCGTGGGTCACGCACAGCATGGTCATGCCGTCTTCGGCCAGGCCGATCATGGTGTCGAGTACTTCCTTGACCATTTCCGGGTCGAGTGCCGAAGTCGGCTCGTCGAACAGCATGATCTTGGGCTTCATGCACAACGCACGGGCGATCGCCACGCGCTGCTGCTGGCCGCCGGACAGTTGTCCCGGAAACTTGTGCGCCTGCTCCGGGATGCGCACGCGCTCCAGGTAGTGCATGGCGATTTCCTCGGCCTTGCGCTTGGGCATCTTGCGCACCCACATTGGCGCCAGCGTGCAGTTTTGCAGGATGGTCAGGTGCGGGAACAGGTTGAAATGCTGGAACACCATGCCGACTTCGCGGCGGATCGCTTCGATCTGCTTGAGGTCGTTGGTCAGCTCCACGCCATCGACCACGATGCGGCCCTGCTGGTGCTCTTCCAGGCGATTGAGGCATCGGATGGTGGTGGACTTGCCCGAACCAGACGGGCCGCACAGCACGATACGCTCGCCCTGCTTGACGTTGAGGTTGATGTCTTTCAACACGTGGAACTGGCCGTACCACTTGTTGACGCCCTGCATCTGGATAATGCCTTCAGGGCTCACAGGCTGTTTGATCGCTTCGCTCATAACAACAACTCCTAACGCTTGTGGCCTGTGTCGAGCTTGTGTTCCAAATGAATGGAATAGCGCGACATACCAAAACAGAAAATCCAGAACACCAGGGCCGCAAACACGTAGCCTTCGGTGGCCATGCCCAACCATTTGGGGTCGGCGGCGGCTTGCTTGACGCTGTTGAGCAGGTCGAACAGGCCGATGATGATCACCAGGCTCGTGTCCTTGAACAGCGCGATGAACGTGTTGACGATGCCAGGAATCACCAGCTTCAGGGCTTGCGGCAGAATCACCAGGCCCATGCTGCGCCAGTAACCCAGGCCCATCGCTGCGGCCGCTTCATACTGACCTTTGGGAATCGCCTGCAAGCCACCGCGCACCACCTCGGCCACGTAGGCCGACTGGAACAGGATCACGCCGATCAACGCTCGCAGCAGCTTGTCGATGCCCATGCCTTCGGGCAGGAACAACGGCAGCATCACCGAGGACATGAACAGCACGGTGATCAACGGCACGCCGCGCCAGAATTCGATGAAGGTCACGCAGACCACCCGAATCGCCGGCATGTTCGAGCGCCGCCCCAACGCCAGCATGATGCCCAGCGGCAAGGCGCCGGCGATGCCGACGGTGGCAATCACCAGGGTCAGCATCAGCCCGCCCCATTGGCTGGTCGCCACGTTGGTCAGGCCGAAGATGCCGCCGTGCAGCAGGAAGAAGGCGATGATCGGGTACAGCACCAGGAAGCTCAGGCCGTAGATCGCCTTGCGTTGGAAACGCGAGATGAACAGCGGTGCCACGCCAACGATGGCCAGCCACACGGTCAGGTCCACACGCCAGCGCAGGTCGCCAGGGTAGTAGCCGTACATGAACTGCCCGAAGCGCTGTTGGATGAACACCCAGCAGGCGCCCTCCTTGGTGCAATCGGCCCGCGTGGTGCCGACCCAGTTGGCATCCAGGATCGCCCAATGCAGGATCGGCGGCACCACCAGGTAGATCAGGTAAAACGCCAACAGCGTCAGCAGGGTGTTGAGCCAGCTGGAAAACAGGTTGGCGCGCATCCATGCCATCGGCCCGAATACTTTGTTCGGTGGCGGCATATCAGGTTTGAATGTATGCGTAGTCATGCTGGTTTCCTCACCGCTCGATCAGCGCAATGCGCTTGTTGTACCAGTTCATCAGCAGGGAAATGCTGATGCTGATCGCCAGGTACACGCTCATGGTGATGGCAATGACTTCGATGGCCTGGCCGGTCTGGTTGAGCACCGTACCGGCAAACAGCGAGACCATTTCCGGGTAACCGATACCGGCGGCCAGGGACGAGTTTTTCGCCAGGTTCAGGTATTGGCTGGTCAGCGGCGGAATGATCACTCGCAATGCTTGCGGGATGATGACCTTGCGCAGCGTCGGCCCGGGGCGCAGGCCAAGGGAGCGCGCGGCTTCGGTCTGGCCGTGGCTGACGGACTTGATGCCCGACCGCACGATCTCGGCGATAAAAGCCGCGGTGTAGACGGTCAGCGCCAGGGTCAGCGCCAGCAGTTCGGGGATGAGTACCCAGCCGCCGACAAAGTTGAAGCCTTGCAACTTGGGCATTTCCCAGTGCAGTGGTGCACCGAAGATCAAGGCGCACAACGCCGGGATCACGATGAACAGCGCCAGGCCCGCCCAGAACTTGTGGAACGGTACGCCGGTGGCTTCAAAACGCTTGTTGGCCCAACGCGCCATCAGCACGATTGCCACGATGGCGACGACGATGCTGACCACAAACGGCCAGAACCCGTCAGCGGCAATCGCTGCCGGCATGTTCAGGCCACGGCTGCTGACAAAGAAGGTGTCGCCGAAGTTATGGCTGTTACGCGGCCCCGGCATGGTCAGGAACACCGCGAAGTACCAGAACAGGATTTGCAGCAGCGGCGGAATGTTGCGGAACACTTCCACATACACGGTCGCCAGCTTGTTGATCATCCAGTTCGGTGACAGCCGCGCTACACCGATGATGAACCCCAGCAAGGTCGCCAGGATCACGCCGATAAAAGTGACCAGCAAAGTGTTGAGCAAACCGATCACGAAGACTCGGGCATAGCTGTCCGATTCGGTGTAGTCGATCAAATGCTGCGCGATGCCGAAGCCGGCACTGCGTTCAAGAAAGTCGAAACCCGAGGTAATGCCCCGGTGCTGAAGGTTGGTCTGGGTATTGTTGAAGAGGTACCAGCCCAGCGAGACCACCGCCACTATCGTGATGATCTGGAAGAGCCACGCACGCACTTTAGGGTCGCTGAAGCTGAGCTTCTGCTTGGGTGCGCCGATTTGATTTTGCATGAAGTGCCCCGGAAATAATGGAACAGAACATCACCCGGCGGTTGGCCCACCGGGTGACAGAACCATCAGCGATCAGCGCACAGGTGGTGCGTATTGAATGCCGCCGGCGTTCCACAGCGCGTTCAGGCCACGGTCGATTTCCAGCGGGGTGCTCTTGCCCAGGTTGCGCTCGAACACTTCACCGTAGTTACCGACTTGCTTGACGATCTGTACAACCCAGTCTTTCTTCACTTTCAGGTCTTTGCCGTATTCGCCGTCAGCACCGAGCAGACGCGCAACGTCCGGGTTCTTGGTGGACTTGGCTTCAGCTTCGACGTTTTTGGAGGTGATGCCGGCTTCTTCAGCGTTGAGCATGGCGTAGCCAACCCAGCGCACGATGGCCAGCCACTCGTCGTCGCCATTACGCACGACCGGGCCCAGTGGCTCCTTGGAAATGGTTTCCGGCAGCACCACGTAGTCCTTCGGCGAGGCCAGCTTGCTGCGCTGGGCAAACAGCTGGGACTTGTCGGAGGTCAGTACGTCGCAACGCCCGGACTCCAGCGACTTGGCGCTTTCGTCGGAAGTGTCGAAGGTGATCGGGGTGTATTTCAGGCCGTTGCCACGGAAGTAGTCGGAAACGTTCAGCTCGGTGGTGGTACCGGCCTGGATGCAGATGGTTGCACCGTCCAGTTCCTTGGCACTTTTCACGCCCAGCTTGTTGTTTACCAGGAAGCCGATGCCGTCGTAGTAGGTGATGAAGCCCGGGAATTTCAGGCCCATGCCGGCATCGCGGGAGCTGGTCATGGTGGTGTTACGGGACAGAATGTCGACTTCGCCGGATTGAAGCGCGGTGAAACGCTCCTTGGCATTCAACTGGCTGAATTTGACCTTGGTCGCATCGCCGAAAACAGCAGCGGCCACAGCGCGGCAAACGTCAGCATCGATCCCGAGGATCTTGCCGCTGGCATCCGGTACCGAGAAACCCGGCAGGCCGTCACTCACGCCACACTGCACAAAGCCTTTCTTCTGCACGGCGTCCAGCGTGGCACCCGCTTGGGCGAAACCACTGACACCCAATACAGCCGCCGCGGTCACGATGGCCAGGGTGGATTTCAATACCTTCATTCAAACCTCCAGTTTGCTCTTGTTGTGTCGGAGCTCGAACCTCAGCGCACCCTTATGAGGCGATATCGACCCGTGTTGGCTTTTTTTAGGGTCAAGCGGCATGAAGTTGTCGCAGTAATTCCAGTTGCTATCCCATAAGCGGCAGTCACTGATAGTGTTACCGTCCCGGGATAGCGCTGACATCGTTCAACACATAGCAAGCCCCGTACCAGAGTGATGGCTGAGTCGTTTCAGCCCATGGTCAATAGAAAAAGATTCAACCGTGCGACATCTTCTTAACAGATCAACCCATCGCGCACCGTTCCGTCGCACTTAATCGGAGCGCACGCACATTAATGGAGCAGACATGACCGAACCCTTGATTCTTCAGCCCGCCAAACCCGCAGACGCCTGCGTTATCTGGTTGCATGGCCTGGGTGCCGATCGCTACGACTTCCTGCCGGTGGCCGAGGCGCTGCAGGAAAGCCTGCTGACCACGCGTTTCGTTTTGCCCCAGGCGCCGACCCGCCCGGTGACGATCAATGGTGGCTACGAGATGCCAAGCTGGTACGACATCAAGGCCATGAGCCCGGCCCGTTCCATCAGCCTGGAAGAGCTGGAAGTGTCGGCAAAAATGGTCACGGACCTGATCGAGACACAGAAGAGAACCGGAATAGACGCTTCGCGGATTTTCCTCGCCGGTTTTTCCCAAGGTGGCGCCGTGGTGTTCCACACCGCCTTCCTGAATTGGGAAGGCCCCTTGGGCGGCGTGATTGCCCTCTCCACCTACGCGCCCACGTTCAGCGACGAGCTGGAATTATCCGCCAGCCAGCAGCGCATTCCCGCACTGTGCCTGCACGGCCAATACGACGATGTGGTGCAGAACGCCATGGGCCGCAGCGCCTACGAGCATCTGAAGAGCCGTGGTGTCACCGTGACATGGCAGGAATACCCAATGGGCCACGAAGTGTTACCCGAGGAGATACGCGACATCGGTGCCTGGTTGACCGCTCGCCTGGGCTGAAAACCAGCGTTTATGTAGCTGTATGACAGACGCACTACGCCGCGCCCGATTCTTGCATTACACTGGCCGGCGTACATTCCTTAACCAATTAATGAGATCACCGTGCTCAAAGCACTCAAGAAGATGTTCGGCAAAAGCGAGGCTGAGCCGCTCGCGCCAGATTCCAGTGCTCCTGCCCCGACAGCCGGCAGCCGCAATGACGGCAGACAGCCCGACCGGACCGCACCTGCCGCCCAGCCGAAGAAGCCGACGGTGACCCCAGCCGAACAGGCCAGGCCAGTCGAGCCCGTTGCCGCACCGGTGGCACCAAAACCGCGCCGTGAACGTGCGCCAAAACCGCCGGTGATTGCGTGGAAACTCGAAGACTTCGTCGTCGAGCCCCAGGAAGGCAAGACCCGTTTCCATGATTTCAAGCTGGCCCCGGAACTGATGCACGCCATCCAGGACCTGGGGTTCCCGTATTGCACGCCGATCCAGGCGCAGGTGCTGGGCTTCACCCTGGCCGGCAAAGACGCCATCGGCCGCGCCCAGACCGGCACCGGCAAGACCGCCGCGTTCCTGATCTCGATCATCACCCAACTGCTGCAGACGCCGCCGCCCAAAGAGCGCTACATGGGTGAACCGCGCGCGCTGATCATCGCCCCGACCCGGGAGCTGGTGGTACAGATCGCCAAGGACGCCGCCGACCTGACCAAGTACACCGGCCTCAACGTCATGACGTTCGTGGGCGGCATGGACTTCGACAAGCAGCTCAAGCACCTCGAAGCTCGTCACTGCGACATCCTGGTGGCCACCCCTGGCCGTCTGCTGGACTTCAACCAGCGCGGCGACGTGCACCTGGACATGGTCGAAGTGATGGTGCTGGACGAAGCCGACCGCATGCTCGACATGGGCTTTATCCCGCAAGTGCGCCAGATCATTCGCCAGACCCCGCCGAAATCCGAGCGTCAGACCCTGCTGTTCTCCGCGACCTTCACCGAAGACGTGATGAACCTCGCCAAGCAGTGGACTACCGACCCGTCCATCGTCGAGATCGAAGCGGAAAACGTCGCCAGCGAAAACGTCGAGCAACACATCTACGCGGTGGCTGGCGCCGACAAGTACAAGCTGCTCTACAACCTGGTCAACGACAACGGCTGGGAGCGCGTGATGGTGTTCGCCAACCGCAAGGACGAGGTGCGCCGCATCGAAGAACGCCTGGTGCGTGATGGTGTGAACGCCGCGCAACTGTCCGGCGACGTGCCACAGCACAAGCGTATCAAGACCCTGGAAGGCTTCCGCGAAGGCAAGATCCGTGTGCTGGTGGCCACCGACGTGGCGGGACGCGGGATTCACATCGACGGCATCAGCCACGTGATCAACTTCACCCTGCCGGAAGTGCCGGATGACTACGTGCACCGCATTGGCCGTACCGGCCGTGCCGGGGCGGCGGGTGTGTCGATCAGCTTTGCCGGGGAAGATGACTCGTATCAGTTGCCGTCGATCGAAGCGCTGCTAGGGCGCAAGATCAGTTGCGAGACGCCGCCGACGCACCTGTTGCGCGCCGTGGAACGCAAGCGTCCGTAAGCTGGAATGCAGTAAAAACTGTGGGAGGGGGCTTGCCCCCGATAGCTATGGCACATCTAACATCTCTGTTGGCTGACCCACTGCAATCGGGGGCAAGCCCCCTCCCACATTTGGTGCTGTGTTTGGCCTAAGACTTCCAGCGATCTGCGGCGGCGTGATCGCTGTGACGCCCTTCCACCCAACGCGGCCCCTCACTGGTGTTCTCCTTCTTCCAGAACGGCGCCCGCGTCTTCAGGTAGTCCATCACAAACGCACAGGCATCAAACGCCGCCT
Organism: Pseudomonas sp. FBCC-B1565; assembly: GCF_059133265.1. Taxonomy (NCBI): domain Bacteria; kingdom Pseudomonadati; phylum Pseudomonadota; class Gammaproteobacteria; order Pseudomonadales; family Pseudomonadaceae; genus Pseudomonas; species Pseudomonas sp. FBCC-B1565. Next base: position 5,464,564 of record NZ_CP101438.1, read on the forward strand.
GGCGATGGGCACTGGCTGCCGCCACGAACACAATCGGCTCACCCGGCTCCAGCGCGCCGATGCGGTGCAACACCTCCAGCTTGAGCAACGGCCAGCGCTGTTCAGCCTCGACGGCGATCTTGGCCAGGGCCTTCTCGGTCATGCCGGAGTAGTGTTCAAGGAACATCCCCGACACCTCACGGCCGTCGTTGAAGTCGCGTACATACCCCACGAAACTCACCACCGCGCCCACGCCAACGTTGGCCGCGTGCATGGCATTCACCTCGCTGCCTGGATCAAAGGCCTGGGCCTGTACACGAATGGCCATGCTCAGCCTCCAGTCACAGGGGGGAAGAACGCCACTTCGTCACCCGCCTGCACCGGCTCATCGAGACCACACAACTCTTCGTTGCGCGCGCACATCAGGCTGGTCTCGTTGAGTACTGCAAACTCCGGGTCACTGGCCAACGCGAGGCGCACAGCATCAACGGTGGCGAACTCGCCCTCCATCTCCAGCGAATCAAAGCCCACAGCTTCTGCGTAACGTGCAAAAAATAATACGTTGATGCTCATGCCTGGTCCGCCTTGAAATGCCCGCTTTTGCCGCCGAGTTTTTCCAGCAGGCGAATGCTTTCGATGGTCATGCCACGGTCCACCGCCTTGCACATGTCGTAGATCGTCAGCGCCGCGATGCTGGCGGCGGTCAGGGCTTCCATCTCCACGCCGGTCTGGCCGGAGAGTTTGCAGCGCGCCACGATATGCACCGAGTCTGCACCGTCGGCGCTCAGTTCGACCTTGACGCCCGTCAACATCAACGGGTGGCAGAGGGGAATCAGGTCACTGGTTTTTTTCGCCGCCTGGATCCCGGCAATGCGGGCCACCGCAAACACGTCGCCCTTGGGGTGGGCGCCGTCGACAATCATTTTCAGGGTCTCGGGCAGCATGCGCACGCGCGCTTCGGCCACGGCCTCACGGAACGTCACGGACTTGTCGGTGACGTCGACCATATGGGCGCGACCTTGGGAATCGAGATGAGTCAGCACAGGGATACTCCTGATCAGGAGCAGCGATTGTAAACCCGTCGGTCAAGATTGCGCACACCTGATTACACCCGTAGCCCGCCGCTGAATCACGAGTAGCCAAATGCCCGATCAGTACGACGAATACTCCCCATCAGAACAAAGAATTGGCGCCAACAATCCAAGCACCGTAAAACTTGAAAAAAAACGGAATGCCTACTTCATGACCTTACTGTATTTCATCCTGCTCAGTTTATTCGCCGGTTTTGCAGTGCCCTTGCAGGCAGGCACCAACGCGAAACTGGGTAATCTGCTAGGTCATCCTTTATGGGCCACTGCAGTATCCCTATTGGTCAGCCTGGTTGTACTCATTATTGTCATTATTGCAGTCAAGGCGCCTCGCCCTAATCTTGCCGCCGTGCAAGACGGGCCCTGGTGGATTTGGATGGGCGGTGTTGCCGGCGTTTTTTATATTACCGTAGCGTTATTGATGGCGCCTCGACTGGGCGCCCTCAACTTCATCATGGCGGTATTGATCGGACAACTTATCGTTTCAATTGCGATTGACTATTTCGGCCTGCTGGGTTTCCCCAAACAGTCTCTCAACATTAACAAACTGGTCGGCGTACTTGTCGTCATAGGAGGGTTCCTTATTACCACTCGCACTTGATTCAGACAAAACAGGGTCACCGAAAACAGAAGAACTCTTCATGCTCCCAGTCAGGGATTGACGACAGCTATTAACTTTAAAAAGGTGAGGCAATGACCACTCAAACTGCAACGGCAACTTACGACGCCATCGGCGAACGCTTCGAAGCTTTCACGGACAGCGCCTCGCAGCGCTCGGTGGAAACCGCGACCTTCTTCAGCATGGTCGGTAATCCCAAGGGCAAATCCGTACTGGACCTGGCCTGCGGCTTCGGTTTTTTCGGACGCGAGCTGTATCGCCAAGGTGCCAGCAAAGTGGTTGGCGTGGATATTTCCGCCTCCATGATTGACCTGGCCCGCCAAGAGTCGGCGCGCAACCAGGAGCCGATCGAGTACCACGTCAGCGATATCTGCGATCTGGGCATTCTCGGCAAATTCGACCTGATCACCGCCGCCTGGCTGTTCAACTACGCCGATTCGCCAGAAAAACTCGACAAGATGTTCCAAGTCGTCGCCAAGAACCTCGCCCCCGGCGGACGGGTCGTGGCTTACACGGTAGAGCCAACCTTTCAATTGAAACGTGGCAACTTCACCAAATACGGCGTGCACGTACTCACCGAAGAACCCCACGAAGGCGGCTTCCGTCACCACGCCGAATTCGTCACCACACCGCCCAGCGCCTTCACCTTCCATCGCTGGAGCCGCGAGCGCTATGAGCTGGCAATCATGAAAGCCGGCTTCTCCCGCCTGCAGTGGCAAAAACCGATTATTTCCGAGGCCGAGCGGGCCAAGCACCCCAAGGGCTACTGGGATGACTTCGAACGCAACTGCCTGCAAACCGGACTGATCTGCACCCTCTGAAGGCCGGGTACGTGCGCCTGGGTGTACGTGCCTTTTCTCCCACGCAGTAGGAAAACGAGCGTTATGACTTCCAAGGGTTTCAACCATTGGCCCGTGTTCGACGGCCCCCTGACCGCCGAAATGACAGACCGTTTCTTGATGGGCCTGCCTGAGCACTTCCACGAAGCCGTCAACCTCAAGTTGCCGCTGGCAGCCTGGCGCCTGGTTTCGGAAGAGACCAGCGAACAGTTGGCCAACCGCGTCGAAAACCCTGTCTCGCCGCTGGCCTGGCGCTATGCAGCCGCCCAACTGCTGGCACTGACCAACGACCCCAGGCTCGATGTACTCAACCCTACGATGATTCAAATCAGCGCAGGCACCGTCGAGATCGGTTTGGCCGAATCGGCGGTCGACCAGGTGATGCACGACATGCGCGGCCTGGGCCTGGATCGGGACTGGATTGCCAAGGAAGTCCCTCGTCATCGCGTACACCTGCGGCCCTACGCCATCGGTAAATACCCGGTGACCAACCTCGAATACCGAGCCTTTCTCGAAGCCAACACGCAGGCACGGATTCCCGAAAGCTGGGCCTTCGGACAGTACCCTCACGAACGCGCCAACCATCCGGTCTACGGGGTCACTGCCGAAGACGCCGACGCCTACGCTGCCTGGCTCAGCGAAGCCAGTGGCCGCAGCTTCCGCCTGCCCACTGAGGCGGAATGGGAATACGCCGCCGCCGGCCCGGAAAACCTCGAATATCCCTGGGGGGATACCTTCCTGCCCGAGCGTGCCAACACCGCTGAACTGGGCCTGTTCGACACCACCCCGGTCGGCCTTCTGGTCGAAGGCGCGTCGCCATTTGGCTGCCTGGACATGGCCGGTAATGTCGAAGAATTCGTGGCTGACGACTACGCCCCCTACCCCGGCGGCACCGCCATCACCGACGACCTCGTCACTGTGGTCGGCACCCACCGCATCGCCCGTGGTGGCAGCTTCACGCGGTTTCGCGACCTGACCCGCAATTGCCGGCGTCACGGCAAGTATCCGCGACAGATTTACGTAATGGGCTTTCGCCTCGCACAAACCCTGTAACCCCTCCCCGTACCAAAACAATAACGCGTTGAACATTCAAGCACGGAAGGAACCGCCATGAACCGCCTAAGCGTACGCAACCACGTTGATATCCCCCTGGACGACCATTCCAACCCTGGAACTTTCTACACGTTCAGTGGGTTGGACACGGCACACGAACATATCGTGGTAAAGCTTGGCCCCGCCAATCCCATCAGCCCGTTGGTGCGTATTCACTCCGAATGCCTGACCGGCGATGTATTCAGTTCACAGCGCTGTGACTGCGGCCCGCAATTAAACGAGTCGATCCTGCGCATGCAGGAAGTGGGTGGCTATCTTATCTACCTGCGGCAAGAAGGCCGCGGCATCGGCTTATATGCAAAGTTGGACGCCTACCGCCTGCAAGATTCTGGCATGGACACGTTCGAAGCCAATACCCATCTGAACTTTCCTGAAGATGACCGCGACTTTTCCATGGCCGCTGGCATGTTAAAAGCGCTGAACATCAAACAGTGCCAATTGATCACCAATAACCCGGACAAAGTTCAGGCCCTGGTGGATAACGGCATTGTAGTGGACAACGTTATTCCGACCGGCGTGTTTGTCACCCGACATAACACTCATTACCTGCAAGCGAAAGTCGATAAGAAAAATCACGTGATCAACCTGATGAAACAACCGAAGCGCGCCTGACACTTTCTTCCGCCCACACTACATTAAGGATGATGACGCATGAGACACTTTGGCCCTATTAGTGGTATTGCAACATTCAACGATACGTACGTTGCGACCGCCGGTTATGACAACCAGGTTATTTTGTGGGATGCAAAAACCAAGACGCCGATCCAGCGTGTGCTCCACGACCACCTGGCCAACCAATGCGCGTTCAACGCCAGCGGCACCCTGCTGGTCAGTGCCAGCAGCGACTACACCGCCCGCGTCTGGGAAATTCCCTCGCTGCGCTTGAAAAGCGTGCTGGTGGGTCACGATGACGACATCGAAATGGCCGCCTTCTCACCGGATGGCCAGACCATCGCCACCTGCTCGCGGGACCACAGCATCCGCCTGTTCGACCTCAGCGGGCGAACCCTGCGAATCCTCAGCGGTCACGATGCCGACGTGATTTCGGTGTGCTGGGCCGCCGATGGCAAGACCCTGGTGTCCAGCAGCGATGACGGTTCGATCCGTCGTTGGGACGCTGCCAGCGGCGAACAACTGGACCTGATCGACCTGGGCGGCGTCGAAACCGACACCGTGGCCCTGTCCCGTGAGGGCATCATTTTCGCCGGTGACGACGAAGGCAAAATCTCCGTGATCAGCAGCACCGGCACCTACCTGCAAGCTGCCCATGCCGCCGGCATCAAGCGCATCGTATGGAACGACGCACAGCGCCTGCTGGTCAGCCTCAGCTACGACCGTTGCGTCATGCTGTGGGAGTTGACGCCCGATAACCAACTGGTGAAAACCGCCCAGACTTCACTGCCAAGCATCATCTGGCCACGCAGCTGTGCATTGCTGGGCAACCATCGCATCGCCTTCGTGACCTTCGGCTCAACCTATGCCACCTGGGATTTCACTACTCAGGAATGGGACGTGGGCGGCATCGAGCCGGCCATCAGTTTGAACGCCGTCACCGTGGTCGGCGACGACATCTACAGCATCGGTGATGCCGGCATCCTGCAGATCAATGGCCAGCCCAGCACCAAGGCCGGCAGCCTGTGCAACTTCCTGCTGCCCTTCGGCGACAGCGTGTTGACCGGCGGCCAGATGGGCACGGTGTTCGACGCCAAGACCGGCGACGTCATCTACCAGCACCGCTCACCGCTCAACTGCGGCACCACCTTTGAAAAAGATGGCCAGTTGCACGCCGCAATCGGTACGTACACTGGCGAAGCCTTGATCTTCAACCTGGAACACCAGCAGCCGCGCTTCCTGCGCGAAGTGCGCATGCACGAGAACGCCATCAAGGGCATCGCCGCCGATGAACAGTACCTGTTCAGCGTATGCGCGACTGCGGCCGCGGCGTTCTTCCGGATCAGCGACTTCGAGCTGGAAACCTACCTGGACAAGGCCCACGACCGTATTTCCAACGGTTGCACGCAGATCCAGGGCGGCTTTGCCAGTATCGGTCGCGACCTCAAGCTGCGCCTGTGGCAAGCCGGCAACAGCGAGGTGTATGACACCCCTCACAGCCACTCGATCAAGTGCATTGCCATCTCCAAGGACCGCCAGATGATCGCCACCGGCAGCTACGGCGGCACCGTGGCCGTGTTCGACCTGGCCAAGCGCAAATGGGCAAAGGTGGAGAAGATCACCGCCAGCGGTATTTCATGCCTGACCCATGACGCCGAAGGCAGTGGCTTCCTGGCCAGCGCCTACGACGGGCGTATCTACCCGATCACCGCTCACGCCGTGGCAGGGCAACGCCGCCCATGACCCACTTCAGCGAAATCGACTTTCAACATATGCACCATGCATTGTCGTTGGCCGAGCGCGGCAGTCACTCCACCTGGCCCAATCCACGGGTCGGGTGCGTCATCGCTCACGGTGCACACATCGTGGGCGAGGGCTGGCATCGGCGTGCGGGCGGTCCGCACGCCGAGGTCTTCGCCCTGCGCCAGGCCGGTGCCCTGGCCAAGGGCGCCACGGCCTATGTGACGCTGGAACCCTGCAGCCATGTCGGGCGCACCGGCGCCTGTCACCTGGCGCTGATCGAGGCTGGCGTGGCATGTGTGGTCGTCGCCCACGAAGATCCATTCGAGCAGGTCGACGGTCGTGGGATCGCCGAACTGCGCGACGCCGGGATCGAGGTGCGCGTGGGCTTGCTCAATGCGGCCGCCCGCGAGTTGAACCGTGGCTTCTTGTCCTCGGTCAAGCGTCATCGGCCGTGGGTGCAGTTGAAGATGGGCATGAGCCTGGATGGCCGCACCGCGCTGAACAACGGGCGCTCGCAATGGATCACCGGCGCCAGGGCGCGGGCCGATGTGCAGTATTGGCGAGCGCGCAGTGCGGCGATCCTCACCGGCAGCGGCACGGTGCTGGCCGACAACCCCTCATTGACCGTACGTGAGATGGCGTCTGCCGAAGCCATCGCGCCGCTGCGGGTGATCCTCGACAGCCAGGCGCGGGTGCCCGATACCGCGAAGGTGTTCGACGACCAGGCGCCAAGCCTGCATGTGGTGCACGAGCAACATCTGCCGCCAGGCGCCAACACTGAGCGCTTGCTCGGCCTGCCGGGCAACCAGAGTGGTCTCGATCTGCATGCCTTGATGGTCCATCTGAGCCAGCGCGGTTTGCATGATGTGATGGTCGAAGCCGGGCCGACCCTGGCCGGTAACCTGCTGCGCGCCGGGCTGGTGGATGAGCTGTTGCTGTACGTCGCGCCGCGCCTGCTCGGCGACCTCGCACGGCCGCTGGTGCATTTGCCGGAGCTGGAAAACCTCACCCATTCCCTGGACTTCACCCTGTACGAAGTGACCCAGTTGGGCCAGGACTTGCGGTTACGCCTGCGCCCCGATCAGTCGACCTGCACGGTATGAGCCACCACTTGCTTGACCTGTTCGCGCAACCACGCATGTGCCGGATCGTCACAGAATCGCTGGTGCCAGATCTGCACAAAGGGAAAGCGCGGAATGCTGAACGGTGGCGGCAACTGCACCAGGTCCGGGTTGAGCAACGTGTCTTCCAGCGTGCGGGTGGCGACGGTAAGGATCAGGTCGGTGTTGTGCAACAGGCTCGGCGCCGTACGCCAGTGCGGCACACTGACGGCGATACGACGGCGCAAGCCTTCGGCACGCAACAGGCTGTCTACTTCACCATTGGCACCACCATCCATGGACACCTGGATATGCGGACGATCCAGGTAGCTCTCCAGATCGAGCATGCCGTCCTTGGACAGGGTCCGCCGGTCGAGCAGGCAGGAAAACGTTTCCTCGAACAACACTTCCATCGACACATCGGGCGTCAGGCTGGGGAACACCCCCAGAGCCAGGTCGATCTTGCCCTGCGCCACTTGCTCGAACATCGCATGCCGGCTGCCCTGGGTCACCACCAGCGTGGTGTTCGGCGCCTCGCTGCGCAGTCGCACCAGCAACTTGGGCAGGATAATCGCCGCACCGTAGTCCGACATCGCCAATTGAAAGGTGCGTTGGGAACTGGCCGCGTCGAAGTCGATGGACTTGCCGAACAGTGTTTCGATCTGGCTGAGGATGTCGCGCAACGGCACCTGGATATTCTGCGCCAGGGCGCTGAGCACCACTTCGTTACCCTCGCGGATCAGGATCGGATCGTCGAGCAGCACCCGCAATTTACTCAAGGAATGACTGATGGCCGGCTGGCTCAAATGCAGTCGTGCACCGGTGCGGGTGACGTGTTTTTCAGTCAGCAGTGCATCGAGCACCACCAACAAATTCAAATCGATATTGCGCAGTAGGACCGTGACCATGCTGTGAATTCCATCTCAGGGAGCAACCTTCAACAAGGAGCAAAACCATGCCTCAACTCAAACGAATCATTGAGACCGCGCTGTACGTAGACGACCTCGACCGCGCCAAAGCGTTTTACGCCCAGCACCTGGAGCTTGAGACGATGGTCGAGAGCAACGTACTCGTCGCGTTAAACGTCGGCCAGCAGAATACCCTCTTGCTCTTCAAACGGGGCGCCTCTCTTCAAACCAAATACTTGAGCGGCGGCGAGATCCCGCCCCATGACGCCAACGGGCGCATTCATATCTGCTTTGCCATCGACGCCGACGACCTGCCGACCTGGGAGGCGCGCCTGGACAACGCAGATATTGCCATTGAGGGGCGCACCCACTGGCCCAAGGGTGGATCGAGCATCTATTTCCGTGATCCGGATGAGAACCTCGTCGAACTACTGACGCCGGGCTGCTGGCCCATCTACTGATTGCCATCAAGGAATGAAGCTTATGTCACACGTCAGTCGATCCGGACGTGCCGTCTCACGAACCACCGTGGCGTTGTCGATTGCCGTGGTCATCCTTATTGCATTGGCGTGGGCATTGTGGCGCTGGAGCCATCCGGCTGCCGCTGCCTACGCGCCCGCGCCGATCAAAGTGGCGGTGGCGCCGGTCAGCGACGCACCGTTCACCCGCTATCTGGAAGCCATCGGTGAGCTGGAAGCCGTGCAGCAGGTGAGCGTACCGGCTGAAGTCGGCGGGCGTGTGGTGCAGTTGCCAGTGGAATCCGGGCAGCGCGTCGAGCGCGACCAAGTGCTGGTCAGGCTCAACGATGCGCCCCAACGCGGCAACCTGATGCGCCTGCAGGGTGAGTTGGAAAATGCCAAGGTCAAGCTGGAACGCTCGCGCACCCTGGTCAAGGTGAACGCCACGTCTCGCGAAGCCTTCGACAATGCCCAGACCGAATACACCACCGCTCAAGGCGCCCTGCAGGAGCTCAAGGCGCAGATCGACCAATTGACCATTCGTGCACCGTTCGCTGGCACCCTCGGGATTCGCAAGGTTCACCTGGGCCAATTTGTGAACCCCGGCGACAGCCTGATCAACCTGGTCGGCGACAAGGGCCTGTACGTGAACTTCAGCGTGCCGGAGCAAGCCCTGGCACAACTGAAGGTCGGCAATACCCTGGATGTACAACTCGACGCCCTGCCGGGGCAAAGCTTCAGCGCACGCATCAGCAGTATCGACCCGTTCCTCGACCGCTCACGCACCCTGAGTGTCCAGGCGCTACTGCAGGCCCCCACCGACGGCGCCCTGCCGCGCATGTTCGCCAAAGTGCGCCTGCCACAGTCATTGCCCGGCAACACCTTGAGCGTGCCGGAAACCGCCATTACCTATAACGCCTACGGTGAAGACGTATTCGTGGTGCAGCCATCGGCCGATGCCAACACCCCGCCCGTCGCCCGCCGCGTATTGGTCAAGACCAGCGAACGGCGCAATGGTCGCGTGGTGATCGATGCAGGCTTGAATCCGGGTGACCAGGTGGTGATTTCCGGGCAGATCAAGCTCAGTGACGGTGCCGCTATCGAGCCCCTCGAACGTACGGTGTTGAGCGACGCCAACCCGCCCTCGGGGATGACCATGGCCGGAGAAAACCCGTGAAATTCACCGACCTGTTCGTACGTCGCCCGGTACTGGCCCTGGTGGTCAGCCTGCTGATCGTACTGGCCGGGCTCAAGGCCTACCTCGACCTGCCTGTGCGTCAATATCCGCTGCTGGAAAGCTCGGTGATCAGCGTGACCACCGACTACCCCGGCGCCCCCGCCGAGCTGATGCAAGGCTTTGTGACCCAACCGATCAACCAGTCCCTGGCCTCGGTGGAAGGCGTGGACTATGTCAGTTCCTCATCGGTGCAGGGCCGCAGCCAGATCACCCTGCGCATGGCACTCAACCAGGACTCGGCCAAGGCGTTGAGCGATGTGATTGCCAAGGTCAACCAGGTCAAATACCGCCTGCCTGAACAGGCCTATGATCCGGTGATCGAACGTTCCGCCGGCGATGCGACAGCGGTGGCGTACGTAGGGTTTTCCAGTGATTCGCTGTCGGCCTCGGCCTTGAGCGATTACCTGAGCCGCGTGGTGCAGCCGTTGTTTTCCACGATCGACGGCGTGGCCAAGGTCGAGACCTTCGGCGGCCAGCGCCTGGCCATGCGCCTGTGGCTCGACCCGCAACGCATGGCAGGCCACGGCATCAGTGCCGCCCAGGTGGAACAGGCGATCCGCAACAACAACTTCCAGGCAGCGCCGGGGCAGATCAAAGGCCACTATGTGATCTCCTCGATTCAGGTCAACACCGACCTGAGCAGCCTCGATGAGTTTCGCAACATGGTCATCCGCAACAACGGCGACCACCTGCTGCGCCTGCGCGATATCGCGACCGTCGAACTGGGTTCGGCGGCCTATGAAACCAGTGCGCTGATGGACGCCAAGCCCGCGGTGCACTTGGGCCTCTATGCGACCCCCAAGGGCAACCCGCTGTTGATCGTCGCCGACATCAAGCGCTTGTTGCCGAACATCGAGAAAACCCTGCCGCCAGGGGTCAAGGTGGCGCTGGCGTTCGAGACCGCGCACTTTATCGAAGCCTCGATTATCGAAGTGATCGAAACGCTGATCGAGGCCATCCTGATCGTGGTGGTGATCATCTACCTGTGCCTGGGCTCGGTGCGCAGCGTGATCATCCCCATCGTCAGTATTCCGTTGTCGATGCTGGGCGCCCTGGGTTTGATGACGTTGTTCGGCTTCAGCATCAACCTGCTGACGTTGCTCGCGATGGTGTTGGCGATCGGCCTGGTGGTGGATGACGCCATTGTGGTGATGGAGAACATCCACCGGCATGTCAAGGAAGGCCGCAGCGCGCTGCAGGCTGCCTTGTTCGGCGCGCGCGAGATCGCTTCGCCGGTGATCGCCATGACCATCACCCTGGCGGCGGTGTACATGCCCATCGGCCTGATGAACGGCCTGACAGGCGCGCTGTTCAAGGAGTTCGCCCTGACCCTGGCCGGCGCCGTGCTGGTCTCCGGGGTAATCGCCCTGACCCTGACCCCGGTCATGTGCGCCAAACTGCTACCTGGCCAGGAGCACGAAGGCACCATGAGCCGCCTGGCCGAGCGCTTCTTCCACCGCCTGGCACGCCTGTATCAGCGCGCATTGCTGGGTTCGCTGCGCAAGCGCGGGCTGATCCTGTTGTTCGGCGCCTTGGTGCTGCTCAGCCTGCCCTGGCTGTATGGCAATGCGAGCAAGGAGTTGGCGCCCAACGAAGACCAGGGCAACCTGCTGCTGGCGATCAAGTCACCACAGCACGCCAACCTGGATTATGTAGAGCGCTACGCCTATCAGTTGAGCGGGATTCTCGGCCACTTGCCGGAGACCGTGAGCACCTGGATCATCAACGGCAATGACGGCGTCGCCGCCAGTTTTGCCGGGGTGAACTTCACCGAATGGTCGCAGCGCCAGCGCAGCGCCGCGACGATCCAGGCCGAGCTGCAACAAAGTGTCGACGCCGTGGAAGGCAACTCGATCTTCGTGTTTCAGTTGCCGCCACTGCCCGCCTCCACCGGTGGTTTGCCGGTGCAAATGGTGATGCGCAGTACAGAAGACTACCGTTCGCTGTACCAGGCCATGGAGGCGCTGAAAACCCAGGCGCGGGCCAGCGGGCTGTTTGCGGTGGTCGACAGTGACCTGGCGTTCAATAACCCGGTGACCCAAGTGCGCATCGACCGCAGCAAGGCCAACAGCCTGGGGATTCGCATGCAGGACATCGGCAGTACCCTGGCGGTGTTGATCGGTGAGAACTACACCAACCGGTTCGCCCTGCAAGGCCGCTCCTACGATGTGATCCCCCAGAGCCAGGCCTCGCGGCGCCTCACGCCCCAGGACCTGAATGGCTTCTACGTCGACACCGACACCGGCCAGCAGGTGCCGCTGTCCACCGTGGTGAGCCTGCACAACGTGATCGAGCCGAACAAGCTCAAGCAGTTCAACCAGCAGAACAGCGCGACCTTCCAGGGTATTCCGGCACCCGGCGTCAGCCTCGGCCAGGCAGTGGCTTTCTTGCAGGAACAGAGCCGCCAGTTACCCGCCAGTTTCAGCCATGACTGGCAGGCCGATTCGCGGCAGTTCATCCACGAGGGCAATGCGCTGATGCTGACCTTCCTGTTTGCGCTGATCGTGATCTACATGGTGCTGGCCGCGCAGTATGAAAGCCTGACCGACCCGCTGATCATTCTGATCACGGTGCCGCTGTCGATCTGCGGCGCGTTGATTCCCCTGGCGCTGGGGCTGGCGACCATCAATATCTACACGCAGATCGGCCTCGTCACCCTGATCGGTCTGATCAGCAAGCACGGGATCCTGATGGTCGAGTTCGCCAACGAGCTGCAGGTGCTGTACCGCTGCACGCCGGCCCAGGCAATCATGCGCGCGGCACGCATTCGGCTGCGGCCGATCCTGATGACCACGGCGGCCATGGTGGTGGGCCTGGTGCCGATGCTGTTCTCGTCGGGTGCCGGTGCCAGCAGCCGTTTTGGCTTGGGGCTGGTGATCGTGATCGGCATGCTGGTGGGCACGCTGTTTACCTTGTTTGTCCTGCCGTCGGTGTACACCCTGCTGTCCAGGGCACATAAACCGGCGATCGATTGGGCACAGGTCGAGCAATCGGCCTGAGCACAAAAAACGGGCGCCCCATGGGACGCCCGTTTTGGTAGGTGCTGACGGTTAGAGATGGGATTCGGCGTATTCGGCCAGGATCGAACGTGGAACACCCTGCAGCGCAATGTGCACGCCGTTCGGGAAGTCTTTGAAGCGTTCAGTCAGGTACGTCAGCCCGGAGCTGGTCGCGGACAGGTACGGGGTGTCGATCTGCGCCAGGTTGCCCAGGCACACCACTTTGGAACCGGCGCCGGCACGGGTAATGATGGTTTTCATCTGGTGCGGCGTGAGGTTCTGGCATTCATCGATCAGGATCAGGCTCTGCTGGAAGCTGCGACCTCGGATGTAGTTGAGGGATTTGAACTGCAACGGCACTTTGCTGAGGATGTAGTCGACGCTGCCATGGGTGTTTTCATCATCCATGTGCAAGGCTTCGAGGTTGTCGGTGATCGCCCCCAGCCAAGGCTCCATTTTTTCCGCTTCGGTACCGGGCAGGAAACCGATCTCCTGGTCCAGGCCCTGCACGCTGCGGGTGGCGATGATGCGGCGATAGCGCTTGGTCACCATGGTCTGCTCGATGGCGGCAGCCAGGGCGAGGATGGTTTTCCCCGAGCCTGCGGCGCCGGTCAGGTTGACCAGGTGGATGTCCGGGTCGAGCAGCGCGTACAGCGCCAGGCTCTGGTAGATATCACGCGGTTTCAGGCCCCAGGCTTCCTGGTGCAACAGGGGTTCCTGATGCAGGTCGAGGATCAGCAGCTTGTCGACCTGGATCTCTTTGATCCAGCCCACGAAGCCCTGTTCGTCGACGATGAACTCATTGATGTGCACGGCCGGCAGGTTGTCGATCAGCTGCACCTGGTGCCAGGTACGGCCATGGTCCTGACGGGTTTCGACCTTGCTGACGCGGTCCCAGAACGAGCCAGTCATCATGTGATAACCACGGGACAGCATCGACACGTCGTCGACCAGTTGGTCGGTGCTGTAGTCCTCGGCCGCGATCCCACACGCTCGGGCCTTGAGGCGCATATTGATGTCTTTGGTCACCAGCACCACGCGCATTTCCTTGTCGCGGGCGTGCAGGTCGATCAATTGGTTGATGATCTTGTTGTCGTTCAGGTTCTCCGGCAGCAGGCTGTTGGGCTCGCTGCGCTTGCTCATCAGAATCGACAGCAAGCCCTTGGGTCCGCTTTTGCCGCGCTGGATCGGCACGCCGACTTCAACATCTTCCGGCGAGGCTTCGCCCAATGTCTTGTCGATCAGGCGGATGGCCTGGCGGCATTCGGCGGCCACGCTGTGGTGTCCGCTTTTGAGTTTGTCGAGCTCCTCAAGCACGATCATCGGGATGGCGACGTGGTGTTCTTCGAAGTTGAGCAGTGCGTTTGGATCGTGGATCAATACGTTGGTATCAAGCACATAAAGGATTGGCTGGTCGGAAGAAGGGTTACGTCCATGATCATCCATACTCGGTCACCTTTGTGGGAGCCAGTCGACGCAATACCTGGGCGGTGCTGCGCCTCGATTCGACCACCGACTGCACCTGAGTGACGTCAAGCGCAGTGCCCACATGAGGAGTCTTGGAAGACGCCACCTGTGTTGCAGGTTTCGGCGATCTGACTTCGTAATACCGCAAAACGTGTGACAGGAAAAAGCACTTTGACGCTTTTTTGAAGTTTATTTTTCAGGATGACGAATAGCACTAGCCGAGTGCCACTTACCCCGCTAAAGTCGGAAGTCCGCCTGCATCGAAATGTCGCACAAAATCACCCCGAAATCGCCCAAAACCCAACAGTTCCGGGCACTTCAGCGAAACGCCTCCCGGCAGTCCTGCCAACCCAGACCACTCTGCGCCGTCGCCTGCAACAGCATGGGCAAAGCGACCCGTGCCTTGTCCTGGGTGTCGTGGAACACAATCACGCCTTTGCGCCACAACAGCATCAAGGTCAGCACCCGTTGCGCCGACTCATCGGCCTTGAGCTTGCCCGGTTCATCCTGGGAATCGATGTCCCACAACGCCACCTGCAAGCCCTGGGCTTGAAAGAACCCCTGGCTGTCCGCGCGGCGCTGGCCATAGGGCGGACGGAACAGCGGCACGTAGTTTTCCGGCATCAGGTTCTGCGCCAACGACGCGCTGCGGGTGATCGAACTCTGCCAGTCCACCCAATGGCTGTGGGAACGGTACTGCCAACCCTGGGTGCCAACACACTGGCCCTGGTACAGCGCCTGCACATCGGCAACCGAGTTGCGCTCGACCCGGGTTTGCAGGCTGCTGCCGAGGGCGAAGAAGGTCGCGTTCATCTTTTGCTTGCGCAGGTAGTCGGCGAGCCAGTCGGTATTGCCGCTGACGGGGGCCGGGCCGCCATCGAACGTCAGCAGGAACAGGCGATCGTTGAACTCGTCGCCATTGCGCTCATGGTCGCCGAAACGCGCGATTTCGCTGCTGATCTGCGGAAACAGCGCCGCCTTGCGCAGCAGTTCATCCAGGTAGCGCTCATGGAAGGTATGGCTCGGAGCGGCCCAGCCTATATAGAAGGAGTCTTCGCTCACCTCGAACTTGCCGGCCTGCTCGCGCAGGTCGTCCATGTTCTCCACCAGATAGCAGAACGAGGCGTCTTCCTCGCAGCTCTGCTGGGCTAAGGTGTAGTTCTCCAGCAGGCGCTGCCAGAGCTGGCGGCGCAGGTCGTCGATGGCGGCCAGGTTGATGATCTTCAGGCCCAGGCGCTGCTTGAGCGCGGTTTCGTCCTGGTTCTCGCTGGCCAGGAGGCTGTGGGCGAACATCAGGATTTCGGCGCGTGACGCCACGTCGAACAGCGCCGGGCTGCCGAGTTTTTCGGGCCAGGAGCCACGGTCCAGGCTGGCCACATCCACGGGCGCCGCCTGGGCATTCAGGCATAGCAGGCATGCCGACAATAAAAGCGCTATTCGCACACAGGGTCTCCCTCTCCAGAGTCACCGGCCATCATAGCGGATCACGCCTATCGCCATCATAGGTGGAGTCAAAACGCCCCAGCCCCTAGAATCGCCTCACGTTTAAAGGAGACGACTTCATGCTGATGGTGATTTCCCCCGCCAAGACCCTCGATTTCGAGACCGCGCCGGCGACCCAGCGCTTTACCCAGCCGCAGTACCTGGACCACTCCCAGGAGCTGATCGAGCAACTGCGCACCCTCAGCCCGGCGCAAATCAGCGAATTGATGCACGTATCCGACAAGATCGGCGGCCTCAATGCCGCCCGCTTCGGCAGCTGGACCCCGGCATTCACTCAGGACAATGCCAAGCAGGCGCTACTGGCCTTCAAGGGCGATGTGTACACCGGCCTGAACGCCGAGACCTTCAGCGATGCCGACTTCAGCTACGCCCAGGACCACCTGCGCATGCTCTCGGGCCTGTATGGCCTGCTGCGCCCCCTGGACCTGATGATGCCGTACCGCCTGGAAATGGGCACCAAGCTGCCCAATGCACGTGGCAAGGACCTGTACGCCTTCTGGGGCACGCGTATCAGTGAGTGGCTCAACCAAGCGCTGGCCGAACAAGGCGACGACGTGCTGCTAAACCTGGCCTCCAACGAATACTTCTCGGCGGTCAAGCGTACGGCCTTGAAGGCGCGGATCATCGACACCGAGTTCAAGGACCTGAAGAACGGCCAGTACAAGATCATCAGCTTCTACGCCAAAAAAGCCCGGGGGATGATGAGCCGCTTTGTGATCGAGGAACGCATCAACGACCCGGCGAAGCTCAAGCAGTTTGATGTGCAGGGCTATCGCTTCAACGCCGAGCAGTCCAAGCCGGATAACCTGGTGTTTTTGCGCGATCACGCACCAGAATAAAGCTCCCGAGAACACTGATGAACAAATGTGGGAGGGGGCTTGCCCCCGATGGCGATGGATCAGCCAGCTTATCTTTAGCTGACCCACCGTCTTCGGGGGCAAGTCCCCTCCCACATTTTTAACCGCATTTTAATTCGCGAATCGTCATTTTTTTGACGTCAAAAAATATCCCGACGCATCTCTAACAATTCTTTCACTCGACATTCGTCGATTTTTTTCGTAGTGGCACCACTTTTTTCAAACACTAGTGGCACAAAACTATCCCAGCGCGCCAACTCCCTATAACTACTGGCTCAAATAGCAAGTGCTATCAATATACTACCAGTGCCATCTTTCCTAATATTTCAAGAAATTTCAGGAAACAGGATGAGCGGCCCGGAACTTCGTCTAAACGCACGGCTCATACCACCGGTAACGAAATTCTCTGCTTCTGTAAGAGATGACTTACATGACGACCCAAGGAAGTAGCAAAGTTGCCCCATCAACTTTGACTCACGGGTCATATCATCAACTGATATGAGTTGAGGGCGGCGATAAGGATCAATTGCTATCCCCTATAGGCCAAGGCAGCGCTTACCCAAATGTGTCAGTGATGACACCCAAGACGTTGATAAATAAAGGCTAAAAGCCTCTATCAGGGTCTTGCGGCACTGGCGTCGGCACCTTTCCCCAGAAAGGCCGGCTGCATTTCAGGGCAAGCCCCAATAACAAGGCCAAGTTGCGCACAACTTGAGTGCAATAGTTAGTCACTCACTAATTAACATGCCTGTACGCGGTAAGTCGGCGTCTATTCGCCCAACTTCCGTAGCATCAGTGACGCTTGCAAACATGAACTCCGGCCAATTATTGGCATGATTAATACGGTCTTGAAGACAAAGAGGTAAATGCGATGCGCATCAGCATATTTGGTTTAGGTTACGTTGGCGCAGTCTGTGCCGGTTGCCTGTCTGCCCGTGGCCACGATGTGGTCGGCGTAGACATCTCCAAGGACAAGATTGACCTGATCAATGCAGGCAAATCGCCCATCGTTGAGCCCGGTCTGGGCGAGTTGTTGAGCCAGGGTATCGAAACCGGCCGGCTGCGTGGCACCACCAACTTCGCCGACGCCATCCGTGATACTGACCTGTCGATGATCTGCGTCGGCACGCCGAGCAAGAAAAACGGCGACCTGGAACTGGACTACATCGAGGCCGTGTGCCGCGAAATCGGTTTTGTCCTGCGTGACAAAACCACCCGCCACACCGTGGTCGTGCGCAGCACTGTACTGCCGGGCACTGTGGCCAACGTGGTGATCCCGATCCTCGAAGACTGCTCCGGCAAAAAAGCCGGCGTCGACTTCGGTGTCGCGGTCAACCCGGAGTTCCTGCGTGAATCCACCGCCATCGCCGACTACGACCTGCCACCGATGACCGTCATCGGCGAGTTCGACAAAGCCTCCGGCGATGTCCTGCAATCGCTGTACGAAGAACTCGACGCACCGATCATCCGCAAGGACATCGCCGTTGCCGAAATGATCAAGTACACCTGCAACGTGTGGCACGCCACCAAAGTGACCTTCGCCAACGAAATCGGCAACATCGCCAAGGCCGTCGGCGTCGACGGTCGCGAAGTGATGGATGTGGTCTGCCAGGACAAGACCCTCAACCTGTCCCAGTACTACATGCGCCCAGGCTTCGCCTTCGGTGGTTCGTGCCTGCCCAAAGACGTGCGTGCCCTCACCTACCGCGCCGGTTCCCTGGACGTGGAAGCGCCGCTGCTCAACTCGCTGATGCGCAGCAACGAGTCCCAGGTACAGAACGCCTTCGACATCGTCTCCAGCCACGACAAACGCAAAGTCGCCCTGCTGGGCCTGAGCTTCAAGGCCGGCACCGACGACCTGCGCGAAAGCCCGCTGGTCGAACTGGCCGAAATGCTGATCGGCAAGGGCTTTGACCTGAGCATCTACGACAGCAACGTTGAGTACGCCCGTGTCCACGGTGCGAACAAGGACTACATCGAAGGCAAGATCCCGCACGTGTCGTCCCTGCTCAACTCGGACTTCGACGAAGTGATCAACAACTCCGACGTGATCATCCTGGGCAACCGCGATGAGAAGTTCCGTGCCCTGGCGCAGAACGCACCACACGGCAAGCAAGTGATCGACCTGGTGGGCTTCATGTCCAAGGCCACCTGTGCCACAGGCCGTACCGAAGGCATTTGCTGGTAACAGCAACGGCAAGTTCCGGGCTGCAAGCGTTCCCATCCCCAGCGCTTGCAGCCGGGAGCCTTCTTCACCTTCGGATGACGCTTATGTCCAAGTTAAAACACGTACTGCTCCAATCCGCCGGCTGGCTGTTCTTTTTGAGCCTGCTGATGGGACTCGCCCTGCTCTTGCCGGCGAGTACGTTCGACTCCGAGTCGAAGAATTTTATTTTCCTGATTGGCGCCGTCGGCATCTGGCGCTACTCGATGGGTGCTACGCATTTCTTTCGCGGCATGTTGTTCCTGTATGTGGTCTACCCGCACCTGCGCCGCAAAGTGCGCAAGCTGGGCAAGGCTGCCGACCCATCCCATGTGTTCCTGATGGTCACCAGCTTCCGTATCGATGCGCTGACCACCGCGCAGGTCTACAGCTCGGTGATCCGTGAAGCCATCGAATGTGGCTTCCCCACCACCGTGGTCTGCTCGCTGGTGGAAATGTCCGATGAGCTGCTGGTGAAGAGCCTGTGGGAACGCATGAACCCACCCGAGCATGTGAAGCTCGACTTCGTGCGCATCGCTGGCACCGGCAAGCGCGACGGCCTGGCCTTCGGTTTCCGCGCCATCTCCCGCCACCTGCCGGATGACCGCGCCGTGGTTGCGGTGATCGATGGCGACACCGTGCTCGCCGAAGGTGTGGTACGCAAGACCGTGCCGTGGTTCCAACTGTTCGGCAATGTCGGCGGCCTGACCACCAACGAGTTCTGCGAAGTGCGCGGCGGCTACATCATGAGCGAGTGGCACAAACTGCGCTTCGCCCAGCGTCACATCAACATGTGCTCCATGGCCCTGTCCAAGCGCGTGCTGACCATGACCGGCCGCATGTCGGTGTTCCGTGCCAGCGTGGTCACCGACCCGGGCTTTATCGCCGACGTGGAAAGCGACTCGCTGCAGCACTGGCGCCTGGGCCGCTTCAAGTTCCTCACCGGCGACGACAAGTCCAGCTGGTTCAGCCTGATGCGCCTGGGCTACGACACCTTCTACGTGCCGGACGCCGCGATCAACACCGTGGAACACCCGCCGGAAAAGAGCTTCATCAAGGCCAGCCGCAAGCTGATGTTCCGCTGGTACGGCAACAACCTGCGCCAGAACTCCCGAGCCCTGGGCCTGGGTGTGCGTCGGCTGGGCCTGTTCACCAGCATCGTGCTGTTCGACCAGCGCGTGTCGATGTGGACGTCCCTGCTCGGCCTGACCGTGGCGATCATCGCCACCTTCAAATACGGCGGCGCCTTCATCCTCGCGTACCTGCTGTGGATCGGCATCACTCGCCTGATTCTCACCCTGCTGCTGTCGTGCTCCGGCCACAAGATCGGCCCCGCGTACCCGGTGATTCTCTATTACAACCAGATCATGGGCGCGCTGGTGAAGATCTACGTGTTCTTCCGCCTCGATCAACAGTCCTGGACCCGCCAGGACACCAAACTGACCCGCGATTTGGCCAGCTTTCAACGTTGGTTCAACACCTGGTCGTCTCGGACCATGACCTTCTCCGCCGGCAGCATCTTCGTTGCCGTGTTGCTGATGATGGTCTGACCCTGCCAAGCCTGAATTAACTCTAGGAAATTGCCCTGATGAACAGCCAAGTAAATGCCAATGTTGTCCACGAATCCGAAGCCCAGCGCCAACATGCCCGCGTAAAAATCCCGGCCAAGCTGCGCTTCTTCAACACCGACCGCACCCAGACCGAAGCACGGGTGATCGACCTGTCCGCCGGCGGCCTGGCGTTCACCGCCACCCAGCCGTTGACCGTCGGCGAGGTGCACAAGGGCCGCCTGCAATTTGTCATCGATAACCTCGGCCTGGCCATGGACGTGGAACTGCAGATCCGCTCCTACGACCGCCAGACCGGCCGCACCGGTTGCCAGTTCCAGAACCTCGACGCCCAGGATATTTCCACCCTGCGCCACCTGATCACCTCGCACCTGTCCGGCGACATCGTGACCATGGGCGACGTGCTGGCGACCCTGCAACGCGACAACTTCACCAAGGCACGCAAGGTCAAGGACAGCGGCAGCAACATGAGCGCCGCCGGCCGCCTGCGCGCCGTGGTGTTCAGCGCGGGTATCTTCATCGTCGGCCTGGCGGCTTTCGGTTTCGTCTTCAAGTCGGTGTACGGCATGTACTTCGTCAGCCACGCCCAGGCCGGCCTGGTAAGCGTGCCCGGCATGAACGTGACCATGCCACGCGACGGCACCGTGCAGAGCCTGCTCAAGGGTGATGCGGTCGCCGCCAAAGGCGCGCCACTGGCAACCTTCAGCACCAGCATGCTCGACGTGCTCAAGGGCCACCTGGACGAAGACCAACTGCAACCGGCCAAGGTTGAAGAGCTGTTCGGCAAGCAAATGACCGGCACCCTGACTTCGCCGTGCGATTGCGTGGTGGCGCAGCAACTGGTGGCTGACGGTCAGTACGCCAGCAAGGGCGACGTGATCTTCCAACTGGTCCCACGCGGCAGCCAGGCCAACGTGGAAGCACGCTTCACCTATCGCCAGTTCGCCGATGTGCGCCCAGGTACCCCGGTGAGCTTCCAGGTGGCCGACGAGGAGCAGATCCGCACCGGCACCATCGTCAGCAGCACCAGCCTGAACAGCGCCGACCTGTCCTCCGACATCCGCGTGCAGATCAAGCCGGACGCACCGCTGGACAGCACCTACGCCGGTCGCCCGGTGGAAGTCACCAGCGACCGTGGCCCATCGCTGAACTGGCTGATCGATAAAGCCATGGCTGCGGGTCTTTAATCATGAGCGCCCTTCGAAACCTGCCGGTACCCCTGGCGCTGGCCATCGCCCTCGCCGGTTGCGCCGGCCTGCCCGACCAACGCCTGGCCAATGAAGCGCTCAAGCGTGGCGACACCGTCACCGCGCAGCAGAATTACCAGCAACTGGCGGACCTGGGCTACAGCGAGGCCCAGGTGGGCCTGGCTGACATCCAGGTAGGCACTCGCGATCCGGCGCAAATCAAACAGGCCGAAGCCACCTACCGTGCGGCAGCGGACACCTCGCCCCGCGCCCAGGCGCGCCTGGGTCGCCTGCTGGTGGCCAAGCCCGGCAGCACCGAGGCCGAACACCATGAAGCCGAAGGCCTGCTGAAAAAAGCCTTTGCCAATGGCGAAGGCAACACCCTGATTCCGCTGGCGATGCTGTACCTGCAATACCCGCACAGCTTCCCGAACGTGAATGCCCAGCGGCAGATCAGCCAATGGCAGGCCGCCGGTTACCCGGAAGCCGGCCTGGCCCAGGTGCTGCTGTATCGCACCCAGGACACCTACGACCAGCACTTGGATGACGTGGAGCGCATCTGCAAAGCCGCGCTGAACACCACCGACATTTGCTACGTCGAACTGGCCACGGTCTACCAGAAAAAAGCCGAGCCGGAAAAACAGGCCGAACTGCTCAAGCAAATGGAAGCCGGTTACAGCCGTGGCACCGTTACCGCACAGCGTGTCGACAGCGTGGCGCGTGTGCTGGGTGACGCCACCCTCGGCCAGCCGGACGAAAAAACCGCCCAGGCCCTGCTGGAAAAAATCGCCCCTGGCTACCCGGCTTCCTGGGTCAGCCTGGCGCAACTGCTCTATGACTTCCCGGAACTCGGTGACGTCGACCAGATGATGAAGTACCTGGACAACGGCCGCGCCGCCGACCAGCCGCGCGCCGAACTGTTGCTGGGCAAGCTCTACTACGAAGGCAAGTGGGTGCCGGCGGATGCCAAGGCAGCCGAAGCGCACTTCGAAAAAGCCGTGGGCAAGGAAGTGGCCGCCGATTACTACCTCGGCCAGATCTATCGCCGTGGCTACCTGGGCAAGGTCTATCCGCAAAAAGCCCTCGACCACTTGCTGACCGCTGCGCGCAACGGCCAGAACAGCGCCGACTTCGCCATCGCCCAGTTGTTTTCCCAAGGCAAGGGCACCAAGCCCGACCCATTGAACGCCTATGTCTTCAGCCAGCTGGCCAAAGCCCAGGACACCCCGGAAGCCAATGACCTGGCGACCCAGCTCGAAGCGCCCTTGACGCCGGAGCAACGCGCCCAGGGCCAACGCCTGGTGCAACAGGAACTGGCCGCCCGCGGCACCCTGGCCCAGAGCACGTTGCAACTGCACGCCCTGGATGAAGAAGACGACGGCGAGGAATCCCTATGAAGCTCAACCCATTCGTCAAGGCCGGCATCGGCCTGACCTTCGCCCTGCTGTGGTCGTGCCCGACCCTGGCCGCGCTGACCGAAGCCAAGAACTTCGGCCTGGAAGTCAAAGCCACCGCACAGTCCGAAGATGACCGCGACCTCGGCACGCAGAAAGGCGGCGACGTCAACGGCGTCGGCCTCGACCTGCGCCCGTGGATCTACGGTGAAAGCGGCGCGTGGAGCGCCTACGCCATGGGCCAGGCGGTGGTGTCCAGCGACATCATCGAGACCGACCCGCTGCAACAGTCGGCCGATGACGCGAACCAGCAGACCACCAACAACGACCGCAAGGCCAAGAAAAACTACCTGGCCATGCGCGAGTTCTGGGTCGGCTACAGCGGCTTCACGCCCTACCCCGGCGAGATCCTCAAGCTGGGTCGCCAACGCCTGCGCAATGACGACGGCCAATGGCGCGACACCAACATCGAAGCGCTGAACTGGACCTTCGACACCACCCTGCTCAAGGCCAATGTCGGCGTCGCCGAACGTTTCAGCGAGTACCGTACCGACCTCAAGGAGCTGTCGCCCAAGGACAAGGACCGTCAGCACCTCTACGCCGACGCCGCCTACCAGTGGACGCCCGGCCAGTGGATCGGCCTGCGCGGTCACCACACCCATGACAACGGCAAGCTCGACTACCCGGAACCGGGAGTACCCACCGACTCGTTGGACAAGCGTGAAAACGGCGACCTGACCTGGCTCGGCATCGAAGCCAACAGCGACGCCTATAACTGGCGCAACACCAACACCGTCAACTACTGGGCCAGCATCACCGGCATGCAGGGCGACCGCGACACCGTCAACGCGTTGAAAGCCGACGGCAGCCGCCCCGACCAGACCAAGCGCAGCGATAACGTGAATGGCTGGGCCACCGACCTGGGTATCCGCCTGCGCCTTGACCCGCAGTGGCAAGTCGGCGCGGCCTACTCCCGCGCCAGCGCCGAGTACGAGCAGAACGGCCTGCAAAGCAACCGTTCGAACTGGACCGGCACCCAGTCCCGTGTGCACCGCTTCGGTGAGGCCTTCCGTGGTGAGATGAACAACATGCAGGCCATGAGCCTGTTCGGTTCCTGGCAGCTGCGCGAGGACTACGACGCCAGCCTGGTGTACCACAAGTTCTGGCGTGTCGACGGCAACAAGCCGGTGGGCAGCAACGGTATCGATGCGGTGCAGAACAACACCGACGACGTCACCGGCGCGATCCTGTCCAGTACTTCCCTGCCGCTTGAAGATGGCAAGAAAGACCTGGGTCAGGAAATGGACCTGGTGGTCACCAAATACTTCAAGACCGGCCTGTTGCCGGCGGCGCTCAGCCAGTCGATTGATGAGCCATCGGCGCTGGTGCGTTTCCGTGCCGGCGTATTCAAACCGGGCGATGCCTATGGCAGCAACGTCGACTCGTACATGCATCGCGCGTTTGTCGACGTGATCTGGAAATTCTGATGGGAGCCCGCCCAATGAATGCTCAAAGCCTACTCGTCGCGGCAATGCTGTTGGCCAGTGCCACAGCGTTTGCCGATACGGCGGCCAAGGCGCCGACCATCGCCAAGGAACTGCAGCAGGCCAAGACCTACACCATCTCCAGCCCGCCGACCGCGCCGCTGGAAATGGCCAAGCCGGCCCTGCCGGACCTGTCGGGCTACACCGCCGCGGCAATGGAAAAAAAGATCGTAAGGACCAAGCCAGGCAAAATCAGCATCCGCCGCATGATGCAGGAAGATGCGCTCAAGGATTTCATCGGCGGTGACAACAAGATGGCCGAATGGGTGGTGCGTCAGCACGGTATTCCCCAGGCGATCTTTGTCGACGACGGCTACATGAACCTCAAGGACCTGCTGGGCAAGGTGCCCAAGCAGTACCTGAGCGAGACCTCGCCGGGAGTGATCGTGGCCAAGTTGCCGATCGTGGTCGGGCGCAAGGGCATCCTGGAAATCGACAAGAAGACCCAGGAGCTGCGCCTGTCCCAGGAAGGCGGTTCGTTCCTGATCAACGACGGCCAGCTGTTTGTGCGTGACACTAAGGTTACCGGCTGGAGCGAAAAGGCCAACGGCCCGGCGCTGTTCAAGTCGCCCAAGGAATTCCGCCCGTTCCTGCTGGCCTGGGGCGGTACCGAAACCTACATTTCCAACACCAAGATGGCCAGTTTCGGCTACGCCAACAGTAAGTCGTACGGGGTGAGTATTTCCCAGTACACGCCGAACATGGCCAAGGTGCTCAAGCGTCCCGAGCCGACCGGCTGGATCATCGATTCCGAGTTCTCGGACATGTGGTACGGCTTCTACTGCTACGAGACCACCGGCTTTGTGATCAAGGGTAATACCTACAAAGACAACATCGTCTACGGCATTGACCCCCACGACCGTTCCCACGGCCTGATCATCGCGGACAACACCGTCTACGGCACCAAGAAGAAGCACGGCATCATCATTTCCCGTGAAGTGAACGACAGCTTCATCTTCAACAACCGCAGCTACGACAACAAGCTCTCGGGCCTGGTAATCGACCGTAACAGCGTGAACAACCTGATCGCCGACAACGAGATCTACCGCAACCACACCGACGGCATCACCCTCTATGAGAGCGGCGACAACCTGCTGTGGGGCAACAAGGTGATCAGCAACCGCCGCCACGGCATCCGCGTGCGCAACAGCGTGAACATCAAGCTCTACGAAAACACCGCGATGGCCAACGGCCTGACCGGTGTGTACGGCCACATCAAGGATTTGACCGACACCGACCGCGACATCGCCCTCGACCCGTTCGACGCCAAAGTCTCGCTGATCGTGGTCGGCGGTGAACTGGCGGGTAACGGCAGCGGGCCGCTGTCCATCGACTCGCCGTTGAGCATCGAGCTGTACCGCGTGTCGATGCTGGCGCCGACCAAATCCAGCGGCATCAGCTTCTCCGGCGTGCTTGGCGATCGCCAGGAAGAGATTCTCGACCTGCTGGTGCGCCAGCAGAAAGCCGTGCTGATCGACCCTGTCGAACGCCAGACCGAAATGCAGGACTGAGGATGACCCTTATGCACCCACACATGATCAAACTGCTGAGCCTCTCGGGTCTGACCCTCGGCCTGCTCGCGGCCAGCCAGGGCGTACGCGCCGATGAAGTCAAGGCGCCAACCTTCACCGCCGAACCGTGCTGCAGCCTGTGCCCGGCCGCCCATGATGCGCGCAACTACACCACGCGCTATCAGCAGAACTTCACCACCCTGGTGCAAGCCCAGGGCGACTGGTTGTTCCGGACCCAGGAAGACCTGCGCACCGAATTCGACACCACCCCGTCCGGCTACAAGCGCATGCAACAGCTGCACGACGCGTTCAAGGCCAAGGGCGTGGAACTGGTGGTGGTCTACCAGCCGACCCGTGGCCTGGTGAACCGCAACAAACTCAACCCGGAAGAGAAAGCCAAGTTCGACTTCGACAAGGCCCTGGGTAACTACAAGACCATGCTCGGCCGCTTCGCCAAGATGGGCTACGTGGTACCAGACCTGTCGCCGTTGACCAACGAGCAACTGCCGGATGAACTGCCCGCCCACGACTTCTACTTCCGTGGCGACCAGCACTGGACTCCGTACGGCGCCCAGCGCACCGCGAAAATCGTCGGCGCCAAAGTACGCGCCATGCCTGAGTTCGCGGATATTCCCAAGCGTGAATTCGAAACCAAGCGCTCCGGGCGCATGGGCAAGACCGGCACCCTGCACAACATGGCCGGGCAACTGTGCGGCACCAGCTACGCGATCCAGTACATGGACCAGTTCACCACCGAGCCCAAGGGCGAAGCGGGCGACGGCGACCTGTTCGGCGATTCGGGCAACCCGCAGATCACCCTGGTGGGCACCAGCCACAGCGGCAAGAACTACAACTTTGCCGGCTTCCTGGAACAGGAAATCGGCGCCGACATCCTCAACGTCGCCTTCCCCGGCGGTGGTCTGGAAGGTTCGATGATTCAGTATCTGGGCAGCGATGAATTCCAGAAGAGCCCGCCGAAAATCCTCATCTGGGAGTTCTCGCCGCTGTATCGCCTGGACCAGGAGACCATCTACCGCCAGATGATGGCCCTGCTCGACAACGGCTGCGAAGGCAAGACCGCGCAGATGACCGCGAGCACCACGTTGAAACCCGGCAAGAACGAATTGCTGGTGAACAGTTCGAACAAAGACCTGCGTAATGCCAATCACCAGGTTGATATCCGCTTCGCCGATCCGTCGGTGAAAACCCTGCAAGCCACCCTCTGGTACATGAACGGGCGCCACGAGGACATCAAGATCGAGAAACCCGAAACATCCGATACAGACGGGCGTTTCGCCTTTGAACTGCGTACCGATGAAGACTGGGCCTCGCAGAACCTGCTGGCCGTGGAAGTGCAGGGTCCCGAAGCGGGCGCTGCTGCGCAGAAGGTCGAAGCGAAAATTTGCACACGCAACATATTCCCAAGCGGCGGCCAAAAAACCGCCTCCCTCGGGCAATGAGGTTACCTATGCAGAAGTTACTGATCCCTACGTTACTGGGCCTGGCGATGTTCGCAGGCTCCGTCAACGCCGCCGCACCGCTGCGTCCGCCACAAGGCTATTTCGCACCGATTGAAGCGTTCAAGACCGGCGACTTCAAGGAAAACTGCGACACCATGCCGGCACCGTACACCGGGCCGCTGCAGTTTCGCAGCAAGTACGAAGGCTCGGACAAAGCCCGGTCCACCCTGAACGTGCAGTCGGAAAAAGCCTTCCGTGACAGCACCGCCGACATCACCAAGCTGGAAAAAGACACCAGCAAGCGCGTGATGCAGTTCATGCGTGACGGCCGTCCCGAGCAGCTCGAATGCACTCTGAACTGGCTGGTGTCGTGGGCCAAGGCCGATGCGTTGATGTCCAAGGACTTCAACCACACCGGCAAATCCATGCGCAAATGGGCGCTGGGCAGCATGGCCTCGGCCTATGTGCGCCTGAAGTTCTCCGACTCGCACCCGTTGGCCAATCACCAGCAGGAATCGCAACTGATCGAAGCCTGGTTCAACAAGCTTGCCGATCAAGTGGTCAGCGACTGGGACAACCTGCCGCTGGAAAAAACCAACAACCACTCCTACTGGGCCGCCTGGTCGGTGATGGCAACGTCCGTCGCCACCAACCGTCGCGACCTGTTTGATTGGGCGGTGAAGGAATACAAGGTCGGCGTGAACCAGGTCGACGACCAAGGGTTCCTGCCCAACGAGTTGAAGCGTCAGCAACGCGCCCTGTCGTACCACAACTACGCCCTGCCGCCGCTGTCGATGATCGCCAGTTTTGCCCTGGTCAATGGCGTGGACCTGCGCCAGGAAAACAACAGCGCGCTCAAGCGCCTGGGCGACAAAGTGCTCGCCGGGGTCAAGGATCCCGAGATCTTCGAACAGAAGAACGGCAAGGAACAGGACATGAAGGACTTGAAGCAGGACATGAAATTCGCCTGGCTCGAACCCTTCTGCACCCTCTACACCTGCGCGCCGGACGTGATCGAGCGCAAGCATGGGATGCAACCGTTCAAGACCTTCCGCCTCGGGGGCGACCTGACCAAGGTCTATGACCCGACGCATGAGAAAGGCAACAAGGGTTCCTGACAAAACACGGTAGAAAAATGTGGGAGGGGGCTTGCCCCCGATAGCAGGGTGTCATTCAACACAGATGGAGACTGTTACACCGCCATCGGGGGCAAGCCCCCTCCCACAGTTTGAATCGGTTTCGTCAGTTGGAATGTTGTACGGCCCGCCCCCGATTTTTCGTGGGGGGGTTTGGGGGGGCTCTGGCCCTTGACTGTTGGTTAAACATGGAGAGATCGGGATGGTTTTCTCGTCCAATGTGTTCCTGTTTCTGTTCTTGCCGATCTTTCTCGGCTTGTACTACTTGAGCGGGCAACGCTATCGCAACCTGCTGCTGCTGATTGCCAGCTACGTGTTCTACGCCTGGTGGCGAGTGGACTTCCTGGCGCTGTTCGCCGCCGTGACGCTGTGGAACTACTGGATCGGCCTGAAAGTCGGTGCCGCCGGTGTGCGCACCAAGCCGGCCCAGCGCTGGCTGCTGCTCGGCGTGGCGGTCGACCTGTGCATCCTCGGCTACTTCAAGTACGCCAACTTCGGCGTCGACAGCATCAACGTGATGATGAAGTCGGCGGGCCTTGAGCCGTTCATCCTGACCCACGTGCTGCTGCCGATCGGTATCTCGTTCTACATCTTCGAGTCGATCAGCTACATCATCGACGTGTACCGTGGCGATACCCCGGCGACCCGCAACCTGATCGACTTTGCGGCGTTCGTGGCGATCTTCCCGCACCTGATTGCCGGCCCGGTCCTGCGCTTTCGCGACCTGGCCGACCAGTTCAACAACCGCACCCACACCCTCGACAAATTTTCCGAGGGCTGCACGCGGTTCATGCAGGGTTTCATCAAGAAGGTGTTCATTGCCGACACCCTGGCAGTCGTCGCCGACCACTGCTTCGCCCTGCAGAACCCCACCACCGGTGATGCCTGGCTCGGCGCACTGGCCTACACCGCGCAGCTGTACTTCGACTTCTCCGGCTACAGCGACATGGCTATCGGCCTGGGCTTGATGATGGGTTTCCGCTTCATGGAAAACTTCAAGCAGCCGTATATCAGCCAGTCGATCACCGAGTTCTGGCGGCGCTGGCACATCAGCCTGTCCACCTGGCTGCGTGACTACCTGTACATCACCCTGGGCGGCAACCGTAAAGGCACGCTGACCACCTACCGCAACCTGTTCCTGACCATGCTGCTTGGCGGCCTGTGGCACGGTGCGAACATCACCTACATCGTGTGGGGCGCCTGGCACGGCATGTGGCTGGCGATTGAAAAAGCCATCGGCCTCAACACCGCGCCACGCAGCTTCAACGTCGTGCGCTGGGCCTTCACCTTCCTGCTGGTAGTGATGGGCTGGGTGATCTTCCGTGCCGAAAACCTGCACGTCGCCGGGCGTATGTACGGTGCGATGTTCAGCTTTGGCGAGTGGTCGCTGTCGGAACTCAACCGCGCCAACCTCACCGGCCTGCAAGTGGCAACCCTGGTGGTGGCCTACGCAACCCTGGCGTTCTTTGGCCTGCGCGACTTCTACACCAATCGCCCTGCCGAGAAAACCAAGCCGGCCGACCCGAGCCTGATCAAGGCCGTACCGGGCGACAACCCCGGCAGCATCCACGAGCCCGGCTTCACCGTGGGCCAGGATGCCGCCGTGCAACCGGCCTACTGGACCGCTGACTGGCCACGCTACGCCATGCGCGCTGCGGTGCTGCTGCTGTTCGTGGCGTCGATTCTCAAACTGTCGGCGCAGAGTTTCTCGCCGTTCCTTTACTTCCAATTCTGAGGGAGCCGACCATGACCCGTTCATTACGCGTCCTCTATATCGGCCTGTTCCTGGTGGTGCTGCTGGCCCTGGGCGCCTGGTCGCTGCGCAGTTTCTTCGGCTTCAGCACCAACGCCGACGCCACCGTGCTCAACGGTCGCTGGACCAAGGCCGTCGAGACCCACTACGACGACCAGTTCCCGATCAAGCGTCTGGGCACCAACCTGTGGGCGGCGCTGGACTACAAGCTGTTCAATGAAGGCCGCCCTGGTGTGGTGTTGGGCCGCGATCACTGGTTGTACAGCGACGAGGAGTTCAACCCCGCCGTCAACGAAGACCAGAACCTGGAAGGTAACTACGCGCTGGTCGAAGGCGTGCGCCAGAAGCTCAAGGCCCAAGGCATCCAACTGGTGATGGCAATCGTGCCGGCCAAGGTGCGCCTGTATCCGGAACACCTGGGTGAAGTGAAACCGGCCAGCATCCACGCCAACCTTTACCAGGACTTCCACGCCCGTGTCGCCGCCGACAAGATCATCGCCCCGGACCTGCTCGGCCCGCTGCAACAGGCCAAGCTCGGCGGCAAGCAGGTGTTCCTGCGCACCGACACCCACTGGACCCCGGACGGCGCTGAAATCGCCGCCAAGCAATTGGCCAAGACCATTGCCGCCAAGACCCCACTGAGCGGCGAGCCACAGCGTTTTGTCACCGAGGCCGAGAGCACCACACCGCACAAAGGCGACCTGCGTCTGTTCCTGCCGCTGGACCCGCTGTTCGAAAACCTGATGCCACCGCAAGAGCCGCTGCAAAAACGTGTCACGCACCTGGCCGAAACCAAAGGTGACGACGCGCTGTTCAGCGACAGCGAAACCCCGGTAGCCCTGGTGGGCACCAGCTACAGCGCCAACCCCAACTGGAACTTCGTCGGTGCCCTCAAGCAAGCCCTGGGCAGCGACGTGGTCAGCTACGCCGAAGACGGCCATGGCCCGATCCTGCCGATGCTCAGCTACCTGAAAAGCGATGACTTCAAGAACAGCCCGCCCCAGGTGCTGATCTGGGAGTTTCCTGAACGTTATCTGCCCGTGAACAACGAAATCGGTGATGCCGACCCCGCGTGGGTTGCGCAGCTTAAACAAGCCGGTTCGCGCCAACAGAACATGGCTTTGAACACTCAAAAATCCGAGACGCCCGACCGGGCGCAAAACTGAAAGAGAGGTAACTCACATGACTTTCACTACAACTCCGCGTCGTCTCGCTAAAACCCTGGCCATTGCAGCCGGTTTGAGCTTCGTATCGATGTCCGCCTTCGCCGGTGGCGACGCCGCCCTGTACGGCCCTACCGCGCCAAAAGGCTCGAGCTTCGTGCGCATCTACAACGCCAGCAACCAGGAAGTCAGCGCTACCGTTGGCGCCACCAACCTGAGCGACGTGGCCCCACTGGCCAGCAGCGACTTCAGCTTCATGCCCGGCGGTGACTACAGCGCCAAGGTCGGCAGCCAGACCGTACCGGTCAAGCTCGCTCCAGACCACTACTACACCCTGGTCAACAGCGGCAGCGGCCAGCCACAGCTGATCGAAGAACCGCCGTTCAAGAACAAGCAGAAGTCCCTGGTGCGCGTGCAGAACCTCAGCGACAAGGCCCTGACCCTGAAAACCGCCGATGGCAAGACCGATGTGGTCAAGTCGGTGGCAGCCAAGGGCCGTGGCGAGCGTGAGATCAACCCGGTGAAGGTGAGCCTGGCGCTGTATGACGGTGACAAGAAAGTCGGCGATGTGAAGCCAGTGGCCCTGGAACGTGGTGAGGCAGCCGTGCTGTACGTCACAGGTTCCGGTTCGAGCTTGTCGCCAGTCTGGGTGAAACGCCCAGTGTCGACCCGCTAAAGCATTTTTCCGGGTTGGTTGAGACCAACCCGGACCGAGACAAAAACAAGAGTGAAACGACAAACCTTCGTAGCTCTGACCCAAATCGATTCAAGGAGAAACCCCCATGATTCCAGTCATCCTTTCCGGTGGTAGCGGCTCACGTCTTTGGCCGCTTTCCCGTAAACAGTTCCCTAAACAATTCCTGGCCCTGACCGGTGAGCACACGCTGTTCCAGCAGACCCTGGAGCGCCTTGTGTTCGAAGGCATGGACACCCCGATCGTGGTCTGCAACAAGGACCACCGTTTTATCGTCAACGAACAACTGGCCTCCCGTAAGTTGGAAAGCCAGCGCATCCTGATGGAGCCGTTCGGCCGCAACACCGCGCCGGCCGTGGCCCTTACCGCGATGATGCTGGTCAACGAAGGCCGTGACGAGCTGATGCTGGTGCTGCCCGCCGACCACGTGATCGACGACCAGAAAGCCCTGCAGCGCGCCCTGGCCCTGGCCACCGTGGCTGCCGAGCGTGGCGAGATGGTGCTGTTTGGCGTGCCGGCCACCCGTCCGGAAACCGGTTATGGCTACATCAAGTCCACCAACGATTCGCTGCTGCCGGAAGGCGTGAGCCGCGTCGAGCAGTTCGTGGAAAAACCCAATGAAAAACGCGCCATCGAGTTCGTCAAAAGCGGCGGTTACTTCTGGAACAGCGGCATGTTCCTGTTCCGCGCCAGCCGCTTCCTCGAAGAGCTGAAAAAGCACGACCCGGACATCTACGACACCTGCCTGCTGACCCTGGAACGCAGCGAACAGGATGCCGATACCGTGTCCTTCGACGAAGCCACCTTCGCCTGCTGCCCGGACAATTCCATCGACTACGCCGTGATGGAAAAAACCCAGCGCGCCTGCGTGGTGCCGCTGAGTGCCGGTTGGAGCGACGTGGGTTGCTGGGCCTCGCTGTGGGCGGTCAACGATAAAGACGTCCACGGCAACGTCAGCAAAGGCGACGTGGTGATACAGGACAGCCGCAACTGCATGATCCACGGCAACGGCAAGCTGGTATCGGTGATCGGCCTGGACAACATCGTGGTGGTGGAAACCAAGGACGCGATGATGATTGCCCACAAGGACAAGGTCCAGGGCGTCAAGCAGATGGTCAGCACCCTCAACGACCAGGGCCGCAGCGAAACCCAGAACCACTGCGAAGTCTATCGTCCGTGGGGCTCCTACGACTCGGTGGACATGGGCGGGCGCTTCCAGGTCAAGCACATCTCGGTCAAGCCGGGCGCATGCCTGTCGCTGCAGATGCACCACCACCGCGCCGAACACTGGATCGTGGTCAGCGGCACCGCCGAAGTGACCTGTGACGAGAACGTGTTCCTGCTCACCGAGAACCAGTCCACCTACATCCCGATCGCCTCGGTGCACCGCCTGCGCAACCCGGGCAAGATCCCGCTGGAGATCATCGAAGTGCAATCGGGCAGCTACCTGGGCGAAGACGATATCGAGCGCTTCGAAGATATCTACGGTCGCTCCACACCGGTAGAACGTGGCGTGTCGGTGAAAACTATCGCGCAGTAAAACAGTCGTACAAGAAGCCCTCGCCCAGCCCATTGCGTCCCCTATCCGCAGTGGGTTGGGTGGGGGCTTTTTGTTTGGGCTTTTGCGGTGACTGCAAGGGCCTCATCGGGGGCAAGCCCCCTCCCACAGTTGAATGTGTTCACAGATCAAGGGTGGGAGGGGGCTTGCCCCCGATGACGCCCACACAGTCACCACAGCACTCAAGGTCGCCAATCCCACCTACGCTTAAGTTAGGATGCTCGTTCCCTATTCGAGGTGGTCTCCATGTTCTTCGGCGTTCTCCTGATCATCACCTGGCTGATCCTGCTGCTGCGCTACCCCGCCAAGGCCTTGCCCGTCTCCCTGGCCGCCGCCGTGGGCCTGGGTTTCGTAGCAATCTGGGTGGTCTGGCTGGACAACCGCGAAGCCTCGCAACTGGCCCGCCTGGAACTGCGCATCAGCTACGCCCCGCAAGAGTGCCCGGCCGACCGCCCGCTCAAGTTGACCCTCAACAACGGCAACGATGTACCGCTGACCGAACTGCGCTGGCGCGTCGCCGCCTATGCACCGGGCGACTCGGTCAACCTGGCCGACAACGTCTACGCCGCCCCCCGCTATCGCGGCCCTGGGGAGTTGCAGGCCGGGTCGACCTGGGAAGACTGCCTGCCCACGCCGCCGTTGCGCCCCGGCTATCGCCCGCAAACCCTGGAATTTCGTGCCGAGCACCTGCAAGGCAGTTTCTCGGACTGACAAAGGACTGACCCATGCCCAACGTACTCATCACCGGCTGTTCCAGTGGTATTGGCCGTGCCCTGGCTGACGCGTTCAAAGCCGCCGGCTACAGCGTGTGGGCCAGCGCCCGCCGCCCGGAAGATGTCGCCGCCCTTGCCGCTGCGGGCTTCAATGCGGTCGAGCTGGACGTCAACGACAGCACCGCCCTGCAACACCTGGCCGAACAGCTAGGCGATCTGGATGTGCTGGTCAACAACGCCGGATATGGCGCCATGGGCCCGTTGCTCGATGGCGGCACCGAGGCCATGCAACGCCAGTTCGAGACCAATGTATTTTCTATCGTCGGTGTGACCCAGGCGCTGTTCCCGACCCTGCGCCGCAGCAAAGGCCTGGTGGTGAACATTGGCAGTGTTTCCGGCGTATTGGTCACGCCATTTGCCGGTGCCTACTGCGCATCAAAAGCGGCCGTACATGCCTTGAGCGACGCGCTGCGCATGGAACTCGCGCCGTTTGGCGTGCGGGTCATGGAAGTGCAGCCCGGTGCGATCAATACCCGCTTCGCAAAAAACGCCGGCGCCCAGGCCGAACTGTTGATCAACGAGCAATCCCCTTGGTGGCCATTGCGCGACGGCATCCGCGCACGCAGCCAGGCGTCCCAGGACAAGCCGACACCCGCCAATGAGTTTGCCGCGGATGTGCTCAAGGCCGTGCAACAGTCGCAACCGCCGCGCCTGCTGCGTTCGGGTAACGGCAGCCGCGCGTTGCCGCTGCTGGCGGCGTTGTTGCCCAAGGGGTTGTTGGAGAAGGTGTTGAAGAAACGTTTTGGTTTGAATGGGAGTTTGTAAATGATCGACTACAGCGATTTTTTTGAAGAAGTGATCCAGACCCACGTCGAGATCGAGCAATGGTTTGCCGGTGTCGCACCCGAAGGCACCTTGCAGACGTTGCTCGCCCGCTTCTCGCCGGCGTTCAGCATGATCGCCCCCGCTACCGGCGCAAGGGTGAATGCAGCCGGGGTCAATGCACTGTTCACGCGTTTAGGCGGCATGCGCCCTGGGTTGAAGATCACCTTGAGCGAGATGGCCGGGATCGACCGGCATGCCCGTGGGGCAACGGTGACTTACCGCGAGCATCAAGTGGACGCCAGCGGCACGCAGACAGATCGCCGCGCAACCGTGGTGTTCGAGAAGCAGGCCAGTGGTGTGCTTTTGTGGCGCCACCTGCATGAGACGTTGTTGGCGCAAACACCTGGCAACCTGCAATAGCCCCGGCCACCTGTCAGATCTGACAGTAGACGAGGCATTCATTCACCAACAGACTGAGGCCGGTCCTTTCTGACAGCAGATGGAGCGACACGCCAATGAACCTCCCAAGCGCCGCCTCCTCGCAACAACCCGGTAGCCCAGACCCCAATTTCGGTAACAATGGTGTGGCCGCGCTGGAGTGGATACTCAAAAAACATCCCGACTTCATCGTCACCCATCATTTCAAAGGGCTGACGACCACCTTGGACGGCAAGGTCCTGTTCAGCGCCAACCTCTTTCACAATGGCAACTACGTATTCGGGTTGGGTCGCCTGAAGACAGATGGCAGCCTGGATGACTCATGGGGTAACAATGGCTTGGTGTCAGGCATGTTCTTGCCCCTGACACAGGCCGGAGGCTCAAGGCTGGCAGTTCAGCCCGATGGAAAAATCCTGATGCTGGGTTGGACATGGCGCGATCAAGACACGCCATGGGCAGACTTGGTCATCGCTCGTTTCGACAGCCAAGGCACACTCGACCCTCAGTTTGCCAACGCGGGTGTGTGCATCCTGCTGACCCACCAAAGTGAAGGGCTGACTGAAGACTCGGCAACCGTATACCTGCAACACGACGGGAGCATCCTGGTCACTGCCAACTACGCACAGCGTGCAGCGCCGACGATGACGAACGGGACGGTGTTCCGCTTGCAGCCAAATGGGCAGCTGGACCCCAGCCTCAACGGCAATGGAAGGCTGGACTTCAAATTGCCCGTCGCCAACGCGGCTACTGCGGTCAACGCCTGTATCAGCCAGGGCAACCGCCATAAAATTGTTATTGTCGGTCATGCCCGTTTTGACCCTGCTACCGATACCGCCTTTGTCGCACGGCTCAACCATGGCGGTACACTCGACACTACCTTTGGTCCCCCTCAAACACCTGGCTATCACACCGTTGGCATCAGCGGCGAGCACACGACCTTCAATGCCCTTGTAGAACGCGCAGACAACAGCATCGTGGCTGCGGGCCAGGTTGGGGTGATCGGCGCGGGAACCACCCAGGGCCTCCTGCGGGCCATTACGCCCGACGGCGCGCCACATCTTCCATTCAACAATGGTCAGCTTCTACGGAGTCAATTCGATAACAAACGTGACAATGGCTGGCAGTGCGTGATGTCCACCAACGCCGGGAACATCGTCACCGCTTCTCGGGGTGGTTGGATCTATGTGGCCCGCTTCAAAGCAGATGGCACCCTGGACCTGATCTTCGACAGAAAGGGCTATACCGACATGCAGTCCCCCGTGGTGACGGATCCTGTACTGTTGACCGAGCGAGGCGACCAAAGAATCATTGTGGCGGCAAACACCCTCGGGATCACTCCAGAAGGCGTCGGTGTGATTCGCGGGTTTCTCGGCTAACGGGCCTTATCGACGATCACCGTGCAAGTAATCCCCGCCGCCAACAACACCCCCTGCGGCACCTCATCGATATGAATCCGCACCGGCACCCGCTGGGCCAGGCGTACCCAGTTGAAGGTCGGGTTCACATCGGCAATCAGCTCGCGGCTCTCGGGGTTGTCGCGGTCGTAGATGCCGCGCGAGATGCTTTCTACATGGCCCTTTAACGTCTCGCCGCTCATCAACTGCATATCGGCTTTGTCGCCGACTTTCACCTGGGGCAATTTGGTTTCCTCGAAGAAGCCATAGACCCAGAACGAATTCATATCCACCACGGCCATCTTGGCTTCGCCGATGCGTGCGTAATCGCCTCGGTGCACGTTGAGGTTGGTGACGTAACCGTCCACCGCCGCCAGCACTCGGGTGCGTTTCAGGTTCAGTTCGGCCGCCTCCAGTTGCGCCTGCGCGTGCTGGTAATCGGCCAATGCTGAGTCGGCGATGTTACTGGCGTCGTCGCGGTTTTCCTTCGAAATCACCAGCGCATCCAGGTCCGCCCGGCGATGGGCGTTGACCTTGCGCATTTCCCAGGTGGCTTTGCGCGACGCGACCAGGGATTGCGCCTGCTTGACGGCAATGCGGTAGTGCTCGGGGTCGATCTGCATCAGCAGGTCACCCTTCTTCACCAACTGATTGTCACGCACCGGCACGTCGACCACTTCGCCGGTGACGTCGGCGGCAACGTTGATGATGTCGGCGCGCACACGGCCATCGCGGGTCCATGGAGTTTCCATGTAATGCACCCACAGCGTGCGGCCAATCCAGATCGCCAGGGCCAGTACCAGCAAGGTCGCGAGCAGGCTGAAAAACTTTTTCATCGGGGCATTCTCAACGGTAGACGGTCAGCGCCAGGGCGCCGAACAGGCAGACGAACAGGCTCAGGCGCAGCAACGCCGGGTGCCAGAAAAAACGGTACAGGTCGAACCCGGCCAGGAAGCGGTCCACACCCCAGGCCAGCCCCGCCGCGATCAGAAACATCAGGGTCATGGTCGGCATGTAGATGCCGTGGAAGGCGATTTCACGGGGCATGCGCAGCTCCTTTAAAGGCAGCGAGTGGCGATTGCGGGTCGAGCAACGAGGTGCGGATAAAGTGCAGGTAGCTTTTCACCCGGCGCAGGGCCGAGGTGTCGAAGTGCGGGGCGAAGGGTTCGTCGGTGGCCTGCACGCGGCTGATCGCATGGTCGACGGCAATCAGGCCACGCTCCAGGTTGCTCGCGCTGGGTTGCAGGAACAGCCGCACCAGCGAGCGGCCCATCACGCGGATCGCCTGGCGCCACGGCTGGGACTCGGCGTACGCCGGGTGCACCGGCAGGATCGCCTGCTCCTTGCGCAACTCGATGATCGCGTGGCCGACTTCCAGCACCACGAACATCCAGCGCAGCAGGTCGCGTTGCACTTGCGGCTGGCCGACGGCGAGGCCGTAGGCCTGGTGCAGCAGGTCGCGGGTGCGGCTTTCGAAGCTCGAAGCCAGGCCCTTGAGCTTGCCGCTGATCGCATACACCACCTGTTCACGCAGGTCCTGCTCCAGGCGGCGCCACAACCAGCGGCTGTTGGGCGGCAGGATGATCGCACCGGCCGCCGCGCACACCAGCATGCCGATGATCATGGCGATGTAGTCGTTGATAAAGGTGTAGGGGTTGTAGATCGTGAGGTTGTCCGGCACCGAGCCGGTACTGAAAAAGATCAACAGGCCCACGCCGACACCCGCGTACTGCGGGCGCGAGGCGAGAAACGCGCCGAAGATGATCACCGGCGCAAGCATCACGCACAGCAGCGGGAAGCCGTCGATCCAGGGGAACACAAAGAACATTTCGACAAAGCCCACCAACGCACCGATCAAGGTGCCGCAGGCCATCTGGAACGCCATGCGTTTGGGGTTTGGCGTGGCGGCGGACAGGCCCACGGTGGCGGCGGCAATCAAAGTCATGGTCGCGCCGCTGGGCCACGCGGTGGCC
Organism: Pseudomonas sp. FBCC-B1565; assembly: GCF_059133265.1. Taxonomy (NCBI): domain Bacteria; kingdom Pseudomonadati; phylum Pseudomonadota; class Gammaproteobacteria; order Pseudomonadales; family Pseudomonadaceae; genus Pseudomonas; species Pseudomonas sp. FBCC-B1565. The sequence continues at coordinate 5,503,600 of NZ_CP101438.1, forward strand.
ACCCAATAGCTACCGAGCACAATCAAGATAAACGACGCGCGAATCCCCGACGCAGCGCAGGCCAGCCAGTTGGTCTTCGGGATAAAGGTTTCGTCCCACTGCTCACGCGCATGGCTGTGATCGGCCAACGACGCGTGGGTTTGCGCATAGTTGTGCAGGTCGTCGACGAAGCGGTAGAGCAGCTCGTAGGCGGTGTGGAAATCCAGTTGCTCGGCTTCGGTGGGGTCGCCTTCCTGGAACGTTGCGCGCAGGCTGCGCACTTTGGTGGGCAAGCCGTCCTTGTAGGCGCTCAGTTGATTGACCAGGCGCGCCGCGTCGGGACTGGTGAGCGCTCGACCCGAGAAACCATCGAGCACTTCAGCCAGGTCTTGCAGGCCGGGTTTGATCGCCGCAACAACGTGGTCGGCGGCATCGGTGCGCAGCCGTTCAAGCAACTGGTGCAAGGCACTGAAGCGCGTGGTGAGGCTCATGAACTCGCTGTTGAGGCGACTGAGCCGACCATTGCGCCGCCGCATGTGCGGGTCTTCAAACACTGTGACGCTGCGCAGCCCTTCCAGGCCCACGGCTTCGGCGATGAAACGTACATTGCTGGCCTCGAACCCTTCACGTTGGCTGCGCCCGCGCAGGCCATCGGTGACGAACAGCGCGAACACGCCAAAGCGCTGGTACAAGGCGTTGCGCATCGCGGCGCTGGAGGTTTGCGGCAGGATCGCGGCGCTGACCAGCGTGGCGCACAGGATCCCCAGGGAGATTTCCAGCACCCGCCACACCGCCGCCATAAAGGCTCCTTCCGGATGCGCCAGGGCCGGCAGGCCGACCATCGCCGCCGTGTAGCCGGCCAGCACAAAACCGTAGGCCCGAAAGTTACGGTTGCGCGTCGCACCGGCGGTGCAAATGCCGACCCAGATCGCCAGCGCGCCGAGGAACAACTCGGTGTTCTGCGCAAACAAGGCGATCAACAGCACCATCACCGCCGACCCTGCCAGGGTGCCGAGGAAGCGATAGAAGCTCTTGGCAAATACCTGGCCGCTTTGCGGTTGCATCACGATAAACACAGTGATCATCGCCGTGCGCGGTTGCGGCAATTCCAGGCGCATGGCCAACCACAGCGTGAGGAACGCGGCGGCCAGCACCTTGAAGATATACACCCAGGTCACGCCGTCGCTGCGTGCCCAGTCGAAAAAACCACGGCGCCACTCAAGGGCATGCAGCCAGCGCAGCGGTGCAGGCAAGGGAGTCATCAAATCCTACTCAGTGATCAAATACGGCCAGTGCCGTCGGGGTCTTGCTCGGGAGGGTCTTGGCGTCTTGCGGTACGTCGCTGCCGGCACCGAGGCCACCGCCCAGGGCGGTGACCAATTCCGCGTGGGCGCTCAGGCGGGCGGCCTGCACCTGTTGCTGCACCTGCTGCTGGCGGAACAGCAACGTCTGCGCATTCAGCACATTGAGGTAGTCAGTGAGGCCGCGCTGGTAGGCGATCATCGCGATGTCGTAGGTTTTCTGCGCCGAGGCCACCGACTGCGCGGCGAAGGACGCTTGCTTGTCCATGGACTCGCGACGGATCAACTGGTCGCTGATGCCCTTGAGCGCGTTGACCAGCGTCTGGTTGTACCTGGCGACCGCGATGTCATAACCGGCGCTGGCTTCACCCAATTGCGCACGCAGGCGCCCTCCGTCGAAGATCGGCAAGGTGATCGCCGGACCGACGTTGTAGTTGAATTTCTTGCCCGCCAGGAACTCCAGCATGCCGCCGCCGGTGGCCATGTAGCCGAGGCTGCCGACCAGGTCCACGTTGGGATAGAACCCGGCGTGGGCCACATCGATGCCACGGGCCTGGGCTGCGACCTGCCAACGGCTGGCGACCACGTCCGGGCGCTGGCCAATCAATTGCGCAGGCAGGCTCGATGGCAACTTCAAGGGCGCGGCGAGGGACAGGCTCGGGCGCTGCAACTGCGCACCGTCTCCCGGACCTTTACCCGCCAACGCCGCCAACTGGTTACGGCTCAGGGCGATTTCCTCGTCCAATGCGTCCAGTTGGCGGTGGGTTTCCGGCAACGGGGTTTGGGCTTGGCTCACATCGAAATGGGTGCCGATGCCTGCGTCCAGGCGTTTGTTGGCCAGGTCGAGGATCTGCTGCTGTTGCGCCAGCGTCGCCGCAACGATATCGCGGTTGGCGTACTGCAACGACAGCTGGATATAGGCGCGCACCACGTTGTTCTGCAATTCAAGCTGGGCCTGGCGTGCCTCGGCGGCGCTCATGTGGGCCAGGTCAACGGCACGCTCGGTGGCATTGCTTTCACGGCCCCACAGGTCGAGGGCGTAGCTCAGGCCCAGGGACGCATTATTGTCCCAGGTGTTGGCACCGCTCAGCTCACCTGGCCCGTAGAACTGATCCTTCGGCCAGTTGTGGCGCTTGAGGGTGGTGTCACTATTGATCTGCAACGACTCGGCCGACTCGGCAACCCCGGCCATGGCCCGTGCTTCACGCACCCGCGCGGCGGCCATGGCCATGCTTGGGCTGTGTTGGGTCGCGAGGTCGACCCAGCGGTTCAGTTGGGGATCGCCGAAGGCTTGCCACCAGTGTGCGGTGGGCCAGTGGGCGTCTTGTGCGGCGCTCTGGATGGCGTCGTCGGTGGCCAGGTTATTGGCGTTCAGGGACTGGCCTTGTGGGGCGATTCCTCCGGTTCCGATGCAGCCGCTGATTGCTAACGATAAGGCCCAAACACTGAGAGTCTTCAGCTCTCTGCTGATGCGACGCGGCACGGCAAGCGACTTCCTGAGGTGGTGGTGCGGGGTAGGTGGCGCAATTCTAGGGGGCGATATGAAGGACGATAAGCTGGTATTCCTGTGAATCTTTGTTACCGTTCAGGCGATAATCCGTTGGTAGGGATCACTGGACGGCGTAACTTTCTGTCACAATTTGTTATCTCCCCTGAGAACACTCCATGGACACTTTGCAAAACATGCGCGCCTTCAGTTGCGTGGCCGAGGCCGGCAGCTTCACCGCCGCCGCCGTGCAACTGGATACCACCACTGCCAATGTGTCGCGCGCGGTCTCCAACCTTGAGGCCCATCTGCAAACCCGCTTGCTCAACCGCACCACCCGGCGCATTGCACTGACCGAGGCAGGTAAACGCTACCTGCTGCGCTGTGAACAGATCCTGGCCTATGTCGAAGAAGCCGAAGCCGAGGCCAGTGACGCCCACGCCCGTCCCGCCGGGCAGTTGAAAGTGCACACCATGACCGGCATCGGCCAGCATTTCGTCATCGACGCCATCGCTCGCTATCGCCGTACTCACCCGGACGTGACCTTCGACCTGACCCTGGCCAACCGCGTGCCGGACCTGCTCGACGAAGGCTATGACGTGTCCATCGTGCTGGCCAGCGAACTGCCGGACTCGGGCTTCGTGTCCCAGCGCCTGGGCATCACCTACAGCATCGCCTGTGCCTCGCCGGATTACGTCAAGACCAAAGGTTGCGCACAGCGCCCACAGGATTTGCTTAACCACGCCTGCCTGCGCCTGGTCAGCCCGGTGATTCAGCTGGACAAGTGGACCTTCAACGGCCCCGAAGGCCAGGAAAGCGTGGCGATCAACACCTCGCCGTTCCTGGTGAACTCGGCGGATGCGATGAAAACCGCGATCACCAGCGGCATGGGTGTCGGCCTGCTGCCGGTGTACGCGGCCATCGAGGGCCTGCGCAACGGCACCCTGGTGCGGGTCATGCCCAACTACCGTTCCCAGGAATTGAACCTGTACGCCATCTACCCCTCGCGCCAGTACCTGGATGCGAAAATCAAGACCTGGGTGGAATACCTGCGCGGCTCGTTGCCGGAGATTCTGGCGGCGCATCAGGCGGAACTGGTGGCGTATGAATTGAGTGGCAGCCTCAGCGGTGCTCGCCTGGCGAACTGATCTTTCCCAGGTGATACAGATTAAATGTGGGAGGGGGCTTGCCCCCGATAGCGGTGCGTCAGTCACCAGATGTGTTGGCCGATACACTGCCATCGTGGGCAAGCCCCCTCCCACATTTTTCTCTGCCCACTTTAGGTCTGCCGTCCCCTGACAACAGTGGCAAGGAATGTTAGCGTGCTTGGCATTCCTCCGTAGTCGATGAGCCCGCCTGCAATGAAAAAGACTGTCCTCGCCTTCAGCCGCGTCACCCCGGCAATGATCGAACGCCTGCAACAGGATTTCGAAGTGATCGCGCCCAACCCCAAGCTGGGCGACATCAATGCTCAATTCAATGAAGCCCTGCCCCACGCCCACGGCCTGATCGGCGTTGGCCGCAAGCTGGGCCGCGAGCAGTTGCAGGGCGCAAGCAAGCTGGAGGTGGTGTCCAGCGTGTCGGTGGGCTACGACAACTACGACGTGGCGTACTTCAACGAACGCGGGATCATGCTCACCAACACCCCGGATGTACTCACCGAAAGCACCGCCGACCTGGCCTTCGCCCTGCTGATGAGCAGCGCTCGCCGGGTGGCCGAGCTGGACGCCTGGACCAAGGCCGGCCAGTGGAAAGCCAGCGTCGGCGCGCCGTTGTTCGGTTGCGATGTGCACGGCAAGACCCTGGGCATCGTCGGCATGGGCAATATCGGCGCGGCCGTGGCTCGGCGTGGACGTCTGGGTTTCAACATGCCGATCCTGTACAGCGGCAACAGCCGCAAGCAGGCGCTGGAGCAGGAGCTGGGCGCACAGTTTCGCAGCCTGGACGCGCTACTGGCCGAGGCGGATTTCGTGTGCCTGGTGGTGCCATTGAGTGAGAAGACCCGGCACCTGATCAGCACCCGCGAGCTGGGGCTGATGAAGTCCAGCGCAATCCTGATCAATATTTCCCGCGGCCCGGTGGTAGACGAACCGGCGCTGATCGAAGCCCTGCAAAGCCAGCGTATCCGTGGCGCCGGGCTGGATGTGTATGAACAGGAGCCACTGGCCGAATCGCCACTGTTCCAACTGAACAATGCGGTGACCCTGCCGCACATTGGCTCGGCCACCCATGAAACCCGCGAAGCCATGGCCAACCGCGCCCTGGACAACCTGCGCAGCGCCCTGCTGGGCCAGCGCCCGCAGGACCTGGTAAACCCGCAAGTCTGGAAACACTGACCGAACATTAATGTGGGAGGGGCCCCCTCCCACATCGACTTCCGTCCGGCACGAAATCCGGTTAAAGCCTGGCTCACTCAAGTCGATAACCTTCCATAGATGTTCGTCATCCCTGATCCACAGAAGGTTTTTATGTCCACCACCAAAGCCCGCGCAGACTCACTCTCGCTTCTGCTCTTTACCTTGCGCAGCGGCAAGCTGATGGCGATCAACCTGCTGAAAGTCAGCGAAATCATCCCATGCCCGCCGCTGACCAAGCTGCCGGAGTCCCACCCGCATGTGAAAGGCATCGCCACCCTGCGCGGCAATTCGCTGGCGGTGATCGACCTGAGCCGCGCCCTCGGCGAAATGCCCCTGGCAGACCCGGACGGCGGCTGCCTGATCGTTACCGATGTGAGCCGCTCCAAGCAGGGCCTGCATGTGCAAGCGGTGAGCAAGATCGTGCATTGCCTGACCACCGACATCCGCCCACCGCCCTACGGCTCCGGCGGTAACCGTGCGTTTATCACCGGGGTGACCCAGGTGGAAGGCGGCCTGGTGCAGGTGCTGGATATCGAAAAAGTCATCCACGGCATCGCCCCGGCGCCGATTGAAGCCGCGCCCACCGACCTGACCATGGAAGAAGCCGAAGTGCTGGGCAATGCGCGCATCCTGGTGGTGGACGACAGCCAGGTCGCGCTGCAGCAATCGGTACACACCCTGCGCAACCTCGGCCTCACTTGCCACACCGCGCGCAGCGCCAAGGAAGCCATCGATGTGCTGCTGGAGCTGCAAGGCACGGCGGAGCAGATCAATGTGGTGGTGTCGGACATCGAGATGTCGGAAATGGACGGCTACGCCCTCACCCGCACCCTGCGCGAAACCCCTGATTTCCAGCACCTGTATATCTTGCTGCACACCTCCCTGGACAGCGCGATGAACAGCGAAAAAGCCCGGCTGGCCGGCGCCGACGCGGTGCTCACAAAGTTCTCTTCTCCCGAGTTGACCAAGTGCCTGGTGGTGGCCGCTCAAAGCGTGGCGCAAAAAGGCCTGTGAGCGAATACTTCCAACTGCTGCGCCGCGACCTCACCGGCAGCCTGCCCGCCCCGCTGTGGCCGGCGGGTACACAGTTGGATCATTACCGTGACGAGCTTGCACCCGCGATTCATGCGGTGTTGCGCATGACCCAGGACCAGGGCGGCGGCCGCGTCCCCCACCTGGAAACCTGGCAACAACAATTCACCACCGACGCCGAGTTCGACCCCACGCTGTGCCTGGTGGCGAGCAACCACGACGGTATTCTCGCCGTCGCGCAATGCTGGACCAGCGCGTTCATCAAGCACCTCTCCGTTCACCCTTGCGCCCAAGGCCAGGGCTTGGGCCGCGCGTTGTTGCTGCACAGCTTCCATACCTTCAAGCAACGCGGCGAGCCCTATGTGGACCTCAAGGTATTGGAAAGCAACCTGCGCGCTCGGCAGCTGTATGAGAGCGCAGGCATGAGATTTGTCCTACGCGACGTAGTGACAGAGGACTGACAGGCACTGGCGTGTAACTTGCTTCCAGAGAGACAAAACGGTGAACAGAGGTAAAAACCCGTCACCGTTCTTGCGTGCCCTCTGACCTAGCCTGGTGACAGATCTGCCATGAACACTCAATTTTCCTGCGTAGGTTGCGGCAAATGCTGCTCCGATCATCACGTCCCCCTGACCCTCGAAGAAGCCCGCCAGTGGGCGGCCGACGGCGGCAGCGTCATCGTCCTGGTGGAAGGTTTCCTGGGCAATGGCCTGGGCCTGCCCCCACAACAACGCGAACATGCCGAACGCCGTTCGGTGGTCGTGCCCAGCGGCAACACCGAGGCGTTTGTGGCAATCACCTTTGCCGCCTACAACGCCGGCCCCTGCCGGAATCTTGACGAGGACAACCGCTGCCGTATCTATGAGCGCCGCCCGCTGGTGTGCCGCATCTACCCGATGGAGATCAACCCGCATATCCCATTGAACCCCGCCGCCAAGGATTGCCCGCCGGAGTCCTGGGAGCAGGGGCCGGAGCTGATCGTGGGCGGCCAGTTGATGGACCCGGAACTGGCGCAGTTGATCCAGCGCTCACGCCAGGCCGACCGTGATGATGTGCAGACCAAGGAAGCGGTGTGCGCCTTGCTCGGCATTCGCACCACAGCACTCAAGGGGGATGGGTTTACCGCTTACCTGCCGGACATGGGCGCGTTTGCCCAAGCGATCGAGTTGGCGATGGGTCAGCCGTCCGTGGCCAACGAGTGGGTGTTCCATGTCTCGGGGATGGACATCGCCGAGCAAGTGCTGGATGCCGGGGCGCAGATCGCCACCGAGGTGCCGGCCAACTACGCGTTTATCTCGTTGCGCGCGGCCTAGACCAGAACTCACGCGCCAGCTGGCGCAGATCCTCCGCCAGTCCGGCCACGTCGCTTGAACTGAGCCGGCTCTGCTGCCCGGCACTGACGGTGGCCTCGCCGGCATCACGGATGCCGACGATGTTGCGATTGATGTCCTCGCTCACCGTGCTCTGCTCTTCCACGGCGGTTGCAATCTGCTGGCTCATGGCGGTGATTTGCATGACGCGCTGGCTGATGCCATCCAGTGCGGCGGCGGCCTGCTGGGCTTGTTTGACACTGGCTTGGACATGCTCGCCACTGTGGGCCATCGCCTGCACCGCGTCCCGTGCGCCGCCTTGCAGGGTACTGATCATGCGCTGGATTTCGTCGGTCGATTGCTGGGTGCGCTGGGCCAGGCCACGCACTTCATCGGCCACCACCGCAAACCCGCGCCCTTGCTCACCGGCCCGCGCCGCTTCGATAGCCGCGTTCAGGGCCAGCAGGTTGGTCTGCTCGGCAATCGTGCGGATCACTTCCAGCACGCTGCTGATTTCACCGCTGTGGTTTTCCAACTGGTGGATCACCTGCGTGGCCCGCGCCAGCTCCTGGGACAAGCGCAACACCGCATCACGACTTTCATCCACACGCAGGTGGCCTTCACGGGTTTCGCTGCCGGCCTGCTCGGCCGCCCTGGACGCCTGCTGGGCATGGTTGGCCATTTCGGCCACGCTGGCGGCCATCTGGTGAATGGCTGCCGCCACCTGGTCGGTCTGGGTCTGCTGGCCCAGGCTGCTGGCGTGACTGCTGTCAAGGTGCTGCACCAACCGTGCGGCGTGGCCGGAGAGGCGCTGGGCGGCATCACCAATACGCCCGACCACCGCGCCCGCTTGGGCTTCGAGCATGTGCAGGGCGAACTCGATCTGCCCACACTCATCACCGCGCCCGGTGTAGATCACCTGGCTCAGCGGGTTGTCGGCCACCCAGCGCGCCCGCCGTTGCAGTTCAGCCAAGGGCCGCAACATCAGCCGCACGCCAGCCGCCCCCACCGCACACCCCGCCACCAACGCCAGTAACTGCCAGACCAGCGCGTAGCCCGTCAGGCTCAAGCCCAAGGCCCAGGTCACCGCGCAAGTGGCGATGACCCATGCCGACAATTTCACCCCCATGCCGACGACCGGCCAGGACAGCCGCTTACCCGCTCGCAAGCGCGCATACATCCGCTCCGCCACTGCGATCCTGTGCGCATCCGGCTTGGTACGCACCGATTGATACTCCACGGTCGCGCCCTCTCGGGTCACCGGTGTGGCATACGCGCTGACCCAATAGTGGTCACCGTTTTTGCAGCGGTTTTTCACCATGCCCATCCACGACCGGCCGCTCTTGAGGGTTTGCCACATATGGGCGAACGCCTCGGCTGGCATGTCCGGATGGCGCAGGACGTTATGCGGCGCACCCAGCAGCTCGTCACGGCTGTAGCCGCTGATGTCGATGAAGTCCTGGTTGGCGTAGGTAATCGCGCTGGTCAGGTCGGTGGTCGAAAGGATGTTGGCGTCGGGGGCAAAGTCCACATTCCGACCGGTGACCGGCAGATTGATCTTCATGGAGAAGCGCGCTCGTGATTGTTAGGGGAGTCGGCAGGGCGTCGACTCTAAGCGCACCGAGGGGGCAAATACTGATCCAGCTCATGTTCTGCGCAATTAATTAGCCATCACGGCACGTCCAGCCGATAAGGCGCGACGATCCGCTGGTACTCGCCATTGTGCTTGAGCTGCTCAAGCGCACGGTTAAGCTCGACACGCAGCGCCGTGTCGGTATTGCGCAGCGCAATCGCAACACCATTGCCCAACAGCTCAGCACAAACGGCGGGGCCCAGGAAGTCGAAGTCCTGGCCGGCAGCCGTGTCGAGCAGGGCCTCGCGAATTTCCACAGTGCCCTGCAGGGTCGCATCGATATCGCCTGCCACCAGGCTGCGGACCAGTTCGTCGTTGAGCCAGAAACTCTTGATAATCACGCCTTTGCGCGCCCATTGCGAACGAACAAAGGCTTCTCGATTACTGCCCAGCAATACGCCCACTCGCTTGCCCTTGAGCGACCTTGGTAGCGGCATCAGGCCCGAGGTTCGACGTGCGACCAGGCGTGTGGTGAAGGGGTAGAGGTTGTCGGTGAAACTGACCCAGCGCCGGCGTAGTGGTGTAGGGGCAATACCCATGATTGCATCGAATTGCCGCGCTTCAAGACGTTCGAAGTCTTCGACCAGCACCTGGTCGACCCAAGTACAGCGCACATTCAACTGCTGGCAAAGGGCGTTGCCCAACTCGATATTCAAGCCGACCAACTGCCCTTGCGGGTTGCGGCTCTGGAAGGGCGGAAATTGCGCGGCAACGGCGAAGCGGATTTCGCGTCGCGGTTGATCAAGGCCTGCAACGGCATCCACCGCCAGCAACAGGGCAAACGCTACACAGAGGTGTATCAGGGCCACAGGAAACGTCCTTTTCCGGAAAGAGCGCCCTCCGCTGCGCCCTGTGGAAAAACCAGGGGGGCAGCGGAAGCTGTGCAAGCTTTCAAGAAACGGTCGCGGGCCTACAAGACGAAATAGCGACTGGAGCTGTAGGCAACATCCCGCAAATATTACAGTGGATTAATCTTAACGTTTACCCATGGAACGGCGGGTGCCCGGTGGCGCCATGCCTGGGGTCTTGGTGTGACCGTTCTTGGCGCCGTTCTTGTACCAGGGCTGGGCGGCATTCTTGGCCCCGGCCAGCTCACCCGGCTTGAAGGGGAATTTGAACGCCGGGATCTCGGCTTTTTCAACGCCTTCGGCGCTGGCCGGATCGACGAGGTCGGCCGCTTCAACAGGGGGTTGTGTCGGGGAAGTCATGGAAGCTCCGGAGCGTGCAAGAAATGACGCGGGGCCGGCTTGCGGGCCACGCTGGCGCGCAGTATACCTGCCCGCCTCGGATCTTTAACCACCACCCGTACGAATGGTCTGCCTTTACTGACAGCGCCGTCAGTTAGCGGTCACCTTGCTGACCGGGTTGGCAGGCTATAAAGGCCTCACACACTTCCAATCCTTTGCCCTGGCGCCTCACCCCATGCACATTCAACGCAAAACCGCCCTGATCGTGGCTGTCCTCGTGGTGTTGGCCGTTGCAGCCTGGACCTTGACCCGTCCAGCCAAAGCCAAACTGGCGGCGCCCACGGCGATTCCGGTGCGGGTGGTGAGCGTGGCGCAACAGGATGTTCCGCGTTTTGTCAGCGGGATCGGTTCGGTGCTGTCACTGCACAGTGTGGTGATTCGCCCGCAAGTGGACGGCATCCTCACTAAATTGCTGGTCAAGGAAGGCCAACGGGTCAAGGCCGGCGACCTGCTGGCGACCATCGATGACCGCTCGATCCGCGCCAGCCTCGACCAGGCCAAGGCGCAACTGGGCGAAAGCCAGGCACAGTTGCAGGTGGCGCTGGTCAACCTCAAGCGCTACAAGGCATTGAGCGTTGACGACGGCGTGTCCAAGCAGACCTATGACCAGCAGCAAGCCTTGGTCAACCAGCTCAAGGCCACCGCCCAGGGCAACCAGGCCGCCATCGATTCGGCGCAAGTGCAACTTTCCTACACCCAGATTCGCTCACCGGTCAGCGGCCGCGTGGGTATTCGCACCGTGGATGAGGGCAATTTCCTGCGTACCGCCGATACCCAGGGCCTGTTTTCCGTGACCCAGATCGACCCGATTGCCGTCGAGTTTTCCCTGCCGCAACAGATGCTGCCCACCCTGCAAAGCCTGATCGCAGCGCCCACCCCAGCCAGCGTCGACGCCTACCTGGGCGCCGACACCGACGGCCAGACCGGCGATTTGCTCGGCGAAGGCCACTTGAGCCTGATCGACAACCAGATCAGCTCCACCACCGGCACCCTGCGCGCCAAGGCCGAGTTCAACAACGCCTCGCAACGCCTGTGGCCGGGGCAACTGGTGACCATCAAGATCCAGACCGCCCTCGACAAAAACGCGCTGGTGGTGCCGCCGACCGTGGTGCAACGCGGTCTGGATTCGCACTTCGTGTACAGGGTCAACGGTGACAAGGTCGAGGTGGTGCCGGTGCAGGTGACGTACCAGGACAGCGACCTCAACATCATCAAGGGCGTGCAGGCCGGGGATGTGCTGGTCAGTGACGGCCAGTCGCGGCTCAAGGCCGGTGCGCAGGTGGAGGTGCTCAAGGAGCCGCCGCAGGTCATCCAGACCGTCGATGCCAAGGTGCAGCCATGAGCCGTTCGCCATCAGCCTGGTGCGTCGACCACCCGGTCGCCACCCTGCTGCTGACCTTCGCCCTGGTGCTACTCGGGCTGATTGCCTTCCCGCGCCTGGCCATCGCCCCACTGCCGGAAGCGGAGTTTCCGACGATCCAGGTCACCGCCACCCTGCCCGGCGCCAGCCCGGACACCATGGCCTCGTCCGTGGCCACGCCTTTGGAGGTGCAGTTCAGCGCCATTCCCGGCATGACCCAGATGACCTCCAGCAGTGCCTTGGGCTCCAGCCTGCTGACCCTGCAGTTCACCCTGAACAAGAGCATCGACACCGCCGCCCAGGAAGTGCAAGCCGCGATCAACACCGCGTCCGGCAAGCTGCCCAGCGATATGCCGAGCCTGCCGACCTGGAAAAAGGTCAACCCGGCGGACAGCCCGGTACTGATCCTCAGCGTCAGTTCCAACAGCATGCCCAGCACCGAACTGAGCGACTACGTGGAAACCCTGCTGGCCCGGCAGATCAGCCAGATCGACGGCGTTGGCCAGATCAACATCACCGGCCAGCAACGCCCGGCGATCCGCGTGCAAGCGTCCCCGGACAAACTCGCCGCCATCGGCCTGACCCTCGCCGATATCCGCCTGGCCATCCAGCAATCGAGCCTCAACCTGGCCAAGGGCGCGATCTACGGCGAGAACAGCGTGTCGACCTTGTCGACCAACGACCAGTTGTTCCACCCGGAGGACTACGCGCAATTGATCGTGTCCTACAAGGACGGCGCACCGGTACAACTGCGCGATATCGCCAAGGTCATCAACGGTTCGGAAAACGCCTACGTGCAGGCCTGGTCCGGCGACACGCCCGGGGTCAACCTGGTGATCTCGCGCCAACCCGGCGCGAACATCGTCGAGACCGTCGACCGTATTCAAGCCGAGCTGCCGCGCCTGCAAGCCATGCTGCCGGCGTCGGTGCAGGTCAGCGTGTTGACCGACCGCACCAAGACCATCCGCGCCTCCCTGCACGAAGTGGAAGTGACCCTGCTGATTGCCATCCTGCTGGTGGTGGCGGTGATGGCGCTGTTCTTGCGCCAATTATCGGCGACGATGATTGTGTCCAGTGTGCTCGGCGTGTCGCTGGTCGCCAGTTTTGCGCTGATGTACCTGATGGGCTTCAGCCTGAACAACCTCACGCTGGTGGCAATCGTGATTGCCGTGGGCTTTGTGGTGGACGATGCGATCGTGGTGGTGGAGAACATTCACCGTCATCTGGAGGCGGGCCTCGACAAGCGCGAAGCGGCGATCAAGGGCGCCGGTGAAATCGGCTTTACCGTGGTGTCCATCAGCTTCTCGCTGGTGGCGGCATTCATTCCGCTGCTGTTCATGGGCGGCGTGGTCGGGCGGCTGTTCAAGGAATTCGCGCTGACAGCCACCTCGACCATCCTGATTTCGGTGGTGGTATCGCTAACCCTGGCGCCGACACTCGCAGCGCTGTTCATGCGAGCGCCCACCCATCACGCCCACGACAAACCAGGTTTCAGCGAGCGCCTGTTGGCCGGCTACGCACGCAACCTGCGCCGCGCCCTGGCCCATCAACGCAGTATGGCGGCGATCTTCGTGGTGACCCTGGCCCTGGCCGTGGTCGGCTATGTGTTTATCCCCAAGGGCTTCTTCCCGGTGCAGGACACCGGATTTGTGCTCGGCACCAGCGAAGCGGCGGCCGACGTGTCGTACCCGGACATGGTCGCCAAGCACAAGGCCCTGGCCGAGATCGTCAAGGCCGACCCGGCGGTGCAAGCGTTTTCGCACTCGGTAGGCGTGACCGGCAGCAACCAGACCATCGCCAACGGCCGTTTCTGGATCGCCTTGAAAGACCGGGGTGATCGCGATGTGTCCGCCAGCCAGTTCATCGACCGCATTCGGCCGAAACTCGCCAAGGTGCCGGGCATCGTGCTGTATCTGCGTGCCGGCCAGGACATCAACTTGAGTTCCGGCCCCAGCCGCGCCCAGTACCAGTACGTGCTCAAGAGCAATGACGGCCCGACGCTGAATACCTGGACCCAGCGCCTCACCGAAAAACTGCGCGCCAACCCGGCCTTTCGCGACCTGTCCAACGACCTGCAACTGGGCGGCAGCATCACCCACATCAGCATCGACCGCCAGGCCGCCGCACGCTTCGGCCTGACCGCCACCGATGTGGATCAGGCGCTGTACGATGCTTTCGGCCAACGCCAGATCAACGAGTTCCAGACCGAGATCAACCAGTACCAAGTGGTGCTGGAACTGGACACCCAGCAACGCGGCAAGGCCGAAAGCCTCAACTACTTTTACCTGCGCTCGCCGCTGACCAATGAGATGGTGCCGCTGTCGGCGCTGGCCAAGGTTGACCCGCCCACAGTGGGGCCGCTTTCGATCAGCCACGACGGCATGTTCCCGGCAGCCAACCTGTCATTCAACCTGGCGCCGGGGGTGGCCTTGGGCGATGCAGTGATCATGCTCAACCAGGCCAAGAATGAAATCGGCATGCCCACCACCATCATCGGCAACTTCCAGGGCGCCGCCCAGGCGTTCCAGAGCTCCCTGGCCAGCCAACCGTGGCTGATCCTGGCGGCGCTGGTGGCGGTCTACATCATCCTCGGCGTGCTGTATGAAAGTTTCGTGCACCCGCTGACGATTATCTCGACCTTGCCATCAGCCGGGTTGGGGGCGCTGATCATGCTGTCGCTGATGGGCCAGGACTTTTCGATCATGGCCTTGATCGGCCTGGTGCTGTTGATCGGCATCGTGAAGAAGAACGGCATCCTGATGATCGACTTTGCCCTGGAGGCTCAGCGTGTCAGGGGCCTGTCGCCGGAAGATGCGATCTATGAAGCCTGCGTTACACGGTTCCGGCCGATCATCATGACCACCCTCGCCGCCCTGCTCGGCGCGGTGCCGCTGATGCTTGGCGCCGGCCCCGGTGCGGAGATGCGCCAGCCGCTGGGGATCGCGGTGGTCGGCGGCTTGCTGGTGAGCCAGGCGCTGACGCTGTTCACCACACCGGTCATATACTTGTACCTCGAGAAGTTTTTCCACCGGCCCAAACCAACGCCTGCGCTGGCGAGCACACACTGAGGCCCGGCCCTGGAGCAAAAGACTCATGCGTGTCCTGATTATTGAAGATGAAGAAAAAACCGCGGACTACCTGCATCGCGGTCTGACCGAGCAAGGCTATACGGTCGATGTCGCCCGCGAAGGTGTCGAAGGCCTGCACCTGGCGCTGGAGAACGACTACGCGGTGATCGTGCTCGACGTGATGCTGCCCGGCCTCGACGGCTTCGGCGTGTTGCGTGCGCTGCGTGCGCGCAAGCAGACACCGGTGATCATGTTGACCGCCCGTGAGCGCGTGGAAGACCGCATTCGCGGCCTGCGCGAAGGCGCCGACGATTACCTGGGCAAGCCGTTTTCGTTCCTGGAACTGGTGGCGCGCCTGCAAGCCCTGACCCGCCGCAGTGGCGGGCACGAGCCGGTGCAGGTCACCGTTGACGACCTGTGGATCGACCTGATCAGCCGCAAGGCCAGCCGCAACGGCCAGCGCCTGGACCTGACTGCGAAGGAGTTCTCGCTGCTCAGCGTATTGGCACGGCGCCAGGGCGAAATCCTCTCCAAGACAGCGATTGCAGAAATGGTCTGGGACATCAATTTCGACAGCGATGCCAATGTGGTGGAAGTCGCGATCAAGCGCCTGCGCGCCAAGCTCGACGGGCCGTTCGACACCAAGCTGCTGCACACTATCCGCGGCATGGGCTATGTGTTGGAGAGTCGCAGTGTCGGCTAACTCGATTGCCTTGCGCCTGAGCAGCATGTTCACCCTGGTGGCGGCACTGATCTTCCTGTTGATTGGCGGCGCGCTCTATCAACAGGTGGACCGCAGCCTTGGCCTGCTGCCGGGCGCCGAACTGGAGGCGCGCTACAGCGTGCTCGAATCGTCGGTGAATCGCTTCGGTACACCGGACCATTGGGTAAAGATACAGGCCAAGCTCAAGTTGCTGAGCGAGGAAGACAAACGCATCCGCTTCTGGGTCGTGAGCAGCGACCCGAACTACGAGTACGGCAACCCAGATGCGCAGATCCGCGCCTTCGCCGAAGGACGCACAGGTAAGCGCGACTTGCGCCTGGCCGGCGACAAACACCCGTTCAAGGTACTGGTGAGCCAGTTCCCGGCCAAGGATCAACGCCCGCCGCTGCGCTTCATGATCGCCATCGACACCGAGAACTTCCGCGCCACCCAGCATCACCTGCTGGTGGCGTTGATCAGCCTGGCTCTGGTAGGCGTGGTGCTGGCATCGTTGCTGGGGTTCTGGGTGGCGCGCATCGGCCTCAAACCGCTGGGCAAACTCTCGGACGAAGCGCAGAAACTCGCGCCGCCGAAGCTCTCCGGGCGCCTGCAGCTGTCGCCGTTGCCCCCCGAGTTGAGCCAGTTCGTCAATTCGTTCAACTCCACCCTCGACCGCGTCGAGCAAGCCTATTCGCGCCTGGAGTCGTTCAACGCCGATGTGGCCCATGAACTGCGCTCGCCGCTGACCAACCTGATCGGCCAGACCCAGGTGGCGCTGACCCGAGGGCGCTCGGCCGAGCATTATTTCGAGGTACTGCAATCGAACCTCGAAGAGCTGGAGCGCCTGCGTTCGATCATCAACGACATGCTGTTCCTCGCCAGCGCCGACCAGGGCAGCAAAGCCACCAAGCTGATCGAAAGCTCCCTGGCCGACGAAGTGGCCACGACCCTGGACTACCTGGACTTCATCCTCGAAGACGCCCAGGTCCAGGTGCAGGTCCACGGTGACGCCCTGGTGCAGATCGAGAAGGCCCACCTGCGCCGCGCGCTGATCAACCTGCTGAGCAATGCGGTGCAGCACACTGCGCCCGGCCAGGTCATCGCCGTGAACATCGAGGTGCAGGCGCATCAGGTCTCTATCGGTGTGACCAACCCCGGCGACACGATTGCCAGCGAGCACCTGCCGCGCCTGTTCGAACGTTTTTATCGGGTAGATGCGTCGCGCAGCAACAGTGGGGCAAATCACGGGTTAGGGCTGGCAATCGTCAAGGCGATTGCGTTGATGCATGGCGGGGATGTGTTTGTGCGCAGTGACAGCGGTGGGAATACCTTTGGCCTTACCCTACCGGTCTAGCACCTGACTGTTGCGATTTGGGCAACAGTCATTATCTTGTTACACTCTGTACCGCACCGCTCGCCTGCGTTAATTTGACGCATCGATGAGCGCGACGGCAAAGACAGCTTTCCCGCTTACCCGAATTTCCCTCGACTTATTTCCAGGGCTCTACACTGGGAATCTGTCTTAAAGCCGCTGACCTTCAGCGGCTTTTTTTTGCCGTCAAAAAAGGCCAGGCACCCCCAACGACACTGGCTGTTTCCGATTGACCAAAGGAGCTCCACCGGTGAAGAACTCGCTGACGTTCACCCCGTTATTCCTCGCAGTAGCCGCAACGATTACCTCCCTTGCCCACGCGGCAGACACCACCCCCGCCGACGGTTTCGTCGAAGGCGCCCACCTCAACATCAACACCCGCAACTACTACATGAACCGCGACCGGCGCGACATCCACACCGATGACAGCAAGGAGTGGGGCCAGGGTTTCATCGGCATCTTCGAATCCGGCTACACCCAGGGCACCGTCGGCTTCGGGCTGGACGCCCATGCCATGCTCGGCCTCAAGCTCGACGGCGGTGGCGGCACCGATGGTTCCAGCATCCTTCCGTATGGCAGTGGCAACGGCAAGGCACCCGGCTCGTTCTCCACGGCAGGCGGCACCTTGAAAATGCGCGCGTTCGATACCGAGCTGAAAGCCGGCGATCTGTTCCTCAATAACCCGGTGATCGCCGGCGGCGCGACACGCATGCTGCCGCAGACCTTCCGTGGCGTGAGCCTGACCAATCTCAGCCTGGACGGCTGGATGTTCGAAGGCGGCCAGGCCAGCTTCACCAAGCTCTACAACCAGAGCGGCCATCGCCGCATCGGCACCAGCTACGGCGCGCTGCCCAACACTGCCGACAGCCAGCACATGAACTGGGCCGGCGTGTCGTTCAGCGGCATCGACGGGCTGACCAGCAACCTTTACGCCGCCGAACTCAAGGATGTGTGGAACCAGTACTACTACGACCTGGACTACACCTATGCGCTGAATGACCTGGTCAGCCTCAACCCGGGCCTGCACTACTACCACACCCAGGACACCGGCCAGTCGCTGCTCGGCAGCATCGACAACAACACCTACAGCCTGCATTTCACCGTGGGCGTGGGTCACCACAGCGTCACCGCCGCCTACCAGCGGGTCAACGGCAACACGCCGTTCGACTACATCGCCCAAGGTGACAGCGTCTACCTGGACAACTCCCAGCAGTACTCCGACTTCAACGGCCCCAACGAACGCTCGTGGAAGCTCAAGTACGCCTACGACTTTGCCGGCCTCGGCCTGCCCGGCCTGACCTCGGCGGTGTCCTACATCAGCGGCAAGACCGACCTGACCAAGGTCGACCCGCAAAGCCGTGGCTACAGCGCCTGGTACAGCGCCGATGGCAAGGACGCCAAGCACTGGGAACGCGACATCGACCTGAAATATGTGGTGCAGGGCGGCAAGGCCAAGGACCTGGCGGTGCGCCTGCAATGGGCGACCAACCGCGGTGGCAATGGCTACGCGGCGGTGGATCGGGATGTGGACGAGTACCGCGTGATCGTCGACTATCCGATCAACGTGTTCTGAGGGGTGATTTTTTCTTTTTAACCAAGTATTTAATTTTCATCGGGTAGAACTAAACTGCCAGCATCCTCACCGCTGAAGTCTGCCCGATGAGTCCACGCCCTGTTCGTACCTCACCCGCACACCCTGAGTTGTTACTGATCCTGGGCAGCGGGCTCAGCGTCGCCCTGATTGTGATCATTGTCGCGGTGCTGTTGATGCGCGAACACGCCAGCACGCTCGAAGCGGCCAAGCGGTCTACCACCAACATCGCCCAATTGATCAATGCCGACGTGCTGCGTAACGTCGAACTGTATGACATGGCGCTCAACGGTCTGATTGCGGCCACGCAACGCGAAGACCTGTCCCAGGTTGCCGCCAATATCCAGCACCTGGTGCAGTTTGATTTGTCCACGGCGGCGCCTTTCAAAGGCGAGGTCCTGCTGCTGGACACCACCGGTACGGTTATCGCCGACTCCTCCACGCTGCGGCCCACGCCGCGTAATTTTGCCAGCCGCGATTATTTCCAGGTGCATGCCAAGGACGCCAACGCCGGCTTGTTTATCAGTCGGCCGTTCAAGGTCCGTTGCGACTGCGACCAGGTCTGGCGCATGGCATTCAGTCGACGTGTGTCGGGCCCCAAGGGAGAGTTTGCCGGCGTGGCGGTTGCGACCATGCGCCTGGCGTATTTCGATCAGCTCTTCAACACCCTGACCATCGGCAACGGCAGCAGCGTCAACCTGCTGAGCAGGAATGGCATTCTCCTGGCCCAGCAGCCGCTGCTCGAACGCGACATGATCGACAAGGACCTCAGTGACCGGCCCAACTTCAAGCGAATACTGCGTGACGGAAGCGGCAGCTTTCAGGCGATCTCTGCCATCAGTGGCAAAGAGCGCCTGTATACCTTTACCAATGTCGGTGAACTGCCGCTGATCGTGGTCGTGGCGCTGTCCAGCGAGGACGTATTCGCGCCCTGGAGTCGCGTGGCACTGCTGACCAGTAGTGCCACAGGAGTGCTCTGTGCCGGTTTGTTGTGGCTGACCTGGATGCTACGCCGGGAACTGCGACGGCGGCGGCGCGCTGAACGGGTACTGTCAGAACTGGCAGCCACCGATGCGTTGACGGGCCTGGCCAACCGCCGCGTGCTGGACGAACGCCTGCGCCTGGAGTGGGACCGCGCCCAACGCTCGACCGAGCCGCTCACGGTGCTGATGATCGATGTGGACCACTTCAAGGCGTTCAACGATCGTCATGGTCATCATGGCGGCGATGAGGCACTACGTAACGTGGCCCAAGTGATCGGTACCAACATCCGCCGCCCGGCCGACTTGGCGGCACGCTATGGCGGTGAAGAGTTTGCGGTGGTGCTGCCGGTGACCGACGCCAAGGGTGCCTCGGTGATCGCCGAGCATATCCGCAGCGGTGTCGAGCACTTGCCGCGAGTGGAGGGTGATGAGCAGCCGATTACGGTGAGTATTGGCATGAGTACGTGGGACAAGCGCAGTCGCCAGTCGCTGGAGGCGTTGCTGCTGAGTGCGGACCAAGCGCTGTATGAGGCCAAGCACAGCGGCAGAAACCGCATTGTCGATTCCGCAACCCTCTAAATAATAAACCCGACCTAATGTGGGAGGGGGCTTGCCCCCGATGGCGGTGCATCAGTGACAAATGCCTGGCCTGACCCGCTGCAATCGGGGGCAAGCCCCCTCCCACCCCTGAACCGAGGCAGAGTCAGAAAAAGTGCGCATAAAAAAAGGCCACCCGAAGGCAGCCTTTCAAAACTAAAGAAAGAGAGTTGTTACTTACACCGCCGCAACGGGACGCATGTAAGAGATCGGTGCGGTGCTGGCATCTTCGAAGGTCACGACTTCCCAAGCGTCTGTCTGCTCAATCAACTTGCGCAGCAGCTGGTTGTTAAGGGCGTGGCCCGACTTGAAGCCTTTGAACTCACCTATCAGGCTATTGCCCAGCAGGTAGAGGTCACCGATTGCATCGAGGATCTTGTGCTTCACGAATTCGTCTTCGTAGCGAAGGCCGTCTTCGTTCAGTACACCATCCGCGTCGACCACAATGGCGTTTTCAACGCTACCGCCGAGTGCGAGGTTGTGCTTGCGCAGGTACTCGATGTCACTCATGAAACCAAAGGTACGGGCGCGGCTGACTTCTTTTACGAACGAAGTACTGGAAAAATCCACGCTTGCACTTTGGGTGCGGTCACGGAATACCGGGTGATCGAAATCGATCTCAAAGCTCACTTTAAAGCCTTCGAACGGGACGAAGGTGGCGCGCTTGTCGCCGTCTTCTACTGTCACTTCCCGCAGAATGCGAATGAACTTCTTAGCTGCGTCCTGTTCTTCCAGGCCGGCAGATTGAATCAAGAATACGAAGGGTCCAGCGCTGCCATCCATGATCGGGACTTCGGACGCGGAGAGCTCGACGTAGGCGTTATCGATGCCCAAACCGGCCATGGCCGAGAGCAAGTGCTCCACCGTGTCCACCTTGACGTCACCGTTGACCAATGTGGTCGACATCGTGGTTTCGCCAACGTTTTCCGCGCGAGCAGGAATCTGCACCACAGGGTCCAGGTCGGCACGCACAAACACGATGCCGGTGTCGACAGGTGCAGGCTTGAGGGTCAGGTATACCTTCTCCCCGGAGTGCAGACCTACACCTGTGGCACGAATAATATTCTTCAGGGTGCGTTGTTTAATCATGGCTTGGACCGCTTCAGCGCAAATTGCGAACTGGTATCAACAAAGGCTGGCGATAATAGCAGACCAGACCTTTGCTGAACACCAATCACCTTCATAGCCCTGATACATTCCATCAATCGGCCTGACGACGCAGGAATGCCGGGATGTCCAGGTAGTCCAGATCATCTTGCGGATTCGGGCTACGGGACGCCGCAGCACCGGCCTGAGCCTGGTTGCGCATCACGGTCGGACGATCCAGGTCACGGTAGTTCACCGACGGCAGTTCCTGGCGCGAAGGCGCTGGAGCAGCAGCCGCCTGGCTGGCGTGGCTGGCCTGGCTGTTGTGCAGGGTGTTGTCGATGACCTTCACAGGCTTCTCGATTTTCGCGCCCAGGCCGGTGGCAACCACGGTCACGTGCAGCTCGTCGCGCATGTCCGGATCGATAACGGTACCGACCTTGACCATGGCGTGCTCGGAAGCGAAGGCTTCGATGATGCTACCCACGTCGGAGTACTCACCCAGGGACAGGTCAGGACCGGCGGTGATGTTCACCAGGATGCCGCGTGCACCTTGCAGGTTCACGTCTTCCAGCAGCGGGTTGCGGATGGCCGCTTCAGTGGCTTCACGTGCACGGTTCGGACCGCTGGCGCAGCCAGTGCCCATCATCGCCATGCCCATTTCGCTCATCACGGTACGGACGTCGGCAAAGTCGACGTTGATCATGCCTGGGCGCTTGATGATGTCGGAGATACCGCGAACGGCACCGGCCAGTACATCGTCAGCCTTGGCGAAAGCGGACAGCAGGCTTGCGTCCTTGCCCAGGATGGTCAGCAGCTTCTCGTTGGGGATGGTGATCAACGAGTCGACGCTTTCAGACAGCAGACGGATGCCTTCGTCGGCGATCTGCATGCGCTTGCGACCTTCGAACGGGAACGGACGGGTCACGACAGCGACCGTCAGAATGCCCATTTCCTTGGCCACTTCGGCAATGATCGGCGCAGCACCGGTACCAGTACCGCCGCCCATGCCGGTGGTGATGAACACCATGTTGGTGCCTTGCAGCACTTCAGCGATACGCTCGCGGTCTTCCAGCGCGGCTTGACGGCCGACTTCCGGGTTGGCGCCAGCGCCAAGGCCCTTGGTCACCGCAGTGCCCAATTGCAGGATGGTCCGCGCGCCGATGCTTTTCAGCGCCTGGGCATCAGTGTTGGCGCAGATGAATTCAACGCCTTCAATGTTGCTCTTGACCATATGGTTGACAGCGTTGCCGCCGCCACCGCCGACACCGATCACTTTGATGACCGGGCTTGCGGGGATGTTGTCTACGAGTTCGAACATGTTCCCTCTCCTTTCATTTCTCTAGTTTTTTCGCCTACTGCTTACAACGGTGTTGCGGTGTCGCGGTAAATCGTTAGAAGTTGCCCTTGACCCATGCCTGCAACCGCTCGAACAACGGCGCCTTGGCCTCGTCGTCGCTGCGGTAGCTGTCACGGTTACTCGGGCCCGACAGGGAAATGCCGTCGGTCTGCTTTTGCAGCCCGTACAACAGCAAGCCCACGCCGGTGGAATAAATCGGGTTGCGTACCACGTCGCCCAGCCCCTTCACGCCATGGGGCACGCCCAGGCGGACCGGCATGTGGAAGATTTCCTCGGCCAGCTCGACCGCGCCTTCCATCTTCGAGGTACCACCGGTCAGCACGATGCCGGCCGGGATCAAATCTTCGTAGCCGCTGCGGCGCAGTTCAGCCTGGATCAGGGTGAACAGCTCGTCGTAGCGTGGCTCGACCACTTCGGCCAGGGCCTGGCGCGACAGTTCGCGCGGTGGACGATCACCCACGCTCGGCACCTTGATGGTCTCGCCGGCACCGGCCAGCTTGGCCAGGGCGCAGGCGTAGCGGATCTTGATTTCTTCGGCGTACTGGGTCGGTGTACGCAGCGCCATGGCGATGTCGTTGGTCACCTGGTCACCGGCAATCGGGATCACGGCGGTGTGACGGATCGCACCCTCGGTGAAGATCGCGATGTCGGTGGTGCCGCCGCCGATATCCACCAGGCACACGCCCAGCTCTTTCTCGTCGTCGGTCAGTACCGAGTAGGCCGAGGCCAACTGCTCGAGAATGATGTCGTCGATTTCCAGGCCGCAGCGGCGCACGCATTTTTCAATGTTCTGTGCGGCGTTGACGGCGCAGGTCACCACGTGGACCTTGGCTTCCAGGCGCACGCCCGACATGCCCAGGGGCTCGCGCACGCCTTCCTGGTTGTCGATCACGTAGTCCTGCGGCAGGGTGTGCAGCACGCGCTGGTCAGCCGGGATCGCCACAGCCTGGGCAGCGTCGAGCACGCGCTCGAGGTCGGCCGAGCTGACTTCGCGGTCGCGGATCGCCACGATGCCGTGGGAGTTCAGGCTGCGGATATGGTTACCCGCCACGCCGACGAACGCCGAGTGGATCCGGCAACCGGCCATCAGCTGCGCTTCTTCGATGGCGCGCTGGATCGATTGCACGGTGGACTCGATGTTCACCACCACGCCCTTCTTCAGGCCCCGGGACGGATGCGTGCCAATACCGACGATTTCGATCGTGCCGTCTTCCCCGACCTCGCCCACCAGCGCCACCACCTTGGAGGTGCCGATATCGAGACCGACGATCATTTTGCCGCTTTGCACGTTTGCCATGGGTCCTGCCTCTTCTTAATTCTTCGCGACAGCGGGTTGCGCTGCCGTGGGCGCAGCCGGTTCACGCCAGCCGACGGCAAGGCCGTTGGCGTAACGCAGGTCGACGCTCGCAATGTTCGTAATCTGTTCTTTCAAGGTCTTGTCATAGATGGCAATGAAGCGGCGCATCTTTTCCACCAAGCGGTCGCGTCCCAGCAACAACTGGATGCCCGGGCCGGAACTGCCTGCCCCGGTCGTCAAAAACCAGCTGCCCCGTTCACGCAGTTCCAGGCGTGCAATGGAGAAGCCCAGTGGCCGCAGCATCTGACTCAAGGCCTGGTACTGCTGCATCACTTGCTGCTGCGCCCGCTGCGGCCCGAAGAGCTGCGGCAGATGCTCGTAGTTGGCCAGCTCACGCGGGGTGAACGCCTGGCCCTGGTTGTTCAACAGCGCTTCGTCACCCCAACGGGCCACGGGCAGTTGCTCTTCCAGGCGGATCGTCACCTGGTCCGGCCATACGCGGCGGACTTCGGCGTGGGCGATCCACGGCATCTGTTCCAGCTCCGAGCGCATGCCGGCCAGGTCGATGGTAAAGAAGCTCGCCGCCAGGTACGGGCCGATGCGCTGCTGTACCGCTTGCTGGCTGATGTAGCTCAAGTCGCCCTGCACGCTGATTTTGGTGATCGGCCGGTCGGCATACGGCAACAGACGCTGCGCGCCCTCGTAGGTTCCGAAGCCCAAGACCACCAGCAACACCGGCCAGTACAACGCCTTGAGGAAACCAAAGTTGGCTTTCGGCAGGCGCGCCGACATCGGCTCTTTAGCCACCATTCGGCTGGCACCCCGTGGCACCGGCTTGCGGCTCGGTGCTTGTGGGGGCTGATGACGAAGCGATGCGCCTTTCATGTCCTTAGCCTCGTGGCTCAATGCTTGCAGCCAGGATCGCCAGCACCAGTTGCTGGAAGTCCAGGCCCGCAGCGCGAGCGGCCATAGGTACCAGGCTGTGGTCGGTCATGCCCGGTGCAGTGTTGACTTCCAGGAACCAGAAATTCCCTTGGTCATCCTGCATCACGTCTGCCCGCGCCCAACCGGCGATACCCAGCGCCTCACAGGCTTTCGCCGTGAGGTCCATCAATTCCTGTTCCTTGGCTGCGTCGAGGCCGCACGGGATCCGGTACTGGGTATCGGAAGCCAGGTACTTGGCGTCGTAGTCGTAAAAGGTGTGGGGCGTGCCCAATGCGATAGGCGGCAATACCTGGCCACGCAGGGTGGCGATGGTGTACTCGGGACCCTGGATCCACTGTTCCACCAACACTTGCGAATCGTAGGTACTTGCCGCTTTCCATGCGTCGATCAATTCGGCGGCCGAGTTCACTTTGGCCATGCCGATACTGGAGCCTTCATGGGCAGGTTTGACGATCAAAGGCAGGCCCAGTTCCTTGGCTGCAGAAATACAATCGTCTTCGCTGCACAGCACGCTGTGACGCGGGGTCGGAATGCCCAGGCTGTGCCACACCTGCTTGGTGCGCAACTTGTCCATTGCCAGCGCCGAAGCCAGGATGCCGCTGCCGGTATAAGGAATGCCGGCACACTCCAGCAGCCCTTGCATGCTGCCGTCTTCACCGCCACGGCCGTGGAGGATGATGAAAGCGCGGTCGATCTTCTCGGCCTGCAGGCGGGCGAGGAAGTCATCACCCACGTCGATGCCGAACGCGTTCACGCCCGCACTTTGCAGTGCTTCGAGCACGGCGTTGCCGGACTTGAGCGAGACTTCGCGCTCGGCGCTCTTGCCGCCGAACAGCACGGCTACGCGACCGAAGTCGGCAGGCGTGATCGTGGAAAACAGGGAGGCGTAGTCAGTGATCATTTCGCCGCTCCCTTTTTTGCCGCAAACAGCGGGCTCGCCAGCAATTTCGGCGCAAGGCCACCAATGTCACCGGCGCCCTGGCACAGCAGGATGTCGCCGGCACGCAGCAGCGGCTTGACGATTGGCGCCAGGTCCACGCCACGCTCGATGTAGATCGGGTCCAACTGGCCGCGCTGACGGATGCTGTTGCACAGCTTGCGGCTGTCAGCGCCTGGGATCGGCTCCTCACCGGCCGGGTAGACTTCCATCAACAGCAGCACGTTGGCATCGGCCAGTACATTGACGAAATCGTCGTACAGGTCGCGGGTACGGCTGTACCGGTGCGGCTGGTACACCATCACCAGGCGGCGCTCCGGCCAACCACCACGCACGGCCTTGATCACCGCGGCAACTTCAGTCGGGTGGTGCCCGTAGTCGTCCACCAGCATCACGTCGCCGCCCTCTACCGGCAGTTGGCCGTAGACCTGGAAGCGACGGCCCACGCCGGCAAAGCGCGACAGGCCTTCGACGATGGCTTCATCGCTGACGCCCTCGTCGGTAGCGATGCAGATGGTCGCCAAAGAATTGAGTACGTTGTGGTTGCCCGGCATGTTCACCGAGACATCCAACGGTTCACGGTCCGGACGCAGTACGGTGAAGAAGGTTTGCATGCCTTCCTGGCGCACATTGATGGCGCGCACGTCGGCGTCTTCGCTGAAGCCGTAGGTAACGGTCGGACGCTTGACCAGCGGCAGGATTTCGCGCACCACCGGATCGTCCAGGCACACCACCGCCAAACCGTAGAACGGCAGGTTGTGCAGGAATTCGACGAAGGTTTTCTTCAACTTGTTGAAGTCACCGTCGTAGGTCGCCATGTGGTCGGCGTCGATGTTGGTGACCACGGCCACCAGCGGCTGCAGGTGCAGGAAGCTCGCATCGCTTTCATCGGCTTCGGCGATCAGGTAGCGGCTGGTGCCGAGCTGGGCATTGGTGCCAGCTGCATTCAGGCGGCCACCGATGACGAACGTCGGGTCCAGGCCGCCGGCGGCGAACACCGAGGCGATCAGGCTGGTGGTGGTGGTTTTGCCGTGGGTACCGGCGACGGCGATGCCGTGGCGATAGCGCATCAGCTCGGCCAGCATCTCGGCGCGAGGCACCACGGGAATGCGGCGCTCAAGGGCGGTGGCCACTTCCGGATTGGAGGTGTTCACGGCGCTGGACACTACCAGCACATCGGCCTCGGCGGCGTTCTCGGCACGGTGGCCGATAAAGATCTGCGCGCCGAACGACTTAAGGCGGTCGGTGACCGGCGACTCTTTCAAGTCGGAGCCGGACACCTGGTAGCCCAGGTTCAGCAGTACTTCGGCAATGCCACACATGCCCACGCCGCCGATACCGACGAAGTGGATGCGACGGATGCGGCGCATTTCTGGTTGCGGCATGGCTTTCTGATTCTCAACCATGGGCCACCTCCAGGCAGATATCGACCACGGTGCGGGTTGCGTCAGGTTTGGCCAGGCGGCTTGCAGTACTCGCCATGCTGTTGAGTCGTTCCGGTTGCATCAATACCTCGGTCAGGCGTGCGGCCAAGTCGGCGGCGCCAGTCGTTCTTTGCGGCAGCAGGAAGGCAGCGCCCTCCCCGGCCAAATATTCAGCGTTGCGGGTCTGGTGATCGTCGATCGCATGGGGCAGAGGCACCAGCAAGGACGGCAGACCGGCGGCGGCCAGTTCACTGACGGTCAGCGCACCGGAGCGGCAGACCACCAGGTCGGCCCAGCCATAGGCATGGGCCATGTCTTTGATGAAGGGCTGTACGTTCGCCTCCACACCGGCCTCGCGATAGCGCGTGGCGGTGACTTCACCGTGGTTTTTGCCGGCCTGGTGGAAGATCTCTGGACGCATCTCCACAGGCAGTTGTGCCAGGGCTTCCGGCAGCAGTTTGTTCAAAGGCTCGGAGCCCAGGCTGCCGCCCATGACCAGCAGGTGCGCCTTGCGCCCGGCCAATGCTTCACGGGCGATGCCCATGAACAGTTCGGTACGCACCGGGTTACCGGTGGTGCGCAGCTTGTCCGATGCACCAAAGGTCTTCGGAAAGGCCTCGCACACCCGCGCCGCCAGAGGCACCAGCAGGCGGTTGGCGGTGCCGGCGACGGCATTCTGTTCGTGCACGATCACCGGCACACCGGCGAGCTTGGCGGCGACGCCACCCGGGCCGGTCACATAGCCACCAAAACCGAGCACACACACCGGCTTCAGTTCACGAATGATCTTGCGCGCCTGCCACACCGCCTTGAGCAACACGAACGGCGCCTTGAGCAGGGACAACTTGCCCTTGCCGCGCAGACCGGTGACGTTGATCAGGTGCAGCGGCAAACCGGCGTTCGGCACCAGCTCGTTTTCGATACCGCGCGGCGTACCCAACCAGTGCACGGTGTAGCCACGGTTCTGGAATTCGCGCGCGCAGGCCAGGGCCGGGAACACGTGGCCCCCGGTACCGCCCGCCATGATCAGCACGTTAGCGCCCATGGGTCGGCTCCTCGGCGAAATCGCTCTCGCTGAATTCCATCTCTTCGCTGCCCAAATGGGTTCGACTCTCCCACTCGATGCGCAGCAACAAGCCCAGGCACGCGCAGCAGATCACCAACGAACTGCCGCCGTAACTGAGAAACGGCAAGGTCAGGCCCTTGGTCGGCAACAGGCCGACGTTCACACCGATATTGATCAGGAACTGGCCGATCCACAGGAACGACAAGCCGTACGCCACATAGGCGGCAAAATACTGTTTGGCCTTCTCGGCCCACAGGCCGATGTACATGCCGCGTACACACACGAACACGAACAGCGCGACGGTGCATAGCGAACCCACCACACCGAGCTCTTCGGCCAGTACCGAGAACACGAAGTCGGTGTGCGCTTCCGGCAGATAGAACTGCTTCTGCACACTGTTGCCCAGGCCCACGCCCAGCCACTCGCCGCGACCAAAGGCGATCAGCGCCTGGGTCAACTGGTAGCCGGAACCGAACTGGTCGGCCCAGGGATCGGTAAAGGTGATCAGACGCGCCATCCGGTAGGGTTGTGCCTGCACCAGGACGGTCACTGCCGCCACGGCCAGCACCACCATCAAGGTGAAGCGGAACAGTCCCACGCCGCCAAGGAACAGCATCGCCGCAGCAGCGCCCATCATCACGACGGTGGCACCGAAGTCGGGCTCCATCAGCAGCAGGCCAGCCATGGGCAGCAGCACGATGAACGGCTTGAAGAAACCCATCCAGCTCTCGCGCACTTCTTTCTGGCGGCGTACCAGGTAGCCGGCCAGGTAGATCACCACGAATACCTTGGCGATTTCCGACGGCTGCACGTTGAACGCGCCAAAGCCGATCCAGCGCATCGAACCGTTCACCTCGCGGCCGATGCCGGGCAGGATCACCATGATCAGCAAGCCGAACGCCCCGATCAGCATCAGCCAGCCCAGGCGTTGCCAGGTGGCGATGGGGATCATCATGGTAACGATGCAGGCGCCGAGGCCGATCACCAGGTACACCAGGTGACGGATCATCATGTACAGGGTGTTGCCCGACTGCACGGCAGCCACTTCGGACGACGCCGAGGTAATCATCACCAGGCCCAGGCCCAACAAGGCGAGGCAACCGGCGAGCATCGGGAAATCGAGGTCGATACCGCGCCCGGTGATGATCGGCGACGGATACGGCTTGATGATATTCCGGAAATTCATGCCAAGGCCTCCACGGCGCGGGCGAACAGCTGGCCGCGCTCTTCGTAGTTCTTGAACATGTCGAAACTGGCGCAGGCTGGCGACAGCAGCACCGCATCGCCGGGCCGAGCCAGGGCCTTGCAACGGGCGATGGCGTCGTCCAGGGACGTAGCTCGCACTTGCGGTACAGCGTCACCGAGGGCGGCGGCAATCAGATCGGAATCACGGCCCATCAGCACCACGGCGCGGCAATGTTCAGCCACCGGGCCTTTAAGGTCCTTGAAGTCGGCACCCTTGCCGTCGCCACCGGCGATCAGCACCAGCTTGCCGTCGATATCGGCGCCAAGGCCTTCGATGGCTGCCAGGGCTGCACCGACGTTGGTGGCCTTGGAATCGTTGTAATAGCTGACGCCATCAAGGTCGCGCACCCACTGGCAGCGATGCTCAAGGCCGCCAAAGCTGCGCAGCGCCGAGAGCATGGCGTCAAACGGCAGGCCGACGGCATGCCCCAGTGCCAAGGCCGCCAGGGCATTGGACTGGTTATGGGCGCCACGAATTTTCAGCTCGCGCACCGGCATCAGGTTCTGGAATTCGAAGGCCAGGTATTTCTCGCCGTTCTCTTCGCGGATGCCGAAGGCTTTGAAATCGGGTTTGCCGAGGCCGAAGGTCCAGCAAGGCAGGCCCTCGCCCATCAGCGGACGGCTCAGGGCATCCTGGCGGTTGACCACGACTTGCCGTGCGCCACGGAAGATCCGGTGCTTGGCCAGGTGATACGCCGGCAGGCCGCTGTAGCGATCCATGTGGTCCTCGCTCACGTTCAACACGGTGGCCACTTCGGCACCGAGGTCGTGGGTGGTTTCCAGTTGGAAGCTCGACAACTCCATGACGTACAGCTCGACGTCATCGCTGAGCAGGTCCAGCGCCGGTGTGCCGAGGTTGCCGCCCACGGCCACGCGTTTGCCGGCCGCAGCCGCCATCTCGCCGACCAGGGTCGTCACGGTGCTTTTCGCGTTGGAACCGCTGATGGCCACGATCGGCGCCTTCGCGTTACGCGCAAACAGGTCGATATCGCCGGACAGCTTAACGCCACGGGCGGCGGCGGCTTGCAGGGCCGGGGTCGCCAGGGCCAGGCCGGGGCTCACGTAGAGCTCGTCGGCACGGCACAGAAACTCGACATCCAGCTCGCCACAACGCACTTCCACGTGCGGGTAGTCACGGCGCAGCGTGACCAGCTCCGGTGGATTTTCCCGCGTATCGGCCACGGCAAACGACGTGCCCCGGTTCGCCAGGAAGCGAACCAGGGACATGCCGCTCTTGCCGAGGCCGACAACGATGCGGAAGTGGTCTGAAGCGATCAGGGACACTCGTTTCTACCTCAGTTTCAGGGTGGCAAGGCCAATCAGCACCAGAATCACAGTGATGATCCAGAAGCGGACAATCACGCGTGGCTCGGGCCAGCCTTTGAGTTCAAAGTGGTGGTGAATCGGCGCCATGCGGAACACCCGACGCCCGGTCAATTTGAAGGACGCCACCTGGATGACCACCGACAGGGTTTCCATCACGAACACACCGCCCATGATGAACAGCACGATTTCCTGGCGAACGATCACCGCGATGGTGCCAAGGGCCGCGCCCAGCGCCAGTGCGCCGACATCGCCCATGAACACTTGCGCTGGGTACGTGTTGAACCACAGGAAGCCCAGGCCGGCACCGATCAGCGCGCCGCAGAACACAATCAATTCACCCGCGCCCGGTACGTAAGGGATCAGCAAGTATTCGGCGAACTTCACGTTACCCGACAGGTAGCAGAAGATGCCGAGCGCGCCGCCCACCATCACCGTCGGCATGATCGCCAGGCCGTCGAGGCCGTCGGTGAGGTTGACCGCGTTGCTGGAACCGACGATCACGAAGTAGGTCAGCACCACGAAGCCAATGCCCAGGGGAATGCTGGCGTCCTTGAGCATCGGGATGATCAGGGTCGTTTCCACTGCGCTGGGCGCAGTGGTGTAGAGGAAGATCGCCGCGGCGAGGCCAAACACCGACTGCCAGAAATACTTCCAGCGGCTTGGCAGGCCCTTGGAGTTCTTCTCGATCACTTTGCGGTAGTCATCCACCCAACCGATGGCGCCGAACAGCAACGTCACCAACAGCACAATCCACACGTAGCGGTTGTGCAGGTCGGCCCACAGCAAAGTGCTTACGCCGATGGACGACAGAATCAGCGCACCGCCCATGGTCGGGGTGCCGGACTTGGACAGGTGCGACTGCGGGCCGTCATTACGAACCGATTGACCAATTTGCAGGTTCTGCAGGGTGCGGATCATCCACGGCCCCAGGAACAGCGACAAACACAACGCGGTCAGCACACCCAGAATCCCGCGCAGGGTCAGGTACTGAAAGACCGCGAAGCCTTTGTGGAACTGTTGCAGATACTCAGCCAGCAGCAGCAGCATTAATGTTTCTCCGTACTTGAGCCACACAAGGCCGCGACGACGTTTTCCATCACCGCGCTGCGCGATCCCTTGATCAAAATGGTTGTATGTTTGTCGTGTTCAGCCGTCGTCAGCGCCTGGATCAGCTCGGCCTGGGTCGCGAAATGACGTGCACCGGGGCCGAACGCATTGACGGCATGGGCCATGTTCGGGCCGACGGCGTACAGCGCGTCGACGTTGCCGGTAGCGTAGGCACCGACCTCACGGTGGGACTGTTCAGCCCAGTCGCCCAGCTCGGCGATGTCGCCCAGCACCAGTACCTTGCGGCCGTCGAAGCCTTTAAGCAGGTCGATGGCGGCGCAGACCGAGGACTGGTTGGCGTTGTAAGTGTCATCGATCACGCGCATGCCGTTGGTTGCCAGCTGCGCCACGGTACGGCCCTTGACCGGCTGCACCGCGCCAAGCCCGGTGGCGATGCCGAACAGCGACACGCCCAAGGCGTAGGCGGCAGCGGCGGCGGCCAGGGCATTGGCGACGTTATGGTTGCCCAGCAGGTTCAACTGCACGTGCTCATTGCCTTGCGGGGTGTGCAAGGTAAAAGACGGGCAGCCACGGGCATCAACGGTGATGTTGGATGCGTGGAAATCAGCCGCAGCATTGAGCACGGCAAACGTCAGGACCTTGCGACCGGCTGCGCGAACACGCCAGGTTTCGAAGGCCTTGTCGTCAAGATTCAGTACAGCGGTGCCCGATGCATCGAGGCCTTCCAGGATTTCACCCTTGGCTTCAACGATTTTTTCCGGGCCACCGAACTCACCGACGTGGGCGGTTCCGGCATTGTTGATGATCGCCACGTGGGGCTTGGTCAGCGCCACGGTGTAGGCAATTTCGCCGATGCGCGACGCGCCCAGCTCGATCACCGCCGCGGTGTGTTCCGGGGCCAGTTCGAGCAGGGTCAGCGGTGCGCCAAAGTCATTGTTCAGGTTGCCACGGGTGGCGAGCACCGGGCCGCGGGTGCGCAATACACCGGCGAGCAGTTCCTTGACCGTGGTCTTGCCGCTGGAGCCCGTGATGGCGGCAACGGGGTTGGTGAACGCCGCACGGTTCAACGCACCCAATTGGCCAAGGGCCAGGCGGGTATCGGCGACCAGCAGCTGCGGTAGCGTGGAATCCGCGACTTCGCGCTGCACCAAGGCACCCACGGCACCTTTGGCGGCGACTTCATTCAGGTAGTCGTGACCGTCGAAACGTGGGCCAGCCAGGGCAACAAACAGTTGCCCCGGCTTGATGTTGCGGCTGTCGATACTCACGCCGTCGAAGCGGCAATCGCTGGACAGTACACGGGCCGACAGGGCCTGGGTCAGTTCGCTGAATGTCATCGGTTTAAGCATGGGCAACCTCCCAGGCGGTCAAGGCGTGATCGGCCTCGACCAGATCGGAGAAGGCATGGCGCTCGCCGTTGATTTCCTGATAGTCCTCGTGACCTTTACCGGCCAGCACCACCACGTCGTCAGCACTGGCGCTGGCGATCAGTTGGGCGATGGCCGCGCCACGACCGGCTACAAACGTAGCCTTGGACACATCTTTGAAGCCGACGCGGATGTCGTCGAAAATCTGGCTCGGGTCTTCGCTGCGTGGGTTGTCGTCGGTGACGAGCACGCCATCGGCCAGGCGCTCGACAATCTCGGCCATCAACGGGCGCTTGCCGCGATCACGATCACCACCACAACCAAACAGGCACAGCAACTTGCCCTTGGCGTGGGGACGCAGGGCCACCAGGACTTTTTCCAGGGCGTCCGGGGTGTGGGCGTAATCGACCACCACCAACGGCTGTTTGCCGCCACCCAGGCGCTGCATGCGACCGACCGGGCCTTCCAGCTTGGGCAGCACACGCAGGATTTCGTCAAGAGCGTAATCCAGGCCGAGCAATGCGCCGACGGCAGCCAGGGTGTTGCTCAGGTTGAAACGACCGAGCAAGGTGCTGCGCAGATGATGTTCGCCCTGAGGCGTCACCAACGTCGCGCGCACGCCTTCGTCATTGAATTGGGCATCGCGGCAATACAGGTACGCGCTGGCGTCTTCCAGGCTGTAGCTGATCAGGCGCGATTCACGGTCTTCGGCGGCCAGTTGGCGACCGAACTCGTCGTCCAGGTTCACTACGCGGCACTTCAAGTCATTCCAGGCAAACAGCTTGGCCTTCTCGGCAGCGTAGGCTTCCATGGTGCCGTGGTAGTCGAGGTGATCGCGGGACAGGTTGGTCATCACCGCCACATCAAATGCCAGCGCAGCAACGCGGCCCTGGTGAAGGCCGTGGGACGACACTTCCATCGCAACCGCCTTTGCGCCGGCCTTTTTCAGGTCGGCCAGGGTCGCCTGCACGGCAATCGGGTTCGGCGTGGTGTGCAGGCCGCTTTGCAGCGCGCCGTAGAAACCGGTGCCCAAGGTACCGACAATGCCGCAGTGCTGGCCCAGCAGGTCAAGGGCCTGCGCGACCAGTTGGGTCACGCTGGTCTTGCCGTTGGTGCCGGTAACGCCGACCAGGTTGACGTGCCGACTTGGCTCGCCATAGAAACGCCCGGCGATGTCCGAGAGCTGTTTGGCCAACCCCTTGACCGGAATCAGCGGAACATCGGTGATCGGCAGCACGGTGGCGCCTTCCACTTCGTAGGCCACGGCAGCCGCGCCGCGTTGCAGGGCGTCGGCGATATGCGCACGGCCATCGAATTTGCCGCCAGGCACCGCCAGGAACAGGTCACCGGCGCGCACATTGCGGCTGTCCAGGCTCAACTCGCGGATCAGCAGATCGCGGCCGGCGTGGGCAAAAATCTTGTTCAGGCTAAGAGACATCAGCCGCGCCCTCCATTGGCTTTCACAGCGGCGGCCGGTGGACCGGCGTTCGCTTGTTGAGTCGGCGGCAGGTTGTCCGGCGTGATGTTCATCAGGCGCAGGGTGCCGGACATCACTTTGCTGAACACCGGCGCCGAGACCAGGCCACCGAAGTAACCGGCTTTGCTCGGCTCATCGATCACCACCACGATGGCGTAGCGTGGGTCGCTCATCGGGCCGAAGCCAGCGAACAGCGAACGGTAGGAGTTTTCGGCGTAGCCCTTGGTGCCCACCGACGTCTTACGCGCAGTACCCGACTTGCCAGCCACGTGATACGCCGGCACCTGGGCACGGAACACACCGCGTGGCGCTTCGATCACTTGTTGCAGCATGCCTTGCATGGTCTTGGCGACGTTTTCCGGGATCACCTGGGTGGCTTTCGGCGCTTCGTCGACATGGATAAGGCTCAGCGGAACCATGCGGCCGTTATTTGCCAATACAGAGAAAGCATGGGCCAGTTGGATCGCCGTCACCGACAGGCCGTAACCATAGGAAAGCGTGGCGGTCTCGGCCTTTTTCCAGTCGCGGTAGTTCGGCAGGTTGCCCACGCGCTCGCCGGGGAAATCCAGGCCGGTGGGTTGGCCCAAACCGATCTTCTGCGCCAGGTGGTAAATGGTTTCGCCGCCGATATCGAAGGCGACCTTACTCATGCCCACGTTACTGGAGTTGATCAGGATACCTGTCAGATCCAGCACCGGGCCTTCGGTACGGGACACGTCACGAATGGTGTATTTGCCCAACTGCAACGTACCCGGATACACCTCGACCTTGTCGCTGGGTTTCCAGCGTCCGGTTTCGAGGGCGGCACTCATGGAGATGGCTTTCATGGTCGAACCCGGCTCGAACACGTCGATCATGGCGCGGTTGCGCATCATCGCCGGCTGAAGGTTGCGACGGTTGTTGGGGTTGTAGGTCGGCTGGTTGACCATGGCGAGGATCTCGCCGGTCTTGACGTCCATGATCACCAGGCTGCCGGCCTTGGCGCCGTTCTCGATGATCGCGTTACGCAGCTCGCGGTTGGCCAGGTATTGCAGGCGCAGGTCAATCGACAACGCCAAGGGCTTACCGGCCTTGGCGTTTTTGGTGACTTGGACATCCTTGATCAGTCTGCCGCGCCGATCCTTGATGACTTGTCGTTTGCCGGGAACCCCGGCGAGCCATTCATCGTAGGCGAGTTCCACACCCTCACGGCCGTGGTCGTCGATGTCGGTAAAGCCGACCATGTGCGCGGTGGTTTCACCAGCCGGGTAGAAACGACGGAATTCCTCGATGCCGTAGACACCGGGGACTTTAAGGTCGAGCACCTGCTGGCCTTGTTCGGGGGTAAGGCCGCGCACCAGGTAGATGAATTCTTTGTTGGCCTGGGCTTCCAGGCGTTCAGCCAAGGCTTTCGGGTCTTGCCCCAGCGCGGCGGCAAGCGCCGGCCAGCGATCCTTGGCGACCTGCAACTCCTTGGCGTTGGCCCACAGGGTGGTGACCGGTGTACTGACAGCCAGCGGCTCGCCGTTACGGTCGGTGATCAGGCCGCGATGCGCAGGAATCGGGATGTGACGCAGGCTACGGGCATCACCCTGGCCGATCAGGAAGTCACGGTCGACCACTTGCAGGTCGATGATCCGCCAGGCGATCGCACCCACCATCAATGCCAGCAAGCCGAGCATCAGGCGGAAGCGCCAGGGGTAGAGTGCGCCTTCAAGTTTCATCATGGCGCCACCATGCGGACTTCGGCCGCGCCCGGGATGTGCATTTTCAACTGTTCAGTCGCCAGCACTTCGATGCGGCTGTGGGCTGTCCAGGTGCTTTGTTCCAGGATCAACCGGCCCCATTCCGCCTGCGCTTTGTCGCGCACACTCAATTCCCCGTACAGGGTATTGAGCAACTGGCGGTTGTAGTGGGCGCTGTAGGACACCGCAATCGCGGATATCAGCACG
Source organism: Pseudomonas sp. FBCC-B1565 (assembly GCF_059133265.1). Classification (NCBI taxonomy): domain Bacteria; kingdom Pseudomonadati; phylum Pseudomonadota; class Gammaproteobacteria; order Pseudomonadales; family Pseudomonadaceae; genus Pseudomonas; species Pseudomonas sp. FBCC-B1565. Next base: position 5,540,148 of record NZ_CP101438.1, read on the forward strand.
CCAACAAACAGCAGCAACATAAAGAAGCTGCCGCCCGGGAGGGGCTTGGCGAAAAGCTTGCTCACCGCAACTTCTCCGCGACGCGCATGACGGCGCTACGGGAACGTGGGTTGGCCTTGAGCTCGGCTTCGGAGGCGAACTGCGCTTTGCCATGGATTTTGATTTTCGGCACAAAGGCTTCGAAACGTACCGGCAGATTGCGCGGCAGGTTGTCGGATTCGCCCTTGACCAGGCGACGCATGAACAGTTTGACGATACGGTCTTCCAGGGAGTGGAAGCTGATCACCACCAGGCGACCGCCCACTTCCAGCGCCTCGAGGGCAGCCTCGAGGCCGGCCTCCAGGTCGCCCAATTCGTTATTGACGTGAATACGCAGGCCCTGGAACGCACGGGTCGCCGGGTTCTTGCCCTTTTCCCACGCAGGGTTGGCGACCTTCAGCACTTCGGCCAGGTCGGCAGTGCGCTCGAACGGCTGGATTTCGCGGCGCTCGACCACGGCACGCGCCATGCGGCCGGCGAAGCGTTCTTCACCGTATTCCTTGAACACACGGGCGATTTCTTCCACCGGCGCGGTGGCAATGAACTGTGCGGCGCTGACGCCACGGGTCGGGTCCATGCGCATATCGAGCGGACCGTCGTTCATGAAACTGAAGCCGCGCTCCGGGTCATCGAGTTGCGGCGAGGACACGCCCAGGTCGAGCAAAACCCCGGCCACCTTGCCCGCCATGCCGCGCTCGGCGACTTCGGCACCCAGCTCGGCAAAGCTGCGCTGCACAACGACAAAGCGGCCGTCTTCGGCCGCTAGCGCTTGCCCGGTGGCAATCGCTTGGGGGTCTTTGTCGAACCCGAGGAGTTTGCCGTCGGACCCGAGCTGGCTGAGTATCAACCGGCTATGCCCGCCCCTGCCGAACGTGCCGTCCAGATAGCAGCCATCCGCGCGTACGGCGAGAGCCTCAACGGCTTCGTCAAGCAGTACGGTGATGTGGTTAAAGCCGCTATCAATAGTCACAGGATCAAATCACGCAGTTCATCAGGCATGGCGCCCGGTTGTTGAATAGCAGCCAGGTCAGCTGCAGAAACAGCATCCCAGGCATCTTCGTCCCACAATTGGAACTTGTTCAGTTGGCCAACCAGCATTGCGCGCTTGTCGAGCTTGGCGTATTCGCGCAAGCGCGGCGGCACCAGGAAACGACCGCTGCCATCGAGCTCAAGGTCGACGGCGTTACCAATCAGCAAACGCTGCAGGCGGCGGTTCTCTTCACGCAATGAAGGCAGGGCGCGCAATTTGGTTTCAATCAACTCCCACTCATCGAGCGGGTAAACACACAAACAAGGGTCAACGGCATCGATGGTGATGATCAACTGTCCGGAACTTCGCGAAATGAGCTCGTCACGATACCGGCTCGGCATGGCGAGACGGCCTTTTGCATCGAGACTGATAGCGTTAGCTCCGCGAAACACAGATGCGTTTCTCCAAATTTTAGCGTTTTACGTTCAAAAAACCCACTTTGTGCCACTTTCCGCCACTTGCGCACACTATAGGAATGCGCCCACCACACCGTCAAGGCGCGGATTCAAGGAAAAGCCTTACAGAACGGAGATTTAGGAGCGTAAAGGGAGGAGAAACCAGAGTTCGGCGATGTTTTTGGCCCAACAAGCACAAATAGCTCAAAGAGCTATAGGCTGAACTTAAAGTAATTTATTAAGAGTAAGATTTTTTTGGTATTACGAAGATGCATCTGCCAATGATTCGGCAGGGAGGGATTCTTGCGTTACTACCGGGTTTCTGCTCGAGATTCGGACAGAAGGAAAAAGGTGGAGAGTCGATCTATAAGCCGGGTTCTGTCTTGAACAGTCATTCGTCTACGATGGCCATCACTGGACATCTTTAGCAACCTACCCGGTCCCAGCGCGGGCCACGCCTTGGGACCCTATTTGGTCTTGCTCCAAGTGGGGTTTACCTAGCCACGAACTGTTGCCAGTCGTGCGGTGCGCTCTTACCGCACCTTTTCACCCTTACCGGCACCGAAGTGCTTAGGCGGTTATTTTCTGTGGCACTTTCCGTAGGCTCACGCCTCCCAGGCATTACCTGGCACTTCGCCCTATGGAGCCCGGACTTTCCTCCCCCCCCTAATTTTCATAGAGGGCAGCGACTGTCCAATCGACTCTCCGCCGCGCAGGTTAACGGCACGGCGGACTTAGGACAAGTAATAAAAGTTCAGAATTGCCATCACGTTCAGACGGAATACCGGTTCAACCCCGGAACTATTCGGCTTTCTGTTTATCCAGCGCAGCTTGATACAAGAGGTTCTTGCGCACCCCGGTGATTTCCGCCGCCAGGGCGGCCGCACGCTTGAGGGGCATCTCCTTGAGCAGCAGGTCAAGGATGCGCATGGCTTCGCTGCCCACCGCATCTTCGTCCTCAGGCGCGGTCCAGCCTGCCACCAGCACCACACACTCGCCGCGCTGCTGATTGCTGTCACCTTCGACAAACGCACGCAACTCTTCCAGCGGCAAGCCCTTGAGGGTTTCGAAGGTCTTGGTCAGCTCACGGGCCAGCAGTGCCAGGCGCTCGCCGCCAAACACCAGCTCCATGTCCTGCAGGCATTCGAGGATGCGATGGGGGGCCTCATAGAAGATCAAGGTGCGCGGCTCTTCCTTTAACGCTTGCAGGCGTGCGCGCCGCCCGACGGCCTTGGCCGGCAGGAAACCCTCGAAAATAAAACGATCCGACGGCAGGCCCGCCGCCGACAATGCCGCAATCAGCGCGCACGCGCCCGGAACAGGCACTACATTGATACCAGCGGCCCGTGCCTGGCGCACCAGATGGTAACCAGGGTCGGAGATCAGTGGCGTGCCCGCGTCGGAGATCAGCGCCACATCGTCGCCGGCCAACAGGCGCACGATAAAACGGCTGCCTTCTTCACGCTCGTTGTGTTCGTGGCAGGCGGCTAATGGCGTGCTGATACCAAAATGCTGCATCAAACGCTGGGAGTGCCGCGTGTCTTCAGCCGCGATCAATTTAACCTCGCGCAACACTTTCAGTGCCCGGGCACTGATGTCGTCCAGGTTGCCAATGGGCGTCGCCACGACAAAAAGCGAGCCTGCAGTGGAATTCAAAGGACCTGGAGCAGTCAAAACGCACACCTCGATGGTTGGCAAAAGCGACATTGTAGCGCGTAGGCGCCTTGAAAATATGCCACCACGGCCGATGCCTTTTCAGCCGTTTGGCGCCAGCTGCAACATTTGCACGACCTAAATCGATGGTTTCACGCCAGTAACATCGCGCCTGGGCCAGTGCTTGGGTACAATTCCACGCTAATTTGATCGGTATCAGGAACACTTACATGATCGCTTGCCTGCGGCTGCTCTCCGCCCTCTGCCTCGCTGCCTTGTTGGCCGCGTGCGCCAGCTCGCCCTCGTCCAGCCTTGGCGACCTTCCACGGACCCCGGACGCCAGTATCGAGCAACTGCTCGAACAGGCCACCACCGCCAAGACGCCAGAAAAGGCCGCGTTGCTGCGCCTGAGTGCGGCAGACATGGCCTACAAGCAGAACAACCCCGGGCGCTCGTCGCAGATTCTTGCGCAAGTGCCCCTGGATGTCCTCAAGCCCGCCGCGCAAGTGTTTGCCAGCACCCTGGCCGCCGAACTGGCCATGGCGCGCAACCAGCCCAAGGCTGCGCTGACCGCCTTGAACCATCCGAGCCTGCAAAGCCTGAAGGAGCTGCCGCCTGAACAGCAGATCCGTACCGGCAGCGTGCACGCCCGCGCTTATGAGGCCGACGGCCAGACCCTGGCTGCCGCCCGGGAACGTGTCGCCATGGCCCCACTGCTCACGGGTGATGCCGCCAAAAGCAACCACGAAGCCATCTGGGCCGTGATTGCCGCCGTGCCGGCCGAACAGCTGCAAGCCAGCGGCAATCCGGTCCTGGACGGTTGGATCACCCTGGCCCAAGCGGTCAAGGGCGCCGGTACGCTGGAGCAGCAACAGGCTGCCATCGACACCTGGCGCGCACAGAACCCGGGCCACCCGGCTGCCGTGCAACTGCCCACACCACTGACCAAGCTCAAGGAACTGGCCAGCCAGCCCCTGAACAAGATCGCCCTGCTGCTGCCACAGGACGGCCCGCTGGCCTCCGTCGGCAAGGCGCTGCGTGAAGGCTTCATGGCGGCGCACTACCAGGCCGAACAGGCCGGGCAGAAGCCACCGGTCATCGAGTTCTATGACAGCTCGCGCCTGACCTCCCTCGACGACTTCTACGCCAAGGCCCAGGCCGCTGGCGTGCAACTGGTAGTCGGCCCGCTGGAGAAGCCTTTGGTCAAACAGCTCAGTGCCCGCCCGCAATTGCCGATCACCACCCTGGCGTTGAACTACAGCGAGACTGATCGCAGCCCGGCGCAACTGTTCCAGTTCGGCCTGGCCGCTGAAGACGAAGCCCGCGAAGTGTCGCGCCGCGCCCGTGCCGACGGCCTGCATCGCGCCGCTGCCATGGTTCCGCGTGGCGAATGGGGTGAGCGTGTCTACAAAGCCTTCCGCCAGGACTGGGAAGCCAATGGCGGCCAGGTCATGGGGGTTGAGTATGTCGATCAGCCCGTCGCCCTCGCCCAGCAGATTGCCGATCTGTTCCAGCTGCGCAAAAGCGAAGGCCGCGCCAAGAGCCTGCAAAGCACCGTAGGCACCGACGTAGCCGCGCAGCCGTCGCGTCGCCAGGACATCGAGTTCATCTTCCTGGCCGTGCCCCCGCAACTGGCCCAGCAGATCAAGCCGACCTTGAACTTCCAATACGCCGGCGACGTGCCGGTGTACGCCACATCCCACGTGTTCAGTGCCAGCGGCGACAAGAACCAGTACCTGGACATGACCAACGTGATGTTCTGCGAAACGCCTTGGTTGCTCAACACCACCGACCCACTGCGCAACCAGGTGGCTGCACAATGGCCACAAGCCAATGGCAGCCTCGGTCGCCTGTATGCGATGGGCGTCGACGCCTACCGCCTGGCGCCGCGCCTGGGGCAACTCAAGGCACTGCCGGATACCCGTGTTGACGGCCTGTCGGGCAACCTGGGTATCAGCGCCAACCAGCGCGTTGATCGCCAGATGCCATGGGCCAAGTTTGTCGGTGGCGAGATCCAGCGCCTGCCGGACACGCCGCGCTGATGCCCGAGCGGTCCAGCGCACAAAGCGGCAAGGACGCCGAACTGCAAGCCCTGAAGTACTTGCAACTACAAGGTCTGCGCCTATTGGCGCAGAACTGGTTATGTAAACGCGGTGAGCTTGATCTGGTCATGCTTGACGGCGATACAGTAGTATTCGTCGAAGTCCGCTACAGAAAACACGCACAATGGGGTGGCGCGCTCGCCAGTATCGACGGGCGCAAGCGTCAGAAGCTGATACTTGCCGCGCAGTTCTTCCTGCAAAAAGAGCATCGCTGGGCCGACGCCCCCTGCCGTTTCGATGTGGTTGCCATAGAAAGCACACCGTCTGGTCAGGCTGATCTGAACTGGCTCAAAAATGCCTTCGACAGCTGATTCGCCGGACATCTTCACCACACACTTTTGCTCTTTGCTTTGCGGGCTGCACATTCCTGTGCCATACAGCCGCGCTACTTAAGGTCACACAGATGGACATGCAATCCCGAATTCGCCAGCTTTTCCAGGCCAGTATCGACACCAAGCAACAGGCGATGGACGTACTTGCACCGCACATCGAGCAAGCCAGTCAGGTCATGGTCAACGCCCTGCTCAACGAGGGCAAAATGCTTTCGTGCGGCAACGGTGGTTCGGCCGGCGATGCCCAGCATTTCTCTTCCGAGCTGCTCAACCGCTTCGAGCGTGAGCGCCCGAGCTTGCCGGCCATTGCGTTGACCACCGATTCGTCGACGATCACCTCGATTGCCAACGACTACAGCTATAACGAAATCTTCTCCAAGCAGATTCGCGCCCTGGGCCAACCAGGTGACGTGCTGCTGGCGATTTCCACCAGCGGCAACTCTGCGAATATTATTCAGGCGATCCAGGCCGCACATGATCGCGAAATGATTGTCGTAGCATTGACCGGGCGCGATGGCGGGGGCATGGCCTCATTGCTGTTGCCTGAAGACGTGGAGATTCGCGTCCCGGCCAATGTCACCGCACGTATCCAGGAAGTCCACCTGCTGGCGATCCACTGCCTGTGCGATCTGATCGACAGCCAACTGTTTGGGAGTGAAGAATGACCGTTAACCGCCTCAGCCTTTTGGCCATCACCCTGTGCCTCGCTATCAGCGGCTGCAGCACGGCCATCACTGCAACACGCGACACCCCTATCCAGGATGACAAGGGCACCCGTACCTTCGGCAGCAAAATCGACGACTCGCTGATCGAAACCAAGGTTGAAGTCAACGTCGCCAAGGCCGCGACCGACCTGGGCAACGGTGCATCGCGCATCGTCGTGACCAGCTTCAACGGCGTTGTTTTGCTCGCCGGCCAGACACCACGCGCCGACCTCAAGGCCCAGGCCGAGCAAGCCGCCGCTGCCGTACAGCGCGTGAAGAAAGTGCATAACGAATTGCAGGTGATGGACCCAATCACCCTGCTGGCCATCAGTAATGACGCCCTGCTGACCACCAAGATCAAGGCGCAGATGCTCACCGATAACGCGATCCCCGGTTCGCGCATCAAGGTCGTGACCGACAACGGTATCGTCTACCTGATGGGTCTGCTGACCCAGGCCGAAGCCACGCGTGCAGCCAATCTGGTGCAGGGTGTGTCTGGCGTGCAGAAGATCGTGAAGGTGTTCGAATACATCGACTGATGTAACCGACAGCTACAAAAAAGGGCGCCTTACATAGGCGCCCTTTTTTATTAGCGAATGTTTACTGGTACTGCGAGTACGGGTTGCCCTGGAACTGGTTGTTCTGCTGTGGCGCCTGTTGCTGAGCACCTGGCTGGCCGTACTGCTGGCCCGGGATCGGACCGAGGTTCACTTCCACACGACGGTTCTGGGCGCGGCCGTTGACGTCGGCGTTGCTGGCAATCGGGTTATCCGGGCCGGCACCGCGTGCGCTCAGGTTGGCACCGTTGACGCCCTGGGACGTCAGGTAGTTGGCCACGCTCTGCGCACGACGCTGGGACAGGTCCATGTTCAACTGGCGGCTGCCCGTGCTGTCGGTATAACCAACGATCTGGATCGTGTTCTGGTTGAACTGCTTGAGCGAGTTGGCCAGGTTGTTCAGCGGCTGGTAGAAGCTGCTGGAGATCGCATCCGAGTTGGTGGCGAAAGTGATATTGCCCGGCATGATCAGCTTGATCTGGTCGCCCTGGCGCTGAACTTCAACACCGGTATTGGCCATGCTTTCACGCAGTTTCTTTTCCTGCTGGTCGGCGTAGTAGCCGTAACCGGCTGCGCCGGCACCCGCAACGACCGCACCGATCAGTGCGCCCTTGCCACGGTTGTTATGGTCGATGGCTGCACCCGCCAGCGCACCGGCCAGGGCACCCAGGCCGCCGTACTTGGCGGTCTTGCTCATACCGCCGGATTCATTACTCGCCTGCCCCTGGCTGCTGCCGTCATAAGGGTTAGGGGATGCGCAGCCGGACAACAGGGCTACGACGGTAGCAACAACAAGCAGACGACGCGAAGTGAACATGAAGGGAGCTCCTACTTTTGCATTCTATGGTGCAAAGGACATTGGCAATGGACCTGTGCCGAGTTTGGAACACGACAAACGGCAAAAATTCCGTCGCTACAGCAACCGTAGCAGACGCACGCTGAACCCGACCTGAGTTTTTGCTGCAACGCTTGCCTCTAACCCGGCAATTATTCCGTCACGCCCGTACAAAAGGGTTCTCACGCATTTCATCACCCAATCGGGTATCCGGTCCGTGACCGGTCACCACCGTTGCCCCCTCATCCAGCGTGTACAGCCGCTGCTTGATCGAACGCACGATGGTCGCCTGGTCTCCACCCCACAAATCCGTACGCCCGATACCGCGGCGAAACAGCGTGTCGCCGGCAATCAGCAGCTTGGCATCGGCAAACCAGAAACTCATCGACCCCGGCGTATGTCCCGGCGTGTGCAACGCCACACCACAGCCGCAGGCCAACTCTTCATCATGCTCCAGCCAGCGATCTGGCGAAGGCACCGGGGTATAGGGCACGCGAAACATCTGGCATTGCATTTCCAGGTTGTCCCAAAGGAATTGATCTTCTTTGTGCAAGTGCAAGGTGGCGCCGGTCTTTTCCTTCAACTGGCCGGACGCCAGGAAATGATCGAGATGGGCATGGGTGTGGATGATGCTGACCACCTTGAGGCCCAGGGCATCGAGCCGCGCCAGGATGAGCTCATGGTTGCCACCCGGGTCGACCACGATGGCCTTTTTGCTGATGGGATCGCCGATGATGGTGCAGTTGCACTGCAAGGAGCCTACGGGGAAGGTTTCGCGAATCAGCGTGGAAGCCGTGAGCGTCATGGGTGATCCTCTGAATCTTGGTCAATGCAATTAAACTATAACTTCGCGCGCTTTATCGCCAGAATAATTGCACTTTAGAAAACAACATAAATGCTATTATTCTTTCACTTAGTGCCAAAAAGTGCAGGAATAACAGCATGGCTAAAAAGATCGCCCCCTTGCTGCCCCGTACAGAGCGTCTGCTTTCGGACCTCGGCGAGCGGATCAAGCTTGCGCGCCTGCGCCGAAAAATCACCGCCAAGCAAGCAGCGGAGCGCGCCGGCATGTCCCAGATGACACTTCGCGCACTGGAGCGTGGTTCTTCGGGGAGTACCATGGGCGCTTACCTGGCGATATTGCAGGTGCTGGGCCTCGAAAAAGACCTGAACACCGTGGCAGCGGACGATGAGCTGGGCCGACATCTGCAGGATGCAACACTGCTGACAGGCAAGGCATCAACCCCGCGCCCGAATAAGCCGATGGCGTCAGAGAAAGTTACAAGAAACAACGCCATCGTTCGCAAGAAGCCACTACCTTCAAAGCCTATGCCCCCTCCCGACAAGGGCACGATCAGCAGCGATGCACTGGCCGCACTGATCCCACCACGGCAAAGGACAGATACGTAATGACCATGATTGGGGTTTATGCCGACTGGGAAGGTATCGACGGCCCCCGGCGTCTTGGTTGGCTGCACGCAAGAAAAACCCGGATGACCGAAAAGTTCGAGTACGAAAGCGACCCTCTGGCATTGCAAGACCGGGTGCTGAGCGCCGTTCGGATCGATCCAGGCATCGGCCCCTATGCAGGCGCTCAGTTCCCCGTTGAGGGGCGAAACATGTTTGGTGTCTTCAGCGACTCCTGCCCGGATCGCTGGGGGCGATTGTTGATGAAACGACGCCTGGAACGCGACATCCGCGAAGGGCTATACGAGGCGAATACTCGGCTCGGCGAGTCGGACTATCTGCTTGGCGTACACGACCTCTTCCGCACCGGCGCCCTACGCTACCGGCTGAACGATACCGGCAGTTTTCTCGATGATCAGGACGCCATTGCCGCGCCGCCTTTTGTCGAGCTGCATGCGCTGGAAAGAGCCAGTCGCGAGCTGGAAAACGACCCGGATAATCAGGCCCCAGAAGGCCGGCAATGGCTACGCATGTTGATTGCACCCGGCGGTTCCCTGGGCGGCGCACGTCCGAAAGCCAGCGTCGCCGACCACGATAACCATCTATGGATCGCCAAGTTTCCCTCGACCCGCGACACCTACGATGTGGGCGGCTGGGAGCTGGTCGTCAACGCCCTGGCCAAGGGCTGCGGCCTGAACGTCGCCTCGGCGATCGGCAAGCGCTATGCCAGCGACTTTCATTGCTTCATGGTCAAACGTTTCGACCGGACGACTGCTGGGGGCCGCCTGCACTTTGCATCCGCCATGACGCTCACAGGCCGAGTCGATGGTGACGACGCCAGCTCAGGCGCAAGTTACCTGGAGCTAGCTGAAGTGCTGATGCGCAGCGGCTCGAATACCGACCAGGATCTGCAAGAGCTGTGGACGCGCATCGTTTTCAATATTCTGGTTTCAAACACCGACGACCACTTGCGCAATCATGGCTTTATCCTGGAGCCAGGCAACGGATGGCGCCTTTCGGATGCGTATGACTTGAATCCCACGCCACTGGGAGACGGCCTGAAACTCAATATCACCGAATACGACAATGCGCTGGATCTGGAACTGGCGAGAGAAGTCGCCGGTTTCTTCCGTGTGAACCTTGGGAAGGCGGATGAAATCATCGCTGACTGCATCAACTCAGTCAGCCATTGGAGGACTGTGGCTCAAGCGGTTGGTCTTTCGCAGCGAGAACAAGACTCCATGGCCGCGGCTTTCGCAAAAGCCCAGGCCTAGCCAATCAACCTCAGCTCCTGCGCCCGCGCCACCGCCTGCGTGCGCCGCTCGACGCCCAGCTTGCTGTTGATGTGGCTGGCATGGGTCTTCACCGTATGCAGGGAGATGAACAACCGATTGCTGATCTCCTGGTTGGAACAGCCCTGAGCGATCAGTTGCAGCACGGCCAGCTCCCGTGCGCTCAAGGTTTCTTGAGTCGACACCGCCTCCACCACCAAGGCGGCGGGCAACAGCGCCAGCAGGCTCTCGTTCAAGAGGCCATGGGGGTCTTTGGCGAGTTGCTCGCGCATCCAGTCCGGGTGGTTTTCCAGCAGACGCTGGAAAGGTTGCAACGCGCCACCGACCCCCGCCTCCAGCGCCTGGGCCAGCACCGGACACGCCTTGGCCTCCTGGCCGCTCTCCAGCAGCAACTGCGCCTGCTGGGTCAGCGCCATGAGGGCGATCATCTGTCGCCCACTGTGATGCGCCTGCTGCGCCAGTTCATCAAGCCGTTGCAGCGCTGCAGCCGGTTGGTGGCGCGTGGCATCCAGCGCAGCCTGTTGCAGCCCGATATGCTGTGGCAGGTGCGGGTGGAACTCCGGTGCGGCCGCAGCGTGTTCGCCGTTGTAGGTCTGCCCCAGGCGGGTCAGCCAGGCGTCGGCCAGGTCGGTGCGGCCCTGGGCCAGCCACAGCTCGCATTTGATCAGGGTGATCATCGCCAGGTAGTAGATCGGCGGCACGTCCCAGATATGCATCAGGCGCTCCGCCTCGGCAAGTTCGGCGAAGGCCTTGGCGAAGTCACCCCGGCGCCCTTCGAAACTGGCGATCACGCAATGACCGATCAACACGCTGATATCGCGGCAAGCACGGGCTTCGGCGAGGCCGGCGCGCAAGCGAGCGAGGCCGGCTTCAGGCTGGAGGCGCACCAGCAGCAAGAAACCTTCGTAGAGCGATAACCGCGCACGTACTGCGTACAAGCGTTGCGGCGCCAGGCCATGCAGGCGCTGCAAGCCCTGGCGCACCTCATCCAGGGAACGCAGGATTTCGCCGCGTGCCTGCAACACCCGCGCACGGTCGTAATGGGCCAGGGCCTCGAATAACGGGTTGCCTACCCGCTGCGCCAGCTCAAGGGATTCACGATTCAAACCACGGGCGCGCCAAAGGTCGGCATCGACGATGGCCAGGTTGGAGAGCGTCGACAGGCACATCAAGCGCTGGCCGTAACGCCGTTGCGGCAGGCTTTCCAACGCTTCGCTGCAATAGCGTTGGGTCAACTCACGATCCCCCCTGCCTCGGGCGATGATCCCACTCAGTGCCAGCCACTGCGCCAACATCGATTTTTGCGCGGTGGCCGACGGTGCCGGCAGGAAGCGGCTGAGGTAGCTTGATAACTCTTCCGCCGCGTCCAATTGGCAAGCCAGGCCCAACGCCCAGCTGTACAGCACGATCAAGCGCGGCGTGCTGATCAGCAGGCTATCGGGCAAGTCCATCTTCCAGCGCAGCAACATGCCCACATTCTGCTCGGCCAGCAGTTGTTCTTCGGACAGGTTCTGCACCAGGTTGGCCGCCACATCCAGGTGCCCGGCACGCAACGCCTGCTCCACCGCTTCATCGATCAAGCCCTGGGCATTGAACCAGCGGCACGCACGCAGGTGCAGGCTGGCGGCCGGCAGTACATGGCTACTGGCGCGTCGGGTGCGCAGCAGGTCAGAAAACAGGTGGTGATAACGGTACCAGTGCCCCTGTTCGTCCAGAGGCACCAGAAAGACTTGATGGGCTTGCAGGTAGCGCAGGATTTCGGCGCTGTCGTGAGCTTCACGCAAGGCATCACAGAGTTCGCTGCAAAAACGATCCTGCGGGGCTGTATCGTACAAAAACGCCTGTACTTCGGCCGGCAGACAGTCGATCACTTCTTCAAGCAGATAATCGCGGATCAGCCCTTCCCCGCCGTGCAGATTCTGCGGCAAGCCGCCATCGCTGCCGGCCTCGGAGGCGGCCAGCAACCAGAAGCGCAGGCCGGCGACCCAGCCTTCGCTGCGGCGGATCAGATTGTCGAGCGCTTCACCGCGCAGGGAACTGCTGTGGCGATCCAGCAGGGCCAGTGATTCGTCGTGCGTCAGGCGCAGGTCCTGTTCATTCAACTCCAGCAGGTGGCGCGACAGGCGCAGGCGCGCCAGATGCCAGTCCGGGCGCTGACGACTGGTGACCAGCACCACCAGGCCATCGGGCAGATGATTAAGGAAAAACTGCAGGCAGCGGTCAAGCACCGGCCCCTGGGCCAGGTGATAGTCATCCAGTACCAGCAACAGCGGCGCACGGGTGGACAGGTGCACGGCCAGCTCGTCGAGCAGGCCATCCAGCCATTCCTCAAACGCAAAGGGCTGGTGACGCTGGCGCATTTTCAGCAGGCCCAGGGACTGGGCGCCGAGTTGCGGGAAAAATTGCTGCAGACCGTCGAGCAGGCGCTCGAGGAAACGCCCTGGGTCGTTGTCCCGTGGACTCAGGCCCAGCCACAGGCTGTGCCAATGGCTCGGCAGACTCTGACAGAACTCCACCGCCAACGAACTCTTGCCGAACCCGGCCGGCGCGCTGACCAGCAACAGGCGCCCGTCCAGCCCGGCGCTCAGGCGTTCGCACAGGCGCGCTCGCAGCACGTAGCCGTCAGGCAGGGGGGGTCTGTAGAAGCGACCTTCCAGGGTCGGGATTACCGCACTGGCAGGCCCTTGGATTCGGGACAGATCAGTCATCGCCGGGCTCTTGTAGAAGGCTGTGGTCGGCATTGCAGATGTCCGCAGACTAGCGGTAAAAGCGGCAGGTTTGTAGATCTTTGCTACAAATGACTGAAAAAGAACTGCGACAAAAAATGTGAGAGGGGGCCTGCCCCCTCCCGCATTGAGTTACGCGTGCAGCTTAGCGAACACCATCCTGGCGCAGGGCTGCCGGGGTGAAGTCGCTGGTGGTAGCGGTGAAGCCGAAGTCATACGCCTGCTTCTCTTCGTTCTTCATGCCCAGCGCCAGGTAGCGGCCGGACTGCAGGTCGTAGAGGGTCTCCAGGGCGTACCACGGCACTTGCTTGTCGTAGTAGTTCTCGGCATGGGCCTCCGCTACGCGCCACAGTTGGCCACGACCGTCGTAGTGGTCGATCACTGCCGCTTGCCAGGTGTCTTCATCGATGAAGAAGTCACGCTTGGCGTAGATGTGGCGCTGGCCTTCCTTCAAGGTCGCGACCACATGCCAGACACGGCGCAGCTCGTAGCGAGCCAGGTCCTGGTTGATGTGGCCGGCCTTGATGATGTCGGCGTACTTGAGCTTCGGATCGTCGAGCTTGTAGCTGTTGGAGGCGATGTAGATTTCCTTCTTGCCTTCCAACTTCCAGTCGTAGCGATCCGGTGCGCCGTTGTACATGTCGAGGTTGTCGGATGTACGCAAGCCATCGGCTGCGGTACCCGGCCCGTCATAAGACACTTGCGGGGCCCGGCGCACACGGCGCTGGCCGGCGTTGTAGACCCACGCCGAACGCGGTTCCTTCACCTGGTCCAGGGTTTCGTGCACCAGCAGCACACCACCGGCCAGACGCGCCGGCGCGGTCACTTGCTGCTTGAAGTAGAACAGCACGTTGCCCGGGTTTTTCGGGTCGTAATCCTTCATCTTGTCGCGGAACACGAACTGATCGCGGAAGTACACCAGGCTGTAGGAACCGTTGGTTTGCGGCGTGGCCTGGGTCACCAGGCGAGTCACGCTGCCGCCGCGATAGCGGGTGATGTGGTTCCAGATGACTTCAACGCCGCTTTTCGGGATCGGGAACGGGATAGCGGTCTCGAAGTTCTCCAGACCGTTGCCGCCGGACACCAGGTTGGTGTTAGAGGCGTTCTTCTTGATGGCCGCAAACACATCCGCCGGCACCGTGGCGCCGCGATGGGTCGGGTAGACCGGCATCTTGAAGGTGTCAGGGTAGCGCTTGAACATTGCGTACTGCCCCGGTGCCAGCTTGTCCTTGTACTGCTCGACGTTCGCTGCGGTGATGGTGAATTGCGGTTGCTCACTGGCGTACGGGTTGGCCAGGAATCCACGAGCGTCGACGGCGCCGGCGTTGGTGGGCAGTGGCGACCATTTTGGAATGGTGCCGGCAGCGTTACCGGCCATTTCGGCGCCCATCGGGGTCAGGCTCGTGCCCAGCTTGGCGGCTTCATCCGCCGAGACTGCCGCCATGACGTTACTCGCCAGGATCGACAGCCCAAGCACACCCACGTGCAACAGACTTTTGGTTATTTTCATGTTCTGGTTCTTCCTGAAATGCAGTGTGCTTAGAAGTTGGCGCCGAAGCTCAAAGCGACAAAGTCGCGGTCATCCACCGTGCTGAACTTGCCACCAAAGAAGTTGGTGTAGGCCAGGCTGGCGGTGTAGGTGTTCTGATATTCGGCATCCAGGCCCAGGCTGACTGCCTTGCGACCTTCTTCGAAGTTACCGCCAGGGCCTGGCGAGTAACCTTTGACGTCGTGGGACCACGCCACGTTTGGCTTGAGGTTGACGCCGGCGAACACGTCCGGGTATTCCCAGATGGCGCGGGCGCGGTAGCCCCAGGATGTGGCGGTGGTGTAACCGTCGTTGTTGCAGTTGGTGTTCAGGCTCGCGGCGTTAGGCAAACCACCCCCTTGCGCCGTGGAGTTGTTGAGCGTGTTGCAGAAACCACCTGGCAACGAACCCGGGCCAAAGACCGGGTCACGGCCATAACGTGCCTCGGACTTGCTTTCCAGGCCACCGACGTGAGTCACGCCGATTTCACCGACAGTGGTCAAGCGGCTGGCGCCCATGACCTGATCGAAGAAGTGCGTGAAGGTGGTCTGGAACTGGGTGACTTCCTTGCGACGGTAGCCGTGCAGGTCCTGGCCTGGCGTCCCCTTCAACACAGACGCGTTGTTGAAGGGGGGAAGTGGCGTGACACCGGCAAAAAGAATGTCTGTCGTGCTCAGTTGTACCGGCGCGTTAGGACGATAGCTCAACTCGCCGCTCCATGCGGTCCCTGTGGGGAGGGTGGTGGAGAAACTCAAGCCATAGAGACGAATGTCCTCGGGGTATTCAACGTAGTAGTTGGAGTTACCCGCGACCACCAATGGACGCAGTTGGGCTGGCACACCAGGCGTTGCACCTGTGTATTTCGATTGCGGTGCGCCCTGAGCACTGAAGATCGGCGCACGACTGTGGTAGTTCATGAAGTAAGCGCCGAATTCTGTATCCAGCGGCTCGAAGTTGTAATGGAATGCGACACCGAACTGACCACTGTCGCGCGCATCACGATCTGGGCCACGACGCACCAATACACCTTCGTTATTGACGTCGACGCCATTGGCGGCAAGCCCTGGCAATACTGCGGCAGGCAGGAAGCGACGACTGTTCAACACGCGCAAATTGTCACTGCAGCCGTCGGAAATAACATCAGGCTGAGAGAAGAATGTGCCGCAGTTATCGGTAACGGTCTGGTCCCACTCCAACTGGTAAAACGCCTCGGCCGACAGGTTATCGGTCAGGGTTTGCGACACATAGAACATGTTGACCGGAATCAAGCCTTCCTTGATTTCGGCGCCCGGACGCCGGAATGCCGACACGTCGATCGGGTTGATGGAGTTGATGCCGCCGCCGATGAAGGTACTTTCACCCCAGCTCACCACCTGCTTGCCGAAGCGCACGTTGCCCGGCAAATCGGCAATGTTGTAGTTGTGGTAGATGAAGGCATCAAGGATCTGCCCGCCAGAAGACTTGGCGCCTTCCTTGCGGTTGTTGTCGCTGATGTCCTTGAATGGGCGGCTTTCGTCCTTGAGCTCGAAGTCGTACCAGTACTTGCCGCGCACAAACACGCCGGTATCGCCGTATTTCAGTTCCAGGTCATGGATGCCCTTGAAGATCTTCGAGAACGTCTCCCCGCGCTTGAAGTTCAAGTGGCCGTCATCGGAAGTCTGGGACAGGCCCTTACCGCCGTTGTTGACCCCGATCAGGTCCTGGTTGGGCTTGGCCGTCGACCAGCTCGCACCCACGGAAAGAGACGAGTCAAAACTCCCTTCGATTTCACCGATATTGAAACTGACGCCGAATGCGGGCCCGGCGAGCGTAGAGGCGAGACTGACGGCCAGGGGCAGTCTTGCCCGGCGCCAGAACTGGTTTACTGAGGTCATCGACGCTACTCCATGTGCATTATTGTTATGGCAGTGAGTTTTTTCCTACTGATGCATGTAACGGCCGGAATACAACGATTCCAATGCCGCTCGGCAGCCGAGCCCCCATGGCCCGAAGCGGAACATCCGTGAAAAACTCTGGAAGGGACTATAGCCAGCAGGGGGTAGTGCTTGATCCCTCTAAAGTGTGATTTGCATCACCGACCCGTCTGCCACGACCCTTTCGCCATGTCGACAAAGGCCGACGCGGCAAGGATGGCTGAAAATCGGCAAATCACAAGTGAAGGCGCGAGATAGAGCATTGCCGCGCCACAAGGGCACGGCGAGTCAGCTCACAGGGTAGACAGGAACGTGCTGTTGTTGGCCTGCCATTCGATGATGTCGATACGGATACGTTTTTTGTCGAGTTTTCCTACGCTCGTCTTGGGAATTTCAGTAACAACCGCAATCTGGCTCGGAATCGCCCACTTGCTCAAGTGGCCCAGTTCCACGAACGGCTTGAGGTGTTCCTTGAGCTCGCGAGCGCCTATCACATGGCCATCACGCACTACCAGCAGGGCAAATGGGCGTTCGCCCCACTGCGGGTCGGCAATGCCCACCACCGCTACTTCGCGTACCGCCGGGTGACGGCTGACCAGGTCTTCGAGGGCCAGGGACGAGATCCATTCGCCGCCGGTCTTGATCACATCCTTGATGCGGTCGCGAATGTCGATTACGCCAAACGCATCCAGGGTCGCCACGTCGCCGGTGTGCATCCAACCGCCGGCCCACAGCTCGGCGCCCTTCTGTGGCTCGTTGAAATAACCTTCGCTGAGCCACGGCGCACGCAACACCAGCTCGCCCTGGGACTCGCCATCGGCGGGCAGGAAGTTGCCGTCGCCGTCGATGATCGCAGCTTCCACCAACGGGCCAGGCACGCCGGCCTTGATGCGGTAAGTGGTGCGCTCATCCTCGGTGCCGGCCATCAGTTCTTCGTTGAGGTGGGCGCAGGACACCAGCGGCCCGGTCTCGGACATCCCATACGCCGCAGTCAACTGAATGCCACGGGCCTTGGACGCTTCGTACAGCGAACGGTTAAGCGCACTGCCGCCGATGACGATTTTCCACCCTTCAAAATCCACACCCTGGGCGGCCTTGGCGTTGAGCACCATCTGCAGGATGGTCGGCACGCAGTGGGAGAAGGTGACCTTTTCCTTGCGCCACAGCTCCACCAGGTATTCCGGGTCGTAGCGACCGGGGTAGACCTGTTTCAGCCCGAGCATGGTCGCCACATACGGCAGGCCCCAGGCGTGCACATGGAACATCGGCGTGATCGGCATGTACACATCGTTGGTGCCCAGCAGGCGCACGCTGTCGACGCTGCCCATGATGGTCGCCACGCCCATGGTGTGCAGTACCAGTTGGCGATGGGTGAAGTACACCCCCTTGGGATTGCCGGTGGTGCCGGTGGTGTAGAAAGTGGTGGCGACGGAATTTTCGTCGAAATCCTGGAAGTCGTACTTCGGGCTGGCGGCGGCCAGCAGGCTTTCGTACTCCCCCACCAGGTTGGGCAGCTCGGCGGTCTTGACCTCGCCATCGGTGAGCAGCAAGGTCTTGTCGACGGTGGTGAGGTGCCCGGCAATCGCCTGGTAGAGCCCCACGAACTCACTGTTGACCAGCACGAAGCGGTCCTCGGCGTGGTTCATGGTGTACAGGATCTGTTCCGGCGACAAACGCACGTTGATGGTGTGGATCACCGCGCCGATCATCGGGATGGCGAACATGCATTCCAGGTAACGGTGGCTGTCCCAGTCCATCACGGCCACCGTGTCACCGGCCTTGACCCCGGCCTCGGTCAGCACATTGGCCAGGCGGGCGACGCGCTCGATCAGGGTCGGGTAGGTGTAGCGCAGTTGGTCGCGGTAGATGATTTCCCGGGTCTTTTCATAGCGGGTGCCGGACATCAACAGGCGTTTGATCAACAGCGGGTATTGGTACGCACCTTCGGCGGGCGGGATAACACGGGTCTGCAACATACGAATCCCTTTTCTGACTGCACGGTCTTGGCTTGAAGACCTGCACTTTAGAGACCTTATGTTTCAGCCAAATCAGCCAAAGGAATGATTTGCAGACCCCAGCGAATGCTAGCTTTGCGCCAGCATCCAGCTTATTTCATGCTGGTGAAGGCCAGCTTTACCCCAATCGCAATCAACACCGCGCCCATGGTCCGATCGAACCAATGGCCCATCCGCGCAAACCCGGCACGCACGCGCTGCTGGCTGAACAACATCGCCACCAGGCAGAACCACAGCGCCGTCGCCACCGCCAGGTACACGCCGTAACCGGCCTGGATTGCCAGCGGCGTGTGCGGGTTGATCACCACGGTGAACAACGACAGGAAGAACAACGTGGCCTTGGGGTTCAAGCCGTTGGTCACAAAACCGGCGGTAAACGCACCACGCGGCGTACGTTCGCCTGCTTCGCGATGCAACTCACCTTCAACGGGGGGCTTGGCCGGTTGCGCGCGCAGGGCCTTGAAGCCGATGTACAGCAGGTAGGCCGCTGCCGCCCACTTGAGCGCGTTGAACAGCACGATGGACTGGGACACGATCAAGCCGATGCCGAGCAACGAGTAGCCCACGTGCAGGAAAATCGCCGAGCCCACGCCCAGTGCGGTCCAGGTGCCAGCGCGGCGGCCATGGGTCACGCTTTCACGCACCACCACAGCGAAATCCGGGCCGGGGCTGGCCACCGCCAACAAGTGAATCAGGGCTACGGTCAAGAACTCGGCGGCGTACATACTCACTCCATTAAGTAACGGATTATTTCATCTGATAGGCTCGGCAGATTACGCCTTCGAACCCTGTCGCAAAAGGTACAGTTGATGACGAACAATCGCCGCGCCGTCTTCCTTGATCATCCTTCCCTGGACTTGGGGGACCTTGACCTCAGCGAATTGCGCAACAGCTTCAGCGAGTTGCAGTTGTTTACGGACACCACTGCGCAGAACGTGGTTGAACGTGTGCAAGGCGCGCAAGTGGTGATCAGTAACAAAATAGCCCTCAACACCGAAACCCTGGCGGCCTGCCCGGAGCTCAATCTGATCCTGGTGTCGGCCACTGGCACCAACAACGTCGACCTCGACGCCGCCCGCGCCCACGGCATCACCGTGAGCAACTGCCAGGGCTACGGCACGCCGTCGGTGGCCCAGCACACGATCATGCTGCTGCTCAACCTGGCGACGCGCTTGAAGGATTATCAACGGGACGTCAGCGCCGGCCTGTGGCAGCAGGCCAAGCAGTTCTGCCTGCTGGACCACCCGATTGTCGAGCTGGAAGGCAAGACCCTGGGCCTGCTCGGCCACGGTGAACTGGGCGGCGCGGTGGCGCGCCTGGCCGAAGCCTTTGGCATGCGTGTGCTGCTCGGTGCGATTCCGGGGCGCCCTGCCCGCGCCGACCGCGTGCCATTGGATGAACTGCTGGCGCAGGTCGACGCGCTCACCCTGCACTGCCCGCTCAATGAACACACCCGCGACTTTATCGGCGCCCGCGAACTGGCGTTGCTCAAGCCCGGCGCGTTTGTGGTCAACACCGCGCGCGGTGGTTTGATCAACGAACAGGCCCTGGCCGATGCGTTGCGTAGCGGCCACTTGGGTGGCGCGGCTACCGATGTGCTGAGCGTGGAACCGCCGGTGAATGGCAACCCACTGCTGGCCGGCGATATTCCGCGGCTGATCGTCACCCCGCACAACGCCTGGGGCAGTCGCGAAGCGCGGCAGCGCATCGTCGGCCAACTGGCGGAAAACGCCCGGGGCTTTTTCAGCGGCGCCCCGCTGCGCGTCGTCAGTTGATAAACTGCGCCCCTTTTCAAGGAGCAGACCATGGATCCGCGCAGTGAAGTACTGCTTCGCCAGGCCGAACTTTTTCAAGGCAACCTGCTGTTGGTGGGCTTGCCCGCCGACGACCTGCTCGGTCGCCTGCCCAACGCCCACGGCTGGAGCTGGCATGCCGGCGACCAGGCGGCGCTCGATGCACGCTTTGCCGAGCGCAGCCAGTTCGGTGTGAATGTGCCCGAGCGGGCGTTCGATGCGGCGGTGATCTTCCTGCCCAAATCCAAGGACCTGACCGACTACCTGCTCAACGCCGTGGCTGCACGCCTGCCCGGCGCCGAGCTGTTCCTGGTCGGCGAGAAAAAGGCCGGTATCGAAAGCGCGGCCAAGCAGATGATCCCCTTTGGCAAGCCGCGCAAGCTCGACAACGCACGGCATTGCCAGCTGTGGCAGGTCACCGTGGCCAATGCGCCGCAAGCGGTCGAACTGGAAAGCCTGGCGCAGGTTTTCGAGGTGCCATTGGCCGAAGGCCCGCTGAAGGTGGTGAGCTTGCCGGGGGTATTCAGCCACGGTCGCCTGGATCGCGGCACCGAGCTGTTGCTGGAGCACCTGGACAAACTGCCGAGCGGGCATCTGCTGGATTTTGGCTGCGGTGCCGGTGTACTGGGGGCTGCGGTCAAACGTCGCTACCCGCATAACAGCGTGACGATGCTGGACGTGGACGCCTTTGCCGCTGCGAGCAGCCGCCTGACCCTGGCTGCCAACGGTCTGGAAGCCGAAGTATTGACGGGTGACGGTATCGACGCGGCGCCGATGGGTTTGAACGCGATTTTGAGCAACCCGCCGTTCCATGTCGGGGTGCATACCGATTATTTCGCCACCGAAAACCTGCTGCGAAAAGCAGCGAAACACCTGGCAAAAGGCGGCGAACTGCGCCTGGTCGCCAACAGTTTCCTGAAGTACCAGCCGCTGATCGAAGAGCACTTGGGCGTGTGTGGAGTAAAGGCTGAAGGCAACGGTTTTCGCATCTACCGCGCCAAGCGCGGCTGACGGGCGTTTGAAAAAGAACGCTTGCCGAATGGGTTTTGCCTAGGCAGAATCCGCTCCGTCCTAGGGGAGTAGTCTCCCACGAGCGCCACGCTCGTCCGGCATACGTCAACATACTTGGTCAGCAGACCATGGCGTATGCGACCCAGGAGTCCGCACAGACGGACCGGGGTTTGACAAGACCTATGACACGCACACCTTACCCGGGGCGGGAAGGCTGTACGTGTCATAGCCGTGTCGACCCGCCCCTGGAAACCTACCTGATGCTGGATTCATTGCTCGTTCCTACCGCAATCGTTGCCTTGGCCGAAATCGGCGACAAGACGCAACTGCTCGCGCTCATCCTTGCCGCACGCTTTCGCAAACCCTGGCCGATCATCGCCGGCATCGTTGCCGCGACCCTGGCCAACCATGCGGCCGCCGGTGCCGTGGGGGCGTGGTTCGGAAGTTTCTTCTCGGATGCGGTGTTGCACTGGATCCTGGCGGCAAGCTTCTGCGCCACGGCGCTGTGGACCCTGGTGCCGGACAAACTCGACGATGACGAAGCCAGCACCACACGCAAATTCGGGCCGTTCCTGACTACGCTGATCGCGTTCTTCCTGGCGGAAATCGGTGACAAGACGCAGATCGCCACGGTGATGCTGGCGGCTCAGTATCCGGAGCTGTGGCTGGTGATCATCGGCACCACCCTGGGCATGCTGATTGCCAACGTGCCGGTGGTTTTGGCGGGGAATTTCGCGGCGGAGAAACTGCCGTTGACGTTGATTCGTCGCTTGGCCGCTACAGCGTTTTTCATCCTGGCCATTGTGGCTGTGTACAAAGCCATGCAAAGCAGCGGGTGGATCTAAGGGTTCCCTGTGGGAGGGGGCTTGCCCCCTTCCACATTTAGATCTTCAAAAGGTCAGGATTTCTTGGCCTGCTGGTACAACGGCATCACCTTCGGAATCGCCGCCTGCAACGAGGCGATTCGGCTGTCGGAAGCCGGGTGGGTACTCATGAACTCCGGTGGTGCGCCTTCCGAAGCCTTGGCCATCTTGTTCCACAGCGTAATCGCCGCGTTCGGGTTGTAGCCCGCACGGGCTGCCAGCTCCAGGCCGATCAGGTCCGCTTCGTTTTCATTGCTGCGGCTGTTGGGCAAGGTCATGCCGTAGTTGGCCACGGTATCGGCCAGGGCCAGGCTGTCCTGGCCGAGGCCGAACAACGCACCGGCCCCCTGCTTGGCCATCTCGATCCCGTAGGCCTTGGACATGGCTTCGCGGCCATGCTCACGCAAGGCGTGGGCGATTTCATGGCCCATCACGGCGGCCAGTTCGTCATCGGTGAGCTTGAGGTTGTCGATCAACGCGCTGTACACGAAGATTTTGCCGCCAGGCCCGCAGTTGGCGTTCATCTCATCGCTCTTGATCAGGTTCACTTCCCACTTCCACTGCGCCGCATCCGCACGGAACGTCGGCGCCTGGGCGATCAAGCGGTTGGCGATGGCCTGCACGCGCTTGGCGTTGGCGCTGGTCTTGTCCAGTTGGCCCTTGCTGCTGGCCTCCCCCAGGGTCTGCTGGTAGGACTGGGCATACATCTGGTCGACTTCCTGGCTCGACAGCATGCTGAACATGTACTGCTTGCGCTCTACCCC
Source organism: Pseudomonas sp. FBCC-B1565 (assembly GCF_059133265.1). Taxonomy (NCBI): domain Bacteria; kingdom Pseudomonadati; phylum Pseudomonadota; class Gammaproteobacteria; order Pseudomonadales; family Pseudomonadaceae; genus Pseudomonas; species Pseudomonas sp. FBCC-B1565. The sequence goes on from NZ_CP101438.1 coordinate 5,563,107, forward strand.
GACAGCGCCGCCGCTGGTGGTATTGACCGACTGACACCCGGCCAGCAGCATCGCCGCGACCAAACCACTTATCACCAATGACTTCTTCATCAACACTCTCCCTGATAGCACGCCCTTAAACATGGCGCGTATCGTAGGCGCACATTTGTATCGACGCCAGATACACCTGACATGTAACCGCTGATTTTCCGATACATCTCACACGCCAGCGGCGGCGCCGAGCATTCTGTTTGCGACACATCCCCCTATTTTGCCGGGCGCCCCCCTCATGCCCACCTCGCCCTCGGCCGATACACAGGACAGGCCCTCTCCCCTGCGCCCGGAGCTTTCATGAAATTCAAGTCGATTCAATTTTCTGTCGCGGCCCTGGCCGGGGCCATTGTCCTGAGCGTAGTGGCGGTGCTGGTGCTCTACGCCTTGTTTGCCGGCGCGCGCACCCAGGAGATGGTGCAGAAGCGCACCCAGGTGCAGTTCGAACAGATTATCGAACAGCGCCTCACCGCCCTGGCGCAAACCCAGGCCACGCTGATCCAGCGTGAATTGGAAGCGCCGTTGGTAACCGCCAAAAGCCTGGCCACTACCAACGCACTGCTCGGCATGAAAGACGCGAAGGGTGAACCCGCCCTGCAGCTTGGCCGCGAGCAACTGATCAACCTGCTGCACGAAACCGTGGTACGCAACCCCAAAATCCTCGGCGCCTACATCGGCTGGGAGCCCAACGCTATCGATCACAACGACGCGGCCTACGTGAACAGCCCGATTGTCGGCATGGGCGCCGACGGACGTTTCCTGCCGTGGTGGTACCGCAACGCAGATGGCAGCCTGGGCATGGATAAACTGGCCGATGTGGCCGACCAGAAAATCCTCTCCACAGGCGTGCGCGCCAGCGAGTACTACCTGTGCTCCAAGGAAAGCAAAAAGGCCTGTGTCATCGACCCCGCGCCCTACAAGGTGGGCAACGCGATGGTGATGCTGGCCTCATTTATCGAGCCAATCATGATCGATGGCACGTTCCAGGGCATCGTCGGCGCCGACCTGTCGGTGAACTTCATCCAGGACATGCTGACCGGTGCCGACCAGAAACTCTACAACGGCGCCGGTGAACTGGCGCTGATCTCCAGCAACGGCCGCCTGGTGGCCTACACCCAGGACGCCAGCAAACTCGGCGAAAAGGCCAGCGACCTGCTCGACAGCAATGAACTGGCCAACCTCGGCCAACTGAAAATCGGCGAAGTGCGCTACGACATCGACAAGGAGCACGGGCATATCGAGTTGTTCCTGCCGTTCAACATCGGCCAGACCGATGCGCGCTGGACCCTGATGATGCAGCTGCCTTTAAGTGCCGTAATGGCCGACTCGCAGAAACTGCAAAGCGACCTGGAAACCCAGCGCAAGACCGACATTTTCGGCATGACCATCGCCGGCCTGCTGATCGCCGGTATCGGCCTGCTGGTGATCTGGCTGGTAGGCCACGGCATCGCCCGGCCACTCAAGCAAATGGTCGCGATGCTCAATGACATCGCCCAGGGCGAAGGTGACCTGACGCGGCGCCTGACCAGTGATCGCGCCGACGAACTGGGCGCGATTGCCAACGGTTTCAACACCTTCCTGATCAAGCTGCAAGGCATGATCACCCAGGTGGTGAGTTCGGTGCAGAAGGTCAGCGACTCGTCGGAGCACACCGCTGATATCGCGATCCGTACCAACCAGGGTGTGCATAAACAGATGGTGGAGATCGACCAGGTCGCCACCGCCGTGCATGAGATGACCGCAACTGCGCAAGACGTTGCACGCAACGCCACCCAAGCCGCACAGGCCGCCAGCCATGCCGACCAGGCCGCGAGCCAGGGCATGCGTATTGTGCGTGACACCTCCACCTCCATCGGCGCGCTCGCCGAGGAAATCGGCAAGGCCGTCGGTGTGGTGCAAACCCTGGCCAAGGACAGCGAAAACATCAACGCCATCCTCACGGCGATTCGCGGGATTGCCGAGCAGACCAACCTGCTGGCACTCAACGCCGCCATCGAGGCGGCGCGGGCCGGCGAGCAAGGTCGTGGTTTTGCCGTGGTCGCCGACGAAGTGCGCAACCTGGCGCAGAAGACGCAAAAGGCCACTGAAGAAATCCAGACTATGATCCAGCAGTTGCAACAAGGCACGCGGGATGTGGTGCGGGTGATGGAGGACAGCCAGAACCGCACCGATGAAAGCGTGCAACACGCGGCCAAGGCGGCCGAAGCACTGGAGACCATCACCCAGGCGGTGTCGGTGATCAACGACATGAACACCCAGATCGCCAGTGCCGCCGAGGAGCAGAGCGCGGTGGCCGAGGACATCAATCGCAACGTGATCAATATCGGCCAGGTGGCCAATGAAGTGGCGGGCGGCGCGGATGAATCCAGTGCGGCCAGTGCAGACTTGACCAAGTTGGCCGAGCAGCAGCGCCGGCTGATCAATCAGTTCAAGGTTTAAGCCGGGGTCAGGCACTCCGGCCCGTTAAGCTTGGGATCATTGACCATGTTGGCCAGGACCCGCTCGCGCAACGCGCTCGGCTCACTGGCCAGCAGGCCTTGCAACACATGCAACGGCGTCTCAGGGTCGAGCCAGGCTGCCTGTCCGGCCTCATCCAGAATCAGTGGCCGACGCTGGGCCTGCGCGGCCTGGGTCACCACCGCGGTGCTCAGCCACACCTGTTCCTGCACCGGGTAGGCCTCCCAGATCGCGGCAAAAAACAACGTGGAGCCCTCCCCCGGCGTCAGCCAATACGGGCGCTTGCGCTGGGTGCCGCGCCATTCGTAGAACCCATTGGCCGGTAGCAGGCAGCGGCGCTGACGGAATGCTTCGCGGAACATCGGCTGTTCGGCCAGGGTTTCGGCGCGGGCGTGGGCGGGAGTGCGGGAAAGATCAGTCAGCCAGGGCGGGGTGAGGCCCCAGCGAGCGCGGGCCAGGGTGCGCTGGCCGTCGGCGGCGCGCTGGATCAGCACCGAATCATTCGGGGAGATGTTCCACTGGGCCTGCTGATCGGCCGGAAAGCCCGGCAGGGCAGCAAAAGCGGGGGTCCAGCGAAACAAGGCATAACGTCCACACATGGGGCAACACGACTCTTGGGTAAACCGACCGACAGCCTAACAGACCAGCACGTCGGGGAAGCTGTCGGGTTCGTCGCCCGGCAGCGGTTGCGCGCCGATATAGGCGGTAATCAACTCGCGGGCGTCGAGGGCGCGGTCATTGTCCACCTCCAGCCCCAGCAGGCCGAAGATGGGCAACTCGCCGGTGCCACCGAGCAAATGCCGCCCCACCAGGTGCGCCTCGATGCCTTCACTGGCGAGCATCTGTTGCAGCAACTCGCCTTCCATCAGGTTTTCCGGTTCGTAGATTCGTTGCATCAGCGCCCCCGCTATTCGTTTTCACTACGGGTTTCAAGCATCCATTCTTCGCCATGCACCTGCAGATCGAAAATGATCGGTCGGCAGCACACCTGGCAGTCCTCTATATAAACCTGATCGCCCCCGGACAAATCCACCGTTGTCTCGACCTCTTCACCGCAATAAGGACAATCGTACGTCGCGCTTTCCAGCATCGCAGCCTCCAAGGTGACTTGTGCGTATAATCGCCGGTCTATTTACAGGGCTATTTTTGGCCGAGCCCATTACTCGGGCCGCACCCTGGTATTTCCTTTACTTACCCTAGCCGTTTCTAACAAGAGAGCATGATGGGCGAATTCGATACCATCCGACCTTACAATGACAGCGAAGTCCCGGCAGTGCTGGCACGTCTGTTCAGTGACAAGGCCTTTCTGGACATCCTGACCCACTTCCGTTTCCCGCGCTTTGCCGGCGCCCTGGGCTGGCTGCTCAAGCCGATGATCGCCCGCAAACTGCGCCGTGAATTCGCCGGCGTCACCACCGTGGCCACGCTGCAGGACAAAGTCGAGTACTACGTCGACCACACCATTGACCGGGCGACCGACGGCGTGACTTACACCGGGGTCGAGCAGCTCAAGTCCGGCACCGCCTACCTGTTCCTGGCCAACCACCGCGATATCGTGATGGACCCGGCCTTCGTCAACTATGCGGTGTACCACGCCGGCCTGCCGACACCCCGCATCGCCATTGGCGACAACCTGCTGCAAAAGCCGTTTGTCAGCGACCTGATGCGCCTGAACAAGAGTTTCATCGTGCACCGCTCGATCACCGGGCGCAAAGAGAAGATGGCGGCCTATCAATTGCTGTCGGCCTACATCAACCATTCGATCCGCAACGACGGTGCGTCGATCTGGATCGCCCAGGCCGAAGGGCGCGCCAAGGATGGAGATGACCGTACCGAGTCGGCGATCCTCAAGATGTTCCATGTCAGCCGCAAGGACGAGCCGTTTGCCGAGGTGATCCAGTCGCTGAACCTGACGCCGGTGTCCATCAGCTACGAATACGACCCATGTGATTCAGCCAAGGCCCGCGAGCTGTACATCCGTGCTACCACCGGCACCTACGTCAAGGCGCAGGGCGAAGACGATGTGAGCATTGCCCTGGGCATCACCGGCTACAAGGGACGCGTGCACATTAACTTCGCGCCGCCGATTACCGAGCGTTTCGAAGACACCAAGTTGCTGGCCGCAGAAATGGACCGGCAGATTCTGGGGGGCTACCGGTTGTTCCCGGTGCATTACCTGGCCTACGCCCAGTGGAGCGACGCCGACCCGCAATTGCAGGTGCCGACGGCGGCCGAAGTATTCCCGGCCGATGAACTGGCCAAGGCGAAGGCGGAGTGGGAGCGGCGTTTGAACGAATGCCCGGCTGAGCACCGGCCGTTCCTGGTGGTGCAATATGCGACGCCGGTGCGTAATCAGTATCGGGTCAAGGCTGGAATACCCCTCTAAACACCGATTCAAAAATGTGGGAGGGGGCTTGCCCCCGATAGCGGTGTATCAGTCAATCAGCTGTCGACTGAAGCTCCGTCATCGGGGGCAAGCCCCCCTCCCACATTTGTTTTGTGGTGTTCTTAAAGGCGGGTGCTGAGCCAGGAAATGGCCAGCGCCAACCCCAGGCAGGCGAAACCGACGCGGTAAGCCAGACGATGCGCCCGTTCGGTGCGCACATCCAGAAACAACATCGGCTGATCAATTGCGCGATCTTCGCTCTGCGCGGTCAGGTCAGCCATGGCGCGCTGTTCGCGCAGACGGGTAATGAACAGCAGCGCCGCGCCCGGACAAGCCACGGCCAAAGCAACAACATTGGTCAACAGTGCGGGCAGCGCCATCAAAAACCTCGGCAAAACAGTGTTTTGGTATCGGTTCAGATACAAACCTGAACGATAGTGGCCTCCGGCGCCTGAAATGCTCCCTCCCCCATTGACGGCTAATGTATCCAGTAATTTACAACGTCACCTGAACGTCACCTTAACAAGCCACTCTGTTGCCCTTCGACGCTTTAGGAGCTTGTCATGCTGCATGCACAAAACCAGGATCGGCTGTATCTGATCGCCCAGAGCGATGAGCAGGAAGCGCTGATCGGCGGCCTGGCCTTCAACGTCCAGGACCGCCACTGGCTGGTGTATTGCGCCCTCGGCGGACACCAGCATGCCGACCTGCCGGAGGCCGATCTGTTGACCGGGGTGAGCCTGCTGGATTTCTGTATCGACACGGCCGCATGAAACTGAAGACAAAAAAAACCGGGCTCAATGATGAGCCCGGTTTTTTTTACAGAATCGGTTATTGCGAGCTGAGCAGCGAACCGATGCTTGGGTCCTTGAACAGACGGGTCAAGGCGTCGCTCAGGACGTCGCTGACCAGCTTGGTGTTGGTTTCCTGGTTCGGCGACATACCGAAACGCTGGTTCAGGGACGCACCGTAGCGGCCGCTGTAGCGACGGGTGCCGGCGGTGACGTCGGACTTGAACGTCGCGCCGATAGACGCTTCGGTCACGTACAGGCCGTCTTTAGGCGACTGGTACTTCAATTCGGCCAGGGTGATCGTCAACTGCGGAGCGCCCGGCGCGTTGGCGCTCGGGGTGAAACCCAACAGGCGCACGGCTGCTTCGGCCTGGGCCTGCAGCTTGGGCAGCACGTCTTGCGCATTCACCGAGACCAGGGCGGTTTCCGGATACAGGCCGCCGCGCGAACCGAGCGTAGGCGACGGACGACCATCCACCACACGCACCGACACTGGCTGACCGTGACCCACGGGGGCCAACTGCGTGGTGATTTTTGGTTCCGGGGTCAGTTGTTGCGGGCTGTTGGCGCAGCCAACCAGGGTCAAACTGGTCACAGTGATCAAACCGAACAACAGGCGTTGCAACATGCTCTTCTCTCCAGAAATCGGGTACCGACAGGCGGGCAGTATAGCGGTGCGCCAGTGCCGGGAACTAGCGCCAGTTACAACCTGAGACCTGCACAGACTGTAGCGGTTCGATGTCACTGATATGTCACGGCTGATACACAGGCCCGTCATGCCCGACAGGCAAGCTTGGCCTCAATCTCAAGAGGTCTGTCGCCATGCAATTTCTCTGGTCACTGTTCACGCGCAAACCGGTCCTTCGCCAGTTCGCCCTGCTCGATGTGCAAGGCCGTTGCCAGGCCTTCAAAGAGTGCTGCCAGCCTCCTGTAGGCGACGGCTGGGTGGAAATCGATGAAATCCGCCTGAGCTGGATGCACCACCCGCTGCCAGCCAGCGCCCGTGTCAGCCCACGTGCAGCGCAGCCGTCGCATCACCAACCGTTGGCCGCCTGACCGAACGGCTAATAAAAGTCATAAAACACGCCCATTTCCCTGGCGTTCTTCGCTACAATCTCCCCCCGATTATAAGGACGTCTCCTGATCGGGCCTCGCAGCATCGTTAATGCCTCGGCATTAGCCCCAAGAATCGCCCACAGAGAGCCGCCCACACAGATCGAGTGAAGCTGGCGCGCTTGCTGTTTTCTTTGCAAACCACCCGCCTTTACCGAATCTGCCAGAGCTGCCATTGCGCTCGGCCACTTGAGTTGTTTGCCCGTTTTGCCGCGTGTCGGCTAGGGGCCAGGTGCCAGGCTGGGGCAGCCCTTTTTTGAGGTTCACGTCTTCAAAAGAGCGTGAAAAAACGGGTTTTCACAACTTCACAAGAGTGTGGCGAGCAAATGAATAGTTTGGCGTTTGTACAAGCACCATCAGCGTCTGGAACAGCCCAACCACACAGGACCGAGCACGCCTTAAAAACCGGAGCTTGAGCCTGTCCGCTACGGATTGGTTGCACGAATCGCACGCTTTGACCATAAGTCGAATTGCCACAGGCGCCCATGAATGCGTTCATAGGCAGACTAGCCCGGCAGGAAGCGTGCGCTGAACATGCAAAGAATTGCGAATCGGACATGGCGATCCTGGCCATGGGTAACCTGGGGCAACACGTGAACCGCCCCGTCACTCCTGGCAGCCATGCCGTCAATTTGGTGCTGCAGATTTTGGAGACGCGTTAAATGGCGCATAACGAAGCAGTCGACGTAGTACTGGTAGGGGCCGGCATCATGAGTGCCACCCTGGCCGTACTGCTCAAAGAGCTCGACCCCGGCCTGAAGCTGGAAGTCGTTGAGCTGATGGATTCGGGTGCCGCGGAAAGTTCCAACCCGTGGAACAACGCCGGTACCGGCCACGCCGGGCTGTGTGAGCTGAACTACACGCCGCAGGCCGCCGATGGCTCCATCGACATCAAGAAAGCCGTGCACATCAACACCCAGTTCGAGGTGTCGAAGCAGTTCTGGGCGTACCTGACCAAAAAGGGCACCTTTGGCTCGTCCAAGTCCTTTATCAGCCCGGTGCCGCACCTGAGCTTCGTGCAGGGCGAAAAAGGCGTGTCCTTCCTCAAGAAGCGCTTTGAAAGCCTCAGCCAGCACCATGCGTTCTCGGACATGCACTACACCGAAGACCGCAGTGAGATGGCCGAATGGATGCCGCTGATGATGCCGGGCCGTCCGCTCGACGAAAAAATCGCGGCCACCCGTGTGATGAACGGCACGGACGTGAACTTCGGCGCCCTGACCAACCAACTACTCAGCCACCTGACCAGCTCGGCAGACGCCCAGGTCAAGTACAGCAAACGCGTCACCGGCCTCAAGCGCAACGGCGCGGGCTGGACCGTGAGCATCAAGGACGTCAACAGCGGCAACAGCCGTGAAGTCGATGCCAAGTTCGTGTTCCTCGGCGCCGGCGGCGCGGCACTGCCGCTGCTGCAAGCCTCGGGCATCGAAGAAAGCAAAGGCTTTGGCGGCTTCCCGGTCAGCGGCCAGTGGCTGCGTTGCGACAACCCGGAAGTGGTCAAGCACCACCAGGCCAAGGTCTACAGCCAGGCCGCCGTGGGTTCGCCACCGATGTCCGTGCCGCATTTGGACACCCGTGTGGTCGATGGCAAGAAATCCCTGCTGTTCGGGCCATACGCCGGCTTCACCACCAAGTTCCTCAAGCACGGCTCGTTCCTCGACCTGCCGCTGTCGGTTCGCGCCGGCAACATCGGCCCGATGCTGGCCGTGGCCCGCGACAACATGGACCTGACCAAGTACCTGGTCAGCGAAGTGATGCAGTCCATGGAACAGCGCCTGGAATCCCTACGCCGCTTCTACCCTGAGGCGAAAGCCGAAGACTGGCGCCTGGAAGTGGCTGGCCAACGGGTGCAGATCATCAAGAAAGACCCGAAAAAAGGCGGGGTGCTGCAATTCGGCACCGAGCTGGTCGCGGCCAAAGACGGCACGCTCGCGGCGCTGCTGGGCGCGTCCCCGGGTGCTTCGGTGACCGTTTCGATCATGCTGGAACTGATCGAGAAGTGCTTCCCGGAAAAAGCCGCCGGTGAGTGGGCTGCCAAACTGCACGAGATCTTCCCGGCCCGTGAAAAGGTCCTGGAAACGGATGCCGAGTTGTATCGCAAGATCAACGCGCAGAACAACATCAGCCTGGAACTGGTTGAACCTGCCGCCGAGACCGAAAGCTACGCTTGAGGCGCCATGAAAAACGCCCCGCTCTCAACCTGAGAACGGGGCGTTTTTTTGTGGCTTGGATAATCAGCCGCGAGCGTTTTCGATCAGTTCGATGTACTCGTCCGCGTTGCGCTGGTCCTTGATCAGATCGACGAAGGTCTGGCCATGCTCATCCTTGCCGTCGAGGTCCAGGCCGGCTTCCTTGAAGAAGCCCAGGAACCGCTCGAAATCGTCGATACGCAGGCCACGGTAGGCCTTGATCAGTTTGTGCAGGGACGGGGAAGTCGCGTCGACCGGCTCGAAGTCCAGGAACAACTTGATCTGATCGTCGCCGATCTCGTCACCAATCACCTGTTTCTTATCTTTACGCATTACCGACTCCAGCCTGCAGACATTTACACGGGGTTTGAAGTCTACCTGTGCGACGCAGGCTTCGAAAGCGCTGGATATTCAATGTGGGAGGGGGCTTGCCCCCGATGGCGGAGTGTCAGGCGACATCTAATTGACCGCCCCACCGTAATCAGGAGCAAGCTCCTTCCCACGTTGGCTTTTCAGTGTTCTTGCTATTGGGTACGCACCGCACCAGTATGCAAATCCGCCCAGATATGCCCATTGGCATAACTGAGGAACTGCACATACACCGTGTCATTGCGCAACAGGTCAACAATCACACGGTATTGGGCCACCGGGTAGGACAAGGTCAAAGTCTTGCTCTTGTCATCGTAGGCCGGCTTTTTCAGGCTTTTGCTTTCAGCGTCGAAATTGAGCACCACCTGGGCGATGGTCGCGCCTTTGTTCAGGGACTTGCCCTTCAGGCGAATCATCAACGGCGCAGTCACCGGGATGGGTTGTTGGCTGGACTGGCGCTGGTTGCCCACCACCACCGCGTACTCGGTGACTTGCAGCAATTGCTGCTGGTCCGGCGCTTCAGCGCGCAGAGTCAGGTCGTCCGAAGGCAGGAATTGGCTGTGCATCGGCGCAGGCGCGGCAGCCAGGGGCAAACTGAGGGTCAGCGCCAGGGCGGCGCAGGTGCGTATCAACAGGCTCATGGGCCGCTCCGGCAAGGTGGGCCCAGCACTGTAGCTCAATCGAACTGGGCAAGCATCCAGCGTTGGTACTCGGCCACACCGGCCTCGCCTTCGCGGGGTGCCCAATCGGCCTGTTCGCCCTCGCCCACCGGACGATAAGGCCCGGCCTTGCACTCGAACATCACCGTGTCGGGCTCCAACACCACCAGGCCATGGAAGACACCGGGTGGCAGATCCACACCAGCGCATTCACCGCCGGCCTGCATGACACGCTTGGCAATGACCTCACCGGTTTCGCTGAAGACCAGCAAGCCCAAGCGGCCCTGCAGCACCAGCAAGGTTTCTGCCTTGTCCGCACTCAGGTGCCGATGCGGCGGCACATAGGTGTCAGGTTGCAGGCCCACCGCCAGGCGATGACAAGGCTCTTCCATCTGGTGGAAGTTATGGTGGTGCCGGCCACGGGGGCTGGCGGCCGCTTTCTCGGCCAGTTCGGCAAACAGCGTCTGATCAAGAAAACGGGCCATGACTTACATCCCTTTGACGGCGAAGATCCCATTGGCGTTGCGCCAGTAGCCTTTGTAGTCCATGCCGTAACCGAAGATATAGCGGTCAATGCACGGCAGGCCGACGTAATCGGCTTTCAGGTCCGGACGAGCCTTGCGGTCGTGATCTTTGTCGATCAGCACGGCGGTGTGCACTTTGCGCGCGCCGGCGTGTTTGCAGAAGTCGATGATCGCACCCAGCGTGTGACCTTCGTCCAGGATGTCATCGATGATCAGCACGTCGCGGTCGATGAACGAGACTTCCGGCTTGGCTTTCCAGAACAGGTCGCCGCCGCTGGTTTCGTTGCGATAGCGGGTGGCGTGCAGGTAGGAGGCTTCCAGCGGGAATTGCAGGTGGGTCAGCAATTTTCCGGCGAAGATCAGGCCACCGTTCATCACGCAGAAGACCACCGGATTGGTGTCGGCCATTTCGCGGGTGATGTGTGCGCCGACCTTGGCGATCGCTTCTTCGACTTGCGCTTCGGTGTACAGGCAGTCAGCCTCGCGCATGATTTGACGGATATGCTCGAGATCAGCGGACATGGCGCTCTCCAAGGGGGTGCTGTGGCAAGAAAAGCGGGCGAAGGTACGCTTCTCGTGCGCTCCGAGCAAGCCTTAATGGACTAACGTACTAGATGTCTATAGGACAACACCCTCGGATAGATTAATCTAGGCCGGTTTTTTTGCCCGCCGCCGGAGCCTTTCCCATGCCCACTCGCGAGATCCGCCACCCGCTGATCCGACACAAGCTCGGCCTTATGCGCCGCGCCGACATTAGCACGAAGAACTTCCGTGAGCTCGCTCAGGAAGTCGGAGCGTTGCTCACTTACGAAGCGACCAAGGATTTACCCTTGGAGAGCTATGAAATCCCTGGTTGGGCCGGTCCCGTGCAGGTCGAGAAAATCGCCGGTAAGAAAATCACCGTGGTGCCGATCCTGCGCGCCGGTATCGGCATGCTCGAAGGCGTGCTCAGCCTGATCCCGGGCGCCAAGGTCAGCGCCGTAGGCGTGGCCCGCAACGAAGAAACCTTGCAGGCCCACACTTACCTGGAAAAACTCGTCCCGGAAATCAACGAGCGCCTGGCGATGATCATCGACCCGATGCTCGCCACCGGCAGTTCCATGGTTGCCACCATCGACCTGCTGAAAAAAGCTGGCTGCAAGGATATCCGCGCCATGGTGCTGGTGGCTGCACCCGAAGGCATCGCTGCCGTCGAGAAGGCTCACCCGGATGTGCAGATCTACACCGCCTCCATCGACGAGCGCCTCAACGAACACGGCTACATCATCCCAGGCCTGGGCGATGCCGGTGACAAGATCTTTGGCACCAAGCAGAAGGACGCGTGAGCATGCAGGATGAATTCAACGACCCGCTTTGGCGCCAGATCCTGTCTGGCGCACAAATGCTCTTCGTAGCATTTGGCGCGCTGGTGTTGATGCCGCTGATCACAGGTCTTGATCCAAACGTCGCACTGTTCACCGCGGGCCTGGGCACGTTGCTGTTCCAGGTGGTGACAGGGCGGCAGGTGCCGGTATTCCTGGCGTCGAGCTTTGCCTTCATTACCCCGATCATTCTCGCCAAAGGCCAGTTCGGCCTCGCGGCGACCATGGGCGGGGTGATGGCGGCGGGTTTCGTGTACACCTTCCTGGGCCTGGCGGTGAAGATCAAAGGCACCGGGTTTATCGACCGGTTGCTGCCACCCGTGGTGATCGGGCCGGTGATTATCTCCATCGGCCTGGCCATGGCGCCGATTGCCGCGAACATGGCGATGGGTAAAGCCGGTGATGGCGCTGAGCTGATCCATTACCAGACCGCGATGATGATCTCGATGCCGGCGCTGCTGACCACCTTGATCGTGGCGGTGTTCGGCAAGGGCATTTTCCGCCTGGTGCCGATTATCTCCGGCGTGCTAGTGGGTTTTGCCATGTCGTTCTACTTTGGCGTGGTCGACACGGCGAAGATAGCGGCGGCCCCCTGGTTCGCCCTGCCCCACTTCACCGCGCCGGAATTCAACTGGCAGGCGATCCTGTTCATCGTCCCGGTGGCCCTGGCCCCGGCGATCGAACATATCGGCGGTGTAATTGCGGTGGGCAGCGTGACCGGTCGCGACTACTTGAAGAAGCCCGGCCTGCACCGCACCCTGCTGGGTGATGGTATTGCCACCACGGCTGCCGGCCTGTTCGGCGGCCCACCCAACACCACCTACGCCGAAGTGACCGGCGCGGTGATGCTGACCAAGAACTACAACCCGAAGATCATGACCTGGGCAGCGGTGTTTGCCATCAGCCTGGCGTTCATCGGCAAGTTCGGCGCGTTGCTGCAGAGCATTCCGGTGCCGGTGATGGGCGGGATTCTGTGCCTGCTGTTCGGCTCGATTGCCGCGGTGGGGATGAACACCCTGATCCGCCACAAGATCGACCTGGGCGAAGCGCGCAACCTGGTGATTGTGTCGGTGACGTTGGTGTTCGGGATTGGCGGTGTGCTGGTCGGTACCGGCACCGGCCCGGATGACTTCGGCCTCAAGGGTATCGCCCTGTGTGCGGTGGTAGCGATTGGGTTGAACCTGCTGCTGCCGGGCAATGATGGCTGGAAGAACAAGAAGTCTGACGAGCCGTTGATCTAACCCACACCGTAGAACCCAATGTGGGAGGGGGCTTGCCCCCGATAGCAGTGTGTCAGTCAACGCATTAGCTGGCTGATACACCGCAATCGGGGGCAAGCCCCCTCCCACATTTGATTTCAGCGCTTGTTAGAGCTGGCCCAGCCCATCGATCAACGCCTGGTTCTGCTCCGGCGTGCCGATGCTGATCCGCAGGAACTGGGCAATCCGCTCCTGTTTGAAGTGCCGCACGATCACCCCTTGCTCACGCAACTTGGCCGCCAGGCCCGCAGCATCATGCCGTGGGTGACGGGCAAAAATGAAGTTGGCGGCTGACGGCAGCACTTCAAAGCCTTTCTCTTCCAGTTGCGCAACCAGCTTGTCGCGACTGTCGATCACCAACCGGCAAGTCTTCTCGAAATACTCACGGTCCTCGAACGCCGCCGCCGCGCCAACAATCGCCAGGCGGTCCAGTGGGTAGGAGTTGAAGCTGTTCTTGACCCGCTCCAGCGCCTCGATCAGGTCCGGGTGGCCCACGGCCAAGCCCACCCGCAAACCGGCCAGTGAGCGCGATTTGGACAGGGTCTGGGTCACCAGCAGGTTCGGGTAGCGATCCACCAGGCTGATCGCGGTTTCACCGCCGAAGTCGATATAGGCTTCATCGACCACCACCACCGAATCCGGGCTGGCCTTGAGAATCTGCTCCACCGCGTCCAGCGCCAGTACGCAACCGGTCGGCGCGTTCGGGTTGGGAAAGATGATCCCGCCGTTGGGCTTGGCGTAGTCCGCCACACGAATCTGGAACTGGTCATCCAGCGGCAGCGGGTCGGATTTGATGCCATAAAGGCCGCAGTACACCGGGTAGAAGCTGTAGCTGATGTCCGGGAACAGCAGCGGCAGGTCGTGCTGGAACAAACCGTGGAAGATGTGCGCCAGCACTTCGTCGGAACCGTTGCCGAGGAACACTTTGCCAGCGTCGATTCCGTAGTACTTGGCCACAGCCTGCTTGAGCAGGTCGCTGTTGGGGTCCGGGTACAGGCGCAGGTTGTCATTCAACTCGGCCTGCATGGCGGCCAAGGCTTTGGGCGACGGACCATAGGGGTTTTCATTGGTGTTGAGCTTGACCAGCTTGGTCAGCTTCGGTTGTTCACCGGGCACGTAAGGCACGAGGTCCTTGACGAAAGGGCTCCAGAATTTGCTCATATCTCACTTCCCCTCTTCAAGGATGCGGTATTCGGCGCTGCGGGCGTGCGCGCTCAAGGATTCACCACGGGCCAGCACCGAGGCAGTCTTGCCCAGCTCGGAAGCGCCCTGCGGCGAGCAGAAAATGATCGACGAGCGCTTCTGGAAGTCATACACCCCCAGCGGCGACGAGAAACGCGCAGTACCGGAAGTCGGCAGCACGTGGTTCGGGCCTGCGCAGTAGTCGCCCAGGGCTTCGCTGGTGTGGCGCCCCATGAAGATCGCACCGGCGTGACGGATCGACGGCAGCCAGGCTTGTGGGTCGGCCACGGACAACTCCAGGTGCTCCGGCGCGATGCGGTTGGCCACCTCGATGGCTTGCTCCATGTCCCGCACCAGGATCAGCGCACCACGGCCATTGATCGATTTCTCGATGATCTCGGCGCGCTCCATGGTCGGCAGCAGCTTATTGATACTGGCAGCGACTTTATCGAGGAACTCAGCGTCCGGGCTGACCAGGATCGCCTGGGCGTCTTCGTCGTGCTCGGCCTGGGAGAACAGGTCCATGGCGATCCAGTCCGGGTCGGTCTGGCCGTCGCACACCACGAGGATTTCCGAAGGGCCGGCGATCATGTCGATACCGACCTGGCCGAACACATGGCGCTTGGCAGTGGCGACGTAGATGTTGCCGGGGCCGACCACTTTGTCGACCTTCGGTACGCTTTCAGTGCCATAGGCCAGCGCGGCAACGGCTTGGGCACCACCGATGGTGAACACGCGGTCGACTCCGGCAATACAGGCAGCGGCCAGCACCAGCTCGTTGATTTCACCACGCGGCGTCGGCACCACCATGACCACCTCGGTCACGCCCGCCACTTTGGCCGGAATCGCGTTCATCAGCACGGACGAAGGGTACGAAGCCTTGCCGCCCGGCACGTACAAACCGGCGCGGTCCAGCGGCGTGACCTTCTGCCCCAGCACGGTGCCGTCGGCCTCGGTGTAGCTCCAGGAGTCCTGCTTCTGTTTTTCGTGGTAGCTGCGCACACGCGCGGCCGCCACTTCCAGGGCTTCGCGTTGCGGCGCGGTGATGCGCGTCAGGGCCAGTTCCAGGCGTTCGCGGGGCAGGATCAGGTCGGCCATGGATTTGACGTCCAGACCGTCGAACTGGCGGGTGAAGTCCACCAGCGCCGCGTCACCGCGCTCACGCACGGCCTTGATGATGTCGAGCACCCGCTGGTTGACCGAATCGTCGGACACGCTTTCCCAGCTCAGCAGATGATCCAGATGATGGGCGAAATCCGGGTCGGCAGCGTTGAGTCGGGCAATTGCAGTGGACGTGGTCATAGCGAGGGCCTCATAGGATTGGCAAAAATGCTCAGGCGCCGAAAGTTAGCAGTCGATCCGCTTGGGCACCTGAGAATTCTGGCTATGAGGCGGATAGACGGGCGCGACCTGAGGCCGCGCGGGTAAGTCAACCGCGGTGTCGCGACTCCACTGCCTTGCGCAGGGTGTCGATCAACGCCTGGATACGGGCGTGCTGCATCTTCATCGATGCCTTGTTGACGATCAGGCGGGAGCTGATGTCTGCAATGAATTCTTGCGGCTCAAGACCGTTGGCGCGCAGGGTGTTGCCGGTGTCGACCACGTCGATGATCTTGTCAGCCAGGCCGATCAGCGGCGCCAGCTCCATCGAGCCGTAGAGCTTGATGATGTCGACCTGGCGGCCTTGCTCGGCGTAGTAACGCTTGGCGACGTTGACGAACTTGGTCGCAACGCGCAGACGGCCTTTAGGCTCGACATCACCGACACGGCCGGCGGTCATCAACTTGCACAGGGCGATACGCAGGTCCAACGGCTCGTACAGGCCCTGGCCACCGTATTCCATCAGCACGTCTTTACCGGCGACGCCGAGGTCGGCCGCGCCATGTTCAACGTAGGTAGGCACGTCGGTAGCCCGCACGATCAACAGGCGCACGTCGTCCTGGGTCGTGGGGATGATCAGCTTGCGGCTCTTGTCCGGATTCTCGGTCGGCACGATGCCCGCTTCAGCCAGAAGCGGCAACGTGTCGTCAAGGATGCGGCCCTTGGACAGTGCGATGGTCAACATGGGAAACGTCAGTCCTTCATCAGGCTATTGCGGTCCGGTCGCAAACGGCGCCGGACACAGATCGAGGCCATTACAGCCTCGATTTGAAACAAGTTCAGCATACTGCTTATTCAACGGCAGGCACCTTCTTGTGGTGAGCGGGCTTGCCCCGCGCTGGGTTGCGTAGCGACCCCAAAAAAGGGACTGCTGCGCAGTCCAGCGCGGGGCAAGCCCGCTCACTACAAACGGCAACTAGCCTGGTACGCGGCGGATTTTCGCGCCGAGCATCTGCAGTTTTTCTTCGATGCACTCGTAACCACGGTCTATGTGGTAGATGCGGTCGATCAGGGTGTCGCCTTCGGCGATCAGCGCCGAGATCACCAGGCTGGCCGAAGCCCGCAGGTCGGTGGCCATGACTGGCGCGCCCTTGAGCTTCTCAGTGCCGGTGACGATGGCGGTGTTGCCTTCAACCTGGATCTTCGCGCCCATGCGGTGCAGTTCGTACACGTGCATGAAGCGGTTTTCGAAGATGGTCTCGATCACGGCACCGGTGCCTTCGGCAATCGCGTTCAGGGAGATGAACTGCGCTTGCATGTCGGTCGGGAACGCCGGGTACGGAGCGGTACGCACGTTGACGGCCTTGGGACGCTTGCCGTGCATGTTCAACTCGATCCAGTCTTCACCGGTGGTGATTTCTGCACCGGCTTCGCGCAGTTTTTCCAGGACCGCTTCCAGGATGGTCGGATCGGTGTCCTTGACCTTGACGCGGCCACCGGTGACGGCAGCGGCAACCAGGTAGGTGCCGGTCTCGATGCGGTCAGGCATGACCTTGTAGGTGGCGGTATGCAGACGCTCTACGCCATCGATGGTGATGGTGTCGGTGCCGGCACCGGAAACCTTAGCGCCCATGGCGTTCAGGAAGTTGGCCAGGTCGACCACTTCCGGCTCGCGCGCGGCGTTTTGCAGGACGCTGCGGCCTTTGGCCAGGGCAGCGGCCATCATGATGTTCTCGGTACCGGTCACACTGACGGTATCAAAGAAGAAGTTGGCACCACGCAGGCCGCCTTCCGGCGCCTTGGCCTTGATGTAGCCGCCTTCAACGTCGATAACGGCGCCCATGGCTTCGAGGCCACGGATGTGCAGGTCAACCGGACGCGAGCCGATGGCGCAACCGCCAGGCAGGGCAACTTCGGCTTCGCCGAAACGGGCAACCATCGGGCCGAGCACCAGGATCGACGCACGCATGGTTTTCACCAGTTCGTACGGGGCGATCAGGGTCTTGATGGTGCGCGGGTCGATTTCGACGGCCAGTTTCTCGTCGATCACCGGCTCGATGCCCATGCGACCGAACAGCTCGATCATGGTGGTGATGTCGTGCAGGTGCGGCAGGTTGGCTACGGTAACCGGGCCATCGCACAGCAGGGTCGCTGCCAGGATCGGCAAGGCGGAGTTTTTTGCACCGGAGATGCGAATCTCGCCATCAAGGCGGGCACCGCCGGTAATAATCAATTTATCCATAAGAATCTCGACGCCTTGGGGGCTCAGGTGCGCTCGGCCCAGGCCGCGCGGCTGAAAAATTTCATAGTGACCGCATGGATGCTGCCATCGGTGATCCACGGGTTCAAATGGGCATAGATCTGCTGCTGACGCTTGACCGGGCTGAGTGCCGCCAGTTCATCGCTAATCACGTTCAGCTGGAAGTTGCAGCCTTCGCCTTCAACTTCAACGGTCGTTTCCGGCAGCTTTCCTTCAAGAAAGCTCTTAACTTCTAGGGCCTGCATGCTCAACCTCTATCGGCGCCCAGTGCGCGCGGGTCGCACATCATACAAAAAAGCCCCGCGCCTGCGAACCCCGCATAGCAGGACTCTGACGGGGGGCTTCTTTAATAATGTGTATTAAGGATGCGCCAGCAGCTCGGTCAGGCCGGAAACTTCGGCGATTTCGCGCATGTCTTCGGGCAATGCCCGAATGCTGACCGTTTTTTTTGCCGCTTCGGCGTCACGCATGAAGCACAGCAGCAGCGACAAGCCGACGCTGCTGGACTTGGTCACGGCCGAACAATCCAGCACCAGCGCGGGCGCAGTGCTAGTTTTGATCAGCGCCTGACCCTGCTTGCGCAGCTCAGGCCCGGTGCGGTAATCCAGCACGCCGCTGAGAAACAACTCACCGGCGTCGCCAAGACGAACAGCCGACTCGGTCATTGCGCAGACTTCCCGGCTTCTTTATCGGATGTTTCCTTGGCTTTTGCGACTTCACCGGCCCAACCGTTGATGGTTTTGTCCAGGTCGTTGCCATTACGCTGCATCGCATCAGCGAACTGGTCACGGAACAGCTTGCCGATGTTGATGCCGTTGATGATCACGTTGCGCAGCTTCCACTCACCGTTGACCTTCTCCAGCGTGTACTGCACAGGGTAGACGGCACCGTTGTTACCCTTGACGCTCATGTTGACGCTGGTGCGATCACCCGACTCATCACCGGCAGGCGCAACGGTAATGCCCTGGTTGTTGTACTCGAGCAGCGCGTTACCGTAGAACTGGAACAGGCCTTTCTTGAAGTTTTCCTGGAAGGTCTGCATCTGCGCAGGGGTCGCCTTGCGCGAATACTTGACCGTCATGATGCTGCGGGAAATGCCTTCAGCATCGACCACCGGGCCGACAATGGTGTTGAGCGCGTTGTAAAACTTACTCGGATCTTGCTTGTACTGCTCTTTATTGGCAGTCAGGTCAGCCAGCATTTTGCTGGTCGTGTCCTGCACCAGATCGTGCGCAGAACCTGCCGCGTTAGCCATCAGCGGCAGCGCTGCCAACAGCACCAGCAGGCCACGTCGCAAGGTAGAGATCATGAACAGATTCCTCATTTGGCGTCTTTATTGACCGTATTAAGCAGGAATTTACCGATCAGGTCCTCAAGTACCAGCGACGACTGTGTGTCGTGGATTGTCGAGCCATCCTTGAGCAGGGCTGTTTCCCCACCCACGCTGACACCGATGTATTTCTCGCCCAGCAGACCCGCAGTGAGGATAGATGCAGTTGAGTCAGTCGGCAGATTATCTACCTTCTTGTCCAGCTGCATCGTCACTCGGCCGGTGAAGCTGTCGCGATCCAGATCGATTGCCGTGACCTTGCCGATGGTCACACCGGCCATGGTCACTTTAGCTCTGACAGTCAAACCGGCGATATTGTCGAAGTACGCGTAAAGTTTATAAGTGTCGGCGGTGGGGCTGGCCGACAGGCCGCTGACGCGCAGGGCCAACAAGAGTAAAGCCAGGATGCCAGCCAGCAAGAAAAGGCCGACACCGATTTCCACAGTGCGGTTTTGCATCAGAAATCTCCAAACATCAAGGCGGTCAAAATGAAGTCAAGGCCCAGTACCGCCAGCGAGGCGTACACAACGGTCTTGGTGGTGGCGCGACTGATCCCTTCTGAAGTGGGCTCACAGTCGTAGCCTTGGAATACGGCGATCCAGGTCACCACAAAGGCGAAGACGATGCTCTTTATGATGCCGTTGAGAACGTCACCGCTGAAGGTCACGCTGTTTTGCATGTTGGCCCAGTAGGAGCCGTCGTAGACGCCCAGCCAGTCCACCGCCACCCACGAACCGCCCCAGATCCCGACCACGCTGAAGATCATCGCCAGCAGTGGTAGGGAAATGAAGCCGGCCCACAGGCGCGGGGCAACAATGTACTTGAGCGGGTCCACGCCGATCATTTCCAGACTGGACAGCTGCTCGGTGGACTTCATGTTGCCGATTTCGGCGGTCAACGCGGAACCCGCGCGCCCGGCGAACAGCAAGGCGGTCACCACCGGCCCCAGTTCACGCAACAGCGTCAGGGCGACCATCTGCCCCACTGCCTGCTCCGAACCGTAGCTGGACAGAATATTGAAGCCCTGCAACGCCAGCACCATGCCGATGAACACCCCGGAGACCACGATGATCACCAGGGACATCACGCCCACCGAATGCAGCTGCTTGACCAGCAGGCCGAACCCGCCGCCAATACCGCCGCGGCCGAGCAAGGCGTGGAACAGGAAAATCGTCGAACGACCCAGCACTTCGACGATGTCGATGCCCGAGCGACCGAAAAGGCGAACCTTCTCGATAAGAGATGTCTTGCGCATCAGCGCTTCCCCAGAAGATCTGAGCGGTAATCCGCTGCCGGAAAGTGAAAAGGCACCGGGCCATCAGGATCGCCGGTCATGAATTGGCGAATGCGCGGGTTGTCGGCGTTCATCAGCTCTTCGGGCGTGCCCTGCCCCAGCACCTGACCATCGCCCACTACATAGAGGTAATCGGCAATGCTCGCGGTTTCTGCAAGATCGTGGGAGACCACGATGCTGGTAATGCCCAGTGCATCGTTGAGCAGGCGGATCAGACGCACCAGCACGCCCATGGCGATGGGGTCCTGGCCGACAAAGGGCTCGTCGTACATGAGAATCTGCGGGTCGAGGGCAATGGCACGCGCCAGCGCCACACGGCGCTTCATGCCACCAGACAATTCATCGGGCATCAGGTCGATGGCGCCGCGAAGGCCTACGGCCTGCAGTTTCAGCAACACAATGTCACGAATCATCTCGTCGGACAGCTGGGTATGCACCCGCAGCGGAAAGGCCACATTCTCGAAAACATCAAGATCGGTGAACAGCGCACCGCTCTGGAACAGCACACCCATGTGCTTGCGTGCATCGAACAGATCGCTGCGCGACAGCGTCGGCAGGTTCTGGCCGTTGACCCACACCTCTCCCGCACTGGGGCGCAATTGCATGCCCATCAGGCGCAGCAGCGTGGTCTTGCCGCAACCGGAAGGCCCCATGATGCCCGTGACCTTGCCGCGCGGAATGCGGATATCGACGTTATTGAAGATGCTGCGCGTCCCGCGCTTGAAGGTCAGTCCCTTCAGCTCGACCGCGTAGGCGTTATCGGCACTCATCTAAACTCCTTGGGATGCAGCCTCTCACTCAGACACCACGCTTGCGACAAACGTTTGCAACCGTTGCGCAATAGTTGGCCACGTGGGCTGGGCGGACCGAACTGGCGGCGAACTATATCACTGCTGGTACAAGGCGCCCAAGGCCGGAACAGTGCTTGTTCAGATTGGGGACAGGGAAAAATCGTTGCTGGGGTTGAATCTCAGGAACATTGCGAACAAACCCTGACGAACTTGCGTGAGGGAATTGATCATTACCGCTATAATCGCCGACTTTTCGTCAGGCTATACGATTTCAGACATGAGCCAATCCAGCGACCTTATTCAATCCGCACAACGCACCATCCGCCTCGAGCTTGAAGCCGTAGAAGGCTTGCTGGCCCATATTGACGCGGATTTCGTACGCGCCTGCGAGATGATTCTGGCCAGCAAGGGCCGCGTTGTGGTGGTCGGCATGGGCAAGTCGGGCCACGTCGGCAACAAGATCGCCGCCACCCTGGCCAGTACCGGAACCACCGCGTTTTTCGTGCACCCGGCCGAAGCCAGCCACGGCGACATGGGCATGATCACCAAGGATGACATCATCCTTGCGCTGTCCAACTCCGGCACTACCAACGAAATCGTTACCCTGCTGCCGCTGATCAAACGCCTGGGCATCCAGATGATCAGCATCACCGGCAACCCGGAGTCGACGCTGGCCAAGGCCGCCGAAGTGAACCTGAACGTCCACGTGGACCACGAGGCCTGCCCGCTGAACCTGGCACCGACCTCCTCCACCACGGCCGCGCTGGTCATGGGCGATGCCTTGTCCGTAGCGCTGCTGGAAGCCCGCGGGTTTACCGCTGAGGACTTCGCGTTTTCCCATCCGGGTGGCGCCCTGGGTCGCCGCCTGCTGCTGAAAGTGGAAAACGTCATGCACTCCGGCGAGGAGTTGCCCCATGTCCAGCGCGGCACCTTGCTGAAGGATGCGCTGATGGAAATGACCCGCAAGGGCCTGGGCATGACGGTGATCCTGGAGGCCGATGGCCGCTTGGCCGGGGTCTTCACCGACGGCGACCTGCGCCGCACCCTGGACCGCACGATTGATATCCACACCGCCACCATCGACGCGGTAATGACACCCCACGGCAAGACCGCACGCCCAGAGATGCTGGCAGCCGAAGCCTTGAAGATCATGGAAGACCACAAGATCGGCGCGCTGGTGGTGGTTGATGGCGACGACCGCCCGATTGGCGCCCTGAACATGCACGACTTGCTGCGTGCAGGAGTGATGTAGATGACCAGCGACCTGTTGCAACGCGGCAAAAATATCAAACTCGCGATTTTCGACGTTGACGGCGTGCTGACCGACGGCCGCCTGTACTTCCTCGAAGACGGCAGCGAATTCAAGACATTCAACACGCTGGACGGCCAGGGCATCAAAATGCTGATGGCGGCGGGTGTGCAAACGGCAATTATCAGCGGCCGAAAAACGCCCGTTGTGGAACGTCGCGCACAAAACCTGGGGATTCCTCACCTGTATCAGGGCCGCGAGGATAAACTGGTGGTTCTGGACGAGCTTCTTGGCCAACTCAACCTAAGCTATGAGCAGGTCGCCTACTTGGGTGATGACTTGCCAGACCTGCCGGTGATTCGCCGAGTAGGCCTGGGCATGGCCGTCGCCAATGCGGCGGCGTTTGTTCGCGAACACGCCCACGGCATCACCAGCGCCCGCGGTGGCGAAGGTGCCGCCCGCGAGTTCTGCGAGCTGATCCTGCGTGCCCAGGGCAGCCTTGAAGCGGCACACGCCGCCTACTTATAGAGCGTTTTATGCTGAGCAAAAAGATTCGCAACTTCCTGTTATTCGGGGTCATCGCCGCGCTGTTCCTCGCGGTGGGCTACTGGAATATCAGCCCGGAGCGCTTTCTCGACCAGCCTGCTGCGCAGGTTGACGAAGGCGCTATCGACTATTACGCCATCAATGCCAAAAGTGTGCAGTTCCTGCCTGACGGCAAGGTGCAGTACGAAATGACCTCGGACAAGGTCGAGCATGTGAAGGCCACCGAGGTCACCCTGCTGACCAACCCGGACATGAACATTTACCGCGGTACCGAGTTCCCATGGCACGTCACCAGCAAGCGTGGCGAGGTCAACCCGGACGGTACCGAGGTGGAACTGATCGACTCGGTGCGCATTGCGCGCACTGACGATAAAAGCCGTGAGACGGTGATTACCAGCAGTCGCATGACCGTATTCCCGCAGAAGCAATATGCGCAGACCGAGCAAGACGTTAGAATCGACGGCGCTGGCGGTGTATCGACTGGCAAGGGAATGAAAGCGTATTTGAAAGAAAGCAGGATACACCTGCTATCGAACGTAAGAGGACAGTATGAGGCTCGTTAAAACTCTCCCTATTTTGCTCGGCCTGGGCGCAGCACTGGGAAGCGTGAGCGCCTGGGCTCTGCCGAACGATAGCCAGCAGCCGATCCACATCTCGGCCGATGATGCACAGCTCGATGACAAGCAAGGCGTCGCAACCTACACCGGTGGCGTGATCATCACTCAGGGCTCGATGAAAATCACCGGCAATACCGTGACGCTAACGCGCACCAAAACCGGCGACATCGATGTCGTGACCTCGGTGGGCAACCTGGCTTACTTCGAACAGAAGCAGTCCGCGACCGACACCGGCCCGATGAAGGGCTACGGCAAGACCATCCAGTACCACGCCCAGCAGAACCGCATCGTACTGATTGACCAGGCCAAGGTGCTCAGCCCCGATGGCAACTCCACGGAAGGTGAGAAGATCACCTATGACACCGTGAAACAGATCGCTAATGCCGGTCGTGCCAATGGCAACAAGGTCACCGCGCCTCGTCCACGCATCGACATGGTTATCCAGCCGAAGAAGAAGGCCGAGTAATGGCAACCCTGAAAGCCCAGCATCTGGCCAAGGCCTATAAAAGCCGTCAGGTCGTGCGCGACGTCAGCCTGTCGATCGACAGCGGCCAGATCGTCGGCTTGCTCGGCCCCAACGGCGCCGGCAAGACCACTTGCTTCTACATGATCGTCGGTCTGGTCCAGGCGGATCAGGGCCGTGTCCTGATCGATGACCTGGACGTGAGTCACCAGCCAATGCACGGCCGCGCACGGGCCGGTATCGGCTATCTCCCGCAGGAAGCGTCGATCTTCCGCAAACTGTCGGTGTCGGACAACATCATGGCGATCCTCGAGACCCGCAAGGAACTCGACCGTGACGGCCGTCGCAAGGAGCTGGAAAGCCTGTTGCAGGAGTTCCATATCAACCATATCCGCGACAACCTCGGCATGAGCCTGTCCGGTGGTGAGCGTCGTCGCGTGGAAATCGCCCGCGCACTGGCCACTGCCCCCAAGTTCATCCTGCTGGACGAGCCGTTTGCCGGCGTCGACCCGATTTCGGTCGGCGACATCAAGCAGATCATCCATCACCTCAAGGCCAAGGGCATTGGCGTGCTCATCACCGACCACAACGTCCGTGAGACGCTCGATATCTGCGAAACCGCCTATATCGTCAATGACGGCCAACTGATTGCCGAAGGTGATTCCGCTACCATCCTGGCCAATGAACTGGTCAAGGAAGTGTACCTGGGTCACGAGTTCCGCCTGTAAACACCGTGGTGTCACGGCGTTCGCCAAGGTGCGCGGGAGTCAATGAAAACCTCCGGATTTTTATTGTTACCGCGCTCTAGGCAAAGCACCCGACATCAGGCATATAATTTGCTTATGTTTGGCGCTCACGCGCCCTGTCGTGGATGGCGCATTGCGCCGGCGAATAAGGTGTTAAGCCCCTGCCATGAAACCATCGCTAGTCCTGAGAATGGGCCAGCAGCTGACGATGACACCGCAGCTGCAACAGGCCATCCGCCTGCTCCAATTGTCGACCCTGGACCTGCAACAGGAAATCCAGGAGGCCCTGGAGTCCAATCCGATGCTCGAACGCCAGGAAGAAGGCGACGACTTCGATAATGCAGACCCGCTGGCCGATAACATCGAGCAAAAACCCAATTCCGACGTGCAGGAACCCTCCTACCAGGAAACCGCCCCCACGGTGGACAACCTTGAGGAAGGCGAATGGAACGAACGCATTCCCAACGAGCTTCCGGTCGACACCGCCTGGGAAGATGTCTACCAGACCAGCGCCAGCAGCCTGCCCAGCAATGACGATGACGAGTGGGACTTCACCACCCGCACCTCCGCCGGCGAGAGCCTGCAGAGCCATCTGCTGTGGCAACTGAACCTGGCACCGATGTCGGATACCGATCGCCTGATCGCCGTAACCCTGATCGACTGCATCAACAATCAGGGTTATCTAGACGAGACGCTTGAAGAAATTCTTGAAGCCTTCGACCCCGAACTGGATATCGAACTGGACGAGATCGAAGCCGTCCTGCACCGCATCCAGCAGTTCGAGCCATCCGGTATCGGCGCGCGCACCCTCAGCGAATGCCTGCTGCTGCAACTGCGCCAGTTGCCGGCCAAGACCCCATGGCTCGCCGAGGCCCAGCGCCTGGTCACCGACTACATCGACCTGCTGGGCAGCCGCGACTACAGCCAGTTGATGCGCCGCATGAAGCTCAAGGAAGACGACCTGCGCCAGGTCATCGAGCTGGTACAGAGCCTTAACCCGCGCCCCGGCTCGCAAATCGAGTCCAGCGAAGCCGAATACGTCGTCCCCGACGTGATCGTGCGCAAGGACAACGAGCGGTGGCTGGTGGAGCTGAACCAGGAGTCGGTGCCACGCCTGCGGGTCAACCCGCAATACGCCGGTTTCGTCCGCCGCGCCGACACCAGCGCCGATAACACCTTCATGCGCAACCAGTTGCAGGAAGCCCGCTGGTTCATCAAGAGCCTGCAAAGCCGCAACGAAACCCTGATGAAAGTCGCCACCCAGATCGTCGAGCACCAGCGCGGCTTCCTGGAATACGGCGACGAGGCGATGAAGCCGCTGGTACTGCATGACATCGCCGAAGCGGTGGGCATGCATGAGTCGACCATTTCACGCGTGACCACGCAGAAATTCATGCATACCCCACGGGGTATTTATGAACTGAAATACTTTTTCTCCAGCCACGTCAGCACCTCCGAAGGCGGCGAATGCTCGTCAACGGCGATCCGCGCGATCATCAAAAAACTGGTTGCGGCGGAAAATCAGAAAAAGCCATTGAGTGACAGTAAGATCGCTGGTTTACTGGAGGCACAAGGCATTCAGGTCGCCCGTCGAACCGTCGCCAAGTACCGCGAGTCCCTTGGGATCGCGCCTTCCAGCGAGCGTAAGCGTTTGATGTGACGGGCGGGCCACAGCGTTCCAGTGGCAGGCGCCTTTGCCTGCCGCTTTATGCACTGGCAACGAAGGAGAAGCTGTATGCAAGTCAACATCAGTGGACACCAACTGGAAGTGACCAAGCCCCTGCGTGAGTACACCGAAAGCAAGTTGAACAAGCTTGCAGGGCATTTTGACAAGATCACCAACGTGCAGGTCATCATGGAGGTCGATAAGCTCAAGCAGAAAATCGAGGCCACCCTGCACGTACCGAATGCCAAGCTCGTCGCCAATGCGGAACATGAAGACATGTACGCGGCGATCGACTCGCTCTACGACAAGCTGGACCGCCAACTCATAAAGCATAAGGAAAAGAATCTGCACCTGATGCAAGGTACAGGTCGTTAACTCTCCCCCCATGATCCGACTTGAAAC
Source organism: Pseudomonas sp. FBCC-B1565 (assembly GCF_059133265.1). Classification (NCBI taxonomy): domain Bacteria; kingdom Pseudomonadati; phylum Pseudomonadota; class Gammaproteobacteria; order Pseudomonadales; family Pseudomonadaceae; genus Pseudomonas; species Pseudomonas sp. FBCC-B1565. The sequence continues at coordinate 5,590,111 of NZ_CP101438.1, forward strand.
CATCCTGACCCCCGGCCGTTCCCTCGTGAACGTGCCGGGTGGCAGCAAGAAGAAAGCCCTCGAACAAATTGCCAACCTGATCGCACGCGAAGTGCCGGATCTGGAGATGCAAGATGTCTTCGATGCGCTGATTGCCCGTGAAAAACTCGGTTCCACCGGTTTTGGCAACGGCATCGCCATTCCTCACTGCCGCCTCAAAGGCTGCGAAACACCTGTCAGCGCCCTGCTGCACCTGGAAGCCCCCATCGATTTCGACGCCATCGACGGCGCCCCGGTTGATCTGCTGTTCGTTCTGCTGGTCCCGCAAGCCGCCACCGATGCGCACCTGGAACTGCTCCGGCAGATCGCCAGCATGCTCGACCGCAAGGAAGTACGCGACAAACTGCGCAGCGCCAGCAGCAATGAGGCGTTGTACCAGGTTGTCCTGGATGAACAGAACGGGCAGTAACCATGCGCTTGATCATCGTCAGCGGCCGCTCCGGCTCGGGTAAAAGCACCGCCCTCAACGTTCTTGAGGACAACGGTTTCTATTGCATCGACAACCTGCCCGCCGGCCTGCTGCCGGAGTTGGCTGAACGCGCCTTGATCCATACCGAACTGGCCCAACCGCTGGTCGCCGTTTCGATTGATGCCCGTAACCTGCCCAGCCATCTTGAGCGATTCCCGCAATTGCTCGAGGAAGTGCGGGGCAAGCACATTCATTGCGACGTGCTGTACCTGGACGCCGACGAAGAAACCCTGCTCAAACGCTTCTCCGAGACCCGCCGGCGTCACCCCCTAAGCAGCCCCCATCGCTCTCTGGCCGAAGCCATCGAAGACGAAACCAAGCTGCTGGGGCCGATCATTGACCTCGCCGACCTCAAGATAAACACCACCAGCCTCAACCTTTACCAGTTGCGCGATGCTATCAAGCTGCGCCTGCTGAACCAGCCAGAGCCGGGCACCGCGTTTCTCGTGGAGTCATTTGGGTTCAAACGCGGCATGCCGGTCGACGCCGACCTGGTGTTCGATGTGCGCTGCCTGCCTAACCCGTACTGGAAACCGGAACTGCGTGACCAGTCCGGGCTGGATCAGCCCGTGGCCGATTACCTGGCAGCGCAACCGGATGTGGAGGAGATGTTCCAGGATATCTCCTCCTACTTGCTCAAATGGCTGCCACGCTTTGCTGCAAGCAACCGTGCCTATGTCACCATTGCCATCGGCTGCACTGGCGGCCATCACCGCTCCGTCTACCTGACCGAGCGCCTGGGCCAGGTGCTGCAACAAACCCTCAAGAACGTCCAGGTCCGCCACCGCGACCTTAGCTGAAAGGAACACCCCCGCGATGCCCGCTCTGGAAATTGAAATCATCAACAAGCTGGGCTTGCACGCCCGCGCCTCGGCCAAGTTCGTGGGCGTAGCAGGGCAGTTCCCCTGCCAGATCCGCGCCGGGCGTACACCGGAATCCATGGTCGACGGCAAGAGCATCATGGCCATGATGATGTTGGCGGCCGGCAAAGGCACCAGGATTCACTTGAAGACGGAAGGCGAGCAGGAAGACGAAGCGATGGCAGCGCTGGTGGCGCTGATCAACAATTACTTCGACGAAGGTGAATAACCCCCTGTAGGAGCGAGCTTGCCTGCTCCTACAGTAGACGTAACCTACCCCAGAGCGGTGTCCATCACCATCATCAAGCAAAAACCGATGCACAGGCCCAGGCTGGCGAGTTTTTCGTGACCATTGCGTCGCGACTCGGGGATGACTTCGTGGGTCACCACCAACAGCATCGCGCCAGCAGCCAGGGCCAACCCCAAAGGCAACAGCACTTCGGCCAGGCTGACCAGCCAGGCGCAGAGCACAGCGAATACGGGCTCCACCAGGCCTGATGCAGCGCCGATCAGGAACGCCTTGACCCGCGACATCCCCGCCCCGGCCAACACCAACGCAATCACCAGGCCTTCGGGTACGTCCTGCAACGCAATGCCCATGGCCAAGCTGTCAGCATCGGGCATGCCGCCACCGGCGGAAACGCCTACCGCCATGCCTTCGGGAATGTTGTGGGCGATGATGGCAAACACAAACAGCCAGATGCGCGGCGGGATCACCGGCTTGTCTGGCGTGCCCATCAGCATTTCCGGGCTGGCACCGGAGACCTTGCGGTCAACCAGGTACAACCCGAATGCGCCCAGCATGATGCCAAAGCTGATCAAGCCGCTGGCACCCCACGGCGAGAGCCCCAGGCTTTCAGCCGCGGCGATGCCCGGGACGATCAGCGAAAACGCCGTTGCCGCCAGCATCACCCCAGCACCAAAGCCCAACAATGTGTCGCTCAGCGCCACCGGCATGCGCCGGATCACCAGTACCGGGACCGCGCCCAGCGCCGTACCCAGCGCGCAAATGGAGCCGCCTTGCAGGGCGCGCAGGATGCGCGGTTCCAGGTTCAGCCAGGCCAGCCCGTGGGCCACCAGCAATGCAGTACCTGCCAATAGCAGCAGCGAGCCAAACGCATAACGAAACATTCGTCCGCTGCTGATCGCCAGTGTTTCAGTGCCCATAGTCGGCCTTAGGTCTTGTTATGAAGGTGAATGTCAGGCCACCGCGGCCTGATAGCGGGCAGCAACTTCCGGCCAGTTAATGACGCTGTAGAAGGCGTTGATGTATTCCGGGCGACGGTTCTGGTACAGCAGGTAGTAGGCGTGCTCCCAGACGTCCAGGCCGAGGATCGGGGTATTGCCGTTCATCAACGGACTGTCCTGATTCCCACTACTTTCAACCACCAGGGTCTTTTGCGGGGTAACGCTCAACCAGGCCCAGCCGCTGCCGAAGCGCGTCAACGCAGCCTTGGTGAAAGCCTCCTTGAAGCTGTCGAAACCACCCAGTTGTTCGTCGATGGCTTTACCCAGCACGCCTTCGGGCTTGCCACCTCCCTTGGGCGACATCACCGCCCAGAACAACGAATGGTTGGCGTGGCCGCCGCCTTGATTGATCACCGCTGCGCGCAGTTTTTCCGGCAGTTGCTGCACGCTGGACACCAGTTTCTCGACCGGCCAGCCCGCGAACTCGGTGCCTTCGACCGCTGCGTTGAGGTTATTGATATAGGTCTGGTGGTGCTTGGTGTAGTGAATCTCCATGGTTTGCGCATCGATATGCGGTTCCAGGGCGTCATACGCGTAAGGCAAGGCAGGCAGGGTGTAAGTCATATCAATGGGCTCCGTAGTGGGGCGTGGCGGGCTGCACTGCAGTACTGCCCAGCAAGCGATGAGTGCGAGGGTATTCGCCGTGATCGCTGATGAAATTCAACAGTTCGACGTAGGTTTTGCTGCTCTGGCGCAGCGCCGCCTCCCGCAACTGCGGGCTCAGGCGCGGGTCCTGCATGGTCTGCAAAAGACGCTGGTGGATAGCGCAAAGGTATTCCGCGCTTTCTTCCGGCTGGTTCAGCCGCAGGTGCAGGTCCGCCAGGTTGTGATGGGAAATGACGCAAGCCGCCACTGCTTCGTCGGCATCCGCCCAGCGTTCGAACAGCACTTGGGCCAGGGCCAGGGCTTGCAAGTAAGCCTCGCGAGCGTCAACCAATTCACCCGCCATAAAGCAGCGATTGGCCCGTTCGATCGTGCGTTTCCAGTGCTCCATGGTGAGCCTCCAAAGCAGAGTCGGTGATTACACGCCGCCGGCCGTGAGCTTTTCCGGATCCAGCAGGATTTCCAGTTGACTGCGCGGCAAGTCGGTGTGCTCAAGGGCGACATCAATCACCGGACGGCCCTGTTGATAGGCCTTCTTGGCAATTTCAGCAGCCTTTTGGTAACCGATGATCGGGTTGAGCGCGGTGACCAGGATCGGGTTGCGCGACAGCGCTTCCTTGAGCTTGGCCTCATTGACCTTGAAGCTGGCAATGGCCTTGTCCGCCAGCAAACGACTGGAGTTGGCCATTAACTCGAGGCTGCTGATCAGGTTATTGGCGATGATCGGCAGCATCACGTTCAGTTCGAAGTTGCCCGACTGGCCGGCGACGGTGATGACCGTGTCGTTGCCGATAACTTGTGCGGCCACCATCGCGGTGGCTTCAGGGATCACCGGGTTGACCTTGCCGGGCATGATCGACGAACCAGGCTGAAGGCCTTCCAGCTCGATTTCCCCCAGGCCGGCGAGTGGGCCGGAGTTCATCCAGCGCAGGTCGTTGGCGATTTTCATCAGCGACACGGCGGTGGCTTTCAACTGCCCGGAGACAGCGACGGCCGTGTCCTGGGAGCCAATCAGCGCGAAGAGGTTCTTGCCCGGGGTGAATTTCACACCGGTCAGGCTGCTCAACTGCTGACTGAAACGCACCGCGAATTCCGGGTGTGCATTGATTCCGGTGCCGACCGCAGTACCGCCCTGGGCCAGGGCTTGCAAACTCGGCAGAAGGTCCTGCAAATGCCCGATATTGGCCTTGAGCTGCTGCGCCCAACCATTGAGCACCTGGCTCATGCGCACCGGCATGGCGTCCATCAGATGCGTGCGGCCGGTCTTGATGAACGGGTGGACTTCCTCGGCTTTCTGCTCGATCACCTGCACCAGATGCAACAGCGCGGGCAATGTTTGCTCATGCAGCACCAGCGCGGCGCTGACGTGGATAGTGGTCGGAATGATGTCGTTGCTGCTTTGGCCGCAATTCACGTGGTCATTGGGGTTGACCGGCTCACCCAGCAAGCGGCTGGCAAGGGTCGCAATCACTTCGTTGGCGTTCATGTTGGAGCTGGTACCGGAGCCAGTCTGGAAGATGTCCACCGGGAAGTGCTGCATGAAGTCGCCTTCCAGCAAGCCCTGGGCGGCATCGACAATCGCCTTGCCCTGGCTTTCGCTGATTTGCTTGAGGTCGACGTTGACCTTGGCCGCCGCAGCTTTGGCCAGGATCAGGGCACGAATGAATTGCGCCGGCATGCGTTGATTGCTGATCGGAAAGTTGTTCACCGCTCGCTGGGTTTGTGCGCCATACAAGGCCTCGGCAGGCACTTGCAGCTCGCCCATGCTGTCGCGTTCGATACGGGTGTTACTCATCGTTAGATCCTTGAACAAGGTCGGAGTGAGAAATAGACGGCAGCAATTCGCAGGTCGCCAATTGCCAGGCAAAGCTCTGCCAGCGCTTGAGGCGGCAGGCACAGTGGGAGAGTTTTTCCAGGTCGCGCAGCGGGCGCCAGGCCTGGTCCACGCACAGGGAGCGCCAATGCCAGGGCAGCGCGATATCGCTGGCGGTGTCGAGCAACAGGCGGAATGAGGTTTCAGCGATCGTCCACGGATGGGTCGCGGTGCAGCACGCCAGGTATCGGCCCTCGTTGAGGTAGTGTTCGATCAGGCGCGGCTCGTTGGGGTCGAGGCCGCAACGAATCTGGCGACTCATCCAGCGCCAGCTCTCCAGGTAAGGATCCTCATGCAGGACAGAACTCATGATCCACACTCATTCGGTAATGATATTTATTATTAAATGATATTGAGAATCAAAACAAGTGTGGCAGGACAATCCTCCTGAAACGCCACCACAAAAAAAGGCGCGCCATCTATAAAGATGGCGCGCCTTCTTGTTGAAGCGCGTCTGAAGGATCAGCTGCCGGCGACGGTCATCCGCTCGATCAACACCGAACCCGTGCGGATATTGCTACGCAACTCCAAGTCATTTCCGACGGCAACGATCTGCTTGAACATATCGCGCATGTTGCCGGCAATCGTCACCTCTTGAACGGCAAACTGAATCTCGCCGTTTTCCACCCAGAACCCCGCTGCGCCACGGGAGTAGTCGCCCGTCACCATATTCAGGCCATGGCCCATCAACTCGGTCACCAGCAGGCCACGCCCCATGCGCCGCAGCAGCGCCGCCTGGTCCTCATCACCATGGGTAACGAACAAGTTGTGCACGCCACCGGAGTTTGCGGTGCTTGGCAGGCCCAATTTACGACCGGCGTAAGTACCCAATACGTAGGACACCAACTCACCCTTCTCGACAAACGGCTTGGCATAGGTGGCCAGGCCATCACCGTCGAACGCCGAACTGCCCATGGCGCGCATCAGGTGCGGACGCTCGTCGATGGTCAGCCATTCGGGGAACAGCTTCTGGCCGATCGCACCTTCAAGGAACGACGACTTGCGATACAGGTTGCCGCCGGAAATCGCCCCCAGGAAACTGCCGAACAAGCCTCCGGCCAACTCCGCCGAAAACAACACCGGCACCTCGCAGGTCGGTACCGGGCGCGCGCCCAGGCGGCTCGCCGCCCGCTGCGCAGCGCGCTGGCCAATACTGACCGGGTCGGCCAGCAAATCGCCCTGGCGGTTCACGTCATACCAGTAATCGCGCTGCATCTGGCCATTCGCTTCGGCGATCATCACGCAGCTAAGGCTATGCCGCGTGGACGCGTAGCCACCGATGAAACCATGGCTGTTGCCATATACGCGGCAGCCCTGATGCGTGCTCAACGTGGTGCCATCCGCGTTCTTGATGCGGGCATCAGCTTCAAACGCGGCGGCTTCGCAGGTCAGCGCCTGCTCGATAGCCTGTTCCGGTGTGATGTCCCAGGCATGGAACAGATCAAAGTCTTTCAAGTCCTTGGCCATCAGCGCCTTGTCGGCCAGGCCCGAGCTTTCATCCTCGGACGTATGCTTGGCAATCGCCAGCGCAGCCGCGACCGTCTCGCGAATCGCTTCCGGACCACTGGCCGAGGTACTGGCCGAACCTTTGCGCTGCCCCACATACAGGGTGATACCAAAGCCCTGGTCGCGATTGAACTCAACAGTTTCCACTTCCCGCTGGCGCACCGACGTCGACAGCCCCTGCTCCAGCGACACCGCCACCTCACAGGCACTGGCCCCCTGGCGCTTGGCCTCAGCAAGGATCTGCTCGACTTGTTCCTGCAGTGCCGGTAACGCTTGCGGACCGACGCTTTGGGCTGCACTCATGGTTTTCTCCACTCAAATTCTGCTTTCGGTTAAGGCCATCGAGCGACCGGGCCGGACAAGCGGCCCCCGACTGGTTATCATGGCGGCGTTTCTTTGCGGACTGCCACCATGGTTGATTCTTACGACGACTCCCTCGATGGGGAGAAAAGCAAAACCCAGGTCAAACGCGAGCTGCATGCGCTGGTTGACCTCGGCGAGCGCCTTACAACGCTCAAAAAAGATTTGATTGCAAAACTGCCTTTGACCGACGAAATGCGTCGAGCCCTGGCCGATGCGCCCAAGCACACCGCGAATATCGCGCGCAAACGGCACATCTCGTTTATCGGCAAGCTGATGCGCGACCAGGACATCGACGCCATTCTGACTTTGCTCGATCAAACCGATGCCTCCACTCGCCAGTACAACGAACGTTTCCATAACCTGGAACGTTGGCGTGACCGCCTGATCTCGGGCGATGACGCGGTGCTGGAGAAATTCGTGCTGGACTACCCGGACGCGGACCGCCAGCAACTGCGCTCCCTGATCCGTCAGGCCCAGCACGAGCTGGCGCATAACAAGGCGCCGGCCACCAGCCGTAAAATCTTCAAGTACATCCGTGAGCTGGACGAGACTCAACGCGGCCTGCGTTGATGCCCTTCCCCGGGTGGCGGCCTTCGCCACCCGAAGCTCCACCGCTTACGACCCCGTGCCACCCACGGTGATCGCATCAATCTTCAGCGTTGGCTGGCCGACACCCACCGGCACCGACTGCCCATCTTTCCCGCATGTGCCCACGCCGCTGTCCAGCGACAGGTCGTTACCGACCATCGACACCTTGCTCATGGCTTCCGGACCGTTACCGATCAAGGTTGCGCCTTTGACCGGCGCAGTGATCTTGCCGTCTTCGATCAGGTACGCCTCGCTGGTGGAGAACACGAACTTGCCGCTGGTGATATCCACCTGGCCGCCACCGAGGTTGGCGCAGTAGATGCCGCGCTTCACCGAGGCGATGATTTCAGCCGGATCGCTTTCGCCACCCAGCATGTAGGTGTTGGTCATGCGTGGCATCGGCAGGTGCGCATAGGATTCACGACGGCCATTACCGGTACGCGCCACGCCCATCAGACGGGCGTTGAGCTTGTCTTGCATGTAGCCCTTGAGCACACCGTTTTCGATCAGGGTGGTGCACTCGGTCGGCGTGCCTTCGTCGTCGACGCTCAGCGAACCACGGCGCCCGGCCAGGGTGCCGTCATCGACGATGGTGCAGAGCTTGGACGCAACCATCTCCCCCATGCGCCCGCTGTAGGCCGAACTGCCCTTGCGGTTGAAGTCACCTTCCAGGCCGTGGCCGACCGCTTCGTGCAGCAGCACGCCGGACCAGCCCGAGCCCAGCACCACCGGCAATGTACCCGCCGGCGCCGGAATGGCTTCCAGGTTGACCAGTGCCTGGCGCAGCGCTTCACGCGCATAACCCATGGCACGGTCGTCGGTGAGGAAATAGCGGTAGTCGGTACGCCCGCCGCCACCATGGCCACCGCGCTCGCGACGGCCGTTCTGCTCGACGATCACACTCACGTTGAAACGCACCAGCGGCCGCACATCCGCCGCCAGGCCGCCGTCGGTGGACGCCACCAGGATGCGCTCCCACACGCCGGCCATGCTTACGGTGACCTGCTGGATACGCGGGTCCAATGCACGGGTCGCGGCATCGACACGCTTGAGCAAGTCGACTTTCTCGGCACGGGTCATCACTTCCAACGGGTTATCCGGCCCGTACAACTGGGTCACGTCCTGCGTGCTGAACGCCTGCACCGTGCCGTTCTGCCCGGCGCGGGAAATCGAGCGTGCGGCACGTGCGGCCAGGCCCAAAGCCTCCAGGGTTATCGCGTTGCTGTAGGCAAAACCGGTTTTCTCACCGGATTGCGCCCGCACGCCCACACCCTGGTCGAGGTTGAAACTGCCTTCCTTGACGATGCCGTCTTCCAGTGCCCAGGACTCGGAAATCTGGCCCTGGAAATACAGGTCGGCCGCGTCGATGCCCGGACCGGCGAGATCGCCCAGCACGGTTTGCAAGCTTTCGATGGTCACGCCACCGGGCGCCAGGAGGTGATCACTGACTGAGGACAACAACTCGCTCATAGGTATGGCCTTAAATTCATCGTTCCGAAGCAGGCCGCTGTGCGCCCTGCGAGAAAAAGCGCCGATGGTTGACCACCGGCATGCGCGCCCGTATCGACGCCTGTTCACTGCTATCGCGTTCGGCCAGCAACACCGCTTCGCCTTGATCCTGTTGTGTCAGCACGCGCCCCCAGGGGTCGACAATTGCCGCGTGACCGTAGGTTTCCCGTGGCCCCGGATGCACACCCCCCTGGGCAGCCGCCAGCAGGTAGCACTGGGTCTCGATGGCCCGTGCGCGAATCAGCACGTCCCAGTGCGCGGCGCCGGTCACTGCCGTAAACGCCGACGGCGCGGTAATCAATTCAGCCCCCGCAGCACGCAATTCGCTGTACAGCTCGGGGAAGCGCAGGTCGTAGCACACCGTGAGGCCCAAACGGCCGACCGGCGTGTCCGCCACCACCACGTTACCTCCGAAAGCATAGTCGTCGGATTCGCGATAACGACCACGAGCATCGGCGACATCCACATCGAACAGGTGCAGCTTGTCGTAGCGGGCGACGATTTCGCCCTGATCATCGATCAGCAGCGAGCAGGCGTTGGACTTGGCGTGCGGTTGGCCCTTGGGCGGCAATGGCAAAGTACCAGCCACTATCCATAAGGTGAGGTCGCGAGCGGTCTGTTTCAACCACGGCAGGATCGGGCCTTCGCCCAGCGCTTCGGCACGGCCGATATCGGCAATGTCACGACGGCCCATGGCGGCGAAATTTTCCGGCAACACTGCCAGTTTCGCACCACCGGCCGCGGCTTCTTCCAGCAAGCGACGGGCCTGGGCCAGGTTGGCCAGCACGTCACTCTGGCTGACCATTTGAATTACCGCAAAGGACATGGGCCAACACTCCATAAAGGGCATGGCACCATGCTACTCCACAGCCTCTCAGTTTGGCTTTTCAAATGGCTTGTCGAAGGTGATTTTCGGGTCTTTCCACGGGCCTTCGACCTTGTACTGGACACTGGCGAAGCGTGAAACACGGTCGCCGATCAGCTTGTCGATCAGGAACAACGCACCACCAATGGCCGGCGCACCCACGATCAACGCCGCGATCGGCAGGTTGTTGGTCACCGGAAGCGTTACCAGCAGCTTGGCATCGACGCGGTCAGCCACCAGGTCCAGGGTACCGTTGAGCTCGAGGTTGCTCGACGGCCCCGTCATGGTGATCGGTTCGCGGGTCACGAATACGCCATTGCTGGCGGCCAGCAGGCCTTTGACCCGGTCATAGCTCAAACCCTTGCCGAGCAGGTCCGAGAAATCCAGGCGCAACCGCCGCCCGATGGAGTTGAAGTTCAGCAGGCCGAATACCCGCAGGGCCTGGGCTCCGCCTTCCACTTCGACGAACTGGCCGTTGCGGAACGCCGCATCCAGGCTGCCGGAGAAACGCTTGGGCCCTACATAGGCCGGAGAACCAGGCCAACGTCCGTCCACATCCAGATGGAAATCCTGGCTGGTGACGGTCGGCGCATACCCCCACCCCTTGAGTACATCGCCAATATTCTTGCCATCCAGGCGGCCCTTGTACCAACTGCTGCTGTCACCTGCCGCGCCTTCCCAGCCCCCCGCGCCCTTGAGCTGCATGCCCTTGAGGCCCAGGTCCAGGCTGTTGAAGGCCAGGCCCTTGGCGGTCGGACGGATTTTCAGCGACCAGGCGCCGATCAGGTCCGGGCCCTGGAACAACTGGTCGATGGCGATATCCAGCGCTGGAATATCCTTGGGGTCGATGTTCGCCAAGGGGTCCGGCGCGTTTTCATCCGCCTGTACCGTCGGGTCCACCGCCGGCAGCTTCACGTACTGCAGGTTGATCGCAATCGGCGCGCCCTTGGCGTCCGGCAGGTTGACCGTACCCTTGGCCTGCTGGCTGTCGAGCTGCAAGCCCCACGCCGCTGGCTTACGGTCAAGTTGCAAACTGACTTGATCGAACTGGGTGCCAAAACCGGTCAGCTTGCCCACCTTGAAGTCGGCGCCGCTGAGCAATTGCTTGGCACTGCCGCCCGGGTCATTGCCCGCATAGCGATCCACCAGTTTTTTCCACGGATCAATATCCAGCTCAGACAACACCCCACGAATGCGCAAGCCCTTGGCACCCGGCAGCACGGCATCGCCATCACCGAGGAACAACTCACCACGACCATCATTGAACTTGTCTGGGGGCGCGGCAAACGTGAAGTTGGCCAGCTCGCCATAATCAAACCAGTACCTGCGCTCGGCACCCTGCAAGGTCATGCGGAACACACTGTCACGCCCCTGGCTGGCCGGCATGCCGAATGGCGCCGGCAGGTCAACGGCCACGCCCTTGAGGTTGGAACTGACCATCAGTTGGCTGTCGGCGCCATCCAGGGTCACCTGCAACTGGTAAGGAATATCGCCGGACACCGGTAACGGCTGGCTGATTTTCAACCAGTCCGTCAGCCGCTTGACCGTTACCTGGCCCTTGGCATTCACACGGGTGCTGATATTGCCCGGTTTGCCATCGGCAACGATCTGCGCAGTGATCGGCCGATCAAACGCCTGGGCGGTGATGTTCTGGCCACTGAGGCCCTTGGCGCTGTCGAAACGGAACTCGCCCTTGAGCTGGGTCAGGTCCAGTGGCGGCTCGGCCAATTGCAGGCGCGCCTTGTCGGTTTTGAAGTCCACCACGATTTTCGGTTCGGTGCCCTTGGCCAACGGAATATCCAGGTCAAGGCTGCCTTGCAGGTCACCCTCGCCCTTCCAGCCGGCAAAAGTCGATGCAGTGCCGATCGGCGCTTCCTGGAGGATTTTCAGGCCATCACCCAAGCCACCGGCAAAACCGCCCGTGAGCAATAGATGGCTGTCTTTGCCCGCAGCTGCGTGGGGAATATTGACGTAGATATCCTTGACCTTGGTGTCGAGCAACTGGCCCTTGCTGGCCAGGATGCGCACGCCGCTCTCCTCGACAAACACTTCGCCGTTGACCTTGCTCACATGAGGCCAGCCCGGCTGGAACGCCAGCTCGGCATCGTGCACCTTGAAGAACAGGCTGATATTGCGCGAAGCCGGCAGTGCATCGTGGTTCAACGAACCCTGATACTGGAAGAAGCCTTGATCCACCGCCCCCTTGAGGATCGCGGTGCGCAGCCACTCATCCAAAGCGGGGCTCAACACCGCTGGCAGGTACTTTGGGGTGAAGCGTCCATCGCCATCAACCATGCCGACCCGCAGGTCCATGTAGTCTTCCTGGTTGTGGTCAAAATGCAGGCGAATCAGGAAGTCCGCGGCAATCTTGCCCTCCTCGCCCAGCACCTTGATATACGGGGCGATCAGGGTGAAACCTTCTTTGTCCAACTTCCACGTCAGGCGTGCATTGGCCTGGAGGTACTGCCAGGGCTTGGCGAAGATCGGGTCGAGGTGCAGGGAAAAGTCCTTGCTGTCCATGCGCAACTCGCCCTGGCCCAGGTCGCCGCTGATACTGCCGGAAACGTTACGCGCAGCCGGTGCGCCAAAATAGGCATCGAAGCCGATACGCTCGAGGTTGGCGGCGAAGCTGACTTTTTTATCGGTCGTGTCTTGAGGACGGAAATCCACCAGCACATTGCGCAGCAGGCCAGTGGCCTTGAGGTGCTCGACCGTCTTGGCAAAACCTTCCGGCAGCGGCGCCAGCGCATTGAGCAATGGTGTGATAGGCGTCAGGTCCAGGCGGTCGGCCTGGAGCTTCCAGACTTCCAGGTCCTTGTCGGTGGCCAGGGTCTGCTGCAACTGCAGGCGTGATTCCCAGCGGGTCTCGCCCAGATTCATCGCCAGTGAGTCGAACAGCACGCTGAGGCCGGTGTCACTGCGTTGCAGGTAGGCCGTAAGCGCGAGGTTTTCGATATGCACCGGCTTGCGCTCGGCGTAGTGGCCCTTCACCTGTGGCGAGTTGAGGCGCACTACTGCGCTTTGCACAGTGCCTTTGGCCCAGGTCAGCCAGAACTCACCGCCCGCCTTGAACTGCGTGAGCTTCCACTGTTGAGTCAGTTTTGCGGGGATCCACTTGGCCCAATCACTCTGGGGCAGGCTCAGATAAGCCTGGACTTCCCCGTCCTTCCACTGGCTGGCGCGAATGCGGGTGCGCAGGCTCATGGCGAGGGGCTGGCCGTCAGGCAGGGTCAGGCGTGCATCCAGGCGTTGGCGGGTGACGCCGGTGTGCAGGCTCAGGCCGACATACGTCAGGGTCACCGGCGCCTGGTCGAACGGTTGCAGCGTCACTTGGCTGTCGAGCAGCGACACGCGCTTGACCTTCTGCATCTGCGTGAGCAACTGCTCCGGGTCCAGCGGCTGGTCGTCCTGCACCGGCAGGCCTTGCAAGGCCCACTTGCCGTCCTTGTCTTCCTTGACGCTGAGTTGCAGGCCACTGACTTGCAGGTGGGCAATGCGCACTTCGCGGGCCATCAGACTGGCCCAGACATCAGGCACCACTTCGACCTGGTCCAGGCGCAAGGCACTGCTGCCCTCGCCAACCATCACATCATGGGCCAGCAATACCGGCGCAAAGCCGCTCCAGCGGCCTTCGAGGCTGCCGATATGCAAAGGCATGTCCACGGCTGCCTGGGCCTTGGCTTCGACTTCGGCGCGGTACTCGGCCACCAACGGAGTCAATTCACGCCCCAGGCTCACGTACACCGCCGCCAGCACCAGCAACAAGGCACAGAGGCCCAGCCCCCAACGGGTCAAAGCGGCAAAAAAGCGTATCAGACGCTCCATGTCAGGCGACCCTCAAGGCAGTAGTCGAACGGCAGATCAAGGCCTGCCTGTCTCATAAAAGGAAAGCGAATGGGGATCAGAGCAGCACCACGTCGTATTGTTCCTGGGAATACATGGTTTCAACCTGGAAGCGTATCGTGCGCCCGATAAAGCCTTCCAGTTCGGCAACGTTGCCAGACTCTTCGTCCAGCAGCCGGTCGACCACTTTCTGGTTGGCGAGCACTCTATAACCTTCGGCCTGGTAGGCACGCGCCTCGCGCAGGATTTCGCGGAAAATCTCGTAGCAAACCGTTTCCGGGGTCTTCAACTTACCGCGCCCCTGGCAACTGCTGCACGGCTCGCACAGCACTTGCTCAAGGCTTTCGCGGGTGCGTTTGCGGGTCATCTGCACCAGGCCCAACTCGGTAATGCCGATGATGTTGGTCTTGGCGTGATCACGCTCCAGCTGTTTCTCGAGGGTCCGCAGCACCTGGCGCTGGTGCTCTTCGTCTTCCATGTCGATGAAGTCGATGATGATGATGCCACCCAGGTTGCGCAGGCGCAGTTGGCGAGCAATCGCAGTCGCGGCTTCGAGGTTGGTCTTGAAGATGGTTTCTTCGAGGTTGCGATGGCCCACGAACGCGCCGGTGTTGACGTCGATGGTGGTCATGGCTTCCGCCGGGTCCACCACCAGGTAGCCGCCGGACTTGAGCGGCACCTTGCGTTCCAGGGCTTTCTGGATTTCATCTTCGACGCCATACAGGTCGAAGATCGGCCGCTCGCCGGGGTAGTGCTCCAGGCGATCGGCAATTTCCGGCATCAGTTCGGCAACAAATTGTGTGGTGCGCTGGAAGGTTTCCCGCGAGTCGATGCGAATTTTCTCAATCTTCGGGCTGACCAGGTCGCGCAGTGTGCGCAAGGCCAGGCCCAGGTCTTCATAGATGACGCTGGGCGCACCGATGGTCTTGATCTGGGCACCGATCTGATCCCACAGACGCCGCAGATAGCGGATGTCCATGAGGATTTCATCGGCGCCGGCGCCTTCAGCGGCGGTGCGCAGGATAAACCCGCCTGCTTCCTTGATGCCTTCGGCGGCCACACAGTCGCTGACCACCTTCTTGAGGCGCTCGCGCTCGGCTTCGTCTTCGATCTTCAAGGAAATGCCGACATGCGCGGTCCGCGGCATGTACACCAGGTAACGCGATGGTATCGATAGCTGAGTGGTCAGGCGCGCGCCCTTGGAACCGATGGGGTCCTTGGTGACTTGCACCACCAGGCTCTGCCCTTCATGCACCAGCGCGCTGATGCTTTCCACAGCAGGGCCTTCACGCAGGGAAATTTCCGAAGCATGGATAAATGCCGCACGATCCAGACCGATATCGACGAATGCCGCTTGCATCCCCGGCAATACGCGCACCACCTTGCCTTTGTAGATATTGCCGACGATCCCGCGCTTCTGGGTGCGCTCAACGTGCACTTCTTGCAGAACACCGTTCTCTACCACCGCCACGCGCGATTCCATCGGCGTGATATTGATCAGAATCTCTTCACTCATGGCTGGGTCTCGTTCAGGCGTTTTCACAATAGTGACCAATCGCTTAAGGCTGGGCGCTGGGGAACGGCGATCAGCGCGCGGTAAGATTTTGCCAACAGGGTATGCCGAATTGATGGAGCAGTTGTGCGGTTTCGCACACCGGCAGGCCGACTACCGCCGAATAACTGCCATTGAGCCCGGCCACAAACACCGAGCCCAGGCCTTGGATAGCATAGCCGCCCGCCTTGTCCTGGGGTTCGCCACTGTGCCAGTAGGTTGTAGCCTCCTCGACAGAAATGTCGCGAAAACGTACACGACTACTTACACAAACAATCTCGCAGCGCTGGCCGTCGGTGAGGGCAATGGCGGTGAGTACCTCGTGCTCACGCCCCGCCAGGGCCATCAACATCGCCAAGGCGTCGGCCTGGTCAACGGGCTTACCGAGGATCTGACCGTCAACGATCACAGCCGTATCAGCCCCCAGCACACAGGCGCCAGACGTATTTGGGAGCACAGCAAAACCCGCCGCTGCCTTGCCGCGCGCCAGGCGCTCCACGTAGGAAACGGCGGATTCATTTGTAAGAGGGGTTTCATCAATAGCGGCGCTGACCACGGTGAAGGGCACACCGATCTGGGTCAACAGTTCACGCCGCCTCGGAGAGCCCGAGGCCAGGTAAAGCGAATTCATTGCAGACTCTCCCTGTAGGGCTCGATAACCAGGCAGAGCCTCGCAATCCATTCAATTGATTTTATAGCGACGACGCAACCCACGCAGACCAAAGCTGATCCATGGCCACAGCAACGCACTGACCAGGGCCGGCAGCACCAGCGCGAGGGTCGGTTGACGGTTGCCGGTCAACGCGCTGAGCCACAGCTGAACCAACTGCGCCAGGCCGAAGATCACCAGGATCACCAGGCACTGTTGCCACATCGGGAACATGCGCAAACGTTGCTGCAACGACAGCACCAGGAAAGTGATCAACGTCAGGATCAACGCGTTCTGGCCCAGCAAGGTGCCATAGAGCACATCTTCCGCCAGGCCCAGGAACATCGCCGTGACCATGCCGACTTTGTGCGGCAGGTTCAGCGCCCAGAAGGCCAACAGCAACGCCAGCCAGAGCGGGCGAAGGATTTCCATGAACTGCGGCAGCGGCGAAACACTGAGCAACAAACCGATGGCAAAGGTCAGCCAGACGATCCAACCGTTACGCGAATGAGTACCGGCCATTATTCTTCCCTCTGCCGCGTGGTGGCCGCAGCGGCCGCAGGAGGCTTGGCTGCAGGCGTGGCGGCCGGTGGTTTAGTCGCCGCCGGTTTGGCCGGGCGAGCGTTGTGGGCGGCCGGCTTGACCGGTGTGGCCACGGGCGCGGCCGGGGTAGCGGCGGGTGCGGGCGGCCCTACGAATGCAGGCTTGGGCACCGTTGCAGGAACGATCGGCGCTGTACCGTTGCGCTTGTCTTCCGCTTCCTGGGCCTGGGCGGCGTCGTTGGCACGCTCTTCCGGGGTGCGGTTGTCGCTGAATACCAGCAGCAGGTAGCGGCTGCGGTTCAGGGCGGCGGTCGGCACGGCACGTACAATAGCGAACGGCTGGCCGGAATCGTGGATCACTTCCTTGACCGTCGCCACCGGGTAACCCGCCGGGAAACGCTGGCCCAGGCCGGAGCTGACCAACAGGTCGCCTTCCTTGATATCCGCCGTGTCGGCGACGTGGCGCAGCTCCAGGCGTTCCGGGTTGCCGGTGCCGCTGGCAATCGCACGCAGGCCGTTGCGGTTCACCTGCACCGGGATGCTGTGGGTGGTGTCCGTCAGCAACAACACCCGCGAGGTGTAGGGCATCAGTTCAACCACCTGGCCCATCAGGCCACGGGCGTCGAGCACCGGCTGGCCGAGGACCACCCCGTCGCGTTCACCCTTGTTGATGATAATGCGATGGGTGAAGGGGTTGGGGTCCATGCCGATCAACTCGGCTACTTCGACCTTTTCATTGACCAATGCGGAAGAGTTGAGCAACTCGCGCAGCCGAACGTTCTGCTCGGTCAGGGCCGCCAGCTTCTGCATGCGTCCCTGCAACAGCAGGTTCTCAGTCTTGAGTTTTTCGTTCTCGGCGACCAACTCGGTGCGGCTGCCGAACTGGCTGGCCACGCCCTGGAACAGACGTTGCGGCAGGTCGGTGATCCAGTAGGTCTGCATCAACACCAGCGACATCTGGCTGCGCACGGGTTTGAGCAGTGCAAAGCGGGCATCGACCACCATCAGCGCGACCGAAAGCACGACCAGCACCAACAGGCGCACGCCCAATGAGGGGCCTTTGGCGAAAAGCGGTTTAATAAGCCGCTCCTCCCAGGCAAACGTTCTCTTTATTCATACGGCATCTAACCGGCCTGGATGCAGATTGAAGAAGATAAACGCCAACAGGCAGCACTGCAAAGTGCTGCCTGCGGGCGAAACATGGGCTCATCAGCAAAGGCTTATTCGCTGGAAAGCAGGTCCATGGTGTGTTTATCCATCATTTCCAGTGCACGACCACCGCCACGGGCAACGCAGGTCAGCGGGTCCTCGGCGACGATCACCGGCAGGCCGGTTTCCTGGGCCAGCAGCTTGTCGAGGTCGCGCAGCAAGGCGCCACCACCGGTCAGCACCAGACCACGCTCGGCGATGTCGGAAGCCAGTTCCGGCGGCGATTGCTCCAGGGCACTCTTCACGGCCTGAACGATGGTGGCCAGGGACTCTTGCAGAGCTTCCAGCACTTCATTGGAGTTCAGGGTGAAGGCACGTGGCACGCCTTCGGCCAGGTTGCGACCGCGTACATCGACTTCGCGTACTTCGCCGCCTGGATAGGCGGTGCCGATTTCCTGCTTGATGCGCTCTGCGGTGGATTCACCGATCAGGCTGCCATAGTTGCGGCGCACATAAGTGATGATCGCTTCGTCGAAGCGGTCACCGCCGACGCGGACGGATTCGGCATACACCACACCGTTCAGGGAAATCAGGGCGATTTCAGTGGTACCACCACCGATATCCACCACCATCGAACCGCGCGCTTCTTCTACCGGCAGGCCGGCACCGATCGCAGCCGCCATTGGCTCTTCGATCAGGAACACTTCACGAGCACCGGCACCGAGGGCCGATTCACGGATGGCGCGACGCTCAACCTGGGTGGACTTGCATGGAACACAGATCAGCACACGAGGGCTGGGCTGCAGGAAACTGTTTTCGTGAACCTTGTTGATGAAGTACTGCAGCATCTTCTCGCAGACACTGAAGTCGGCGATCACGCCGTCTTTCATCGGACGAATGGCAGCAATATTGCCTGGTGTACGGCCGAGCATGCGCTTGGCCTCGGTGCCGACGGCAACGACACTTTTCTGATTACCATGGGTCCGAATGGCCACAACCGATGGCTCATTCAGGACGATACCGCGCTCGCGCACGTAAATAAGGGTGTTGGCAGTGCCCAGGTCAATGGAAAGATCGCTGGAAAACATGCCACGCAGTTTCTTGAACATGGGAAAGGGACCCTAGGCAACGCGTGGGTAAAAAAGTGCGGCAAACTCTAACAACGACAGGGATTTTGGGCAAGGCGCCAATGTGCTAAATTGGCCGACTTTCTGTGCACCTAACCCCACAATCGCGGCCGTAAGACCGTAGAAATGCGGTAGTGTTCCGACAATCTAACACACGGACAGCCTCCGTTCTGTTTTCCACTGGAGATTCCCATGACGCTTGAACGCTCCGACGTGGAAAAAATCGCTCATTTGGCCAGCCTGGGCCTCAATGAAGGCGATCTTCCACAGACCACCGACGCCCTGAACAGCATTCTCGGGCTGGTCGACCAAATGCAAGCCGTGAATACCGACGGCATCGAGCCCCTGGCTCACCCGCTGGAAGCCAGCCAGCGCCTGCGCGCAGACGTCGTGACCGAGAGTAATAATCGCGAGGCCTACCAGTCCATCGCGCCAGCGGTCGAAAACGGCCTGTACCTGGTTCCGAAAGTCATCGACTAAAGGGAAAGAGCCTGCAATGCATCACATGACTCTGGCCGAGATCGCCCGCGGTCTCGCCGACAAAAAGTTTTCTTCCGAAGAGCTGACCAAGACCCTTCTGGCGCGTATCGCCGAGCACGATCCGAAGGTCAACAGCTTCATCAGCCTCACCGAAGAGCTGGCCTTGAGCCAGGCCAAGGCCGCCGACGCACGTCGCGCCAACGGTGAAAATGGCCTGCTGCTGGGCGCGCCTATCGCCCACAAGGACCTGTTCTGCACCCAGGGCATTCGCACCAGCTGCGGCTCGAAGATGCTCGACAACTTCAAGGCACCCTACGACGCCACCGTGGTGTCCAAGCTGGCTGCCGCCGGGGCCGTGACCCTGGGCAAGACCAACATGGACGAATTCGCCATGGGTTCGGCCAACGAGTCGAGCTACTACGGCGCGGTGAAAAACCCATGGAATCTGGAGCACGTGCCCGGCGGTTCGTCCGGTGGTTCGGCTGCAGCCGTCGCCGCACGCTTCCTGCCGGCCGCCACGGCCACCGATACCGGTGGGTCGATCCGCCAGCCTGCCGCGTTCACCAACCTCACCGGCCTGAAGCCGACTTACGGTCGCGTTTCCCGCTGGGGCATGATCGCCTATGCGTCCAGCCTCGATCAGGGCGGCCCCCTGGCCCGCACCGCTGAAGACTGCGCTATTTTGTTACAAGGTATGGCCGGTTTTGATAAACAGGACTCCACCAGCATCGATGAGCCGGTGCCGGACTACAGCGCCAGCCTGAACGCCTCGCTCAAGGGCCTGCGCATCGGCGTGCCGAAGGAATACTTCAGCGCCGGCCTCGACCCGCGTATCGCTGAGCTGGTGCACAACAGCGTCAAGGAGCTGGAAAAGCTCGGCGCCGTGATCAAGGAAATCAGCCTGCCAAACAACCAGCACGCGATCCCTGCGTACTACGTGATCGCGCCGGCAGAGGCCTCTTCGAACCTGTCGCGTTTCGACGGCGTGCGTTTCGGCTATCGCTGCGAAAACCCGAAAGACCTCACCGACCTGTACAAACGCTCCCGTGGCGAAGGCTTCGGCGCCGAAGTGCAGCGCCGCATCATGGTCGGCGCCTACGCCCTGTCGGCCGGTTACTACGACGCGTACTACCTGAAGGCGCAGAAAATCCGCCGCCTGGTGAAAAACGATTTCATGGCCGCCTTTGAACAGGTCGACGTGATTCTCGGCCCAACCACGCCGAACCCGGCCTGGAAACTCGGCGCCAAGAACGGCGACCCGGTGGCTGCGTATCTCGAAGACCTGTACACCATCACCGCCAACCTCGCGGGCCTGCCGGGCTTGTCCATGCCCGCTGGCTTCGTCGATGGCCTGCCGGTCGGCGTGCAATTGCTCGCCCCGTATTTCCAGGAAGGCCGCCTGCTCAATGTGGCGCACCAGTACCAGTTGAACACTCACTGGCACACTCGCACCCCTACCGGCTTCTGAGGAGAACACTATGCAATGGGAAGTCGTGATCGGGCTGGAGATTCATACCCAGCTCGCCACCCAATCGAAGATTTTCTCCGGTAGCGCCACCACGTTCGGCTCCGAGCCCAACACCCAGGCCAGCCTGGTCGACCTGGGCATGCCCGGCGTATTGCCGGTGCTGAACCAGGAAGCGGTGCGCATGGCGGTGATGTTCGGCCTGGCGATTGACGCCGAGATCGGCCAGCACAACGTGTTCGCGCGCAAGAACTACTTCTACCCGGACCTGCCCAAGGGCTACCAGATCAGCCAGATGGAATTGCCGATCGTCGGTAAGGGCCACCTGGACATCCCGCTGGAAGACGGCACCATCAAGCGCGTCGGCGTGACCCGTGCGCACCTGGAAGAAGACGCCGGCAAGAGCCTGCACGAAGAATTCCCGGGCGCGACCGGTATCGACCTGAACCGTGCCGGCACGCCGCTGCTGGAGATCGTCTCCGAGCCGGACATGCGCAGCGCCAAGGAAGCCGTAGCCTACGTCAAGACGATCCACGCGCTGGTGCGCTACCTGGGCATCTGCGACGGCAACATGGCCGAAGGCTCGCTGCGTTGCGACTGCAACGTGTCGATCCGGCCCAAAGGCCAGGTCGAATTCGGCACCCGCTGCGAGATCAAGAACGTCAACTCGTTCCGCTTCATCGAAAAGGCGATCAACAGCGAAGTGCGTCGCCAGATCGAGCTGATCGAAGACGGCGGCAAGGTCATCCAGCAAACCCGCCTGTACGACCCGAACAAAGACGAAACCCGCGCCATGCGCAGCAAAGAGGAAGCCAACGACTACCGTTACTTCCCCGATCCGGACCTGCTGCCGGTGGTGCTGGAGGACTCGTTCCTCAACGACATCCGCGCCACCCTGCCGGAACTGCCGCAGCAGAAACGCGAGCGCTTCCAGGAGCAGTTCGGCCTGTCGGTCTACGATGCCAGCGTCCTGGCGTCCAGCCGTGAGCAAGCCGACTACTTCGAAAAAGTCGTGAGCATTGCCGGTGACGCCAAGCTGGCGGCCAACTGGGTGATGGTTGAGCTGGGCAGCCTGTTGAACAAGCAGGGCCTGGAAATCGACGAAGCCCCGGTCAGCGCCGAGCAGCTGGGCGGCATGCTGCTGCGCATCAAGGACAACACCATCTCCGGCAAAATCGCCAAGACCGTGTTCGAAGCCATGGCCAGTGGCGAAGGCAGTGCCGACGAGATCATCGAGAAGCGCGGCCTCAAGCAAGTCACCGACAGCGGCGCGATCTCGGCCGTACTGGATGAAATGCTCGCGGCCAACGCCGAGCAGGTCGAACAATACCGTGCGGCAGACGAAGCCAAGCGCGGCAAGATGTTCGGCTTCTTTGTGGGCCAGGCGATGAAAGCCTCCAAAGGCAAGGCCAACCCGCAACAGGTGAACGAACTGCTGAAAAGCAAGCTCGAAGGCTGATAGCGATGAAGGGGCCGAGTCAGGTTTCATGCTCGGCTCGGACCAGTGTGGGAGGGGGCTTGCCCCCGATTGCAGAGTGTCAGCTGACGAATGTCTGGCTGATGCGCCGCTATCGGGGGCAAGCCCCCTCCCACATAAATTCATTCTACCTTTGACATGGGGAAACCTTGAATGAAGCGTCTACTCGGCCTCCTGGCCCTGTTCTCCCTGTTGGCCGGCTGCGCCAGCGGCCTCATCGACCCCAACGGCTACGACGACACCGGCACCGCTTCCTATTACGGCGCCAAACACCACGGCAACAAAACCGCCAGCGGTGAACCCTTCAACCAGAACGCCCTGACCGCTGCCCACCGGCGCCTGCCCTTCGGCACCCAGGTCAAGGTCACCAATCTCGACAACGACAGATCCGTGGTTGTCCGCATCAATGATCGCGGCCCGCATACCCGTGGGCGCTTGATCGATCTTTCACGCAAGGCTGCCGAACAGCTGGGTATGATCAGCAGCGGTACGGCGCGGGTTCGCGTGCAAGCCCTGAGCAATTGAAGACGGAGCCCTGGCCATTTTCGGATTAACCGCCCTCTCGCCCTGGAGCCTGCTGGAATTGGTCAGCGGCCTGGTGCTGCTGATCCTCGGTGCCGAAATCCTGGTGCGCGCCGCCGTGCGCCTGGCCGCGAGCCTCAAAGTGCGGCCACTGATCATCGGCCTGACCATCGTCGCCTTCGGCAGCAGCGCGCCGCAGATGACTGTCAGCCTGCAAGCCACCCTGGCCGGCAATACCGATATCGCCGTGGGCAGCGTGATCGGCAGCAGCATCTTCAACATCCTGGTGACCCTGGGCCTGTCGGCGTTGATTGTTCCGCTGCGGGTCTCACGCCAATTGGTGCGCCTGGACATCCCCGTGATGATCCTGGCCGGGCTGCTGGTGTTCACCCTGGCGGCCAACGAAGAACTCACGCCCAGCGACGGCCTGATGCTGCTCGTTGCCCTGCTCGCTTACCTCGGCGTATTGCACTACCAGACGCGCCACTCCCGCCGCCCGCGCACGCTGGATACGGTGGCCAGCGCGCCCTGGCTGAGCAGCGTGCTGTTGATGCTCGGCGGTTTTCTGGTGCTGGTACTGGCCGGGCATTTGCTGTTGGGCGCGGCGGTGGACGTGGCGAGCGACCTGGGCCTGTCGGAGCGTGTGATCGGCCTGACCCTGATCGGTGTCGGCACCTCGCTGCCCTGCCTGGCCACGTCACTGATCGCCGCCCTGCGCGGCGAACGTGACATTGCCGTGGGCAACGTGATCGGCAGCAACCTGTTCAACCTGCTCGGTGTATTGGGCCTGACCGCCCTGCTCGCGCCATCACCGCTGTCGGTATCACCCAACGCCCTGGATTTCGACCTGCCGGTGATGCTCGGCGTGGTGGTGCTGTGCCTGCCGGTGTTCTACACCGGTTACCGCGTGACCCGCGCCGAAGGCCTGGTGCTGCTGGGCCTGTACCTGGCGTACGGGCTGCATGTGATGGCGTTCACCACGGGCATGCCCCTGGCCAACAAGCTTGAACAACTGATGCTGTATTACGTCCTGCCAGTGCTGGTGGCTTTTCTGTTGTTCAGCACGCTGCGAGCCTGGCGCCGCCAACACAAGAGGGAACCGCAATGACCGATCAGAAGAAGCCCGGGGTGGAAATGCGTCGTCAGGTCATGGGCGATGCGTTCGTCGACCGCGCCCTGGGCAATGCCACCGAGTTCAGCCAGCCACTGCAGGATTTCGTCAACGAACATGCCTGGGGCAGCGTGTGGAACCGCGAAGGATTGCCGCTGAAGACCCGCAGCCTGATCACCCTCGCCGCCCTGACCGCGCTCAAGTGCCCACAGGAACTGAAGGGCCACGTGCGCGGCGCACTGAACAACGGTTGCACCGTGGAGGAAATCCGCGAAGCACTGCTGCATTGCGCGGTGTATGCCGGTGTGCCGGCAGCGATTGATGCGTTCCGTGCCGCGCAGGAAGTGATCGACGCGTATCAGACCGATCAGCAGTGACGGTCAGATAGCTATCGGGGGCAAGCCCCCTCCCACTTTGAATGTGCTCGCCCGTCCAATGTGGGAGGGGGCTTGCCCCCGATTGGCCCTCACAGGCACCCGGGCGTTCAGATCCAACCACCCGCCTGCAACACAAAGATCCCGATATTCGTGGTCACCGCCGCCATCAAGGTGGTGATCACGATAATCGCCGCCGCCAGTTCATGGTTGCCCTCGGCCGCCCTGGCCATCACGAAGCTCGCCGCGGCCGTCGGTGCGCCGAAGTACAGGAACAGAATCCCCAACTCCGGCCCGCGAAAGCCCAGCAGCCACGCGCCCAGGGTGGCGATCACCGGTAGCCAGACCATCTTCATCAGGCTCGCGCTCAGCGCCATGTTGCCGCTCTTGCGCAGTGCCGCCAGCGACAAGGTGCCGCCGATGCAGATCAACGCCAGCGGCAAAGTGGTGTCCGCCAGGTACTGCATGGACTTTTCCAGCCAGCCGGGCAGGCCGATCTGGAAATAGGCGAACGGCGCCGCCGCGATCACACTGATGATCAACGGGTTGGCCAGCACGCTCTTGCAGATGCTCCATGGGTCGGACTTGATCACCGGGCTGTACACCGCCAGCACGATGGTCGACAGCGTGTTGTAGAACAGGATCACCAGCGCCGCGAGGATCGCGCCGAGGGAGATGCCGTAGTCGCCGTACATGCTGGCGGCCAGCGCCAGGCCGATTACACCGTTATTACCGCGAAACGCCCCCTGGGTGTAGATGCCCCGGTCTTCACGCGGGCAACGAAAGATCGCCCAACCCCAGGCCAGGGCAAAGCTGAGCAAGGTGGCGACGGCAAAATAGATCAGCAAGCCCGGCTTGAGCGCCGAGTGCAGGTCGGCATGCAGAATGCCGAGGAACAGCAACGCCGGCATGGTGACGTTGAACACCAGGGACGAGGCCGTGTGGATAAAGTTATCGTTGATCCAGTGGATGCGCTTGAGCAACACACCCAGGAACAGCATGGCAAACACCGGCGCGGTGATGGTGAGGGTGGAGAGAAAAATTGCCAGCATGCCGGGGAGAACCTTGGTGAGCGTCGTTAGGTGGCTAATGATAAGCCAGTGTAGGCCGCTTCGTCTGGTCTACCGCTATCGGGGGCAAGCCCCCTCCCACCTCTGACGGTGCTCACCGTTCAAAATGTGGGAGGGGGCTTACCCCCGATGCAGGCGACTCGGTCTCAGGTAATAGGCGCCGGGTTGAACAAGGTGATGTCGTTGTGCAGCTTGTGGTGTTCCGCCCACGTCTGCTTCTTGCCGCTGGCCACATCCAGATAGAAGTGGAACAACTCCCACCCCAGCTCCTCGATGGTCGCACGCCCGGTGGCAATGCGCCCGGCATCGATATCGATCAGGTCCGGCCAGCGCTGCGCCAGCTCCGTGCGCGTCGACACCTTCACCACCGGCGCCATCGCCAGGCCGTAAGGCGTGCCACGCCCGGTGGTGAACACATGCAGGTTCATCCCCGCCGCCAGTTGCAAGGTGCCACACACAAAGTCACTGGCCGGCGTCGCGCAAAAGATCAGGCCTTTGCTCTTGAAGCGTTCACCCGGGCCAAGCACACCGTTGATCGCACTGCTACCGGACTTGACGATGGAGCCCAAGGACTTCTCGACGATGTTCGACAACCCGCCCTTCTTGTTACCCGGCGTGGTGTTGGCACTGCGATCCGCCTCGCCCTTGGCCAGGTAACGGTCGTACCAATCCATTTCCCTGACCAGCTCCTGGGCAACTTCTTTGCTTTCAGCGCGAGACGTCAACAAGTAGATGGCATCGCGGACTTCGGTTACTTCAGAAAACATCACCGTCGCCCCCGCCCGCAGCAACAAGTCCGAGGCATAGCCCAGCGCCGGGTTGGCGGTGATGCCGGAGAATGCATCACTGCCGCCGCACTGCATGCCCAGGATCAACTCGGACGCCGGCACGGTTTCGCGGCGGCGCTGGTCGAGTTTCTTCAAGCGCGTCTCGGCCAGCTCCATGATCTGCTCGATCATTTCGGTAAAACCGTGGCTGGAGTCCTGCAGGCGATACAGCCAGGGCTCACTCAGGTCGACCGAGCTGTCGTTGTCGTGCATCACCTGCCCGGCCTGCAATTTCTCGCAGCCCAGGCTGATCACCAGGGCTTCACCGCCGAGGTTGGGGTTGCGCGCCAGGTTGCGCACGGTGCGGATCGGGATGTAGGCATCCGTCGCGGTGATCGCCACGCCGCAGCCATAGCTGTGGGTCAGCGCCACCACGTCATCCACATGCGGGTACTTGGGCAGCAATTCATCCTTGATGCGCTTGACCGCATGGTCCAGCACGCCCGTGACGCACTGCACCGTGGTGGTGATCCCAAGGATATTGCGCGTACCCACGGTGCCATCGGCGTTGCGATAACCCTCGAAGGTAAAGCCCTCCAGCGGCGCCTGGGTTTCAGGCACCTCGGTGGACAGCGGCAAGCTGTCCAGTGGTGGCGCGGTGGGCATGCGCAGTTGATCCTCCTGCACCCAGCTGCCGCGTGGAATCGGCGCCAGGGCGTAACCGATGGTCTGGCCGTAGCGAATAATCTGGCCGCCTTCGGGGATATCTTCCAGGGTCACTTTGTGGCTCTGGGGGATGAAATCCACGGTCACCAGGCCGTCCGGGAACTCGGTCCCGGCCGGAACGCCCTGGTCATTGACCACGATCACTACGTTGTCGCGCTCGTGCAAACGAATCGAGCGCGGCGAGTCGGCATGTTCAATCAACTGCATTGCATCGCCCCTCAGGAATGCGCTTCGGTTAGGTTGGTCAACTCTGGCCCCTTGCTTGGCGGCTCTTTGAGTACTACGCGCTTGATCGGGCCGACGATAACCAGGTAGCTGAACACTGCCACCAGGGCGTTGGCACCCACGAACACCAAGGCCCACTTGAACGAGCCGGTGGTGCTGATGATGTAGCCGATGACGATTGGCGTGGTGATCGACGCCAGGTTACCGAAGGTGTTGAACAAGCCGCCACTGAGGCCGGCGATTTGTTTCGGCGAGGTGTCGGACACCACCGCCCAACCCAGTGCGCCAACGCCCTTGCCGAAGAAGGCCAGGGCCATGAAGCCAACCACCATCCATTCGATATCCACGTAGTTGCAGGCCACGATGCTGCTGGAGATCAGCAGGCCACCGATGATCGGCGCCTTGCGCGCGAAAGTCAGGGAATGGCCCTTGCGCAAGAGGTAGTCGGAAATCACCCCGCCGAGCACGCCACCGATAAACCCGCAGATCGCCGGCAACGAGGCGATGAAACCGGCCTTGAGGATGGTCATGCCACGGTCCTGCACCAGGTACACCGGGAACCAGGTGAGGAAGAAATAGGTGATGCCGTTGATGCAGTACTGGCCCAGGTACACGCCGAGCATCATGCGGTTGGTCAGCAACTGGCGGATGTAATCCCACTTCGGCCCATCGGTTTTCTTACCCTTGCCTTTGTCCTGGTCCATATCGACCATGGCGCCGTTGGCCGCGATGTGGTTGAACTCGGCTTCGTTGATCATCGGGTGCTGGCGCGGGCTGTGGATAACTTTCAGCCAGATCAGCGAGAAAATGATGCCGATCACGCCCATCACGATAAACACATGCTGCCAGCCGAAGCTGTAGACGATCCAACCCATCAGCGGCGCAAACAGCACGGTGGCAAAGTATTGCGCCGAGTTGAAGATCGCCGACGCCGTACCGCGCTCAGCAGTCGGGAACCAGGCGGCCACAATACGAGCGTTGCCGGGGAAGGACGGCGCCTCAGCCAGGCCCACCATGAAACGCAGCATGAACAGCGCAACCACGGCGGTGGAGACCCCGAATTCACCAACATAGCCTTGCAGCACAGTGAACAGGGACCAGGTGAAGATGCTCAAGGCATAGACTTTTTTCGAGCCGAACCGGTCCAGTAGCCAGCCACCGGGAATTTGCCCGGCCACGTAGGCCCAACCGAATGCGGAGAAGATATAACCGAGGGTGACCGCGTCGATGCCGAGGTCTTTTTGCAGGCTGGAGCCCGCGATGGCGATGGTGGCCCGGTCGGCGTAGTTGATCGTGGTCACCAGGAACAGCATGAGCAGGATCAAATAGCGGACGTGGGTCGGCTTGGTCGCTTGCATGTAGAAGTACTCCCACTAATTATTTTTTTTGCGGGTAATGGTTTTCTGTTTTTAATGTGGGAGCCGGCAGGCATCCGGCTCCCACAAAGTGATGCGTGTTACGAACCGATGTAACTGGTCTTCACCACGGTGTAGAACTCTTGCGCATAGCGACCTTGCTCACGCGAACCATAGGATGAGCCCTTACGGCCACCGAAAGGAACGTGGTAATCCACGCCGGCAGTCGGCAGGTTGACCATCACCATTCCGGCCTGGGAGTGGCGCTTGAAGTGGTTGGCGTATTTGAGCGAGGTAGTGGCAATGCCCGCCGACAGCCCGAACTCGGTGTCGTTGGCCATGGCCAGCGCCGCTTCGTAGTCCGCCACGCGTACCACGTTGGCCACCGGGCCGAAGATCTCTTCACGGCTGATACGCATCGCAGCTTCGCTGTCGGCAAACAGCGTCGGTGCCAGGTAGTAGCCTTCGGTGTCGCAGGTCACCAGGCCGCCACCGCTGACCAGCCGCGCACCTTCGCTCTGGCCGATGTCGATGTACTTGAGGTCCTGGTCCAACTGAGCCTGGGAAACCACCGGGCCAATGTCCGTGCCGCTCTTGAGTGCATGGCCGACCTTGATCGACTTCATGCGCTCGGCCATGGCCGCGACGAACTGGTCGTGGATGCCGGCGGTGACGATCAAGCGGCTGGAAGCGGTGCAACGCTGGCCGGTGGAGTAGAACGCGCTCTGTACCGACAGCTCGACGGCCTGCTTGAGGTCGGCGTCGTCGAGGATGATCTGCGGGTTCTTGCCGCCCATTTCCAACTGCACTTTGGCCTGGCGCGAGACGCAGCTGACGGCAATCTGGCGTCCAACACCCACAGAACCGGTGAAACTGATGCCATCGACCTTCGGGCTGTTGACCAGCACGTCGCCAACCACGCGACCGCTGCCCATCACCAGGTTGAATACACCGGCGGGGAAACCGGCGCGGGAAATGATTTCCGCCAGGGCCCAGGCACAGCCCGGCACCAACTCGGCTGGCTTGATCACCACGCAGTTACCGTAGGCCAGGGCCGGGGCGATCTTCCAGGCGGGGATAGCGATCGGGAAGTTCCACGGCGTGATCAGCCCAACCACACCCAGGGCTTCACGGGTGACTTCAACGTTGACGCCCGGGCGTACCGACGGCACGTAGTCGCCGGACAGACGCAGGCATTCGCCGGCGAAGAACTTGAAGATGTTACCGGCGCGGGTCACTTCGCCGATGGCTTCGGGCAGGGTCTTGCCTTCTTCACGGGCCAGCAGGGTGCCGAGTTCTTCACGGCGAGCGAGGATTTCGCTGCCGACTTTATCCAGGGCGTCATGACGCGCCTGGATGCCGGACGTCGACCAGGCCGGAAATGCAGCACGGGCAGCATCGATGGCAGCGTTGACCTGGGCAACATCAGCCTTGGCATATTCGCCAATGACATCGGACAACTCCGACGGATTGAGGTTGACGCAATAGTCGGCACCGGCCACCCACTGGCCATTGATGTAGTTATCGAAACGTTGGGCTTGGGACACAAATCTTCTCCTGACGCAAAAGGCCGCTGATTGCTCAGCGGCCTTGTAGATAGGTTATTGCGCGCCTTGCTTGTCGATCAGCGCGGCCAGGGCTTCGTATTCTTCCGGCAGCAGGTCGGTCAGCGGCGTGCGCACCGGGCCTGCGTCGTAGCCGGCGATTTTTGCACCTGCCTTGACGATGCTCACCGCGTAACCGGCCTTGCGGTTACGGATGTCCAGGTACGGCAGGAAGAAGTCGTCGATGATCTTGGCGACGGTGGCGTGATCGTCCTTGGCAATCGCGTGGTAGAAATCCATCGCGGTTTTCGGGATGAAGTTGAACACCGCCGAGGAGTACACCGGCACGCCCAGGGCCTTGTAGGCAGCGGCGTAAACCTCAGCAGTCGGCAGGCCGCCGAGGTAGCTGAAACGGTCACCCAGGCGACGGCGGATCGACACCATCAACTCGATGTCACCCAGGCCATCCTTGTAGCCGATCAGGTTCGGGCAGCGCTCGGCCAGGCGTTCCAGCAGCGGCGCAGTCAGGCGGCAGACGTTGCGGTTATAGACCACCACGCCGATTTTGACCGACTTGCACACCGCTTCTACGTGGGCGGCAACGCCGTCCTGGCTGGCTTCGGTGAGGTAGTGCGGCAGCAGCAGCAGGCCTTTTGCGCCGAGGCGTTCGGCTTCCTGGGCGTACTCGATGGCCTGGCGGGTCGAACCGCCGACACCGGCGAGGATCGGCACGCTGGTAGCGCAAGTATCAACGGCGGTTTTCACCACCTGGGAATATTCGCTGGCGGCGAGGGAGAAAAACTCACCGGTGCCGCCGGCAGCGAACAAGGCAGTGGCGCCGTAAGGGGCGAGCCATTCCAGGCGCTTGATGTAGCCCGCCTGGTGGAAGTCACCCTGGGCATTGAAATCGGTCACCGGAAAAGACAGCAGACCGTGGGAGAGGATGGACTTCAGTTCTTGTGGATTCATTATTCGAACACCCTGGGCGAAGACTTTCTATCGAAAGGTTGTTGTTGGTTTTGGTGATGTCGTACGTCATCGTACAACTATAAAAAGATTCGTCAACTGCAATTCATCAGACTTCATTCAACGAGGGGTTGAAGAGCACCGTCTTGACGTAGGAAGTTTTTACTCTATGCTCGATAAAACTGTATATACATACAGTTATTAAGGAAGATTCCTACGACATAGCAAGGAGCTAACATGTCAGGTCTTGATCTCGCAGTATCCGAAAAAAAACCACCTGTCCTGCGTTTCGAAGGGGGTGAACACACCGCCATCGGCGACGACACGCTACTGCGCTTCGCCAAGGACGCCCCGGCAATTCCCGCCCGCCAAGTCGAGCTGCACCTGCCCAACGGGCTGGCGTTGACCTATGGCCAGATCATTGCCTTGGGCGGCGACTTCTATGGCATCCCCGGCCAGCCCATCAGTGATGGCGCCTCCCCTGCCGAACGTGTGCAACGCTTTTCCGCTGCTTTCAACACGCTCGCCGCGCTACCCGCCTCGCGGGAAGAAGCGCACAAGATCCTCGCGGTGATGCAAAAGGAGATCAATGCAGTCAAGCAAGCGATCAAGGATGGCAAGCAGGCCCATGAAGCCTACGACGCCTTGGGTGATACGTTGTCTGAGGAATGGAACCGCATCACCGGCGGTGGCAGTGCGGTGTCAGCGCTGATCCCACTGGGCCGCTACCTGAAGCTGGCGGCAGACAATGCCGACCACTTCGGCGAATGGGCGCTGTCCGCGTACCTGGCGGGGCACACAGTGGCGCTGCAACAAGCCGTCGTGGCGCACCAGATCGGTACCGACCAGGCGCTGGAACTGGCCTATGCCATGAACAGCTTTGCTGATCACTTTTTGACCGATCTGTTTTCGGCAGGCCACTTGCGTGTACCGCGCAAACAACTGGCAGCGGTGGTGACACCCGGTGAACTGGGTTCGCTGATCAGCCGCTTCATGCACGATGAAGACAGCAAATTCGGGCTGAAAGTGCGCAATGCCCTGGGCGATCAATGGCACGCGTATGGGGACAAGCGCTACTTCGATGATATCGATGCGGACAACCGGATGCAGGTCAAACGTGCGGTGCAAGCTTCAGCCGATGAGATCTTCGATACGTTTATCAGTGGTGCCGCGCCCTCCCCGGCCAACTTCAAGGCACCGCTGTATGTGCCCGACCTGAATGCGGCACAGAACCCGGCGAACAACTTTTCGCCGCTGTTCAAGATGGAGGGAGACAAGGTGCTGCGCCGCAAGGATGTGAATGACCTGAACGACAAGCGCTGGACGAATGATTGGTGGGGGTGGAGCACTTACCTGCTGCTCAAGGACTACAAGCCAAACACCCCGACAAACTGACAACCGCGCCTACAGGCAGCACTTCTAGATGCGCTGCGCCTCTGCCTCTTCATGGGCATGGCGCAGCCGCTCGCGGCTATTGGTCAGGTGCAAACGCATCGCCGCCCGCGCCGCATCCGAATCCTGGCGGGCAATCGCCTCATAGATCTCTTCGTGCTCACGGCTCAAGCGGCTCATGTAGTGCTGCTGGTCATCATGGGCCAGGCGCGCCGAATTCAGGCGGGTGCGCGGAATGATGCTGGTGCCCAGGTGGGTCATGATGTCGGTGAAGTAGCGGTTGCCGGTGGACAGCGCGATTTCCAGGTGGAAGGCAAAGTCGGAGGCCACCGCATCGCCGGCGTGGGCCGCGCTTTCATTCAGGGCGTCTAACGCCGCACGCATGGCGGCCAGTTGTTCATCGCTGCGGCGCAAGGCGGCCAGGCCGGCGGATTCCACTTCCAGGCTGATCCGCAATTCCAGAATCGCTAGCACGTCACGCAGGGTCACCACGGTAGCCGGGTCGATGCGAAAGCCGCTCGGGCTCGGCGTGTCCAGCACAAAGGTGCCGATACCATGACGGGTTTCCACCTGCCCTGCCGCCTGCAAGCGTGAGATGGCTTCACGCACCACCGTGCGGCTGACGCCATGGGCGTCCATGATCGCCGACTCGGTGGGCAGTTTGTCGCCCCGCTTGAGCTGGCCGTCGCGGATCTGCTCGGACAACACCGTGACCAATTCCTGGGCAAGGCTGCGGCGCTTGCGGGGAAGACGAGGGGCGGTGTTGGCGTTTTCCATGATGAATCATCTTTCTCGGCGAACTTGAGCACGCATCATAGCCCATGGTGGTTGTACGATCACCGTCCGGGCGCGACTTTCATCTACATCCTTCGCGCAAAAAAATGCCCCGACACAGGTCGAGGCTTTTTTTCGGCTAACCCCGAGGGGAACGCCGGTTATTTCACCACTTTTAGGCTCGGCCGGCCGCTGGGGCGCGGTGGCTCGGAGTCTGGTGGCGGCTGATCATCACCCTCTTCGCTTTCGATCGATTCGTCGTCCTCGAAAGGCGACTCCAGATCGAACACCATGCCTTGGCCGTTCTCCCGGGCATAGATGCCGAGGATGGCGCCAATCGGCACGTACAGCGTATGCGGCACACCGCCGAAACGCCCTTCGAAGCTGACCGCTTCATTGTCCATGTGCAGATGGCGTACGGCACTGGGTGATACGTTCAGCACAATCTGCCCGTCGCTGGCAAAACCCTGCGGTACCTGAACCGCAGGAAATTCCGAATTGACCAGCATGTGCGGGGTGCAATCGTTGTCCACAATCCACTCATAGAGCGCGCGGACCAGGTAGGGTCGACTGGAGTTCATCAGCGGCTCCTTAAGCCTTAGCGCATATCGCGTTCGACACCAGACAGACTCGCCTGGAAAGCCTCACGCGCAAACTGGCGCTCCATGTAATCAAGCAGCGGCTTGGCTGGCCGCGGCAGTTCAATACCAAGAATCGGCAAACGCCAGAGTATCGGTAATAGGCAGCAATCCACCAAACTTTGTTCCTCACTGAGGAAAAAAGGCTTATCGGCGAACAGCGGCGAAACGCCGGTCAGGCTCTCGCGCAATTCCTTACGCGCCTGTACACGTGCCGCCTCTTTGCTGCGGGTATCCAGGATCACATCCACCAGCCCGCACCAGTCACGCTGGATCCGATGGATCAGCAGGCGGCTGTTGGCACGCGCCACCGGGTACACCGGCAGCAAGGGTGGATGCGGGTAACGCTCATCCAGGTATTCCATCACGACGGTCGACTCCCACAACGCCAGGTCACGATCGACCAGGGTGGGCAAGCTGCCGTAGGGGTTCACTTCGATCAGTTTGGGTGGATGACGACCTGCTTCCACACTGATGATCTCGGCGCTGACACCCTTCTCTGCGAGCACGATACGTACTCGGTGGGAATAGTGGTCGGCGGGGTCGGAGTAACAGGCCAACCGGTTGGTCACGCCCATGGCGGTCCTCCTCGCTTGTTGAAATTATCGAAAGCTCAAAAACGAGCGCGCCCAGAGAGCATCTCTGTAACGCCTGGTACAACCAGACCGCTACGTATTCAGAGATGCCGCTGGGCGCGCAAGATTAACAGCAATTGCTTACGGTTGGATCAATGCACATCCTTCCAGTATTCGCGTTTGAGCAGATAGGCGAATACGAAGAAGAAGGCCAGGTACAGCAACACATACGTACCGATGCGCTGATGCTGCAGTTTGACCGGGTTGGCCGAGTAGGCCAGGAAGGTCACGAGGTTCTTGACCTTCTCGTCGAACTGCTCGTCTGTCAACGAACCTGGGGTTTCTATCTTCAGTTGATCGCACGCTTCATGAGTCAAAGGCGTGCCAGTCAACGGATCGTATTGCTTCTTGCCGTCTTCAACGACCTGAATCTGCTTGCATCCTACCACTTGCTTGCCTTGCAGGCCGACCAGAACGTTAGGCATGCCGACGTTCGGGAACACACGGTTGTTCACGCCATAAGGGCGCGCCGGGTCTTCGTAGAAGGATTTCAGGTAGCCGTAGAGCCAATCGGTGCCGCGTACACGTGCCACCAGGGTCAGGTCGGGCGGTGCCGCGCCGAACCAGGTCTTGGCGTCGGCGGGCTTCATGCCGATGGTCATGTGGTCGCCAATCTTGGCACCGGTGAATACCAGCTTCTCCAGCATCATTTCATGGGGGATACCGAGGTCATCGGCCACCCGCTCGTAACGCTGGAACTTGGCGCTGTGGCAACCCATGCAGTAGTTGGCGAACGTACGCGCGCCGTCTTGCATGGCTGCCTTGTCAGACACGTCGATATCGACTTTTTCCAGCGCCGGGCCACCGTGTTCGGCGGCGAAGGACAGGAGCGGCAGGGCCGCAAGCATCAAAGCAACAAATAACTTTTTCATCAGCCAGTCACCCTTTCCGGAACCGGTTTGGTCTTCTCGAGCCGGGTGTAGAACGGCATCAGAATGAAGTAGGCGAAGTACAGGAAGGTGCAGACCTGCGACAGCAACGTACGCTCAGGGGTTGGTGCCAATACGCCCAGTACACCCAGGATCACGAACGCAATGCAGAACACCCACAGCCAGATCTTGCTCAGCCAGCCCTTGTAGCGCATGGACTTGACCGGGCTTCGATCGAGCCAGGGCAACACGAACAGCACAGCAATGGCCGCGCCCATGGCGATCACGCCCATGAGTTTGTCGGGGATCGCGCGCAAGATCGCGTAGAACGGCGTGAAGTACCACACCGGGGCAATGTGCTCAGGTGTCTTGAAGGCGTTGGCCTGTTCGAAGTTAGGCTTTTCCAGGAAATACCCGCCCATCTCCGGGAAAAAGAACACGATCGAGCAGAACACGAACAGGAACACCACCACGCCGACAATGTCTTTCACGGTGTAGTAAGGGTGGAACGGAATGCCATCCAGCGGGATGCCGTTTTCGTCCTTGTGCTTCTTGATGTCCACGCCATCCGGGTTGTTGGAGCCGACTTCATGCAACGCCAGGATGTGCAGCACCACCAGGCCCAGGATCACGATCGGCAAGGCCACCACGTGCAGGGCGAAGAAGCGGTTCAGGGTGATGCCGGAGATCAGGTAGTCGCCCCGGATCCACTGGGTCAGGTCGTTGCCGATCACAGGGATCGCACCGAACAGCGAGATGATCACCTGGGCGCCCCAGTACGACATCTGGCCCCACGGCAGCAGGTAGCCCATGAAGGCTTCGGCCATCAGCGCCAGGTAGATCAGCATGCCGAACACCCACACCAGCTCGCGAGGCTTCTGGTACGAGCCGTAGAGCAGGCCACGGAACATGTGCAGGTAGACGACGATAAAGAACGCCGAGGCGCCGGTGGAGTGCAGCAGGCGCAGGATCGAGCCGTACTCGACGTCACGCATGATGTACTCGACGGAAGCGAACGCTTCTTCTGCCGACGGCGTATAGCTCATCGTCAGCCAGACGCCGGTGACGATCTGGTTGACCAGCACCAGCAGGGCCAGGGAGCCGAAGAAGTAGAAGAAGTTGAAGTTTTTCGGCGCGTAATATTTGCTGAGATGGTCTTCCCACATTTTAGTGGCGGGGAAGCGCGCATCCACCCAATCCATGAACTTGCTCATCACGCGTTCTCCTTATCGAGGCCAATGACAATGAGGTCGTCAGTTTCGTAGGTATGCGGAGGAACCGGCAGGTTCAGCGGAGCAGGCTGGGATTTGTAGACACGGCCAGCGAGGTCGTAGTGGGAGCCGTGGCAGGGGCAGAAATAACCGCCGACCCAATCCTTGCCCAGATCGACCGGGGCCACTTCCGGGCGGAAGGTAGGCGAGCAACCCAGGTGGGTACAGAGACCGACCAGCAGCAGGATCTCCGGCTTGATCGAACGCACTTCATTCTTGGCGTAGGCGGGTTGGTCGGATTTCTCGGATTTGGGGTCAGACAACTGGCCTTCGATCTTCTTGAGATTTCCCAGGATTTCCTCGGTACGACGAACAATGAAAACCGGCTGGCCGCGCCACTCAGCAATCATCTGCTGGCCTGGCTCGATCTTGCTGATATTCACCTTCACCGGTGCACCTGCGGCTTTCGCCTTGGCACTGGGAAACCATGACCCCACGAACGGGACCGCAGCCCCCACCGCTCCTGCAGCACCCACCACGGATGTGGCTGCTACCAAGAAGCGACGCCGGCCTGCATTCACGCCGTCATTGCTCATTCAGTCCTCTCCCATCAGCTTTTTGGCCTGTTAAATCAGGCGTCTACTAAGTGTTGAATCTTTACTTATAAAAATTTTGCCGAATGGTAATGAAAAGCCCCACGTCTGACAAGGGAATTGCCCGGGGCTCCGCCTCCAGGCCTTGTAGTATAGGGGGTCTACGGATGTGGCAAGTTGTCACGGCGATTTTTCTGCATAAATCGCAGGCAATAAAAAACGCCCAGCTCCGTGAGGAGGCTGGGCGTTTTTGTGGAACGTAAAGCGAATTAACGCTTCGAGTACTGCGGACGCTTACGCGCTTTACGCAGACCGACTTTCTTACGTTCAACTTCACGAGCATCGCGAGTCACGAAGCCAGCTTTGCGCAGAGCGCCACGCAGGGTTTCGTCGTACTGCATCAGAGCGCGAGTGATACCGTGGCGGATTGCGCCAGCTTGACCACTTACACCGCCACCGATAACGGTGACGTAGATGTCGAACTTTTCAACGGTCTCGGTCAGTTCCAGCGGCTGACGAACTACCATGCGGGCAGTTTCGCGGCCGAAGAAGTTGTCCAGGGAGCGGTTGTTGATCGAGATGTTACCAGTACCCGGACGCAGGAAAACGCGAGCGGTTGCGGTTTTGCGACGGCCAGTGCCGTAATTTTGAGTCGCCGACATAATGAACTATTCCGTTAAAACTTCAGTTCTTGGGGCTGCTGAGCAGCATGAGGGTGTACAGCGCCCGCATAGACTTTCAGCTTGCGAAACATATCGCGACCCAGTGGGCCCTTAGGCAGCATGCCTTTGACCGCGATTTCGATCGGGGCTTCAGGCTTCTTGGCAATCAGGCCTTCGAAGTTGGAAGACTTGATACCGCCTGGGAAACCGGAGTGACGGTAGTACATTTTGTCGCTTGCTTTGTTGCCGGTTACACGAACCTGCTCAGCGTTGATGATCACGATGTAGTCACCGGTGTCAACGTGAGGGGTGTACTCAGGCTTGTGCTTGCCACGCAGACGGCTGGCGACTTCAGTGGCCAGACGACCCAGGGTCTGACCAGCGGCGTCGACGACAAACCAGTCGCGCTGAACTGTTTCCGGTTTTGCAGTAAAAGTTGTCATTCTTTAATAGCCTCAGGGGCCGCCCTGTAAATTAGACGGCGGATCTTACTGAATAGTGCGTACTTTGACAAGTCAAAGGCAGCCGGATACAGACGCTATCGGGGGCTCGGGTCGGCGCGTCCGTTCAACGGCAAGATTCTTCGGCAGGCGGCGCATCACTTCCACTGCAGAAAGAGGTGGGCAATTATGCAGATTGCGAAAAAAAATTCAACCTGCTTTTATGATTGTTTTCCCTGAAGGAGTACCCGATGGATTATCGACAGCTGGGCCGTACGGATCTGAACGTGAGCGCGATAGCCTTGGGCACCATGACCTGGGGCGAGCAGAACAGCGAGGCAGAGGCCTTCGCGCAGATCGAGCGGGCCAAAGGCGCGGGGATCAACTTCCTCGACACCGCCGAAATGTACCCGGTGCCGCCCAAGGCCGACACCTATGCCACCACCGAGCGTTACATCGGTAATTACTTCAAGAGCCGTGGCGACCGCGCCGACTGGATCCTCGCCAGCAAGATCGCCGGCCCCGGCAACACCATCGACTACATCCGCGACGGCCACCTGCGCCACAACCGCAAGCACATCGTCGAAGCCCTGGATGCCAGCCTCAAACGCCTGCAGACCGACTGGATCGACCTCTACCAGTTGCATTGGCCGGAGCGCAGCACCAATTTCTTCGGCCAACTGAGCTACAAGCACAAGGACGAAGACAACCTCACCCCGCTGGAAGAAACCCTCGAAGCGCTGGATGAGCAGGTGAAGGCCGGCAAGATCCGTCACATCGGCCTGTCCAACGAAACCCCGTGGGGCACCATGAAATTCCTCGCCCTGGCCGAAGCCCGCGGCTGGCCGCGTGCGGTGTCGATCCAGAACCCCTACAACCTGCTCAACCGCAGCTTTGAAGTGGGCCTGGCGGAAGTCGCGATTCGCGAGCAATGCGGCCTGCTGGCGTACTCCCCCCTGGCGTTCGGCATGCTCAGCGGCAAGTATGAGAATGGCGCCCGCCCAGCGAAGGCACGACTGACGGAATACAGCCGCTTCAGCCGTTACTTCAACCCGCAGTCGGAAGCGGCATGCAGCCGTTACGTTGCACTGGCGCAGGAACATGGGCTGGACCCGGCGCAGATGGCGCTGGCGTTTGTGACACAGCAGCCGTTTGTGACCAGCAACATCATTGGCGCGACAAGCCTGGAGCAACTGGACAGCAACATTGCCAGTGCCAATCTGAAACTGTCGAAGGAAGTGCTGGAAGGGATTGAGGCGATTCAGAAGGATCATCCGAACCCAGCGCCTTGACTGATCTTAAGACCGCTATCGGGGGCAAGCCCGCTCCCACATTTTGATCTGTGAATACATTCAAGTGTGGGAGGGGGCTTGCCCCCGATTTGGCCATCAGCAGAACCGCCCAATCAAAGCGCCCGCGCAATGATCTCCTTCATGATCTCATTGGTCCCCGCATAAATCCGCTGCACCCGCGCATCCGCCCAGGCCCGGGCAATCGGGTATTCCCACATGAAGCCGTAGCCGCCATGCAACTGCACGCACTCATCGAGCACCTTGCATTGCAGGTCGGTGGCCCAGTACTTGGCCATTGCCGCCGTGGGCACATCCAGCTTGCCTTCCAGGTGCAACGCCATGCACTTGTCGACAAATACCCGGCCGATCTGAATCTCGGTAGCCATCTCGGCCAACTTGAAGCGAGTGTTCTGGAAATCCGCAATCGCTTTGCCAAACGCCTGGCGCTCGCGGGTGTAATCCAGGGTCCACTCAAGCGCTGCCTCAGCTGACGACAAAGCGCCAATCGCCACGGTCAACCGTTCCTGAGGCAGCTCCTGCATCAGGTAGGCGAAGCCCATGCCGGCCTGGCCCAGCAGGTTTTCCTTGGGCACCCGCACATCCTGGAAGAACAGCTCCGAGGTGTCCTGGGCCTTCATGCCCACCTTCTCCAGGCGCTTGCCCTTGGCAAACCCCGGCGTGTCGGCCTCCACCAGGAACAGGCTGGTACCCTTGGCGCCGGCCTTGGGATCGGTCTTGGCGACCACGATGACCAACTCGGCCAAGTAGCCGTTGGTGATGAACGTCTTCGAACCGTTGATCACATACTCGTCGCCGTCCAGCACCGCAGTGGTCTTCACACCTTGCAGGTCGGAACCCGCCCCCGGCTCGGTCATGGCAATCGCCGTGACCATCTCGCCGGAGATCAACTTGGGCAGGTATTTGTGTTTCAGCGCTTCACTGCCGTAATGCAGGATGTACGGCGCAACAATGTCCGAATGCAGGGAAAAGCCGATACCGGTCAGGCCCAGCCGGCTGATCTCTTCGATCACCACCGCGCTGTATAGAAAGTCCGCACCCAGCCCGCCATATTCCTCCGGCAGGTGAGAACACAACATGCCCGCCTCCCCCGCCTTGCTCCACAAATTGCGGTCGATATAGCCCTGTTTCTCCCATTGCCCATGGAACGGCGCGGCGTCCTTTTCGAGGAAGGTGCGCACGCTCTCGCGGAAGAGTTCGTGTTCCGGGCTGAACAAGGTTCTGGGAATCATGGGTCACCTGCGTGGATTGTCGGACAAGAGCGAGCCCACAGAGACTATGCCGCGAAAGCAGCACGGGACACTGGACACATGCGACAAAAAATAAGACGATCCAGCCGTCTGGTGACCACTTTCCCCTATAAGAATAAATGAAATTATGTCTAACCAAATCTCCACGCCCTTGCGGCGCGTCAGCATTTTGGCCATTGATCGGGTATTCGCTTCCACCCTCATGCAAGCCAAGGATTTCTTCCACCTCGCCAGCCTGCGTTACGGCAAGCAACAAGGCCTGGGCCTGACGCCCGGGTTTGAAACACGCCTGGTCAGCCCCGATGGACAATCGGTGTGCAGTTTCAGTGATGTGATCATGCCGGTGGACGGCGGCCTGGAAGACGCCGACATCATTGTGCTGCCGGCCTTCTGGGATGACTTCGACACCTTGTGCACCCGCTACCCGCAAGTGCTGCCGTGGCTGCGCGAACAGCATGCACGCGGTGCGGTGCTCTGCAGCGAAGCCACCGGGGTGTTCTGGCTGGCCGAAGCCGGCATGCTCGATGGCAAGGAAGCGACCACCTACTGGCGCTTCTTCAATGCCTTCAGCGAACGCTTCCCCAAGGTCCAGCTCAACCAGGACAAGCACCTCACCGACGCCGACAACTTGTATTGCGCCGGCGGCACTACCTCGGCGTGCGACCTCTACATCTACCTGATCGAACGCTTCTGCGGCGCCAACATCGCCCAGGCCGTGGCCCGCGACATTCTCTACGAGGTGCAGCGCAGCTACTCGCCGGGACGTATCGGGTTTGGTGGTCAGAAGCTGCACCAGGACGTGATCATCCTGCAGATCCAGCACTGGCTCGAAGAGCATTTCGCCGACAAGTTCCGCTTCGAAGACGTGGCCCGGGAACACGGCATGAGCATCCGCAACTTCATGCGCCGCTTCCAGACCGCCACCGGCGACAAGCCGCTGCATTACCTGCAACGCCTGCGGATCGAGACGGCCAAAGGCCTGCTCTCGGGCAGCCGCAAGAGCATCAAGACCATCAGTTATGAGGTGGGTTACGACGATGCGAGTTTCTTTGCGCGGTTGTTCAGGCAACACACCGAGCTATCGCCAAACCAGTACCGCCAGCAATTCCAGCAGGCTGCCTGAGTCAGAGCGTACACAAGACAAATGTGGGAGGGGGCAAGCCCCCTCCCACAGTTTGATCTACATCGATCTTAGGGTTTGTGGCCGCGCGACAGGAATTCGTGGGACTGCATCTCCAGCAAGCGGCTCAAGGTGCGCTGGAACTCGAAGTTCAAGCGCCCACCGGTGTACAGGTCCTTGAGCTCGACTTCCGCCGAGATGATCAACTTCACGTTACGGTCGTAGAATTCGTCGACCATGTTGATGAAACGGCGCGCGATGTCGTCGGTGGTGACGCTCATCTGTTCCACACCGCTCAAAATCACTGCGTGAAAGATCTTGCCCAGTTCGATGTAGTCGTTCTGGCTGCGCGGGCCGTCGCACAGTTGGCGGAACTCGAACCAGGCCACGTCATCGCAGGTACGCAGCGCGATGATTTCGCGGTTCTCGATCATCAGCTTGTCGTTTTCCACCGCCTGGGTGCATTCCGGCGTGAGGGCGCGGAAGCTCTTTTTCAGGCTGTCGTGGGCCGCCTCATTGAGCGGGAAATGGAACAGCTCCGCTTGCTCCAAGTGACGCAGGCGGTAGTCGACGCCGCTGTCGACGTTGACGATTTCAGTGTGCTGTTTGATCAGCGCGATGGCCGGCAGGAAGCGCGCGCGTTGCAGGCCGTCCTTGTACAAACCGTCGGGCACGATGTTCGAGGTGGCGACCAGGGTCACACCGTTCTTGAACAGTTCTTCCATCAGCGTGCCGAGGATCATGGCGTCGGTGATGTCGGAGACGAAGAACTCATCGAAGCAGATCACCCGCGCCTCTTCAGAGAAACGCTTGGCGATGATGGTCAGCGGGTTTTTCTCGCCCGGCAGGGTCTTCATCTCTTCGTGCACACGCTTCATGAAGCGGTGGAAGTGCGTACGTACCTTTTCCTTGAACGGCAGCGCTTCGAAAAAAGTGTCCACAAGGTAGGTCTTGCCCCGACCCACGCCACCCCAGAAGTACAGGCCCTTGACCGGCGTGTGGTCTTTCTTGCCAAACAGCTTGCTGAACATCCCTGGCTTGCTTTGCGAGGCCGCGAGCAGGTCGTCGTACAGGCGCTGCAAATGACGCACCGCCGTTTCCTGGGCCGCGTCATGGAAGAATTCAGGGCGTTTCAGATCAGCTTGATATCGTTCTAGGGGCGTCATAATTTCGTTAGCAAGGCAACAAAAACGGGCCGTCACTGTAACGACGGCCCTGGATAATGGCAATCAACCCTTGGTCGGGTTAATCCTCGAGGGGGGTCAACGCAACGCGCAAGGCGGCGATGGCAGCATCGCGCGACGCTTCGTCGGCGAACGCGGCGCTATCGGCCACGGCGGCACCGTCCAGCCATACGCTGAAGCCCAGGGCCTCGGTGCGCAGGTCCAGCGCGTCGCCGCTTTGCAATTGCTTGGTCACCGCGCCGGCCGCTTTACCGTCAGCGAAGTTGCGCGACAGCAGCAGTTGCTCGCCATCAGCGGCCAGCAGACGAAAGCGGAAGCTGCCATCGTCTTCGCGAAAACTGACGAAGCGTGCGGCCTTCGCAGCTTTCTTCTTGGTCGCCACGGGCGCCGCAGCCTGGTTGACGAACGAACGCAGGCCCACCGCCTCACGCAGCTCGGCCAGGAACGGCGCCGCCACGGCACGGGCCTTGTTGGCGCCGACCAGCAGCAGGTCTTCCATGTCCGATGGGCGCGACATCAGTTGATGGTAGCGCTCGCGGGCTTCACCCAACTGGCCGTCGAGCAGTTGGAACAGACGGTTCTTCGCCTCGCCCCAACCCAGGCCTTGCAGCAATTCGGCACGGAATTCTTCTTCCTGCGCCTTGGTCGCAAACGCCTGGTACAGGGTGAACAGGTGCGAATTGTCCGGGTCCTTGGCTTCGCCCGGGGCGCGGGAGTCGGTAACGATCCGCGAGATGGCGTCCTTCATG
Source organism: Pseudomonas sp. FBCC-B1565 (assembly GCF_059133265.1). Taxonomy (NCBI): domain Bacteria; kingdom Pseudomonadati; phylum Pseudomonadota; class Gammaproteobacteria; order Pseudomonadales; family Pseudomonadaceae; genus Pseudomonas; species Pseudomonas sp. FBCC-B1565. The sequence continues at coordinate 5,633,805 of NZ_CP101438.1, forward strand.
TCCTTGGCGCTGGTGAACAACGGGATGGTGTTGTCGTAGCTTTTCGACATCTTGCGGCCATCCAGGCCCGGCAAGGTGGCGACGCTTTCTTCGATCAACGCCTCGGGCATGGTGAAGAATTCTTTACCGTTGCCGAACAAGTGGTTGAAACGCTGGCCGATGTCGCGGGCCATTTCCACGTGCTGGATCTGGTCGCGCCCCACCGGCACCTTGTGCGCATTGAACATCAGGATGTCCGCCGCCATCAGCACCGGGTAGCTGTACAGGCCCATGCTGATGCCCGCATCCGGGTCTTCGCCGGCTTCCACGTTCTTGTCCACCGAGGCCTTGTACGCGTGGGCGCGGTTTAGCAGGCCCTTGGCGGCCACGCAGGTCAGCAGCCAGGTCAGTTCGGGGATTTCCGGGATGTCCGACTGGCGATAGAACGTCACCCGGTTCACATCCAGGCCACCGGCCAGCCAGGTCGCGGCGATTTCCATGCGCGAGCGCTGGATGCGCTGCGGGTCATCGCATTTGATCAGGGCGTGGTAGTCGGCCAGGAAGTAAAAGGAGTCGGCATTGGCGTCCTGGCTGGCGAGGATCGCCGGGCGGATCGCACCGGCGTAGTTGCCCAGGTGCGGCGTGCCGGTGGTGGTGATGCCGGTGAGGATACGGGTACGAGTCGTCATGGGTAATCGCTTATCAGACTGCTATCAATTCGAGAGTCGCGGCAGCACCAGATCCTTCAGATCGGTGAGCTTGCCGTGAAAAAAGTGTCCGCATTCTGCCACTTTCAGCAGCTCATGGGGGCGATTCAAGGCGGCGGACCAGTCGTAGACGGTCTGCGGGTCGACCACTTCGTCGGTTTCCGGCTGGATCAGGGTCAATGGGCAGCCTTGTGGCAACGCATCGGTATCGCGAAGGCGCATCACCGCCGCAGCGACCATGAACAGGTGCGAGAGCTTTTCGCCCTTGGCCTCCAGGCGCCCACCCAGGCTGGCGGCCACGTAGCCACCGAAGGAAAACCCGAGCAAGGTGATCGGCAGGTCGGGGTGTTTTTCCCGCAGCCAGGTGGCAGCCGCTTCGGCATCGTCCACTTCACCGGTGCTCATGTCGTGGGTGCCGGCACTCGCGCCGACGCCACGGTAATTGAAACGCAAGGTGATCAAACCGGCATCGCGGGCGGTGCGTTGCAGGGTCGATACAACTTTATTGAGCATGGTCCCGCCCTGCACCGGGTTAGGGTGACAGATCAGTGCCAGGCCACGTGGCTCGGGGTGATCCAGGTACAGGGCTTCCAATTGACCTACCGGGCCATCGATCAAAACGGGGGTTTCACGCATGAGCAAGGAATGAACTCCGTGACCTCTCAAAGGGTCGACTCGTCTAGCTAAAAGTCTGTGCATGGCATCATTGCGAGCTTAATCGCGGTATACAGCGCAGGTTTGAGCCGTTAACGTAAAGCAAAGCCGTTTATAGAGGAAGGACTCGTGGAACACTCGCTCTTAGTTTGGTTGTTGCCGACTCTTGCCCTGGTTGCCGGTGTCGCCATTGGTTTCCTGGTTGCTCGCTTGCTGCCGAATGCCGCGCCTAACCGCACGCAACGTCAGCTGGATGATATCCAGGAACGTTTTGACAGTTATCAGAACGAGGTTGTTACCCACTTCAACAGCACCGCGACCCTGGTCAAGAAGCTCACCCAGAGCTACCAGGAAGTACAGGATCATCTCGCCGATGGCGCCAACCGCCTCGCCCTCGACGACATCACCCGCCAGCGCCTGCTGGCCGCGTTGCATTCCGATGCACCGCAAACCCCACGGGAGCGCCTGACCCCTCCGCGGGAAAACCAGGAGCCACCACGGGACTACGCGCCAAAAACGCCGAACGCCCCCGGCATGCTGGATGAGCATTACGGTTTGAAGAAGTAACCTAATCTTCAAGCACTAAAAAGCCCGGCTGATCGATGATCAGCCGGGCTTTTTGTTGTGGGAGGGGGCTTGCCCCACTCCCACATCGACCTAAAGGACTCAAGCCAGTAGTTGTTCCTGAAGACGCCCCCCCTCGATCCGCACATGCCGCCCATGGAAGCGCTTGAGGCTGCTGCGATGACCGACGCTGACGATGCTCAGCCCCGGCAACTGATCGATCAACGCTTGATACAGCGTTGCCTCATCCTCTTCGTCCATGGCCGACGTCGCTTCGTCCATGTACAGCCATTGCGGTGCAAACAACAAGGCGCGGGCAAACGCCAGGCGTTGCTGTTCGCCCGGCGAGAGCATGCGCTGCCAGTGGTTCGCTTCGTCCAGTCGCCCGATCAGATGGGGCAGGCGGCAGGTTTCCAGGACCTGTGCATAACGTTCCGCCGGGTAGACGCTGTCGTCCTGTGGATAACTCAGCACCGCCTTCAACGTGCCAATCGGCAAATAGGGTTTCTGCGGCAGGAACAGATAACGCTCGGCCGGCAGGCGGATATTGCCGTGACCGTTGGGCCACAGGTTGCCCATCGCCCGCAGCAACGTCGACTTGCCGCTGCCGGAGCGACCGCTGAGCATCAGGCGCTCGCCCTCGGCAACGGTCAGGTCGGCGCCTTGCAGCAGGTGACGACCGTCGGCCAGGTCCAGGCTCAGGTCCTTGACCTGCAACCCCGCGCCCTGATGCTGCAGGCCAATGCCCATGGTGCGGGTTTCGTTGTCTTGCATGGCTTGGCCGAAACTCAGCAGACGATCACAGGTGGCGCGCCAACTGGCCAACAACGTGTAGGCGTCGACAAACCAACTGAGGCTGCCTTGCACACTGCCAAACGCCTGCGCCACCTGCATCAGCACGCCCAGTTCGATCTTGCCGGCAAAGTAACGCGGGGCCGCGACGACAAAGGGAAAGATGATCGCGATCTGCGAGTAACCGCTGGTAAAGAAATTCAGGCGCTTCTTGAGCTGCATGATGCTCCAGAAGTTGCTCCATACCCGTCCGAAACGCGCGCTTAACTGCTGGCGCTCGTTGGGCTCACCGTTGAACAGCGCGATGCTTTCCGCGTTCTCCCGCACCCGCACCAGGCTGAAACGCAGGTCAGCCTCAAAGCGTTGTTGACGGTTGCTCAAGCCGATCAGTTTTCGACCAATCAAGTGCGTCAACCAGCTACCGATCACCGCATACACCAGGGCGGCCCAGAACATGTAGCCGGGAATGGTGATGCCCCACACTTCGATGCTGCCGGACACGCCCCACAGGATCACCGAGAACGACACCAGGCTCACCAGGTTGCTGATAAAGCCCAGCCCCAGGGTCAGGGTGCTGGCGGTAAAGGCATTGAGGTCTTCAGAGATACGCTGGTCGGGGTTATCGGTGTAGCCGCCGTATTCCAGGTGGTAGTAATTCTTGTGGCCCAGCCATTGGGCAAAGTAGCTTTCCGTCAGCCAGCGGCGCCAGCGGATGGTGAGCATCTGTTGCAGATAAGAGGTGAACACGCCGGTCACAATCGCCACCACCGCAATCACGCTGAAGTACATCAGCAGGTGGGTAAAGGCGTCGTAGTCCTTGTGCTCCAGCGCGTTGTAGAAATCCCGGTTCCAACTGTTGAACCACACCGACACGGCGACACTGAACAGCGACAGCCCCAGCACCACCAACAGCAGCAGCCAGGCCATGCCCTTCTCTTCACTGCGCCAGTAAGGCGTGATCAACCCCCACACCCGCCGTAAAAATTGCCCACGCACCGCGTCATTGACCGCGGAATACTCAGCGTTCTGATTCATTGTCCAGGCTCGGTAGGGAAAAGGATGACAGGCTTTCGAACCGATCATAGTTGATCGGTTCGAGGCTCCGTGCGGCCTGAAGCAGATTGTTCAGCTGTTGTTCAGATCAGGCTCAGCGCCGTACCGGACGCTTCTGCAACTTGCGCTGCAAGGTACGGCGGTGCATACCCAGGGCGCGGGCGGTGGCGGAGATATTGCCTTCGTGCTCGGTCAGCACGCGCTGGATATGCTCCCACTGCAAGCGGTCCACCGACATCGGGTTTTCCGGCACCAGGGTGTCGAGGTCGGCGTGCTCGGAGAGCAAGGCGGCCAGTACATCGTCGGCGTCCGCCGGCTTGCACAGGTAGTTGCAGGCACCGCGTTTGATCGCCTCGACGGCCGTGGCAATGCTGGAATAACCGGTGAGGATCACCACGCGCATTTCCGGGTCGAGTTCCAGCAGCTTGGGCAGCAGCACCAGGCCAGAATCGCCGTCCATCTTCAGGTCGAGCGCGGCGTAGTCTGGCAGGTCGGCCTGGGCGATGGTCAGGCCCTCTTCGGCGGATCCAGCGGTGCTGACGCGGAAACCGCGCCGGCTCATGGCGCGCGCCATCACGCGGGTAAAGGTGGCGTCGTCATCTACCAGCAGCAGGTGCGGCAGTTCTTCGCCTTCGACTTGGATCTCGTCACTCATCGATATCTCCTCGTGCGACACGGGGCAGGCGCAGCTCGGTGAGCGTGCCACCTTCCTCATGACTATAGAGCTTCACTGAGCCGCCCGCGCGGGTCACGCTGGCCTTGCTCAAAAACAGGCCCAGGCCGAAGCCTTTGCCCTTGGTGGTAAAGAACGGCTTGCCGATCTGCTCGGCAATGGCCAGCGGCACGCCCGCGCCGTGGTCGCGAATGCTGATGGTCACGTCTTCGGCATCCCAGTCCAACTGCACGCCCAGGCCTTCGGGGCAGGCATCGGCGGCATTGTTCAGCAAGTTGAGCAGGGCCTGGGTCAGATCCGGCGGCGGCGCCATGCGCGGCACGGTGCCCTGCCCTAATAGATGAAAACGGTAACTGGCTTCGGGACGCATCAGGTGCCAGCGGTTCAGGGCTTCGTCGAGCCACTGGGTCACATCCTGCATCTCCACCGCCAGGCGGCGATTGGCCTCGGCGGCGCGTACCAGTTGCTGCAAGGTCTGCTTGCACTGCTTGACCTGCTCGCGCAGCACGCCGAGGTCTTCCTGCAACGCCGGGTCGTGATGGTCCTGGGTCATCTCATTGAGCAGCACGCTCATGGTCGCCAACGGCGTACCCAGTTCATGGGCGGCGCCAGCGGCCTGGGTGGCGACAGCCAGCAGTTGCTGATCGCGCAAGCCTTCTTCACGGCGAATGGCGCGCAGCTCTTCCTGGCGGCGCAGTTCTTCGGCCATGCGTGCGGCGAAGAAGGTGATGACGGCGGCGGACAGCGCGAAACTCAACCACATCCCGTAGATCTGCAGGTTTTCCCGGGCGATGGGGAAGGTTTGCAGCGGATAGAAGCGCGCCAGCAACAGGGTGTAGAGGGTCAGGGCGATACCCGACAGCACCACCGAATACCGCCACGGCAAGGTCACGGCAGCGATGGTCAAGGGCACCAGGTAATAAGAAACGAACGGATTGGTGGAACCGCCGGAGAAATACAGCAACACACTATGGATGAACAGGTCGCAAGCCAATTGCAGGGCATATTCCAGCTCGGTCACCGGCCACGTGGTGCGCAACCGGATGGCGGTGAACACACACAGCACAATGGAGAACCCGAGGGTCACGCCCAGCTGCAGCCACGGCAGCGGCAGCAGGTCGAACCAATAGGCGAGCCCGACGGAGCCAGCCTGTGCGGCCAGCACCAGCGTGCGGATGAACGTCAGGCGCCAGAGGTTCTGGCGGGTGGCGGAAGTCAGTTTTACGGCGGCGAGCATGAGCTCTCCCGGTGAGCGCTGCAGGCGGATCGGCAGGAGTATAAACGAAGCCGACCCGCTGGCACGGCACGTGTGGCTCTTTGCCGCAGACCGGGCAAATGACCGTTCGTCGGCAGCGCCACAACTTGTAGGTAATGTGTAAACCCGAAGAACCCGCTGCCACCGTCTACAGTCATACCGAACACGACCACCCCAAGGAGCTTTCATGTCTCGTTTCACTCGCAGTGCCGCTGTTATCACCCTCGGCCTCGCCACCCTGGCCAGCCTTCCGGCCGTGGCCGCCGAAGGGCTGAACTACAACCAGATTTCCCTGCGCGCCGAGGTCAGCCAGGAGGTGGCCCGCGATAAGATGATCGTCACGCTGTATACCGAGTCCCAGAACAGCGACCCGGCCAAGCTCGCCGCCGAAATCACCACCACCATGAACAAGGCGCTGGGCCAGGCCCGCGAAGTCAAAGGCGTAACCCTGCGCCAGGGCAGCCGCAACAGCTACCCGATCTACGACAACAAGAACCAGAAGATCACCGGCTGGCGCGAGCGTGCCGAGCTGCGCCTGGAAAGCGCGGACTTCCCTGCGCTGTCCAAGCTCACCGGTGAACTGCTGAATACCCTGAAAATGGAAAACATGGACTTCGCCATCGCTGACACCACGCGCAAGGCCAGCGAAGATGCGCTGCTCAAGGATGCAGTCGCCGCATTCAAGGCTCGCGCCCAACTGGCCACCGATGCGCTGGGCGGCAAGGGCTACAAGATCGTCAACTTGAACTTCAACACAAATGGCTACCCGATGCCTTACGCCCGTGGCGGGATGATGATGAAAGCCGCGATGGCCGATTCGGCTCCCACGCCCGAAGTGGAAGCCGGCACCAGCCAGGTCAGCATGAGTGCCGATGGCGTGATCGAAGTGCTGCAGTAAAGCACTGAACGGGCAAAAGGGGCTGTAACCATTGAATCAACAGCCATGCTTGCTACCTGATGCTATGGCATCTGGCGCGTCCTGAATGGACGCGCCTTTTTTATGGGGGCAATTATATCTATATAAAGCCGCACTCACCTCGCGTTACAACGCTATCACTTCCCCGTTCCTCCTTATAGTGCGCTGGAAACGCGCCCTACCTCATCGCAGCAACGCACTATCCAAGAGTTTTATTCAAAACATGTATGCCGTAACAACAATGTGAAAAGAACAAAACGTAAGGCCGGAACGTCCCCACGATCATTTGCCACGCATCTATCTGAAACATAGCTGCCAGGGAGGCTCACTTCAAAAGAGCGAGATCAAATGATAAAGACGCCCCTAAGCCCTGCCTCGACATCTGTGCCCGAGTCACCCAGCAACTCGGCAAACCTTGCCACACCGCCTGCTCCCGGCGCTGAGCATGAGCCCCGCCAGAAAAGCGCCAAACGACGCAACCATCACGAAACACTCATTCCGGGCCTGCCATATAACCCAGGGGTGGAAAGGTACATCTGGAAAGCCGCCGAAGGGTTCAAGACTCCAAGCCAGAGTACCGCTGAGATTATCAAGGCCGACTTGAAGAAACGCTGGGACAAGGATATTGATCCGGATAACACGTTTATCGTGACGTTGAACTATGACCCCAAGCAACCAAAACCCAAGAATGGCAAAGTCTTAAATAAAATATCACTGACGCAGGCCGCGCTGCATAACATCCAGAGCGCTAATAAGGAAGACGAGCACCAGACGTCGCCCGAAAAGCTGCGATCAACCCTGCACACCTGGCTAGACCGCCTCGCGCCCGCGCTCCCTTTGCCCGCGGTGGTTGATAAGGTTGTTTCGATCGCACACCCGCAGAAGACCTACGAAGGCATATACGTGGGGGCGCAGCCCGGCCAACCAGAGGTATACAACGGTACAAACCTGCTACCCCAAACACCTGCGGGATTTCGTAGCATCGTATGGAACACCGACTTCAGCAAACCGTATACGCAATTCCTGAATGAGTTCTGGCCCGCGCATGAGCGCAAGTACGAACAAATGAGTAAAGCATCCTTCGTGGGAGGTGCTTTGCGTCAATTTGAAAACGACAGCTTGAGCGATAGTGATACGGACTTGGCCATGCGCGCCGCCGGCCTGCCGCTGAGCACGACCTGGGAGAAGCTCAAACTTGATGATCTTTCGCCCGCTATCATCAAGGATCCCAACATGGAAGTTGGCCTGCTGAGCATCAATGGCTACAAGTCGACAGACCTGCTTTACATCACCGACAAGACAACACGCGTCGATGCCGAAGGTAAACCTTTCAACCGTACGTTGCTGTATATCCCCGGCAACTCCTCGCCGATTCATTCGTTCAACAGCCAGGCCGAGATGAAGAACTGGCTGGCTGAACAGGCGGCTGATCCGGTCAAGCGTGAAGCCCTGTCGATGCACTTTCCGTTACGTGACCAGGCCAATCGCTTTTTCTCTGACGGGGTCAATCAAACGCTGGCCGGGCTCGGCGGCTGGTCGAAAAAAGACGCACCCGATGCCGGCCCTCTGGAACGTCTCAATGAATTTGACCCACAACGGTTCATTACTACCGAACCGCTGTCCGATGACCCATTCACAACCATGACCCGGCGGCAGAAAGAGCGCTCATACGCCGATGCCGAAACCGAAATAACCACCGATGGAGATGTCACCAAAGCCACGATCCTTGAAGTGTTGGAAACCACCACAAAGATCGCCTTGATGATGACCCCGCTGGCTATCGTCATGCCCGAGGTCGCAGTGGGACTGGAGGTATTTTATGCCGCTGCCGGTGCGTTGGAAGCCGGGATAGGCGCGGACCAACTCAAGCATGGCAAGCCAGGTGGCGCGGACCATATTGTGTTTGGCGTATTGAATGCGGTGCCCGTTGTCGCTGGTGAGGCGAGCAAATTAATAAAAGGCGAGCAAGGGGCCGTCACCACGGTCAGCGAGAGCATAGAGGACACCGTCAAAGAGCCAGTGGTGCCAGACACCGACACACCGACAACGCCCATCGTCGAAGAGCCCTCCGTCAATCGACTCAAGCCGACTCAGGCAGCCAATATCAGTCAGCACGCAGTGCCAAACGGCGAGCAACTGATCGAAGGCGCGACCCGCAATTCAAAAGGGATCTATCAAATCAAAACCCCCGATGGCACGGACCAATGGTTTATCCGCTATACCGATGCTACCGGCACGCCTCAGGTGTACGAGATCAAAAGCGATTTCAAACTGAGCAACGATTATGTACAGATCATTGATCGTGCAACACGCAAGCCGGTGATGACCGCTCATTCCACGCTGGACGGCGAATGGGCCCGTGAAATCGGCCCAGGAGGCGCACGCAAGTGGCCATGGCAACGTACGCCATCGCCAGCCCCCAGTGACGAATCAAGCATACCGCCTAAGTTCTCCGATCAGTTCGTGACACTTGACGGCTCAAAAATGCAGGGGACCGAATCGTTTGATAACTACTTTGATTTCGGCAAAAACACGGACTATGTCTTGTCCACGAGCAACTTCGAAGAAAGCGGTGCAATCAAGCACAAACTCAACGTTTCCTGGACGCTGGAAGAACCAAACTTTGAGCTTCTGCCAGAAGAAAAAGCCACGCATTGGGAAGGTGACAACGACTACTCCAAAAACTTTGTGCTCGATATCAATCGCGGAAACTACAACCTGAGAACAACCACGCCCGACGGAATCACTGAACATACCTTACGCAGTACAGGGAGCAATGGTCAGGCAATACAGGCTGAAAAAATCAAACAGTTTGAACAAATCATTCCCGATCCAGAATTGCGCGCCCGTATTTCCGAAGTGGCTCACCAAGGTTCAATGGGACCTGCCATGGAATCTTTTCTCCTGCACCGAACACCCTCTGGCGAATTGAAGGAAGGCGTATTGGCCGAGGGCGTATCGATCTCCAATAATGACTCGACCTATCACATCGACTACGACCCGTCGAAAAACATTACCCGTGTATCGGCCACCGGCGACTATCGCCTCAAACACGTAGAAGAGGGATACCTGGACAACATCAACGTCAAAATCAGACGCACCTTTACCATTCACCACTCCAGCTCAGCGGGCAGCCGCTTTACTATCGACAAAAATGCGCCAACCCACGTGGAAGTATCGGTCAAAACGCCGTAACCATCGATCAACAATGAGGCCGTGACCAGCACCACCAGCCTTCCACCTACCTGAAGATGCTTAACGGCGGTAACCTCGGTAACCGCCGTTTTTCGTTCGGACAGTGATCAACTGCCACTTCAGGGGTCTCCATGGAAAGAATCGCCTTAAAACCGCTCCTCCTCGCCGCAGGCCTGCTCGGCTTCATGCCAATGGCCCAGGCAGCCAGCACCCTGGTCTACTGCTCCGAAGCCAGCCCTGCCGGCTTCGACCCCAGCCAGTACACCAGCGGCACCGATTTCGATGCTTCGGCCGAAACCGTGTTCAACCGCCTCACGCAGTTCAAGCGTGGCGGCACCGAAGTCGAACCTGGCCTGGCGACAAGCTGGGACATCTCCAAAGACGGCCTGACCTACACCTTCCATCTGCGCGATGGCGTCAAGTTCCACACCACCGATTTCTTCACCCCTACCCGCGATTTCAACGCGGATGACGTGCTGTTCACCTTCAATCGCCTGCTGGATGCCGACAGTCCGTTCCGCAAGGCCTACCCCTCCGAGTCGCCGTACTTCACCGACATGGGCTTGAACACCACGATCAAGAGCGTCGAGAAACTTGACGACCACACCGTGCGCTTCAACCTGAACAACGTCGATGCGTCGTTTGTGCAAAACCTGGCCATGAGCTTTGCCTCGGTGCAATCCGCCGAGTACGCCGCGCAACTGCTCAAGCAGGGCAAGGCCGAAGAGATCAACCAGAAACCCGTAGGCACCGGGCCGTTTGTGTTCAAGCGCTACCAGAAGGATTCGCAGATCCGCTACGTGGCCAATAAACAGTACTGGAAGCCCGAGGATGTGAAGCTCGACAACCTGGTGTTCGCCATCACCCCGGATGCCGCGTCGCGCTTGCAGAAGCTCAAGGCCGGCGAATGCCAGGTCAGCGGCTACCCGCGCCCTGCCGATATCGAAGTGATGAAACAGGACCCGAACTTGCGCGTGCTGCAGCAGGCTGGTTTCAACCTGGGCTTCCTGGCCTACAACGTGACCCACCCGCCGCTGGATCAGCTCAAGGTGCGCCAGGCCCTGGACATGGCGATCGACAAGCCGGCGATTATCAAGGCGGTGTACCAGAGTGCCGGACAATTGGCGCAGAACGCGCTGCCTCCAGCGCAGTGGTCTTATGACCCCACCATCAAGGACGCGCCCTACGATCCGACCAAAGCCAAGGCGCTACTAAAAGAAGCAGGGGTTGCACCAGGTACCACCATCAACCTATGGGCAATGACCGTGCAACGCGCCTCCAACCCGAACGCGCGCATGTCGGCGCAAATGATCCAGCAGGATTGGGAAAAGATCGGGATCAAGGCCAACATCGTCAGCTACGAATGGGGCGAGTACATCAAGCGCGCCAAAAACGGCGAGCATGACGCGATGATTTATGGCTGGACCGGCGACAACGGCGACCCGGATAACTGGCTCGGCGTGCTCTACAGTTGTGCTGCGGTGAAGGGCAGCAACTACGCCAAATGGTGTAACCCGGCCTACGACAAATTGGTGCAGCAGGCCAAGGTCAGCAACGACCGCGAACAGCGCATAAAGTGGTATCAACAGGCACAAAAAATCCTTAAGGAACAAGTACCTATAACACCTATTGCAAACTCGACGGTTTTCCAGCCCCTGCGCAAGGAAGTGCGGGACTTCAAGATCAGCCCCTTTGGCCTGACACCGTTCTACGGCGTGAGTCTAGATAAGTAACAGCAACGCCCCAACCGAGTGCGCCAGACGCCTCGGCTGGGCTTTTTTGGTGCGATGAATGCACCGAAAAAACCCTCGAAATATGCGCAAATATGTCGAAACTTTCATAATTGCGACATTCCTGTACGTTCGTACCACTGTTTCACCCTCGCAACGGTTCAGCATCTTGCAATGGGTATGGCGCCTGCATAAGTATCCGCAGGCCGACTCACGAGGTCGCCCTCACCACCAAAAATGACAACAAATCATGAGGCCAACATGCTTAAACACGCAGTCATTCCGTTAATTGTTAGCGCTGGCCTTATGGCCGCAGCTCCTTTCGCCCAAGCGGCGACTAACCTGGTGTTCTGCTCCGAAGGGAGCCCGGCCGGTTTCGACCCAGGCCAGTACACCACCGGAACAGACTTCGATGCCTCGGCCGAAACCATGTTCAACCGCCTGACCCAGTTCGAACGCGGCGGCACCGCTGTGATTCCTGGGCTGGCCACCAGCTGGGACGTGTCCCCGGATGGCTTGACCTACACCTTCCACCTGCGTGATGGCGTCAAGTTCCATACCACCTCGTACTTCAAGCCGACCCGTACCTTCAATGCCGATGACGTGCTGTTCACGTTCAACCGCATGATCAACAAGGACGATCCGTTCCGTAAGGCCTACCCCACCGAGTTCCCGTACTTCACGGACATGGGGATGGACACCAACATCAAGAACATCGAAAAAGTCGATGACCATACTGTCAAGTTCACCCTTGGCACCGTGGACGCCGCCTTCATCCAGAACCTGGCGATGAGCTTCGCTTCGATCCAGTCGGCTGAATACGCCGCCCAACTGTTGAAAGACGGCAAGGCCGCGGACATCAACCAGAAGCCAATCGGCACTGGCCCGTTCGTGTTCAAGAGCTACCAGAAAGACTCGAACATCCGTTACACCGGCAACAAGGACTACTGGAAACCTGAAGACGTGAAGATCGACAACCTGATCTTCGCCATCACCACCGACCCGTCGGTGCGTATCCAGAAGCTGAAGAAAAATGAATGCCAGATCACCTTGTTCCCACGTCCGGCCGACCTCAAGGCGCTGGGCGATGACAAGGACCTGAAACTGCCGCATCAAGCCGGTTTCAACCTGGGCTATATCGCTTACAACGTGATGCCGGTCCTCAAGGGCCAGACCGCCGCCAACCCACTGTCCGACCTGCGCGTACGTGAAGCGCTGGACATGTCGGTGAACAAGCAGCAGATCATCGACTCCGTGTATCAGGGCGCCGGCCAACTGGCCGTCAACGCCATGCCACCAACCCAATGGTCCTACGACACCACCATCAAGGATGCACCGTACGACGTGGCCAAGGCCAAGGACCTGCTCAAGCAGGCCGGCGTCAAAGACGGCACCGAGATCACCCTGTGGGCCATGCCGGTTCAACGTCCGTACAACCCGAACGCCAAACTGATGGCCGAGATGCTGCAGAACGACTGGAAACAGATCGGCCTGAAGGTCAACATTGTCAGCTACGAATGGGGCGAGTACATCAAGCGTTCCAAAGGCGGCGAGAACCAGGCCATGATCATTGGCTGGAGCGGCGACAATGGTGACCCGGACAACTGGCTGAACGTGCTGTTCGGCTGCGACTCGCTGGCCGGCAACAACTTCTCCAAGTGGTGCGACAAGAAATTCGACGGCATCGTCAAAGAAGCCAAGGCAACGTCGGACGTCGCCAAACGCACCGAGCTGTACAAGCAGGCGCAACATATCCTCAAAGATGCAGTCCCGATGACACCTATCGCGCACTCGACGGTGTATCAACCCATGCGCAACACCGTGCAGGACTTCAAGATCAGCCCGTTTGGCTTGAACTCCTTCTACGGCGTGAGCGTAAGCGGCAAGTAAGGATCACTGGCGGCGACGTTGCATAAACGTCGCCGTTATTGCATCCGCCTTGGCCGTAGGACATGGACCACACTCGAAACCGTTGCTTCCTACAGCAATGAACTGCGCAGTGCGACTCCATTGCCTACAAGGTCAGTCCGATTTGGCGCATTTACTGCGAAGTCCGCGACCCATAACGTCGTAGGACAGCAGAGGCTCCCAATTCGGAAAGGCACTTGCTGCGCGTGGGATCAGTGATGTCTCCCTGGCTGAACGCCGGGGTGATTGCTCACTGATGACAACTACAAACAAGGATCGGGATCGTCATGCGCCATACCACCGTTCTATCCGCACTTTTTGGCACCAGCCTGCTGGCTGCCGCCACGATGGGTCACGCCGCCGACAAGCAGAGCCTGGTGTTCTGCTCGGAAGGCAGCCCGGCCGGCTTCGACACCGCGCAGTACACCACCGCCACCGATAACGATGTGGCCGAGCCGCTGTACAACCGCCTGGTTGAGTTTGAAAAGGGCGAGACCGGTGTCGTGCCTGCGCTGGCAACCAAGTGGGATATTTCGCCAGACGGCCTGACCTATACCTTTCATCTGCGTGAAGGGGTGAAATTCCACAGCAACAAGGAATTCAAGCCGACCCGGGACTTCAACGCCGACGACGTGCTGTTCACCTTCAACCGCATGCTTGACCCCGACCATCCGTTTCGCAAGGCCTACCCCACCGAGTTTCCGTACTTCAACGGGATGAGCCTGAACAAGAACATTGCCAAGGTCGCCAAAACCGACGCGCACACCGTGGTGATCACCCTGAACACGGTCGACGCCGCGTTCATCCAGAACATCGCCATGAGCTTCGCTGCGATCCTGTCGGCCGAATACGCCGAGCAACTGCTCAAGGCCGGCAAGCCCAGCGACATCAACCAGAAGCCGATCGGCACTGGCCCCTTCGTGTTCCAGCGTTACCAGAAAGATTCGCAGATCCGCTATGTGGCCAACAAACAGTACTGGGACCCGAGCAAGGTCAAGCTCGACCAGCTGATTTTCGCCATCAACACCGACGCCTCGGTGCGCGTGCAAAAACTCAAGGCCGGCGAATGCCAGGTGACCCTGCATCCGCGCCCGGCTGACGTCGACGCCCTCAAGGCCGACCCGAACCTGCAATTGCTGACCAAGCCGGGGTTCAATCTGGGCTACATCGCCTACAACGTGCGCCACAAGCCATTCGACCAGCTTGAAGTGCGCCAGGCGCTGGACATGGCGGTGAACAAGCAGAGCATCCTGAACGCCGTGTACCAGGGCGCCGGGCAACTGGCGGTCAACGCCATGCCGCCGACGCAATGGTCCTACGACGAGACCATCAAGGACGCCGCCTACAACCCGGAAAAAGCCAAGGAACTGCTCAAGGCCGCCGGCGTGAAGGAAGGCACCGAAATCACCCTGTGGGCGATGCCGGTGCAACGGCCGTACAACCCCAACGCCAAGCTGATGGCCGAGATGCTGCAAAGCGACTGGGCCAAGATCGGCCTCAAGGTCAAGATCGTCAGCTACGAATGGGGCGAATACATCAAGCGCACCAAGAACGGTGAGCACGATGTGAGCCTGATCGGCTGGACCGGCGACAACGGTGACCCGGACAACTGGCTGGGCACTCTCTACAGCTGCGACGCCATTGGCGGGAACAACTACTCCATGTGGTGTGACCCGGCGTACGACAAGCTGATCAAGCAAGCCAAGGTCGTCACCGACCGCGAACAACGGACTGTTCTGTACAAACAGGCGCAGCAACTGCTCAAGCAGCAGGTGCCGATCACGCCAGTCGCCCACTCGACGGTCAACCAGCCGTTAAGCGCCAAAGTCGAAGGGTTCAAGGTCAGCCCCTTCGGCCGCAACGTGTTCTCGGGCGTCAGTATCACCCCATAAGAAAATAACCGGATTGCGCAGGGCGGCCCCCGCCTTGCTGCAAACGCGCGGCCTTTTGTTGGGATTTTTCCTACGCCAAACGTTTGCAATGACTTGAACGAGTTACACACCCAATAGCCGGATCACCAAAAAAGACCGGCATTAAAAAGAGAACCAAAGGAGCTTCATCCATGAAACTGAGCAGCAAAGCGCTTCTGGCCCTGGCCATCAGCAGCATCACGGCCACCGCCTACGCTGAAACCCAAAGCCAGGACTTCGTGCCGACCACGTTGGCTGGCACCAGCGCCCAAAGCGAGGCCAAGGGCTTTATCGACGGTCAAAGCCTGGGCGGTACCACGCGTAACTGGTACGCGAACGAAATGAAGTTTCGCAATGACCGCTTCAGCTACCGCAAAGACGGTGTGAAGACGCCGATCTCGCGCCGTATCAACTGGGCCCAGGGCACCATCCTCAACTACACCTCGGGCTTCACCCAAGGCACTGTTGGGGTCAGCACCGAAGTCGCTGCCTACAACTTCATCGCCCTTGATCGCGACCGCAAGGACATCGCTGGCGGCTCCAACCGTACCCTGGCGGATTCCGGCGGCGACGCTGTAGGCCAGTGGAGCAAACTGGGCCTGGCCAACGTCAAGTTCCGTGTCTCCAACACCACCTTGACCGCCGGTCGCCAGAACTTCAGCACCGGTATTGTCGACACCATCGGCAACCGTGCCCTGCCGTCGAGCTTTGAAGGTGTGAGCTTCAACAGCGAAGAGTTCAGCAACCTGTCGTTCCAGGGCGGTATCTTCGATCGCGTTTCGCCGCGTACCGAACAGAGCCTGTCGAAATTCCGTTCCGAATACGGCAATGGCCAGGAAACCGACAAGGTCAAAACCCTGGGCTTCAACTACCAGCCATTCAAGAGCCTGAAAACCAGCGTGTTCGCCGCCAACGTCGAAGACTTCTGGAACCAGTACTACTTCGGCGCTACCCACGAACTGGGTGATGCACAGACCCTGGCTCTGACCACCGGCCTGAACTACTACAAGACCACCGACACCGGCAGCAAGAAGATGGGCAACATCGACAACGACACTTACTCGTTGTCCCTGGGCTTGACCCACCAGGCTCACACCCTGACCTTCTCGTACCAGGAAGTGAACGGTGACGAGTACTTCGACTACCTGCACGAAACCAACGGCATCTACCTGGCCAACTCCCTGACTTCGGACTTCAACAGCCCGAACGAGAAGTCCTTCCAGGTCGCCTACGCCATCAACATGGCCGAATACGGCGTGCCAGGCCTGAAGTTCAACATCTACTCCGCTCGCGGCTGGGGCATCGACGGTACTCACTACAACGGCACCGCCTACGGTGAAGCCGGCGCATCGCGCAGCGACCTGCGCCTGATGGATGGCGAGAAGCACCAGGAATACGGTATCGGTTCGTCCTACGCAATCCAGAGCGGCCCGCTCAAAGCGACCACCATCCGTGGCACCTACGTGACTCACCGCGCCAGCGCCCAACAAGCTGACGGCAACATCAAAGAGTTCCGCCTGGTCACCACCATCCCGTTCAACATTCTTTAATTAGCGCCAGGTAGACGGCGGGCTCAGGATGAGCCCGCCGTCTACGCTTGTCTGGTCCCATCGATTGCAGAGGGCTCCGAATGAAATTGCTCCCACTACAAGCCGCCGTGGCTGCCGCGCTGTTGAGCGTGGCCATCGGCGTTTCGGCCAAACCACTGGTGGTCTGCACCGAAGCCAGCCCGGAGGGTTTTGACCCGGTCCTGTACACCACGGCCGTGACCGCTGACGCCGCCGCCGAAACCATGTTCAACCGTTTGGTGGACTTCAAGCCAGGCACCACTGAAATTGTTCCCGCGCTCGCCAAGAGCTGGGAAATCAGTGACGACGGCCTGACCTATACGTTCCACCTGCGCGATGACGTCAAGTTCCACACCACCGACTATTTCAAACCCACGCGTAACTTGAATGCCGATGACGTGCTCTGGAGCTTCCAGCGCCAGTTGGACCCGAAACACCCTTGGCATAACAAATCCACCACGGGTTTCCCCTATTTCGAAAGCATGGGCTTCAAGGAACTGCTCAAAAGTGTCGAGAAGACTGATGACCACACGGTGGTCTTCACCCTGACGCGCCCTGAAGCACCGTTCCTGGCCGATGTCGCGATGCCGTTTACCGCCATCCACTCCGCTGAATACGCCGACAAACTGCTCGCCGCCGGTAAGACCGATGAGCTCAATAGCAAGCCGATCGGTACCGGCCCGTTCATCTTCATCCGCTACCAGAAAGATGCCCAGGTGCGCTTCAAGGCCAACCCGGAGTACTTCCGTGGCAAGCCGCCGGCCGATCCCTTGATTCTGGCCATTGCGGTCGATAACAACGTGCGCCTGCAGAAGCTCAAGGCCAACGAATGCCAGGTCGCGCTATATCCCAAGCCCGATGACCTGCCCAGCATCAAGAAAGACCCGAACCTGAAGGTCGATGAACTGGCGGCGATGACCACCGCCTACACCGCACTGAACACCACCCACAAGTACATGAGCGACGCGCGGGTGCGTCACGCGATCAACATCGCGTTCGACAAAAAAGGCTACAACGAATCGCTGTACGGCAAAGGCAACGCTGTCGATGCCACCGGCCCGTTTCCCCCTACGCTGCTGGGCTTCAACGACAAGCTGAAAAACCCACCGCGCGACCTCGACAAGGCCCGTGCCCTGCTCAAGGAAGCGGGTGTGCCGGAAGGCACCGAGTTCACCCTGTTCACCCGTAACGGCGGCGGCCCGACCAACCCTAACCCGATGCTCGGCGCCCAGCGCATGCAGGCGGATCTGGCGCAGATTGGCCTGAAGGTGAATATCAAAGTCATGGAATGGGGCGAAATGCTCAAGCGTGCTAAAAACGGTGAGCACGACATGGTATCCGCCGGATGGGCGGGGGATAACGGTGACCCGGATAACTTCCTCACGCCGAACCTGAGTTGCGATGCAGCGAAAAACGGCGAAAACTACGCGCGCTGGTGTAACAAAGAGTTTCAAGACTTGATCGACAAGGCGCGCGCTGTGGCTGAACCCGCACAACGCGCTGCACTCTATGAACAAGCCATGGACGTTTTCGACAAGGACCAACCATGGATCCCCATGGCTTACCCGAAAATTTTCACCGCTATGCGCAAGAACGTCGAGGGTTATACCCAAAGCCCTCTGACGAACAATAACTTCGCCACCACCCAGGTGAAGTAAATAAGAAAAACGCTCGGCGCCGTCGACATTGACGGCGCCGGACCTGCCTAACCGGCTGATTGAGGTACACGACAAGATGTTTAGTTTTATTGCCCGCCGACTGGGGTTATTGATCCCCACGTTCTTCGGCATCACGTTGCTCACGTTTGCGTTGATACGCATGATCCCTGGCGACCCCGTCGAAGTCATGATGGGCGAGCGGCGCGTCGACCCCGAGATGCACGCACAGGCAATGGAACGCCTTGGCCTTAACAAGCCGCTGTATGCGCAATACCTGGATTACGTCGGCAAGCTCGCCCAGGGTGACCTTGGCGAATCGCTGCGGACCCGCACCAGCGTGTGGACTGAATTCACCGCCCTCTTCCCCGCGACCCTGGAACTGTCCATGGCCGCCCTGTTGTTCGCCGGTATCCTGGGCCTGTTGGCCGGGGTGATCGCGGCATTGAAGCGAGGATCCCTGTTCGACCACGGGGTGATGGGCATCTCCCTGGCGGGATACTCGATGCCGATCTTCTGGTGGGGCCTGATCCTGATCATGTTCTTCTCGGTCAGCCTGGGCTGGACCCCGGTTTCCGGGCGGATCGACCTGCTCTACGACATCGAGCCGCGCACCGGCTTCATGCTGATCGACACGCTGCTGGCTGACGAGCCGGACGCGTTCTTCGACGCTCTGCACCACCTGATCCTGCCGGCCATCGTGCTCGGCACCATTCCGCTGGCCGTGATCGCGCGGATGACCCGTTCGTCGATGCTGGAAGTGCTGCGCGAAGACTACATCCGTACCGCCAAGGCCAAAGGCCTGTCGCCGGCGCGCGTGGTGTTCGTGCACGGCCTGCGTAACGCGCTGATTCCGGTACTGACCGTGGTCGGCCTGCAAGTCGGCACCCTGCTGGCCGGTGCGGTCCTGACCGAAACCATCTTCTCGTGGCCCGGCATCGGCAAATGGCTGATCGAAGCCATTGGCGCGCGGGACTACCCGGTGGTGCAGAACGGCATCCTGCTGATCGCCTGCCTGGTGATCCTGGTGAATTTCGTGGTGGATATCCTCTACGGCTTCGCCAACCCACGCATCCGTCACCAGCGCTGAGATCATGACCATGACCACACCTACTCCAGTGTCAGCAGTCGATCAAAGCCTGCTGTACCCGTCCCCGTACAAAGAATTCTGGCAAGCCTTCTCCAAGAACAAAGGCGCAGTTGCCGGCCTGCTGTTCATGTTGCTGATCGTGTTCTGCGCGATCTTCGCTCCGTGGGTGGCACCGCATAACCCCAGCGAGCAATACCGCGATTTCCTGCTGACCCCACCGGCCTGGCTGGAAGGTGGGCAGATGCAGTTCCTGCTCGGCACCGACGAGCTGGGCCGTGACCTGCTCTCACGCCTGATCCAGGGCTCGCGCCTGTCGTTGCTGATCGGTTTGTCGTCGGTGGTGATGTCGCTGATCCCGGGCATTCTGCTGGGTCTGTTCGCCGGGTTCTTCCCGCGCTTGCTCGGCCCGACCATCATGCGTCTGATGGACATCATGCTGGCCCTGCCGTCGCTGCTGCTGGCCGTCGCCATTGTGGCAATCCTCGGCCCTGGCCTGATCAACACCGTGATCGCCATCGCGATCGTGTCGCTGCCGTCCTACGTGCGTCTGACCCGCGCTGCGGTGATGGGCGAACTGAACCGCGACTACGTGACTGCCGCCCGCCTCGCCGGCGCCGGCTTGCCGCGCCTGATGTTCATCACCGTGCTGCCCAACTGCATGGCACCGCTGATCGTCCAGGCCACCTTGAGCTTCTCTTCGGCGATCCTCGATGCTGCGGCCCTCGGCTTCCTCGGCCTTGGCGTACAACCGCCAACCCCAGAGTGGGGCACCATGCTGGCTTCGGCCCGTGACTACATCGAACGCGCCTGGTGGGTGGTGAGCCTGCCGGGTTTGACCATTTTGCTCAGCGTGCTGGCAATCAACTTGATGGGCGACGGCCTGCGCGATGCGCTGGACCCGAAACTCAAGAACGCCGCCTGAGGAGATTCCCATGTCACTGTTAGAAATCAAGAATCTCAACGTGCGCTTCGGCGACAAGACCGCCGTGCCGGTGGTCGATGGCCTCGACATTTCCGTCGACAAAGGCGAAGTACTGGCCATCGTTGGCGAGTCGGGCTCGGGTAAATCCGTAACCATGATGGCGCTGATGGGCTTGATCGAGCACCCCGGCATCGTTACTGCCGACGCCCTGAACTTCGACGGCAAGGACATGCTCAAGTTGAGCAACCGCCAGCGCCGCCAGATCGTCGGCAAAGACCTGGCGATGGTGTTCCAGGACCCGATGACCGCGCTGAACCCCAGCTACACCGTGGGCTTCCAGATCGAAGAAGTGCTGCGCCTGCACCTGAAAATGTCCGGCAAGCAAGCGCGCAAGCGTGCCATCGAACTGTTGGAAAAGGTTGAAATCCCGGGCGCTGCCAGCCGTATGGATGCCTACCCGCACCAACTGTCCGGCGGTATGAGCCAGCGTGTGGCCATCGCCATGGCGATTGCCGGCGAGCCGAAACTGCTGATCGCGGACGAACCGACCACGGCGTTGGACGTGACCATCCAGGCGCAGATCATGGAACTGCTGCTGGCCCTGCAGAAAGAGCAAAACATGGGCCTGGTGCTGATCACTCACGACCTTGCTGTCGTGGCGGAAACCGCCCAGCGCGTGTGCGTGATGTACGCCGGCCAAGCCGTGGAAGTCGGCCAGGTGCCGCAGTTGTTCGACATTCCGGCGCACCCGTACAGCGAAGCGCTGCTCAAGGCGATCCCCGAGCACAGCCTCGGCGCCACTCGCCTGGCCACGCTGCCGGGTATCGTTCCAGGTCGTTATGACCGCCCGCAGGGTTGCCTGCTGTCACCGCGCTGCCCGTATGTGCAGGACAGCTGCCGCGCCCAGCGTCCCGGCCTTGATCCGAAAACCAACAGCCTTGCGCGCTGCTTCTACCCCTTGAACCAGGAGGTGGCGTAATGGCCGTCGTTCTTACCGCCCGCGACCTGACCCGTCACTACGAAGTGTCCCGCGGCCTGTTCAAGGGCCACGCGCTGGTGCGCGCACTCAATGGCGTGTCCTTTGAATTGGAAGCCGGCAAGACCCTCGCGGTTGTGGGCGAGTCGGGTTGCGGCAAATCCACCCTGGCCCGTGCGCTCACGCTGATTGAAGAGCCGTCTTCGGGCTCCCTGAAAATCGCCGGCCAGGAAGTCGCCGGTGCCGACAAGGCCCAACGCAAGCAATTGCGCAAAGACGTGCAGATGGTGTTCCAGAGCCCGTACGCGTCGTTGAACCCACGCCAGAAGGTCGGTGATCAACTCGGCGAGCCGCTATTGATCAACACCAACCTGTCCGCCGCCGAACGCCGCGAAAAAGTGCAGGCGATGATGAAGCAAGTGGGCCTGCGCCCCGAGCATTATCAGCGCTACCCGCACATGTTCTCTGGTGGTCAGCGCCAGCGCATCGCCCTGGCCCGCGCGATGATGCTGCAACCGAAAGTGCTGGTGGCGGATGAACCGACCTCGGCACTCGACGTGTCGATCCAGGCCCAGGTGCTCAACCTGTTCATGGACCTGCAGCAGGAATTCAACACGGCCTACGTGTTCATCTCCCACAACCTGGCGGTGGTGCAGCATGTCGCCGATGACGTGATGGTGATGTACCTCGGCCGCCCGGTGGAAGTGGGCCCCAAGGAAGACATCTACGCACGCCCGCTGCATCCGTACACCCAGGCGCTGCTGTCGGCCACCCCTACCATCCACCCGGACCCGAACAAGCCGAAGATCAAGATCGTCGGCGAGCTGCCCAACCCACTGAACCCACCGCCGGGCTGCGCGTTCCACAAGCGTTGCCCGTACGCGACGGCGCGGTGCAGCACCGAGGAGCCGCAGTTGCGGCCGCTGGATAACCGCCAGGTGGCTTGCCATTACGCGGAGCAATTTGTGGCGTGACACCGCAACAAAAATGCCCTGGGTGACTAAGCCCAGGGCATTGCATGTGTTCTACAGCCCCTCCCATCAGGTTGCGCATCAGCCTGGTGGGAGGGGCTTTCTTTTGGGCTTGGATGGAAAACGCTTGCGCAGGGTTTTACCCCAGGGAGCAGCCCCCTTGACTTCGCCCTCGCCCTTTATCGAAATAACACCGCCGTTCAGGGCAACCTCAATCCCAAAAATGAGCTTGACGCGCCAAATGCCCGGATCGATGGAAGAAAAGTCCGCCGCTTCCCGAACCACGTAGCCGCCCTCCCAACTATTAGGTCGACCGCCGACAGTGTAATGAACCGAGGCTTGATACTCGTCATGGGAACCGTAGGTGTATTTTTTACTTTGCGGGTCTCGTTCTGGAATATAAAGCGTCAGCTCTAGATCTACACCGTCGATTGCAGTGGAACGGGCTTGAACCACGAAATCCTCGCTTTGGTCATCAGCCACAAAATCCAGATCGGTCGATTCAAAGGCCTGAGCTCCCACTTTCCATTTAAACCGTCCCGTCGCTTTGTTTTTCATGGTGCTCTCCTGTTTCAGGCATTGAAAGGCCCCTGGATAAAGACACCTGAAAAATAAGGAGGCGAGCGCCGGCCGTCTACTGTCAAACCTGACAGATCGGCTCAGCAATCAAAGGTAATGGGGAGCGTCAAAGAATGCGTTCCCACGCAGAGCGCGGGAACGATCGCGGGCATTACAGGCAGGGGAGCCCAGACGTATCAGGTGTCGCTGTCACCTTCAGTGTCATCGTCATCTGGCGGCGCTTGCTGGTCGTCATCATCCTTTGAGCCGCCTTGATCTTCGTCACCGGGTTCCGACTCGCTCTTGGCCAGTTGCAAACCACCGGCCTGCACCGTCTTCGCCGCCACAAAGCCCGGCGCCTGGCTCTGCACAGCCGCATTGGCCCATGCGGACGAGATGCCCAGGGATAGCATCACCAACACTTTCAGCAACAGCACTACACGTTGAAAGATAGTCATGGTCGATTTCCGTCCAGTCAGTAGATGAATCCGTACGACAGCGATTTACCGTCGCCAGTCCTTGAAGCTAGTTGTGATAGAGGGTTTGCGCCAGCTATCAGGTGTCACCGTCATCATAGGTTTCGCTGTCTTCCCCTTCGTTATAGGGGTTTTCCGCATCCTCCTTGGGCGCAGGCTGCGCCTGGGGTTGCCAACTTCCGGAGTTGACCTCCTGCTGCTTCTTCTTGGTGACAGGGCCCGTGTCCTTCCATTGGGGCGCTCCGGCGCCTGCAAGCGCCAATGAGGCGGACAACCCCAGAGCCCCCAGCAGCACCAGTTGAATGGCGCGTTGAGTTATACGCACGGTGGCCTCCTATTCCGTCGATGGGTAAGTGAAATACCTGAAACGCTAGACGGGATGTGGGTTTCTCGCCAATGGCCCTGATCGATGAAGATCAAAATGTGGGAGGGGCGGTGCGACGATTCGACTTGCCCCCTCCCACATTTTATTTTGTGTTTGGCCAATAAAAAGGGTGAAGCCATCACAGCTTCACCCTTCTATTTACCGCTCAGCCCTTAATGATGCTCGCGGGTCGCGCGGAATTTCACATCCGGCCAGCGCTCTTCCATCAACGCCAGGTTCACTCGGGTAGGCGCGAGGTAGGTCAGGTGACCGCCACCGTCCACCGCGAGGTTTTCCACGGCCTTGTTGGAGAACTCTTCCAACTTCTTCTTATCGCTGCACTCGATCCACCGCGCGGAGTACACGGTGATTGGCTCATACGAGCACTCCACCTTGTATTCCTCTTTCAGGCGGCTGGCGACCACATCGAACTGCAGCACACCGACGGCGCCGAGGATGATGTCGTTGCTGCGCTCGGGGAAGAACACCTGGGTGGCGCCCTCTTCCGCGAGTTGTTGCAGGCCCTGGCGCAGTTGCTTGGATTTGAGCGGGTCGCGCAGGCGTACACGGCGGAACAGTTCCGGGGCGAAGTGCGGGATGCCGGTGAAGCCCAGGGTTTCGCCTTCGGTGAAGGTGTCGCCGATCTGGATGGTGCCATGGTTGTGCAGGCCGATGATGTCGCCGGCAAACGCCTCTTCCAGCTGTTCACGCTCGGAGGAGAAGAACGTCAGGGCGTCGCCGATGCGCACGTCCTTGCCGGTGCGCACGTGGCGCATCTTCATGCCTTTTTCGTATTTGCCGGAGCAGATGCGCATGAAGGCGATACGGTCGCGGTGCTTGGGGTCCATGTTCGCCTGGATCTTGAACACGAAGCCCGAGAACTTCTCTTCCACCGGTTCCACGGTGCGCTCGTTGGCCACCCGTGCCAGTGGGCGCGGCGCCCAGTCGACGACCGCGTCGAGTACGTGGTCGACACCGAAGTTGCCCAGGGCGGTCCCGAAGAACACCGGAGTCAGTTGGCCGTCGAGGAATTCCTGCTGGTTGAACTCGTGGCAGGCGCCCTGCACCAGTTCCAGCTGGTCGACAAAACGGTCGTACTCATCACCCAGGTGGGCGCGGGCTTCGTCGGAGTCGAGCTTCTCGATGATCTTGGTTTCGGTGCGCTCGTGACCGTGGCCGGCGGTGTAGACAATGATGTAGTCGTCGGCCAGGTGGTACACGCCCTTGAAGTCGCGGTAGCAACCGATCGGCCAGGTGATCGGCGCGGCCTTGATCTTCAGGACGGCTTCGATTTCATCCAGCAGCTCGATGGGGTCGCGGATATCGCGATCGAGTTTGTTGATGAAGCTGACGATGGGCGTGTCACGCAGACGGCACACGTCCATCAGCGCGATGGTACGTGGCTCGACACCTTTACCGCCGTCGAGGACCATCAACGCCGAGTCCACCGCGGTCAGGGTGCGGTAGGTGTCTTCAGAGAAGTCTTCGTGGCCCGGGGTGTCGAGCAGGTTGACCATGTGGTCGCGATACGGGAACTGCATGACCGACGTGGTAATCGAGATACCCCGTTGTTTTTCCATTTCCATCCAGTCGGAGGTGGCATGGCGGTCGGATTTGCGGGATTTCACCGTGCCGGCCACTGCGATTGCCTTGCCCATCAGCAAGAGCTTCTCTGTGATGGTGGTTTTACCGGCATCGGGGTGGGAAATAATGGCGAAAGTGCGGCGTTTCGCGACTTCGGCGGCCTGGTGGGTCATGGGAAATCGCCTGGCAGGTGAGTCAAAAAAGGGCGGCGAGTATAGCGCAAACCCCAGGTGCCGGACCACCGTTCACCCGATTAGGGGTGGCTAAATGCTGCCAAGTATGGAACCTTTTAAAAGGTCGAGACGTCCACTCCCCTGCTACCGCACTCGGAACAGGGGCTGATAAATCAGCAAGTTAGCCTGACGAGGCTGCGCTCATGGCTCGGATTTTTACCGCGTTGCCGGTATCGACGAGCTGCATTTCGCGACCACATTCAGAGGCAGCCAGGAATGGCATTGCCGCTCGGAAATGTGTTCGCCGACAAAAGAAAAAAGGAGTCCGCCTGTGGCTATTCGCTATGGCAAAGGGCTGATAGGAGGTGCGGTTGTCGTCGCGCTCCTGGCCCTGCTGGTCCACTGGATCGGCATCAACACGATCGAACTGTACCGCGACGATTTGTTGTTTTACCTGCAAGCACACCTGATCCTCGTTCTTGTCTCCATGCTGGCCGCCCTCGTTGTGGGCATCCCCGCCGGTATCCTGCTCAGCCGACCGCACATGGTCGGGCGCGCAGAACGCTTCATGCAGATCTTCAACATCGGCAACACCGTCCCGCCCCTGGCCGTACTGGCCATCGCCCTCGGCGTTCTTGGCATCGGCAGCGGCCCGGCCATCTTCGCGCTGTTCCTCGCCTCCCTCCTGCCTATCGTGCGCAACACCTACGAAGGCCTGAAAAACGTCCAGGGCTCCCTGAAAGAAGCCGCCACCGGCATCGGCATGACGCCGCGCCAAGTGCTGTTTCGCGTGGAATTGCCCAACGCCGTGCCAATCATCATTGGCGGTGTGCGTGTGGCCCTGGCGATCAATGTCGGCACCGCGCCGCTGGCGTTCCTGATCGGTGCCAACAGCCTGGGCAGCCTGATCTTCCCCGGCATCGCCCTGAACAATCAGCCGCAATTGCTGCTCGGCGCCGCGTGCACCGCGCTGCTGGCTTTGCTGCTTGACGGTCTGGTGACCCTGGCCAGCCGCCTCTGGCTGGAACGCGGGTTGCGTGCGTCTTAAGGAACCGACATGAAAAAACTGACATTGATAGTGAGCTGCGTCCTGCTCTTTGCAGGCATTGCGCAAGCCGCCGAAAAACCGGTAATCCGCATCGGCGCCCGGGTGTTCACCGAACAGACCCTGCTCGCCGAAATCACTTCCCAGTACCTGCGCACCAAGGGCTATGACACCCGCGTGACCGGCGGATTGGGTAGCAACCTGGCGCGCAGCGCCCAGGAAAGCGGGCAACTGGACCTGATCTGGGAGTACACCGGCGTGTCGCTGGTGGCCTACAACCATGTCGACGAGAAGCTCGACAGCGAACAGTCCTACGCACGGGTGAAAGAACTCGACGCGAAAAAGGGCCTGGTCTGGCTCTCCCCGTCGCGCTTCAGCAACACCTACGCCCTGGCGCTGCCAGAGAAAGTTGCCGCTGAGCATCCCGAGATCAGCACGATCAGCGACCTGACCAAGGCCGTGGCGCAAGACGCCAAGAGCAACCGCCTGGTCGCCCTGGATACAGAGTTCGCCAACCGCTCCGACGGCCTGGCCGGCATGGTCAAGCTGTACGACATGAACCTCACGCGTAAAAACACCCGACAGATGGACGCCGGCCTGGTCTATACCGCGCTGCGTAATGGCCAGGTATTTGCCGGCCTGGTCTACACCACCGACGGCCGCCTGAACGCCTTCAAGCTCAAGCTGCTGGAAGACGACAAGCACTACTTCCCGGACTACACCGCCGCGCCGGTGATCCGCCAGGAATACCTCGACCAGCACCCAACCCTCGCAGCTGAACTCAAACCGTTGGCTGACCTGTTCGACGACGAAACCATGCGCCAGCTGAATGCGCGGGTCGACGTCGACCATGAAAGCCCTTCCGCTGTTGCCGCCGATTTCCTGCGCCAGCATCCCATCAATCAATAAGAGGAGAAGACATGGAATTCCTGAACGCCTTTTCCCATCTTGATTGGGCCCAAGTCCTGCACCTGACCGGGCAGCACATCACCCTGGTCGGTATCGCCGTGATCCTCGCGATCCTGATCGGCGTGCCCCTGGGCATTCTGATGACGCGTTTCCCGACCCTCGCCGGCCCATTGCAGGCCAGCGCCACGGTGTTGCTGACCGTGCCGTCCATCGCGCTGTTCGGCCTGTTGCTGCCGTTCTACTCCAAATTCGGCCAGGGCCTGGGGCCGATGCCGGCGATCACCGCCGTGTTCCTCTACTCCCTGTTGCCGATCATGCGTAACACCTACCTCGCCCTCACTGGCGTGGAGCCGGGCATTCGCGAAGCCGCCAAAGGCATCGGCATGACCTTCGGCCAGCGCCTGCGCATGGTCGAGTTGCCCATCGCCGTGCCGGTGATCCTCGCCGGTGTGCGCACAGCCGTGGTGATGAACATTGGTGTGATGACCATCGCCGCCACCATCGGCGCCGGTGGCCTGGGTGTACTTATTCTGGCTTCCATCAGCCGCAGCGACATGTCGATGCTGATCGTTGGCGCCGTGCTGGTCAGTCTCCTGGCCATCTTCGCCGACCTGCTTCTGCAATGGCTGCAACGCTCGCTGACTCCAAAAGGATTGCTCAAATGATCGAACTTCAAAACCTGTCCAAGACCTTCCAAAGCAACGGCAAGACTGTAACGGCCGTGAACGATGTAAGCCTGACCGTCAACGAAGGTGAGATTTGCGTATTCCTCGGTCCATCGGGTTGCGGCAAAAGCACCACGCTGAAAATGATCAACCGCCTGATCAAGCCTACCTCGGGCAAGATCCTGATCAACGGCGAAGACACCACCGACCTCGACGAAGTGACACTGCGTCGCAACATCGGCTATGTGATCCAGCAGATCGGCCTGTTCCCCAACATGACCATCGAGGAAAACATCGTGGTGGTGCCCAAGCTGCTCGGCTGGGACAAGCAGAAATGCCACGACCGCGCCCGCGAGTTGATGAGCATGATCAAGCTGGAGCCCAAGCAGTACCTGCATCGCTATCCGCGTGAGCTGTCGGGTGGCCAGCAACAGCGTATCGGCGTGATCCGCGCACTGGCGGCCGATGCGCCGCTGCTGCTGATGGACGAGCCGTTCGGCGCGGTCGACCCGATCAACCGCGAGATGATCCAGAACGAATTCTTCGAGATGCAGCGCGCGCTGAACAAGACCGTGATCATGGTCAGCCACGACATCGACGAGGCCATCAAGCTGGGTGACAAGATCGCCATCTTCCGCGCCGGCAAGCTGCTGCAGATCGACCACCCGGACACGCTGCTGGCACACCCGGCCGACGAGTTCGTCAGCAACTTCGTGGGCCAGGACAGCACCCTCAAGCGTCTGCTGCTGGTGAAGGCCGAAGACGCGGCGGACAACGCGCCGTCGGTGAGCCCGGAAACGCCGGTGGCCGATGCCCTGGAGCTAATGGACGAAACCGACCGCCGCTATGTGGTCGTCACCTGTGCCGAGAACAAGGCGCTGGGTTATGTACGCCGTCGCGACCTGCACCGTCAGACCGGTACCTGCGGCCAGTACCTGCGCGAGTTCAACGCCACGGCCGCATATGACGAGCACTTGCGCATCCTGCTGTCGCGCATGTACGAGTTCAACCGCTCGTGGCTGCCGGTGATGGATGCGGAGCGGGTATTCCTGGGTGAAGTGACCCAGGAGTCGATTGCCGAGTACTTGAGCTCCGGTAAGTCCCGTGGCGGCAAGACCAGTATCGTCTCGCCGGCTGAAACCGCGTTGGCTTGATCTGACACTGCTCGGTTAAAAATGTGGGAGGGGGCTTGCCCCCGATAGCAGGGTGTCAGTCAGCCTATGTATGGCTGACACTCCGACATCGGGGGCAAGCCCCCTCCCACATTTGCCCTCTGGTGTGTCAGGGAAATCCCGCCAATTTGCCCTATCCGGGGAACATCATTCCGTCACACCGGTCGGTTACATAAGTAGCTGCACGCGGCTGTGCGACGAGCGCGTGCAAAAACGCGACATTTTTAGTTGATCTATGGCCCCTCACGTCCTAAAGTTCGCGCCGAACGTCCATGCTGGAAACGATCCATCCGGCTCAAGTACTGACGACGAGACAGCAAGGCCAAGGGAAGCGGTTGATCCCATGGCCTTTTTGCTTTCGGCGACATGCCTTGGGAAGTAGGCGAACCAAAGTGGGGATACGGAGGACGTTCAGTTGCACCCATTGATTACTACAGTTTGCCCTTAGGAGTTCCCAGCATGTCGATCAACGTCGAAGATTATTTCGCGCGCGCCACTTTTGACAAAATGAAGGCGTTCGCCGACAAGCAAGAAACCCCGTTCGTGGTGATCGACACCGCGATGATCAGCCAGGCCTACGATGACCTGCGCGCCGGTTTCGAATTCGCCAAGGTCTATTACGCCGTCAAGGCCAACCCGGCCGTCGAGATCATCGACCTGCTCAAAGACAAAGGTTCGAGCTTCGACATCGCCTCGATCTACGAGCTGGACAAGGTACTGGGCCGTGGCGTCAGCCCTGACCGTATCAGCTACGGCAACACCATCAAGAAGTCCAAGGACATCCGCTACTTCTACGAGAAAGGCGTACGCCTGTTCTCCACCGACTCCGAAGCCGACCTGCGCAACATCGCCAAGGCCGCTCCGGGTTCTAAAGTGTATGTACGTATCCTCACCGAAGGCTCGACCACGGCTGACTGGCCGCTGTCGCGCAAATTCGGCTGCCAGACCGACATGGCCATGGACCTGCTGATCCTCGCCCGCGACCTGGGCCTGGTGCCGTACGGCATCTCGTTCCATGTCGGTTCGCAGCAGCGCGACATCAGCGTATGGGACGCGGCGATCGCCAAGGTCAAAGTGATCTTCGAGCGCCTGAAAGAAGAAGACGGCATCCACCTCAAGCTGATCAACATGGGCGGTGGCTTCCCGGCCAACTACATCACCCGCACCAACAGCCTGGAAACCTACGCCGAAGAAATCATCCGCTTCCTCAAGGAAGATTTCGGCGACGACCTGCCGGAAATCATTCTGGAGCCGGGCCGTTCGTTGATCGCCAACGCCGGTATCCTGGTCAGTGAAGTGGTATTGGTTGCACGTAAATCCCGTACCGCCGTCGAGCGCTGGGTGTACACGGACGTGGGCAAGTTCTCCGGCCTGATCGAAACCATGGACGAAGCCATCAAGTTCCCGATCTGGACCGAGAAGAAAGGCGAGATGGAAGAAGTGGTCATCGCCGGTCCCACCTGCGACAGCGCCGACATCATGTACGAAAACTACAAGTACGGCCTGCCGCTGAACCTGGCGATTGGTGACCGCTTGTACTGGCTGTCGACCGGTGCGTACACCACCAGCTACAGCGCGGTGGAGTTCAATGGCTTTCCGCCGTTGAAATCGTTCTACGTGTAAAACGGCTGCACATAAAAAACCCATGACATGTCATGGGTTTTTTTACGCCTCAAGAAAGGCTTACCGCGCGTTGTTGATAGGCATCGGCCATCGCCCGGATCCGCGGATCATTCGCCGCTACCAGGGCCTTGTGCGCCACCCGCAAGAACTTCAGGTTCCCGCCCGCCAACGCCTTGCGCAACCACTGCAGTGCCGCGTCGATCTGACCTCTGTCGGCCAGCACCGCCGCATAGCTGAACTGCCCGCGAAAATCTCCGGCCTCGGCTGAGCGTCGATACCAGTCCACAGCAGCGTGCAGGTCCTGTGGGCAGAACCGGCCATCTTCCAGGTAACGCCCCAGCAGGTTCATCGACTTGGCATGCCCCTGCTCGGCCGCCCGGCGATAACAGGCCAATGCTTGTGGTTGGTCCTCGGCGACACCGCGCCCCGTAGCCAGCAGATTGGCGTAGTTGTACTGCCCCCAATCCAACCCTGCCTCGGCAGCCACCCGGTATTCCCGTGCAGCTGCCGCCTCGTCGACATCACATCCCCAGCCATGCTCGCGGCAACGCCCAGCCATGTTGCGGGCCATCAAATGCCCGCTGTGTGCAGCGATCTGGAACCAGCGCAAGGCCAATGCCTCATCGCGTGCAATGCCGCGCCCTTCCAGCAAGATCTGCCCGAGCAACGCCTGGGCATCGACGACCCCCTCCTTCGCCGCCATCAGGATCGCCTGGGCTGCGCGCACGGGGGAATCGTCGAGCATCGCTTGCAGTTGCTCGGCGTTGAGCACTTCTTCCCGGCGTAATAAAAAGCCCATGTCAGACCTCGACCCAGCGGCGCAGCAGGTTGTGATACGTGCCGGTGAGTTGGATCAGCGCAGGATGGTCAGGCAAATCGCGGGTCAGTTGCTGGATCGCACCGTCCATTTCAAACAGCAGGGTGCGCTGGCTGTCTTCGCGCACCAGGCTCTGGGTCCAGAAGAACGAGGCGTAGCGCGCACCACGGGTCACGGCGTTGACTTTGTGCAGGCTGGAGCCGGGGTACAGCACCATGTCGCCAGCCGGCAACTTTACGCGCTGCAGGCCGAAGGTGTCCTGTATCTCCAGTTCGCCGCCGTCGTATTCGTCCGGGTCGCTGAAGAACAGCGTCGATGACAGGTCGGTGCGCACACGCTCGTGGCTGCCCTTGCATTGGCGCACGGCGTTGTCGATATGAAAGTCGAAACTGCCGCCCGCCGTGTAGCAATTGAGCAGCGGCGGAAACACCTTATGCGGTAACGCCGCTGACATAAACAACGGGTTCTGCCACAGCCGTTCAAGCATCGCCGCGCCAATTTCCTTGGCCAGCGGGTGGCCCTCGGGCAATTGCAGGTTGTGCTTGGCCTTGGCGGACTGGTGCCCGGCGGTGATTTTACCGTCGGCCCAATCGGCGTTTTCCAGGGCCTGGCGAATGCGCTGCACCTCCTCACGAGAGAACAGGCCGGGGATGTGCAGCAGCATGGGGCAGTACCTGAGTTCAGAGAGGCGCCAATGGTATTGATTCTTATCCGCCCTGTAAAACGCCAGGACGAACGAGTTCGTAAAAACCGTAAGCAAAAAGTGTAAAGAATGTAAATTCAGTGCAATTAGCAATGTATCGCAATTGATAGAAAGTCTTGTTCGCCCTATATTCCGCGGCCTCACATCCTTGGGGAAAGGACACGTCATGTCGCGCACCACTACAAAAATACCTGCCGGTTCACCACGCATGCTGGCTTCAGCCATCGGCGTTGCCCTCAGCGCCAGCTCTGTCGCCCATCTGGCACAGGCCGCCGAAGACACTGAACAAAAAGGCCAGCGCAACAGCATTTCCCTGGGCGCCACAAGCATTACCGGGGAAGCGCAGGACAACACCTCCTACCAGGTCGAAAAAGCCTCGTCGCAGAAATACACCGCACCGCTGGTGGATACGCCGCGCTCGGTCACCGTGGTGCCGCAACAAGTACTCAAGGACACCGCCGCCACCTCGTTGCAGGATGCCTTGCGCACCGTGCCGGGCATCACCTTTGGTGCGGGCGAAGGCGGTAACCCCCAGGGTGACCGCCCGTTCATCCGCGGTTTTGACGCCCAGGGCGACACCTACCTGGACGGCGTGCGCGACACCGGTGGCCAGAGCCGTGAGATCTTCGACATCGAGTCGATTGAAGTCAGCAAAGGCCCGAATTCCTCGTTCGGCGGTCGTGGTTCGGCCGGTGGCAGCCTCAACCTGGTGAGCAAGACCCCACAAGCGCGGGACTTCACCAACGGCGGCTTCACCTACGGCTCCGACCAGACCCGCCGCTACGTGCTCGACGTGAACCGTCAGTTCCTCGACGACAGTGCCGCATTCCGCCTGAACCTGATGAGCCATGAACAGAACGTCGCCGGACGCGACGCGGTCAATTACGACCGTTGGGGCGTGGCCCCGTCGCTGACCTTCGGCCTGGGCACCCCGACCCGCGTCAACCTCAGCTACTACCACCTGGAAAGCAACGACCTGCCGGATTCGGGGATTCCCTACGGCTATGGCTCGTCGACCGCCACCGCCCATGTGCGTGACAAACCCAACGATGGTGGCGACAGCAACAACTTCTACGGCCTCAAGGATCGCGACTTCCGCAAGACCCGCGCCGATATCAGCACGTTCTCCATCGAGCACGACCTGAGCGACACCATGACGCTGAAAAATACCCTGCGCCATGGCAGCACCGGCCAGGACTACATTCTCACCCAGCCGGACGACAGCAAATTCAACGTCAACCGCTATGGCACCGTGTGGCGTCGCGCCAACAGCCGGGTGTCGACCACGACCACCACCACCAACCAGACCGACCTGTTCGGCAGCTTCCAGGCGCTGGGCTTCAAACACAGCTACTCTACCGGCCTGGAGTTCACCGGTGAAGAAACCCGCGTCAGCAGCTACACCATCAGCCCCAACGCCAACCCAGTCTGCACCGTGGCCAAGGGTAGCCTGGGCGGCCAGTGCACCTCCCTGAGCAATCCGAACCCGGATGATGCCTGGACCGGCAGCATCGCCCGCAACTACTACGGCACCGCCACCAAGGCCACCAGCCGTGGCGCTTATGTGTTCGACACCATCGAGCTAGACCCGAAGTGGTTGCTGAACGTCGGCCTGCGCTACGACACCTTCGACACCGTGGCCAACACCGACTCCGCGACCGGCCGCAGCAAAATCAAGGAAGACAGCCAGTTCTTCAACTGGCAAGCCGGCCTGGTCTGGAAGCCGGTGGAAAACGCCAGCATCTATGCTTCCTACGCGACATCGGCGACGCCTGCCGGGGGGCTGGTCGGTGAAGGTTCAGACGGCAACCCTCTGTCTGCCGGCGCCGCCAGCAGCGACTTGCAGCCGGAAGAAACCGTCAACTACGAACTGGGCACCAAGTGGGACCTGTTCCACGACCGCCTGTCCCTGACCGCCGCGGTGTTCCGTACCGAGAAGAAAAATACGCGCATCCTAGTCGACGCCCTGACCTATCAGAATGCGGGTGAGTCCCAGGTCGACGGCGTGGAATTGTCCGCCAACGGCAAGCTCACCGACCAATGGCAGGTGTTCGCTGGCTACAGCTACCTCGACAGCGAACTGGTCAAATCCGGCCTGAACGGGCGTAACGGTGTGGTCAGCGCGGGCTCCAACAAAGGCAACCAAATGCCCAACACGCCGAAGAACACCTTCAGCCTGTGGACCACCTACGACGTCACCTCCAAGCTCACCATCGGCGGCGGCGCGTTCTACGTCGACCAGGTTTATGGCGATGCGGGCAACACCGTTTACGTACCGTCTTACACCCGCTACGACGCCATGGCCAGTTACAAGCTGACCAAGAACGTCGACCTGCAATTGAACGTGCAGAACCTGACGGACAAGCTGTATTACGACAAAGCCTTCTCCACCCACTTCGCCAACCAGGCGGCCGGTCGTACGGCCTTGTTGACCACCAGCTTCCACTTCTAAACAGCAGCACCACGCAGCAAAGAGCCCCACGCATCGGATGCGTGGGGCTTTTGCGTGTAAAACAGAATGTTTCTCGACAAGCCACGGCATAATGCGCGCCGTGCCCTACATATCCGGATAGACGAGGCGGTCAGACGTGTTGAAGAAAACCCTGTTCCAGTTGCACTGGTTCTTCGGCATTACAGCCGGGCTGGTGCTGGCCTTGATGGGGATCAGCGGGGCTGCGGTCTCGTTTCAGGATGAAATACTGCGGGCGCTCAACCCCAGCGTACTGACCGTGGAAAAACGCGAAGCCGGCGTACTGCCGCCCGCCGAGCTGGTGCGCAAGCTGGAGGCCACCGAAGGCCAGACCGTGGCCATGCTGTTCGTGGAAAGTGAGAGCGGCAACGCCGCCCGCGTGTTCTTCACGCCGCCACCCGGCGAGCGCCGTGGCCAGTTGCGCTATTTCGATCCCTACACCGGCGACTACATGGGTGATGTGGTCGGTCAGGACCTCTTTGGCTTCCTGCTGCAGTTCCACCGTTTCCTGGTGATGGGTGACACCGGGCGCAACATCACCGGCGCATGCACACTGATCCTGGTGTTCTTCTGCCTGTCCGGCCTGTACCTGCGCTGGCCGCGC
Source organism: Pseudomonas sp. FBCC-B1565 (assembly GCF_059133265.1). Classification (NCBI taxonomy): domain Bacteria; kingdom Pseudomonadati; phylum Pseudomonadota; class Gammaproteobacteria; order Pseudomonadales; family Pseudomonadaceae; genus Pseudomonas; species Pseudomonas sp. FBCC-B1565. Next base: position 5,669,486 of record NZ_CP101438.1, read on the forward strand.
CAGGTGGCGAGCTGGCGCGCCTGGCTGACGCTGGACTGGCGCAAAAAAGGCCGGGCCTTCAACTGGGACCTGCACTCGGTGTTCGGCACCTGGTGCCTGCTGGCCTACCTGCTGTCGGCGCTGACCGGCTTGTATTGGTCCTACGACTGGTACAGCCAGGGCCTGACCAGACTGCTGTCCGACGCCCCGCAAAACGAACGGGTGCGCAAGCGCGGCCCGGCGCCCGAGGGTGCGGCACCGGTGGCCAACTACGACGCGATCTGGAGCAGCATCTACAGCAACGCCGGCCCAGGTTTGAGCGCCTATAACATCCGCATGCCAGCGGTCGCCGGGCAGCCGGCTACCGTCTATTACCTGCTGAAAAACTCGCCCCATGACCGGGCACTGAACCAGATCAACCTCGACCCGGCCACTGGCGAGATCAAGTCCCACGATCAGTACGCCAGCAAAAGCCTCGGTTCCAGACTGCTGACCAGCGTCTATGCGCTGCACACCGGCAGCTACTTCGGTTTGATCGGGCGGATTGTCCTCACACTCAGCTCGGTGCTGATGCCATTGTTCTTCATCACCGGCTGGCTGCTGTACCTGGACCGCCGGCGCAAAAAACGCCAGGTGCGTGACGCGCGCAACGGCCTCACCGCCAACCACAGCGATGCCCCTGCGTGGCTGATCGGCTTTGCCAGCCAGAGCGGCTTTGCCGAACAGCTTGCCTGGCAAACGGCGGGGCAATTACAGGCGGCCGGCCTGCCGGTGAAGGTGCAGCCCCTGGGCAGCGTCAGCCAGGACGACCTGCGCCAGTCGGAAAACGCGCTGTTTGTAGTCAGCACCTTCGGCGACGGCGAAGCCCCCGACAGTGCCCGTGGTTTCGAGCGCAGCGTGCTCGGCCAGGACCTGTCCCTCAAGGGCCTGAACTACTCGGTGCTGGCCCTGGGTGATCGCCAGTACGAACATTTCTGCGGCTTTGCCCGCCGCCTGCATTTCTGGCTGACAAACCAGGGCGGCAACCCACTGTTTGCGCCCGTGGAAGTCGACAGCGGCGACACCACCGCCCTGCTTCACTGGCAGCAGCAACTCGGCCAACTGACCGGCCATGCCCCCGCATCCGCGTGGCCGACCGCCCAGTATGAAAACTGGACGCTCAGCCAGCGCTCATTGCTCAACCGCGACAGCAGCGGCTCGGACGTCTATCTGCTGGGCCTCACCTCGCCGTCGCCACAAAGCTGGCAAGCCGGCGACCTGGTGGAAGTGCTGCCGCGCAATTGCCCCTGGGCCATCGAACACTTCCTCGAAGGCTTGGGCCTGGCCGGCAGCGACGGCGTGTTGATCGACGGCATGGCGCATACGCTCGACCAGGCTCTGGCCACTCGCCAACTGCCGACCCATCGCGCACACCTGGTCGGCCTGCACGCCCAGGCACTGGTGGACGCGTTGGTGCCGCTGGGCATGCGCGAATACTCCATCGCCTCGATTGCCAGCGATGGCGTGCTGGAACTGATCGTGCGCCAGGAACGCCACCCCGATGGCAGCCTGGGCCTGGGCTCAGGCTGGCTGACCGAATACGCCGCCCTCGGCTCGAACATCAGCCTGCGCCTGCGCCGCAACAGCGCGTTCCACCTGCCGCAGGCGCCGGTACCACTGATCCTGCTGGGCAACGGCACCGGCCTGGCGGGCCTGCGCAGTTTGCTCAAGGCACGTATCGCCGACGGCCAGCAGCGCAACTGGTTGCTGTTTGGCGAGCGCAATATCAAGCATGACTTCCTCTGCCAGGACGAACTGCAAGGCTGGTTGGCCAGCGGCGATCTGGCGTTGCTCGATCTGGCGTTTTCCCGCGATCAGGAGGAGAAGATCTACGTACAGGACCGCCTGCGCGAGTCAGCGGATGTGCTGCGCAAATGGCTGGCCGATGGTGCGGCGATTTATGTGTGCGGGAGTTTGCAGGGGATGGCCACGGGGGTGGATCAGACGCTGGTGGACATCCTCGGCAGTGAGGCCGTGGAGCGGTTGATCGAGCAGGGCCGCTATCGCCGAGATGTGTACTGACCCCCTGAACGAACAACACTCAACCTGTGGGAGGGGGCTTGCCCCCGATAGCGGTGTATCAATAGCTCAGTCAGAGACTGATACGCCCTCATCGGGGGCAAGCCCCCTCCCACAGTTTTCAAAGCGTTCCAATTCAGGTGGGCTGGAGTTTTTGTTCGAACACCGAGACGCCATCCAGGTCCCGTAGCACCACAGTCAACTCCGCCGTCTGCCCATCAATGTTCACCTCCCCAAAAAACTGAAACCCCGCCAGCGGCGAGGTGTTCTGCGCCGGCGGTGCCTTCTCGAACACCACTTCGGGGCCAAAGGTCTTGTCCAGCGGATTAGGCCCGAAACTCCCCGCGTTCAACGGCCCGGCGACAAACTCCCAGAACGGTTCGAAATCCTGGAACGCCGCCCGATCCGGGTGGTAGTGGTGCGCTGCGCAGTAGTGCACATCAGCGGTCAGCCACACGTGGTTGCGCACGTTTTGTGCCCTTAAAAAGCCCAGCAGCTCGGCGATTTCCAATTCGCGGCCTTGCGGCGCACCAGGCTCGTTGTTGGCGATGGCTTCCCAACGCGGTACGCCAGGGCTGACTTCACCGTCGGGTACGCCGAGGCCGATGGGCATGTCGGCAGCGATGACTTTCCACTGCGCCTGGGAGCCCTTGAGTTCACGCTTGAGCCAGTCCAATTGCTCACGCCCGAGGAAGGGTTTTGCGCCGCCGAGGTTGTCATCGTTGGGCCCGCGATAACTGCGCATGTCCAGCACGAATACATCCAGCAGCGGACCATAGCTGAGCTTGCGATAGATCCGCCCGCCGCCGTCCGCCGCCTGCCGGCGCATCGGTGAGTATTCCAGCCAGGCCTGGCGCGCACGGCCGACCAGGGTATTGATGTCCTTGACCCGATAGCGCTCATCCAACTGCTTGCTCGGCGACCAGTTGTTCACCACTTCATGATCGTCCCACTGCCAGATCTGCGGCACCTCGGCGTTGAAGCGGCGCACGTTTTCATCCATCAGGTTGTAGCGGTAATTACCACGATATTCGTCGAGGGTTTCGGCGACTTTGCTCTTGGCCTCAGTGGTGATATTGCGCCAGATGCGCCCGTCTTCGACGGTGAGCTGCGCGGGCACGGGGCCGTCGGCGTAGATGGTGTCGCCGCTGTGGATAAAAAAGTCCGGCAAGCGCAGGCGCATGGCTTCGTAAATGCGCATGCCGCCGATGTCCGGGTTGATGCCGAAGCCTTGGCCGACGGTGTCGCCGCTCCACACAAAACGAATGTCGCGGCGCTGTTGCGGCACGCTACGCAGATGGCCGAACCACGGCTCGCTGGCGATGCCGGTCTGGGCATCCTCGAAGTGCACGCGGTAGAAGATCGCCTGGTCGACGGGCAGCCCGGTGAGCTCGACGCGGGCGGTGAAGTCGCTGCGCTGGTCGGCCAGCGGGGATACAAACCGACGAGGGTTGCTGAACACACTGCGGGTGTCCCACTCCACCACCATCCTGGCCGGGCGGTCGCTGCGGCTCCAGATCATGGCGCGGTCGCCGAGCAGGTCGCCAGACTGCACGCCATCGGTGAGCTGCGGCCGGTCCTTGACCGAAGCGATCACCGCCGGAGCCAGGCCCGGCAACAACAGGCCGGCGCCGACGGCTTGCATCACGCGGCGGCGGCCGAGATCGAAGTGGCTCATGCAAGTGCCCTCTTGAGTATCAAAAGGGCCACTAAAGCACGCCCCGATGAAGCAGAGATGACACCTATACAGCGATCAACGGTGGGAGGGGGCTTGCCCCCGATGGCAGAGTGTCAGCCAGCACATTTATGGCTGACCCACCGCTATCGGGGGCAAGCCCCCTCCCACATTTTCTGCACCGCGTCAGACCGTCACAGTCAGTTCTTGCGCTTCGGGGCGTTTGATCAACGCGTAGACCAGGCCGGTCAGCAGGCTGCCGGCGACAATTGCCAGCAGGTACAGCAGCGCATGGTTCATCGCATTCGGGATCACCAGCACAAACAGGCCACCATGGGGCGCGGCGAGCACGCAGCCGAAGTACATGGACAGGGCACCGGTCAATGCACCGCCGGCGATACTGGACGGGATCACGCGCAACGGGTCTTTCGCGGCAAACGGGATCGCGCCTTCAGAGATGAAGCACAAGCCGAGGATCATCGCCGCCTTGCCCGCTTCGCGCTCGGTCTGGGCAAACTTGCGGCGCGCCAGGAAGGTCGCGATACCCATGCCGATCGGCGGCACCATGCCGGCCGCCATGGTCGCGGCCATCGGCGCGCCGCTGTGGGCCGCCAGCAGGCCGACAGAAAATGCGTAGGCCGCCTTGTTGATCGGTCCACCGAGGTCGACACACATCATGCCGCCCAGCAGGATGCCCAGCAGTACCGCATTGGTCGTGCCCATGGTGCTGAGAAAATCAGTCAGCCCCACCAGCATGCGCGCGACCGGCGGCCCCACCAGGTAGATCATCGCCAGGCCGGTGAACAAGCTCGCCAGCAACGGGATGATCAGGATCGGCTTGAGCGCCTCCAGGCTCTGCGGCAACTTCACCGCACGGGTGATCAACTTGACGCAGTAGCCGGCGAGGAAACCGGCGAAGATGCCGCCGATAAAACCTGCACCCAGGGTGCCGGCCAGCAGGCCGCCAATCATGCCCGGCGCGATGCCCGGACGGTCGGCAATCGAGTAGGCGATGTAGCCCGCCAGCAGCGGCACCATCAACATGAAGGCGCGGTCGCCGACGGTTTTCAGCGCGGCGGCCAGGGTGCCCTCCTGTTCAAAGGCGTGAATGCCGAACACGAACGACAAGGCGATCAACAACCCACCCGCCACCACCATCGGCAACATGAACGACACACCGGTAAGCAGGTGTTTGTACACGCCGGTTTTTTCCGGCTTGGCCACCGCGCCGCTGGCCGCGCTTTCCACCGCACCTTCGGCAAGGGCCTTGTTGAGGGTGGCTTCGGACTGCTTGAGGGCAATGCCGGTGCCGCAACGGTAGATCTTCTTGCCGGCGAAGCGCTCGGTGGCGACTTCGATATCGGCGGCCAGCAACACCACGTCGGCATTGGCGATTGCTTCGGCGCTCAATGGCGTACGGGCACCGACCGAGCCCTGGGTTTCGACCTGCAAGTCATAACCCAGGCGCTTGGCCGTCTGCTGCAACGCTTCGGCGGCCATGAAGGTGTGGGCGACGCCAGTCGGGCAGGCGGTGATCGCGACGATGCGCGGCGCGTTCCTGGCCGGCGCCTCAGCCGCGACATACACCTGCGCCTCTTCGGCGCCACGGCGCAATACGGCGTCGACGTCCGCCAACGCCTGGGCCGGTGTGCTCTCGAACACGCGCTTGCCGACAAAGCGCTGCATGTCCACCGGGGTGCTGCTGACCAGCAACACCCATTCGGCGTCGTCGATGACCGCCTGGGACAATTGGCGCTCCGGGCGCTGTACATCCACCACTTCGACGCTGGTACTCCAGCCCTGGCGCTGCGCGGCCGCGTCCAACAAGCGGGCGCACAGCACACTGGTGACCATGCCGTTCGGGCAGGCAGTAACAATGGCTAACTTCATCACAAACCCTCTTATTGTTCTGTCAGCGTGCGTACGTGGACGCCGCTTTCGAGGCGCGCCAACTGCGCGTCATCGCTGATGCCAAAACCGATCTGCGTCACTGCCATCGCGGCAATCGCCGTGGCGCGGCGCAGGGTCTGCTCCGGCGTATCGCCACTGAGCAGACCGTGCAGCATGCCGGCCAGCAGCGAGTCGCCGGCACCGACGGTACTGGCCACCATCACCTTTGGCGGCGTGGCCTGCAGCGCCGCGCCTGGGCGATACCAGGTGACGCCGGCAGCGCCATCGGAAACCACCACATGTTCCACGCCTTGCCGATGCAGTTGGCTGATTGCATCCGGGGCATGCCCCAGGGCATCGGCCAGCTCTTCGGTGTTGGGCTTGACCATCCACGGCCCCGCTTTCAAACCGGCGCGCAGCGCTTCGCCGCTGGTGTCCAGGGCGACTTTCAACCCGAGGTTTTTCAGTTGCTGCAACAGCCCCTGGAACCACTGCGGGCTGATGCCACGCGGCAAACTGCCGGCGACCACCACCGCATCGAATTGCACGCCGATGTCGGCGATGCGCTTGAGCAGCGCGGCTTGTGCCGCGTCACTGACCTGCGGCCCCGGCGCATTGATATCGGTGACCCGGCCGTCCTGTTCGGCAATCTTGATATTGCTGCGGGTTTCGCCCGGCACGCGAATGAACGCGTCACCAAACCCACGGCGGGCGATCAGTGTCTCGAAGGCCTGGGGGTTCGCCTCGCCGAGGAAACCGCCCACACTCACCTGATGGCCCAAATCCGCCAGCACCTGCGCCACATTCACGCCCTTGCCGGCGGCGTGGGTCAGCAGGGTTTCGCTGCGGTTCACTTCACCCGGTTCCAGGTGCGCCAGGCGCACCGTCAGGTCCAACGCCGGGTTCAGCGTCAGGGTCAGAATCCTTGCCATCTACACGGCCTCCACTAGGGCACGCACTTCGGCGGGCGAGCCCACCGCCAGTGCTTGTTGCGCCAGGCCCTGGGCCTCGCTCAGACTGAATTCACGCACCCGCGCCTTCACCTCGGGAATGCTGCGGGCCGACACGCTCAACTCATCCACGCCCAGGCCGATCAACACCGGCACCGCCAGCGGGTCTGCTGCCAATTCGCCGCACACCCCCACCCATTTGCCATGGGCATGGGCGGCGCGCACGGTGATGTCGATCAGTTGCAGCACCGCCGGGTGCAGGCCATCGGCCTGGGCGGACAAGGTGGGGTGACCACGGTCGATGGCCAGGGTGTACTGGGTCAGGTCGTTGGTGCCGACGCTGAAAAAGTCCACTTCCTTGGCCAGTACCGGTGCGAGCAAGGCCGCCGACGGCACTTCGATCATGATCCCCAGTTGCAGGTCCGCCACCGGGATTTCCAGGCGCAGGCGCTCGGTCATATCCCGGGCGGCGCGCCATTCATCGACGCTGCCGACCATGGGGAACATGATGCGCAGCGGGCGGCTGTCAGCAGAACGCAACAGCGCGCGCAGTTGCGCTTCCATGATCTGCGGGCGTTGCAGGGTAAGACGGATGCCACGCACGCCAAGGAAGGGGTTTTCTTCCTCGGCAATCGGCCAATACGGCAGCGGTTTGTCGCCGCCCACATCAAGGGTGCGCACCACCAGCGGGCGACCGTCGAGGCCGTCGAGCACGCGGCGGTATTCGGCTTCCTGGGTGGCTTCGTCCGGCGCTTGCGGGTGGGCCATGAAAATCAGTTCGGTGCGCAGCAGGCCGATGCCTTCGGCGCCCTGCTCCACCGCGCCGGCGACACCGGCGCTTTCGCCGATGTTGGCGAACACTTCCACGGCATGGCCGTCGCGGGTCAGCGCCGGTTCGTGGCGTTGCGCCGAAGCGGCTTGCAGGCGTTGTTCGCGGGTGTCGCGCTCGACCGTGGCGCGTTGCAGGGTGGCGGCGTCGGGGTCGACATGCAGGCGACCGCGCTGGCCATCCAGCAACAGGGGGGTGCCGGAGGCCAGCAGCAATACCGCCGGGCCCGCGCCGACCAGCGCCGGGATACCCAGGGCACGGGCGACGATGGCGCTGTGCGCTGTCGCACCGCCACGGGCGGTGAGGATGCCGGCGACGCGCGCGGGATCAAGACGCGCCACGTCCGACGGACCGACCTCGTCCATCACCAGGATGTAGGGCTGGCTCGGCTCCTGGACGGTTTCGACGCCGCACAGTTGCGCCAATACACGGCGGCCGATGTCACGCAGGTCGGCGGCGCGCTCGGCGAGCAAGGCGTCCTGCAACGACTCCTGCTGCCTGGCGGCCGCCTCGATCACACTCATCCACGCCGCTTCGGCGCTTTCGCCCTGCTTGAGGCGAGTGTCGACTTCGTCGGTGAGTTCCGGGTCGTCGAGCATCTCCTGGTGGGTGATGAAAATCTCGCGGATCGCTTTGGATGGGCTGCGCTCGATCAGGCCCTGGATGTCGCGGCGCACTTCGCCGAGGGCGCTGTGCAGGCGTTGGCGCTCGATCGCGGAGGACTCGCCGCGCAGAGGATAGTCGAACGTTTGCTGGATCTGGATATGTGCCGGGCCGATGGCGATGCCTGGTGCAGCGGCAATGGCCTGGATCTGGCTGCCGCTGGTCGGCGCACTGACAACCGGCTCGATATCCAGGGCGGCGGGTTGGGCGCTGACCGTCGGTAGCGGCTCGACCTCTTCACCGAGGCCTTCCCCCACAGCGGCGAGCAACGCGGGCAGCGCATCGCCGGCAATCGTCGGCTCGGCGACGAACTCCAGCACCTGGCCACGCCGTGCGCCGAGGCTCAGCAGTTTGCTCAGGCTTTTCACCGACACGGCGCCGACCGGGCCATCGACGATGCGTACGCGGATGTCGCCATCAAAATTTTTCGCCAACTGCGCGAGGATCTTCGCCGGGCGCGCGTGCAAACCGTGGGCGTTGGCCAGGGTGATGCGAGCGCTGGGCCAGTCCGGGGGCAGTTCGCCGCCAAGCACTTCGAGCACCGCGCGGCTGCTGGTGGCACGGCCCAGTTCCTGGCCGCGACCTTCGATGAGCAAGGCGCACAGGCGCTCCAACAGCGTTTGGTGGGCTTCGCCGAGACTGGCCAGGCAGAACAGGCCATGGAGCGGCTGGCCGAGGTAACGCATGGGTTTGTCCGGGGTGACGAACGCCAGGCCCGGGCGCTTGACGGTCTGTTCGCTGTGCAACCACCACAGGCCATCGCCCAGGGGCAACGCGTCGACCTGCTGCAACACGGCGGCGAAACCATTGCTCACACAATCGGCCTGGCGCAACAGGCGTGCGCCGCGCCAGACCAACTCTTCGAAGTCGTCGGCGGACACACCCAGGCTGATCATCTGCGCATCCAGCGCCAGTTCCTGCGGTGCGCCTTGCAGCAGTTTCAGCAGGACTTCGGCGCTTCCGGCACGGCGCAATGCCTGGCCCAGGTCGGTTTCGCCAAGGGCACGGGTGAGCAGTTGCAACAGGCGCAGGTGTTCGTCGGATTTGGCGGCAATGCCAATGGCCAGGTACACGATCTGGCCGTCGCCCCAGTCCACCCCTTCAGGGAACTGCAGCAGGCGCACGCCGGTAGAGAACACCTGGTCGCGGGTTTCCGGGGTGCCGTGAGGGATGGCAATACCTTGGCCGAGAAAGGTCGAGCCTTGGGCTTCACGGGCCTGCAAGCCACTGAGATAACCCTCGGCGACCAGGCCGTCGGCCACCAGTTTGTCAGCGAGCAGGTGCAAGGCAGCAGATTTATCCACAGCCACCTGGCCCATGGAAATCTGCTCTACAGTGAGCTCAAGCATGCCGTTCTCCTAGTTAGTGCGGTGACCGCACTAGGTATTGTTTTAAACAAACAGTGTAATGGGTGTGCATCAATAGCTGACTGAGCAGTCAGTTGGCAGTAGCTACTCAGTCGCGAACGTCGTAAAAATACGCTGGCTGAAACGTTTAATCTAGAATTTATGGCAGATTACGCGTTAATTGCGCATCCTTGAACAACCACTCGGCACTTGAGCTGAGACATTGGTCGAGTGCTGGAATCGGTTACGATTGGACAAAATGTCGGGGCAAGCTCCAGAAAACAAGGAAATCCCGGTTTGAAACTCAGTGATATCGCCCGCCTGGCCGGTGTGTCCGTGACCACCGCCAGCTACGTCATCAATGGCAAGGCCGAACAGCAGCGCATCAGCAACGCCACCGTCGAACGGGTGCGGGCTGTCGTCGAAGCCCATGGCTTTACCCCCAACCCACAGGCCGCCGGGCTGCGCAGTCGGCACACGCGCACCTTGGGCTTCATCCTGCCCGATCTGGAAAACCCCAGTTACGCACGTATCGCCAAACTCCTGGAGCAAGGCGCACGGGCGCGCGGCTATCAGTTGCTGATCGCCAGCTCCGACGATGATGCCGACAGCGAACGCCAGTTGCTGCAACTGTTCCGCGCGCGACGTTGTGATGCGCTGTTCGTCGCCAGTTGCCTGCCGGCCAGCGATGACAGTTATCGCGAGCTGCAAGCCAAGGGGTTGCCGGTGATTGCCATCGACCGGGTGATGGGTGCGGATCAGTTCTGTTCGGTGGTCAGCGATGACCGCCAGGCCTGCCAGCAGTTGACCAGCAGCCTGCTGCAACCGCTGCCCAAGCAGATTGTGCTGATCGGCGCACGGCCCGAATTGAGCATCAGCCAGGAACGCGCCGCCGGTTTCCGTGAAGCCCTTGCCGGGTTCAGCGGCGAGGTGATCGTCGAACACGCGGAAGCGTTCAGTCGCGACTGCGGCCGACAGCTGATGGAGCAACTTCTACAGCAACTGGGGCATTTGCCTGACGCGCTGGTGACCACGTCCTACGTGCTGCTGCAAGGCGTGTTCGACGCGCTGCATGACTTCCCGCTCAAGACGCGCCCGCTGCGCCTGGGCACCTTTGGTGATACCCAATTGCTGGACTTCCTGCCGCTGCCGGTCAACGCCATGGCCCAGCAGCACCAACTGATCGCCGATACCGCCCTGCGCCTGGCGCTGGCCGCGATCGAAGAAGAACAGTACCAACCTGGGGTGCATGCCATCGGCCGGACGTTCAAGCAGCGTATTCACGAGGCTTGAGCGTGGAGTTGATCGACACCCATACGCACCTGGACTTCCCGGATTTCGACAGCGATCGCCGGGAAGTCCTCGCCCACAGCCGAGCGCTGGGCGTGCGGCGCATGGTGGTGTTGGGGGTGTATCAGCAGAATTGGCAAAGGCTGTGGGACCTGGTGCAAGCGGACGAAGGTTTGTTCGCCGCCTTTGGCCTGCACCCGGTGTACCTCGACGACCATCGCCCCGCTGACCTGACGGCGTTGGGCGATTGGTTGACGCGCCTGCACGGCCACGGGCAACTGTGTGCAGTGGGCGAGATCGGCCTGGATTACTTTCTCGAACAGCTGGACCGCGAACGCCAGCAAAGCCTGTTTGAAGCCCAGCTCAAACTGGCCGTGGAGTTCCAACTGCCGGCGTTGCTGCACGTGCGCCGCAGCCACGCCGCCGTGATCGCCACCCTCAAGCGCATCCGCCTGCCCCGCGGCGGCATCATCCATGCGTTTGCCGGCAGCCACGAAGAGGCTCGGGAGTACATCAAGCTCGGCTTCAAACTGGGGTTGGGCGGCGCCCCCACCTGGCCCCAGGCCTTGCGCATGCACAAGGTGCTGGCGCAACTGCCGCTGGAATCGGTGGTGCTGGAAACCGACTCACCGGATATGGCGCCGGCCATGTTCCCCGGCCAACGCAACAGCCCCGAACACCTGCCGGCCATCTGCACCGCCCTGGCCGAGCGCATGGGCATCAGCGCGCTATCGTTGGCTGAGGCGAGCACACGCAATGCGTGCGAGCTGTTCAATTGGTAAGACTGGCGTGACCACTTGCAGGTCCAACGTGATCCGCTGCCGGTAACGGGCATAGCGCAGCGCCAGGAAATGCACCAGCAGCACCACCAGTGACACGTTGAACTGCCCGATCACCGTGATCAGCCCCACCCATTCCGTGACCAGGGCCACGATCAGCACCATGCAGGTGAACACCGCCATGCTCGGCTGCACCAGCGCCCAATGGCCCAACAGCTTGAACGCCCGCAATTGCCGAGGGCAACTCAATTGCAAGAACTGCCGGCAATACGGGCAATCGAAGGGCTCTTCGATGGCGATGGCATTCAACTGCCAGGGCTTGAGTTCAAACCTGATATCACAATGGGCGCAATGCCCTTTGATGCCGACTGCAATGGTCATCGTCGTGCTCCCCTGAACGTGAATTTGGCTGAAACAAATTCTCACCCATTCACGCCGCCAGAAAAGACACGCAGGGAAATCAGGACAAGCACTACACCCGTAAGCAATACGCCCTACCTACAATTCCTACACTCGAAACGCGCCGATCAATTGCTTCAACTCAATCACCTGCATCGACAGCTGCCGGCTCGCCGCTTCGGTCTGGTGGGCGCCCTGGGCCGCATGCTCGCCGGCGCGATTGATTTCGACGATGTTCTGGTCAATGTCATGGGCGACGGCGGTCTGTTGCTCCACGGCGGCGGCAATCTGCTGGTTCTGGTCGACGATCATTCCCACGGCACCGAGAATATTTTCCAAGGCCTGCTGGACCTTTTCCGACTGCCCTACCGTGCCATTGGCCATGGCATGGCTGGTACCCATGGCCTTCACGGCGGCGGCCACACCGCTGTGCAGGCGGCTGATCATCTGTTCGATTTCTTCGGTGGAATGCTGAGTACGCCGGGCCAGAGTGCGCACTTCGTCGGCCACCACCGCAAAACCACGCCCCTGTTCACCGGCCCGCGCGGCTTCGATGGCGGCATTGAGTGCCAGCAGGTTGGTTTGCTCAGCGATGCTTTTGATCACCTCCAGGACGCTGCTGATGGACTGGCTGTCGGTGGCCAACTGGTTGATCACCTGCACCGACTGATCGATTTCCGAAGCCAGCCGCGCAATGCTGCCCTGCTGGGATTGCACCAGGCCACGGCCGCTGACGGTTTCGTCATTGACGCTGTGGGCACTGCTGACGGCCGCCGCCGCGCTGCGCGCAACTTCCTGGGCGGTGGACGACATCTGGTTCATGGCCGTGGCCACCTGCTCGATCTGACTACGCTGCCCGGACACCGCCAGGTTGCTTTGGGCCGAGACCGTTTCCACCTGGCCGGCCTGGAGTTCGACCTGGCTTACGGTATGCCCGACGCGCTCGATCAGATCATGGATCTTCGCCACGGTGCCGTTGAACACCTGGCCCAGGTCGCCCAACTCGTCGCGACTATGTGCAACAAAAGTGACGGTCATGTCGCCGGCCGCCACCTTGTCCATCATCGCCCCCAGGCGCCGCAGCGTGGTGCGGGTGGACGCGTAGAAACCGGCGTACAAATAGAAGATCAACAAAAACACCGCGCTCAGGGCCGAGACCAGTACCACCATGTGCGTGCGGTTTTGCGCCAGGCGTTGCTCCAACTGCTGTCCGAGGAACGCCAGGGTCGCGTCATCCAACTGATAGGTCTGGGCCATCAACTGGCTGACGCTGTCGTAAAAACCCTGCCAGGGCGCGTCGAGGGTCTCGGCCATCACCACCTGCTCCTCAAACAACTCACTGCCATGCTTGAGGCTGGCGTTGCTGGCTTTGGCCAGGTTGTCGAGTGCCGCGTGGGCTGCGGTGCTGGAGCCCAGGGCATCCTGCAACTTCAGGCCATATTCGGCCTGGAGTTTTTCCAGTTGCTGCAAAAGCTCGTCAAACCGCGTGCTGGACGAAGAATTGAGAAAGCCCTGGCCCAGGGAATACGCACCCATCGCCCGGCCTTCGCCCAGGGCCTGGGTGACTTGCGGGGTGACGCTGGTGATCAGCTCGCTGAGTTGGCGCAGGTCGCTCTGGGAGTCGCGGCTCAGCCCGGATTGGCTGGCGATGATCTGGCTGAGCATCTGCGATTTGTTGAGCAGCTTGCCGATCAGTGCGCTTTTGCTCAGCAGCGACGTTTCCTGTTGCTGGGCCTGGAAGGCCGCGATCATCTCGTCGCGCTTGGCGTCAAAAGCCGCAATCTGCTCGGGATCGGTGGCCATGGCGTCGAGGCCTTGCAGGCGGCTGAGCACACTGGCTTCAAGGGCACTGATCTTGCCTTCAAGATCGCCGGCCTTGCCGGACTGGCCGAGGGTGGCGTTGATCTGCACCTGGTTGTTGAGGGTTTCCAGGTCGCGGCGCAGGGCCAGGCTGCTGCCAAGTAAATCGAGGCTTTGCAGTTCCACGCGGGTGCCTTGGAATTCACGCCACGAGTCACGCACCAGATAAGAGTTGGTCGCCAGCATCGGCAGCAGGAACAACACACTGATCAGGCTGAACTTCATGCCGAAGCTCAGGCGATTCATCAGGGCGACGGCGGGATAGAGCAAGCTCTTCACAGGTGAACTCCCTTTCTTTTATTTTTATTGAGGTGCAGGGCGGCAGTTAGCCAGCATCTGTATAGCTCAATTTGAAAGGGAGTTTTGTAACTTAAGGTTAATGGATGGGGGGGGGCTGCTTCGCAGCCCAGCGCGGGGCAAGCCCGCTCGCCACAGGCAAGACTGCTCACTACGGCGAGCCGGCTTCTACAGGGTCAGGGTAGGACGGTCCAGATGGCGAAGCCGGCGTACCACAACACCGCTGCGCGCAGCAGCAGTTCCCAGAGTCGGTCGAGGCTGTTGATGCCATCGGGGCCGACCGCAGGGGGTGGGATTTCGGCGGCGACCAGGCCGACTTTTTCCACCAGCTGGGCGGCGCTGATGTCCCAGCTCAGCAGCTCATGGAGCATCACACGGCTGACGGCAACGAAATTGCCGACCAGCGCAAAGCTGGCCGCCAGCAGGCGAACCGGCAGCCAATCGAACGCGTGGCGCAGTTGCCCGGCCCGCTCGGCCACCAAGGGGTTCTTGCTGTGCTCACTGGCCAGTGCGAGCAGCCGATAAGCCAGAGCGGCAACCGGGCCCAGCAGGAAGTACCAGAAAATCACCGCAAAAAAGCTCTGGTAGGCCTGCCACAACAGATGGCCCTGAACGCGTTCGAGCAATTGCTCGCCACTGTCGGCGCTCAGGCTCAGGTCACGTTCGGCCACATGCTCGGCGGCCTGCAGGTCACCGCGTCGCCAGGCATCGCGGAACGGACCTAGCCCAGCGAGCAGGTCACCACGCCCCAGGCTGTAGATCACCACCAGCAGGTGCACCGGTAGCGCCAGCAGTCCGTACGCCACCGGCTCCAGCACCAGCAGCAACAGCGCCAGCAAGGCCACCGGCAACAACACCAGCAACGTCAGAATCAGCCAGGGCTGCTTGCCCATGCGCGGGCTCGATTCCAGCTTGGCCAGTTCGCGCAACCAACCGCCATCTCGCTGCAACCGCTGGCGCAGGGCCGAAAACTTCTCGATCCATACAGCCAGCACCAACACCAGGAAACTCATCGTGCGTGTTCTCCATCCTGCAGGGCGCTGCGAAAGCGCGTCCAATCAAAAGCGGGGCCGGGGTCGGTCTTGCGTCCCGGAGCGATATCGCTGTGGCCACAAATGCGCTGGGGGGTGATGCTTGGGTAAGCCACCAGCAACTGGCGGGTCAGGTCGATCAGTGCTGCATATTGAGCGTCGGTGAACGGCAGGTCATCCGTGCCCTCCAGCTCTATCCCGACGGAAAAATCATTGCAGGTGTCGCGCCCCTCGAAATACGACACCCCGGCGTGCCAGGCACGGTCGATGCAGGACACAAACTGCGTCACCGCGCCATCACGCTCAATCAGAAAATGCGCAGATACCCGTAGGCCGGCAATCCCTTCAAAGTAGGGATGTTCCGTCACATCCAGGCGGTTCTGGAAAAATTCCTGCACTTTGCCAGTGGCGAACTGCGCCGGTGGCAGGCTGATGTTATGCACCACCAACAGTGAGATTTCGCCGGCGGGGCGCTCGTTGAAGTTGGGCGAAGGGCAATGATGGATGCCCCGGCACCAACCGCTGGTGGGGTCCAACTGCATACAGGTTCCTTGAACAATACAAAGTGTGACCAGTATGCCGCGTTCGACCCTCCGGTTGCGATCACTTGCCGCGATTGAGTTGATGCAGTTTGCCCACCACCGCAGTCAAGGCGCGCTCGAACAACGGCCCGTCTTCCAGCGTGTGCAGTGCGCCACACTTGAACGCCATTGCCAATTGACCGGCACTCTTCTCCAATACCTTGAGCCCCGTGCGGCTGATGAATACATAAGTGTTGGCCGGCGCCATGATCGCTGTCAGCTTGCAGCGCAGCGTGCTGGCCTGGCCTTCGTGGAATACTACCCAGTCGCCCACTTTAAGTTGGAGAGCCTTGTACAGGTCAGGGTCGTTACCCGGCAGCTCGGTGACCGGGTCGGGTGACGCCGTACTCAGCACAAATGGCTCACGCACCTCGATCAGCTCATCAACACCTTCAGGCGCCTGGATATGCAACGCCTGCAAGCGCACAAAAAATTCGCGGGTGCTGAAGGGGTCGAACGCGGCACTGGTCAAGCCGTCGCGCAAGGCCTTGAGCAAGCCTGGTAGCTGGTCCAGCAAACGCCGCCCGGCCTCGGTGTCCTGCTGCAGGCCGACGCTCCAGATCAGTTCGTCCATGGTGCGCAGCCCCGCTTGCCATTGCACTGACTGCTCGCCGTGCTTGAGGCTCGCCAACAGCAACACTTGGCTCCAGGCCTGTTGCAGGAACTGCACCACAGGACGCGGCAGGACTTTGCCCAACAGCCGTTTATTCAGCACATCGGCCACGCGCTGGCGGGCGGCTTCAGTGCGCACGCGCCCGGCTTCGGCATCCCGGGTGTGTTGTTCGAGCAAGTCGCTGCGCCGCCGCTCGTCGGCGGTAAACGCGCTGAACTCGGCGAGCAACTGGGAAAAGATCGCCGGATCTTCGACATATTCGTTGAGCAAGCGCTGCACCACCTGCTCGATGCGCAGGTAAAGATGGTCGCGCTGGTAGTCATCCAGCGGGCTGCAGCCCATGGCGGCGGCCGAGATTTCATTGAGCAGACCCCGCGCAGGGTGGCCATTGCGACTGAAAACACTCTTGTCCAGCAACGCCACTTTCAGCAGGGGAATCTGCAAGCGGCCGATCAAGGCCTTGAAGGCATCGGGCACGCTACGGTCATTGAGGATGAACTCAAACAGCAGCGCGACCAGATTGATCACGTCTTCGTCCGCGTCCTCCACCACCCGCGACTTACCACTCTTGACGCTGACACGGGTGAGCAACTGTTCAAGCTGGCTGCGCAGGTCGAAATCGTCCTCCGACTCAGGCTCCGGCACGTACTGCTGCAAATGGGAGAGCAGGCGCAGCAGGTCCTGGGTGGAAATAGGCAACGGCTCGGCGCTGGCCTCAAGCGTCGGCGCCACGCTGCCACGCACCGCCGTGAGCAGCGGTTGAAGCGCGGCGAAGGCTTCCTGGCCATTTTCGTCACCGGACCGGTCGGGGACTGGCGAAGTAGCTTCGCGCGGATGCTCAGGTGCCACACATCCATCGATGCGTCGGGACGGTATGGTCTTGAGTTCAGGCAAGACGCCGGTTGCGACCAGCAATTGATTCGCTTCGCCGTATAGCTGGTCGGCGTCACTGAGCACATATTTTTCAAAGAGCTTGAGCATGACCAGTTTGACGCGGATCTCCACGCCCAGGCTGCGCCCCGCCCGCAGGAAAAACTCACACAGCAGCGCCGGCCCCAGAGGGTTCTCACGATCATCCAGGCGGTTGCCCAGTAAGGCGCTCAAGCGTGCCGTAAGTTGCGCGAGAGCCAGGCCGTCACGGTGGCGCACGCGACCCAGCATGGCTTCAAGCGCCACGGCTTTTTCCAGGTCGTCCCTGGTTGAACCCGGCACCCCGTCGTAGGAAACCACCGGCACCAGTTGCAGCTCGCCCCGCCCTGCCTGGCCCAGACTGGCAAAGGCGTCGAAAAGACGCTCCATGAACACACGCTCGAAATTCTTGCGCTTGAGGCGCAGATCACGCATGGCTTCAAAGAAAATGTGGTGGTCAAGATTGTTGCGCGCCTTGTCGGCCATTTCGAACAGCGTGTCGTCGGCGTTATCGAACAGTTCCTGCAACCCTTGCTGCAACTGTTGCGCCGCTCTGTCGCGAACCTGCAGCAACACCACCGGCAGTCGGGCGAGCGGCGATGGCGTGGCATGCGCCTTCTTGATTGGCACCACCTTTCCGTCATTGTGCATCCTGGCCTCCTGAAACGGCGGTATTTAGCGAGACGTCAAAGCTATGACGCCAATTGCAAGGCGCGAGATTATCTTGCAAACAAGGGGGTTTGCGCCAGCACACTCTGTCATTTGGCGGTAAATGAGCAGGTCGCTGGGTTCAGACGCGCACTGCCCCTATAATCGGGGCACTTTGTCTGTGGAGCCTGTTATGCCGAATCTCCGTCTTGCCGACCTCACCGCCGAAATCGAAGCCAACGTGCGCCGCGCACTGCTGGAAGACATCGGCAGCGGCGACATCACTGCGCAGTTGATCCCGGCCGAACGGCTGGCCACGGCCACCATCATCACCCGCGATGCAGCAGTGATCGCCGGCACCGCCTGGGTGGATGCGGTGTTCCGCCAGCTGGACCCACGGGTCGCCGTGCATTGGCAAGTGGCCGATGGTGAACGTGTCAGCCCCAACCAAGTGCTATTTCACCTTGAAGGCCCGGCGCGCTCGCTGCTCAGCGGCGAACGCTGCGCACTGAATTTCCTGCAACTGCTGTCCGGCGTCGCCACGCGTGCCCAATTTCTGGCGGACTTTGTTTCCAGCACCCAGGTCAAGCTGCTGGATACCCGCAAAACCCTGCCGGGCCTGCGCCTGGCGCAGAAGTACGCAGTGACCTGCGGCGGCTGTCACAACCACCGTATCGGTTTGTATGACGCGTTCCTGATCAAGGAAAACCATATTGCTGCCAGCGGTGGCATTGCCCAGGCGATTGCGGCCGCGCACCGGATTGCTCCCGGCAAGCCGGTGGAAATCGAAGTGGAAAGTCTGGATGAACTGCGCGAAGCCCTGGCCGCTGACGCGGACATCGTCATGCTGGATGAGTTGAGCCTGGAAGACATGCGTGAAGCCGTGCGCCTCAATGGCGGCAAGGCCAAGCTGGAAGCCAGCGGCGGGATCAACGAAAACACCCTGTTGCCGATCGCTGAGACCGGGGTGGACTACATCTCGATTGGTGCGATGACCAAGGATGTGAAGGCGGTGGATTTGTCGATGCGCCTGAGTATCTAGACCGTTGCAAGCAGTAGTGAGCGGGCTTGCCCCGCGCTGGGTGGCGAAGCCGCCCCAATAAGGCCACAGCGTTATATCAATTAGAACGCGGCGGTAGATTTTTGGGCGGCTTCGCCACCCAGCGCGGGGCAAGCCCGCTCACTACAAACGTCAGACTACCAGGTCATTCATCTCGCAGTACTCTTCCCATTCGACACCCAGCACTTCGGCCGCCTCTTTGTGCAAGGCCAGTCGTGCCGCTTCGAATTCTTCCGGTGTCGAGGTGTACTTGAGGGTCAGCTCCCAAGGCTGATAGCCCTGGCTCTCGGCTTCGTCCTCGAATGCCCACTGAATCTGGTCGCGCTGATCATCGGCGCTCAGGTCCTTGATCTCTTCTTTAAGCTGCGGCGATTCCTCGAGGTATTTTTCGAGGGCTGCTTGATGCCGAACTTCCTGGGTCATTTCAGTCGTGGTCATGTTGTTCTCTTAGATCGAGGAATGGGGATGCATCTGGGTCATCAAGGTTGCGCAGATACAAAAGAGCAGGCTCAAATGCCGGCTCGTCTGGCCTTCAGAACCATTCTGGGATCATCTGAAAACGGTGTTGCCATGGTGCCTTTTTGCCCGAGACAGGAATCGAACCTGCGACCTTCGCGTTACGAGTGCGCTGCTCTACCGGCTGAGCTACACGGGCGGTGGGCTAAAGCTAGCACTGCATTGGAAGTCCGGCAACTTGCGGCCTTCAGCGCGCAATCACGCCCTGGGCCCAGAAACGGGGTTGCAGCAGGCCGACATGAGTGCCCAGGTACTGCTGCTGGGCTTGCTTGATGTGAGGCACATCGCGAGCTGCGATAAAAACCAGCAGACCGACGGCCAGCACACTCAGCACTTTCCAGGCTGCCCAGGCCAATGGCAACGCGGCGGTCTCCGGGGTTTTCCACACATGCAACGCCATCAGCCAGCCCACCACCAGCGCCAGCCAGACCTGGGAATTGGGCATCACCATCACACCGTCGACCATGGACTGCACCAACGCCCCTACCAAGGCCGCAAACAGGCATAGTCGCAACAGATCAGCGCGAGTGTTCGAGAGCGCTCGTTCGCGCAACACACCGAACGTCGCCCAGCCGCCTCGCCACGCCAGAGCCATCACGCACAAGGCCGATGGCACACCCCATTCACTGGCCCATTGCAGGATGGCCTGGTGCGGGTGAGCGGCGATTTCATTGGCAATATCGGCAAAATGCATCGGCCCGAAGCCCAACCATGGACGCTCGATGAGCATATGCCAAGCCTGCCACCAGATCGGACCACGACCCGACAGGGTGGTGGTGAGGCGGTCACTGGCGCCCTTGGAGACCTCGACTTCCAGGTAATCCGCCCCTAACGCAAACACCAGCCAGTACAGCAGCAGCCCGCCAAACACTGCCGCCAGTTGCCAACCCAGCCATCGTCGCCCCCAGGGGCCAAGTACCGCTAGCACAGCCCCGGCCACACACATGCCAAGCCAGGTACCGCGGGTACCACCGGCGATCGCAATCATCCACCACACGCACAGCAACGCAAACACCGCGCCCTTGAGTGGACGTGAAATAGCAGGAATCAACAAAGGAAGCGCCAACAGCGGCAGGGTGAACGTCTGGAATTGCCCGTAGAAGCGCTTGTTGGAAAAACCGGACAGCAACAGGTCAGGGTCCAGCACACGTTCAGCGTTGATGAACACAAGTGCGCCCGCATACAGGTATTGAATCGACTTGATCAGGCACAGCAGCACCACCACCATGACCAAGGCGCGATCCAAAGGCTCGCCGCCATGACGACGCAGCAAGGCAAATGCCACGGCAATCGACCCGCAACTGACAAACAGCGCCATTTCGGCCAGTGCCCAGAGCGGCTGATGGGCCAACGTGGAAGACACCAGGCCAAGCACGATAATCAGCATCAGGCCCAGGGCGGTTGGCCTGTCCAGCAATTGGCCGACAGGGACGACAGATAACCCATACAGCACCGCACACGCCCCGATGGCAATCTGCATAGCCCGCTGCAGATCATGCCCACTGAAGGGTGCACATATTCCGACTACCAGCAGGCACACCACTGTCACCAGGAAAACACTGCCACGCTGCTGTATGGATAACGCCATCGGCCACCTCAAGTTACCTGTGGTTGGTTTAGCAGCTATGCCCCGTCGGCGCCGCAGCCCTTGGCAACATATTTGGCTTCAGCGGTGGTGCTGCATTTCCAACCGGTGGTGGCGTTGCGCGTCAGGCTGATGGTCTTGCCCAGCACCGGCGCAGGTGCGTCGAGTATTTCGCAACTGATGGTGCCCGCGCCGGTGGTCACATCGCCTGCCACTTCGATCTTGCAATTGGCGGTGGGGCTGGTGCCGCCGATCAATGCCAAGGTCGGCACGGTCCCCTGGTTGAGGGTGTCTTCATACCCGGGCTTCAACGCGGTGATTTCAGCCAGGCCGGCGGTGAACTTGGCCTTGGCCTGGTGGGTGGTGTACATGGGCAGGCCGATGGTGGCCAAAATGCCGATGATTGCCACGACAATCAGCAGCTCGATCAGGGTAAAACCTTTTTGACGTCTCACATTCACTCTCCAGGATAGAACTCATGACAAGGCGCTTCCTGCGCCCCGAGTTGTGCAGCGGCGCCAGTGTACTCATCCGCAGGCGGTCAATCGCGCACAAGACGCACATTCTGACATTTTATCCACCACCGCCCGCCTGCCCGAATCCGTCACCTGACTAAGCTATAAATCTTCAACGACCTCTGTGCGGAACGGTGACATGGACAACGCTTCAACGATCTACGCCTGGGAAGGCATCAACCGCAAAGGGCGCAGGGTGTCCGGGCACAGCGCCGGGCACAACCCAGCCCTGGTCAAGGCTCAGCTGCGCCGGCAAGGCATCAGCCCAGGGCTTGTACGCAAGCATTCTCCAGTTCTAGCGGGCCTCAAGCCATCTATCAAATCGGCGGATATCACCCTGCTCACGCGCCAACTGGCCACCTTGCTGAAGGCCGGGATTCCTCTGCTGCAAGCCTTCGACATCATCGGCGAAGGCTTTGACAACCGCACGCTGCGTGAACTGACAGAGGGGTTGAAACAGTCCATCGCCGCAGGCACCAGCCTTGCCGACACGTTGCGCAAGCATCCACGCTATTTCGATGAGTTGTATTGCAACCTGGTAGCAGCCGGCGAACAGGCCGGTGCTCTTGAAACCTTGCTGGAGCGCGTAGCGATTCATCGGGAAAAGAGCGAGCAGTTAAAGGCCAGGATCAAAAAAGCCATGACCTATCCGATCACCGTGCTGATGGTCGCCAGCCTGGTCACCGGCGTGCTGCTGGTCCACGTAGTACCGCAGTTCCAAAGCCTGTTCGCCGGAGTCGACGGCAAACTGCCCGGCTTCACCTTGCAGGTGATCGCTTTGTCCGAGTTCATGCAGCGAGCATGGTGGGGCGTGGCACTGGGCCTGCTTGCCGCAGGTTTTGGGTTGCGCCACGCCTACCATGCCTTACCGGCTTTTCGGCTGTGGCTGGATGCCGGTTTGTTGAAAGCGCCCGTGGCAGGCAAACTGCTGAGAAAATCGGCCGTGGCCCGCTACGCCCGCACGCTGTCCACTACCTTCGCCGCCGGTGTTCCGTTGGTGCAGGCGCTGGACTCGGTGGCCGGGGCCGCCGGTTCTGGGCCGTTCAGACAGGCAATCGAGCATATGCGACACGATGTATCCACTGGCATGCAACTGAATCAATCGATGGCCGTCAGCGGTCTGTTTCCCGGCATGGCCATCCAGATGACGGCCATCGGCGAAGAGTCGGGCACGCTTGACCGCATGCTGGAGAAGGTCGCCAACCATTACGAGGCCGATGTGGACACCCTGGTCGATCACCTCACCAGCCTGATGGAGCCTCTGATCATGGTGGTACTGGGGGGCATCGTCGGCGCGCTGGTGATTGCCATGTACCTGCCGGTATTCCAACTGGGAAGCGCATTTTGAGCCTGCTGCTGGGGGAGCATCCCTGGGCGTTTGTGGCGATGGCGGCGGTGCTGGGGCTGATCGTCGGCAGTTTTCTCAACGTGCTGGTGTGGCGCCTGCCGAAAATGCTCGAGCGGGAATGGCGCGCCCAGGCCCATGAAGTGCTGGACTTGCCCGCAGAACCAGCCGGGCCGACCTACAACCTGATGCAGCCCAACTCCTGCTGCCCGCGCTGCAACCATCCCATACGCCCATGGGAAAATATCCCGCTGCTCAGCTACCTGTTTCTGCGCGGCCGCTGCGCGCATTGCCAAGGGGCGATCAGCATCCGCTACCCCCTCACGGAACTGGCATGCGCTTTGATCTCGGCCTGGGTGGCCTGGCATTTCGGCTTTGGCTGGCAGGCGGGAACGGTGATGGTGCTGAGCTGGGGATTGTTGGCGATGAGCCTGATCGACGCCGACCATCAACTGCTGCCGGATGTGCTGGTAATGCCACTGCTGTGGCTGGGACTGATCGTCAACAGTTTCGGCCTGCTGACGACATTGGCCGACGCCCTGTGGGGCGCCGTGATCGGATACATGAGCCTGTGGAGCGTGTTCTGGCTATTCAAGCTGGTCACCGGCAAGGACGGCATGGGCCACGGCGACTTCAAGTTGCTGGCGCTGCTAGGCGCCTGGGGTGGCTGGCAGATCCTGCCGATGACGCTGTTGATGTCGTCACTGGTCGGGGTATTCGCCGGCTTGATCCTGATGCGCCTGCGCAAGTCCCAGGCGTCGGCACCGATGCCATTTGGTCCGTATCTGGCGATTGCCGGCTGGATTGCATTGCTCTGGGGTGGTCAAATAACCGACTTCTATTTGCAGTCTGTCGGTTTCAGATGACCACTCGTGTTGCAACACCCTGGATTCTCGGCCTTACCGGCGGCATCGGCAGCGGCAAAAGCGCGGCGGCCCAGCACTTTATCGACCTGGGTATCGACCTGGTGGACGCCGATCACGCCGCCCGCTGGGTGGTAGAGCCTGGTCGGCCAGCATTGGCGCACATCGCCGAGCATTTCGGTGCCGGCGTGCTGCAGCCAGACGGCCAGTTGGACCGCGCCGCATTGCGCAAGCTGATCTTTGAAGTACCCGAAGAGCGGCGCTGGCTCGAAGCCCTGCTGCACCCGTTGATTGGCGAGGAGATCCGCAGCCACCTGGCGCGCGCGACGTCACCTTACGCGATCCTGGTGTCGCCACTGCTGATCGAGTCCGGCCAGTACAGCATGACCCAGCGCATCCTGGTGATCGATGTGCCGCAATCGCTGCAGATTCAGCGTACCCTGCAGCGCGACGGCATCAACGAACAACAGGTGCAGGCGATCCTCAAGGCCCAATCGAGCCGCGAAGACCGCCTGAAACATGCCGATGACGTACTGGTCAATGACCAGGACCTTGCCTGGCTGCACAGCGAGGTCGAGCGACTGCACCACTTTTACCTTACTTTGCGTGGAGGCCGATCATGAGCCAACCCCTGACCGTCGACTGCCCAACCTGCGGCGCACCCGTGGAATGGAAAGCGACCAACCTCAACCGGCCGTTCTGTTCGGACCGCTGCAAACTCATCGACCTGGGCGCCTGGGCCGCTGAAGAACACAAGATCCCCGTGGCGCCGGATGCCGAAGACGAGCTGTTTTCCGAAGACCTGCCGCCGCGCCATTAAGGGCGCATAAAGGCATATTCCTGCTGGTCGTCGAGGTTTTCTGCGAGGTATTGCAGCTCGTCGGCCAAGTCTTCGAAACTGCGCACGCCTTTGCTCTGTTGCACCACCGCGCTGAGCATGGCGCGCAAAGTCAGTCCTGGGTCAAAACCGATCTCCTGTGCCGCGTCCTGGCTTCTGCGTAACTCCTGCCGTGCCCATTCGTACACACTCATGATCCGCGCTCCCGGAAAAATTTCGCAGAGCATGGGCCTGCTCGTCGACGCGGGATTTGATCCAGGTCAACGCTGCGAATCGTCGTCCTTCCAAGGCGCCGAGAGGTAGCGCGTGCGGTTGAAGGTCTCCAGCCATTCAGGGCAAAACACCACCAGGGCACTGATGACCATGCCGTTGATAAAGGCCTCGGGGAAGATGATCAGCCACAGGTAGCCGACAAAATCCGCCAGCCATTCCGGCATGGCGAAACGCCCGTCGAACCACAACAGCCCCAGCCCAAACAGCAGGCAGAACAGTGCCGACAGGGCTGCCGCGAAAAAACCGGAACAGAAGATATACACAAAGGGATTGCGCGGTTGCGCACGCTCGACCAGCAGCGCGCAGGCTTCAGTGACCAGCACCGGCAGCCCGATAAGCAACAGGCCATTGACGCCCAGGGCAGCGAGGTCCTGGCGCCCCAACAGCATCAAGCCCAATTGGGCGGCAAAACCGCCGACGATTGCCAGGGGCCAGTCCAGTAACAGGGTCACCGCCGTCATGCCGATGAAGTGGTAGGACACGCCGGTATCAAAATCCCGCCGCACCAGCCACAGCATGAACAACGCGAACACGGTGCCGAACAGCAAATGCTGGCGGCGCCGGTCGGCGAACAACTCGACCCACGGCGAACGCAGGATCGCCCACAGTACCACTGGCGCGTACAGGAGCCAGCCGATGCCCATGGTTGTCGGCGCCAACAGGGCGGCACTGATCACGGCGATAATCCCCGGGTCGAATTGAGTCGGATGATCAGTCTACACCGACGTTTCACAGGGGTACTTCCTGCGGTCATCATTTGGGCGCTAAGCTGCTAGCTATGGATGACTCAGATTACTTGCGCCTGCTCACCGTAGCGGCCGAACAAGCCAACGCGTTCCTGTCCAATGCCCGCAAATGGGAGCGTGAGCGTTGGGTCTGCCAGCGTCTGCTGCAAGGCTTGAACGTGCCCTACCGTGCCGAAGAGTTCCACGCCGCCGGGCAAGAGCCGCCGGACGTGCTGTTTCGCGACGCAAGCTTCGAGGTGTTTTTCGTGCTGGACGAGGGCCGTCGCCTGAATGACGAATGGCGCGACGAGTTGCTGCGCCGGCGCAGTGCGTTTTCCCTGAGCCAACTGGTACGACGCGAAGCCAAGCCGCGACGGATCCCGGCCCACGAGTTTCTGCTGCGCCTGGCGCCCACGCTGCGCAAGAAGGCGCACAACTATAAAGAACGCGGGATGGACCTGGGTGAGCTGGATATCGTCGCCTTCACCAGCCTCAAGCGCGAAGTGCTCGACCTCAACAGCCATTTTCCTCCGCCTACCGAATACCTGCGCCAGGGTTGGCGCTCGCTGTCCCTGGTAGGACCGACCTTTGCACGGGTGCTGTTCGCTCACCCGGACGCACCGGATTTCTTGCGCAACAACCTGGGCCGCAGCATAGTGTTCGACGTGGGTATCAGCCTCTGAGCCCCCCCGGACTGTAACGTGGCGCCCTTTTGCAACGTCTACCTGACGAGGCCTTTATGACCAGCCGCCTGAACCCCGATGACCAACAGCATGTCGAAGAGTACCTGCAACTCTCCCAGAACCGAGTCGAGCGCAAGCCTTTCCGGCCGTGGCTGCTCCTCGGCGTGGTGCTTGCCGTGGTGATCGGCCTCGGCCTGCTGAGTCGCCTTTTGAGTTACCTGACGCTATGAGCTGCCTGGCGCTCGCGGGGGTAACTGCTCCGATTTCTTTTAGCCTTGCGAGATATCCCCATGACCCATCGTATTATTATCATCGGCGGCGGCGCCGGCGGCCTGGAGTTGGCTACCCGCCTGGGTAAGACTCTGGGCAAGCGCGGCACTGCCAGCATCACGCTGGTGGACGCCAACCTGACCCATATCTGGAAGCCACTGCTGCACGAAGTGGCGGCCGGCTCGTTGAACTCTTCGGAAGACGAACTCAATTATGTCGCCCAGGCCAAATGGAACCACTTCGAGTTCCAACTGGGGCGCATGAGCGGGCTTGATCGTGAACAGAAGAAGATCCAGCTGGCCGCCACCCTCGACGAAGAAGGCCGTGAACTGGTGCCCGCGCGCGTGCTGGGCTATGACAGCCTGGTGATTGCGGTCGGCAGCACCACCAACGACTTCGGCACCGAAGGTGCGGCGCAGCACTGCCTGTTCCTCGACACCCGCAAGCAGGCCGAACGCTTCCACCAGCAGTTGCTCAACCACTACCTGCGCGCCCATGCCGGGCAGACTGACGTGGTGGAAAAAATCAGCGTCGCCATCGTCGGCGCCGGTGCCACCGGGGTCGAGCTGGCCGCCGAACTGCATAACGCCGCCCATGAGCTGGCGGCCTATGGCCTGGACCGTATCAAGCCGGAAAACATGCACATCACCCTGATCGAAGCCGGCCCACGAGTACTGCCGGCCCTGCCGGAGCGTATTGGCGGGCCTGTGCATAAAACCCTGGAAAAGCTTGGGGTGACGGTACTGACCAACTCGGCGGTCAGCGAAGTGACGGCCGATGCGCTGATCACCAGCAGTGGCCAAGTGATCCCGGCCAGCCTCAAGGTATGGGCTGCCGGCATTCGCGCGCCGGGTTTCCTCAAGGACATCGATGGCCTGGAAACCAACCGCATCAATCAATTGCAGGTTTTGCCAACGCTGCAAACCACCCGCGACGAGAACATCTTCGCCTTCGGCGACTGCGCCGCCTGCCCGCAACCGGGCACCGACCGCAACGTCCCCCCACGGGCCCAGGCGGCTCACCAGCAGGCCTCGTTGCTGGCCAAGTCGCTGAAGCTGCGTATCGAAGGCAAGGACCTGCCTTCCTACAAATACACCGACTACGGCTCGTTGATCTCGCTGTCGCGGTTCTCGGCGGTGGGTAACTTGATGGGCAACCTCACCGGCAGCGTGATGCTGGAAGGCTGGCTGGCGCGGATGTTCTACGTGTCGCTGTATCGCATGCACCAGATGGCGCTGTATGGGTTCTTCCGTACGGCGATGCTGATGCTGGGCAGCAAGATTGGCCGTGGCACCGAGCCGCGACTCAAACTTCACTGACAACTCGGCCCCTGAGGCCACTCAATAAATGTGGGAGGGGGCTTGCCCCCGATTGCGGTGAAGCAGTCATTGATTTGTCGACTGACACACTGCCATCGGGGGCAAGCCCTCCCACATTCGATTTTCACCGGACTTGAGTTTTTCACGCACAAAAAAAATCCCCGTATCTTTCGATACGAGGATTTTTAATATGGTCGGGGTAAGGGGATTCGAACTCCTGACATCCTGCTCCCAAAGCAGGCGCGCTACCGGACTGCGCTATACCCCGGTAAAAAAAAGGCGACCTTTCAGTCGCCTTCTTCGATCAGTGCTTTTGGCCTCTGATCTTAAGATTCGATTCCAGTGTTAACTGGTCTCAAAAATGGTGGGTCGTGTGGGATTCGAACCTACGACCAATTGGTTAAAAGCCAACTGCTCTACCAACTGAGCTAACGACCCAAATATGGTCGGGGTAGGGGGATTCGAACTCCCGACATCCTGCTCCCAAAGCAGGCGCGCTACCGGACTGCGCTATACCCCGATATTGAAATTGGCTCCGTGACCAGGACTCGAACCTGGGACCCAATGATTAACAGTCATTTGCTCTACCGACTGAGCTATCACGGAACTACATATTTCAAAGTACTACGTTACTGCTTACTACCTTCTCTTCGACTTGTTCGTATCGCTACGTTCATGTCTCTGAGGCGCGCTATTCTACAATCTTAAAAACCCCTGTCAACCCTTTAAATTGCTTTTAAGACAATGATTTGCGCTTGTTTCTGATTTCTTCTTGGGGAGAAGAAACCCGTGGGCTGACGTTGCTGCGGGGCGCACTTTACAAGCCTTTGCCTTACAGTTCAACGCCCTATCGAAAAAAAAGGCCCCGCAATGCGGGGCCTTTCATTTTTGCTTTGCCCTTTGGGCTTAGTGGAAGACGATCTCGTCGTTTTCCACGGTCGCCTCGACGCTGGTGCCCGGCATGAAGCTGCCCGACAGGATGAGCTGGGCCAGCGGGTTCTCGATCCAGCGCTGGATCGCACGCTTCAAAGGCCGTGCGCCATATACCGGGTCGTAACCTACCGCGATCAGCTTGTCCAACGCCTCCTGGCTCAGGTCCAGGGACAACTCGCGCTCTGCCAGACGGCCGCGCAGGCGACCCAGCTGGATCTCGGTAATGCCCGCGATCTGATCCCGCGCCAGAGGCTCGAAGATCACCACTTCGTCGACCCGGTTGATGAATTCCGGGCGGAAGTGCGAAGTCAATGCATCCATGACAGCCGCACGTTGCGCTTCACGATCACCCACCAGCTCCTGGATCTGCGCCGAGCCCAGGTTGGAGGTCATCACGATCACCGTGTTGCGGAAATCCACGGTACGCCCGTGACTGTCGGTCAGGCGGCCGTCTTCCAGCACCTGCAACAGGATGTTGAACACATCCGGATGCGCCTTCTCGACCTCATCCAGCAGGATCACCGAGTAAGGCTTGCGCCGCACAGCTTCGGTCAGGTAACCGCCCTCCTCGTAGCCTACGTAGCCTGGTGGCGCACCGATCAAGCGAGCCACCGAGTGTTTCTCCATGAATTCGGACATATCGATCCGCACCATGGCCTCTTCGGTATCAAAGAGGAACTCGGCCAGGGCCTTGCACAGTTCGGTCTTACCCACGCCGGTCGGGCCGAGGAACATGAACGAGCCGCTCGGCCGGTTCGGGTCGGACAACCCGGCCCGCGAACGCCGTACCGCGTTGGACACCGCCACCACAGCCTCTTCCTGGCCAATCACGCGTTGGTGCAACAGGCTTTCCATCTTCAGCAGCTTGTCGCGCTCGCCTTCGAGCATTTTCGACACGGGGATGCCGGTCCACTTGGAGACGACTTCGGCAATTTCTTCCTCGGTCACTTTGCTGCGCAGCAGCTGGTTCTCGCTGTGGCCATGCTGGTCGACCATCTGCAGGCTGCGCTCCAGGTCCGGGATCACCCCGTACTGCAACTCGGCCATGCGGTTCAGGTCGCCTTTACGGCGTGCCGCTTCCAACTCCTGACGGGACTGCTCGATTTTCTGCTGGATCTGCGCAGAGCCCTGCACTTCTGCTTTTTCCGAGGTCCAGATTTCTTCCAGGTCCGAATACTCGCGCTCCAGGCGGACGATTTCTTCCTGGAGTTTTTCCAGGCGTTTCTTCGCCGCGTCGTCTTCTTCTTTCTTCAGGGCCTGGGACTCAACTTTCAGTTGAATCAGGCGGCGGTCCAGGCGGTCGAGCACTTCCGGCTTGGAGTCGATCTCCATGCGGATACGGCTGGCCGCCTCGTCGATCAGGTCGATGGCTTTGTCGGGCAACTGACGGTCGGTGATATAGCGATGGCTCAGCTTGGCCGCCGCAATGATCGCACCGTCGGTGATCGCCACCTTGTGGTGCACCTCATAACGCTCTTTCAGGCCACGCAGGATCGCGATGGTGTCTTCTTCGCTCGGCTCTTCCACCAGTACCTTCTGGAAACGACGCTCAAGGGCCGCGTCCTTTTCTATGTACTGGCGGTATTCGTTGAGCGTGGTAGCGCCGACGCAGTGCAGCTCACCCCGCGCCAAGGCCGGCTTGAGCATATTGCCTGCATCCATGGAGCCTTCGCCTTTACCGGCGCCGACCATGGTGTGCAGTTCGTCGATAAACAGAATGATCTGCCCTTCCTGCTTCGACAGTTCATTGAGCAAGGACTTCAGGCGCTCTTCGAACTCGCCACGGAACTTGGCACCGGCGATCAAAGACCCCATGTCCAGGGACAACAGGCGCTTGCCTTTGAGGCCGTCCGGCACTTCACCATTGATGATGCGCTGGGCCAAACCTTCGGCAATCGCGGTTTTACCCACGCCAGGCTCACCGATCAGCACCGGGTTGTTCTTGGTACGACGCTGCAGCACCTGGATGGTGCGACGGATTTCATCGTCACGACCGATCACCGGATCAAGCTTGCCCTCTTCGGCGCGCTTGGTCAGGTCGACGGTGTATTTATCCAGGGCCTGGCGCGACTCCTCATGGTTGGGGTCGTTCACCGCGTCGCCGCCACGCAGGTTGTTGATGGCGTTTTCCAGGGCTTTCTTGCTCACGCCTTGACCGAGCAACAACTTGCCGAGCTTGCTGTTCTCGTCCATGGCGGCGAGCAGCACCAGCTCACTGGAGATGAACTGGTCGCCCTTCTGCTGGGCCAGACGGTCCGCCTGGTTGAGCAGGCGCGCCAGGTCCTGGGACATATTCACGTCGCCGGTCGGGTTTTGGATTTTCGGCAGCTGGTCGAGCTCTTTGCTCAGTTCCTTGCGCAGGCTGTTGACGTCAAAGCCCACCTGCATCAGCAAGGGCTTGATAGAACCACCTTGCTGTTCCAGGAGCGCCTGCATCAAGTGCGCAGGCTCGATGGCCGGGTGGTCGAGGCCCACCGCCAAGGATTGAGAGTCAGACAATGCCAACTGTAATTTGCTGGTTAAACGATCAATACGCATTAGTCACCTTCCTTTTGAGCAGGCCGGAGCTATAAAACATCCTGAATGAAGAAACCTGCCAGATACCCTTATAGATGGGGTGGATTCTGGAAGATTCAAGCGCGCGACGGCGGATATGGACCGGGTTTGACCCAGATCAAAGGAGTCTAGCGTTCAAGCCAGACAAGGGAGGCAAAACGTCCGGTGCGGGGGCTACGCCGGTAGGAAAAGAAGCGCGGGTCGGTCACCGTACAGTACCCGCCACCATAGATAGCATTAACGCCGCGCGCAGCGAGGCGCAGGCGCGCGAGCTTATAGATGTCGGCCATGAACTTGCCTGGGTTGTGGCTCGGCACGAACGCTTCGGCAGTGAGCGGCAACGGCTGCATGAAGGCTTCGCGTACTTCCGGGCCGACTTCGAAGGCTTGTGGGCCAATCGCCGGGCCGAGCCAGACCAGCACGTCTTCAGGTTCGGCGCCGAGGCTTTCGAAAGCCGCTTCCAGCACCCCCGCCGCCAGGCCGCGCCAGCCAGCATGGGCTGCAGCCACGCGGGTGCCAGCGCGGTTGCAGAACAACGCGGGCAGGCAATCGGCGGTCATTGAGGTGCAGGCGATGCCAGGGGTGCTGGTCCAGCTGCCATCAGCTTCGGCAATGCGTGACGGGTCAGCCTCGACCACAGTTACCCCGTGGACTTGGCGCAACCAGGCAGACTGAATATTGAACGCGCCGGTAAGACGGCGGCGGTTTTCGAGGACCGCGTCAAGATTATCCTCAACATGATCGCCCAGGTTGAAGCTGTCGAACGGCGCCAGACTGACGCCGCCCGCTCGAGTGGTGACGCAGGCTTTCACCTGAGCCGGCGCGGGCCAGTCAGGTATCAGCCAGTCACTCATCCGACAAACGCCTCGCGATCCTGCTTGAGCAGCGTCAACAACCAGACCAGATCGTCCGGCAGAGGCGATTCCCAGCTCATCCGCTTACCGCTCGTCGGATGATCCAATTCCAGGAAGCGTGCATGCAACGCCTGGCGCGGGAAGTTTTTCAGCGATTCAACCATGGTCTGGCTCGCCGCCGGTGGAATGCGGAAGCGCCCCCCGTAGGCCGGATCACCGACCAACGGGAAGTTGATGTGTGCCATGTGCACGCGAATCTGGTGGGTACGGCCGGTTTCGAGCTTGACCCGCACGTGGGTGTGGGAGCGGAAACGTTCGAGTACTCGGTAATGGCTGACGGCCTGCTTGCCACCTTCCATCACCGCCATACGCTGGCGTTGCTGGCCGTGACGACCGATCGGGGCGTTGATCTTGCCGCCGGCTACCACCACACCAATCACGATGCATTCGTAGATCCGGCTGACGCTGCGACTCTGCAACTGTGTAACCAGTTGCGTCTGCGCCTGAATGGTCTTGGCCACCACCATCAGACCGGTGGTGTCCTTGTCCAGGCGGTGCACGATGCCGCAGCGTGGCACATTGATGATGTCCGGCACATGGTGCAACAAGGCATTGAGCAACGTGCCATCAGCGTGCCCGGCGGCCGGGTGAACCACCAGGCCTGCGGGTTTGTTGATGACCAGGATGTCGTCGTCTTCATAGACGATATCCAACTCGATGTCCTGGGCGACCCATTCTCCCTGGGCTTCCTGCTCGGCAGTCAGCTCAAGAATCGCACCGCCATGGACTATGTCTCGCGGGCGGATAACCGCCCCATCCACAGTCAGGCGGCCGTCTTTGATCCAGGCGGAAAGGCGCGAGCGCGAGTGCTCAGCGAATAATTGTGCGGCGACTTGATCGAGGCGTTGGCCGCCCAATTCGGACGGCACCTCTGCGCGAAGTTCAATTTTATCGGACATGCTCAGACTAGGCGTGGCACAGCCTTTGGTTTCGGCTGCGCGCTTGTGGTTAAATACGGCGTCTTTTGCCCCGAGGCTTTCAACGGGGCGCTCATCATAACAGGACGGCCCCGCCCAAGACAGCGGCCGTCATAGGGACGCAAGCCGCCATGCAAGTGAAACACCTGCTGCTGATCGCCATCCTCGCCATGACTGCTGCTTGCTCGTCAACAAAGGAAGTCGTCGACGAAAACCTGAGCGAAGTCGAGTTGTACCAACTGGCTCAGAAAGACTTGGACAATAATAGCTACACCAGCGCCACAGCGAAGCTGAAGGCCCTGGAGTCGCGCTATCCGTTCGGGCGTTATGCCGACCAGGCCCAGCTCGAGCTGATCTACGCCAACTACAAGAACGCCGAGCCGGAAGCCGCCAAGTCCGCCGCCGAGCGTTTTATCCGCCTGCACCCGCAGCACCCGAACGTCGACTACGCCTACTACATGAAGGGCCTGACCTCGTTCGACCAGGACGTCGGCCTGCTGGCGCGCTTCCTGCCGCTGGACATGACCAAGCGTGACCCGGGCGCTGCCCGCGACTCCTATAACGAGTTCGCCCAGTTGACCAGCCGCTACCCCAACAGCCGGTACGCGCCGGACGCCAAGCAGCGCATGATCTACCTGCGCAACCTGCTGGCGTCCTACGAGATCCACGTGGCCCACTACTACCTGACCCGTCAGGCATACGTGGCCGCAGCCAACCGTGGCCGCTATGTTGTGGAAAACTTCCAGGAAACCCCTTCCGTGGGTGATGGCCTGGCCGTGATGACCGAGGCTTACCAGCGCCTGCACCTGGACGAACTGGCCAGCACCAGCCTGGAAACCCTGAAGCTCAACTACCCGGACCACCCAAGCCTGAAAGACGGCCAGTTCGTGCCTCAGGTGGCCGAAGCGGACAACCGTTCGTGGCTGAGCAAGTACACCTTGGGCCTGATCGAGTCCCGTCCACCGCTGCCGCCGGGCGAAACCCGCGCCAACCAGGACGTCATCAAGCAGTACCAGGACGCCAAGGACGCCATCCCTTCGGACCTCAAGCCGCATGATGAAAACGGCGACGTGATCGAAGAAGAAGCACCGCAGGCCCTGGGCAACAACCAGGACCGCTCGTGGTTCAGCTACATGACCTTCGGTGTATTTGACTGATTGCACCGGCGTCATCAAGAAGGAGCCTTGCGAGGCTCCTTTTTTGTGGGCGGTATTATTGCGCTGTGCGCCTGGCACGTCCTTGGCTAAACTGGCGCATTCCTTGTCGAGAAACTGCCCATCATGCTTCGTCTACTGTTCTGGATTGCCGTCATTGCCGCCGCAGTATGGTTCTGGCGCAAATTCAAAAGCCCAGCCGCCAGGCAGCATCGTGCCAGCGAGCCTGACGCGGCCCTGATGGTGCGCTGCGCCCACTGCGGCGTGCATCTGCCGCAGGATCGCGCCCTGAGCTCTCGCCAGGAGTGGTATTGCACCCAGGCGCACCTGGAGCAAGGGCCAAAATCTATCCAGCGTTGAGCCGACCTTCCGGCGCATACGGCGCCGGGTCGATGATCGGTGCGCGCGCCAGTAGCAAGTCAGCAAACAATTGGCAGGACGCCGGCGCAAGCACCAGGCCGTTGCGGTAATGCCCGCAGTTGAGCCACAGGCCATTGAAGCCCGGCACACGACCGATGTAGGGAATGCCTTCGGGCGAACCAGGGCGCAGACCGGCCCAATGTCCGACCACCTCGGCGTCCGCCAGGGCGGGAATCAACTCCACCGCTGATGCCTTGAGGCTTTCCAGCGCGGTTTCGGTGGGGGTCTTGTCGAAACCTTCATGTTCCAGGGTACTGCCGATCAGGATGTGCCCGTCCCGCCGAGGGATCGCGTAACGCCCCTTGGCTAATACCATGCTCGACAGGAAGTCCGAAGCGCATTTGTACAGAATCATCTGGCCTTTTACCGGCTCGACCGGCAGCGACAGGCCCAACGTGCCGAGCAGCTCACCGCTCCAGGCGCCGGCGGCCAGTACGACCTGATCGCCGTAGATCGACCCATCAGCTGTGTTCACGCCCACGACATTACCCGCATCCAGAACAAAACCAGTCACTTCACACTGTTCATGAATGGTCACGCCGGGCAGCGCCAGCAGCGCCGCCTTGAGCGATTTGACCAGGCGCGGGTTTCGCACATTGGCAACGTTGGCCATGTAGATCGCCTGGGAATAACCGCCGCCCAGCACCGGAACGGCGTCATGGGCGGCCGACACGTCCACTTTGCTCAAGGGACGGCCTTCACGCGCGGCCCAAGAAAGGGCTTCGGCTTCGTCATCCAGATCGAGCCAGTACAAGCCCGTGGTGTGAACCTCCGGATCAACGCCCGTCGCAGCGAACAGACGCTGCGCCAGCTGTGGATAAAAATCCTGGGACCAATGAGCCAGGGCCGTGACCGCCGGGCTGTAGCGCCACGGATACAGGGGCGAAACGATGCCGCCGCCGGCCCAGGAGGATTCCTGTCCCAATCCAGCACGCTCCAGCAACACCACCGCCTGCCCTTGGGTCGCGAGGTTGAACGCCGTCAACAAGCCGATGACTCCGCCACCGACAATCACTACCTGCTGTTGCTCTGCCATCATTTGATCCAGCCGATAAATAGGAACAAGCGCACCCGGCGCCCAATCATCCAGCACCCTCATCATTGCCCCCAGCACAGCTTGCGCGACATCTGCGGCGCAGCGCCCGGGTTGGTCCGCGTGCCCGCGCCGGTCAGGCCGAAATCCCCGCAAGGATCGCCAGCCATCACCGAGTCGGCGACCGGTGTGGCCACCAGTTGGAAGTCCTGAGGGTTCAATGCAGCGGTGATTCTATAGCGATCATTGCCTGCACTGAGGCCGGCTGCATCAATAAAACTGCCGTTTCTCGCATAAAAGCGCTCCAGGTACTGTGCTTGCTCGGTCAACAGCGCAACGATTTCAGCGCGATAGACTTTTTTCAGATGGCCGGTGTAACTGGGGTAAGCAATCCCGGCCAGAACCGCAATGATCACCACGGCGATCAGTAACTCGATCAGGGTAAAACCCTGGCTGTCCATGCCCATTCCACTACTCCTTATTGAAGTTGTCGCCATGCCACTCGCCGAAACCGCGAGCCACCCTCCTCTTCTACCCGCGCATAGGTACTCTCCAGCACCGTGCGCAATTGCCCGTGCAGCCCGACTGCCGTCACTCGATACACCGCAGCCGTGGTTTGTGCCGGTAAATGTGTCAGCCCAACCGCAGGGCCCAGGAACTGAATGCCGTAAACCCCGCCTTTGAGAGCGACCCACTTGATGCCCGAGACAGGGTGGGTTCCGGAGCCCACAACCGAAAACGCTTCAGCGGGCGGCACGCAGGTGGCAATTGACTGACACAACGTCAAGCCTGCGGACGCCCGCCTTACAAGGAGTTCTCCCAATCTCAAGCCACTCTCGGCACTTTGCAGCGACTGATTACGGTGCCAGAAACTACCGGCAATCTTTTGCTGAGTGAGCGCAGCCTGCATCGAGGATAAGCCGATCAGCGATAACAGCAGCAGCAACACCAGGCTGACCAGCAGCACCATGCCCGCCTGTCGCAGACGAAAACGCTCTAAATGCATCATGGCAGCCCTACCCCAGTCGGTTCCGCAGCGCCGCCACGACGCTGTAGGTTTGATCTTTCACCCGGGCGGTAGGGTCTTGCAGCGTCATCACAATGCGCACACTGCGTATCAAGGATTCGTCGGCCGGGCCGGCGTCGTAGCGCACCACTTCCGTTGACGCAGGTTTGGCGGACACGCCGAAACTGATATCGAATGCCTTCACGTTATCCACCAATACCGCCTTGGCGGGTGATGCAGGCGTACTGACTTTCAACTGCCCTGCTTCGAAGGTGTAGGTAACTTGGCGTAACGCAAAACGGATTTGCCCGGGTGCCGATGCCGGGGCGCTTCCCGCGTAGGCGTGGGCGCTGCCTGTGCAATCGGACAATACAGTCCAGTCAGGCGTGCCGCTTCCAACGGCGACCTCCGCGGTCACCAGCGTCAGCGAGGTTGATCCGCCTCCGACACGCCAAGCGACAGGCCGGTCAAAAGCGGGCGGGGCGTTGTCGATAAACGCTGTCGCCAGACAGCCGAACATGCCCGCCTGACGGATATCCTGGAGCAGCTTGCCCAGCACAAACCGCGCATCATCCTGCATCAACAGCGCGGCCTGCTGGCTGGCATGAGTAGCCCTGGACTGAATTGCCACCTGGCTGGCCCAGAGCACCAGTACCAGCCCCATCGCCAACGCTAGCAGCACCTCCACCAGGCTGAAACCTCGAACAAGACACCTCATTGCGCCACTCCCGGTTCATCGCGGATGCGACTGGTCAGGGTGAAGGTTTCCCGGGCACCCGGCCTGCCTGTACCTCGACTGTCATCCCAACTGATTCTGACCGTCACCTCGCCGCCACTGATCGACACCGAGCCTTTGGCGCTCTCCCCGGCAAAACCGAGAATGTTGGCCTCGAAATCATGCAAGTCCAGGTCGCGCGCACTGGCGGCAACATTGCCGGCCAAGGCACGCTCGGCCCGGCCCCACGTGTAGTCGGCAGCAGAATTGGCACGGATCCGGTCGAGCAAGTCGTAGGCAATGAAACTGGCCTGGCTGGTCATCCTGGAACTGTCGGTGTACTTGAGCGCATTGAGTTGGATCACCGCCGCACCCAGCAGGCCAATGGTGAGAATCAACACCGCGACCAGCACTTCGATCAGTGTCGTACCGGCTTGGTAGCGGGATAAGGCGTTGGGCAAACAGGTGTTCGTGCAGGCAAGCATTACCGTCGTCATCCGTGTCGAGGTCCGAAAAAGAGCAGGTAAACCCTGCTGTGCGGCCCAAGACTAGCGCCGGTTTTTCACCTGCGCTGCAACCGGAACAAAGGGAAATACTTTGGACATGAAGGCCATCATCCGCACCACAGACGGGACGCTATAACTAGGACTACACCCAAATCCACGGAGGGATGGCACATGCAACAACGAGGGTTCACCTTGATCGAACTGCTGCTGGGGCTGATCGTGAGCGGCATTCTGGCCAACCTGGCGGTGCCGAGTTTCAAGAGCCTGCTGGAGTCACAGCAGCGACAGAGCGCAGCACAGTCCTTGACGCAAGGCCTGCGTTATGCACGCACCGAAGCCATCGCACGCAACCGGGCGGTGGTCATTCACGCACTGAGGGATGATTGGGGCCTGGGGTGGCGGGTCATCGTGGACATCAGCGGGCGCGGCCCCCTGGACGATGACAACCCGGTGCTGTTGGAGCACCAGGCCAGCAGGCAAGCGCCGATCGTGGGCAATGGGCCGCTCAAGAACCAGGTGCGCTTCAGCGGGCTGGGTGAGCCCATCTTTTCAGGGGGAGGCTTCCGTGCCGGCACCGTGCATGTGTGTGCCGCGGACCAGGCGCAGAGCCTGTATCAGGTAGTGCTGGCACCCAGCGGGCGCATCAGCCTGCGCAGCGAGCGTGCCGAGCAGGCATTGTGCCGGAGTTGATCCGGCACGCCGGTTTTTTACAGCAGCGAGCGAACCCGCAGTTCCTTGGGCATGGAGAACGTGATGTTCTCTTCGCGGCCAGCCAGTTCATCGGCACCGGTGGCGCCCCAGGCGTGCAACTGCTGGATAACACCGCGCACCAGCACTTCCGGGGCCGAAGCACCCGCCGTGATACCAATACGCTCGACGCCATCGAACCAGCTACGCTGCATGTCTTCGGCACCGTCGATCAGGTACGCTGGCGTCGCCATGCGCTCAGCCAACTCACGCAAGCGGTTGGAGTTGGAACTGTTGGGGCTGCCGACTACCAGGACCACATCGCATTCGTCTGCCAGTTGCTTGACCGCGTCCTGGCGGTTCTGGGTGGCGTAGCAGATGTCGTCCTTGCGCGGGCCGCCAATGGCCGGGAAGCGACTGCGCAGCGCGTCGATCACGCGGCTGGTGTCGTCCATGGACAGGGTGGTCTGGGTCACGAATGCCAGGCGCTCGGGATTCTGTACCTGCAGGTTGGCGACGTCTTTTTCGTCTTCCACCAAGTAAATCGCCCCGCCATTGCTGGCGTCGTACTGACCCATGGTGCCTTCGACTTCCGGGTGGCCGGCGTGGCCGATCAGGATGCACTCGCGACCATCACGGCTGTAGCGCGCGACTTCGATGTGCACCTTGGTGACCAGTGGGCAGGTAGCATCGAAGACTTTCAGGCCGCGGCCTGCCGCTTCGGTACGCACCGCCTGGGAAACACCGTGGGCGCTGAAGATGACGATCACATCGTCCGGCACCTGGTCGAGCTCTTCGACAAAGATGGCGCCGCGTGCGCGCAGGTCTTCGACCACGAATTTGTTGTGGACGACTTCATGACGCACGTAAATCGGCGGCCCGAAGACTTCCAGGGCGCGGTTGACGATTTCGATCGCCCGGTCCACACCGGCGCAGAAGCCACGGGGGTTGGCGAGTTTGATTTGCATGCTGTGCCTCGTGTCTTGCAGCTATTTGGGTCTGGTGTGACGCTAACCCAACCGAAAATGAAGATCAAAGGAGGGAGGGGCGGTGCGACGATTCGACTTGCCCCCGATGGCGGTGGGTCAGTAAACAAACCCCTGACTGTTCCACCGCTATCGGGGGCAAGCCCCCTCCCACACAAGCCCACTTCACACATTTAATTGTGTGTTGTTGATCAGAGCGCTTTAACGTCGATGATTTCAACGTCAAAGGTCAAGGTTTTACCGGCCAACGGGTGGTTGAAGTCGATGGTCACTTGCGCGTCATCGAAGGTTTTCACCACACCCGGCAGTTCGGTATTCGCCGCATCGTTGAAGATCACCAGCAGGCCTTCCGACAGGTCCATGTCCTGGAACTGCGAACGCGGGATGATCTGTACGTTTTGCGGGTTGGGCTGGCCAAAGGCGTTTTCCGGCAGGATCTGCAGGGTACGCTTGTCGCCGGCCTTGAAGCCGAACAGGGCCGCTTCGAAACCCGGCAGCAGGTTGCCGTCGCCGACCTTGAAGGTGGCCGGGGCTTTGTCGAACGTGCTGTCGACCGTGTCGCCATTCTCCAGGCGCAGTGCGAAATGCAAAGTGACTTCCGTGTTCTGGCCGATGCGTTGCTCAGCCAATACCTGATCAGTCATTGACGGTCTCTCCGGTTTTCTTGCTTTTGAACATGTCCAACGCCAGCATGATTGCACCGACGGTGATGGCACTGTCGGCAAAGTTGAACGCCGGGAAATACCAGCGGTTCTGC
This sequence comes from Pseudomonas sp. FBCC-B1565, assembly GCF_059133265.1. NCBI lineage: Bacteria > Pseudomonadati > Pseudomonadota > Gammaproteobacteria > Pseudomonadales > Pseudomonadaceae > Pseudomonas > Pseudomonas sp. FBCC-B1565. The sequence goes on from NZ_CP101438.1 coordinate 5,709,859, forward strand.
CAATGCACCAGAATGAAGTCGATCACATGGCCCAGGGCAATGCGGTCGTACAGGTTGCCCAGCGCGCCGCCCAACACCAGGGCCAAGGCGATGGCCAGCCAGGTGTCATCGCGACCCAGGCGCTTGAGCCACACTACCAACACTGCGCTGACCACCACGGCAATCAGGGCGAACAGCCAGCGCTGCCAGCCACCGCTGTCAGCCAGGAAGCTGAAGGCGGCGCCGGTGTTGTAGGCCAGGGTCCAGCTGAAGTAATCCGGGATCACCACGATCTGCTGGAACATCTGCAAGGAGCCTTCGAAATGAGCCTTGCTGACCTGGTCGATGACCAGGACCAGCACACTCAGTACGAGCCAGCCCAGACGTCCGAAACGACTGGCGTTAGGCATAGTGGCGAACCTCGCCAGCACCCGAGATGTTGTCGACGCAACGACCGCAGATTTCCGGATGCTCGGGGTTCACGCCAACGTCTTCACGACAGTGCCAGCAACGGGCGCACTTAGGGAAGGCCGACTTGACCACTTTGAGCTTGAGGCCCGGCACTTCGGTGGCAACCGCGTCCGCCGGGGCCTGGGCGAATGGCGCCAGGCTCGCGGTAGAAGTGATCAGCACGAAGCGCAGTTCGTTGCTCAGCTTGGCCAGGTCGGCGGTGAGACCGTCTTCGGCAAACAGGGTGACCTCGGCTTGCAGGTTGCCACCGACGGCCTTGGCCGCACGCTGTACTTCCAGCTCCTTGTTCACCGCAACCTTCACGGCCATCACGCCTTCCCAGTACTCGCGGCCCAGTTCGAAGCCGGCCGGCAGTTCGGTCAGGCCGTCGTACCAGGTGTTGAGCATCACAGATTCGTTGCGCTCGCCCGGCAGGTATTCCCACAGTTCGTCGGCGGTGAACGCCAGGATCGGTGCGATCCAGCGCACCAGCGCTTCGCTGATGTGATACAGCGCGGTCTGCGCCGAACGGCGCGCCTTGCTGTTGGTGCCGGTGGTGTACTGGCGGTCCTTGATGATGTCGAGGTAGAAACCACCCAACTCCTGCACGCAGAAGTTGTGGATCTTCGAATAGACGTTCCAGAAACGGTATTCGCCGTAGTTTTCCTGCAACTCGCGTTGCAGCAACAGGGTACGGTCCACGGCCCAACGGTCCAGCGCGAGCATGTCCTCGGCCGGCAGGAGGTCGGTGGCCGGGTTGAAACCGGTCAGGTTCGACAGCAGGAAGCGCGCGGTATTACGGATACGACGGTAGGCATCGGCGCTGCGAGCCAGGATCTGGTCCGACACGGCGATTTCACCCGAGTAGTCGGTCGACGCGACCCACAGACGCATGATGTCGGCGCCCAGGGTGTCGTTGATCTTTTTCGGCTCGATCACGTTCTTCAGCGACTTGGACATCTTGCGGCCTGTCTCGTCGACGGTGAAGCCGTGGGTCAGCAGTTCGCGGTACGGCGCGTGGTTGTCGATGGCGCAACCGGTCAGCAACGACGAGTGGAACCAGCCACGGTGTTGGTCCGAGCCTTCCAGGTACAGGTCGGCACGCGGGCCGGTTTCGTGACCCATCGGGTGCGAGCCGCGCAGCACGTGCCAGTGCGTAGTGCCCGAGTCGAACCACACGTCGAGGGTGTCGCTGATCTTGTCGTACTGCGGCGCTTCATCGCCCAGCAACTCGGCAGCGTCCAGCTTGAACCAGGCTTCGATGCCTTCCTGTTCGACACGCTGGGCCACTTGTTCCATCAGTTCGACGGTACGTGGGTGCAGCTCGCCGCTTTCCTTGTTCAGGAAGAACGGGATCGGCACGCCCCAGTTACGCTGGCGCGAGATGCACCAGTCAGGGCGGTTGGCGATCATCGAGTGCAGGCGCGCCTGGCCCCAGGCCGGGACGAACTTGGTGTCTTCGATGGCTTTGAGCGAGCGGACACGCAGGGTGTCGCCGCTGGTCGGTTCTTTGTCCATGCCGATGAACCACTGCGCAGTGGCGCGATAGATCAGCGGGGTCTTGTGGCGCCAGCAGTGCATGTAGCTGTGCTGGATGGTCGCGGTCTGCATCAGCGCACCGACTTCGCGCAGCTTGTCGATGATCGGCTGGTCGGCCTTGAAGATGAACTGGCCGCCGAAGAACTCCAGCGAAGGCACGTAGACGCCGTTGCTTTGCACCGGGTTGATGATGTCGTCGTTGACCAGGCCGTACTTCTTGCAGATGACGAAGTCGTCCACGCCGTAGGCCGGCGAGCAGTGCACGATGCCGGTACCCGAACCCAGTTCGACGTAGTCAGCCAAGTATACCGGCGACAGGCGGTCATAGAACGGGTGGCGGAAATTGATCAGTTCCAGCGCGGAGCCGGTGGTGGTGGCGATCACCGAACCTTGCAGCTCGTAGCGGGCCAGGCAGGCTTCGACCATTTCTTCGGCCAGCACCAGCAGGCGGTCACCGATGTCCACCAGGGCGTAGGTGAATTCCGGGTGCACGTTCAGCGCCTGGTTGGCCGGGATGGTCCACGGCGTGGTGGTCCAGATCACGATGGCAGCCGGCTTGCCCAGGCTTGCCAGGCCGAAGGCCTCGGCCAGCTTGGCGTCGTCGGCGACCGGGAAGGCCACGTCGATGGTCGAGGACTTCTTGTCTTCGTACTCGACTTCCGCTTCGGCCAGGGCCGAACCGCAGTCGAAGCACCAGTTCACGGGCTTGAGGCCCTTGAACACGAAACCGCCCTTGACGATTTCGGCCAAGGCGCGGATTTCACCGGCCTCGTTCTTGAAGTTCATGGTCTTGTACGGGTTGTCCCACTCGCCCAGCACGCCCAGGCGGATGAACTCGGACTTCTGCCCTTCGATCTGCTCGGTGGCGTAGGCACGGCACAGTTCGCGGGTTTTATCCGCGCCCAGGTTCTTGCCGTAGGTCACTTCGACTTTGTGTTCGATCGGCAGGCCGTGGCAGTCCCAACCCGGGACATAAGGCGCGTCGAAGCCCGACAGGGTTTTCGAGCGCAGGATCATGTCCTTGAGAATCTTGTTCAGCGCATGACCGATGTGAATCGTGCCGTTGGCATAAGGAGGGCCGTCGTGCAGGACGAATTTCGGACGATCCTTGCCAATCTCGCGCAACTTTCCGTACAGGCCAATACTGTCCCAGCGCTGCAGGATCTGCGGTTCGCGCTGTGGCAGGCCGGCCTTCATTGGGAAGGCGGTGTCCGGAAGGTTTAACGTGGCTTTATAGTCGGTCATTTAAGGCTCTTCGGTTAGCGATGGGCGCTAGGTGCGGCTAGTGCACGGGCGGCGGCGACATCCGCATTGATCGCCGTTTTCAACGCCTCAAGGGAGGCGAAACGCTGCTCTTCACGCAGCTTCTGGTGGAAAACCACCGTCAAACGCCGGTCATACAGATCACCGGCAAAATCCAGCAGATGTACTTCCAGGTGGGCCTTGCCATCACCTGCAACCGTGGGCCTGACACCTATGTTGGCGACTCCCGGCCACGATTGGCCGTCGATGTCGACGCTCACCAGGTAAACCCCGGTCAGCGGCACACGACGGCGCTTGAGTTGCACGTTGGCGGTTGGCGTGCCCAATTGGCGCGCCAGCTTCTGGCCGTGCAGGACCCGCCCGGCAATGCGGAACGGGCGACCGAGCAAACGCTCGGCCAAGGCGAAGTCGGCAGCCGCCAGGGCATTACGCACCTGGGTACTGCTCACCCGCAGGCCGTCCAGCTCGACGGTTTGCGCGGCTTCGACGGTAAAACCCTGGCTGACGCCGGCCTGTTGCAGGAAATCGAAATCCCCGACCCGGTCGCAACCGAAGCGGAAGTCGTCACCGACCTCCAGGTGCTGTACGCCCAGGCCATCAACCAGGATGCGGTCGACGAACTCGGCAGCGCTCAGGCTTTGCAAACGCTGGTTGAAAGCCAGGCAGAGGACGCGGTCAACGCCTTCTTCCGCCAGCAGTTGCAACTTGTCACGCAGACGGGCCAGGCGTGCCGGCGCAGTCTCGGGCGTAAAGTATTCCCGTGGCTGCGGCTCGAAAATCACCACGCAGCTGGGCACGCCCAACTCGACCGCACGTTCGCGCAGCCTGGCCAGGATAGCCTGGTGGCCACGGTGAACACCGTCAAAGTTGCCAATAGTGGCGACGCAGCCCCGATGCTCGGGGCGCAGGTTGTGGAGACCTCGAACCAGCTGCATAACGCGCTTCTTGCTCATAAAGTGGTCGATTATAACCACACCCGGCCCCGGACGACAGGCAACTGAACGGGCCAAATGGGTCGAATCGATAAAACAACCGTTTTATCGCGGCAAACTCTCTAACCCAGGGACTTGCGATTGAAATCCCGCAGGCGGAAGCCCTGCAGCAGCAACATCCCGAAGTACACCACCACACCCGCGACGACCAACACGCCAAGACGCATGAAGCGCTCCAGCATATGGCCTTCATCCCACGCCGGCATGAAGTGCATCAACCCCAGCAACACGGCCGACATCGCCCCGACCGCCACCAGCAGCTTGAGGGTGAACAGACCCCAGCCAGCCTGCGGCTGGAACATCTGCTGCTTACGCAACTGGTAAAACAAAAGCCCTGCGTTGATGCACGCGCCCGCACTGATGGCCAAGGCCAGGCCGGCATGGGCCAGCGGGCCGATAAACACCAGGTTGAGCAGTTGTGTGACGATCAGCGTGAAAATTGCGATTTTTACCGGTGTACGGATGTTTTGCTGAGCATAGAAGCCTGGCGCAAGCACCTTGATCACGATGATGCCGAGCAAGCCAACGGAATAGGCGACCAAGGCATGCTGCGTCATCAGTGCGTCGTGGGCATCGAATTGGCCGTATTGAAACAGTGACACAGTCAGCGGCTCAGCCAGGATCCCCAGGGCCAGTGCGCACGGCAACACCAGCACGAAGCACAGGCGTAGGCCCCAATCGAGGATGCGCGAGTATTCCTGGCGGTCCTTGCTGGCGTAGGTGCGCGACAGGGTAGGCAGCAGAATCGTGCCCAGGGCCACGCCGAGCACGCCGGAGGGCAGCTCCATCAGGCGGTCGGCGTAGTACATCCACGACACCGAGCCCGACACCAGCAGCGAAGCGAAAGCCGTGTTGATGATCAGCGAAATCTGGCTGACCGACACGCCGAGGATCGCCGGCAGCATATTGCGCATCACGCGCCATACGCCGGTGTCCTTGAGGTTCAGGCGTGGCAATACGAGCATGCCGATCTTTTTCAGGTGCGGCAGTTGGTAGAGCAGTTGCGCCAGGCCACCGGCCAGTACGGCCCAACCGAGCGCCATCACCGGCGGGTCGAAGTACGGCGTGAGAAACAGCGCGAAGATGATCATGCTGACGTTCAGCAGGGTCGGCACGAAGGCTGGCACCGAGAAGCGGTTCCAGGTATTGAGGATCGCCCCGGCCAGGGATGACAGGGAGATCAGCAATATATAAGGAAAGGTCACTCGCAGCAGATCGGTGGTCAGCGCGAATTTTTCCGGGGTATTGGCAAAACCGGGGGCCGTGGCCCAGATCACCCAGGGGGCGGCGAGCATGCCCAGAATCGTCACCAGCATCAGCACCAGGGTCAACAGGCCGGACACATAGGCAATAAAGGTACGGGTAGCTTCCTCGCCCTGCTGGGTCTTGTACTCGGCCAGGATCGGCACGAATGCCTGGGAAAACGCACCTTCGGCGAAGATCCGCCGCAGCAGGTTGGGCAATTTAAACGCAATAAAGAAGGCATCCGTGGCCATGCTGGCGCCAAAAATGCGCGCCAGCAGGGTGTCACGCACAAACCCCAGAACCCGGGAGATCATCGTGATAGAGCTGACGGCGGCCAACGATTTGAGCAGATTCATTGAAAGAGTTTGCGCCTTTAGATAAAGAGCAGGCGTACAAAGCGCCCACTTATGCGATACTGCGCGCCTGCAACAGCACAGAGCCAAAGCTCGCGAGTTTACAGGTCAAGCGCCGGAAATAAATCACCCGCCTCTTCAGATCGACCACTCAGCAGTTCGCATCAGCCGCCCTTGACAACCCATCAAGTCATCGGCATGATTCGCGGCCTATTTTGTTTGCTATTTCCTAAAAAGTCTTTCGAGGAGCTCGACGGTGGCCAACACACCTTCCGCCAAAAAACGTGCAAAACAGGCTGAGAAGCGTCGCAGCCACAACGCCAGCCTGCGTTCCATGGTTCGTACCTACATCAAGAATGTAGTTAAAGCCATCGACACCAAAGACGCTGAAAAAGCCCAAGCTGCTTACGTTCTGGCTGTGCCAGTTATCGACCGTATGGCCGATAAAGGCATCATCCACAAGAACAAGGCCGCTCGCCATAAGAGCCGCCTGAATGGCCACATCAAGGCTCTGAGCGTTGCTGCTGCAGCCTAAGTGGTAACAACTGCTACGCAGCCCAGGTTGCGAAACAGTTAAGAAATGCCCCGTACCGAAAGGTCCGGGGCATTTTTGTTGTGGGAGGGGGCTTGCCCCCGATGACGGTGGGTCAGTAAAGAATGTACTGACTGACATACTGCAATCGGGGGCAAGCCCCCTCCCACATTTTTTCAGGCACAAAAAAACGCCCCGAACCAGTCGGGGCGTTTTTGCTACCGATTGATCAAACCACAATCAATGGTGGTGACCGCCTTCACCGTGAACGTGGCCGTGGGCCACTTCTTCCTGGGAAGCGTCGCGGATGGCAACGATCTTCACTTGGAAGTTCAGGCGCTGGCCAGCCAGCGGGTGGTTGCCGTCGACGGTGACGTCGTCGCCGTCCAGGTCACGGATGGTGACGATCTGCATTTGGCCGTCCGGTGCGGAGGCGTGGAACTGCATGCCGACTTCCAGCTCGTCAACGCCTTCGAACATGCTGCGGCTCAGGGTGCTGACCAGTTCGGCCGAGTACTCGCCGTAGGCATCTTCAGGTTCTACGGCAACGGTCAGCTCATCACCGACATTCTTGCCTTCCAGGGCTTTTTCCAAGCCTGGGATGATGTTACCTGCGCCTTGCAGGTAGACCAGCGGCGCGCCGCCGGCTGAGCTGTCGATGACCTCACCAGCGTCGTTGGTCAGGGTATAGTCGATGGAGACAGCCTTGTTAGCGGCGATCGTCATGGGGCGAGACCTTTTGCATAAGAATGAAGAACGGACAAGTCTAAACAAGGATTTGCCCGAAAGCGAACAGAACCCGGACAGACGGGACCGATCAACGGCATCCTTCATCATCGGGTTCCACCAGGACGACGACCAGCACTGGGTCGCCGAGCTGTCCTGCGGCCACACCCAGCACCTGCGCCACCAGCCACCCTGGCAGTCACGCGCCTGGGTGCTGGACCCCGCGCAACGTATTGAAAAATTAGGCCAGCCCTTTGCCTGCGGCTGGTGTGCGCAGGAGCGCGATTAACGATAACCTTGGCGCCTGATTCGCGGTAGACGCTCAGCCATAGAGCGTCACCCAAGCCATGCACCTCCAGAGAATCCGCATGCAGACTTTTTTTATCGCGCCCACCGATTTTGGTGTGGGTCTGACCTCCATCAGCCTTGGGCTGGTGCGTACCCTTGAGCGAGCCGGGCTGAAAGTCGGCTTTTTCAAGCCGATTGCCCAGCCGCACCCCGGCGACACCGGCCCCGAGCGCTCCACCGAGCTGGTGGCGCGCACCCACGGCCTCAAGCCGCCACAGCCTCTGGGCCTGGCCCACGTAGAGCGCATGCTCGGCGACGGCCAACTCGACGAGTTGCTCGAAGAAATCATCACGCTGTACCAGCAAGCCGCGGTGGGCAAGGACGTATTGATCGTCGAAGGCATGGTGCCCACCCGCAGCGCCAGCTATGCGGCGCGGGTCAACCTGCACCTGGCCAAGAGCCTGGATGCGGAAGTGATCCTGGTGTCCGCACCAGAAAACGAAGTGCTCACCGAACTCTCCGGGCGTGTTGAGCTGCAGGCCCAACTGTTCGGCGGCCCGAAAGACCCCAAAGTGCTCGGCGTGATCCTCAACAAGGTGCGCACCGACGAAAGCATGGAAGCCTTCTCGGCACGCCTCAAGGAACATTCGCCGCTGTTGCGCAGCGGTGATTTCCGCTTGCTCGGCTGCATTCCCTATCAACCGGAACTCAACGCACCGCGTACCCGCGACGTGGCCGACCTGATGGGCGCGCAGATCCTCAACGCCGGCGACTACGAAACCCGGCGCATGACCAAGATCATCATTTGCGCGCGCACCATGCGCAACACCGTGGAGCTGCTCAAGCCCGGCGTGCTGGTGGTGACGCCCGGCGACCGCGACGACATCATCCTCGCCGTCAGCCTGGCCGCGATCAACGGCGTGCCGCTGGCCGGCCTGCTGCTGACCAGCGACACCCTGCCCGACCCGCGCATCATGGAGTTGTGCCGTGGCGCGTTCCAGGCCGGGCTGCCGGTGCTGTCGGTGAGCACCGGTTCCTACGACACCGCCAACCAGCTCAACAGCCTCAACAAGGAAATCCCGATTGATGACCGCGAGCGTGCGGAAATCATCACCGATTTCGTCGCCAGCCACCTCGATGCGCGCTGGCTGCACCAACGTTGCGGCACACCACGGGAAATGCGTCTGTCGCCGGCGGTGTTCCGCTACCAACTGATCCAGCGCGCCCAGGCCGCCAACAAGCGCATCGTGTTGCCCGAAGGCAGCGAGCCGCTGACCGTGCAAGCCGCCGCGATCTGCCAGGCGCGCGGCATTGCCCGTTGCGTGCTGCTGGCCAAGCCGGCGGATGTGGAAGCAGTCGCCCGCGCCCAGGGTATCGAACTGCCTGAAGGCCTGGAGATTCTCGACCCGGACCTGATCCGCCAGCGCTACGTCGAGCCGATGGTGGCGCTGCGCAAGAGCAAAAGCCTCAACGCGCCGATGGCTGAGCAGCAACTGGAAGACACCGTGGTGATCGCCACCATGATGCTCGCACTGGATGAGGTGGACGGCCTGGTCTCCGGCGTCATTCACTCCACCGCCAACACCATCCGCCCTGCCCTGCAGCTGATTAAAACGGCGCCGGGCTGCACCCTGGTGTCGTCGGTGTTCTTCATGCTGTTCCCCGAGCAGGTGCTAGTGTACGGCGACTGCGTGATGAACCCGCACCCGAGCGCCGCCGAACTGGCAGAGATTGCCCTGCAAAGCGCCGACTCGGCAGCCGCGTTCGGCATCACCCCGCGCGTGGCGATGATCAGCTATTCCAGCGGCGATTCGGCCAGCGGCGAAGAAGTGGAGAAAGTCCGCGAAGCCACCCTGCTCGCCCACGAACAGCAAAGCTCGCTGCTGATCGACGGCCCACTGCAATACGACGCCGCCGCCAACGAAAACGTGGCCCGGCAATTGGCCCCCAACAGCCAGGTCGCCGGCAAGGCCACAGTGTTTGTGTTCCCCGACCTGAACACCGGCAACACCACGCACAAGGCCGTGCAGCGCAGTGCCGATTGCGTGAGCCTGGGGCCGATGCTCCAGGGCCTGCGCAAACCGGTCAACGACCTGCCGCGCGGCGCCCAGGTGGACGACATCGTGTACACCATCGCGCTCACTGCGATCCAAGCCGCCAACCGACCTATGGATATCTAAATGCTGGATTTTCTACCTGCCGCCGTGCGCGGGGTGATTGCATCGCTGTTGTTGGCGCTGAACACGATCCTGTTGTGTTCGTTCCTGTTTATCGTGGCGTTGTTCAAGGCCCTGCCGTTTGCCAAGCGTTTCAGCGAATGGCTGATGAACCACACCCATGAGGCATGGGTGACCAACAACAAGGGCTGGATGAACCTGGTGCGACGCACCCGCTGGCACCTCACCGGGCTGGAAGGGCTGGACTACCAGCACTCGTACCTGGTCACCAGCAACCACCAGAGCTGGGTCGACATCATGGTGCTGCAATACGTGCTGAACCGCCGGATTCGCCCACTGAAGTTCTTTCTCAAGCAGGAGCTGATCTGGGTGCCGGTGATTGGCCTGGCGTGGTGGGCGCTGGGCTTTCCGTTCATGAAACGCTACACCAAGGCCTACCTGGAGAAACACCCGGAAAAGAAAGGCAAGGACCTGGAAACCACTCGCAAGACCTGCGCGAAGTTTCGCGACAACCCGGTGGGTATTTTCAACTTTGCCGAGGGCACGCGGTTTACCCCAGGCAAGCATGCGCAGCAAAAGTCCCCCTTCCGTTACCTGCTCAAGCCCAAGGCTGGCGGGATTGCGTTTGTGCTGGATGCCATGGGGGAGCAGTTGAAGTCACTGGTGAACGTGACCATTCACTACCCGGCTGGGCGCCCAGGTTATTGGGATTTGCTGTGCGGGAATGTGCGGGACGTGGTGGTGCAGTTTGAAGAGGTGCAGATCCCGGCCGAATTCATTGGCAAGAATTATGAGCAGGATGGGGAATATCGGTTGGCGTTCCAGGGCTGGATCAACCAGCTCTGGGAACAGAAGGATCAGCTACTGGAGCAGCTGCACAGAGAATTCCCAGGTAAACAATGATCAAGAATGTGGGAGGGGGCTTGCCCCCGATGGCGTTGGGTCAGTAACAGATGTACTGACTGACACTCCGCTATCGGGGGCAAGCCCCCTCCAACATTTGATTGCGACAGGCTTTAGATCGCGCCGCGCTGACGCAGCAACTCCAGCACTTGCTTGACGCTTTCTTCCAGTGACAGGGCCTGGGTGTCGATCACCAGATCGGCATTCAACGGCACGTCGTACGGGAAGGATTCGCCCGGGATGTTATCCCCACCGGCCGCGTACAGGCCTTGCGGATCGCGCTCGGCGCACACCAACGGCGACGCCTGCACGTAGACGGTCAGCAGACGGTCGCCGCCAATCAACGCCTTGGCCTGTTCACGGCCTTCGGCATCCGGCGCAACGAACGCGGCCAGGGTCAGCAGGCCGGCTTCGTTGAACTGACGCGCCACATGCGCGGCACGACGCCAGTTCTCGGTGCGACCGGCACGGTCCTGCGGCAAGCCCTTGTTCAGGTCATGGCGCAGGTTCTGGCCATCCAGCACAAATACCGCACGGCCCATGTCGAACAGCTTGCGCTCGACCGCATAGGCCAGGGTGCTCTTGCCAGCGCCGGACAGGCCGCTGAACAACACGGTGGCCGGTTGCTGGCCGAAGCGCAGTGCACGCTCTTCGGTGGCCACATGGGCCAACTTGCCGTGCTGCGCCGCACTGCCGTGACCGACCGGCGGGGCGATGATCATGCCTGCGGCTACTGTGCCATTGGTCAAACGGTCGATGACGATAAACGCACCGGTGGTGCGGTTGCTGTCGTAACCGTCCAGCGCGATGGCGGCGTCGAGGCTGACCTTGACCCGACCGATCTCGTTCAGTTGCAGCGCGCTCGCCGGGCCTTCGGCCAGGGTGTTCACGTCCACACGGTGCACGATGCTGGTGATGGAACCCGGCACGTAGCTGGTGGCGCGCTTGATGTCGTATTTCTTGCCCGGCAGCATCGGCTCTTCGGCCATCCACACCAGCATGGCGTCGAAGGCGTCAGTCACTTGCGGCACGTTGTCGGCATGCACCAGCAGGTCGCCACGGGAGATATCGATCTCGTCTTCCATGGTCAGCGTCACCGCTTGACCAGGGCCGGCGTGCTCCAGCTCACCTTCGAAGGTGACAATGGATTTGACGCGGCTGCTCTTGCCCGACGGCAGCACCACAACTTCGTCGCCCTTGTGCACGATGCCGCTGGCCAGGGTGCCGGCGAACCCACGGAAATTCAGGTTCGGACGATTGACGTACTGCACTGGGAAGCGCAGGTCGGTGTAATTGCGGTCGTTGGCGATCTCGACGGTTTCGAGGATCTCCATCAGCGACTGGCCGGTGTACCAGGGCGAACGCTCGCTCTTGTTCACCACGTTGTCGCCCTTGAGCGCCGACATCGGCACGAAGGCCAGGGTGCTCGGCTTGAAGGCGATACCGTCGGCGAACTTCAGGTAATCGGCCTTGATCTGCTCGAATACGCTTTGGTCAAAGCCATTGATGTCCATCTTGTTGACGGCCACCACGATGTGCTTGATGCCCAGCAACGAGGCGATGAAGCTGTGGCGACGGGTCTGGGTCTGCACGCCGTAGCGCGCGTCGATCAGGATGATCGCCAGGTCACAGGTGGACGCACCGGTGGCCATGTTGCGGGTGTACTGCTCATGGCCGGGGGTGTCGGCGATAATGAACTTGCGCTTGGCGGTGGAGAAGTAGCGATAGGCGACATCGATGGTGATGCCTTGCTCCCGCTCGGCCTGCAGGCCGTCGACCAGCAAGGCCAGGTCGATGTCGTCACCGGTGGTGCCGGACTTCTTCGAATCGCGGGTGATGGCTTCCAGGTGATCTTCGTAGATCATCTTGGAGTCGTGCAGCAGGCGCCCGATCAGGGTGCTCTTGCCGTCGTCGACGTTGCCACAGGTCAGGAAGCGCAACATTTCCTTGCGCTCGTGCTGGCCCAGGTAGGCGAGGATGTCCTCGCTGATCAAATCAGATTGATGCGACATGACAGCCCCTTAGAAATAACCTTGACGTTTTTTATCTTCCATCGAGCCTGCGCCATCGTGGTCGATGACACGGCCCTGGCGCTCGGAAGTTCGCGTCAGGAGCATTTCCTGAATGATGTCCGTCAGCGTCTCGGCTTCGGACTCCACCGCGCCAGTCAACGGGTAGCAGCCAAGGGTACGGAAACGTACTTTCTTTTTGACGATTCGGGCTTTGTCTTCGTCGGACAGGTGCTCGAGGATGCGGTCGTCGTCGATCATGATCAACGTACCGTTCTTCTCGATCACTTCACGCTCGGCGGCGAAGTACAGCGGTACGATCGGGATGCCTTCCAGGTAGATGTACTGCCAGATGTCCAGTTCGGTCCAGTTGGACAGCGGGAACACGCGGATCGACTCGCCCTTGTTGACGTTGCCGTTGTAGACATTCCACAGCTCGGGGCGCTGGTTTTTCGGGTCCCAGCGGTGCTTGCTGTCGCGGAACGAGTACACGCGCTCTTTGGCACGGGATTTCTCTTCATCGCGACGGGCGCCGCCAAAGGCTGCGTCGAAACCATGCTTGTTCAGGGCCTGTTTGAGGCCTTCGGTCTTCATGATGTCGGTGTGCTTGGCACTGCCGTGGGTGAACGGGTTGATGTTCTGCGCCACGCCGTCCGGGTTGATGTGGGTGATCAGGTCCAGGCCCAGCTCTTCGACCATCTTGTCGCGGAACGCGTACATCTCCTGGAATTTCCAGCGGGTGTCGACGTGCATCACCGGGAACGGCAGCTTGCCCGGGAAGAAGGCCTTGCGTGCCAGGTGCAGCATCACGGCGGAATCTTTACCGATCGAGTAGAGCATCACCGGGTTGTCGAACTCGGCGGCGACCTCGCGGATGATGTGGATGCTTTCCGCCTCCAGCTGTTTCAGATGCGTCAGTTTGTCGACCATGGTTACTCACGGAAAAACGATCTTATGGACGGCCAGCGGGCCGTGTTCGAGCGGGGCATGCTAGCACAGCACCTGCTTCTATTCAGGCGGCCTACTAGACCGAAACGGTATATGGATATACCACGGAGTTTGGGGTTAATCGCGGTCAAGTGTGGGAGGGGGCTTGCCCCCGATAGCGATGTGTCAGTCACTGCATGAGTAGCTGATCCACCGCCATCGGGGGCAAGCCCCCTCCCACATTTGTTCGGTGGTGTTTGTTAGATTGGGTTGGGGCAGTCGATGAACAAATGCTCCAACGCGAAGCGCCGCGCCAGGTAATCGCCCAGCGCCTGCACGCCGTAGCGCTCAGTGGCATGGTGACCGGCGGCGATGAAGCTGATGTCGTTTTCGCGGGCGCTGTGGAAGGTCTGCTCGGAGGCTTCGCCGCTGAGGAACAGGTCGACACCGGCCGCAATCGCGTCGTCGATGTAGCCCTGACCACCGCCGGTGCACCAGCCGACGCGGCGGATCATCTCGCTGCCTTCGATCAGCAACGGCTCACGGCCCATGACTTCCTGCACGCGGCGGGCAAAGTCGCGAGGTGACAGCGGTTCGGCGAGCGAGCCGACCAGCCCGACGATTTTGGGATTGCCCGGGTCCAGCGGGCCTTCGACGGTGATGTCGAGTTGACGGGCCAACTGCACGTTGTTGCCGACCTCGGGATGCAGGTCCAGCGGCAGGTGGTAGGCCAGCAGGCTGATGTCGTGCTTGAGCAGCGTCTTCAGGCGGCGCTGCTTCATGCCGGTGATGCACGGGTTTTCGCCTTTCCAGAAGTAACCGTGGTGCACCAGGACCAGATCCGCCTGGGCTTCGACGGCCGCGTCCAACAGGGCCTGGCTGGCGGTCACGCCGCTGACGATGCGCATCACCTGTGGCCGGCCCTCGACCTGCAGGCCATTGGGGCAGTAATCGGCAATTTTTGCGCTGCCGAGGTAGCGGTCCGCTTCCTCGACGAGGGTGGTAAGGGGGACGGCCATAAAAGACTCCTAAATATCCGGTTCGCAGGCGTCACAGCCTCGTATAATGCGCGACATTATGGGCGCTCTCCCGCCCCCTGCAACCTGTCAGGACTTACTTGATGCTCAAGGCGCTGCGTTTTTTTGGATGGCCATTGCTGGCTGGCGTGCTGATCGCGATGCTGATTATTCAGCGTTACCCCGAGCTGGTGGGGCTGCCCAGCCTGGATGTGAACCTGCAACAGGCGCCGCAAAGCAATTCGGTGGTGCAAGGCCCGGTGACCTACGCCGATGCCGTGGTGATCGCCGCCCCTGCCGTGGTCAACCTGTACACCACCAAGGTCATCAACAAACCGGCCCATCCACTGTTTGAAGACCCGCAGTTCCGCCGTTACTTCGGTGACAACGGGCCAAAACAGCGTCGCATGGAGTCCAGCCTGGGCTCCGGGGTGATCATGAGCCCCGAAGGTTACATCCTTACCAACAACCACGTGACCACCGGCGCCGACCAGATTGTGGTGGCCCTGCGTGACGGCCGCGAAACCCTGGCCCGTGTGGTGGGCAGCGACCCGGAAACCGACCTTGCGGTATTGAAGATCGATTTGAAGAGCCTGCCCTCCATCACCCTCGGCCGTTCCGACGGTTTGCGTGTGGGTGACGTGGCGCTGGCCATCGGCAACCCGTTCGGCGTGGGCCAGACCGTGACCATGGGCATTATCAGTGCCACCGGGCGCAACCAACTGGGCCTTAACAGCTACGAAGACTTCATCCAGACCGACGCGGCGATCAACCCGGGTAACTCCGGCGGTGCATTGGTGGACGCCAATGGCAACCTGACGGGCATCAACACGGCGATCTTCTCCAAGTCCGGCGGCTCCCAGGGCATCGGGTTTGCGATCCCGGTGAAGCTGGCGATGGAGGTGATGAAGTCGATCATCGAGCACGGCCAGGTGATTCGCGGCTGGCTGGGGATCGAGGTACAGCCGCTGACCAAGGAGCTGGCCGAGTCATTTGGCTTGACCGGACGCCCTGGCATCGTGGTCGCCGGGATCTTCCGCGATGGCCCGGCGCAGAAAGCCGGCCTGCAACTGGGGGATGTCATCCTCAGCATCAACGGCGAACCGGCCGGTGATGGCCGCAAGTCGATGAACCAGGTGGCGCGGATCAAGCCGACCGAGAAGGTGGCGATCCAGGTGATGCGCAACGGCAAAGAGATCAAGTTGCTGGCGGAAATCGGGCTGCGTCCGCCGCCTGCGCCGGTCAAAGAAGAGGAATAGGTCGCCGCTTGCAGGTGCCCCTTCCCGGGCACCTGTAAACTGATATTTCAAAGCAAGTCATTCTCATTAGGCATGTTATATTGTTTCAATATCGCTATTGGAACGCTCTATCATGCCGTCTCGAAGAATCGCCCCCATGGCTGGCCTGGCCTTGGGTTTGCTGCTCGACCCCGCCTTCGCCGAAGAAAACACCCTGGAACTCGACACCATCAGCGTCACCACCGACGCCTATGAGTCCGCCACCGGCCCGGTCAAAGGCTACCGCGCCACCCGCTCCGCCAGCGCGACAAAAACCGACACCGCCATTCGCGACATCCCGCAATCCATCAGCGTAATTCCCGCCACAGTGCTCAAGGACCTGGGCAGTACCCACGTGGAACGCGCCCTGGAATTTGCCGGCGGCGTGTCCAAGCAAAACAACTTCGGCGGCCTGACTCTGTACGAATACAGCGTGCGTGGCTTCACCACGTCCGAGTTCTACCAGGACGGTTTCAGCGCCAACCGTGGCTACCCGAGTACACCGGACGCGGCCAATATCGAGCGCATCGAAGTACTCAAGGGCCCTGCCGCCAGCCTGTATGGACGCGGCGATCCCGGCGGCACCGTGAACATTGTCACCAAGAAGCCCCAGCCAGAAGCCTTCACCACCGTGCAGACCAGCGCCGGCAGTTGGGACCGCTATCGCACCGCCGTGGACGTGAACACTCCGCTGGACGGCGAAGGCAACCTGCTGTCGCGGGTCAACCTGGCGGTGGAAGACAACCACAGCTTCCGCGATCACGTGCAGAGCAAGCGGGTATTCGTCGCGCCTTCGTTCAGTTGGCAACTGGACCCGGACACCAGTCTGCTCGTCGAGAGTGAATTCGTCCGCCACAGCTCTACCTTCGACCGTGGCATCGTCGACGCCCCCGGCGTATCTCGTTCCACCTTCCTCGGCGAACCCAACGACGGCGATATCGACAACCACAACAATCGTCTCCAGGCCACCCTTGAGCATCACCTCAACGATGCCTGGAAACTGCGTCTGGCCAGCCACTACAAACAAGGCAGCCTGTGGGGCGACGCCTCGGAAAACCGTGCACTGAATGCCGACGGTCACACCATCGACCGCCGCTACCGTGAACGCTCCATGGACTGGCACGACAGCATTACCCAGCTCGAGCTGCGCGGCCTGTTCGACATCGGCAGTTGGCAGCACGAACTGCTGATCGGCACCGAATACGAGGACTATCGCAAGAAAGAGCGCGTCACGGCGATTGGCGGTAGCCGCTACAGCATCGACATCTACAACCCGGTCTACGGCCAGGCCAAACCCAACGGCCTGCGCTCCGGCACCGACTTCTTCGAACAGACCAAGAGCCACGCGCTGAACCTGCAAGACCAGATCGTCTTCACCGACCGCCTGCGCGGCATGGTCGGAGCGCGCTTCGAGCATTTCGAGCAGCGTATCGACGACTTCACCCGCAACCACGCCAAAGCCGAGCAAACCCACAACGCCTTTACCCAGCGCGCCGGCCTGCTCTATCAGCTCACGCCGCAAGTCGGCGTATTCGCCAACGCCTCTACTTCGTTCAAGCCCAATAGCGGGTTGGGCGCCGACAACAAGTCCTTCAAGCCTGAGGAAGGCGTGGGCTATGAAGTGGGGATCAAGAGCGAGCTGTTCGACGAGCGCCTCAGCGCTACGATCGCAGCCTTCCATATAGAAAAGGAAAACGTGCTGAGCCTGGACCCGGCCACCAACCTCAACCGCGCCGTAGGCAAGGCGCGCAGCCAGGGCCTCGACCTGCAACTGTCCGGGCAAGTGACCGACGCCGTACGGGTGATTGGCGCGTTTGCCTACATTGATGCTGAAGTGACCAAGGGCGACAAAGTCATTCCTGCCGGCAGCCGGATACTCGGCGTGGCCAAGCGCAGCGGCAGCCTGTTGGGGGTGTATGAGTTCCAGGATGGCGCGTTGCGCGGTTCAGACCTGGGGGCGGCGTTCACCTATGTGGGCGATCGCTCCGGTGAGGCCGGCACGAGTTTCGAATTGCCGGCCTACCACACGGTTGATCTGCTGGCCCATTACAAGGCCACCGACAACGTCACCGTGGGCTTGAACCTCAACAACCTGTTTGATGAGAAGTACTACGAGCGGTCCTACAGCAACTACTGGATCAGCCCAGGCGAACCGCGCAACCTCACGGTCAGCCTGACCCTCAACCTGTAACACAACCAAAATGTGGGAGGGGCAAGTCCCCTCCCACATTTTGATCTTCACTTGGTTTGGTTACAGCGCCGTGGGTGCGCGCTCGCAAAGGGTATTAAGCGCCTTCGCCCACTGCGGATCATCATTCAGGCACGGCACCAACACCAACTCCTCGCCCCCGGCCTCGCGGAACTGCTCCAGCCCGCGATCGCCGATTTCTTCCAGCGTCTCGATGCAATCGGCGACGAACGCCGGGCACATCACCAGCAGCTTTTTCACGCCCTGCTGGGCCAATGCTTCAAGGCGAGCCTCGGTGTAGGGTTCGATCCACTTGGCGCGGCCCAGGCGCGATTGGAAGGCCACCGACCACTTGTCTTCGGGCAAGCCCAGGCGTGCGGCAAAGTCGCGGGCGACGCTGAAGCACTGCGCGCGATAGCAGGTCTTGAGCACCTCGGCGGACGCATTCTTGCAGCAGTCTGCATCCTTGAAGCAGTGCTGGCCGGTAGGGTCGAGCTTGGTCAGATGGCGCTCGGGCAAACCGTGGAAACTCAGCAGCAGGTGGTCGTAATGCTGTTCCACGTACGGCCTTACGCTGGCAGCCAGGGCGTCGAGATATTCGGGCTGATCGTAGAACGGTTGCAGGATCGAGAATTGCACGTCGAGCTTTTTGTCGCGCACCACGCGCTTGGCTTCCTCGATCACCGTGGTCACGGTGCTGTCGGCAAACTGCGGATACAGCGGCGCCAGGGTGACCTTGCGAATGCCTTGGGCGGCGAGACGGGTCAGCACGCTTTCAATCGACGGCTCACCATAACGCATCGCCAACTCCACCGGGCCCTGGGTCCACTGCGAAGTCATCTGCTGTTGCAGGCGGCGACTGAGCACCACCAGCGGCGAACCCTCGTCCCACCAGATGGACGCGTAGGCATGCGCCGACTGCTCGGGGCGCTTGATCAGGATCAGCGACACCAGCAAGCGCCGCACCGGCCACGGCAGGTCGATCACATAAGGGTCCATCAGGAACTGATTGAGGTAGCTGCGCACATCCGCCACCGAAGTGGACGCCGGCGAGCCCAGGTTGACCAGTAACAACGCGTGATCCGTCATGCAACATCCTATCTTTAGAGGCGGCTGGACAAGTCATCCAAAGCCGCACGCAACTCAGTGAACTGGAAAGTGAAACCGGCAGCCAGCAAGCGCTCGGGCAGCGCCTTCTGCCCGCCCAGCAACAGGCCGGACAACTCGCCCAGGCCCACCCTCAATGCAAAGGCCGGCATCGGCATGAACGCCGGGCGGTGCAGCACCTGGCCCAGGGTTTTGGCAAACTCGCGATTGCGCACCGGGTGTGGCGCGCAGGCATTATAGGGACCGCTGGCGTCGGCCTGGTGCAGAAGAAAATCAATCAGGGCGATTTGATCCTCGATATGCACCCACGGCATCCACTGCCGACCATTGCCGATAGGCCCGCCCAGCGCCAGTTTGAACGGCAGCAACAGCCGCGACAAAAAGCCGCCCTGCGCCGCCAGCACCAGGCCGGTACGTACCAGCACCACACGCATCCCCAGGGCTTCGGCACGCTGGGCGGTTTCTTCCCAGGCGATGCACAACTGGCTGGGGAAATCGTCCTGCACCGGGCCGCTGGCTTCGGTCAATTCGCGCTCGCCGCCATCGCCGTACCAGCCCACTGCCGAACCGGAAATCAACACCGCCGGTTTGTGCTCCAAGCCTTCAAGCCACGCCAGCAAGGTCTCAGTGAGACTGATTCGGCTGCTCCACAACAGCGCCTTGCGCTTGTGGGTCCAGGGGCGGTCGGCGATGGGCGCACCCGCCAGGTTAATGACCGCGTCGACCGGGCCGATAACCTCTTCAAGGCGGCTGACTCCCGACACCTGAGCGCCGCACACCTTGGCGACCTGATCCGCGTGGCGACTCCACACGGTCAGGCGATGGCCCTGGGCAAGCCAGTGCTGGCAGAGTTGACGGCCGATCAGGCCAGTACCGCCGGTCAGCAAAATGTGCATGGGATGTCCCTCATGTAACGTTCGCCGTCCATCACTGGTCTATTTTATAAACAGGGATCAATTTGAACGGGCGTCACGTTGGATTAAGCCTCTGCTTTAACCATAGGTCACGCCGTAAGAACAGGTAAGCCAAAACTTATACCAAAAAACAATATTGTACAGCTATTGGTGTCGGCGTAGTCTGTACCCAACGGTAAAACGAGGCCTCCCATGACTGTTCCCATCGCGATCATCGGCACCGGCATCGCCGGTCTCTCCGCCGCCCGAGCGTTACGAGACGCGGGGCACGTTGTACAACTCTTCGATAAAAGCCGCGGCAGTGGCGGGCGCATGTCCAGCAAGCGCAGCGATGCCGGCTCCCTGGACATGGGCGCGCAATACTTCACCGCCCGCGACCGGCGCTTCGTCAACGAAGTGCAACGCTGGCAAAGCCACGGCTGGGCCGAGCAATGGAAGCCCCAGCTGTACAACTTCAAGTCCGGCCAGCTCACTCCCTCCCCCGATGAACAGATCCGCTGGGTCGGCACGCCGCGCATGAGCGCAATCACCCGCGCCCTGCTCGACGACCTGCCGGTGGAGTTCGGTTGCCGCATCACCGAGGTGTTCCAGGGCAAACACCACTGGAACCTGCTGGACGCGGACGGCGAAAACCATGGCCCCTTCAGCCACGTGATCATCGCCACGCCTGCGCCCCAGGCCACCGCCTTGCTGGCCGCAGCGCCCAAGCTGGCGAGTGCCGCCGCCGGGGTGAAAATGGACCCGACCTGGGCCATCGCCCTGGCCTTCGATAAACCCCTGGATACCCCGATGGAGGGCTGCTTCGTGCAAGACAGCCCCCTCGACTGGCTAGCGCGCAACCGCAGCAAACCTGGGCGCGATACCACCCTCGACACCTGGGTGCTGCACGCCACCAGCGCTTGGAGCAAGGCACACCTAGACCTGCCCAAAGAGGCGGTGATCGAGCACCTGCACGGCGCCTTCGCCGAACTGCTGCACAGCGCCATGCCCGCGCCGTCATTCAGCCTGGCGCACCGCTGGCTCTATGCTCGACCATCCAGCAGCCACGAATTCGGTGTGCTGGCCGATGCCGACCTGGGCCTGTACGTGTGTGGCGACTGGTGCCTGTCGGGCCGTGTGGAAGGTGCCTGGCTCAGCGGCCAGGAAGCCGCACGACGCTTGATCGAGCACCTGCAATGAACCGCATCAATCCCGCCAAATTGCTGCTGTCGAAGTGGACAGCAGCCCACCCTCGCAACAAAGAAAAACACTTTCTGGTCACCGAGCTGTTTCGTGATGAAGAAGGCACGGTGCTCGACATTGAACTGCAGGCCGTGATGACACACCGCAGCGAGCGCCTGCCCTGGCAAACCCTGCAGGATATCGACGCCTGGAAAATCGGCTGGAAATAGCGCACTCGCAAAACTTGTACAAATAATTTGACTTGTACAGCATCGAACCTATGATGAGATTTAGTTGTACAGGATTTAAATCTTGTACAGGAATCTCGCTGAGGGTTCGTGTATGTCCAGCACCACCAAACCGAAGATCGCCATCAGCGCCTGCCTGTTGGGCGAGAACGTGCGCTTCAACGGCGGCCATAAACAATCCCTGTTGTGCAGCCAGACCCTCGCCGACTATTTCGACTTCGTGCCGCTGTGCCCCGAAGTCGCCATCGGCCTGGGCATTCCACGCGAACCGATCCGCCTGGTGGGCGACCCCGCCCACCCGCAAGCCGTCGGCACCGTGAACCGCGAGTTGAACGTCACCCAGCCGCTGGACGATTACGGCCAGCAGATGGCTGCGGAACATACCGATCTGTGCGGCTACATCTTCATGCAGAAATCGCCGTCGTGCGGCCTTGAGCGGGTCAAGGTCTACCGCGACAACGGCACCCCGGTGGACGGTGGCGGGCGCGGCATCTACGCCCAGGCGTTCTGTGCGCGCCATCCCAACCTGCCGGTGGAAGAAGACGGTCGGCTGAACGACCCGGTGCTGCGGGAAAACTTCCTGACCCGCGTATTCGTCTACGCCAGCTGGCAGAAACTGTTGGCCGAAGGCCTGACCCGCCACCGCCTGCTGGCCTTTCATTCACGCTACAAATACTTGTTGATGGCCCACAGCCCGGCACACTACAAAAGCCTTGGCCACCTGCTGGGCAGCATGAACAAGGGCACCCAGCTCGATGAATTGGCGACCTGTTATTTCAGCGACCTGATGACCGGCCTCACCCAATGCGCCACCCGTGGCACCCACACCAACGTGCTGCAACACATCAGCGGTTATCTCAAGCAGGTCATCAGCGCCGACGACAAGCAGGAAATGCAGACCGTCATCGGCCAGTACCGTCACGGTATCGTGCCGCTGGTGGTGCCACTGACCCTGCTCAAACACCACTTTCGCCAACACCCGGACCGCTACATCGCGCAGCAGGCCTACCTGCAACCGCACCCGGAAAACCTCAGCCTGCGAAATGCGATCTAGACCATGAAAGCTGCCCTGCTAGACGAACCCGGTGAAGACATCGCCCAAGCCCTGGAAGATGGCTGGCTGCCGATCCGCGAAGTGGCGCGCCAGACCGGCGTCAACGCCGTGACCCTGCGCGCCTGGGAACGCCGTTACGGCCTGATCGTGCCCCAGCGCACGCCCAAGGGCCATCGGCTGTTCAGTGCCGAGCATGTGCAGCGCATCCACACCATCCTCACCTGGCTCAATCGCGGCGTGCCGGTGAGCCAGGTCAAAGGCCTGATCGACTCGGCCCAGTCCCTTCCCGAGGCGGTGGAAAACGAGTGGCACAGCCTGCGCCAGAACTTGGTGCAAGCCATCAGCGAATTGACCGAACGCCGAGTCGATGACGCCTTCAACCAGGCCATGGCGCTGTACCCGCCACGCACGTTGTGCGAGCAATTGATGCTGCCGCTGCTGCGAGAGTTGGAACAGCGTTGGCAAGGCCAGTTCGGCGCGCAGATGGAGCGGGTGTTTTTCCTCTCATGGCTGCGCAGCAAATTCGGCGCACGCATTTACCACAACAATCGCCAGTTGCACGGCGCGCCGTTGTTGCTGGTCAATCAGTCCGACCTGCCCCTGGAGCCACACCTGTGGCTCAGTGCCTGGCTCGCCAGCAGTGCCGATTGCCCGGTGGAGGTGTTCGACTGGCCGTTGCCCGCCGGCGAACTGGCCCTGGCGGTGGAGCACCTGCAACCGCGGGCCGTGCTGCTGTATTCGAGCAGAGCACTGCATGTGTCGGCGCTGGCAAAACTTTTGGGCGGCGTCCGTTGCCCAAAGTTGATCGTCGGACCAACGGTATGCATCCACCAGGCCGAGTTGGCCGTATTAACCCAGGACATCCCTGAATTGTTCGTCGCCGAAGAGTTGTTGTCGGCCCACCAGCTACTGATCCAGCGTGGACTCGTTTAAATGCATTTGATCTGGCTGCGCACCGACCTGCGCCTACACGACAACACCGCCCTGACCGCCGCGAGCCAGCGGGGGCCGATCGCCGCCGTGTACCTGATCACGCCCGAACAATGGCTGGCCCATGACGATGCACCGTGCAAGGTGGATTTCTGGCTGCGCAACCTGGATGACCTGAGCAAGACACTCGGCGAACTGAACATTCCCCTGCTGATCCGTACCGCAGCAACTTGGGACCAGGTGCCCGACGTACTGGGCACGCTGTGCCGTGAACTGGCGGTGGAGTCGGTGCACGTCAACGAGGAATACGGTATCCATGAAAGCCGTCGCGATGCGGCCGTGTCCAAGGCATTGGAGTCGGCGGGCATCAGCTTCCATAGTTACCTGGACCAACTGTTTTTCCAACCGGGCAGCGTGCTGACCAAGACCGGCACCTACTTCCAGGTGTTCAGCCAATTCCGTAAGGTCTGCTACACCCGCCTGCACAGCGCACTGCCGCGGATAGTCGCGGCCCCCAAGGCCCAGGCTGCGCTCACGCTGAAAAGCGACCCAATCCCGAAGACGGTCGACGGTTTCGAGCCACCCAGCGAGACCCTGCGCGCCCTCTGGCCTGCCGGTGAAGACGAAGCCCGGCGCCGCCTCGACGCCTTCGCCGACCAGCAGATCAGCTACTACAAGGACGAACGCGACTTCCCCGCCAAGCCCGGCACCAGCCAGCTGTCGGCGTACCTCGCCGCCGGCGTGGTATCGCCGCGCCAGTGCCTGCACGCCGCACTGCAAACCAACGGCGGCGAGTTTGAAAGCGGCGACATGGGCGCCATCACCTGGATCAACGAACTGCTGTGGCGCGAGTTCTACAAGCACATCCTGGTGGGTTACCCACGGGTGTCGCGCCACCGGGCGTTCCGCCCTGAGACCGAAGCCGTTGCCTGGCGTAACGCGCCCAAGGACCTGGCCGCCTGGCAGCAAGCGCGCACCGGCCTGCCGATCATCGACGCGGCCATGCGCCAACTGCTCGAAACCGGCTGGATGCACAACCGCCTGCGCATGGTCGTGGCAATGTTCCTGACCAAGAACCTGCTGATCGACTGGCGCGAGGGCGAACGTTTCTTCATGCGCCACCTGATCGACGGTGACCTGGCGGCCAATAACGGCGGCTGGCAATGGAGTTCGTCCACCGGCACCGACTCGGCGCCATACTTCCGGATTTTCAGCCCCTTGAGCCAGTCGGAAAAATTCGACAGCGAAGGCGTGTTCATCAAGCACTGGCTGCCGGAACTGGCCGCGCTGAATAAAAAAGAAGTACACAACCCCGAAGCCGCCGGTGGCTTGTTCGGCGTGGCGGATTACCCGCGTTCGATTGTCGACCTGAAAAAGTCCCGTGAACGCGCCCTGGCCGCCTTCCGCAGCCTGCCCTCGCGACAAGCTGCAGGGGGCGAGTATGAGTGACTTCCTGCGCCGCTTCGCCCAGGCCTTTTCCACGCTGGACAAGCACAACCTGCACTTGCTCGACAGCCTGTACAGCCAGGACATCCGCTTTACCGACCCGCTGCACGAGGTGCAGGGCCTGCCCGCCATGCACCGCTATTTCGCCGAGCTGTACAGCAACGTCAGCCAGCTACGCTTCGACTTCCACGGTTTCGATCAGGTGGCCGAAGGTGAGGGTTACCTGCGCTGGAAAATGAGTTTCTGCCACCCACGCCTGGCCAACGGCAAGGTGATCCGGGTGGAAGGTTGTTCGCACGTGATGTGGCGCGACAAGGTGTACCGCCACCGCGATTATTTCGATGCCGGCGCCATGCTCTACGAACACTTGCCCGTGCTGGGCAACGTCGTGGGCTGGCTGAAAAGGAGAATGGGATGAGCCGTACATTGCCTCGCCGTTATTGGCTGACCGGCGCCAGCAGTGGCATCGGTGCCGCGCTGGCCGTGGAGTTGCTCAACAGCGGCGCCCACGTCGCCTTGAGCTCACGTTCGAAAGGCCCGCTGGAAGCCCTCGCCCAACGCTACCCTGGCCAGGTGTTGGTGGTGGCCGGCGACCTGACCAACAGCCAGACCGTGCGCGAGATCGGTGAGCGCATTGGCGTGGCCTGGGGCGCGCTGGACACGGTCATCCTCAATGCCGGCACCTGTGAGTACGTGGACGCCCGGCAGTTTGACTCATCGATCATTGAGCACGTGGTGCGTACCAACCTGCTGGCCAGCAGTTATTGCATCGAAGCCGCCCTGCCGCTGCTGCGCGCCGGGCACACGCCGCACCTGGTAGGTGTCGCCAGCGCCGTGACCTACCTGCCGATGCCCCGCGCCGAGGCCTATGGCGCGTCCAAGGCCGGCCTGCGCTATCTGTTCGAATCCTTGCGCATCAGCCTGTCGCCGGAAAATATCGACGTCACCGTGATCAGCCCGGGCTTTGTCGACACGCCGCTGACCGAACGCAATGACTTCCCCATGCCCCTCAGTTGGTCGGCGGATAAAGCCGCACGGCATATTTTCGCCAAGCTGGAAAAGCGCCCGTTGGAAATCGCCTTTCCCGCACTGTTCATCGCCACGTTGTGGCCGCTGTCGAAACTGCCGAACCGTGCGCAACTGATCATCGGCAAGCGCATGTTGCGCAGCCCGCCGCCGAAAAAGGACGACCTGTGAAGATCGCCATTATCGGCAGCGGCATCGCCGGGCTGACCAGCGCCTATCTGCTCAGCCGCCGTCACGACATCACCCTGTTCGAAGCGGGCGACCGCGTCGGCGGGCATACCCACACGGTCAACGTCACCGTCGAGGGTAAACGCTACGCGGTCGACACCGGTTTCATCGTGTTCAACGACTGGACCTACCCCAACTTCATCCGCCTGCTGGGGCAGATCGGGGTGGCGTTCAAACCGACCGAGATGAGCTTTTCGGTGTGCGACGAGCACACCCGGTTCGAGTACAACGGCAACAACCTCAACAGCCTGTTTGCCCAGCGTCGCAACATCCTGTCGCCGGGGTTCTGGGGCATGTTGCGCGATATCCTGCGGTTCAATCGCCAGGCGCCGCTGGACCTGCAGGAGCAGCGCATCAGCGCCGAGATGACCCTGGGCGACTATCTCAGCGCCGGTGGTTACGGCGAGCGGTTTGTGCGGCACTACATCGTGCCGATGGGCGCGGCGATCTGGTCGATGTCCCTGGCCGATATGCTGGGGTTCCCGTTGCAGTTCTTTGTGCGCTTTTTCAAGAACCACGGGTTGCTCTCGGTGAACAACCGTCCGCAGTGGTGTGTGATCGAAGGTGGTTCAAGCAACTATATCGAACCCTTGACCCGCAGTTTTCGCGAACAGATCCGCCTCAATTGCCCTGTGCATAAAGTGGCACGCACCGACAACGGTGTGGTTATCCACAGCCCGGCCGGCAGTGAAGGGTTTGATCGCGTGGTGTTCGCCTGCCACAGCGACCAGGCCCTGGCGTTGCTGGCCGACCCGAGCCAGGCCGAACAGGAGATCCTCGGCGCCATGCCCTACGCCGACAATGACGTGGTGCTACACACCGACACGCGCCTGTTGCCCGACCGCAAACTCGCCTGGGCCAGCTGGAATTACCGGCTGACCGGCGATCGCCAGGCACAGGCGGCGGTGACCTATGACATGAACATCCTGCAAGGCATCGACAGCGCCACCACGTTTTGCGTCAGCCTCAACCAGACGCCAATGATCAACCCACTGAAGGTGCTGGCCCGCTACACCTACGCCCACCCGCAATACAGCCTGGCGGCGGTGGCGGCACAAGCGCGTCGCGAGGAAATATCCGGTGTGCGCCAGACGTTTTACTGCGGCGCGTACTGGGCCAACGGCTTTCACGAAGACGGCGTGGTCAGCGCATTGCGCGTGGCCGAAGCCTTTGGGGAAACCCTGTGAACAGCGCCCTGTACAGCGGCTGGATCGCCCATCGGCGGTTTGCGCCCAAAGCCCATGCCTTTCGCTACCGCATCGGCCTGCTGTACCTGGATTTGAGCGAAGAACACCAAGTGCTTGGGCTCTCGCCCTTGGCCGGGCGCAGTCGCCTGGCCCCCTTCGGTTTTCGCCAGCAGGATTACCTGCGTGAATGGACGCGCACCGGCATGAGCTTGAGCGATGCCGTGCGTCAGGAAGTCGGCAAGGCACTGGGGCATACACCCCAGGGCGTTATCTGCCTACTGACCCAGGCCCGTAGTTGGGGCCTGGCTTTTAACCCCGTGAGTTTCTTCTACTGCTTCGAGGCCGACGGACGTCTGGCCGCGATCCTGTGTGAAGTGACCAACACCCCATGGCGCGAACGCTATCACTACGTGCTGCCGGCCCAGGCCCTGGACGCCGATGAGCACCAGCATTTCGCCGTGGCCAAGGCCTTCCATGTGTCGCCGTTTCTACCCCGCGACCTGGAATACCGCATGAGCTTCAGCCCTCCCGCCGCCAGGCTCGGCGTGCACATGGCCGATTGGCAGGGCACGCAGAAAATCTTCGACGCCACGTTGAGCCTGGAGAAAGAAACGCTGGATCGCGCCAGCCTGCATCGCTACCTGTGGCGTTTCCCCTGGATGACCGCCAAGACCTGCCTCGCCATTTACTGGCAGGCTTTGCGCCTGTTGCTCAAACGCACGCCGATTTTTTCCCACCGGGCCGCCGATGGCGCCTCTCGCACCGCAGTCGGGTACACCAAGGATCGCCGCCATGAAATCCCCTAGCTTATCGGTCAAGACTCACCGCCTGAACGTCAACGGCATGACCGCCGCGCTGCTGCGCAAGGCGGTATTGCGCCAACTCAGCCAACTGCGCCATGGCCAGTTGGTGGTGATCGAGGACGGCGAGCGGCAAGTGTTCGGCGCACGGGAAGCGCACTTGCTGGGGGAAATCCAGATCCTGGACTCTGCCGTGTGGGGCCTCGTGGCGGCCAGCGGGTCCATCGGCGCCGGCGAAGCGTTTATCCACGGTTACTGGACCAGCCCGGACCTGACCGCCGTGGTGCGCGTGATGGTCAGCAACCTGGACGTGCTCGATGCAATGGAAGGCGGCCTGGCACGCCTGGCGCGGCCGTTCACCCAGGGCCTGCACTGGCTCAACCGCAACACGCGCAAGGGTTCGCAGAAGAACATCGCCGCCCACTACGACCTGGGCAACGACCTGTTCGAAGAATTCCTCGACCCAACCATGATGTACTCAGCGGCGCAGTTTCTGACGCCCGACGACACCCTCGAACAGGCGCAGTTGAACAAGCTGGAGCGCATCTGCCAGAAGCTTGCCCTCAAGCCCACCGACCACCTGCTGGAAATCGGCACCGGCTGGGGCAGCATGGCGCTGTACGCGGCGCAGCATTACGGCTGCCAGGTCACCACCACGACACTCTCCAAGGAACAGTTCGCCTACACCCAACAGCGCATCGAAGCCCTGGGGTTGCAAGGCCAGGTCACGCTGCTGCTGCAGGACTACCGCGACCTCACCGGCCAATACGACAAGCTGGTGTCCATCGAGATGATCGAGGCGGTGGGCCATCGCTTCCTGCCGACCTACTTCAAACAGTGCGCGCACCTGCTCAAGAACGATGGGCTGATGTTGCTGCAAGCCATCACCATTCGTGAGCAACGCTTTGAACAGGCCAAGCGCAGCGTGGATTTTATCCAGCGCTATATCTTCCCCGGCGGCGCCCTGCCCTGTGTGCAGAACATGCTGCACATCGTCAGCCGCAACACCGACATGAACCTGCTGCACATGGAAGATTTCGGCCTGCACTACGCACGAACCCTACGCCTGTGGCATGAGAATTTTCGTCGCGCCCACGGTCGCCTCGCCGAGCTGGGCTACGACGAATACTTCCTGCGCCTGTGGGAGTTTTACCTGTGCTACTGCGAAGGCGGCTTCATGGAGCGCACCATTGGCACCGCGCAATTGCTGCTGGCCAAGCCATCGGCGATCAACCCGCCGCTGCTCGGGCGCTTCAATGCTTAAGACGCTGGCCAATGCCGTGCTGTTTCAGTGCGGTTGGTTTGCCTGTGTGCTGGGTGGGGACAGCCCGTGGTTAATGGTGGGGCTTGCCGTGCTGGCAGTTCACCTGCTGTGGATAAGTTCGTGGGCTGAAGACGGCAGGTTGATCCTGAGCGTGATGGTTCTGGGCACCCTATTGGACACCGCGTTGCGCATGCTGGGGGTGTTTGAGTTCACGGAACCGGGCACGTTGATTCCCTTCTGGTTGATCCTGCTATGGGCATTGCTGGCGACGACGTTGCGTCATTGCCTGGCCTGGAGTGCCCGTCCCTGGTGGCGTGCCGCCGTGCTGGGTGCGCTGGGCGGCCCGCTGTCTTATTACGCCGGTAGCCAACTGGCAGGGGTGCAGTTTGGTTTCGGCTTCGCGCCCACGATGGTTGCGCTGGCGCTGCTGTGGGCGATGGTGTTTGTGGGTTTGCATCGGCTGGCGCGCTGACGTCCGTCAGCCGTTTCACACGTGCGTCACCCGCTTGCCTTACACTGCACGCCTATGACCAACATCCCCCACACCCAAATCGCCGAACCCGCCGTCACCTGCTCGACGTGTGCGGCCTGCTGCTGCCAGCTGGAAGTCATGTTGATCACCGACACCGGCGTGCCGGAGCGCTATATCGATACCGATGAGTGGGGCGGTGAAGTGATGCTGCGCCTGGACGACGGCTGGTGCGCGGCGCTGGACCGGGACACGATGATGTGCACGATCTACGAGCGGCGGCCACTGATTTGTCGGGAGTTCGAGATGGGCGCGCCGGAGTGCCTGGAAGAGCGACAGGGCATCGCTACCGCCTACCGCTGATGCTGAAGATTGTGGCAATCAACTGTGGGAGGGGGCTTGCCCCCTCCCACATATTTTTTTCAGTGTCCTGAAGAGTTACAACGGCAAGGTGTAATGCAACGAGTAGCTCTCTACCCCGTCGTTATTGCTGCTGATACCCGCATTGGAATAATGCGTGGCACGAATACCCACCTCATGCCCACCCGCGAAGCGCAGGCCGAAACCCAGGCGGTCTTCGAACTGAAAGGCCTGGCCGATGTTGTTGTCTTCCAGCTTGGTGCGGGAAAACACTGCGACCCCGATCCCGGCCTCGATGTAAGGCTTCACCGATTCCCCGGCAAATTCATACACAAACACCGGCGAGAACGACAGGCTGCTGGCGCTGGCCCGCTTGTCCCCATCCCAATAGGTGTAGGCGCCGCTCCAGTAGCCGGTCAACCGGCCGGTATCGCTCTGCCACCAGCTTTTGTCCCAGTCCGATGTCAGCCCCAGCCGATAGGTCATGGTCGAATCGCTGGTGCTCCCCACCCCCAGTTCCAGGCCAGCGGCCTGCGCCGAAACAGAGTGCCCCACTACAGCGGCCGCAATCGCAGCCAAACAGAACAAGCGCTTCATAAGAAACATCCTTTCCGAACGAAGTTATATGATTTTCTACAGGCTATCTCGCTATAGGAAGCTGGCGTGTAGCCAGAAGTTCCAGCTAATAACGCGGGTATTTCACGAAATTTTCACGAGTCGAAGCTTCTCACAACGCCCGGATATTTCCATAGTGTCGGTAGGATATTTCTTAGGTGACACACATCGCCACTGGTCCAGAACTGTGCCGGTGCTGGATTGCCGACGGCCAATAGGTCGCGCTCACCCAGCAAACGTTTGAGCTGGCGGGCCACGGCAGCGCCGGTGTCGATGAGGATGATGCTGGGGGGCAGCATGTGCGCCAGGAGCGGCTTGAGGAAGGGATAGTGGGTGCAGCCGAGGATGACAGTGTCGCAACCGGCGCTGAGCAGCGGGTCGATATAGCCCTGCAATAACTGGCGCAAGGCCGGGCTGGTCAGGTCACCGCTTTCGATCAGCTCCACCAGGCCCGGGCACGGTTGGGTGATGACCTTCACATCGGTAGCGAAGCGGTCGAGCAGCGCGGCGAACTTGGCGCTTTGCAGCGTGCCGGTGGTGGCAAGCACCCCGACCACGCCACTGCGGGTAGCTGCCGCCGCCGGTTTGACAGCAGGCTCCATCCCCACCAGCGGCCAATCGGGAAAATCCAGACGCAGATCAGCGACGGCGGCAACAGTGGCGGTATTACAAGCAATCACAAAGGCTTTGGCGCCCTGCGCCTGGAAAAATGCCGCCACCTGCCGCGAGCGTTCAAGGATAAACGCCGGGCTTTTCTCGCCGTAGGGGATATGCCCACAATCGGCCACGTACAGCAGTGATTCCTGGGGCAATAGCTGCTGGATTTCGTCCAGCACGGTCAAGCCACCGATACCGGAATCGAACACACCGATTGGCGCGCCCTTAACCATGTGGCGTCCCGCACACGCTGCAACCGGGGTCACGCTTGACGCGCAACTCGCGAAAGCGCGTGGCCAGGGCGTCGATCAGCAACAAGCGGCCTACCAACGGTTCACCGAAACCGGCCAGCAGTTTCAGGGCTTCCAGTGCTTGCAGGCTACCGACCACACCAACCAATGGCCCGACCACGCCGGCTTCGCTGCAGGTGAGTTCTGTGTCGCTGCCGTGCCCATATAGGCAGTGGTAGCACGGGCTCTCGGCGCGACGCGGGTCGAACACCGACAGTTGCCCTTCAAGACGGATCGCCGCGCCGCTGATCAAGGGCTTGCCGGCGGCGACGCAGGCCGCGTTGACGGCTTCGCGGGTGGAGAAGTTGTCGCTGCAATCGAGCACCACATCGACCGCTTCAACCGCCGCAGCCAGGGAGTCGGCATCCAGCGCGGTGCGATGGGCGACCAGTTGAATCTCGGGATTGATCGCCGCCAGGCGACGCAGGGCCGAGTCGACCTTGGTCTGCCCGACGCTGTCAGTGTCATGGATGATCTGGCGTTGCAGGTTGGTCAGGTCGACGGTGTCGAAGTCCGCCAGATGCAACTCGCCGACGCCGGCAGCTGCGAGGTACAACGCGACGGGCGCACCCAGGCCACCGAGGCCGACGATCAAGGCACGGCCGTTTTTCAGGCGCAACTGGCCGTCGATGTCGACATGCTGCAACAGAATCTGCCGGCTATAGCGCAACAGCTCCTGATCGGTCAGCACGGCCGGCGCCCCAGGGTGATGCGCTCATGGCCGCCGAGGTCGATGCGGCTGTGCACCTCTTCAAACCCTTCACTCAACAGCAGGTCGCGCACGGCCGGGGCCTGGTCGTAACCGTGCTCCAGCAACAGCCGGCCACCGGCATTCAGGTGGGCCGGGGCTTCTTTGATGATCAGGCGCAGGTCGTCCAAGCCATCATGGCCGGCCACCAATGCGCTGGCCGGCTCGAAACGCACGTCGCCCGCCACCAGGTGCGGATCGTTGGCGGCAATGTACGGCGGGTTGCTGATGATCAGGTCATAGGTATGGCCGTGCAGCGCGCTGAACCAATGGCTGTTCAGCACCGTGGCGTTATTGAGGTGCAGCCGCTGGCGGTTGCGCTCGGCCAGGGCCACGGCTTCCAGCACACGGTCGACGGCGGTGACCTGCCAGCCCGGGCGCTCGCTGGCCAGGGCCAGGGCGATGGCGCCGCTGCCAGTGCCGAGGTCGAGGACCTTGGCGGGCGTGGCGGGCAACAATTCCAGGGCGGTTTCCACCAGCAATTCGGTATCCGGACGCGGGATCAGCGTGTGGGGCGCGACCTCCAGGTCCAGCTTCCAGAAGCCTTGCTGGCCGAGGATATAGGCCACCGGCTCACCGCCGCGACGGCGTTGCAGGTAGCCGGCAAAGGTCAGCGCGTGCTCGCTGCTGACGATTTTCTCGGGCCAGGTATGCAGGTAACTGCGCGACTTACCCAGGGCAGCCGCCAGCAACAATTCGGCATCCAGGCGCGCCGTGGGCGAGTCGGGCAGGTCGGCGGCGCGCAGCAGGCTGGCGATAATGGTCATTTAATCACCTATCGCGGCCAGTTGATCGGCCTGGTATTCGGCGAGCAACGGCTCGATCACCGCATCCACTCCACCGGCAAGGATCTCGTCCAGGGAGTAAAGGGTGAGGTTGACCCGGTGGTCGGTGACCCGGCCTTGGGCAAAGTTGTAGGTACGGATGCGCTCGGAGCGGTCGCCCGAGCCCACCAGCAACTTGCGCTCGCTGGCAATCGCGTTGGCGGCGGCGCTGGTCTGCTGGTCATTGAGTTTGGCCGACAGCCAGGACATAGCCCGCGCCCGGTTCTTGTGCTGGGAGCGCTCTTCCTGGCACTCCACCACGATGCCCGACGGCAAGTGCGTGATGCGGATCGCCGAGTCGGTCTTGTTGACGTGCTGACCGCCGGCGCCCGAGGAGCGGTAGGTGTCGATGCGCAGGTCGGCCGGGTTGATCTCGATGGCTTCCTGCTCGTCCGGCTCGGGCAATACGGCAACGGTGCACGCCGAAGTGTGGATACGGCCCTGGGACTCGGTCGCGGGGACACGCTGCACGCGGTGCGCGCCGGACTCGAATTTGAGCTTGCCGTAGACGTTGTCGCCTTCGACCCGTGCAATGACTTCTTTATAGCCGCCGTGTTCGCCTTCGTTCTCGGACAGGATCTCTACACGCCAGCCACGACGTTCGGCATACCGCGAGTACATACGGAACAGGTCGCCGGAGAAGATCGCCGCCTCGTCGCCGCCGGTACCGGCGCGGATTTCGAGGAACACGTTGCGCCCGTCATTCGGGTCCTTGGGCAGCAGCATGCGTTGCAGGTCGCCTTCCAGCTCGGCGAGTTTTTCCTTGGCTTCGCGGACTTCTTCCACGGCCATTTCGCGCATGTCCGGGTCGCTGTCCTTAAGCAGTGCCTGGGCACCTTCAAGGTCGGCCTGCACCTTCAGCAGATTCTTGTAAGTGGCCACAACGGGCTCAACTTCGGCGTATTCCTTGGAATAGGCACGGAATTTGCTCTGATCGGAGATGACCTCGCCATCGCCGAGCAAGGCGGTCAGTTCTTCGAAACGGTCCTGGAGCACGTCCAGTTTATTGAGCAGTGACGCTTTCATTGCGGTTTTTTATCCGAAGAGCTATCTGACGCGCCCTCACCGAGGGCAAAGAGTTCCTGGGCCATGGCCAGCGCATCGAGGCGGCCTTCGGCGGTAAGCTTTTTCAGTTGCACGCTGGGTGCATGCAGCAATTTGTTGGTGAGGCCACGGGCCAGTTGCATCAGCACTTCCTCGGCACTACTACCGTTGGCCAGCAAGCGCTGGGCCTTGATCAATTCCTCGTCGCGCAGGCGTTCGCCTTGCTGACGATACGCCTTGAGCACGTCCACCGCCGCCAGTTCACGCAGGCGCACCATGAAGTCTTCGGCGCCGGTGCTGACCATCTCCTCGGCGGCCTGGGCAGCACCCTGGCGGCTCTTGAGGTTTTCGGCAACCACTTCGTGCAGATCGTCGACGCTATAGAGGTAAACGTCGTCCAACTCGCCGACTTCGGGCTCGATATCCCGGGGAACGGCAATATCCACCATGAAGATCGGCTTGTGCTTGCGCAGCTTCAGCGCGCTCTCGACCGCGCCCTTGCCCAGGATCGGCAGTTGGCTGGCGGTGGAGCTGATGACGATATCGCTGCGCACCAGTTCGGCCGGAATGTCCGCCAGCAACACCGCATGGGCGCCGAACTGCTCGGCGAGGATGCTGGCGCGCTCCAATGTGCGGTTGGCGACCACGATACGCTTCACGCCCAGGTCATGCAGATGGCGGGCAACCAGCGTGATGGTCTCGCCAGCGCCGATCAGCAGCGCCTGGCTGCGTTGCAAGTCACTGAAAATCTGTTTGGCCAGGCTTACGGCGGCAAACGCCACGGACACCGGGTTTTCACCGATGGCGGTGTCGGTGCGCACCTGCTTGGCGGAATTGAAGGTGGCCTGGAACAGGCGCCCCAGCAGCGGGCCGACGGTGCCGGCTTCACGCGCCACGGCGTAGGCGGACTTCATCTGGCCCAGAATCTGCGGCTCGCCCAACACCAGCGAATCGAGGCCGGCCGCCACACGCATCATGTGACGAACTGCCGCATCCTCTTCGTGCACATAAGCGCTGGCGCGAAGGTCATCGAGGTCCAAATGATGGTAATCGGCCAGCCAGCGCAGTACGACATCCGCTGAAAGATGCTCCTGCTCTATATAAAGCTCGCTGCGATTGCAGGTCGAAAGGATCGCAGCTTCGCGGCTGTCGGTGAGCCGGCAGAGCTGCTGCAAGGCCTCAACCAACTGCTCAGGCGTAAACGCCACGCGCTCGCGCACGTCTACGGAGGCAGTCTTGTGGTTAATACCGAGTGCGAGGAAGGCCATTCAATATCGCTGATGATGTCGGGAAGCCGACAATTGTCCTACTTCGAAAGATTCAGAACAACCACCGTCGTCTATTGTCCTAATGCCTTGTGTCTATAAAGGCATCAACTGAGACTCGGTTATGTTTGGCCGAAGGCTTGTGTCATGATGATCCGACCGCAGGTTAGTCGTCCTCTTCCTATATGAATAGATCTTCCGCGTTGCTCCTCGCCTTTGTCTTTCTCAGCGGCTGCCAGGCCATGGCCCCCGTGTCGCCGGACGGTACGCCGCCGGTGGAAGACACCACTCCCGCCCCTGAAAAGCCCAAGGTTTATTCCTCGTTCACCGAAGAAACGGTGTACAGCCTGCTGACCGCGGAACTGGCCGGCCAGCGCAATCGCTTCGATATTGCGCTGGATAACTACGTGACCCAGGCCATCAACACCCAGGATCCGGGAATTTCCGAGCGGGCCTTCCGCATCGCCGAGTACCTGGGGGCCGATCAGGCTGCGCTGGACTCCTCGCTGATCTGGGCGAAAAACGCTCCGGACGACCTGGAAGCACAGCGGGCGGCAGCCATTCAGTTGGCACGCGCCGGGCGCTATGACGACTCCATGGTCTATATGGAGAAAGTCCTGCAGGGCAAGGGCGACACCCATTTCGACTTCCTCGCGCTGTCGGCTGCCGACACCGACCAGGACACGCGCAATGGCCTGATGAAGAGTTTCGACCGCCTGCTGCAAAAGCACCCGAAGAACAGCCAGTTGATTTTTGGCAAGGCGTTACTGCTGCAACAGGATGATGAAGCCGATGCGGCCCTGAAGCTGCTGGAGCAGAATCCGCCGGAAGAAGGCGAAATCGCGCCGATCCTGCTGCGCGCACGCCTGCTGCAGAACCTCAATCGCGGCAAGGAAGCGATTCCGCTGCTGGAAAAAAGCCTCAAGAAGTATCCGGACGACAAGCGCCTGCGCCTGACTTACGCACGCATGCTGGTGGAACAGGACCGCATGGAGGACGCCAAAGTGCAGTTCGCCAACCTGGTCCAGCAATACCCGGACGACGACGAATTGCGTTATTCCCTGGCACTGGTGTGCCTGGAAGCCAAGGCCTGGGACGAGGCCAAGGGTTACCTGGAGGAGCTGATCCAACGTGAAAGCCATGTGGATTCGGCGCACCTGAACCTCGGCCGTATCGCCGAAGAGCGCAACGATCCGCAAGCCGCCCTGCTCGAATATGCCCAGGTCGGCCCCGGCAACGACTACCTGCCCGCCCAATTGCGCCAGGCCGACATCCTGATGAGCAACGGCCGCACCGACGAGGCGGAGAAACGCCTGGCCGCCGCGCGGGATGCCGAACCGGATTACGCGATCCAGCTCTACCTGATCCAGGCCGAAACCCTGTCGGCCAACAACCAGGGCGAGCGCGCCTGGAAGCTGCTGCAACAAGCCTTGCTGCAATTCCCGGATGATTTGAACCTGCTGTACACCCGCGCCATGCAGGCGGAAAAACGCAATGACCTGGCGCAGATGGAAAAAGACCTGCGCCTGATCATCAAGCGCGATCCGGACAACGCCATGGCCCTAAACGCCCTGGGCTACACCTTGTCCGACCGCACCACGCGCTACGACGAAGCCAAGGTGCTGATCGAGCAAGCCCACAAGCTCAACCCGGAGGACCCGGCCGTGCTCGACAGCCTGGGCTGGGTGAATTACCGCCTGGGCAACCTGGATGAGGCCGAACGCTTGCTGCGCCAGGCGCTGGAGCGCTTCCCCGACCAGGAAGTCGCCGCCCACTTGGGCGAAGTGCTGTGGGCCAATGGCAAACAGCGCGAAGCACGCCAGATCTGGGAAAAATTCCTCAAGGAACAACCCGAAAGCCCTATCCTGCGCGGCACCATCAAGCGCCTGACCGGATCCGAGACTCTTTAAGCTTATGTTCTTGCGCCACGTTGTTATTTTCAGCCTCATAGCCCTGCTCGCCGGTTGCGCGGGCATCGGCAGCCGTGAATCCGTTGAAGGCCAGGGCAACCCGGCGCAATGGAAGCAGCACAAGGACCAGCTCAGCAGCATCGATGGCTGGCAGATCGAAGGCAAAGTGGGGGTTCGCGCGCCGAAAGACTCCGGCAGCGGCACCTTGTTCTGGCTGCAACGCCAGGACTACTACGATATTCGCCTGTCTGGCCCGCTGGGCCGTGGCGCCGCACGCCTGACCGGCCGGCCGGGGCAAGTCAGCCTTGAAGTGGCCAACCAGGGCCGCTACGAAGCGGCTTCTCCGGAAGAATTGCTGGAACAACAGATCGGCTGGAAGCTGCCGGTGTCTCACCTGGTGTGGTGGGTACGCGGTTTGCCCGCACCTGACAGCAAGAGTCGCCTGAGCCTCAACGGCGACAGCCGCCTGGCCAGCCTGGAGCAGGATGGTTGGCAGGTCGAGTATTTGAGCTACGTAGAGCAAAGCGGCTATTGGTTGCCAGAGCGCATCAAGCTGCATGGTCCCGACCTTGACGTCACACTGGTGATCAAGGACTGGCAACCACGCAAGCTGGGGCAATAACGTGTCCGTACAAACATTGACCCTGCCCTCCCCGGCCAAGCTCAACCTGATGCTGCACATTCTCGGTCGCCGTGAAGACGGCTATCACGAACTGCAGACGCTGTTTCAATTCCTCGACTACGGCGACGAGCTGACCTTCGCTGTACGCGACGATGGCGTGATCAAGCTGCATACCGAATTCGAAGGCGTGCCTCACGACAGTAACCTGATCGTGAAGGCCGCAAAAAAACTTCAGGAGCAATCCGGTTGCGCGCTCGGCATCGATATCTGGATCGATAAAATCCTGCCCATGGGCGGTGGCATCGGCGGTGGCAGCTCGAATGCCGCGACAACTCTGCTGGGCCTGAATCACTTGTGGCAACTGGGTTGGGACCATGATCGGCTGGCCACACTGGGCCTGACACTGGGCGCCGACGTCCCGGTTTTCGTGCGTGGGCACGCGGCTTTCGCCGAGGGTGTGGGGGAGAAACTCACCCCGGAATACCCCGAAGAGCCGTGGTATGTCGTGCTTGTGCCGCAAGTATCTGTAAGTACAGCAGAAATTTTTTCAGATCCGTTGTTGACACGTAACTCTTCTCCCATTAAAGTGCGCCCCGTTCCCAAGGGAAACAGTCGAAATGACTGCTTACCGGTTGTAGCAAGGCGTTATCCAGAGGTACGTAACGCTTTGAATTTGTTAGGTAAATTTACCGAAGCAAAATTAACCGGAACTGGAAGTTGTGTGTTTGGGGGCTTCCCAAGCAAAGCTGAAGCTGATAAAGTCTCGGCCCTTCTTACAGAGACCCTTACAGGGTTTGTAGCAAAGGGAAGCAACGTTTCGATGTTGCATCGCAAGTTGCAAAGTCTGCTCTAAAGGAACCGAGTGTTAGGCACTCGTTGCAACAGATACAGGGGCGTCGCCAAGCGGTAAGGCAGCAGGTTTTGATCCTGCCATGCGTTGGTTCGAATCCAGCCGCCCCTGCCATTTTCCTATACTCATCCAGGTTACCCTCAGCCTCTAGGTACTGCGCGTGTCCAAGATGATGGTCTTTACGGGGAACGCCAACCCCGATCTGGCTCGACGTGTCGTACGTCAGCTGCATATCCCTCTCGGTGACATCTCTGTCGGTAAATTCTCCGACGGCGAAATTACAGCCGAGATCAATGAAAACGTCCGCGGTAAAGACGTGTTCATTATTCAGCCGACCTGCGCTCCGACCAACGATAACCTGATGGAACTCGTCGTGATGGCTGATGCCTTCCGCCGCTCCTCAGCGACTCGAATCACAGCTGTAATCCCTTACTTTGGTTATGCCCGTCAGGATCGCCGTCCGCGCTCCGCACGTGTGGCCATCAGCGCGAAAGTCGTTGCTGACATGCTGACCGTGGTAGGTATCGACCGTGTTCTCACGGTTGACCTGCACGCTGACCAAATCCAGGGGTTCTTCGATATTCCGGTAGATAACATCTACGGCTCCCCCGTATTGGTGGATGACATCGAAGACCAGCGCTTTGAAAACCTGATGATCGTGTCCCCGGACATTGGTGGCGTCGTGCGTGCACGGGCCGTTGCCAAATCCCTGGGCGTGGACCTCGGGATCATCGACAAACGCCGCGAGAAAGCCAATCACTCTGAAGTGATGCATATCATCGGTGATGTCGAAGGGCGTACCTGTATTCTGGTTGATGACATGGTCGACACCGCCGGCACCCTGTGCCACGCGGCGAAAGCCTTGAAAGAGCACGGTGCCGCTAAAGTCTTCGCCTACTGCACACACCCTGTGCTGTCGGGCCGAGCGATCGAGAACATCGAGAATTCCATGCTGGACGAACTGGTGGTGACCAACACCATCCCGTTGTCCGCTGCTGCTCAAGCCTGTTCGCGTATCCGTCAACTGGATATCGCACCGGTAGTTGCCGAGGCGGTTCGCCGTATCAGCAATGAAGAATCGATCAGCGCGATGTTCCGCTAAGGGTCAAACCTTCGGTACATTCCACTGACGAAAAGCGCCCCGCCCCGACATTCTGTTGGGGCGGGGCTTTTTTGCCCATGTCGAGGCCGGCGCTGGTCGCAAACGCCGCTCGATGATGGCTATTTTGGAGATACAAAATGACTGACTTTACTCTGAACGCCCAAGCGCGTACTGACCTGGGGAAAGGTGCGAGCCGCCGCCTGCGTCACGCCGCCAACATCCCAGCCGTTGTATACGGTGGTAACAAGCCTGCTGAATCCGTGACCATCCTGGCCAAGGAAATCGCCAAGCTGTTCGAAAACGAAGCTGCCTACAGCCACGTTATCGAGCTGAACGTCGACGGCGCCAAGCAGAACGTCATCGTTAAAGCGATGCAGCGTCACCCGTCCAAGCAGTTCATCATGCACGCAGACTTCGTTCGCGTTGTAGCTGGCCAGAAACTGACCGCTATCGTGCCTGTGCACTTTGTTGGTGAAGACGCTCCGGTCAAGAAAGGCGGCGAGATCTCGCACGTACTGAACGAAATCGAAGTGACCTGCCTGCCGAAAGACCTGCCTGAGTTCATCGAAGTCGACCTGTCGGCTCTGGAAATCGGCGCTATCGTTCACCTGTCCGACCTCAAGGCCCCTAAAGGCGTTGAGTTTGTCGCACTGGCTCACGGTGATGACAAAGCAGTTGCCAACGTTCACGCTCCACGCGTTGCTCCAGAAGCTGAAGAAGGCGCTGCAGAGTAATTCACTCTGCATTGCCGGAGCTTGAGGAAACATCGCGGACCGAAACGTAGCGAGAAAGCGGGCGATAACGCGGCGTTTACTCTTGAGTAAATGATGTAGTGTCGTCCACTTTCGCCGCACTCAGGTCTGGCGATGTTATCCACAACTCCAAAGGAAGGGCCCCTGTCGTGACTGCCATTAAACTGATCGTTGGCCTGGGAAATCCAGGCGCCGAATACGAACAGACCCGGCATAACGCGGGGGCCCTTTTTGTTGAGCGCATCGCCCACGCCCAAGGTGTGAACCTGGTGGCCGATCGCAAATATTTCGGCCTGACCGGGCGCTTTTCGCACCAGGGTCAGGATGTTCGTCTGCTGATTCCCACCACCTACATGAACCGCAGCGGCCAGGCTGTCGCGGCGCTTGCGGGTTTCTTCCGGATCAAACCCGAGGAAATCCTGGTGGCCCATGACGAACTGGACCTGCCACCCGGTGTTGCCAAGCTCAAGCTGGGCGGCGGGCATGGCGGGCACAACGGCCTGCGCGACATCATCGCGCAGTTGGGTAATCAGAATAATTTCTACCGTCTGCGGCTCGGCATTGGCCACCCAGGCGTTGCCAGTATGGTTTCAAATTTCGTCCTGGGTCGTGCGCCACGCGCCGAACAGGAAAAACTCGATGCCAGCATCGACTTTGCCCTCGGCGTGCTGCCGGATATCTTCGCCGGTGAATGGAACCGCGCGATGAAAAACCTGCACAGCCAGAAGGCCTGACTCTTACCGAGGGGAAACACCATGGGATTCAATTGCGGCATCGTCGGCCTGCCCAACGTCGGCAAATCCACCCTGTTCAACGCCCTGACCAAATCCGGTATTGCGGCGGAGAACTTCCCCTTCTGCACCATCGAGCCCAACAGCGGTATCGTGCCGATGCCGGATCCACGCTTGGACGCCCTGGCGGCCATCGTCAATCCCAAGCGCATCCTGCCGACCACCATGGAGTTCGTCGACATCGCCGGCCTGGTCGCCGGTGCGTCGAAGGGTGAAGGCCTGGGCAACAAGTTCCTGGCCAACATCCGTGAGACCGATGCCATCGCTCACGTGGTCCGCTGCTTTGAAGACGAGAACGTAATCCACGTATCCAACAGCGTCGACCCGAAACGCGACATCGAGATCATCGACCTGGAACTGATCTTCGCCGACCTCGACAGCTGCGAGAAGCAACTGCAGAAAGTCGCACGTAACGCCAAGGGCGGCGACAAGGACGCAGTCGTCCAGAAAGGCCTGCTGGAGCAGTTGATTGCTCACTTCACCGAAGGCAAGCCGGCACGCAGCCTGATGAAGAACATGGGCGCCGATGAGAAGGCCGTGATCAAGGGTTTCCACCTGCTGACCACCAAGCCGGTGATGTACATCGCCAACGTCGCTGAAGACGGTTTCGAGAACAACCCACTGCTGGACGTGGTCAAGGCCATCGCCGACGAAGAAGGCGCCATCGTGGTGCCGGTGTGCAACAAGATCGAAGCGGAAATCGCCGAGCTGGATGACGGTGAAGAAAAAGACATGTTCCTCGAGGCCCTGGGCCTGGAAGAACCTGGCCTGAACCGTGTGATCCGCGCCGGTTATGAAATGCTCAACCTGCAGACCTACTTCACCGCCGGTGTCGAAGAAGTCCGTGCGTGGACCGTCAAGGTCGGTGCTACCGCACCACAGGCTGCTGGGGTGATCCACACGGACTTCGAAAAAGGGTTTATCCGCGCCGAAGTGATTGCCTACAACGACTTCATCCAGTTCAAGGGTGAGGCCGGTGCCAAGGAAGCGGGCAAGTGGCGTTTGGAAGGTAAGGAATACATTGTAAAAGATGGCGATGTGATGCATTTCCGGTTTAACGTGTAATCATCACTCGCCATTTAAGCTACAGATAAAAAAGCTGATGCTCTGCATCGGCTTTTTTTATGCGTGACTGTTTAATGCTCAACAAGTGACTACTCACATCAAAATATTAAATAATTTCAGACTTCTCCTACCCCCCCTCAAGCTCAAGTTCAAAATAGTCACTTTATCGCCACAAAAAAGAGACACTTCCCCACAAGACTTTCCCCCTTCCCACCTTAAGAAAGTATGAAAACTTCTATACCCTAGGCGTTACTAGTCAGCATCTACATACCGTATTTTTGACAATGGCGTAATAGCGAGCACGGAGCATCATTCAATGTCGGCTGCCTTCAACAAAGAAAATGAAACGGCAACGTCACTCATCGAAGGCCCGGACATTGAACAGACACTTAACAGCACGGCGACCCTCAATATTGACCTGCTGTTACTGGGAGAAACCGGTACCGGCAAGGATACCTTGGCAGAGCGAATTCATCGCTTATCGGGACGCCGAGGCAACTTTGTTGCCGTGAACTGTGCGGCCATCCCGGAAAGCCTTGCGGAAAGCCAATTGTTCGGCGTCAACAGTGGTGCCTATACCGGAGCGATGCAATCCAGGGCAGGCTTCATTGAGGCAGCCCACCTGGGCACGCTCTACCTTGATGAGATCGATAGCATGCCATTGGGCCTGCAAGCCAAACTGCTGCGCGTTCTGGAGTCGCGTGGAGTAGAGCGCCTGGGCTCAACCCGTTTCATCCCTGTGGACATGCGTGTCATCGCGTCTGCCCAAGCTTCTCTCCACCAGATGGTCGAACGGGGCACCTTTAGACGTGATCTTTATTTCCGCCTGAATGTCGTGAACATCCAGCTGCCGCCATTACGCGATCGACGTGAGCACATCATTCCGTTGTTCCTGGAAATGGTCCAGCAGGAAGCCGACCACTTCAAATGCACAGCCCCGCCCCCTTCAGGCGGGTTACTGCAACAACTGCTCAGTCACTCGTGGCGCGGGAATATTCGTGAGCTCCGGTCGACAGCAAAACGCTTTGTGCTGGGCTTGTCACCGCTCTCCCCCCCCGGAGACAGCCAGCGAGAAACCCAAGTAAGCCTTAAAGTTCGCCTGCAACAAATTGAAAAAGCTTTGATAGAGGAGTCGCTGCATCGCCACCGCCATTGTGTAGACACCGCGGCCGTAGAACTAGGCCTTGCAAAGCGCACGCTGTACTACCGAATGAAACAACTGGACATATCACTGGCAAAAACCTATTCATTGGAAAACATATAGAAACATATGCTCTCGAAAATATCCGGAACGTTTCATACACGCTCGCCACACAGTCATAGCTTGGATTAAGTTTATCAGCCTTGCAGACCCGCTGTGTGTCTTGATCCGAGGCGAGTAAATCAAACCCT
Source organism: Pseudomonas sp. FBCC-B1565 (assembly GCF_059133265.1). Lineage (NCBI taxonomy): Bacteria > Pseudomonadati > Pseudomonadota > Gammaproteobacteria > Pseudomonadales > Pseudomonadaceae > Pseudomonas > Pseudomonas sp. FBCC-B1565. The sequence goes on from NZ_CP101438.1 coordinate 5,753,844, forward strand.
ATAGATGAACTTGGAGTTTATTATGAGTATTTCTGGTATATCTGGTAGCAACAACAACGCAATATTTCAACAGCTCAAAGATATGTTATCGGGCAATGAAGTATCCCCAGGCAGCGATGACCAGATCGCGCGAGCAGCCGCAGTCGCCGAGAAAGGTTTTCAGCAGAGCCTGCAAGCGAAGACCATTACAAACGCGTACTCCGCAGGTAAAGAAGTGCGATAACGCAATAACCTCCCCGGCTCGACTGCCGGGGAGGCCGCTATATAAATTACAACAATCATGGCATCCACAAACATTCAGCATCTGCTTTAGCTCTCCCACCTTGAAGGCCTCACATGCAGATAGAAGAATATGCACTCTTAACGCAACACCACCGCTCCGAAGACTCCCGTGACACGCGAGAACATTCGGCCTTCAACACAGACGCCACTTTTTTCAGCGCTATGCTCGCTCCTTCAACGTCGGCGCGCGCTCCTACAGATTCAGGTACCACACTTACCATACTGGCAGAGCTATCGGAACTGCTTAAAGCCAAAGAAAATCGCATGGCGCGAGCGCTGAAATCATCAAGTAACAGCACAGACATGACTGCATTCAACGAATACCCACGCGAATTATCAGGTGCCGTTATCACCTCACAACTGATGGTAAAAAGCCTTGGCAAGGCAACTCAATGCATCGACAAAATCTGTAACTTGCAATAGTCATCATGAATAACATTCTACCGGCCGCTCTATTTCTCACGGCTATCTTTCTGTTAAGCGGTTGCGGTGACCGCGTAGAACTTCATCGCCAACTCTCTGAGCAAGAAGCCAATGAGGTGGTCGCTGAATTGGCAGACAAACATATTCGCGCCCAAAAAATCCCGGCAAAAGATGGTGTCGTCGTAGCGGTAGAAGCAACCGACATCGGACGTGCAGTACGCACGCTGGAAGCCGCTGGTTTACCCAGGGTGGCTCGAACTTCGCTAGGCGATACATTTCGCAAGGAAGGGGTTATTTCCACACCTCTGGAAGAGCGAGCACGCTATATCTATGCCTTATCTCAGGAGCTTGAAGCGACCTTATCCAAAATTGACGGGGTTATCGTTGCACGTGTGCACGTAGTATTGCCCGAACGCATCGCTCCAGGAGAACCTGTCCAACCGGCATCCGCTTCGGTATTCATCAAGCACGATCCGCGCCTAGACCCCGATAACATCCGCGCGCGCGTTCGCAGAATGGTGGCAAGCAGCATCCCAGGCATGACCACTGCAGTGGACAACCTGCAAAAACTTACCGTGATCTTCGTACCTGCCACTACCTATCAGGAACAGCAACGCCTGGTGTACTTCGGTCCGTTCCTGGTGCCCAGCGAGAATCTCGCCTTTTGGCGAAGCAGCGTTATCGCGTCACTGCTCGGTATGGTGGCAGCGGTAGTCGCCGCACTGGTCCTGCACAATCGACGTAAAAAGCTCCTACAAGGCTCGCCCGTAGCAGGTGAATCAGTCGGTCCGGCTCATGATGCCTAGTCCGTACCCCTCCATCGCTGAACACCTGGCTTGGGCTAAATGGTGGGCATTCCCTTGGAGGCACGCGCACGACGACTGGAAGGGTGATGAGTACAGGGCGGTTGACGCGCTTTATCGAAGCAGGCGATGGACGCCACGCGACTTCATGGGAGTGACAGCCTGCCTGCCTCCCACGCCCCCCTCCACGGTATTGCACCTGGCCCTGGCCTCCGAGGAACAACTGAGCCTGGCACTCACGCTGGTTCAGCGAACCTTCTGCACTGAGCCGGCAATGCCGTTGAGCGATAGCCATCACCTGTGGTGCATGCGTCTATCCAAGGCTCTCCCGCCAGACCTGTTGTTGCCGAGCCTGGACCCGCTGCAACTGCTCCATAGCTGGGTGGAACCCACTACCTGGCAGCGTCTTAGATTGCGTTTTTCCCGTGAGCGCGTGCAGAGGGTAGAGGAAAATAACACCTCATTCGAGCATGTAAACAGTCGGCTGAACACGTTATGGCAAGCCATAGTCTGGCGCATTACAACCTGGGCGGACGACCCCACGCTTCCTGACTCCAATGGTGAGGAGACCAGCGATGTTATGCCGATACACCCTTGAGTTGTTCAAGGACACACCCGGGTTGCGAGGCAATCTGATACCCCGGGAAGAACTTGCGAACTGGGAGCAAGCAGAAGAGCTCTTGAACCGCGCCCATACTAAAGCCGCTGAACTGATACGCCAGGCAGAAAAAAAATGCGAAGCGCTTCTGGAAACCTCATCGCTTGAGATCTGGCAGCGCGCAGACACGCAATTCAAGCGCTGGGAGCGCGACCGCCAAGCAATGCTCGACAACCTGGAACAGTACGCGACGTCCATCACCAATCAGGCAATTCGCTGTGTGCTCGACGAGACGGTAGCTCCCAAAAGGCTTGCAGCCATGCTGAAGCAATTGATGGCCAATCAAGTCCCAGAGATCGAAGCAGCCCTGTTATGTCACCCCAATGATTTTGAGGAAATAAAACAGTGTCTGGCCACTCACAAGCCGATGTTCTGGAAACTTCATGCTGACGGTTCCACTCCTTCTCAGACACTCGTATTGAAAACCGACGAAGGAGACTTTCGTATCAGTTGGCGCTCAATGCTCGATACCTTTTTTATTCACAGCAACGAGTACCGGATAAACATCTAACGCTACCGACTTTGCCATTTGCCCTCCGCACCGGGAAAAAATCCAGTGTTCACTCACTATCCCGGCAAACAAAAAGGAAATACCCATGGACTTTTTCAGCGATCTACCACGTCAACTTCTGAACAATAGCAAGCGCGCGCACAACACATTCAAATCAACGTCTCTCGCCACCCAGGCAGACGATGCCGACGCCGATCTGTTCTTTGAACTGGCCGTAAAGAAAATGACAACTCAAATGTCCTATCTGGAACACAATCGAGTTAATCACCTGCTGCTCAAGAATTGTTTTGAGAGTTTTCAATAATATGCAGGCGATAGTCAGTGACTGGTTAAACAGCCGCGATGAACAGACAACCTTCTATGAAGGCGATGACCCAATCGTATTAAAACGCCAGAGTGGGTCTTTATTACTCGCCGCTCAACTGACGTCGACCTGCTCAGATAACACAGCCTTGCAGCGGTGGATGCGCCTGGGCTTCGTCAGCCTGAATCATTTCCAAGGCGCACTTGCCCGAAAAGCCGACAACGGTGCGCTTTGGCTGATTCAAAGCCTGCAAGGCGAACAAAGAGAGGCGTGCGTGCTCGTTTGCCTCGAAGCCCTGCTCAACCAACGCGATACCTGGCGCGCTGCGTGTGCACGCTTTGCTCACCAGCCCCGGAACCTAAGACCCACCTCACTACGTTCACTGTCGTACTAACCAGAGAGCCGACAATGCATAACAAGAACCACAAGCGCACTTTTTTGCGCCTTGCTTCGCCTGACGACTCGCCCAAAAGACCTCATTGGCGAAATCTGGTGCTGCTTTCCTGGTTGCTGATTCCAGCAGGAAACACCTTGGCCGCCATCCCCCCCGAATGGAAAAACACCGCGTACGCCTACGAGGCCGAGCACAAACCGCTGCGCGAAGTACTCGAAGACTTCGCTCAGACCTTTGGCACCCAACTGCAAATCGAGGGCCTGCTGGAAGGCAACGTCAACGGTAAGATCCGCGCGAATACCCCCCAGTCTCTGCTGGACAGACTGGGCGTCGAGCATCGTTTTCAATGGTATCTCTACAACAACACCCTATTCGTCAGCACGCTTGACCAACAGGAGTCCGCGCGCCTGGAGGTCTCTTCAGAGACGATAGCGGACCTCAAGCAGGCCCTGACCGATATCGGCCTGCTCGATAGCCGCTTTGGCTGGGGCGAGTTGCCGGAAGACGGTGTGGTACTCGTCTCCGGCCCCAAGCGCTACATAGAACAGATCAAGCAATTCAGCAGCCAGCGTCGCTCTGCAGATGAAAAACAGAGCGTGCTCAGTTACCCGTTGAAGTTTGCCAATGCGGCAGACCGCCAGGTGGATTATCGCGGCGAGAAGCTCAACGTGCCCGGCGTCGCCAGCATTTTACGTGGCCTGCTGGAACCGCGCTCCGCCTCGACGCTTACAGGACTGTCTCAACGCCCAACATCCCAACCGGCCCCCCTCACACCCAATGTGCCACGGTTGGGCAACCCGCTGCTGGGCCAAATGCTCGGTGCACACGCCAACACAGGGCAGGTGGACGCAGGGCCGGCGGTTACCCCGCGCGCGCCGGTATCTGCCGGACGAATCCGTGTCGAAGCCGATGTGCGCAACAACGCCGTGCTGATCTATGACCTGCCCGAACGCCAGGCCATGTACCGCGAGTTGATCACTCAACTCGATGTCGCACGCAAGCTGATAGAAATCGATGCGATCATTCTCGACATCGAGCGTACACAACTGCGTGAATTCGGCGTTAATTGGGGTTTCCAGAACAGCCGCTTCCGGGGTGGCGTCAACATGGCACCCGGGACTTCGTCGCAGCTGTGGATTGAACATCGCGATCGCTTCTACGCCGACATACGCGCGCTGGAAGAAAAGGGACTGGCAACCATGGTCTCAAACCCCTCGGTGCTCACCCTGGAGAACCAACCGGCGGTGATCGACTTCAACCGCACCCAATACATCACCACCAGTGGAGATTTCGCAACCACTTTGCCGGTCACCGTGGGCACCAGCCTTCAAGTCATACCTCGGGTCACCACCGGCCGGGGCGCTCACCGGATCCATTTGGCGGTCGACATCGAAGATGGCAGTTTCGACGAGACCAACCCAACGCCCAACCACCCTGATGTGCGCCGGGGCAAGGTCAGTACCCAGGCAGTCATGGAGGAAAAACGTTCGCTGGTCGTCGGCGGTTTCCATGTCACCGACAACACCGACAAGCACAGCAAGATACCGTTGCTCGGAGATATTCCGCTTTTGGGCAAGGCACTGTTTTCATCGATAGAACGCCATAGCAATCGCCGTGAACGCCTGTTCATCCTCACCCCACGCGTCATCGGGGACCAGGACGACCCGTCGCGCTACTTGCCACAAGCCGACCAAGCCGAATTGCAGGCCGCCCTCGCTCCGTTGGCCAAACGCCTGGCTCCCCATCAGCCGGTCATCAAGCGCAGTGACATCATTTCTACCCTGGCGCATCTGGTCAGCGGGGAAGTGCCCAAGGCGTTCAACGCGGCGCCGATGCCACTGGGACTGAACACCTTATGCAACACCCGTGACCTCCTGGCGCTGAATAACGAACGTAGCCAGTGGTACGCGGGCCCAGAATACAACGTAGCGGTCGTGGTGTTACGCAACCAGTTCAAACGCAACGTACGTATCGACGAAAAGGAGTGCAGTAACTCGCAGACCCTGGCAGTCACCGTGTGGCCGCGCGCCTGGCTCAAGCCAGGTGAGGAAACCGAGGTGTTTATCGCCATGCGCCCAGTAGTGAAGGATGCACACCTCAGCGTGCCCCGTCCCTCCTTGATCACACCTGCTCAAAAGGCCACGCCATGAAATACAGACCGTTACGTATCATCCTGATCAGTGCAGCCTTGCTCGTCAGCGGATGCACTCCTACCTGCAAAGGTGATTCGTGCTCACGCCCACAATCGACCAAAGACAAGATGGTCATCTGGTGGCCCTCATCAATGCGAGTCGAACCCGGCCCCTCCGGCGAGCGCGCGGACTACCAGACGATTTCGCTTGAACGATGAAGCACCAGCCAATGCCCGACGATCAACGCCAGGTATTTCTGAGCAGCCTGGTGAGCGGCACCGATGCTCACCTGTCCCTGGCACCCGGTATCAGCGCTTGCGCACTGCGGGCTGGAAACCGCCAGGGACTGGCACTGAAGATCGCTCGCGAAGCAGTGCAGGCCGGGCAATTGCAGCGGGTGTTAGAACGGCGATTTGAGCAGGCGCTGGCGTTCGATGGTTGTTTTATCTACGTCGACGACCAGGATGCTCTGGTGATTTGGCACGCTCTGCCCGCAGCCCACAGTGCTGTGGACAGGGTCCTCAGCCGTCTGCTGTCGCTGGCCAATCTGCAAGCCTTGGACGCAGGTAGAAACCGCTGATCAACGTTGCTCAAGTTCCGGCAACTCCAGGGTTTCGCGCTTGGCTTCATCATCGAGCTCGCGCAAGGTGCGATAAATCACTGCAACCGCCTGCAGGGTTTCGCGGGGGATACTGGTACCCAGCTGCCTTGTGTAGAGCGTACGGGCCAGCCACACGCACTGGATTACCGGTACGTCGGCGACCTTGGCGCGATGGATCAGTTTACGGGCTTCGGCATCCATGCCTTTGCTGACCAGCAAGGGCAGCGGCGTTTTACCGGGGCGGTAGTACAAGGCCACAGCAAAGTGCGTCGGGTTGACCACCAGCATATCGGCCTCTTCCAGCTTGGGCAGCTTGACCTTCGGCTCCTCCTGGGCCAATTGTTGCGCCAGTGCGCGCCGCTGGCCCTTTACATGGGGGTCGCCTTCCATGTCTTTGTACTCTTTGACGACCTCCACCTGGGTCATGCGCATGCGTTTGGCAAAAAAGTGCTTCGCCATGATCAGGTCGATGAGCGCCAGCACCAGCAGCATGCCGAGACAGACATGCAGCAGGTGGCGAAACAAAGCGATCAACGCCAGGATATAACTCTGCAGATCACTGGTGGCCAAATTGACTAACGTACCCAATGAGGGCCAGATCACCACATACAGAATCAACGCAATCAGGCAGGCTTTTGCGACACTCATCAACAAGTTCATCAACTGCTGGGCCGAGAACATTTGCTTGATTTGGCTGATCGGGTTGAGGCGATTGAAATCCAGCTTCAGGGTCTCCGGTGCAAACAGCAACCCGAACTGCATCCAACTGCTGATCAGCTTGGCGGCAATCGCCACCCCGGCCATCAACAGGGCGAATGAGAAAAACACCACCATGCCTTCAAACAGTACTTCCTCCAACGCTCGGGCAAAGGGCTGGGTCAGGCGCGACATCGGCAGCAGCATCAATTGTTGGAAGCGTTGCAGGCTGCTCTCGGCAGTGAACAAGGCAATTTCGCTGATGGCCGTAAGCGCCACCAGCTTTGCCACATCCTGGCTTTGGGCGACTTGGCCTTTCTTGCGTTGATCCCGCAGCTTCTTGGCTGACGCCGGGTGCTTTTTTTCGCCGGAGTCACTCATGGGATAGCGACCTTGATCAACAACCTCAGCGATTGTTTAAGGTCACCCAATAGCCCCATACGCCCGACAATCAGGTCCTGCAGCAACGTGAAGTAGAGCAAGAGGATGCCGATCCCCGCCAGGCTCTTGACTGGTGGCGCCAGCGTGCTCACTTGTAACTGCTGGCTGTAGACCCCCAGCAGTGCGATGCCGAACTCCAGCAACAGCAACACTGCAATAAACGGCGCGGCGTAGAGCATCATGTGCGTGAACGTCTCCCCCAACAGGTCGATAAACACGCTCATGCCGTTAATGGCCGGCACCGGAAACCACACTGTGGGCGGCCAGATCAAATAACTGTCCCAGATCACTTGGGTCAACGTCCCCAACCCCAGGCTGACCATCAGCAGGAAAATCGCCAGCTGCTTGAACAAATGCCCGATCGGTGTCGCATCCGGCCCCAACGAAGGGTTGAGCTGGCCACCCGCCAAGGCGCCGCGCTGGTTGTCCAGCAGCGCCCCCACCGACTCGAACATCCAGAACGGCATCGAAAGCAGCACGCCCAGTAAAATCCCCAGGCCCACCTCCTTGAGCACCAACACCCCAAGCAGCATCGCCGAGTAGTCCTGGCCGACCAACGCCGCATGAATACCCGGTGCAGGCAGCAAGGCCAGGACCATCACGATGGTATGCCGTGGCATGCCCCGAATATGCTGAAAACAGAAGGCTGCCACCAGGATGCCGCAAGGGTAGATACGCGCCATGCCAATCACCAGGCTGGGCAGATACTCGAGATAAACCAGCACAGGCAGGGCCTCAGTTCAGGGCCGATCGGCCGATCATGTCAAAGGTGAGGTTGATCAGTTGAATCAACTCCACGCCAATCCAGCGGCCGGTCATGATCAACGTGATACCTACCGCCACCAGCTTGATGCCGAAAGGCAGCGTCTGGTCTTGCACCTGCATCAGCGCCTGCACCAGGGACGTCATCACGCCCACGACTACCGCCACGATCAATGGCGGTGCCGACAGCACAACCACCAACAACATGCCTTGCTTGAACAGCACGATGGGTTCCATAAGCCACTCAGAGATAGGAGAGGAACAGACTGTCGAGCAAACGCGACCAACCAGACACCATCACGAACAACAGTAATTTGAGCGGCAGGGAAATGGTCATCGGCGAGACCATTTGCATACCCAGCGCCAACAGCAGATTGGAAACAATCAGGTCGATCACGATGAAGGGGATATAGATCAGGAAACCGATCTCGAACCCTGCCTGCAGTTGCGACAGCACGAATGCCGGAATCAACAGGATCAAGTCTTCGCGCTGCACCTCATGGGCCATCTGCGCCGGCCAAAGGCGTGCGGTGTTGTCCAGCAGATGCGTGAGCACATCCGGGTCGATGTTGCGCAGCATGAAGGCACGCAACGGTTTGATGGCTTCGCTTCCCGTCTGTAGGAGCGTTTGCACATTGCTCAGATCAAGGGGGGAGACTTTGACGCTTTCAGCGATCTGATACCCGACTGGGGCCATGATAAACAGCGTGACGGCCAGCGCGATGCCATTGATGGCCATGCTCGGTGGCACCTGCTGCACACCGATAGCGTTACGTGTGATCATCAGCACAATCACAATCTTCAAGAACGCCGTACACACCACCAGCAACATGGGCATCAACGATAATGCCGCAAGAAACACCGCCAGGACTAAGGGGTCCAACCCCTGAAGTATCATCGGCCAAACATCACGCGGGATAACTGCAATCCCAGGCGTCCATCGACTTCCACCAACTGTCCCTGGCCAATCGGCCGGTCGCCGTAATAGAGGCCTGCCATGCCTGGCGCATAACCGCCAATGCCCAGCACCGCGCCCGGCGCGAGGTTACGCAACTCGCCCAGGGTCAGGTTCAACGTGCCGCAGCGTACGTTCAGCCCCATGCTCAATTCATCGAACGGTTCGTGACCGAATACGTCCATCACTGGCTCGTCGCCCTCATCACCGGCATAGTCGGGGGCTATGAATTCTTCATCCACAGAAGTCTCCTCAATTGAAGTCAGGGTCAGGCACAACGACCCGTTGTTATCATCAATGCAGCCATTCAGTCGCCGTTTGCCAACCTGCAAATGGCCGCTGCCCTGGGCTAGGAAAAAGATCCTCTCAAGCAGCAGCACATCCCCGGTCCGCAGGCTGCGTGCTTGCGCAATCGGCAACTGCAAATGTCCGAGGGTCACGGCAATGGCCAACTGAAACGACGCGGGCATCGGCCTGGCCGTAGCACGCCAGGGGCCGGCATCGCACAACGCCAGAAAGCTCTCGGGCTTCAGCCACACATACCCTTCGACCCGGGTTTTCCCCAGGGCCACACTTAGCCGGCAGCCAAACGCCTTGGGCCGTTCGGTATCCAGCAATCGCACATAGCCCAACAGGGCTTTCACCTGAGGGCTCAGGTGAAACTGGAACAGCGCCCAAAACCAGGAATCCGGATCGTTGCCGGAGGGGGCCAACGTCACCGGGCATTCACCCAGCAGGCTGAGCAGCGGCCCTGCTTCGGCGAGGGCCAGCACGCCACACCCCGTTTCGAAGCACATCGCCTGGCCACCTGCGGGGGCACGTCCAGGTTCGAGCCGCAACTGACCGGCTTGCCCGGCCACTTCAAACGCCAGGCCCAAACCGCGTCCCAGCCGGCGTCGCGCGGCAGCGGTGTCGCCCTTGATAGAAGGCAATGTCAGCAGCGGCACTATCATGCTCTGCCGACATTAGGCAGAAACAGGCTGACCGGCTGCCCCAGCGTCAGCGCAATCCGATCCTCACACTGTCGCCGCACGCCACTGAGCCAGCGCGCCGTCGCCTCCTCTTGCGCGTCCAGATCGATACTCCAGCTGTTCTGTTCGCGATGCACACTGGCATTGATCCGCCCCAGACGCGGCAGGTACAACACGGCCTGAAGCGGCCACTGCGAAGCGGCCTGGAGACGCGGAACCAGTTGTTCGGCAAGCGCCTCGATCATCACGGCACTGCCCGAGGATTTCGCACCCGACAGGGAAGTGCCAGAGCCAGAACCCTTGCCGTCACCGGCCCACAACTGGCTGAACAACCGGGTCAATTCCGCAGGCACAACACCTCGAGTTCCCGGCTCGCGCTCCTCTCGATGTTCACGTACGCGTGGACGCTCAGCGGGTTTATCTGCAACCTGGGTCATGTCGGCTCCTGTACCAATAAAAGGGACAACTCCTGAAGTTTTTCGACCTGCCGCAGGCACTCGGTCACCTGCTTCTGGGCGCTGCCGACACGGGTTTGCTGAGCGTCACGCTGGCCCTGCAAGGCCTCCAACTGCCCTATGTCTCGACGTGTATTGGCAGATAACGAGCGCTCCTGCGCCGCCCAGGATTTGAGAGCCTGCCGAGTCAATACCTGCCCCTGGTGTTGGCTGAGCAACTGAGCACTTTGCACGGCCTCCTCCTGCCGGGTTTGCTCAAGTGCATCCTGGGCCTGCTGGATATGCGCAAGCAGGGCCTGCTGGGCTCGCTTGGCTTCACGCAGGGCGCGCTCGGCGCGGTCTGCCCGGTGACGGCGCAGGCGGCACAGCGTCTCGACTTCACTGAGCAGCACATCAGAATGGGACATAGGCCGTCAGCTCCTTGAGTTGAGCAAGCGTTGCCGCCATGGGTGTGGGTTCACGCAAGTCCTGGCGCAAGAAACCATCGACAGCCTGGCGACTGTCCACTGCCAGGTCGGTCAAGGCATCGCTCCCAGGCTGATACTCCCCCAGCTTGAGCATCAACTCGATCTGCTGGTAGGCCGACAACAAGCGACGCAGCGCTGTACCCGCCTGGATATCCGCAGGCTCGACAACATTACTCAAGATCCGTGAAAGGCTCGCCAGCACATCCACCGCAGGATAATGGCCACGTTCGGCCAACTTACGGGACAGTACGATATGGCCGTCGAGCAACGAGCGAACTTCATCGGCTACCGGATCGCTCATGGAGTCCTGCTCGATCAGCACCGTATAGATCGCCGTGATTACGCCCTCACGGGTCAGGCCGGCACGCTCGACCAGCCGCGGCAGCAGGCTGTAGACCGATGGCGGCAGGCCGCCGCGGCCGAGGGGTTCGCCGGCAGCCAGGCCGATCTCACGCTGGGCCCTGGCGAAACGTGTCAGGGAGTCGATCAGCAGCAGCACACGCTGCCCCTTGCGCCGGAAGCCTTCTGCCAATGCGGTGGCCGTGAACGCCGCACGTGCACGTTCCATGCTGGAGCGATCGGAGGTGGCACACACCAATACCGCTTTGGAGCGCAGTTGCTCATCGAGTTCATGATCGAGAAATTCGCGCAGTTCGCGACCCCGCTCGCCGATCAGGCCGAACACGATGACGTCGCACTCCACGTTACGGGCAATCTCCGCCAGCAGGGTGGTCTTACCGCACCCCGCGCCAGCGAACAGCCCTACGCGTTGGCCTTCACCAAGCGTCAGCAGGCCATCGATCGAACGCACCCCGGTGGCCAATGCACGGTTGATGCGTGGCCGCTCGGTGGGTAAAGGAGCCTCACACAATACCGCGCTGGTATCCGGCAAGTCGGCTTCGACAAAGGCGCTGGGGCCATCACCGGTGATCGGTCGTCCGAAACCATCCAGCACCTGCCCCAGGAGTGCCTCGCTGACCTGGACCCGATGCGAAACACCCAGGCGCTCCACGCCGGCGCCTACCTGCACGCCTTCAAGGTTGCCCAGGGCACTGAGCACGGCATCCTGCTGATCAAAACCGATGATCTCGGCGAGCATGTAGTCGCCCGGCTTTTTCTCTACCTGGCACAGATCCCCGATACGCGCCTGGGGCAGTCGGCACTGCAACAACATGCCATTGACGCGCTGGATGCGCCCCCGCATCGTCACAGGCGCGAAGGTAGCCAGCGACTGAGCCTGACGCTGCTGCCAGGCCTCGAGGCGTGCCTGCACTTCCACGCTCACCAGCGCACCTCATACTGCTGCACGCCATCGAACACCACTTTGCTGTTGTCGATCAGCACCAGGCGCAGACCCTCCACTTCATCGCCAACAAACAGCCGGCCGCCCTCCTCCAGGACTACATGACCGTTGGGCCCACCCACGATCTGCACAATCTTGAACGGCAAGGTTGCGTCGCGCACGCGCACACGGCTGATCACCGGGACCGCGCTGTCAAATTGCTCGCCGAAACGATTGAGCATGCGTGCGACCAGCTCTACATCATCCTGGGACACATCACCATCGAGGGCGACCTGCCCATTGATCACCTGCAAGTTGACGCGCTGGCTCAACTCGCGCTCATTGAGCATCTTCAACAGCTGCTGACGCACCTCGAACGGTGAAGCCAACTCGTGCTTGCGCACCACAGGCGGCATCAAGGAAGGCTTGGCCTCAGGCTCACCCGTAGACGCCATACCCACCACGATAAAGATGACCGTTATCGCCAGCACCAGGCTGATCAAGCGCTTCTGCTGGGAGTGGGAGATAGTCGACAACTTAAGTGTCCGTGCCGCCTCATTGAACACGGGCGGCGCCGCAGGCGCAGGCGCTTGAGGCCAGGGCTCATCAGCCAGGCTGACACACAGCCGTACGTTTCCCACCGAAAACACACCATTGAGCGCCAGACGCGCGATCTGAGCCAGCACCTGACCGTCAGCCCCGCGTAACAACCCAGCTTCGGCCTGCACCGACCAAACGCCGTCGATAAGCCACAGACATGCATGCCGCTCGGCAATGCCAGGATCACTCAGCAACAGGTCTGCATCGGTGTGGGCACCGATGGTCCACTGCTCCCCAAACAACGGCAACGCAGCACCCTGGTGCAGCCCGTCAAGCACGCGTAACTCGAACATCATCAAGCCCTCACGCCACTGCACCGCGCATCAGCTCATCCTGGCCCAGGTCAAAACGGCCCAACACCTTGACCTTGGAAGTACTGCCCAGCTCAGCGAAAGACAGCACCGGCACATGGTTGAACTCTTCCACCAACAACGTGCGCAAAGGGCTGCGCAAATCTTGCGCAACCAGCATCACGCTCTTGAATTTCGGGCGTGCGCAAAAGGCTTGATTGAGCAGGTTGATCAACGCCGCGCTATGCTCTTCGTCGAGGGCGAAGAACACGCCGGTCTGGGTCTGGCGCAATGCATCACGCAAGATGTTTTCGGTCTGCGGCGACAGCAGCCAGGCCTGCAGGCCGTCGGCTTCGCGGTACTGATGGTAGATCTGTGCCTTGAGCGCAATACGCGCGTAGTCAGCCAGTGCGTCCGGTTCACGCTCATGCTGGCCGTACTCGATCAGTGATTCGACAATCAGCCGCACCGCCCGCAACGGCACACCTTCGCTGGCCAGGCGTTGCAACACCGCCGAAAACCGCGACAGCGGCATGATCCGCTGCAGTTCCTGGACCAATTCCGGTTGGTTGTGCTCCAGCCAACTGAGGATCGACTTGCTCTCCTGGATCCCCAGGAACTGCGGCCCGCTGAGCATCATCGCCTGCTTCATGCGCTCGACGATCAGGCTCGCCGCGGTGAAGCGCTCCAACTGCGGATCATCGAGCAGCGGATCATCCGGCGCCAACCAGAGCCACTCCTGTTCATCGCGCTCCGCCAGCCCCGGTATGGCGTGCGCGGGTTCGACCGTGAGCGCCTTGCGCTCAACCGCAACCAGGCTGACGACCGAGGCCTTGACCATCGGCACTTCGTGCACACAAAAACGCATTTCATCGTCGGCCAGCGTGTCATCGAGTTCCACCTCGAACGGTGGCAATGTCAGGCCAATATTGGCGACCAGCGCATTTCGCGCCTGGCGAATCGCGTGAATAAGATCGGTCACCTCGGGCGTCCCACGCAGCACCGGAGAGAACTGCAGCAGGTACGGCCTTGAAGGATCAAACCCACGCAAGTCCTCACGACCGTTCTCTTCGGGGCGCACCGCCTCTGCGGCTTCAGCAGTGGGTTGTTCCTGCCGTTGGCGCTGGCGCATCAGGAAATACCCCAGGCTACCAGTGACCAGCGCTATCAGGATAAACACCACGGTAGGCATGCCAGGCACCGCCGCAAACGCCAGCATCCCTACCGAAGCGATCATCCAGCTCTTGGGTTCGCTGGTCATCTGCCGGGCAATTTCGGCGCCCATATTCGTGATGCCCCTGCGCCCATCCGGCGCCACACGGGTGATGATCATGCCGGCGGTGAGAGAAATCAGCAGCGCCGGGATCTGCGCGATCAGGCCGTCGCCGATGGTCAGCACCGAGTACAGGCTGATAGAGTCGGAAGCACTCAAGCCATGCTGGAACATGCCCGTGGCGAAGCCGCCCAACAGGTTGACCACGACGATAATCAAGCCGGCGACAGCATCGCCCTTGACGAACTTCATCGCACCGTCCATGGCCCCGAACAATTGACTCTCGCGGGACAACTGGTCTCGCTTGTCCCTTGCCTGCATGCCGTCAATGAGGCCGGCACGCAAGTCGCTGTCGATGGACATTTGCTTGCCGGGCATGGCATCCAGGCTGAAACGTGCCGCCACCTCGGCCACCCGCTCCGAGCCTTTGGTGATGACCAGAAAGTTGACCAGCGTCAGGATCAGGAAGATGACCATCCCGACCGCCAGGTTGCCGCCGACCACGAAATTGCCAAACGCCTCGACGATATCGCCGGCGTCCTGCTCCAGCAGGATCAGACGTGTGGTTGCAATCGACAACGCCAGACGGAACATGGTGGTCAGCAACAGAATCGAGGGGAACGATGAGAACGCCAATGGCCCTGGTAGGTAAAGCGCCAACACGATCAACAGGCACGAAATACAGATGTTGAGCGCAATCAGAATGTCCACCAGCCAGGTGGGCAGCGGCACGATGAAAATGAACACGATGGCCATCACCACCACTGCGCCCAGCACTTCGGCGCGCTGCGCCGCCTTGAGCAGAAAGCGGTTGATGACCGACAGCATCGTCACGCCCGGGCCTCCAGCTCACGTGGAAAACGTGCATGGCTACGTGCAATCCGGTCCAGCTCCCCGATCACTACCCGGAAGCAATTCAGGGTTTCATTACGTACTGTACTATCGGGCCATAAAGCCAATGGCAATTGCTCGACCACTGGCAAAAGTGCATTGAGGACCAGCAATTGCTGCGCAGTTGAACCACCCTGCAAATCATCTACAAATCTCAGGATTTCCGCAGCGCCAACACCACCGCCAGTGAACCCCAGAAGTCGTTGCAGCAGGACTACCGCATCATGATCGACAGCCAGTCGTTGGCGCAGTCCTTGACACGCCGCCAACACCCCGCTCAGTTGCCCACAGCTTTGCAGGCCCAGGAGCAAGGTACGCAGGGACGCATTGGGCGATGAAGACACCTTGGCGGCGATATCGTCCGCCAAGGCTCTTTGCATGACCTTGAGTCCTTCTGGAAACCGCTCGACACCGTATACATCCAACAGCTTCTGCAACATCGTCGGCAGGGATTGGTGCGGAACCACACTCTCGTAATAGAGCATTCGCACCGCCATGCGTTCTTGCAGATTGGGACACCCCTCCTCAAATGCAGCCGCAGTATTCAGACCTGCCTGGATCTGCCCTCTGAAACTAGCCTCCAGCATGATGCGTGCATCGCGTGCCAAGGCTGCTGCAGTGCCCCCCAGGGCCTCCTCATTCTTGAGCACAACACAAGTGAGCGTGGGGTCGCCTTCGCAAACCTCAAGCAACTTCGCAACATCACCACGTACTTCCAGTTGCTGCTTGATCTGCAATCTGGCCATTGCAAAGGTCTTCTTGGCGGGATGACCCAATTGGTTATAAATCTGCTTGAGCATCTGAACTGATGCCAAGGGCAGGATGAGCTGCCGGTGATTCAGCGCCCGGTTGTTGGCGACCACTTCCTCGTTGAACAGCAGAGCCAGGTTATCGGTAACCGGGCCTGTGGTGGCAGCAGGTGTGGACGTCTGATTGACACGTGGCTGATCCACGGTGTGGGTCTTTGACAGTTCGGAAGGGAATTCAATCATGGCCGGACCTGAACAGGAAGAGTGTCTACCTGTGTGGCAAGACCAACCCAAGCGGTTCCATCAGCTAGCGGCCCACTGCACATTTGAAAAAACTTGCATGCGCCTGCAACGCCCTCTGCAAACACTTGCACAAAATCGCATTAATACAAGATTTTTATTTATATAAATCAATAAATTAAGAAATTTTTC
Source organism: Pseudomonas sp. FBCC-B1565 (assembly GCF_059133265.1). NCBI lineage: Bacteria > Pseudomonadati > Pseudomonadota > Gammaproteobacteria > Pseudomonadales > Pseudomonadaceae > Pseudomonas > Pseudomonas sp. FBCC-B1565. The sequence continues at coordinate 5,770,216 of NZ_CP101438.1, forward strand.
CGCTTGGCACAGCCAGTGCAAACGGGGTTCTCGTCGACACCTTTCGACTGTGTCTACTCCAAGGAAAAATCCATGAATATCCCTATTGAAGCTTTAGCGCACCTGGTTGGCAGCTCGCCTCAATTCATGCTTCACCTGACAGATGACCAGCAAAAAAAACTTCGCAGATTCATCCACAAGCGCGTACTCAACCCCGAAGATGCAGACGACCTGCTGCAATTGACGTACCTGGAAGCCTGGCGCAACCGTGAGCGTTTCAGCGGGAATGCCACGCTCAGCACTTGGATGTGCGGTATCGCGCAAAACCTCATACGCAACCACTTCAGGCGGCTGTACGCCAAGCCCGTGCATTGCGAATTCGACGAATCGCTGTGGCATGGACAGGAAGAGAACCATAACTTGGACTGGGAATTTGAAATCAATCGGCGCCTGGAGAAAACCTTGAGCGCCATCGACCACCTGCCGATAGAGATGCGCAAGACGCTGTACGCCTCACTGGAAACCGACGGCAGCTATCAGGACACCGCCGACGCACTGGACATTCCGATCGGCACGGTTCGCTCGCGCCTCTCCCGGGCGCGTGAACAGCTTAAACGCGCCACTCACAACGCGAAGTTCCCTTAATATCAGCCCCCCGCGTTGGGCGGCAGGGATATCTGCCCAACGCGATCAGGTTTTTCTTGCTGTGCAGACGGGTGAATAGCGAACCACTCGTCGCCCGATCCGGTAATTTCGCTTAAACAGTTGAAAGCGTAGATAAAAACTCAAAATAAATACTTGACGCATTGCCGTTCTACGCGAATAATGCGCGCCACTTGGCTACATAGCTCAGTTGGTTAGAGCATAGCATTCATAATGCTGGGGTCCGGGGTTCAAGTCCCTGTGTAGCCACCAAGTACCGGTTTATAGATGTCTACATGAGTCTCTAAACCACCTCAAGAAGCCCGCCTCGTGCGGGCTTTCTTGTTTCTGGCTATCTCCCCTTGTATCCCCCTATACCTTCCCTCCGTGTATCCCGCTGTGTATCCTCGACAAATAATTGAACCGAGGGGATACAAGCCCAGATGAAGCGATCCGAGATAAAACGCCGCCCCCTTTCCGATACCGCATTGGCCGGCCTGGAGCCTGATGCCAACGAGTATCGCGAGCTGGACGGGAGCGGCCTTTATTTCCGCGTGAAGCCTGATGGCCAAAAGTCCTGGCAGCTTCGCTACAAGAAGCCCGACGGCAAATGGTCATGGCTTGGGCTTGGCGGTTACCCCGAGGTGAGCGGATCAGTCGCCAGGCAGAAAGCTGCCGAATTGCGCACCGACGCTGCCGACGGCAAAAACCCGATCGTTACCAAGCAAGCCCGCAAGAAAGCAGAAAGGGATATCGCCGGCGAGACATTCGAGCCACTGGCGAGAGAGTGGTACGCCTCACGTCTCACCAACTGGGATGCGGGTACCGCCAAGCGAATAATCGGCGCCTTGGAACGTCACGTATTCCCGGTGTTCGGCAAGCGCCCCTATGCCGATATCACTCCGCTTGAGTGGATGGAGTTTCTGCGCGGCATGGAGCGGCAGGGAATCCTTGAGCAAATGAGCCGAGTGCGCTCGTACTGCCGAGATGCCTACGACTTGGCCAGGGTAACCGGCCGCGCCACCCATAACCCGCTCGAGGGGCTGCAAAAATATCTCCAGTCCGGCAAGGCCGAGAACTACGCCCACGTCTCACCCGATGAACTTCCCGGCCTGATCCGAGCCATCGCAGCCTATCCACACGCCCACGACGTGCGCCTCGGCCTGCGGCTGCTGAGCCTGTTCGCCGTGCGTCCAAGCGAGCTACGCGAAGCTCAGTGGTCTGAGTTCGACTTTGCCAAGAAGGTTTGGACGATCCCCGTCGAGCGCAAAGGCCGCAAGAAAGGACTTGAGCACCTGGTGCCGCTTTCGTCGCAAGCGATCGCGGCGCTGGAGGAATTACGCAAGTACACCGGCAGCTATCCACTTTTATTCCCTGGCCGCAGCGACCACACCAAACCACGCAGTGACACCGTGTTTCTGATGGCACTGCGTCGTATGGGATATGAAGGCCGGCAAACCGGTCACGGCTTCCGGCATATCGCGTCGACAGTGCTCAACGAGAACGGGTTCGACGAGAACCACGTCGAGGCCCAGCTATCACACAAAAAGCCCGGTGTTGCCGGCGTCTACAACAAGGCCCAGTACCTGCCTCAGCGCACGGTGATGATGCAATGGTATGCGAACTACCTCGACTGCCTCGCCGGTGGCGTTGTTGTCCAAGGTGACTTTGGCAAGCGGGCTTAATGAGGCCCTTTCTTTGTCGGCGTAGATAGATATAGACTGCCAACTATCACTGTTTAAATAGACAGCACCCGCATAAAAACCGGTTTTGGCTGACCTAGCTCGACGGAGCGAAAAGTGGACTTCCCACCTGCCTGGAAAGCCGAATTATTCTGCAGGGGAGCGCCTGGGAGGGCGTGACAATGGAAGACATCGACGATCTACCAAACCTAGACCATTGGAAGACCGTAATGGAGTTCACCGTGGAGCGGGCCTCGCTACTGATGGCGGGAATCGACCCATTTGAAACCAGCCTTGACGAAGCAAGAGCCAAAAAGCTCCCTCGCTGGAAGCAAGCACACGGGCACGCTCTAGGTATCGTATCCGCCATCCGCCAAGGCCTAATAAGCCCTGTCGTATGCAGGGCAGAATTCTTTGAATCCGATTTCAACGGAAATGTTGAACGGATGATTAGAACCATCAAACCAACCGATAGAGATGGAGAAATCTGTCCAACGGAAACCATCATCACCCGCGCGTCATTGGTAGGCTGGATCACTACAGAGCGCGTGCAAATTTCTAGACCTCGCAAAACAGTTGCCGTCATAGCCACGCCACCCGAGCCATCTGCCACCGCAGACGTTATTCCTCAGGCGCTTTCTTTGCCGTACTACGGACATACTTCAGAGGGCTTGGAGTTCGTAGACGAGGCTATAAGACAATTGTGGTCAACCTATGACGAAGACGATCCAAGCACTGCTCCGACTCAGGAGGAAGTGATTAGGCACCTTCGCGAAAAAGGGGCGGGCTCTAACATGGCGGATGCCGTAAATCTCGTTCTTCGTCCGGCCCGACTTAGACGAGGAGGACAAAAAACGAAGAAGGCACCCACCTCATAAAGCCTTTAACTACGGACCTCTTCGCATAGGTGACCACCTAGAAAATCTCTTGGGTGGCCAACCAATACCAATTTTAGGTACCCACCTACCGACCACCTCGGAGGGTTGCCGCCCACCCGATCCAGCCTGCCAGTCTTTATCCCGTCGCTCCACCAATCTCTATCAATCACGGGATACAGAACATGCAAAGAACCTCAGTTTATATGCAGCCAACTGCTGCAACCAATCACCAGTTCGACCCGGCCACGGTCATCATCCGTATCAGCGAACTGTCGGCGATCACCGGCTACGCCCGCCCGACAATCTACAAGCGCCTTAAAGACGATCCGACCTTTCCCCGCCCCGTCCCGCTGAGTGATAGCAAATCACGTGGGGCACCTGTCGGCTGGATTTTGGCTGAGGCGCAAGCTTGGGTGCGCCAGCGCATCGCTCTGCGCGAGGTGGCCGCCTAATGAACAAAAAAAAGGCCGACCAACAGGCCAGCCACAAAAATACTCGCGTCGAGAATACCAGCGGAACCGCACAACGCGCTCGCCTTTTGGAGCGCCTGCAAGCTGGCCCGATTGATACCTTCACCGCCATCCGCGAACTGAACATCGTCCGCCCTGGTGCGCGCATTAATGAACTGCGCGGCCTGGGCCACAAGATCCTGACCCACCGCCTCACCCTGACCGACGATCAAGGGCGAACTCACCAGGGCATGGCGCTCTACTACCTCAGCACTAACCCGCCGGCGCAGGTGACAGCATGAATGCAATCACGCTGACCCACACCGGGAACGAACCGCGCGTGGATAGCCGCCAACTCGCGAAGCAACTGGGAACCAAGCACAAAAACCCAATGGCGCTGATTGAGCGATACCTGGCGAAGTTTGAAGAGTTCGGGGTTGTTCCGTTTCAAACGGAGAAACCCTTGGCCGGAACTGCTGGTGGTAGACCGGAGCGCTTCGCCCTGCTGAACGAAGATCAAGCGTTCTTCCTGCTGTCGCTGTCCCGCAATACCGACCGCGTTGTGGAACTGAAAGCGAGCCTAATAATGGCGTTCCGCGAGGCTCGGTATGGGCACGCCTGCCAGACGCTGGAGGCCCGCAAGAAGGAAGCCAGCAGCAGTGGTCGGCGCCTCGCCCACTGGCGCTACGACAAGCCAGGCGTATACGCGCACGTCGCTCATTTGAGGGAGCAACTAAAGCTGCCAATCGATTCTGAGGACTTCCGCCCATGACAGCTATGCTCATGATCAGCGATAAACGGTCGATAACTTTTGTTGCAAGCAATCGCGCTCGTCGGTATGGTTTGCCCGTCGCTGCAAATTCAGCGACCGGGCTTGGTAACCCGCTGAACGTTAGGCGCAACAGCGCCCCCATTACGATTGCAGGCGCTTTTTTTGTGCCCGCAGTTACGTGTTATGGCGGCTGTGCGTGGGAGGCATTCGTGCCTGCCGGGTTCCTAACGTCCCGGTTTACCAACCTGCGCACAGCTGCCACCCATTCGCTTGGTAACGAACGTGGCAGCTCCCTCTTTACGTTAGGAGCTCCACGTATGCCCGCCCTATATCCGTCTGCGATTCGCGCATTTGCTCACCGCCGCATGGCCCTGAGCGCCCTCCGCGCAAACTCATCACTCTCCGTTCGCCTCGCCCGCTACAACTCCCACATTGCCATCGCTCGTACCCTGGAGTCTGCTGAGGGTGCGCAATGAATACTCCCGCCCGCACCATCCAAGAAATCGCCCACGATACGCTTGAGGATCTCGAGAGCGCCCAGATCGCTCTGCGCAAGGTTGAGGCCGTTCTCTATGCCGCATTGGCAGACAAGGGCACGAGTCAGCACGTCCGCAATCTGGTAGATGTCGCGTGGAACCTAGCCGCTGACGGTGCCAACACCGCCGACTGCAACCGCGAGGCAATTTCCGCCGCTCTGTCCGGGTGCGCTGGCCTGGGCGCCGGGGGGGACCTATGAGCCGTTCCTACAAGGAAATAGCCGAGACCGGCGTCCAGGATCTGTACGAAGTGACCAGTGCGCTCGAGAGCGTGCGCGCAATCTTCACGCTGATGCTTGAGACCTTCCCCGAAGACAGCACGCCTCACGCCTTCGCGCAGTTGGGCACTATCGAGATAACCGACTGGAACACCAAGGTTTACCAGTGGTGTGAGTGCATGGAAAACGAGCTGGATGATGCGAACGGCGAAGCGCAAAAGGCTGCGCCATTGGCGCACTACCTGCAGGACCAGCGCAGTAACGAGGTGGCCGAGGCGATTTCTGCCGAGCGCACGCACGCTACCCGGTGGTGGACGCACTTAAACGAGATGCGGCGCCGCAAGGAACTGCCTGACTGGGTTGCGCCGGGCGTCGGCACGCATGATGAACACGATCTGCTGCTGGAAAGCCGGAAGGCCGTCAATCAAGCCCTATTCGGATCGAACGACCTGGGCGGCGCTCAGCAATACCGCGAGGTCGCCCTATGAGCCAACACATGCGTTCACATTCGATCCTTTTTATCAGCCCCACATTTTTTCCACCGCGTACTCACGCGAACCGCCGACGCACTGACCTAAGAGGTTAAGCATGAAAATTCAAAACGGCGCATCTGCGTCGACGGGATCGGCTTGCCCGAAAAAAGCCACAGAGCTTTGGTTCGTCACCCACCCGAAGGTGCCCAAGGCTTTGCTAGGGCCGTTCTTGAGCGAGGCCGACGCAGAGTGCGGGCGCGTAGTTATGCGTTGTGCTGGCGCTCAGGTAACGGCCTGCCTAGTTGACGGGATCGACGACATCACCCACTGGCACGGCGTGAACAACGGTCAAGTTTGCCGGGCTTTTGCTGGCGCTGATCGCCGGGAGGTCAGCCATGGGTAACGTCACCCCCATCAAGCGCAAGGGCAGTGGCGGCCCACCCGCTGCTGGCGCTTATATCGACAGCGCCAGCTATGTGCTGCTGGTGGAAGCCATGGTTGGCTTCCTGGAGCTGCGCATCTCGGAAGGCGATCAAGGCCGCCACTGCGATGAGCTGGAGCGCCTGACTCAGAAACTGGAGACCTTGGCCAAGCGGTTTACCCCGCCGAAGGGGGCCGCATGACGGACGCAACGATCCAATTCCGTGATGCCCTCCAGGCCATCTATGGCCCTCTCGACTGGCTGCCAGAGCCCGACGGTGCAATCCACCGGTTCCGTGTGCCGGAGGATAAGCCCGGCTCGCTCAACGGGTGGTATGTGCTGTACCTGGACGGCATCGCATCCGGCGCGTTCGGCAGTTGGAAAGCCGGCGGCGCCAGTACCTGGTGTAGTCGCGAACCGGTGGACGCCCGCGAAGCGGCCCAGATCCGCGAGCGAGTTGACCAGGCCCGGCGCCAGCGCGAAGCCGAGCAACACCGGCGCCAGCAGCAGGCCGCCGAGAAGGCTAACCACTGGTGGCGCAACGCGCGCCGCGCCTCACCCGACCACCCGTATCTGGTAGCCAAGGCAGTTCGCTCCTACGGCCTGCGCCAGCGCGGCACTGACCTGCTGATCCCGCTGTACCTGGATGGGCGCTTGGTCAACCTGCAACGAATTGCTCCGGACGGCGAGAAGCGCTTCCTGTTCGGCGGCCGGATCAAGGGCACCTATTCACCGCTGGGCATCATCGAGCCAGGTTCTGTGCTTTGCATCTGCGAAGGGTGGGCGACGGCCGCCAGCCTCCACCAGCACGGCGGCTATGTCGTTGCCGCTGCCATGAACGCGGGCAACTTGATCCCGGCGGCGATGGCACTTCGCGCTCGCTACCCGGGCCAGCCAATCGTCATCGCCGGCGACGACGACCGGCTCACCGATGGCAACCCGGGGCGCGCAGCGGCAAACGCAGCGGCGGCGGCCGTGGGTGGCCAAGTGGCTTTCCCTGAATGGCCGGAAGGCGCCCCCGATGACCTCACCGACTTCAACGACCTCGCCAACTGGAAACTCGCTCATGTCCAAGCCTGACACCAACGTGATCAACCTTCGGCCGGACGCCGCGACCATTGCGCCAGATCGCCCCTGCTGGGCGGTGTATGAGCATTGGGTAGTCAATGAGAAGGGTCGCAAGCTGCGCCCGGGCGTTTACTGGCATAGCTTCAAGCGCGCCGGCGCTGACCAGGACGACGCCGAGGGCGATACCGGCGACCGGCCTATCACCGATGAGTGGATCTCCAGCCCCGTCACCGTCGTCGCCCGCACCACCAACAGCGACGATGACAGCGAAGGCCGATTGCTGCGCCTGGTCACCGAGGGCGGCATCAAGGAATGGATCATCGCCATGGAGGTGTTCGGCGGCAGCGGCGAGGACGCCCGGCGCGCCTTGTTCGGGATGGGCGTCATCATTGCCCTCAAGAAGCGCGGCACGTTCATGGAGTACCTGCTCGACCAGCATCCTGCAGAAGTGTTTGCCACCACCAGCCGGCCGGGCTGGCATGAGTCGGGCGCGTTCGTGCTGCCTGGGCGAACCATCGGCAGCGCCAATGTGCGGTACCAGGCCAGCAACAAGGCTCAGGTACTTTTCAGTCGGCGCGGCGAGCTGGCGCTGTGGCAATCGGAGGTAGCCGCCAAGTGCGCGGGCAACCCGGTGCTGACACTCGCGATTGGCTGCTCGCTGGCTGGCCCACTGCTGAGTTTGGTCGGCGTGCTAGGTGGCGGTGTTCACCTGGTGGGCGATAGCTCGAGCGGTAAGTCGCTGGCGCAACTGATCGGATCGTCGGTATGGGGCGACCCGGGCGTGTTCGCCGCCAGTTGGGACATGACCAAGGGCGGCCTGGAGATCGAGGCGTCGAGCCGCAATGACACCATCCTGCCCTTGGATGAGATCAAGCGCGCCGACCCCAAGCGCGTACAGGAAATGGCCTACTCCCTCGCCAACGGCCAGGGCAAAGGCACCATGACCCGAGAGCGCGAAGGCCGCGCCAAATTGAGCTGGCGCCTGCTGACACTCTCCAGCGGCGAGCGCTCCCTCTCTGAGCACGCGGCCATATCCGGCAATGCCGCCCACGCTGGCGCTGAGTTACGCATGGTCGACGTGAACGCCGGTACCCGCACACACCGGGCCTTCGACGAATTGCACGGGCTTGAGGGGGCAGACTTTCACCGCCAGCTCACCGTAGCGGTAGGCGCCCACCACGGCCATCTTGGACCAGCGTTTGTGGAGTGCTTGGTCGCCGCCGACGATAAGCCCGGGCTACTCAGTGACTTTGACGGCATCCGCGCCCAGTTCGTCGAGGACAACGCCCAGGCCGGCCGCGTGGCTGACCGGTTCGCCGTGATCGCGCTGGCGGGCGAGATGGCCATCGCCTACGGCCTGTTGCCATGGGAGCCGGGCACCGCCCTCTCCGACTGCCGCTTGCTCTACGGGGAATGGCTCTCCCGTGTCGGCGGGGGCAACGCGGAAGACCGCCAGATCCTGGCCGGCATCATCGATTTTATCGACAAGCACGGTAGCAGCCGATTCTCCGATGTCGACGCAGCAGAGGTGGACGCCAAGGTATTCAACCGCGCCGGGTACTGGGAGCTGGCGGCCGGCAAACGGTTGTACCTGTTCAACAAGTCCGCGCTGATCGAGGCCGCCCATGGGTTCGGCCTCACCCGCGTGGTCAAGGCACTGGAGGTTGGCGGAGCCCTGGCCAAACGCGACACCGACCGCGATAGCCGCAAAACCAAAAAGTACCGCATCCCTGCCGGCGGATCGGCGCGCCTGTACGTGATCGACCCAGAAGCCATGGACAGCGATGGGGGCGGCGCATGACCACCATATCCACCAAGTATGAATGCCCGAGTTCACAGGAACCTATAAACGTGGGGAACAGGGGGAACGGGGGAACAGCCAGTAAAACCGTGGGCTGTGGCCGTTCCCCCTTATTGAATGTATGGGGAACAGGGGGAACACAAACATGTTTTTGAATATAAGCGTGTCCGCGTTTTCCAGAATTTGGTTATCACCGTTCCCCACAAAAAAACGTGGGGAACAGAAACCCCCTCTGAAAGCCCTGGAAACATTGGCTGTTCCCACTGTTCCCCCGTTCCCCAGATTTTTTTCTAGAGACACATATGGGCAATGGAGCAATCAGGCCGAGGCGACCCCATGAGTCTACTTTCCGGCTTGCTCGATAACATGCCGCCAGCCATTGCCAGTACCGACACGCCAAAAATGGATAGCCGGCCTCGCCCACGCCTGGTGCTGGCCAACCCTGTCGAGCGCACTTCCCGGCTCATCACAAGCCCACACGCAAGCGCCGCCACTGCAACGCTCGAATGGCGACACGCCCGTGACGAGTACCTCAACCACATCATGGTTTGTCGGAGCTGCTACGCGCCCACCGGCCGCTATTGCACGGCTGGCAGCCACCTGCGCGCCAGCTACGACGCCACACCTATGGAGGCGCACCAATGACGCCCAGCCTTATCACCCGCTTGTGCAACATCGGTATGAAACCCGGCATCAGCGCCGCCACGCAGCTCATCACCACCCGGCGAATCTGTCGCGCCATTGCTGACCAGCTCGACGTTATCCGTAGTGAACGGCGAGCCCTTCGCCGGCAGGCGGGAAAGCTGAAAGCGTTTCTCCCATTCACTTGCCAGGCCATTGCGGAACTGGAGGAGAAGGCCCGCGAGCACCAGGAAACCACCCGCAGCGGAGCGTGGAGTGCACTTGCTGGGTTTGGCCAATCCCTGATGTTCGACCGCGAGGGGCTGGCGCAGGCGTTGGGCTTCGACCAGATGTGCGATCTGCTGGGCGTCAACCCAGTACATCGCCAGGATGCCAGCGCAGACGGTGACACCAGCCTTCGCGGAGTGGCCTACCTATACCAACTGGAGGACAGCGCCGACCGCAAGAGCGACGAATGGGGCGCCGGTGGCCCGCTGTATCGCGCCTGCCACGCCGCGATGATCCGGTTCATCAGGGAATGCCCAGAAGACCAACTACCCGACCCGTTCGCCCCTGGCGCGCCGTTCGGCCCAAAGCTGCCGCCCGCCCTAAGCATCGTCGGCAAATGACCATTTTGCGCGCCACGTTTTGCGAATCACGAAAACGTGGCGCGACACCGAGCAACACCATCGGGCAACTGCCCATGATCAGCGCCAGCGGCGCATTGAGGAAAACATGACTGACCAAGACAGCAACACAGCGGGCCACACGCCCACCTATCAGGAGCGATTCACCGACGCATGCAACACACTTAAATTCAAACCCTACGAGCTGATTCAGGGGCCGGGCGCAGGCTATCTGGTGTGGGAGGTCCAGCACCTTCGCAATGGCCATCAAGTGACCATAGACGGCCCCTACTTCACTGAGGAAGAAGCCCGGGTTTCGGCGGACCTGATGCGGGGAACATTCCGCGGCGCCAGGGCAAGCGAAACAATCTACAACCGGGTGTGGAACTACGACCCGCGCCAGGAACAACTGACCATCGACCAGGCGCATATGTCGCGCGCAGTACTCGCCATTCGCCTTGGGCTACCTGCCCCTTCGATCACCGTATAGGAGGCCACATGGCCGCTACCGCATTCGATAACTCCCCTATGACCACCATCAAGCTCTACGGACAACTCCGGCAGTTCGGCAGGTCCTACGACCTTGCCGTGCGCACGCCAGCGGAAGCCTTGAAAGCGCTGTGCGTGCAGATTCCCGGCCTTGAGAGATTCATCTCAAACGCCAGGTCGCGCGGACTTGTGTTTGCTGTTTTCCGAGGAAAGAAAAACATCGGTGAAAGTGAGCTCAATTATCAAGGCCATGGCGACATCATTATCGCCCCCGTGATCGTCGGCAGTAAGCGGGCAGGTATCTTGCAAACGATCATAGGGGCCGTACTGATCGTTATGAGCCCTTTCACAAATGGCGCAACACTTGCGCCGGGTATCGCGCTGGCCGCCGGCGGCGTAATTCAGATGTTGAGCCCGCAATCCCAGGGCTTGAAGTCTAGCGCCGCGCCCGAGAATACTCCTGGCTATGCCTTTGGTGGTGCAAAAAACACCGTGGCATCAGGCTTGCCCGTACCTCTTTGCATCGGCCATCGCCGCTGGGGTGGCGCGATCATCAGCGCTGCTATTTACGCTGAGGATCGGGTATGACTGCCATCGAATATTCACCGCGCACAACCATTCTGCTCAGCGGTTCACTGGCCAAAAAGTACGGCCGTAGACACACCTATGCCCTATCCGCTCATGGCGACACCAGGGAGGCGCTGAGGGCAATAGATGTGAATCACCCAGGGTTCCTGAGCGATATCGCGCGAGCACGCTCCATCGGTCTGGAGTTCGCAATTTTCCGCAACAGGAAGAATGTTGGCGAATCCGAGCTGACACTCGGCGGAGCCAAGGAGATACGGGTCGTCCCCGTGATCACCGGTAGCAAGCGTGCTGGGATACTTCAGACCATCATCGGAATTGTGTTGATCGTGGCTAGTCCGTTCACCAACGGCGCTACGCTTGCCCCAGGGATTGCTCTCGCTGCTGGTGGTGTTATCCAAATGCTCAGCCCCCAGGCCGGCGGTCTCAAGACCAGTGCCGCACCACAGAACACCCCAGGGTACGCCTTCGGCAGCGCCAAGAACACCACGGCCAGTGGCAACCCGGTGCCGCTCTGTTACGGCAAACGGCGGATAGGCGGAGCGATCATCAGCGCTGCCATTTACGCCGAAGACCAGATGTAGGGGTGCTGGTGTAAAGTGATCCATCAACCCCGGAGGAAGAAATATGCACAGGATTTTGCTCGCCACCGTCACCTTCGCACTACTGGCTGGATGTTCAAGCACACCAGTAGCGCCTGGCTCTGCAAAGCGGGTGCCTGCCGACAGGGTCTACGCCTATCAGTCAGACGTTCCTGGTGGTGCGACACTGGCAGTTAGTCGAGACAACGGTTTTTGGGCGTCTGGCGGCTGCTTGGCCACCGTGCTCATCGACGGAAAAAAGGTCGCCCGCATCGACACCGGCGAAATTGTGAAATTCAAGGTCAAGCCAGGTCGGCATATCGTTGGCATTGCCGGCGATGACGAAGGCAACGGCCTCTGTGCAATGCAGATCGGTCAGCCCGTGAAGGAAACGGCAGCCGAGGTCAGCTCAGGAGAAACCCAAAAATTCAGGATTTCGGGTACTCAAAATGGAACGGACATACGCCCGAGCTCCATTTAACTGACTGATCGAGACAGACGATATGGTCTCACTCAGACCAAATCGTCTGTTTCACCGATAGCCTCCATCCAAGACGTGGTTTCAAATTGCTGCTGAAGCCGCATCGTCAACTCATCTGTTCAAGGAGAGCACCATGTCGATGATGAAAAACGCGGTCGATTCCATTTGGATCGGCATGGAAGACTTCCACAATGACGATCCTCGACGAGCCGTCTCGGCCATTCGTAACTTTTATGCCGGCATCCTCTTACTCTTCAAATGCAAGCTGCAAGAGCTAAGCCCGGAGGGTTCAGAAGAGGTGCTGCTAAAGAAGAATATCCTTCCCGTAATCGACTCAGTGACAGGAGAAACGGTATGGATCGGATCAGGAATCAACACTGTCGAGGTTAGGGACATCAGAGATCGGCTGAAATCTCTAGGGGTCGAGGGCATCGAATGGAGCCGCTTGGAGAACCTTCAGAAGATTCGAAATAATATAGAGCACTATTACAGCAAAGATCCTGTTGAACGAATGAAGGAGGCCATTGCAAGCGCGCTTCATTTGATTATTCAGTTCTGCAAGCCTCATCTTGGAAAAGATCCGGTACAAATCCTAGGCCAAGAGTGCTGGGATTTGCTTCTCGGCGTGGCGTCTCTCTATGAGGCTGAGTTAAAAGCCGCAAAAGAGAACCTTGAGTCTGTTGATTGGCCATACCCAGAAGTAAAGGACGCCATTGATTATATGAGGTGTCCTGACTGCGACTCACAGCTCATCAAGGTACTAGACCCTACAGATCTTGGTGCTGACATCGAATTCGTTTGTAGCAGTTGTGGGTCAAACTCTTCATATGAAACCGTCATCACCGCAGCCCTTCCTGAAAGCATGGAAGGTGCCAACTATGTGAGCGTAAAGGATGGAGGCGATTCACTTATAGAGGACTGCCCTATGTGCGGAGAGGAAACCTTCCTGGTCGCGCAAGGTGAGTGTGCCGTGTGCTTTTCAGAACTGGAATATAACTCATGCAAAGCGTGTGAAACGGGTTTGAGCGTGGATGAACAACATTTTGAAGGCCTGTGCTCATACTGTAATTACAAGCTCGGCAAGATGATGGCGGAATAGAAGCCGTGCCTGGCAACCACTCAGGTAACCATCAAAAGTAACCACCCCGCCTGGTTACCCTCAGTCGTAGGGATCTCCCTCACGGAGGCGCCACACGCCCGCCAACCTTGACAATTGTTAACAGGTTCAGAGACTGGCCACCCCTCGTAAACTTCAGCCAGCTAGGCTAAATGCCGAGGCGACTTCGGTCATCGTCTGATAATCGAGCTTCTATTGCCTCACGATATGCCGCCTCGCATTTCCCCCAAAAATCAGGATGGAAATGTTGGAGCTCCGCTTGTACGTCCGCGCCGTACTGAACCCAAAATTTATAGCGAACACGTCCAACGCTTAGTGAACTTCGGAAGCTCGCGGGAAGGCTGGATGAATCAGCGCAAACCGTCAGCCCACCGTGCCCAGCAAATTGCTGCTCTCCGAATCTATCCAGCAATTTTTCGTACATTGGGTCTGCATCAATATCTAGGAGCACTAAATTAAGATCTGTTTTCCCTACCGCGAATTCGCTTAATGCCAATGGACGCGGACCGCACGACTCCGCAACGTGACAACACAGGAGTTTGGCGAAGTAGCGGAATACGTTCAGGTACGGCGTGGACGACAGTTCATATTGCGGTAGGTTGAATACTGATTCCGGAGACTTACCTTGCGATATCAGCTCGGATACCAAGGCACTAAACCGGTCAAACTCGCGATCAGGAGCTTGGGTCTTAGAGCTATTACATGACGAACATATGCGAGCCGAGAAATGAAAGGCCTGGGACTTCGGACCTTGCGCGTCACGGGGAACGCTGGTGCCATCAAAACTGCCGATGACCGTAGGCTCTTTCCCAAAGATCTTTCGTAACGCAGAAGCTTTTACCATGTGTTCTCCCGTGAGAGATTCCGGGGAGCCACATAGGCAGCAGCGGTCAGCTTGGTATGGTTCGAAAAAAAGCCCCATCGGACGGCCCCTCGTGATCTAGAGAAATTTGGATTTGTCGACAAAGCATCCCGCCCACTTGAAAGCGCAATGATAGTCGCAGATGGAAGGTTTGAAACTTGCCTTACCACTTGTTAGCCGCCTGAGAGCGGGCAACCTCCCCCGGGGCTAACTTTTGCTAACAGGCCGCGAGCACTGCCACTGGCTCCAGGCCGGTCTGATCTCAACATTTCTCAATATGCGGCAGGCCCCGCACTCGATCCAATGTCAGGTTTTGTCAGGTTCTCGCCTTGAAAAAAGGTTAAGTTTTGTTAAGTCGCTGGCACTGACCAAACGGCAGAAATCGGGAAAAGGAGTCAGTGAGATGTGCCTGCGAACGTAGGGCCGACTCAGACGATGTACGCGAGCCTCTGCACGATGTGCATAACCTTTACGAGCGCGAGGAGTGAAGGCTGTGATGCCTGCAGCGAGCGTCCTGGCCGATTCCTCTTGATCGGCGATACCGCTCTCAACAGTTAGCTTTTGGCTAGCTACCATAGTCAAATGCTTGAATGAGCTTCGCAAGGCCTGATCCTTGTGGCATAGTGCACGCCCTGCGGATGGCATGTCTCGATGGAACCGAAACTGAGGCATGCCTGTTGACGGCAGGGCGTTTACTCGCTAAATATGTAGATAGATGATCGTCGCGAGGCGACCAGATTGCCAAAATCTGTAGCAGACATCTTGAGTTCCCACCCCTCCTAGGGTGGGCCGTACCCCTGGGGTGGGGATGTAGTAACTTCGTTTACTAAAGGGAGCAGATTGATATGCTGAATGTCGGATTTGGTGACAGCTGAATAGCTGAGCAAGGTACAACCTTGAAAAAGGCCCCCTACGGGCCTTTTTTAATGCCAAAAATAAATAGAGGGAACTTATGAGCAAATATCTCATCGGCTCTGCATTTGCGTCCTTGATTATAGGGATCATCTCGAGGATTTTTTTCGAGCTGGCAAGCATTCCACTGCCGTTTTCGCTGGGATGGATCGATTTCTGCATAGTGCTATGCACTGCTAGCAGTCTCGGGTTATCGGTCTACTCCTTAGTCTTAAAGAAATATCCAGATACTAAAGAGATGCTTCCCCTCTTCAGTGTAATTGTGTGCGCAGTAATTGTTTCTAGTTATCTAGTTTTGCGCTATCAAGATACTTACCAGACCTCACTTTCGATCTTGGTTACTGGCGTTTTCGTCGGAATGGGTTGGTGGATTCAATCCATCACCAGCGCCGCTCACTCACGGCGGACGCACACGCTAAACATAATTATGTCCTCGCGAACCAGCACTGAGTACCAGACCCAGTCAAGAAATATGAGTAAAGTTTTCAGAGCCTCAGCTGTGCCCTCGGAGCTCGCTGAGTGGAGGGTTGATCCCCACAAAGACGAATTTAGGGATGCTGAAGTACCCCAGGATATTAAGGAAGCGTTAGACGGTTCCGTATATATTCTAAACTATTACGAATTTCTCGCTCAGGGAATTAAATTTCGGGATCTTGATGATTGTTTGCTGAGGGAGTGCTTCAGTAATATTTTGGCAGGATTAGAACGTAGAAATTTTCATTTGATTGTGGAAGCACAAAAGTCAGACCAAAAAGCTTACGAGGGTGTGACTCGGCTGACCAAAGAGTGGTGCGGCGAATCCGTAGTCGAGAAGTACAGGGCAAATCCAGCTAATGCTCCAATTGGCCCTCTTTTTCCAGGGAAGGAAGAAGTGCAGATGATTATGTCGGCGAAAAGAAAATCACCGGCTCCCGTAACTTCGATCCATTCTGCTCCTAAGCAGGATGAGCCCCCTGGTCATCAGCACGGTCAAAGCGCTGATTGATACACGTAGGGACTGATAGTTGGATGGCGAGCGACCTCGGCTTGACCCACGCGGGCTGCAGGCGATGCGATGTCGCCATTTGAGTCGACGGAACCTGTGAATCGCCCCGAGCGTCTTGGACAGTACTGAGCGGCAGCTTCTAGCGGAAAACTGCCGGTATCCAATCAGGTATCCACAGATTGTTGCTGATCCAAGCTGGATATGATGGCGGTGACCAGGCGCGGTGACCGCCATCAGTGACCACTTTGTGCTGGTCACAACCATCACGATGCCCAGTTTGCGAAACAACCCCATGGAAGGCTCACGTCAAGGGGCGGTCGACCAGCTTTCGCGCAGTGCTTCGCGCACGCCCGTCGCGCACTTGGCCTTTGCGCGAAGACCTCCCCCGTCAAGGTTTCACGCACCCTTCACGCAGCATGTTCACGCACTGGGCCGCGTGAAGCCCTGGCGGCCCGCAGATGTTTAAGCCTCAGCACTGCGCAGTAACTGCGCAAATTGCGCACAGGAATTACGCAGCTCAGACGCACGTTGGTACGCATTCGGGTGCGTACTGGCAGCAGGTTCGCACTGAGGTTCGCAACCGCCAACGCGCGAACCTATACAGTCAATCGCAATAGTCCTCTCACGCGGTATAGATCCAATATGTGGCACAGTGCTATGTTCTATTGGGCTGAATTAATCAGCCGCAGACCGCGTTTATTCAAGGAGGATTCAATGGCGTCTATACAAAACCACGGGGAATCTCGAGTAGCTGTACTCGTTGATTGTGACAACGTATCTCCAGACGTACTGGAACACGCTCTCAAGGTCGCAGCTCAGTTCGGGCGCATAGTAGTGAGACGAGGATATGGAAACCATGGAACCCTCGCGAACAAATGGCAAGAGGCACTGGTGCGACTCGCATTCACACCTTGCCTTCAGTTCCAATACGCCGCAGGTAAAAATACGTCTGATATCGCATTGGCGCTAGATGCCCAGGAGACGCTTTTTGACAATCGCGCTGATCTGTTTTGCTTAGTTACCAGCGATTCCGACTTCGCATACCTTTGCCGAAAACTCAGAGAACGAGGAGCTGCTGTCTGTATTGTGGGCGAGAGTAAGACCCCTCCTGCCTTGAGGAACGCGAGCGATCAGTTTTTCGAATGGCGCAAAGATAGCGTAAGTGAGGACGTTCCAAGCCTGACTGAAAAAGGAGACGGGTCAGCCCAAGTGAGTGAGCACGAATCCAAGGAATCCACTGCATTCGTCGTGGAGGCAGTTTCACTCTTGGCTGGAGACGCTCCGGAAGGCAAGGTCACTGTTAGTGCTGTAGGCTTTTATCTCAAGCGACGAGATCCTAGCTTCTCCCCCTCGAAATACGGTTTTTCTGGGTTATTAGAAATGATGAAGGCACATGACTCGTTGAACTTACACAAGGAGCTTGGTGGGCATTGGACTGTTTCTCTGCAGGGAGAACCTGTAACCGCGTAATGAGTCTCGGTTAGGTGGCCGGCGCAATATGACAAGCGCTGTTTATCCTCGCCTGCGGTGATATGTGACAGTCAGAGAATGCACCCTGTGATCGCAGCCACCCGGCCTGCTTGGAGTGCATTCCTGGCGCGTCGCAGGACGCGTTAACTTTTCAGAATACAACTCTGTACACGCCGCTACAGAGTATCGAATCGTGTAGGGCAGGTGTGCAACCATCGGCGCGCGGACCATGCCGCCCACCTGTTATCAAAAGTAAGGTTCCCAGGCGCAGGATTCCACTGTGGTTTACAGACTTTAGCAGCGGTTTCCACTGGAAACCTGGCCAGGCCCAGACCAAACCACGGCTCGGGGTCGACTGGCCGGCGCGCACGATCCGAGCTAGCACTGAATGTTGAATTCAACTGACCGTGTAGTTCCCAACACGCTGGCGAAGGCAATTACTTTGACCACACTTTGACGGAATGCGAGACAGGCATCAGACCAAACCCAAGCCGGTTGGCGTCTGAGGCTTATCGCGTGGCCAGCCCGTCAAACAAGCGCACCGTTGCCGCTGATACCCCTGACAGACCCCAGACGGATACGGCGCTTTCGGCCCACCTACTTTTTACCCGGCCTTTACCGAATCGCTGGCGAATGTGAGACAGGCATGAGACGGATTCGGCGAGCATGGCCGCCTGAGAACGCGCAGCGACAAATGCGGGCGGGGCTCACGCGGTAGATGCGGGGAAATCCCGTATCACATCGCCAGGCCACTTTGCCGCCGGCAGACGCAAACCACGTAAAGGTGATTCCAGGCATTCGCGGCGCCGGTGCTACGCTCTCTCGAAACACGGAGAGCCACCATGACGGACACCAAACTGATCGCCAACCTGTTCGACCGCCTCAATCAGAACCAGCTCGCCTTGGGCGCCGCGGTGGAGGAGCTTTCCAACTGGGTCGAGCAGCGCGGATCGGCAGACATTGCCAATAACGTGCGCGGCGCACTGGAGACGCTCGACGAGAACCTGGTGTTCATTCGCCAGGGCATTGCTGAGCTGACCGTCGCCGGCAGTCTGGGGCAGTCGTGACGCAGGCTAGGATTCTGGACAGGCTCTGGACGGCTGGAGAGGCCGCAGTTCATCCAACTCGGTCCGCGGGCCAAAGCCAGCAAAGGCTGGCGGCAGATCGGGCATGCGGCCGGGTAGCTACCTCGTCCAGAAACAGTGGCTAGCCGAGACAGTTACTTGCGGGACAAGTGGCACTCGGTCGAACCGGGCAAACGCGACCGCTATCCTTGACCAGCCTTGACGAAATTCTTGACAGGTCTTGACGGATTTATCTGGCGCCACCAGCAGCAGGATCGCTTAAAGCCAAGCGTGGCAGGGCTTTGCGGGCATTCTCGCAGCTTGGCCATCACCAGCCTCGTCAAGAATTTAAGAGGTGGCCGTCAAGGCTGCTGTGAAATGAATATCCAGGCCCTCGCTGGCGGGATGGGGTGGCGAAATACCGGGCCAGAAAAATGCTTAGCGCGCCAGGCAATACTAGACAGGCACTAGACGGATTTCCGACGACAGACCACGGGCGAACTGCCCGCAGCCCAAGCAATGCGCCGCTTACAGCGTTAAAGGTGGCGTGCTGGAGCCTGATATTCGTCTAGTATTTTCCGGGGTTTCTGGCGACCTGACAGCAGGTCGGAGCAGGTGGTGAACGAGTTGTTCACCCAGGGATGGGAGCTGGTCGACTTGCCAGCTTGGCCAACCCCCGGTTCCCAGGTAGTTGCTCACGTTCCGCTGGTAACATCTGCAGGTCATCTGCTGGCCCCGCTTCATTCCGGCGCCAGCATCCACCGCGTACCGAGGATAGAGCCGTGTCCGTTATTGACTGTGATTATCTACCCGCCGACAAGGTGGTGTTTCCGCCGGAGCTGGCGCTGCTGATCGTCAGGAAGGCCAGCGCAATGGCCGCGGCATTCGAGGAGCAAGCCCTCGATCAGCTCACCAAGGACGCCCGACGCGCACTGTCGCAGGGAACTGAGCCAACGCGAGTCATCAGGGAAATGCGCTTGTAGGCGGAAAATGGGATTGCCGTGGCCTCGGTAGTTTTTCAAGTACCTGCCATAACGGACTGGGAGCTCAGATATCGCGACCAGCGGCTAAGCATCAATTGTTGCGCGCCCCCTTCAGCTAGCGTTTGAAGCGATCGCTCAACTCCCCCAGCCTGCGGAGCAGATCAAAGATGACGTTTTCAAAAACCTTCATGTGGATCTGCAACCCCACGACTTCCACAACTCTTACGTAAATACCTATGGCTTTGTTATATTCGCCGAGGCCGCGCCATCATGTTGATAGTATTCGCGTGAGGATTTCCGCATCGCCCTGACTGCTTTTGAGATGCGCCTTCAGGATTAACGGAGCGACAAAAGCGGCAAGCATTCTCATTTGAGAAAGCTATCGAATCATAAAAAATATTTCATAAATAGACTATGTCTTTGATAAACCTGGTGAATTGGTATGGATTGCCACTCAATTTCAGCGTGCCTAACGACAGCCCTACAAATACCTGCCGTCTGTCATTTGCAGCTTGGATTGCAACTGAACTATAGTTGCAACCCGCGCGTTCCTGGGTTGTCCAAATGAGCAGGCTCCAGAAGCTCATCGACGATTTGACGCGCAAACCATCCCCCAAAGACTTCGCTTGGGCGGACGTAGTCAAAATTTTGAAATCTTTTGGCTATGCTGAAATAGAAGGCACAGGCTCGCGAAAAAAATTCGTGAGCCATTCAAAACACAAGATTTTGCTTCACAAAAGACATCCTGACAGCACACTGCTGGATTATCAGATTGAGCTTGTGGTTGAAGCTCTGACATCTCAAGGGCATTTGAAATGAGTAAAAAGATTCTTGAACACAAGGGATTTCAGGGATCGGTGGAGTTTTCTTTGGAAAACAACATCCTTTTTGGGAAAATTCTCCACATCGACGATCTGGTGACTTTCGAAGCAGACAACATCAAGGATCTGCACGACTCCTTCGTCGAATCGATCGAAGATTATTTGGAAACCTGCAAGGAGCTAGGTACCGAACCCAACAAACCGTTTTCGGGCACGTTCAACGTGCGCATTGGCACGAGCCTTCATCGAGAAGTCGCTCGCCATGCGTCTCGCGAAGATAAGAGCATTAATGACGTAGTCAGGGAGGCCATCGACTGCCACCTATATGGAAGACACCAGGAAATTCATCACCATTATCCTGAGGTCCCAAGCTACGAGACGTCATTTAAGGTTCACGAGCGCCGACCAACACAGCGAGTCACCCTGCGAGCCGTGAATTAATGAACCTTTATGATATTCGCCTCGAACTGGTTAGGGTGGAAGAGATCCATGGGCTTCCCTTCGATCCGTCTGAAGATGAAGAGGGTTACGCCGCGAAAATGAATGTCGAGTTTATAGGATCGATTAAGGAGCTGAAGGTCCGTGACAACTTCGACGTTCGTATCAACCTCGAAACTTCAATTGATGGAAATGAAGGTTTCTTCTCGCTGAGCATGATTGGTACCTTCCAGGCCATGACCGATGCGGCAATGGGAGGCCTCGACCATCCCGACGCCCCATATGAACTCGGTTCTTTGCTCTATCCTTACGTTCGCAACGTAGCCAAGCCTCTGCTTGAGTACCTCGGTGCTAATGCGATCGAGTTTCCGTTCGCCCCGCCTGCGCCGCCCCTTCAAGCGAAACCGCCATTACGGAAAAGAAGGCTAAAGAACACAGAGAAATAATATTCAAGCCCGGCCATGTGCCGGGCTTTCTATTTGCCTGTTCGCGAACTCAAACTCTGGTGCGCCACTACCCTGATCCGGGGTGGTGCTGGCGCGGGGAAATGGCAAGAACGCCTCTGTGTGGTGCAGCTGCCACACGGCGCCAGCACCATCGACGCAAAAGTGTGACGATGGCTCCTCAAAAGTGAGGAACGAGATAATCTGGCCACTTTTGGGCTGATCCATCAAAGGAGTGGTGGTGATGACCATACCTTTGCACTTGTGGCGGGTTTATCAGGATACGTTACCGTTCGTCGGGGACGGAGCCACGAACCAAGACGGCTTTTTCAGCCAGCGTGAAACAAGCCAGAAACACCCCAGCAGACAGCACCGTGTATCCCCAGGTGTATCCCTTCAAAATACGAACACTAGAATAATCAACTAAAACAGCAAGTTAATTAACCAGTTCAAATGTCTGTGTACCACCAAGTACTAAAAACGGCTTACCGAAAGGTAGGCCGTTTTTTTATGCCTGGAGAAAAGTGCCGGGACGATGGATTGCGGTTACGAGCGGTGCACTTGCGCGCAAAAAAAGGCGCCATCTGTATTTTGACGCTCCCTTGACCCACTGTTAGTGTCCAGCCTCCCTTCTATGCACGGAGTGCTCCACGGTGAAACTGGACATCTACCAAGTCGACGCTTTCAGCCAGTCCCCGTTCGGCGGCAACCCGGCGGCGGTCTGCCCGCTTACCGAGTGGCTGAGCGATGAGCAACTGCAAGCCATCGCCGCCGAAAACAACCTCTCTGAAACCGCCTATTTTGTACCTCGCGGTGAACTCTATGAATTGCGCTGGTTTACCCCCGAAGTCGAAGTGGACCTGTGCGGCCATGCCACGCTTGCGGCGGCGTGGGTGTTGATTCACCAACTGACGGACGCGCCAGAGGTATTGCGCTTCGCCACACGCAGCGGCGAGCTGCGGGTGACGCGCAATGGTGATGAACTGGCGATGGACTTCCCCGCCAAGCAACCACAACCCTGCGAATCTCCCGATGGCATGTTGAGCGCGCTCGGCATTGAACAGGCCGACGTGTTCAGCACTGATGACTACATCGTACTGCTGGAAGACGAAGCGCAAGTCGCCGCACTGACCCCGGATTTCGCCCGCCTCAAGGGCCTGCCCAAACGCGGCATCGCCGTGACAGCCAAGAGCGCACGGTTTGATTTTGTCTCCCGCTGGTTCGGGCCGAATGTGGGCGTGAATGAGGACCCGGTGACCGGTTCGGCCCACACTTCATTGGCGCCATTCTGGGCTGAGCGCCTGGGCAAGAACCGGTTGACCGCCGAACAGGGCGGCAAGCGCCGTGGCCAACTGCGCTGCGAGCTCAAGGGTGATCGCGTGATCATTTCCGGCCACGCGGTGCTCTACCTGCAAGGCACGATTTACCTGTAAAACGCACTACCCCAAGGACAACAGATCATTCTCAAAATGAACGGAGTTCAGCGCGTGTTTTCGATTTCCCGCCGTCAACTGTCGATGATTGCCGCAGCCCTGACCCTGGCTGCCTGTCATACCCCGGTCAACGAACAGCCTCCGGCACCGGAGCTGGGTTCCGGCTATCGCACCGACCTCACTACTCAACACGCCGAGCGCCATATGGCCGCGGCCGCCAACCCGCTGGCAGCCGAAGCCGGACGCGAGATGCTGCGCGTGGGCGGTTCGGCAATAGATGCGGCGATTGCAATGCAGGCAGTGTTGACGCTGGTGGAGCCGCAGTCCTCCGGCATCGGCGGCGGCGCGTTCATCATGTTGTGGGACGGGAAAAACGTACACGCGTATGACGGCCGTGAAACCGCACCGGCCGGGGCCACCGAGCGTTTGTTCCTGAGAGGCGACGGCACGCCGATGGCGTTTCCAGAAGCGCAAATTGGTGGACGCTCAGTCGGTACGCCTGGAGTACTGCGCGCGCTCGAAATGGCGCACAAGAAGACCGGCCGGTTGCAATGGGCCACGCTGTTCGAGCCGGCGATCCGCCTGGCGGAGCAGGGCTTCGCCATGTCTCCGCGCCTGCACAGCCTGATCGCGGCTGACCGTAACATCCCGCAGTCACCGGATATGGCGGCGTATTTCCTGAATGCCGATGGCACACCGAAAGCCACCGGCACCGTGTTGAAAAACCCGGCGCTGGCCAATGTGTTCAAACGCATCGCCAAGGAAGGCCCGGACGCGCTGTACCAAGGGCCGATTGCCGATGAGATCGCACGCAAGGTGCAGGGCCATCGCAACCCAGGCAGCCTGTCCCAGGCCGACCTCAAAGGCTACACCGCCAAGGAACGCACGCCACTGTGCACCGATTACAAGCAGTGGAAAGTCTGCGGCATGCCACCGCCATCATCGGGCGGGATCGCTATCGCGCAGATCCTGGGCACCTTGCAGGCGCTGCAAGCCCACGACATCGCAGCGATGCCACCGGTAAAAAGCGCCGCGCCTGCCGGCCTTGAACCAACGCCCGACGCCGTGCACCTGCTGGCCGAAGCCGGTCGCCTGGCCTTTGCTGATCGCGGTCTCTACGTCGCTGATGCAGACTTCGTCCCCGTGCCGGTCGCGGGCCTCGTCGCACCGGACTACCTGGCCAGGCGCGCCGCCTTGATCGGCGAGCGCAGCATGGGTATCGCCAAACCGGGCGTACCGGCGGGTATCCAGGTGGCCTATGCGCCGGATCGCTCGCCGCTGCGCATCTCCACCTCACAAGTGGTGGCGGTGGATGACCAGGGTGGTGCCGTGTCGATGACCACCACGGTGGAAGCGGCGTTTGGCTCCCATCTGATGGTCCAGGGTTTCTTGCTCAACAACCAGATGACCGACTTCTCGTTTATCCCCGAGGAGGACGGCCAGCCGGTGGCCAACCGCGTCGAGCCCGGCAAGCGCCCACGTTCGGCCATGGCGCCAACCCTGGTGTTCGACCGCAAGAGCGGCGAGCTGCTGGTCACGCTCGGCTCGCCCGGCGGCTCGCAAATCATCGAGTACGTGAGCAAGTCCCTGGTGGCGATGCTCGACTGGAAACTTGACCCGCAAGCGGCCATCAGCCTGCCGAATTTCGGCAGCCGTAACGGCGCGACCGAGCTGGAAAGCGGCCTGTTCAGCCCTGCACTGAAACAGGCCCTCAAGGACAAGGGCCATGCGCTGAGCGAGATCGATATGACCAGCGGCATCCAGGCCATCGTTCGCACGCGGGATGCCCAGGGCAAGGTGTCGCTCAGCGGCGGCGCCGACCCGCGGCGCGAAGGCGAAGCGGTCGGCGACTGAACACTTCAATCAACGGAGAAAACACGCGTGCATCAGGCCGATAATCTCGGCGCCATTCCTGGCGTCGATCATGGTTTTTGTTCGATCAACGATCCGCTGCGCCCGGCAGAGGTGTTTATCTGCAAGCAGGTGCATAGCGCCTCGGTGATCGAGTGGCAAGCCGACCAGGTACCCAATACCGTTGAGGCGGACGGGGTGTGCACAGGTGAGCATCAGCCCATCGCGGTGATCACCGCTGACTGCCTGCCCCTTCTCATTGCCGCGCAAAACGGCGAAAAGGTCGCTGCGGTGCATGGTGGATGGAAGGGGCTGCAAAGCGGGATCATCGCCAATGCAATCACGCGCTTTACCGACGAAGGAATTGCAGTCGACCAGTTGCGCGTGGCGATCGGACCGTCGATCAAACCGTGCTGCTATGAGGTGAGCGAGGGGTTTGTTGCGCAGTTCCAGGCTGACCAGGGGCACGTGTGGTCAACCGGGCGGGCGCCGTGGAGCCCTGTGCAGCCGGTGCCGTTGTTGCCCCCTGAAATTGCACCGCCCCATGCGCGGCAAATGGGCAGCGCGTGGTTTGACTTGAGCCGGTATGGGGTGATGCTGCTGCAAGCGGCCGGCATCCGGCGTGAACAAATCGAGGTGAGTGAGGTGTGCACTTACTGCACCTCCCCCACCTTTGCCAGCTACCGCCGCAGGACGCATCACCCGGAGGAAGTAAAGACACTGATTTATTCGTGGATTGCTCGTACGCAACGGTGAGAGAAAGCTTACCAAACACGGTCCCAGGCCCTGCTCATATCGCCGATACGCAAAGTGCCATGTCATTTTTTGCGATAAAACGCACCTTGAGCAGTACCCGTTATCCTGCGATTTTCTGGCCCGCCCGTTCTTGCCAGAGGCTACGTCAAAGACGTAGAATTCCGTGTGTTAACGATAATAGAATCCCCTCTGTTCAGCAGGTTATGGCCTGACTATTGGACCGAAGAGGAAAGAGGCATTTTCATGGCTTTTCTAGCCAGTCATCCTGAAGCAGGGACCGTTGTACCCGGCTCAGGTGGATGCCGAAAAATACGCTGGAGCCTGGAAGGTCGAGGCAAAAGTGGATCGGTACGAATCATCTACACCACACAACTGGCTTGCGGGGCCCTGGTAGCGCTACTGATATATGGCAAGGGCGCAACCGACAGTATTCCAGCGCACACCCTGTACAAAATCGCGAAGGAAATGAACCATGCCACTCACTGAGAAACAGCTGAAAGAACGGGATGCCAAACGCAACATCGGCGAAGAGTTCCTGGCCGCTGTTCAGGATGTTAAAGCGGGACGATACGGCTCGGTGAACCAGGTCGAAATCACTCAAGCCGCCGAAGCAAGAAGCAAGACCGGGTTGTCGCAACCCAAATTTGCTGAGCTTCTGGGCGTTTCGGTAAGAACCCTTCAAGAGTGGGAGCAAGGGCGTCGCTCCCCTTCTGGCGCAGCACGCTCCTTGCTGCATATCGCTGCAATCAGACCGGACGTCTTTCGGGAAGTCCTCAGTAACGCGTAATGGCGTTACTGAGCCACTGATGAACGACTACCGACTGATCTTCAACCCCTTGCGCCCTGCATGCCGCTCCAGCGCCAGCTCGATCAAGCGGCTCACCAGCTCGCTGTAGCTCATCCCCGCGGCCTGCCACAGCTTGGGGTACATGCTGATGCGGGTGAAGCCGGGCAGTGAGTTGATTTCGTTGATCAGCACTTCGTCATCATCGGTGAGAAACACATCGACCCGCGCCAGGCCGGAACAGCCCAGCACCTCGAAGGCCTCGATGGCCAACCGACGAATACGCTCGCTGGCGTCATGGCTGATATCGGCGGGCACCACCACCTGGGCGGCCTGGGCGTCGATGTACTTGCTGTCGTAGGAATAGAAACCGCTGCTCACCACAATCTCGCCGCAACCGCTGGCGATGGGGTGTTCATTGCCCAGCACGGCGCATTCGATTTCGCGGCCTTTTACAGCCGATTCGACCAGTACTTTTTCATCGAAACCCAGAGCCAGTTCGACAGCTGCATGGTACTCGGCTTCGTCGCCGACTTTGCTCACGCCCACCGATGAGCCCTGGTTGGCGGGTTTGACGAACATCGGCAGGCCGAGTTTGCTCACTGCCGTATCAAAGGCGGTACGCGCGGCAGTGCTGCGGGTCAGGGTGATGAATGGCGTGACGGCAATCCCGGCATCGCGCAGCAGGCGCTTGCTGATGTCTTTGTCCATGCACACCGCCGAGCCGAGCACGTCGGAACCCACGAAAGGCAGGTCGGCCATACGCAAAAGGCCTTGCA
The DNA here is from genome assembly GCF_059133265.1 of Pseudomonas sp. FBCC-B1565. Classification (NCBI taxonomy): domain Bacteria; kingdom Pseudomonadati; phylum Pseudomonadota; class Gammaproteobacteria; order Pseudomonadales; family Pseudomonadaceae; genus Pseudomonas; species Pseudomonas sp. FBCC-B1565. The sequence goes on from NZ_CP101438.1 coordinate 5,797,216, forward strand.
GGCAGCCGTCTTCGCCGAGGGTGCCGTGGACAATGGGGAAGATCACATCGACATGTTCCAGCAAGCCAGTGCCCGAGGTCTCCACCAGTTGCTGGCTGGCCTTGCCAGGCACCACCGCCAGCTCGCGGTTGGACTGGTTGAGGGCGATCAAGGCCGGGTTTTCCTGGTTGAGCAGGAAGTTCGAGGTGTCGTTGAGGTGCCAATGGCCGGCCTTGTCGATACCGATCAACACCGGCTCGAAGCGCGAGCGGTCGAGCGCATCGACGATATTGCGCGCCGACTGCAACGACACTTCGTGCTCTGCCGAACGGCCACCAAAAATAATACCTACCCGCACCTTGCCCATGACCCGACCTCACTGTTGAACGTAAGGCTTCTTACCACGGGCCGTCAGCGATTCGCTACCAGATGTGCACCGAACAACACGTAGCAACCGCCGGCAAAGCGGTCGAGCCACTTGCGCGATCGGCTGTAGAGCGTGGCCATGCGTTCGCTGGAAAACACCAGGGCGACGCTGGAATACCAACTGAACGACAAGGTGGCCATGGTGATCACCGCCAGGGTCAGCAACATCGGCGACGGCGAGGGCGGCATGGTTGACGCGAAGATGGTGGCAACAAACAAGGCGGCCTTGGGGTTGGACAAATTACCCAGCAACCCCAGGCGCCACGCGGAAAACAGCGAACGCCGGGCTTCGTCCGGCAGCACGTTCTGGCTCATGCTCGGTGAAGAGCGCTTGAACAGTTTCAACCCGAGGTAGATCAGGTAGCAGCCGCCGATGATCTTGAACGCCAGGTACAGCATCGGTGCCGCCGTAAACAGCGACTTGATGCCCAGGCCACCCGCCAGGCCCCACATGATCGTACCCGTGGCCACTCCGGCTGATGCCACCACACCATGGCGGCGCGAACAACTGGCGGCCAGTTGCGCCGTGTTGAAAAAGTTGGGGCCGGGCGTCACTACCGCAACGGTCCAGAGCAACGCCAATGACAGTAACGGCGCGGCGTACGGCAGGTTGGAGAACAGCATCGGACGGTCCCTCTTGCGATGTTGATAAGCGGCTACTGGTCGTCAGCAGGCGCGGGAATATGCACAAGCAAGTCACCCGGTTGGCAATCCAGGTAGGCGCAGATAGCATCCAGAGTCCCCAGCCTTACGCCCTTGACCTTGCCTTGTTTAAGCAATGACAGGTTCTGTTCGGTAATTCCGATAGCCGCCGCCAGGTCCTTGGATTTGACCTTGCGTCGGGCAAGCATAACGTCCAGCTCAATCACGATGGGCATTTGAATCTCATACAAACGTGCGGTTTTCAGAATCCACTTCATTGGCCTGCCACAGGATACGCGCAATGACCGCGATACAGGCTGCCAGGAACAATGCCACAAAGCTGGGGGCCGTCACACTCAGGCTGATCATTCGCTGGCCGACTGGCTCGTTCATCGTCACCCAGACACTCAGCAGCGGTTCACATAAAAAATCCAGCAAGACCCAAATTGCCACCGCTTTGCCGACCTTGCCCAAATGCAACGCTGCCGAACTGGAGAAATACTCGCCGCGCGCATAGTTCTGAAACAGCTTGCGCAGGTGATTCAAGCCACACGCCAGTGCCATCAGGGGGACGCTGGACAGTACGATTGCGCCCAGAACCTGCCACAAGGGGAACAAGGCCACCCGCTCGACGCGCCCTTGAATCTGACGATCGCTCAGAGCGAAGCCAAACCCGAGTCCATCAGCAGAGGAACTCAACACCGGAAACAGCCAGACAGCAGCATTGAGCACGAGCATGGTGATGATCAACAGGAGTGTGATCGTCGACATACGCTGGCTGAGTTGGGCAAGACGGTGGGTGTTCATAAAATGCCTCTCGAAAGGAATGTCGAGGCAAGATAGCGAAAAAATTATCGTAAAACAATAATAATTACTCATAAAACAATACAAAAATAATACAGTCGAGCGTTGCCTACTCCACTCGCACAATCGTACAAGACCCCGGCAGACAAGGGATGCAGACTGGGTTAACGTATTTCCCTCTCTTTTTTGTGACCCCTCACCATGGGCAAACCCACCGCCACCCTCGACTGGCTGCACCGCGCGCCCCATGCCAGTGGCCTGGATCGCATCGAGGCATACTTTGCCGGCTTCGCCTTCGACCCGCATCGCCACGACACTTACGCCATCGGGCGTACGTTGACAGGCGTGCAGAGCTTTCACTATCGCGGCGACATGATCCACAGTGTGCCCGGCACCACCATGGTGCTTCACCCCGATGAAACCCACGACGGCCACGCCGGCAGCGAAGAGGGCTTCAAATACCGGATGATTTACGTCGAGCCCTCGCTGATCCAGCAGATCCTCGGCGGCAAGCCATTGCCGTTTATCGCGGGCGGCCTGTCCACCGATCCCAGGCTGTTCCGCGCCAGTGAGGTGTTGCTGCAGAACCTCGACAACCCCATCGACCCATTGCAGGAACAGGACGCCCTGTTCGACCTGGCCCACGCGCTGAACAACGTCTCGGGCGGGATCATCAGCCGCAAGACCTTCGACTACGTGGCCGCCGAGCGCGCCCGCGAATTTATCCACAGTGCCCTGGGCCGCAGCATCACCCTGGATGAAATGGCCGACCACGCCGGTCGCGATCGCTGGGCCTTGTCGCGGGATTTTCGCCTGCTGTTCGGCACCAGCCCCTATCGCTACCTGACCATGCGCCGCCTGGACCTGGTGCGCAGCCTGCTGGCCCAGGGCCAATCGCTGGTGGACGCGGCGATGATGGCCGGCTTCACCGACCAGAGCCACATGACCCGGCAATTTCGCAGCACCTACGGCATGCCGCCGTCGCGCTGGGTGAAGATGCTCGGGCGCTGACAAGGCTTAGAGCGCGTGCCCATCAATCGGCTGGCCGATGCTGAGAAAATGCCCGCCCGCCACATGGTGCAAGGTGCGCAGTTGATCATGCCCTTCGAAGTGCCAGCGGCCGTCGCTGAATACACGCTCTTCGGCATAGGCCGCGACCACTTCGCCGAGGAACAGGTCGTAGGTCTGCTGATTATGCGGCTCGGGCAACAGACGACATTCCAGCCAGGCCACACAGCCTTCCAGCAGCGGAGCCTGAGTGTATTCGCCATTGAATGTTTGCAGGCCGTAAGCGGCAAACTTGTCGGTGTCGGCACCGGTGACGTTACCGACGGTTTGCACCAGATCGGCCTGCGCCACGCAAGGCACCTGCAGCACAAACGTGCCGGCGCCTTCCAGCAGTTGGCGGGTCCAGGTGGCCTTGTCCAGCACCACCGCCACTTTCGGCGGTTCGAAATCCAGCGGCATGGCCCAGGCCGCTGCCATGATATTGCGCTGGCCGTTGTGGGCAGCGCTCACCAGCACCGTAGGGCCATGGTTGAGCAAGCGGTAGGCCTTGGACAGAGGGACGGGGCGACGGTGGGTAGGGCTCATGGACAGTCGACTCTTCATACCAGAAAGCCCCTACGATACCTGAAGCCCTACGCTCAACTCGACAGTTGGTTGGCGAACTGCCCCACCGCGCTGACCACCTTCTGCGCACCGTCCTGGATTTCCACGATCACCGTGCCCGCTTCGGCAGCCAGCGCCAGGCCTTGTTCGGCTTGCAGGCGACCGTCGGTCATCAGGGCAACCGCATCGCGGGCCATGTCCTGGTTCTGACGCACCACGCCGACAATCTCCTCGGTGGCCTTGCTAGTGCGCGAGGCCAACTGCCGTACTTCATCGGCGACTACCGCAAAACCACGGCCCTGTTCGCCGGCACGCGCGGCTTCGATGGCGGCGTTGAGCGCCAGCAGGTTGGTCTGTTCGGCAATCCCGCTGATGGTCTTGACGATGGTGCCGATCACCTGGGACTGGGCGTTCAGCGCCTCGATGCCGTCACCGGCCTGTTGCATGTGCTTGGCCAGGTCGCGCATCACATCCACCGCCTGAGTGACCACGGTGGTGCCACGCTGGGCGCTGTTGTCGGTTTGCAGCGAGGTGCTGTAGGCAATGTTCGCCGCTTCCGCGACCGCCTGCTCCTGGTTGACCTGATCGGTGATGACCGTGGCGAACTTGACCACTTTGTACAACCGGTCATTGGCGTCCAGCACCGGGTTATAGGTGGCTTCCAGCCACACCACACGGCCATGGCTGTCGACCCGTTTGAAGCGGGCCGCAACGAACTCACCGGCGTTCAAGCGCTTCCAGAAGTCCTGGTACTCGGTGCTGTTGTATTCCTCCGGCTCGCAGAATATCCGGTGATGCTTGCCCTGAATCTGCGCCAGGCTGTAACCCATGCCTCCAAGGAAACGGTCATTGGCCGTCAGCACGTGGCCACCGAGGTCGAACTCGATCACGGCGGTAGAGCGCACCAGCGCGTTCATGAGGTTTTCATGCTCACGGGAGGCTTCGATGGTGCGGGTGAGGTCGCTGGAATAGATCGAAAAATGCTTGATGCGCCCATCGGAACTGCGCACCGGCTGCACAATCGAGCGCAGCCAGGCTTCCTGGCCATTGCCCCGCATCAGGCGCACGGTGCCGGCGAAATGCTCGCCGCGCACCAGGGCGTTCTTGAAGCGTTGCTGGAACTCATCCCTGCGCACGTGGGCCGGCTCCAGGTCTTCGATCGCGCGCCCCAGCAGTTGGCCACTCTGGTAAGCCAACTCCTGCAGGAAGTTGGCGTTGGCCCATTCCACCCGGCCTTCGGCGTCCAGCGTCAGGCACAGCATTTCACTTTCCAGGCTCTCCTTGACCTGATTCAAGCTGGACAATTCTTCGCGAAGAGCCGACAGCTCCTGCTTCAAACGGGTGTTGAACATGGGGCACCGATGATCAAATGACGGAGAGGAATCTGACCTGCATCGGCGCTGCCGGCATTTTCTTAAGCGGTCTTCCGGCCCTGGCCCAACTATTTTTTTGGATCCATCAGCCACCGTTATTTCGGCACACGCCCATCACTTGATACTCAAGGGTATTGAGCTTGCCGCTGGAGTCTTCATAGGTCATGCGCGACGGCACCGGGTTGCACGAGCGGATCGGCGGCGTGACGTTGACCACCGTGGCGATGTCCAGCTTCATGCCATAGCGATAGGCCTGCACCTCGGGCGCCGGCTTGCCCTTTTTGGCGGCGTAGTCAGCCATGGCTTTCTCATTACGCTCCATCATCAGTGCGAACGTACGGTCCCCCCCACCTTCAGCCAACACACCGAACGACAAGACTGCAGTTAAAACACCCAGCGCGACTTTATAAAGTTTCATGATTAGTTCCTCGACTGAAAGATTCAGTGCGCAGACTAACCAACTGACCCTGACGCAATCTTCACCAGAACATTACTTATCTGTTAGATAAGTGTGAGCTTCCAGAATTGTAATCTTCGCGCCACTTCTTCGTTATCTGTGGTTTGCAACTATCAGCCCGGGCCAGATCAATAAGAACGCCCACTCTTATAAGAAGCTGAAACTGCCAACACCCAGGAGCGAACCATGCGTATCCGTTATTACAGCCTTCCCCTTTCACTGTGCGCCGCGTTCCCGCTGACCGCCGTGGCGGTAGAAGACCCGCCCGAGGGCTTTGTCGAAGGCAGCCGCTTCAATGTGCTGGCGCGAAATTTCTACTTCAACCGCGATGATCGCAAAGGCCAGTCCAGCCCCACCGGCAATGGCTATTCAGAGGCCTGGGCGCAGGGCTTGATCGGCCGCTTCGAATCCGGCTTTACCCAGGGCACCGTGGGCTTTGGCGTGGATGCATTCACCATGGTCGGCATAAAGCTGGACTCGGGCACCGGCCGCAGCGGCGGCAAAGGCTCCTTCGGCGTGCTGCCGGTGGACGGCGAAAACCACCCCGAGGACACCTACAGTAAAGTCGGCGGTGCCGCGAAACTGCGCGTGCTGGATACCGTCATCAAGGCCGGCGACGTATTCCCGCTGACGCCGGTCGTGGCCTACGGCGATTCACGCGTGTTGCCGGAAAGCTTTCGTGGCGTGACCGCACAAAATACCAGCCTCGAGGGCCTGACCCTGCAAGGCGGGCGCTTGAACGGCATGAGCCAACCGAGCGAAAGCGGCATGAACAAAGGCTTCGCGACCTTCTACGCCGGGCCCGTCGACTCACCGTGGATCGGCTATTTCGGCGGTGATTACACCGTCAACCAACACCTCAGCGTCAGCCTCTACAGCAGCCGCTTGAAAGACGCCTGGGACCAATACTACGTCGGCAGCGCCGCCAGCTATCCGCTGGCTGAAGAAGTCTCGCTGTTCGGCGACGTCAACTATTACAAGGCGGTGGACGAAGGCCAGAAAAAGCTCGGTGAATTCGATAACAACATCTGGAGCGCCAGGCTCGGGGTGAAGGTCGGCGCCCACAGCCTGGCCCTGTCCCACCAGCGCAACAACGGCGATGACGACTTCGACTACCTGCGCCAGTCAGACTCGATCTTCCTCAACAACTCGATCCAGTACAGCGACTTCAACTCGCCCAAGGAGCGCTCGTGGATGGTGCGCTACGACCTGGACATGCAGGCATTCGGCATCCCCGGCCTGTCGTTCATGACTCGCTACGGCAAAGGCACCGGCGCCGACTACAGCAACGCCAACGCGGTGTACATGCGTCGCGATGCAGCTGGCACCCCACTGACCGATCAACGCCGCTGGGAGCGGGATATCGAGGCCAAATACGTGGTGCAAAGTGGAAACTTGAAAGACTTATCACTGCGACTGCGCCAGGCAACCGTGCGCTCAAGTGCATTCGAGTCGGACTTGGAAGAAGTTAGGCTGATTATCGAGTCTCCAATTGCAGTGCTTTAAGGGAGGCCAATTACATTCACTTGCCGATGCGCTACATCTCTTCACAGGTTGAAGTCTGTCAGAACTGTAATATTCGTCTCACTCTCTTGTTAAGTTGCACTTTCTACACTGCACACCCAACACATCTCATCTCTGCGGCTTTTGTGTAGCTCCTTTGGAACAGAGATGAATTTTTGCGCCCCGCTCGGGGCGTTTTTTTTGTGTGCAGGCGCAGTGACGAATCGTCGCACCTGCCTGACATGGCTTGACCCTAAAGCTACTTCACGGTTCAGAGTTTTCCTACAGCCTCCCCCGCCTCGCCATGAGGCCATGCCCCTTTTCGTTTTCTATGAAGGTAACTCCCCATGCGTATCCTTGTGGTTGAGGACGAGCAAAAAACCGCCGACTACCTGCAGCAAGGCCTGACCGAAAGCGGTTATGTCGTCGACTGCGCCGCCAGCGGCATCGATGGCCTGCACCTGGCCCGGCAGCACAGCTACGAATTGGTGATCCTTGATGTGAACCTGCCCAACACCGACGGTTGGGAAGTGCTGGAGCAACTGCGCCGCGACGGCAACCAGCGCGTGATGATGCTGACCGCGCGCGGCCGGCTGGCCGACAAGATCAAGGGTCTGGACATGGGCGCCGATGATTACCTCGTCAAACCCTTCGAGTTTCCCGAACTGCTCGCCCGCGTGCGCACCTTGCTGCGGCGCAGCGAGCACATCCCGGTGCCGGACGTGCTGCGCGTCTCGGACCTGGAACTGGACCCGCGCCGGCATCGCGCCTACCGCGGCAACCGCCGGATCGACCTGACCACCAAGGAGTTCGCCCTGTTGCACGTGCTGATGCGCCAGAACGGCGAGGTGATGACCCGCACGCAGATCATCTCGCTGGTGTGGGACATGAACTTCGACTGCGACACCAATGTGGTGGAGGTCTCCATCAGCCGCCTGCGGGCCAAGGTCGATGACCAGAGCGAGGTGAAGTTGATCCACACCATTCGCGGCGTGGGTTATGTGCTGGAGGCGCGACCATGAAGACCAGCAGCCTGTCGATGCGCCTGGGGTTGACCGTCAGCCTGATGGGCGCCGGGTTGGTAGTGCTGCTGGCAACCCTGGCGTACCTGGCCCTGACCCACGAGTTGGACAAGCTCGCACGCAAGGGCCTGGAAAACAAAATGGAGCAACTGGCCCATACCCTCGGCCAGGGCCTCGATGAACACCGCATCACCAACCGCCCCCATTCACTGCTGGACCTGGTGATGGGCCACGACAACATCTACCTGACCATCATCGGCGCACGGCCCGATGCACCGGTACTCCTCAGCGTCGGCGCCAAGCCCCAGCAACCGCTGTTGCTCGATGTGCCCACCGGCAAAAACCTGGCCTATCTGAACTGGGTCGATGGCCAGGGCAATCGTATTCTCAGCGCTACGCGCCTGATGCCCTTGCAAGGGGGCGAGTACGTACGCGTGCTGCTGTCGCTGGACCGTTCCGATGATGAAGCGCTGCTCAGTGCCTACCTACGCTCCACGGTGATCGCCCTGCCGATGCTGCTGATCCTGATCGGCATGGGCGCCTGGTGGCTGGTGCAACGCGGGCTTGCGCCCTTGCAGCAGTTCAGCCGGGTGGCGGCCAAGGTCAGCACCCAGGACCTGACCCATCGCCTGGCTCTGGACAACCTGCCCAAGGAACTCGGCGAACTGGCCCAGGGCATCAATTTCATGCTGCATCGCCTGGACGCCGGGGTGCAGCAGCTGTCGCAGTTCTCCGACGATCTGGCCCACGAACTGCGCGCCCCGCTGACCAACCTGATGGGCAAGGCCCAGGTGACCCTGTCCCGCGAGCGGCCCTCGGCGGAGTACAAGGCCAGCCTGGAATCCTGCACCGAAGAAATGGAGCGTCTGTCGCGGATCGTGTCCGACATGTTGTTCCTGGCCCAGGTCAGTCACCCGGCGGCACGGGCCGAATTTGCCCCGGTGTGGTTGGCCGAGGAAGCGCAACGGGTGATGGAACTGTTCGCCCTCAGCGCCGAAGACAAGCACGTGACCCTGAGCCTGCGCGGTGATGCCTGGGTGACCGGGGACCGCTTGATGATCCAGCGCGCCATTTCAAACCTGCTGTCCAATGCCATTCGCCACACCCCCTGCGACTCCAGCGTGTTGCTGCTGGTAGAAAGCTACGACCAGAACGTGTCGCTGTCGGTCGGCAACCCAGGGCGCGGTATCGAGGCCCATCACTTGCCCCACCTGTTCGAACGTTTCTACCGCGCCGACAGCAGCCGTACCCGCGCCGAAGGCGGCACCGGCCTCGGCCTGGCGATTGTGCAGTCGATCATGCACCTGCATCAGGGGCACGCCGAGGTCAGCAGCCAGCCGGGCCGGTTCACACGGTTCAGCCTGGTGTTTCCTCTTCCTTGCGATGCGCCCACTGATACAGGGCCGGCAGCACCAGCAGGGTCAGCAATGTTGAGGAAATGATCCCGCCGATCACCACCGTCGCCAAGGGCCGCTGCACTTCGGCGCCGGTGCCGGTGGCAAGCGCCATGGGGATAAACCCGAGGGACGCCACCAACGCCGTCATCAACACCGGGCGCAGTCGGGTTAGCGCGCCTTCGTTGATCGCCATCGACAATGAGCGCCCTTCCTCACGCAGGTTGCGGATAAAGGCGATCATCACCAGGCCGTTCAGCACCGCCACGCCGGACAAGGCGATAAAGCCCACGCCCGCCGAGATCGACAGCGGAATATCCCGCAGCCACAGCGCCATGATCCCACCGGTCAAGGCGAACGGAATCCCGGTGAACACCAGCAGGCCGTCCTTCAGATTGTTGAACATCATGAACAACAGGCCGAACACCAGCAGCAACGCCACTGGCACCACGATGCGCAGGCGCTCGGAGGCTTCCTTCAACTGTTCGAACTGGCCGCCCCAGGTGGTCCAATAGCCCGCCGGCACTTTCACCTGGGCGATCAAGGCAGCCTCGGCCTCCTCGACAAACGAACCGATATCCCGCCCCCGCACGTTGGCGCTGACGATCACCAGGCGCTTGCCATTCTCGCGGCTGATCTGGTTCGGGCCGAGCACCAGGTCCAGGCTGGCAACCTGGGACAACGCGATAAACCCCAACTGGCCAGACGCGTTACCCGGCACCGGAATCAACAGGCGTGACAACCCGTCGATATCGGTACGCAGAGCGTCGGACAAACGCACGACCATGTCGAAACGACGGTCGCCTTCGTACAACGTACCGGCCTGGCGCCCACCCACGGCGACGGCAATGGTGTCCTGCACATCGCCCGCATTCAGGCCAAAGCGCGCAGCCTTGTCGCGGTCGATATTGATGGTCAGCACCGGCAAGCCGGAGGTCTGCTCAACCTTCACTTCCGAAGCACCATCAAGTTTCTTCAGGGCCTCGGCGATTTCTCCGGCGGTGGCGTTGAGTACGTCCATGTCATCGCCGAACACCTTCACCGCCACATCACTGCGCACGCCGGAAATCAGTTCGTTGAAGCGCAGTTGGATCGGTTGCGACAACTCGTACGCACTGCCCGGCACAATCGCACTGGCACGTTGGATATCGGCGATCAGGGTTTCCCGGGACTTCTTGGGATCCGGCCATTGGTCCTTGGGTTTAAGCATCACGTAGCTGTCAGAAATGTTCGGTGGCATCGGATCCGAAGCAATTTCCGCAGTGCCGGTGCGCGCAAACACTCGCTGGATTTCCGGCACCTGGGCCATCAAGGTTTTTTCCAACTGCTGCTGCATCTGCACCGATTGCGTCAGGCTGGTGCCGGGCACACGCAAGGCCTGCTGGGCGAAATCACCTTCGCTGAGGCTGGGAATAAATTCGCTGCCCATGCGGCTGGCGACAACGCCGGAGGCGACGATGGTCAGTACGGCCAGGCTGAACACCAGCGATCGGTGCGCCATCACCCAGTCCAGCACCGGTGCATAGACTCGGCGTGCACTGCGCATGACGATATTTTCTTCTTCCTTGACCTTGCCGGTGACGAACAACGCAATCGCCGCCGGCACGAAGGTCACCGATAGGATCATCGCGCCCAGCAGGGCGATCACCACGGTAAACGCCATCGGGTGGAACATCTTCCCGGCCACCCCGGTGAGGGCGAAGATCGGCAGGTACACCACCATAATGATCAGCTGTCCGAAGATCAGCGCCCGCCGCGCTTCCTTCGCCGCCGCGAATACTTCATGCAGGCGTTCGCTGCGGGTCAGCAGGCGACCATGCCGCTGTTGCGCGTGGGCCAGGCGGCGGATGGCGTTCTCGACGATCACCACCGCGCCGTCGACGATAATGCCGAAGTCCAGCGCGCCGAGGCTCATCAAGTTGGCGCTGACCTTGTTGGTGAACATCCCGGTAAAAGTGAACAGCATCGCCAGGGGAATCACCATCGCGGTGATCAGCGCAGCGCGGATATTGCCGAGGAACAGGAACAGTACCGCCACCACCAGCAGCGCACCTTCGAAGAGGTTCTTCTTCACGGTGGCGATGGCTTTTTCGACCAGGTTGGTGCGGTCGTAGACCGTGACCGCCACTACGCCCTTAGGCAGCGAGCGGTTGATCTCTTCGAGTTTTTTCGCCACGGCCTGGGACACGCTGCGGCTGTTTTCGCCGATCAACATGAACACCGTGCCCAGTACCACTTCACGGCCGTTTTCAGTGGCGGCGCCGGTGCGCAGTTCGCGGCCGATCTCGACCTGGGCCACATTGCGCACGCGAATCGGCGTGCCGTCCGAGCTGGTGATGACAATGTTGGCGATATCATCGATAGATGCCAACTGCCCCGGCGCCCGGATCAGCAGTTGCTCGCCGCTGCGCTCGATGTAGCCGGCGCCGACGTTAGCGTTATTGCGCTCCAGCGCCGTGACCAGGTCATTCAGGGTCAGGTTATAGGCGGCCAGGCGCTTGGGGTCAGGGGCAATCTGGTACTCCTTGGCGAAGCCACCAATGGTGTTGATCTCGGCCACGCCCGGCACGTTGCGCAGTTGCGGCTTAATGATCCAGTCCTGGATAACCCGCAGGTCGGTGGGCGTGTACGGCGTGCCGTCCTCTTTGCGGGCGCCGTCCTCGGACTCGACGGTCCATAGGAAAATTTCCCCGAGGCCGGTGGAGATAGGCCCCATGACAGTTTCGATGCCGGAAGGTAATTGTTCGCGAGCCACTTGCAGGCGTTCGTTGACCAGTTGGCGGGCGAAGAACAGGTCGGTGCCGTCCTTGAAGATCACCGTCACCTGGGACAAACCGGAACGCGACAATGAGCGGGTCTGCTGCAAGCCAGGCAAACCGGCCATGGCAGTTTCGATGGGAAAGGTGATGCGCTGTTCGGTTTCCAGCGGCGAGTACCCGGCAGCCGCCGAGTTGATCTGCACCTGCACGTTGGTGATGTCGGGCACCGCGTCGATGGGCAATTTCTGGTAGCTGGCGATGCCGACACCGGCCATCAACAGCACCGCCAGCAGCACGATGATGCGCTGCTCGATGGCAAATTGGATAAGGCGCTCAAACATGGGAAATCACTCGCAGGATCAATGGGCGTGCTCGGCCGAGCCTTTGCCCAGTTCGGACTTGAGGATGAAGCTACCGACCGTGGCCACCTGCGCCCCGGCGTCGAGGCCCTGGCGCACTTCGACGTAGCCGTTTTCGCTGGCGCCGAGCTCCAGGTGGCGGGTGATAAAACCCTCTGCGGTGCGGACGAACACCGAGGGTTTGTCCTCGACGGTCTGGATCGCGGCCTGCGGGACGGTGACCTTGGCCTGGTAGGAATCCGTCGCCAATTGCACGCTGACAAACAGCCCAGGGCGCCAGGCGTCGTCGGGGTTGGGCACACTGATGCGCACGGTGGCCGTGCGGGTCTGTTCACCGAGCAGGTTGCCGACATACGCCACAGTGCCCTGCACTTGGGTGCCCATTTCGCTGGAGCTGACGGTGACCGGTTTGCCGACCCGGACCTTGTTCAAGTCCTTGGGAAACACACCGAAGGTCACCCACACCTGGGACAGGTCCGAGAGGGTGAAAGCGTTGCTGGTCTCGCTGACGACTTCACCGACGCCCAGGTGTTTTTCCACCACGACACCTGCGAACGGGGCGCGCAGTTCGTAGCGATTACCGCCGACCAGCACAGCGCTGCCGCTCAACGCAGTCATCTTTTGGCGAGCGTTGTCGAGGGCAATCTCGGCTTCCTGCAAAGCCTGGCGCGCCAGCAGGTAATCCTGTTCGGCGGAGATCTTGTCCTGCCACAACTGCCGTTCGCGCTGGAAGGTGGTGCGCGCCAACTCAACCCGGCGCTCGCTGGCGGCCAGCTCACTGCGCTGGTCGGAGATCTGCTGGCTGGCAATTACCGCCAATAGCTCGCCCTTCTTCACCGACTGGCCAAGGTTGGCCTGGACGGATTCCACCACGCCCGCCACACGCGGGATGATGTGGGAGGTGCGGTCTTCGTCGAAACGCACTTCGCCCGGCAATGTCAGCAGCGTGCTGATCGTGCGGGGTTGGGCTTGCGCCAGTTGAATACCGGCGGCCTGGATCTGCTGCTCGGTGAGTTCGAGGGCGCCTTCTTCCTCGTCGGCCCTGGCAAGGCCGGACAGCATCAGGCCCAGGGCGACGGCAAGTGCCACGCCGTGTCGGTTATTCATAAAACACTCCAAAGACAATCAAAACCGGGCGAGGTCGCCGTAGATCCGTTCGATACGCACCCAGGCGTCAGTGGCCTGGGCGGTGGCGGTGAGGTACTGGTTGCGCGCAGCGATCAGGGTGCGCTGCGCATCGAGCACGTCGAGGTAGCTGAACTTGCCCATCTCGAAACCACGGGTGGCGCTGTCCACTGCACTTTGCGCGGCGGGCAGGATCTGCTGGTTGAATGCGCGCACTTCGGTATTGGCGGTTTGCCACAGGTCCAGCGCCTGGCGGGTTTCGGTGCGCAGGCGCAGTTCGGTGGCGTTGCGCAGGTCGCGGGCCTGATCGGCACGGCGGGTGGCGGCGAGCACGTTGCCCTGATTGCGGTTGAACAGCGGGATCGGCATCGATACGCCCACCAGGTTCACGCGCTCGCGCACGCTAGCGTCGTACTGGCTGCCGATGGACACATCGAGGTCGGGAATGCGTTGGGCTTTTTCCAGGCCGACGCTGGCTTCGTTTTGCAGGATGTTCAGTTCGGCCAGGCGCAGTTCCGTGGTCTGCTCAAGGCGCGTCAACAACTGCGCAACCGGCGGCAGGGGCGGTGTGGATTGGGGCTGTGTGGCGACGACCTGGAAATCCGCGCCGGCACTGCCAGTACTCGCGGCCAGGCGGCGATAGGCGTCGGTGAGGCCGACCTGTGCGCGGTTCAATTCCAGGCGCATTTCCGATAGCTGTACCTGCGCACGGGTTGCCTCTACCGGCGACGCTTTGCCCGCCGCGACGCGACCATTGGCAACGCCCAGGCCGCGCTCGGCCACAGCCATGGAACGCTGCGCCAGGTCGAGGCGCTCCTGGGCACGCAACGCGCCGTAGTAGTTGTCGATGACGTCAGCGCGCAGTGTGTTGCGGCGCTGTTCCAAGGTCAGGGCGGCGGCGTCCTGGGCACGGCTGGCCACGTCAATGCGCGCACCACGCTTGCCGCCCAGTTCAAGGGTCTGGCTGAGCTTGATGGAGGTGGTGCGAGAGTTGCGACGGGTGTCTTCGGCATCCCAGGAGAGCACCGGGTTGGGGATCAAACCGGCCTGCTGGCGGCCGCCCTGGGTGATGTCGATTTCCCATTGTGCGGCCGCTAGGTCAGGGTTATTGGCGAAGGCGGTTTGCAGGGCTGAATTGAGGGTGAGGGTCTGTGCCTGGGCAGCGCTAGCGACCAGCCACAACGCCCCCGCCCCCAAGAGTTTTCTAACGGAAATTGCCATAACGAGAGTTCCACGCCCAAGAAATACTAGCCGGGGCAATGTAGCGGTCACGACTTATCAGGGCGGTGGAGCAAAGATTACAAATCCGACAGCAATGGCTCTGCGGCGGGCATTTCGGCGGCCTGTCGCTGATCGCACCAAAACGATACATAAGCACTTGGCTATCGCGGTATCAGGTATGCTTTTCGGGCAGGAAACAAAAAGAAACAATTCTCCCAACCTGTTCGATAAGGAGTCCCGCCTTGGAGTTATCGACTGCCGCGTGGATGGTTCACGACACTCGCCTTATGTTTTGTGTACTGCTGGCCATCGCCAGCATCATCGTGCTGATCAGCGCGACCAAGTTGCCGCCATTCCTGTCGATCCTGATCGGCACCTTCATCGCCGGTGTCGGCGCCGGCCTGCCGCCGGAAGAAGTCGCCAAGGCCTTCAGCAAAGGTGCCGGGGCGATCCTCGGTGAGGCCGGGATCATCATTGCCCTGGGCTCGATGCTCGGCGCATTGATGGCCGAATCCGGCGCGGCCGACCGCATTGCCACCACCCTGCTCGGGCTGGGCAAGGGCAAGTCATTGCCGTGGGTGATGGCGCTCGTGGCGATGGTGATCGGCCTGCCGCTGTTCTTCGAAGTGGGCCTGGTGATGATGGTGCCGATCATCTTTGTAATGGCCAAGCGGTCGAACCAGCCGCTGCTGAAAATCGCCATCCCGGCGCTGGCCGGCATGACCACCCTGCACGCCCTGATGCCACCGCATCCGGGGCCGCTGATTGCGGTGGGCGCGTTACACGCCGACCTCGGCCTGACCATGTTGCTGGGCTTCTGCCTGGCGGTGCCAGCGGTGATCCTGGCCGGCCCGATCTACGGCAACTGGCTGTCCAAGCGCCTGCAGGTGGATGAACCGGCGGACATCGGCGCACTGTTCAGCGCACCGCCCAAGGCGCCGCGCCAACCGAGCTTCGGCGTGTCGTTGCTGATCATTCTGTTGCCGGTGATCCTGATGCTGGGCAGCACCTTGGCCAAGGTCGCGCTGCCGGCGGAAAGCACCCTCGGCCTGACCTTGAAGTTTCTCGGCGAACCGCTGATCGCCCTCGGCCTGGCTGTGATCGCCGCCGTAATCTGCCTGGGCTGGGCCGCTGGCATGCCTAGGGCCGACGTGGGCAACACCCTGCGCAAAGCCCTCGCCCCCATCGCCGTCTTGCTGCTCACCATCGGCGCTGGCGGTGGCCTCAAGCAAACCCTGCTGGATGCTGGTGTGAGCCAGACCATCAGCAAGGTCGCCGAAGGCGCGCACATGCCCTACCTGCTAATGGCGTGGCTGATCGCAGTTGCGTTGCGCCAGGCAACGGGTTCGGCGACAGTCGCCACCACCACGACGGCGGGCATTCTCGCGCCGATGATGGCCGGGCTGGCGGTGACGCAAAGCTCGTTGGTCGCGCTGGCAATCGGCGCCGGCTCGGTGTTCTTCTGCCACGTCAACGACGCCGGGTTCTGGATGGTGCGTGAGTACTTTGGCTTGCAGTTGAAGCAGACGATCTGGGTGTGGTCGGTGTTGCAGACGATTGTCTCAGTCGTCGGTCTGGTGGGGACGCTGGTGCTTTGGCACTTCTTGACTTAATCCGACGCAGCCAACGTGTGGCGTTTTCCAAACAACGCCACACTCCCCACCCCCACCGCCCCCATCACCACGCAATACCCCACGCAGATCCACGGGCTGGTCGGCATCAGTGCAATCAGCAGCAGCGGCGTGGTACTCGCCCACAGCGCGTAGGCAATGTTGTAGGTGAAGGAAATCCCCGACACCCGCACCTGCGCCGGAAACAGGCCCACCATCACCGACGGCACCGCGCCGACCACGCCGCAACTGAGGCCCGCCACGGCATACGCCGCGCCCAGCCAGATTCCGCCGTTGATCAGGCTGGCGTACAGCACCGCGATCCCCGCCGGCAGCAACAGGCTGTAGACCAGCACCGCGCGCCAGGCGCCGATGCGGTCCACCAGCAGGCCGGCCAGTACGCAGCCGATATTCAGGAACACGATGCCCAAGGCGCTCAAGGCGAAGGTGTGGCTGGGGCTCATGCCGAAGGTTTTCTGCATCATGGTCGGGGTGATGACCACCAGCACGACGACGGCAGAGGTAAGCACGCAGGTGAGGATCATCGCCGGCAGCAACACCGCGCGATGGTCACGCAGCACGGCACGCAGCGGGAGTTCGGCGGCGGCCTGGCGGCGGGCCTGCATTTCGAGGAACACCGGGGTTTCGCTGAGCCAGCGGCGCAGCCACACGCCGATCACGCCGAACACACCGCCGAGCAGGAACGGGAAGCGCCAGGCGTAGTCGAGGATTTCTGCAGGGGTGAAGACTTGCGCCAGCAGTGTGGCAGTGAGGGCGCCGAGCAGGTAGCCAAAGGTCAGGCCGGCTTGCAGGAAGCCCAGGGCGTAGCCGCGATGATGGGGCGGTGCGTGTTCGGCGACGAAGGTCCAGGCGCTGGGCACTTCACCGCCGACCGCTGCGCCTTGCAGCACGCGCAGCGCCAGCAGGATCAACGGAGCGAAGTAACCGATTTGCGCATAGGTGGGCATGATCCCGATCAGCAGGCAAGGCAAGGCCATCATCAGGATGCTTAGGCTGAACACGCGCTTGCGTCCCAGGTGATCGGCGAAGTGCGCCATCAGGATGCCGCCCAGCGGGCGCGCCAGGTAGCCGGTGACGAAGATCCCGAAGCTTTGCAGCAGGCGCAGCCACTCGGGCATTTCCGGCGGGAAGAACAGCTGGCTCAAGGTCAGCGCGAAAAACACGAAGATGATGAAGTCGTAGATTTCCAGGGCGCCACCCAGGGCGGCCAGGCCCAGGGTTTTGTAGTCGGAGCGGGAAAAACGCTGCGCCTGCGTAGGAAAGGTGGCAGTCATGTGGAGGCTCGGTAGACAAACAAAATGGCGTGCAGGTTATGAGCTGAGCCCAATGATGGCAATCGCGGCAGATATATTTGTTTTCCTCATGGATCGATGAAGATAACTGCATTCCCATATCAATGGCCGTAGCGGAACATGCCGGAAAAATCGCCTGCACCCTAATAACTATAAGAGGAAAGACTCATGGCCGATGCTATCGAAGAAAGCCGCTATGCCCGATTTGCCCTGCGTTGTTCCAATTTCGCCGAGCGCTGGTTTCCAGACTCCTGGGTATTCGCCGCCCTTGCGGTGATCATCGTTGCCGTGGCGACCCTGGGTATGGGCGCCGCACCGACCGAGGCCGCCAAGGCCTTTGGTGATGGGTTCTGGAGCCTGATCCCGTTCACCATGCAGATGGCCTTTGTGGTGATCGGCGGTTATGTGGTGGCCAGCTCGCCGCCCGCCGTGAAACTGATCGACCGCCTGGCGCGAATCCCGAAGAACGGGCGCTCGGCGGTGGCCTGGGTGGCGCTGATCTCAATGGTCGCCTCGTTGCTGAACTGGGGCTTATCGCTGGTGTTTGGCGGTTTGCTGGTACGGGCGCTGGCACGGCGCACGGATCTGCGCATGGATTACCGTGCTGCCGGTGCCGCGGCGTATCTGGGGCTCGGTGCCGTGTGGGCGTTGGGGTTGTCGTCCTCGGCGGCTCAGTTGCAGGCCAACCCGGCGAGCCTGCCGCCGTCGATTCTGTCGATCACGGGGGTGATCCCGTTCACCGACACCATCTTCCTGTGGCAATCCGGCGTGCTGTTGCTGGCGTTGATCGTGGTGTCGCTGATTATCGCCTACGCCACCGCACCCGGCCCGAACAGCGCCCGCGATGCCAAGGCCTGTGGAGTCGACCCGGCGTTCAACCTGCCCAAGCTGCAAGCCCCGACCCGCCCGGGCGAGTGGCTGGAACACAGCCCATTGCTGACCATCCTGCTGGCATTGCTGGCGGCCGGTTGGCTGTTCCATGAGTTCTCGACCAAACCGGCGATCAGCGCAATCTCGGGGCTGAACACCTATAACTTCCTGTTCATCATGACCGGCGCCCTGCTGCACTGGCGCCCGCGCAGCTTCCTTGATGCAGTGGCGCGGGCGGTGCCGACCACCACTGGCGTGCTGATCCAGTTCCCGCTGTATGGCTCGATCGCCGCGCTGATGACGGTGGTCAAGGGCGGTGACGGCCAGACCCTGGCGCACCATATCTCGACCTTCTTCACCTCCATCGCGTCCCACGACACCTACGCGCTGCTGATGGGCGTGTATTCGGCGGTGCTGGGCTTCTTCATCCCGTCGGGCGGTGGCAAGTGGATCATCGAAGCGCCGTACGTGATGCAAGTGGCCAATGACCTGCAATACCACCTGGGCTGGGCCGTGCAGATCTACAACGCCGCCGAGGCGCTGCCGAACCTGATCAACCCGTTCTATATGCTGCCGCTACTGGGGGTATTGGGGTTGAAGGCACGGGACTTGATCGGATTCTCGTTCGTGCAGTTGCTGGTGCATACGCCGCTGGTGTTGTTCCTGCTTTGGGCGCTGGGGACGACGTTGAAGTATTTGCCGCCGGTGATGCCCTAAAAGCACCTTCTGATCTAACGCGTGGGGTTGTCCTACTCCAGACAACGGCAACCCCCGGCTTCACCCACCAATACCGTTGATTAACCTGACTCGGACTCCTACTCACCTAGCACCAAGGAAACTCCGATGACGCCCCTATCCAAATCACTGGAAGAGTTGATCACTGATATTTACCAGGACGGCAACGTTTCAGTCACTGAATACAGGACCTTGCGCGACGACGCAGATCGCCGCATGGCCGCTGTGGTCAAGGAGTTCGGCCTGCACAACAACGTGACCGCCTTCCAGAAATCGATCGACGTGGCCATGCAGTTGTTGCAGAGCAGTGTCATCGATGCAAAGAAAGCCAGGCTGACCGACACGGGCGAGGCCATCGTCAAGGACGCGGTGACGGCCCAGGTCGAGTACTTGCGCGCCGGCAGCGAGTTGGCACTGCGTCTGCTGTGATCCTCTGATTCAAATCACTGTCTTCGTTCCGTCACATTGCATTGCTACCGTCCTGCGAAATATCTTGCAACACCTCGCCAAGGACTCCCCGCAATGAGCGACGAGCACGAAGACCGCCCTTCCCCCGATTCCGCAGCCCAACCGCCCGTCGACACCAGCCGTCGGCGTTTCCTGGGGGGCGCGGCGGTGTTGGGGGTCGGTGCGACCCTGAGTGCCTGCGGCAATACCAGCGAAGCACCGGGCAAACCGGTGGCGCGGCCGCTGACGCCGCAAGAGTTGGACAAGGCCTTGCGTGAGCAGGTGAAAACCGTGGTGGTGATCTACGCCGAAAACCGCAGTTTCAACAACTTGTTTGCGGACTTCCCGGGTGTTGAGAAACCGCTGTCGGCGCTATCCGCCGCCGACACGCAGCAGCGTGACCGCGATGGCAGCTTGTTGACCAGCCTGCCTCCGACGTGGGGCGGCGTGCTGCAAGTCGGCCCGCAAACGGTGGACGGGGTGACCTACCCCAGCGAAGTGCAATTCCAGGAAAACCTGCCCAACGCACCCTTCGCCCTCAAGGGCCCGAACGCCGAAGACCTGCCCCTGAGCCTGGTCACCCGTGACCTGTGGCACGTGTTCTACCAGAACCAGATGCAGATCAACGGCGGCAAGAATGACAACTTCGTCGCCTGGGCCGACTCCGGCGGCCTGGTGATGGGGCATTACACCCAGAGTCGTTATGCCCTGCGCCTGTGGGATGTGGCCAAGGAGTTTGTGCTCTGCGATAACTTCTTCCAGGGGGCGTTTGGCGGCTCGTTCCTCAATCACCAATACCTGATCAGCGCCACCGCGCCGTTTTACCCGAATGCCGCGCAATCGGTGGCCAAGGCGCAGATCGCCACGCTGCAAAGCGATGACCCGACCGACCCGCGCCTCAAGCCCCTGGACAAGTCCCCCGCCAGCGCGATGACCGGCCCGCCGCAGTTCGGCCCCAGCGCGCTGACCCCGGATGGCTACGGCGTGAACACCCTGGCTCCACCGTACTGGCCGACCTGGATCCGCGACCCGGAAAACCCGGACTACTCCAAGCCTGACCTGCCCAACGTGCTGGTGCCGCAAACCCACGAACACATCGGCGACAAGCTGTCGAAGAAGAACGTCGACTGGGCGTGGTACGCCGGCGCGTGGCAAGCGACGCTGGACCAGTTCAAGGATTCGGGCGGTATTCCGAAAATCCCGAACTTCCAGTATCACCACCAGCCATTCAATTACTTCAAGCAGCAAGGCCCCGAGAACCGCACCGAGCGCGACAAGCGCCTGCGCGATGGCGGTTTGGGGGACGAGTCGAGCACCAACAAGTTCTTTGCCGACGCCCAGGCTGGCAAGCTGCCCGCCGTGACCTTCTACAAACCCCAGGGCAACCTGAACATGCACGCAGGCTATGCCGACGTCGCCTCGGGCGACCGCCATATCGCCCGTGCCTTGAAGGTGCTGCAAGAGAGCCCGCAGTGGAAAAACATGGTGGTGGTGGTGACGGTCGACGAAAACGGCGGTTGGTGGGACCACGTGGCACCGCCCAAGGGCGACCGCTGGGGCCCTGGCACGCGGATTCCGGCGCTGGTGGTGTCGCCGTTCGCCCGCAAAGGCACGGTGGACCATACGGTGTACGACACCGCGTCGATCCTGCGCCTGATCACCCGGGTGTTCCAGTTGGAAACCCTGGACGGCCTCAAGCAACGCGACGATGCGATGATCGCCCGCGGCCAGAAACCCATGGGCGACTTGAGCAACGCGTTGCAGTTCAGCGTGTAGGTTTTCTTATCCAATAGCGACACGCCCGGTGATTTAGCACGCGGTTTTCCTGGTCAGCCGCTACTGTGTTGGGGTGGGCTTTCACCCCGCGCAGACGGGCTTTCGCTGACAAGGAAACAACCATGTTCAAACCAACCAGGCTGTCCTTCACCCTGGCCGCACTGATGGCGAGTGCGGCGGTACAGGCCGACATCGAGGTGCCGCTGGGGAGCACGCAGCGCGTGACTCAGCTGTTCGCATTCCCCAATAACTGCAATGTGATCTGCTTTCGGCCCTGGACGCTGGAACAGACTGCCGAGCATTACTTGAACCAGAGCCTGCAACGGGACGGGTACAGCCGGGCAAAAGTCAGCGTCAAGACCCATGACGGCCAGGTATCGGCGACCTTCAGCGGCGTGCCGGACAGTTATGGCCAACCGCTGACCACCCTGCTCAATACCGCCGACCTGGCCTATCAAGGCGCCAGCAAGCTCAACAGCGATGGTAAATGGGCCTACAACTGGTACCTGTTCCTGCCGCTGGGCATGGCCCTGGAAAATCGCAAAAGCATCGAGCTGCTGCACTTCCCGCCGGACTACTCGCTGACCCAGGCCCAGGACTACCTGGAATCGGCCACCACCGACCGCTGGGCTACCCTGTTGACCGACAATGGCATCCCGGCCACCGAAACGCCGGCTTACCAGACCATCATCGATATCGCGCCCATCGCCGCGCCGTCCAATGCAGGCAAGGACCTGGAAACCGTCTACAGCTACTTCACCGACTACCAGACGCGCATGGTCCGGGAGTTGAGCCTGCCGGCCAAAGGGGCGTTGCCG
The DNA here is from genome assembly GCF_059133265.1 of Pseudomonas sp. FBCC-B1565. Classification (NCBI taxonomy): domain Bacteria; kingdom Pseudomonadati; phylum Pseudomonadota; class Gammaproteobacteria; order Pseudomonadales; family Pseudomonadaceae; genus Pseudomonas; species Pseudomonas sp. FBCC-B1565. Next base: position 5,819,460 of record NZ_CP101438.1, read on the forward strand.
ATGGTGGCGTTCGGCGCACCGGTGCGCAGCTGGATCAAGCAACAATACGGGCAGACGGTAGGCGTGCTGGGCCTGGCGCAGATCAGCCCCGCCGCCGGCCAAACCGTTTCGGTGCTGGGATCGAACCACCCCAGTTACATCTGGTATGCCGCGAGCCCCGACACCTACGACGGCAACGAACAGAAAGCCGACGAGGCCGGCTTGAAGGTCATGGGCCAGGACCTGAGCGCCGCCTGCTGGCAGGCCGGGATGGGCCAGAAACCCGCGAGCGATCCGAATGTCTTGCTCAAGGCCTGCATGAATACCTGGCAAGTCACGCGCAAGGAGCAGACGTGCGAGCTGTTCTACACCTCGGTGCGCAATCTTTCCCCGCAAGACGCGAATGCCAAGTGCGCTACGCCCACCATCAAGACCCAATTGAAACAGCTGCGCAATGCGGCCCCAACCCCGACGGTCAGTGCGCCGGCGCTGTAAATCACACAAAAAACAGCCGATTTCTACTGTCAACATTGACAGTAGAAATCGGCTCCATGTTCAGCGAGTCTTGAGCCGCGCCCATCCGCTGCAAGACTGGTAGTCAGCCACCACCCGCAGGTCGATGCAGCCTAAACCAGGAGAGTTATGAAAACTCAGGCCATGGATAAGGCTAAAACCGCTGCGAGTGACTGCCTTTACCCTTTCAAGTCCAAACTCGGAAAAGGCTACCCAACTCGCAAGCAATTCGAGGTGGTGCACAACATTGCTGGCGTGGGCGTCGGAATCAAGGCGAGCATGGCCTTTGACAGCCGCGTGTGCATCGCCAAGATCTCCGGCTATGCCCTGAGCGAGCGATGCCTGCACACTTTGCAGCTTTCGTCGCGCATCCACCTCTACGACTGCTGGTTCAGCGGCCTGCTGTCGCACTCGTGCAAACCGAACGTGTTTCTCGACTTGCACTACCTGGAGGTCTGGACCTTGCACGAGATCATGGCCGGCACCCTGCTGACCATGGATTACGCCAGCACCGAAGACGTGCTGTTCCAACAGTTTGCCTGCCAATGCGGCGAGTTGAACTGCCGGGGCTGGATTACCGGTCGCGATGAGCCGCTGAACGCCGAGGGGCAGGCGTTCATGGCTCAGTGGCGCGACCGTAAACGATCTTAGGCTTCGCCCAGCGGACGCAGGCGGTACTGCGGTGGCAACTGTTCGAAACCACTGATGGTGGTATTCAAGCTCTTCCAGCGGCCATCCTTGATGCCGTAGATGCAACCGTGGATCGACAGGCTCTGCCCACGGTGCCAGGCGTTCTGCACGATGCTGGTGTGACCGACGTTGGCCACTTGCTGGATCACGTTCAACTCGCAAAGACGGTCGACGCGCTCTTCTTCAGTCGGCAACTGGGCCAGCAGGTCGCGGTTCTCGTAGTAGAGGTCGCGAATGGTGCGCAACCAGCCGTCGATCAGGCCGAACTGGCGGTCCTGCATCGAGGCGCGCACGCCGCCGCAGCCATAGTGGCCGGTGACCAGGATGTGTTTGACCTTGAGCACGTCCACCGCGTACTGAATCACCGACAGGCAATTGAGGTCGGTGTGCAGCACCACGTTGGCGACGTTACGGTGCACGAACAGATCACCCGGCAGCATGCCGACAATCTCGTTGGCCGGGACGCGGGCGTCTGAACAGCCGATCCACAGGTATTCCGGGGTTTGCTGGCGGGCGAGCTTGGCGAAGAATTCGGGATCTTCCTGTTTAATCGCGTCCGCCCAGCGTTCATTGTTATCAAGCAGGTCTTGTAGTTCGTTCATCAGGGAAAGCCTCAGGAATGATGCGCAGTTTTGTGACTGACAACCCCGCGTCCAGGTCACGCTCAGCACGAATCAGCTTGAATCTTTAGCCCTCCGTGCCTGTCCACACACTATAAGCCCCACAGTATGAGGATTGGCCATGACTGAATCACGACGTCCCTACGGCGCTACACAGCCCGAACCGATTGATGATAATGAAGATCGCATGGGCTCGATGCGTGAGCTGGATTTTGAAGAAGACGCGCCCACCACGCATATCGGTGACGAACGGGTGCGGGAGGCCGGGATGACCGGGGCTTCAACCGAAGACCATGAAGCGACGGACGATGACATGAGCCCTGAAACGCTGATCCATGAAGATGGAGCACGGGATGCTCAGGAAGCGGGCGAAAGCGAACCGGCGGACTGGGACCTGAGTATCGTCGATGAGGATGAGATCGGTGGGGGCAATGGCCTGGATGAGGCCGAATTGGCAGATATTGATCCAGTAGACGGTAACCGCTGACAAAACGTGCCCTAAAAGTGGGAGGGGGCTTGCCCACGATAGCGGCATATCAGACTGATAAGGTGCCTGGTACACCGCCATCGGGGGCAAGCCCCCTCCCACAATGGCCTATGTATTTAGTCGACCAGGGTGCAGGCCATGACGACCGCATCTTCGCGGCCACCGACAGCCGGGTAATAGTCCCGGCGACGGCCGATCTCGTTGAAGCCATAGCGCTCATACAGGCGAAACGCGCCGGTATTGCTGTCGCGCACCTCCAGGAAACACTCCCGCGCACTGGCGGCATAGGCGCGGGACATCAGGTGTTCCAGCAGCGCCAGGCCAAGGCCGCGTCCCTGGTTTTCCGGTTTGACGGTGATGTTCAGCAGATGCGCCTCGTCGAGGATGATCTGCACCACGCCGTGCCCCACCTGCTGCTCACCTTCAAACATCAGCCAGATCTGGTATTTGCCCAGCCCATCGAGAAAGATCCCACGGGTCCAGGGGTGGCTGAACGCCGCATATTCGATTTTCAGCACGGCGTCGAGGTCGGCCTCGGTCATCGGGCGGAAGGATAAAGCCTCACTCATCGGTTGTTTTCCAGCGCGCCATCAGCCGGCGCATGGCTTGCCAGACATCAGCCTTACGCTGTGGCTCTTCCATTAATAATTCCAGGCCCGGCAAGGCCCACACCAAGCCCAGGCTTTCGACCTGCAACTCGCGGTACCAGGCTTCGGCATTGGCCTCGCCGGCAAAACGCACGGCAGGCAGGCCGATCAGCCACAGGCACGCGCAAGGCTCGTCTTCCAGACGCGCAGACACAAAACCTTGCACAAAATCCCGTGCGGCCTCGGGGCCTTGATCCATGTTGCCACGCACCAGCAGCGGCCAGCGCACCGGGTCGCCGACGATTTGCGGGCTGTCGGGCAGGCCGGCGGCGCGCAGCATGTCCTTGAGCAGCATGTAGGCGGGGTCGCGGGTCTGGAAACGTTCGCCGGTGGGCAACTCCACCAGCAGCAGGCAGCGCCCGGCACGCAGCAATTGCAGGGCAAAGCGCGGTGGCGGCACCACCGGGGCCTTGACCACCGGGGCCGTCTCTTCGACCACCTTGGCGGCCTTGGTCACCGGCGCGGGGCGCGGCACTTCGATCTTGGCCCGTTCGACCACCGGTCGCGCCTCCGGCGTGGGCTTGACCACAGCCACCGGCGCAGCCGCTTCCTCGCCCGAAGACTCGAACGCCTCATAGGGCTCAAGCGCCTGCAACAGCTCGGGCCGCGACGGCGCGGCAAACGGCAGTTCGGTGCGGGGCAGCCAGTTGACCACCTGCATGGCGGTCAAGTAAGCGCGACGTCGGGACTCGATAAGCACAGCTCGGCCACTTGTGGATAACTAAAGAGCGGGGATTCTACCGCTGTTCGGCAACAATCGCCCACTGCGTACTGACCGGCTGTGGATAAATCCCGCGTCCGATGCAGTACAATCGCGACTTTTAATCGCCAACCAGCTGGCCATTCCGATGATCGAACCCAAGCGCGTCTTGCGCGCCCTCGCCGAACACTGGGCCCTGCTTGAGCCACTGTGCGAACACTTCGACCAGGGCACCCTGAGCCTGAGTGAACTGCGCGCACAACTGGCCGCCCAACAACTGGACAGCACGCCACAGGACATCACCAGCCTGCTGGACGTGTGGATTCGCCTGGACATCCTGGTGCCTGTCGCCAAGAGCCCGAACCGTTTCGAGCTCAACGCACAGATCCACGACTTCCTGGCTTATCTTCGCAAGGAGCACCGGCTTGGCCTGTGCCTGGAAATCGAAGCCTACCTGCGCCACCTCGAGCGCCTGGCCGGTTACATCCAGGACGCCTTCGACATCCGCGATGGCCACGACCTGGCCCGTCAACTGCGCCTGCTCGACATGCGCGTGCGCGATGTGCTGAAAAAACTCGCCAACGACGAACAGGCCCTCGCCGCCGTGGCCGACCGCGCCAAGACCAGCGACCGGCAGATCCCGTTGCGCCAGCGTTATGCCGAGGTCCTGGCGACCTGGGACGAATACGTCGAACCGATGATCCAGCTGGTGAACGCCGACGGCGCCTTCGAACAAGGCGTGCGCAAGGTGGAAAATGTGTTGCTGCGCATGCTCACCGAACAGCAGCGCCTCGGCCACCTGGTGGACGACGACATGTTGCTGCGCACCCACGCGCGCATCCTGGAGATGCAGACCAGCGCCCAGTTGACCTTGCGTCATGCCCGCGAACTGCTGCTGCCGCTGCGTGAAGAAGCGCGTCGGCACAACGCCGTGACCCGTGGTGCGGCGCTGGCCTTGTCGGCCATTCGCCGCAAAGGCCTGGACGCAGTGCCGCAAGCGGCGATGCCGATGTTTACCCGGCCGCAGAGCACCTTCCTCGGCAGCGCCAGCCAGGTCGAAGCCTATGTGTATGCCCTGGCGAATTTCGAGCCGAAACCGGCGCGCTTTCCCAAGGCGCACAAGTCCCACAAAGGCGACGCCCAGCGTGCACCGCGCACGGTCAAGGAGATGCTCGAGCGCTGCGAAGACGCGCTGCCGATGCCGGACCTGATGACCTGGCTGCTGGAGCAGGAACCGGACGGCGCCACCGACGAATTGCTGTACTGGTTCTCGCGCCTCTCGCGGGAAAAACGCTTCAAGCGCGAACGCCTGGAACGCCGCGATTACCACACACACGAGCACCAGGTCAGCCTGCGCTCATTCGCCCTGCTCCCGGCCGGATCCGACGCCGCCGAGCACCCTGCGAGTACACCTCATGCATCTTGATCTATCCGAACTGTCCCAGCTGGCGCCGATCTTTCGCGAGCTGTTCAAGGGTTACCACGTCAGCCGCCGCGACCCGGAGCTGTACGCACAGCTGTCGAACTTCCAGGACCAGTACCGCACGCTCTTCAAGGCCCTGGGCTTCGAGCTGGTGTGCGACACGCGGGGCTTTTACTACTTCGTGCCGGACACTGCCGTGGCCGCCGCGCAGGTCAACAAGACCGCCCAGCGCCTGGCGCTGTTCACCTTCATCATCGTCGAGCACCTGGCCGACCAGGGCCGCGACCCGATCGCCGTGCTTGACGGTGGCAGCCTCGGCCGTGATGAGCTGCCATCGTTGCTGGAGAAGTACCGTGACCTGTTTATCCAGGCCGAGGTGCAGACCCAGGAAGAACTCGAAGAAAAAATCATGCGCCGCATGACCCAGCTGGGTTTTGCCAGCGAAGACAACGGCATCTATCGCTTCCTGCCGCCGATGCACCGCTTCCTCGATGTGTGCCTGTCGGTGCAGCAAGACCGCGACCTGGCAGCCAGCGTGCACAGCGTGTTGCCGCTGCCGGCACCGGTGATCATCGACGAAGACAGCGATGAGAAATTGCTGAAAACCGATGACCCACTCGACTTGAGCGACTTCGCCGATGAAAGCGAAGAAGACGCCCTGGCCCGCGCCATTGCCGAAGAACAGGAGACCGATGCATGAGCAAGGAACGCTACGGCATCCGCCGCTTCGCCCTATTGAACACCGCCGGCTACAGCCTGGGCCTGTTCCCGCTGGAAGAGCCGCTGTCCGTGTATGGCGCGAACAACCTGGGTAAATCCGCCTCGATCAACGCCTTGCAGTTCCCGATCCTGGCGCGCATGTCGGACATGAGTTTCGGCAAGTACACCCTGGAACAATCGCGGCGCTTCTACTTCGCCACCGACACCAGCTACATCCTCGTGGAAGTCTCGCTGCCCCACGGCCCCCATGTGATCGGCGTGGTCGGGCGTGGCCCGGGCGGTGGTTTCGGTCACCAGTTCTTCGCCTATGCCGGCAAGCTGGACCTGGCGCACTACCAGAAGAATGACACCTGCCTGCGTCAGAAAGAGCTGTTCACCAACCTCGAGCGCGAAGGCCTGAAAGCCTACGAACTCAAGCCGGATGAACTGCGTCGCTTGCTGGTGGGCGGGCATACGTCGATCCCGCTGGACCTGACGTTGATTCCACTGCGCTCCACCAGTGAGCAGAGCCTGAAGACCTTCCGCGCACTGTTTATCAACCTGCTGCACATGCGTGAAATCACCGCGGCCAAGCTCAAGCAATTGTTCCTCGATGCGTTTGAACACAGCCTGCGTTCGGGTAGCGTGGACTACATCGCGGCGTGCGAAGAAGCCTTCCGCGATGTGCGACGCATGGAGCAGGACTACAACTCCCTGGTTGCAGCTGGCCCGCTGGTTGAAGCGCTGTCCAATGGTGTTCGTCAGCGCGACGTGCTGCGTGGCAAATTGCATCGCCTGTCGCCATTGCTCGACTCGTTGCTGGGCACCTGGTCGGACTACGCCAGTGCGCGCAAGGAAGAACTGACGATTCAGGCCGAGCACTACCGCAACGAGCAGGACGCGCTGCAAAACGACCAACGTGGCGGCACCCAGGAGCTGATGCGCCTGGAGCGGGAAATCAGCGGTATCCAGCGTTGGCTGGGCGAATTGTCGGTGCTCAAGCATCGCTTCGCCCTGGTGGATGACGTGAAGGTGCTGGAGCAGCAACTGCTGGCGGCCAAGGATGCCCACGATGAACTGGCGGGCGCCCTGGCGCAGTCGCGGCAGTTCAGCGCCGAGGATCTGGACGAGCGTTTGCGCGATCTGGAAAAGCGCCTGAAGTCGGTCAAGCAGCAGCTCGATCACGCGGACAACAACAGCTACGCCAAACTGCGCGAAGAATTCTCACAGCAAGACGTCGAGCGTCTGATGCGCCTGTTCAACAGTTCGTTGTTCAGCCTGCCGTTGGGCGAACATGGCATCACGCTGGACGAGGACGGCCAGTGGGTCAAATCCCTGGAGCAGATACTCGACGGCTTCAAGGGTGAGCGCTTTGAAGTACCGGGGCTGTCCATCGACATCTCCCACATCGAACCACCGGCCTTGCAGGCCCTGGCGGATCGCGCGGCGTTGCGCGACCAGAAAGAGCGCCTGGAGAAAGAACTCAAGCAGCTGAAAACCCAACAGGCTGTCGCCTCCGACCGTGCCGCGAGCAAGACGCAGACCGAAGCGCTGTACCAGCAGGTGCTCGATGCGCAAAAGGCCCTTGAAGACTTCCGCCGTGCGCAAACCCTGAGCGCCGAAGAAGGCGAGAAGCTGGAAAACCTGGCGCAGATGGAAGCGGCGCAGGATGAGTTGAAGCGTTCCAGTGATGCGTTCACCGAGCGTGTTCAGCAACTGTCGGCCAAGCTGCAATTGGTCGGCCGCCAGATCGGTGACATGGAAGCCAAGCAACGTACGCTGGACGACGCGTTGCGTCGCCGTCAATTGTTGCCGGCGGACTTGCCGTTCGGCACGCCGTTCATGGACCCGGTCGACGACTCCATGGACAACCTGCTGCCGCTGCTCAATGACTATCAGGACAGCTGGCAAGGTTTGCTGCGCGCCGATGGCCAGATCGAAGCGCTGTACGCCCAGGTTCGCCTCAAGGGCGTGGCCAAGTTCGACAGCGAGGATGATGTCGAGCGTCGCCTGCAATTGCTGATCAACGCTTATGCGCACCGCACGGATGAAGCGCTGACACTCGGCAAAGCCCGCCGTGCGGCGGTCACCGATATCGCACGGACCCTGCGCAACATCCGCAGCGACTACGACAGCCTTGAGCATCAACTGGCGTTGTTCAACCGTGAGATCAACAAACGCCAAGTCTCCAACCTGCAAAGCTTCCGCATCGTGCTGGCGCCGAACAAGGAAGCGCTCAAGCATATCGACCAGATCATCCACAGCGCCGGTCAGTATGAAGAAGGCGAAACCCTGTCGGTGTTCGACCTGAGCCAGAGCGCCGAGCAGGACAACAAGAACGAAGAAGCCAAGGAGTACCTGGCGCGGCTGGTGGCGGCCAACCATAACCAACTGGGCCTCAAGGACTTGTTCGAGCTGGCGTTCGAGATCACCAAAGTGCATGGCCAGCCGGTGATTCACACTGACATCGATGGCGCCGCGTCCAACGGCACCACCATGACCATCAAGGCGCTGACCAACATGTACTTGTTGCTGCACTTGATGGACCGTGACCAGGCCGGGCGTGTGCGCTTGCCGTACTACCTCGACGAAGCGGCGGACATCGATGAGAAGAACCAGGCTGCCCTGTTGGAGACCAGCTTGCAGCTGGGCTTCGTACCGATCCTGGCCAGTGTGAAGCCGCAGGTCTCCGCCCAGGTGGCGATCGACCTGGAAGGTGGCAGCGGGCCGAATGGGATCTACATCGATGAGGCGGACTGGAAGTACATCCGTCGTCATGATGTGGTGAAGGCGACGATGAATGTGCAGGCGGATGAGCCGGAGCTGGATGAAGTCTGACGCCCTGCGCTGTGTCTAGTCCTGAAATAGGTTTACACCTGTTTCACCCCAACGCCCGATGCACTGCATCGGGCGTTTTGTATTTTAAGGACAAGTGCGGGCGCTCCTGGTTGTAGATCAAGATCGCCTCCCGCACCATTTGCTCCGCTTGAACCAAGTCTGTCGGCCGGTGAAGCAAGAGTTCCGCCTTCAAGATTCCGTTGACCCGTTCTGCCAAGGCGTTTTGGTAGCAATCGTAGCCATCAGTCATCGAGCATGTGATGCCATGCTTGGCATGGATTTTTTGATAGAGCACTGAGCAGTACTGCACGCCGCGATCCGAGTGATGAACCAGTTTCTGGCCCGTTCGACGTGCCTTCAACGCCATGCGTAAGGCTTGGGCTACCGAATCGGCATGTAGACTGCCATGCACGTGATAACCAACTATTTTCCTCGAGAAGGCATCCGTCACCAAACTTAGGTAGGCCGGTTCATCGCGCCCTGTAGATAGGTAGGTGATATCCGCCACCCAGACCTGTTCCGGGCCAGTAGCTACGACTTGTTGCGGGCCAGGCTTTAGCAAATTGGGATGGCAGCGAAAGCGATGATGGCTATCGGTCGTCTTGTGATAGGCCCGTCTCCTGCGCACCAACTGCCGGTGCTCTCGTAAAACCCCAAACAAACGATCTCGTCCGACATGCAATTCTGGCTTGTCATGCTTCGCTTGCATCATCGAGTGCAATTTGCGGGTGCCAATGCACGGTTGGCGCACACGAACTTCCTGCACAAACTGGAGAAGTTTCTGATCTTGATCGGCTCGGGCACGATGGACCCGGTCACGCTTGTAATAGGCTTGGCGACTGATACTCATAAACTGGCAAGCCCTGCTGACACTCAGGGTCTGGGTTTGCGCAACGACTTGCCGGACCGCTTTTTTACAACGGATACACCGTAATCGTTCTTCAGAACATCGACCACGTCTTCAAAGAATTTGGCCTTCTGGTTGGCCAGTGCCAGTTGTTCCTCGAGCTCTTTGATTCTTTGCTCGGGAGTCAACGGCAAGGTAGGTTTGTCCATCGGTCGGCTCCTCTGGGTCCGAATGGAGGCGCCTTGGCTCCAGTCCTGCCGACCATGCTTGCGTAACCACACCAACACCGTCGAACGACCCTGAATCCCATAACGCCGTTGAGCTTCTTTATAACTCAACTCGCCTTTTTCGACTTGGTCGACAACCGACAATTTAAAAGTCAGCGTGTAATCTCGTTGACTGCGTTTTGCGCCCGTATTCATTGCACCTTCCCGATAAGACGTCAGAAGGTGTAAACCTTATTTAGGACGAGACACTGAAATGCAAAAGGCCGCGATCTATGGATCGCGGCCTTTTTTGTGGCGCTTATTTGCCGAGCGGGATTTTAGGTGCCCAGGTCAGCCACTCATCTTCAAACTTGTCGAACAGCGGGAAGGTTTGCTGTGGCCGGGCGGCATTGCCCATGCGCTCGCCATCGGGTGTGGCGAAGGCGATACCGCCGGCGACCAGGGTTTCCAAGGACTCCGTGCGTACGGTTGCGCCTTTGAACAGGCCGAAGTCGAGGCCAAAGCCACTGGTGTTCCAGAACCGGCTGCCGCCACGGACCAGCGGGGCATATTTCGGCTCGATCAGAATGTGGATCAACACGCGGTCGGCGGTTTGGCCCAGCTCGTAGCCAGTGACTTTGCCCACGGTGACTTCGCGGTAGGTGACCGGTACGCCCTCCTTCAACGATCCACGGCGGGCGGCGCTGAGTGTCAGGCTCAGGCCGGCTTCCTGATGGGCGGCTTCAGGGGGCTGGTCCAGCGCGACGAAACTCTTCTGCGGGCCGGCGTTTTTTGCTGCCGGTTGCACTTCGATGTATTGACCGGTGACCAGGGTTTCCAGGTTGGCGGTTTTCATCAGGCCCAGCTCAGGCTTGACCACCCAGAACTGACTGCCGACGCGGGCGATACGATCCGCTACCTGGGTGATACGCGCACTGAGCAGCACCGATTGCATATCGGCACTGAGGTCAACACTTTCGATCTTGCCCACGTCCAGGCCTTTGAAACGTACCGGTGTACCAGGGCGCATGCCGTCAGCGCGGTCGACCTTGATGGTCACCAGGGTACCGTGCTGGTTGGCGGCCTCGCGGTCGGCAAACAGGCGGAAACGCGGGATGCGCTTTTTCAGCGGAACGTTCTGCTCAGGTGTTTCGAAGGCGATGCCTCCGGCCATCAGGCTGGCCAAGGATTCACTCTTCACCTGGATGCCGCCAGTAAGGCCACCGGTCAGGGTGACGCCGCTGGCATTCCAGAAGCGTGTCGAACCGTTGACCAGGTTTTCATATTCCTTCTCGATGTGGACACCGATCACCAACTGCTTGTTCTTGCGCGAGAACTGGTAGCTCTGCACCGAGCCGACCTTGACCTGTTTGTAGAGGATCGGGCTGCCGACATCCAGGGAGCCGAGGTTGTCGGTGAACAGCACCATGTGCAGGCCAGGGGAACGCAGGTCCAACGGTGGCGCCTTGGCCCGTGCGACGTACTCACGCTGTGGAGGCGTCCCTTTGTCACCTGGGCGAATGGCGATGTAGTTACCTTTGACCAAGGCTTCAAGCCCGGTGATACCCGCCAGGGAAATAGACGGTTTGACCACCCAGAACTGAGTGTCTTGCACCAGGTAATCTTCAGCCAGGGGATCAAGGGTCAGTTCGGCGTTAGCACTGGAAAGGTCTGGGTTGATCTTCAGCGTTTTCAGGCTGCCGACCTGGATACCTTTGTACATCACGGGTGTACGGCCGGCCTGCAGGCCTTCGAAGTCGGAGAGTGTGACCTTGACCTTGATGCCGGCCGCGGCGGCGTCGAAATCTTCGTACAGGCGGAATGGCAGGCTCGGATCCGTAGGCGGACTGTCCTTGCGGTTCTCCGGCGTGGCGAAGGCGATGCCGCCTGCCACGATGCTGGAGAGGGATTCGCTGCGCACTTTCACGCCGGAGAGATTCGCATCGATGCTGATGCCGCTGGCGTTCCAGAAACGTGTGTGTTTACGCACAAGGCTGGCGTAGGTCGGTTCGATATAGACCTTGATCTCGACGGTGCTCTGGTCTTCGGAGAGCAGGTAGCTTTTGACCTGGCCCACTTGGATCTGCTTGTAGAACACCGGGCTGCCACGGTTGAGCGAACCGAGACGGTCAGCCTTGATGGTCAGGTGCAAACCGGGCTTGGCGTCGGACAAGGGCGGCTCTTCGGAGAGCGCCTTGAACTTGCGCGTGGGCTCACCGTCACCAGGGCTGGCAGCGATGTAGTTACCCGACACCAGGGTTTCCAGGCCGGTGATGCCGGCGAGGCTGACACTCGGTTTTACCAGCCAGAAACGGGTATTGGTCTTCAGGTATTGTTCGACGTCCTTGTTCATCTCGATGGTGGCAATCACCCCGCGATTGTTACCCTCGTCATCCAAGGCCAGGGCCTTGACCTTGCCCACCGGCATGCCTTTGTAGACCACTTCGGTCTTGTTGACCTGGATGCCTTCGCCGCTTTCAAAGCGCACCTGGATGTCGATGCCCTGCTGGGAATAGGCGCGCCACCCCAGCCAGCCACCGATGATCAGGGCAATCAGAGGCAACACCCAAATGGCCGACCAGTTGGAGGCTGGGCGGGTTTTAGCTTTAGGCAAATCACTCATGGTCGTCGTCCGACTCCGTGTTATCCCAAATCAGTCGGGGATCAAAAGTTACTGCGGCAAGCATCGTCAAGATCACCACACTGGCGAACGCCGCAGCGCCGAGATTGGCCTCGACACTGGCGAGTCGCCCAAAGTTTACAACCGCCACCAGGATGGCGATCACGAAGATATCCAGCATGGACCAGCGGCCAATGAATTCGATAAAGCGGTACATCACAATGCGTTGTTGCGCGGACAGGGGTTGGTGACGCTGCACCGAGAACAGTAGCAGACCTATGCCGACCAGCTTGAACGTCGGCACCAGGATGCTGGCGATGAACACCACAGCCGCGATAGGGTACATGCCATGCTGCACCAGTTGAATCACCCCGGCCATGATAGTGCTGGGGTCACCCTGTCCAAGCGAATTGATGGTCATGATAGGCAACAGGTTGGCGGGAATGTACAAGATCGCCGCGGTGATCAGCAGCGCCCAGGTACGGGTAAGGCTGTTGGGGCGACGGGCATGGATCAGCGCTCCACAACGGGTGCAGGTTTGCTCGTCGCTATCAGCGTCTTGTATGTTCAACTCGTGGCATTCGGTACAAATCAGAATGCCTGCATCAATCGCCCGCATGATCATCCTCTCCTGATAGCGCTTGCCAGATCTGGTGGGGCGACATCACCACCTCAAGCAACACCTGAACCACCAATAGGCTGATAAAGCAGACCAGCCCCAGGCCTATCGTGATGGAGGCCATGTCGGCGAGTTTTACGATCGCCACCAGTACGCCCATCAAATAGACCTCCAGCATTCCCCAGTCTTTCATGTGATGGTAAATGCGGTACAGCAGCAGCCCATAACTGCGCCCGACATTCCAGCGGATGCTGAGCAGCACTGCCAATTGGCAAAGCAGCTTGAGCAAGGGGATGCCCATGCTGCACAGGAAAACCACAGCGGCGACACCTTGCATGCCGGTGTCAAACAAACCAACGACGCCACTCCACACGGTGTCCTCGGAGGACTGCCCAAGTAGATTGAGCTGCATGATGGGTAGAAAGTTCGCGGGTATATACAGCAACAGTGCAGCCAGCACCAAGGCGAGGCTTCGCTCAACGACATTGTGGCGGTGAGCAAAAAGCTCATAACCGCAACGCGGGCATTGGGCTTTTTCGCCAAGGGCGAGCTCCGGTTTGCGCATCAGCAAGTCGCACTCATGGCATGCCACCAGGTCGTCCAGTGGTAAATCCGATAGCTCGAGGGCATCAGCCGGATCAGGCATAGATAGGGCTCTGGCTCTAAAAATGGTTAGGTGCCTATTCTAGTGCTCTGGTTCAGAAATAACTGTGCAAATTTGTCGGGGGATAAGTAGCGCTTGAGTTTTCGACCGCCCAAAACAAAACCCCTGACTGCGTTAGCAATCAGGGGTTCTGGAATTTAATCTTGACGATGACCTACTCTCACATGGGGAAACCCCACACTACCATCGGCGATGCATCGTTTCACTGCTGAGTTCGGGATGGGATCAGGTGGTTCCAATGCTCTATGGTCGTCAAGAAATTCGGGTACTGAGTCGTGGCCTGGGCCTCGCTTCAGCAAATTGGGTATGTGACAGCTTTCGGTGTTTTGTGAACATCGAACTTTCGGTTCATTTCGTCTTCACACACCGCAATCTGATGCTCGTTAGAGTAGTCAAATTGCTTGGGTGTTATATGGTCAAGCCTCACGGGCAATTAGTATTGGTTAGCTCAACGCCTCACAGCGCTTACACACCCAACCTATCAACGTCGTAGTCTTCGACGGCCCTTCAGGGAACTCAAGGTTCCAGTGAGATCTCATCTTGAGGCTAGTTTCCCGCTTAGATGCTTTCAGCGGTTATCTATTCCGAACATAGCTACCCGGCAATGCCACTGGCGTGACAACCGGAACACCAGAGGTTCGTCCACTCCGGTCCTCTCGTACTAGGAGCAGCCCCTCTCAAATCTCAAACGTCCACGGCAGATAGGGACCGAACTGTCTCACGACGTTCTAAACCCAGCTCGCGTACCACTTTAAATGGCGAACAGCCATACCCTTGGGACCGGCTTCAGCCCCAGGATGTGATGAGCCGACATCGAGGTGCCAAACACCGCCGTCGATATGAACTCTTGGGCGGTATCAGCCTGTTATCCCCGGAGTACCTTTTATCCGTTGAGCGATGGCCCTTCCATACAGAACCACCGGATCACTAAGACCTACTTTCGTACCTGCTCGACGTGTCTGTCTCGCAGTCAAGCGCGCTTTTGCCTTTATACTCTACGACCGATTTCCGACCGGTCTGAGCGCACCTTCGTACTCCTCCGTTACTCTTTAGGAGGAGACCGCCCCAGTCAAACTACCCACCATACACTGTCCTCGATCCGGATAACGGACCTGAGTTAGAACCTCAAAGTTGCCAGGGTGGTATTTCAAGGATGGCTCCACGCGAACTGGCGTCCACGCTTCAAAGCCTCCCACCTATCCTACACAAGCAAATTCAAAGTCCAGTGCAAAGCTATAGTAAAGGTTCACGGGGTCTTTCCGTCTAGCCGCGGATACACTGCATCTTCACAGCGATTTCAATTTCACTGAGTCTCGGGTGGAGACAGCGCCGCCATCGTTACGCCATTCGTGCAGGTCGGAACTTACCCGACAAGGAATTTCGCTACCTTAGGACCGTTATAGTTACGGCCGCCGTTTACCGGGGCTTCGATCAAGAGCTTCGCGTTAGCTAACCCCATCAATTAACCTTCCGGCACCGGGCAGGCGTCACACCCTATACGTCCACTTTCGTGTTTGCAGAGTGCTGTGTTTTTAATAAACAGTCGCAGCGGCCTGGTATCTTCGACCGGCATGAGCTTACGGAGCAAGTCCTTCACCCTCACCGGCGCACCTTCTCCCGAAGTTACGGTGCCATTTTGCCTAGTTCCTTCACCCGAGTTCTCTCAAGCGCCTTGGTATTCTCTACCCAACCACCTGTGTCGGTTTGGGGTACGGTTCCTGGTTACCTGAAGCTTAGAAGCTTTTCTTGGAAGCATGGCATCAACCACTTCGTTACCTAAAAGGTAACTCGTCATCAGCTCTCGGCCTTAAGATCCCGGATTTACCTAAGATCTCAGCCTACCACCTTAAACTTGGACAACCAACGCCAAGCTGGCCTAGCCTTCTCCGTCCCTCCATCGCAATAACCAGAAGTACAGGAATATTAACCTGTTTTCCATCGACTACGCTTTTCAGCCTCGCCTTAGGGACCGACTAACCCTGCGTCGATTAACGTTGCGCAGGAAACCTTGGTCTTTCGGCGTGGGTGTTTTTCACACCCATTGTCGTTACTCATGTCAGCATTCGCACTTCTGATACCTCCAGCAAGCTTCTCAACTCACCTTCACAGGCTTACAGAACGCTCCTCTACCGCATCACTTACGTGATACCCGTAGCTTCGGTGTATGGTTTGAGCCCCGTTACATCTTCCGCGCAGGCCGACTCGACTAGTGAGCTATTACGCTTTCTTTAAAGGGTGGCTGCTTCTAAGCCAACCTCCTAGCTGTCTAAGCCTTCCCACATCGTTTCCCACTTAACCATAACTTTGGGACCTTAGCTGACGGTCTGGGTTGTTTCCCTTTTCACGACGGACGTTAGCACCCGCCGTGTGTCTCCCATGCTCGGCACTTGTAGGTATTCGGAGTTTGCATCGGTTTGGTAAGTCGGGATGACCCCCTAGCCGAAACAGTGCTCTACCCCCTACAGTGATACATGAGGCGCTACCTAAATAGCTTTCGAGGAGAACCAGCTATCTCCGAGCTTGATTAGCCTTTCACTCCGATCCACAGGTCATCCGCTAACTTTTCAACGGTAGTCGGTTCGGTCCTCCAGTTAGTGTTACCCAACCTTCAACCTGCCCATGGATAGATCGCCCGGTTTCGGGTCTATTCCCAGCGACTAGACGCCCTATTAAGACTCGCTTTCGCTACGCCTCCCCTATTCGGTTAAGCTCGCCACTGAAAATAAGTCGCTGACCCATTATACAAAAGGTACGCAGTCACAGAACAAAGTCTGCTCCCACTGCTTGTACGCATACGGTTTCAGGATCTATTTCACTCCCCTCTCCGGGGTTCTTTTCGCCTTTCCCTCACGGTACTAGTTCACTATCGGTCAGTCAGTAGTATTTAGCCTTGGAGGATGGTCCCCCCATATTCAGACAAAGTTTCTCGTGCTCCGTCCTACTCGATTTCATGACTAAGAGATTTTCGCGTACAGGGCTATCACCCACTATGGCCGCACTTTCCAGAGCGTTCCGCTAATCTCAAAGCCACTTAAGGGCTAGTCCCCGTTCGCTCGCCACTACTAAGGGAATCTCGGTTGATTTCTTTTCCTCAGGGTACTTAGATGTTTCAGTTCCCCTGGTTCGCCTCTTGCACCTATGTATTCAGTACAAGATAACCATCTTATGATGGCTGGGTTCCCCCATTCAGACATCTCCGGATCAAAGTCTGTTTGCCGACTCCCCGAAGCTTTTCGCAGGCTACCACGTCTTTCATCGCCTCTGACTGCCAAGGCATCCACCGTATGCGCTTCTTCACTTGACCATATAACCCCAAGCAATCTGGTTATACTGTGAAGACGACATTCGCCGAAAATTCGAATTTCTCAACTAAGAGAACTCACAAATTTTACCTTAGCCTGATCCGTTACCAGTGAAAGTAACGTTCAGTCTATCTTTCTATCACATACCCAAATTTTTAAAGAACGATCTAATCAAAGACTAGAAATCAACATTCACCATCACCTTGATGGAATGCTCATTTCTAAGCTTTCAAAACTTTCAGAAGCAGTAGTGGTGGAGCCAAACGGGATCGAACCGTTGACCTCCTGCGTGCAAGGCAGGCGCTCTCCCAGCTGAGCTATGGCCCCGTATTTCTACAGGCGTTTCCCACACAAAATTGGTGGGTCTGGGCAGATTCGAACTGCCGACCTCACCCTTATCAGGGGTGCGCTCTAACCAACTGAGCTACAGACCCAATTTCGGGCTGCTTCTTATCGTCTTCTTCAATGAATCAAGCAATTCGTGTGGGAACTTATGGAGCAGCTGATGTCGTCGATTAAGGAGGTGATCCAGCCGCAGGTTCCCCTACGGCTACCTTGTTACGACTTCACCCCAGTCATGAATCACACCGTGGTAACCGTCCTCCCGAAGGTTAGACTAGCTACTTCTGGTGCAACCCACTCCCATGGTGTGACGGGCGGTGTGTACAAGGCCCGGGAACGTATTCACCGCGACATTCTGATTCGCGATTACTAGCGATTCCGACTTCACGCAGTCGAGTTGCAGACTGCGATCCGGACTACGATCGGTTTTATGGGATTAGCTCCACCTCGCGGCTTGGCAACCCTCTGTACCGACCATTGTAGCACGTGTGTAGCCCAGGCCGTAAGGGCCATGATGACTTGACGTCATCCCCACCTTCCTCCGGTTTGTCACCGGCAGTCTCCTTAGAGTGCCCACCATTACGTGCTGGTAACTAAGGACAAGGGTTGCGCTCGTTACGGGACTTAACCCAACATCTCACGACACGAGCTGACGACAGCCATGCAGCACCTGTCTCAATGTTCCCGAAGGCACCAATCTATCTCTAGAAA
Source organism: Pseudomonas sp. FBCC-B1565 (assembly GCF_059133265.1). Classification (NCBI taxonomy): domain Bacteria; kingdom Pseudomonadati; phylum Pseudomonadota; class Gammaproteobacteria; order Pseudomonadales; family Pseudomonadaceae; genus Pseudomonas; species Pseudomonas sp. FBCC-B1565. The sequence continues at coordinate 5,837,367 of NZ_CP101438.1, forward strand.
GTTCATTGGATGTCAAGGCCTGGTAAGGTTCTTCGCGTTGCTTCGAATTAAACCACATGCTCCACCGCTTGTGCGGGCCCCCGTCAATTCATTTGAGTTTTAACCTTGCGGCCGTACTCCCCAGGCGGTCAACTTAATGCGTTAGCTGCGCCACTAAAAGCTCAAGGCTTCCAACGGCTAGTTGACATCGTTTACGGCGTGGACTACCAGGGTATCTAATCCTGTTTGCTCCCCACGCTTTCGCACCTCAGTGTCAGTATTAGTCCAGGTGGTCGCCTTCGCCACTGGTGTTCCTTCCTATATCTACGCATTTCACCGCTACACAGGAAATTCCACCACCCTCTACCATACTCTAGTCAGTCAGTTTTGAATGCAGTTCCCAGGTTGAGCCCGGGGATTTCACATCCAACTTAACAAACCACCTACGCGCGCTTTACGCCCAGTAATTCCGATTAACGCTTGCACCCTCTGTATTACCGCGGCTGCTGGCACAGAGTTAGCCGGTGCTTATTCTGTCGGTAACGTCAAAACAATCACGTATTAGGTAACTGCCCTTCCTCCCAACTTAAAGTGCTTTACAATCCGAAGACCTTCTTCACACACGCGGCATGGCTGGATCAGGCTTTCGCCCATTGTCCAATATTCCCCACTGCTGCCTCCCGTAGGAGTCTGGACCGTGTCTCAGTTCCAGTGTGACTGATCATCCTCTCAGACCAGTTACGGATCGTCGCCTTGGTGAGCCATTACCTCACCAACTAGCTAATCCGACCTAGGCTCATCTGATAGCGCAAGGCCCGAAGGTCCCCTGCTTTCTCCCGTAGGACGTATGCGGTATTAGCGTTCGTTTCCGAACGTTATCCCCCACTACCAGGCAGATTCCTAGGCATTACTCACCCGTCCGCCGCTCTCAAGAGAAGCAAGCTTCTCTCTACCGCTCGACTTGCATGTGTTAGGCCTGCCGCCAGCGTTCAATCTGAGCCATGATCAAACTCTTCAGTTCAAACATCTTTGGGTTTTTAAGAAACCCTAAACTTGGCTCAGCAATCGTTGGTTACATCTTTGATTTCTCGCGGAGTAACTTGTGATGCTGATAATCTTGTTGACTATCAGTCTGACTCCACAAGCACCCACACGAATTGCTTGATTCAGTTGTTAAAGAGCGGTTGGTTAAGATCTTTCGTCTCAACCGAGGCGCGCATTCTACAGCAGCCTCATTTGCTGTCAAGTGATTATTTTCAGAAGTTTTCGAAGATTTCTTCAACAACTTCAACCACTTGCGCTTCCGATCTCTCGTTAGCGGGAGGCGAATTCTACAGCGTTACACGCTGCTGTCAACACCTCTTTTTCTCCGCTTTCGACCGAGAGGATCGAAACGTTAATAGAGCCAGACAACACTGCTCTACCAACTCCTTCTGGGCTTCGATGAACTGAAGCAACTCGCTGTCGAATTCTGCGTAACTCTTTGTTTACCAAGGAGTTTTTCGTTTCGACTGCGCCGGAAGTGGGGCGAATTATAGACTTCCAGAATCTGCCGTCAACACCTTTTTTCATATTTCTGTCACATGGGTCAAAAAAGCCCCAGAAACGCGAAAGCCGGCCCCAAGGGGCCGGCTTTCAGCACTGCTTACAAGCTAGGGAAAGCAAATTGCGAGGCTTCATGGCTGGCCCGTTGCGGCCAGCGCTGGGTAATCGCCTTGCGACGAGTATAGAAACGCACCCCATCCGGCCCGTAGGCATGCAGGTCGCCAAACAGCGAGCGCTTCCAGCCACCAAAGCTGTGATATGCCACCGGCACCGGCAATGGAACGTTCACCCCCACCATACCCACTTCAATCTCGTCACAGAACAGACGCGCCGCTTCACCGTCACGGGTGAAGATACACGTACCGTTACCGTATTCATGATCGTTGATCAGTTGCATGGCCGCTTCCAGGCTATCCACCCGCACAACACACAATACCGGCCCAAAGATCTCTTCTTTGTAGATACGCATTTCAGGCATCACATGATCAAACAGACTACCGCCCAGGAAGAAACCTTCTTCATGGCCTGCAACACTCAGCCCACGCCCATCAACCACCAACTTGGCGCCCGCTGAGACACCGTCTTCTATATAGCCACTGACTTTATCCCGCGCCTGACCGGTCACCAGCGGCCCCATATCCAGGCCACAAGAAGTCCCCGCCCCAATCTTCAGCGCCTTGACCTGCGGCACCAGCTTGGCGATCAACGCATCCGCCACCTGGTCGCCCACGCACACCGCCACCGAGATCGCCATGCAACGCTCGCCGCAGGAACCGTATGCCGCCCCCATCAGAGCGCTGACGGCGTTATCCAGATCTGCATCCGGCATCAGCACCGCGTGGTTCTTCGCCCCACCCAATGCCTGTACGCGCTTGCCACGCTTGGTCGCTTCGGAATAGATGTACTCGGCAATCGGCGTCGAGCCCACGAAACTCAGCGCTTTCACTTCCGGCGCTTCGATCAGCGCATCCACCGCGCCCTTGTCGCCGTGCACCACGCTGAGCACGCCTTTGGGCAGCCCGGCTTCCTGCAGCAGTTGTGCAATCAGCAATGTCGAGCTCGGATCACGCTCCGATGGTTTCAGGATGAAACAGTTGCCGCAAACGATCGCCAGCGGGTACATCCACAGCGGCACCATCGCCGGAAAGTTGAACGGTGTAATACCGGCCACCACGCCCAGCGGCTGGAAATCTGACCAGGCATCAATGTTCGGTCCTACGTTACGGCTGTACTCACCCTTCAGAATCTCCGGTGCAGAGCACGCATACTCGACGTTCTCGATACCGCGCTTCAATTCACCGGCGGCATCTTCCAGCGTCTTGCCATGCTCTTCGCTGATCAATTGCGAGATACGCGCTTCGTTCTGTTCCAGCAATTGCTTGAAACGAAACATCACCTGCGCACGCTTGGCTGGCGGAGTATTACGCCAGGCCGGGAACGCTGCCTTGGCGGAGTCGATCGCCTGTTGGATGGTTTCACGGCTGGCCAACGGCACTTGATGAATCACCTGGCCGGTCGACGGGTTGTACACGTCAGCACTACGGCCGAAATCATTGACCAACTCACCGTTGATCAAATGCTGGATAAGGCTCATGCGGGGCTCCTGAAAAAGTTGTTCTATATAGAAGGAGAAATCAGTCGATCTTGTTCAGCACTTCGCCGACCGCATCGAACAGGCGATCCAGGTCCTGCGGCTTGCTATTGAAGGTTGGCCCGAACTGCAGCGTGTCACCGCCAAAGCGCACGTAGAAACCGGCTTTCCACAAGGCCATGCCAGCCTCGAATGGACGCACGATGGCATCACCGTCACGCGGGGCAATCTGGATCGCGCCGGCCAGGCCGTAGTTGCGGATGTCGATCACGTTCTTGCTGCCCTTCAAGCCATGCAGCGCGTTCTCAAAGTGCGGGGCAACCTCAGCGACGCTCTGCACCAGGTTTTCCTTCTGCAACAGGTCCAATGCCGCCAGGCCAGCCGCGCAGGCCACCGGGTGCGCCGAGTAGGTGTAGCCGTGGGGGAATTCCACCGCGTACTCCGGCGTCGCCTGATTCATGAATGTCTGGTAGATCTCGCTGCTGGCAATCACCGCGCCCATCGGGATCGCGCCGTTGGTGACTTGCTTGGCGATGCACATCAGGTCCGGGGTCACGCCGAAGCTGTCGGCACCGAACATCGAGCCGGTACGGCCGAAACCGGTGATCACTTCATCGAACACCAGCAGGATATTGTGCTGATCACAGATCTCACGCAGACGCTTGAGGTAACCCTGTGGCGGCACCAGCACACCCGCGGAGCCGGCCATTGGCTCGACAAATACTGCGGCGATGTTCGACGCATCGTGCAATTCGATCAGCTTGAGCAGTTCGTCTGCCAGCGCAATACCGCCCTGCTCCGGCATGCCACGGGAGAAGGCATTGCTCGCCAGCAAGGTGTGCGGCAAATGGTCAACGTCCATCAAGCCCTGGCCAAACAGCTTACGGTTGCCGTTGACGCCACCCAGGCTGGTACCGGCAATGTTCACACCGTGATAGCCACGGGCGCGGCCAATCATCTTGGTCTTGGTGGCCTGGCCCTTCAGGCGCCAGTACGCACGCACCATCTTCACCGCCGTATCGGCGCACTCGGAGCCAGAGTCGGTGAAGAACACATGGTTCAGGTTGCCTGGGGTCAGGTCGGTGATCTTTTCCGCCAATTGGAAGGACAATGGATGACCGTATTGGAAGCCCGGCGAGTAGTCCAGAGTCCCCAGTTGTTTGGCGACTGCTTCCTGAATCTCCTTGCGCGTATGCCCGGCACCACAGGTCCACAGGCCCGACAACGAGTCATACACCTTGCGGCCTTTGTCATCGGTCAACCAGCTTCCTTCGGCGGCCACGATCAGCCGCGGGTCGCGCTGGAAGTTACGGTTGGCGGTGTACGGCATCCAGTGCGCGTCCAACTTCAATTGGCTGGCCAGGGACGATGGGGCGTTTTCGGGCATGTTCATCAGCAAAACCTCGCAGGGCAAAAGGCAGCGTCGGGATTGAAAAGCGTTGTTGCAGCTAAATTGCCACGACGATAAAGTCGGTGAAATTCAACTCTTCTAACCTTCAGTCAGGCCTTCACTAAACTATGAGCAGCCGTCGACCCGATCCCCTGGCCCAAGTCAGCGACTTCGATATCCGCCTGCTGCGCATCTTTCGCAGCGTGGTGGAGTGCGGCGGCTTTTCAGCGGCGGAAACCGTGCTGGGCATCGGGCGCTCGGCGATCAGCCAGCAAATGAGCGACCTGGAGCAACGCCTTGGATTAAGACTGTGCCAACGCGGCCGCGCCGGTTTTTCCCTGACCGAAGAGGGCCGCGAGGTCTACCAGTCGGCCCTGCAACTGCTAAGTGCCCTGGAAAGCTTTCGCACCGAGGTCAATGGCCTGCACCAGCACTTGCGCGGCGAGCTGATCATCGGCCTTACCGATAATCTGGTCACCCTGCCCCACATGCGCATCACCCACGCACTTGCGCAGCTGAAGGAGCGCGGGCCGGACGTGCAGATCCAGATCCGTATGATCGCCCCCAACGAAGTCGAACAAGGCGTACTCGACGGTCGCCTGCATGTCGGCGTAGTCCCCCAGGCCAGCGCCCTGTCAGGGTTGGAATACCAGCCGCTGTACAGCGAACGCTCACTGCTCTACTGCGCAGTCGGCCACCCCTTGTTCTACGCCGACAACAAGCAACTCGACGATGCACGCATCGATGCCCAGGACGCCATCGCTCCGACCTTCCGCCTGCCCGCCGAGATCCAGGCCCATTACCAGGCGCTCAACTGCACGGCCAGCGCCTCCGACCGCGAAGGCATGGCGTTCCTGATCCTCACCGGCCGCTACATCGGCTACCTGCCCGACCACTACGCGAGCCTGTGGGTACAACAAGGCCGACTGCGTGCGCTGAAACCGGCTACGCGTTTTTACGATTTAAGCCTCGCATCGGTCACGCGCAAAGGCCGGCGCCCCCATTTGGTGCTGGAAAGCTTCCTGGAAAGCCTCGCAGCAACCCGCTAACTCGGCCTCGCAGCTAAAAGCTGAGCAGTTGGACAGCTTTTTGCAACAACCCAGGGACATAGACCTTGAGTTTGCCCGCCATGCCACCAGAAGCGTCCAACAGCAGCGATCTTATCTACGGCCTCAACGACCGCCCGAAACCCGCGCCGGCCTTTCTCGCCGCACTGCAACATGTACTCGCTGCATTTGTCGGCATCATCACTCCACCGCTGATCATCGGCTCCACCCTGGGCCTCACCGCCCATTTGCCTTACCTGATCAGCATGGCGTTGATGGTCTCCGGTGTCGGCACCTTCATTCAGGCGCGCAGGCCATTTGGTATCGGTGCCGGGATGATCTGCCTGCAAGGCACCAGCTTCGCGTTTCTGGGCGCAGTGTTGTCGGCGGGCTTTCTGGTGAAACAACGCGGCGGCAGCCCGGAAGACATCATGGCGATGATCTTCGGCGTGTGCTTTTTCGGCGCCGTGGTACAGATCGTGTTGAGCCGGTTTATCGGGCAACTGCGCCGGGTGATCACGCCCCTGGTGACCGGAATTGTCATCACCCTGATCGGCATCAGCTTGATCAAGGTCGGTATCACTGACCTTGGCGGCGGCTTCAACGCACCCGACTTCGGCGCACCCACCAACCTCGCGCTGGGTCTGTTCGTGGTGCTGACGATCATTCTACTCAACCGTTCGAACACAGCCTGGGTGCGCCTCTCGGCCATCATTATCGGCCTCGCGCTCGGCAGCCTGGCTGCGTGGTTCAGCGGCAAGCTCGTGCCTCAAGCCTTGCCCGACCTGCCGCTGGTCAGCCTGCCGATCCCGTTCCGCTTTGGTTTCAACTTCGACTGGAGCGCCTTCCTGCCGATCGCGCTGATTTATCTGATCAGCAGCATTGAAACCGTCGGCGACCTCACCGCCAACTGCATGATCGCCCGCCAACCTATCAGTGGCCCTTCTTATATAAGCCGACTCAAGGGCGGCGTACTCGGTGATGGCGTGAGCTGCATGATCGCCGCCACCTTCAGCGCCTTCCCCAACACGACCTTCGCGCAGAACAACGGCGTGATCCAACTCACTGGCGTGGCCAGCCGTTACGTTGGCCTGTACATCGGCGTGGTGCTGTTTTGTCTCGGTTTGTTTCCACTGATTGGCGCAGTACTGCAGCAAATCCCCAAGCCGGTATTGGGCGGCGCGACGCTGGTGATGTTCGGCAGTGTCGCCGCTGCGGGCGTACGCATCCTCGCCCAGGCGCCGCTGGACCGGCGCAGCATGCTGATCATCGCCACTTCGTTTGGCGTCGGCCTGGGCATCGCCGCCCAGCCGAACCTGCTGCATCAGATGCCGACGCTCATACAAAACCTGTTTGACTCCGCCATCACCAGCGGCGGGCTGACGGCCATCGTATTGTGCTTGCTGCTGCCGGAAAGCAAGGCCCTCAACGCTGCCGCAAACAAAGCGCCGGAAAGCGACAGCCTGGAACCGCTTTGACGGTTTTATTGCATCAGGACTTGTCTGAGGCTTGAGGGTGGGTTATCTGTGCACACGTCGTCTCAATCGATCAGCACGGAAACCTCCATGAGCCTCGAAGTTCCTGCCCACAGCACCCACGCCGGTAAGCCCGCCAGCCGCATTCGGCAAAAGAACGAACAAGCGATTCTGCAGGCAGCTGAAGACGAGTTCGCGCGCCATGGCTACAAAGGCACCAGCATGAACACCATTGCGGCCAGTGCCGGGCTGCCCAAGGCCAACTTGCATTACTACTTCACCAACAAGCTGGGCCTGTACATCGCGGTGCTCAGTAATATCCTCGAACTGTGGGACAGCACTTTCAACACGCTGACCGCCGAGGATGACCCGGCCGCGGCGCTCACCCGCTATATCCGCACCAAGATGGAGTTCTCGCGGCGCCAGCCACAGGCTTCGCGAATCTTCGCCATGGAGATCATCAGTGGCGGCGAATGCCTCACCGAATATTTCAGCCAGGACTACCGCGCCTGGTTCAGCGGCCGGGCAGCCGTGTTCCAGGCCTGGATCGACGCCGGCAAGATGGACCCGATAGACCCAGTGCACCTGATCTTCCTGCTGTGGGGCAGCACTCAGCACTATGCCGACTTCGCCACCCAGATCTGCCGCGTCACCGGTCGCACCAAGCTGACCAAGCAGGACATGGAAGACGCCGGCACCAACCTGATCCATATCATCCTCAAGGGCTGTGGCATCAAGCCCGTCCATTAAACGAAGCGACTTATGCCTTTCACGCTCACCGGCCTTTGCGAGTTTCGCGAAGAAATACGCAAAAGCCGCTTTATCACCCTCGCCGCACCGATCACCAGCCCGCAAGACGCCCAGGCGTTTTTCGAGCAACACAGCGACTTGAACGCCACGCACAATTGCTGGGCCTGGAAACTGGCCGATCAATACCGCAGCAACGACGATGGCGAACCCGGCGGCACCGCCGGGCGGCCGATCCTGGCGGCCATCGAGGCACAGGGTTTTGATCAGGTGGCGGTGCTGGTGATTCGCTGGTACGGCGGCATCCAGTTGGGCACCGGCGGCCTCGCCCGGGCCTACGGCGGCGGCGCCAACAAATGCCTGCAAACGGCCGACCGCATCGAACTGATCAGCCGTGTCCCGTTGAGTTGCGCCTGTGGCTTCGCCGAGCTGAACCTGGTGAAATTGCGTGTGGCTGAGCTGGGTGGACTGGTGGTCGAAGAAACCTTCACCGCCAACGGCGTCGAGCTGCAACTGGCCTTGGGCGAAGCACATATCGACACCCTGCAAATTCAACTCGCCGACCTCAGCCGTGGGCGTATCCTGCTACAACGTTGAACTCCGTGAACCGCGACGCTAAAGGAAGCTTTTCATGTCTACGCCAAAAACCGCATTGATCATCGGCGCCTCCCGCGGCCTGGGCCTTGGGCTGGTCAAGCAACTGCTTCAGGACGGCTGGGACGTGACCGCCACCGTGCGTGACCCGAGCAAGGCCGATGCGCTGAAAGCCGTTGGGCCGGTGCAGATCGAGAAACTCGACATGGACGATCAGCAAGCCGTGATCGCCCTGAGCCAACGCCTCAAGGCCAGCACCTTCGACCTGCTGTTCGTCAATGCGGGCGTCAAGGGCCCCGCCAACCAGGAGCCGGGCCACGCCACCCTGGCCGAAGTCGGCCAACTGTTTTTCACCAATGCCGTAGCGCCGATCAACCTGGCCCAGCGTTTCGTCGGGCAGATCCGCAAGGACACTGGCGTGCTGGCGTTCATGAGTTCGGTGCTGGGCAGCGTGGCCATCCCCGACGGCTCGGACCTGGCGCTGTACAAAGCCAGCAAGGCGGCACTGAACTCCATGACCAACAGCTTCATTACTCAGTTGGGTGATCACAAGCTGACCGTATTGTCGCTGCATCCGGGCTGGGTGAAGACTGACATGGGCGGCGAAAACGCACACATCGATGTCGACACCAGCGTGCGCGGCCTGGTCGATCAAGTGAGCGCCTACACCGGCAAAGGCGGCCATCACTTCATCGACTACAAAGGCGACGCCATCGCCTGGTAAGCGGTGCGGGATTGTTATCGACCGATTGCCGTCGATAACAATCCGCGCGTAGACTGCCCCCTCGCCTTCACCGGCGACCCTGGATCAGCAGACAGGGCAACACTGAGCTGGCAAACCTGAACCCATCATTCAGAGGAGCCGGCCAATGCCTGCGACCCGTATCTGGTTAAAAAAACCCCTCGCGATTTTCACGGCCAATGGCCTCGATGCCCGTGGCGGCCTGGTGCTGCAAGACGGTGTGATCACCGAAGTACTGGCCCAGGGCCAAGAACCCGCGCAGCCCTGCGCGCAGGTGTTCGACGCCCGTGAACATGTGGTCCTGCCCGGGCTGATCAACACCCACCATCATTTCTATCAAACCCTCACCCGCGCCTGGGCGCCGGTGGTCAATCAACCCTTGTTTCCCTGGTTGAAGACCCTGTACCCGGTCTGGGCACGGCTCACCCCGGAAAAGCTCGCTCTCGCCAGCAAAGTCGCACTGGCCGAATTGCTGCTCTCGGGCTGCACCACGGCGGCGGACCACCACTACTTGTTCCCCGACGGCCTGGAAAACGCCATCGACGTACAAGTGGAAAGCGTCCGCGAGTTGGGCATGCGCGCCATGCTCACCCGTGGTTCCATGAGTTTGGGTGAAGCCGACGGCGGCCTGCCGCCGCAACAGACCGTGCAGCAAGGCCAGGTCATCCTCGAAGACAGCCAGCGCCTGATCCGCGCATACCACGAGCGCGGCGACGGCGCGCAGATCCAGATCGCCCTGGCGCCCTGCTCGCCGTTTTCCGTCACCCCGGAAATCATGGAAGCCAGCGCTGAACTGGCCAATCGCCTGGATGTACGCTTGCACACTCACCTGGCGGAAACCCTCGACGAGGAAGACTTCTGCCTGCAACGTTTCGGCCTGCGCACCGTGGACTACCTGGACAGCGTCGGCTGGCTCGGTCCGCGCACCTGGCTGGCCCATGGCATTCACTTCAACCCGGATGAAATCGCGCGCCTGGGCGCCGCCGGCACCGGCATCTGCCATTGCCCAAGCTCGAACATGCGCCTGGCCTCCGGCATCTGCCCGACCCTGGACCTGCTCGCAGCGGGCGCGCCTATCGGCCTGGGCGTGGACGGTTCAGCGTCCAACGATGCGTCGAACATGATCCTCGAAGCGCGCCAGGCCCTGTACATCCAGCGGCTGCGTTATGGTGCGGAAAAAATCACCCCGGAAGGCGTACTGGGTTGGGCGACCAAGGGGTCGGCGCAGTTGCTGGGGCGTACCGATATCGGCGAATTGGCCGTAGGCAAGCAGGCCGATCTGGCGCTGTTCAAGCTCGATGAGCTGCGTTTCTCCGGCAGCCATGATCCGATTTCAGCGCTGCTGTTATGCGGCGCCGACCGTGCGGACCGGGTGATGATTGCAGGCAAGTGGCGCGTGATCGATGGCCAGGTCGAAGGCCTGGACCTCAAGGGCCTGATCGCCGATCACACCCAGGCCGCGCGCCAGTTGATCGCCGGAACCTAGACCAGACGCCGATTAAAAATGTGGGAGGGGGCAAGCCCCCTCCCACATTGTTTCTCGGTGATTTAGAGCCCCAACAGCGACAACATGATAAAGGTCGCAAACAACACAAAATGGGTCATCCCTTCGATGGCGTTGGTTTCGCCATCGTTGAGGTTGATCGCGCTGACAATCAGCGTGATAAACACCATCACCGTTTGCACCGGCGTCATTGCCATCTGGAACGGCTGCCCGGTGTAGAGCGCCATCGCCTCCATCACCGGCACCGTCAGGATCACCGTCGACAGCGAAGCACCCAGCGCGATATTCACCACCGATTGCATGCGGTTCGCCAACGCAGCACGTAACGCGGTCAGAATCTCCGGTGCCGCCGAAATAGCCGCGACCACGATCGCCGTGATCACCGGCGGCGCGCCTGTACCTTCCAGGCCCAGGTCCAAAGTCTTGGACATCACCTCGGCCAATGCGCCGATCACAATCACCCCAAACACCAGGGTGCCGATGGAAAACGCCAGGTTGACCGGCGGCGCCTCCTGCTCTTCCGGCAGTTTCTTGCGGCGTTTTTCCGGGTAGCTGTAACTGAAGAAATAACTGTGCGGCCCCACCTGCATGCGCAGGAACAGGGTGTACAACACCACCATCGCGCCGATGGTGAAGGCTGAGTAAATTTTCCAGTCGGCTTCGGGGATAAATTCCGGCACCACCATCGACACACCCATGGCGGTGAGGATCATCACGCTATAGGTGCGTGCCGAATCGTCGTTGTAAGACTGTTCACCATGCTTGATGCCGCCCATCAGCGCGGCCAGGCCGAGAATCCCGTTGATGTCGAGCATTACCGCCGAATAGATGGTGTCGCGCACCAGCGTGGGCGACGGCTCGTTGCTCATCATGATCGCCAGGATCACCACTTCCACCAGCACGGCGGCGAGGGTGAGGATCATGGTGCCGTAGGGGTCACCGACCTTTTCCGCAAGTTGTTCGGCGTGATGGGCCACGCGCATCGACGCCACCACGATAAAGCCGATCAGCGCCACGCCGGCCAACAGCGCCGTGATTTGCCCGCTATTGAGCATCCAGTGCTCCAGCGGGTAGGCGGCGATGGCGGCAATCAGCGCCAGCAGCATGAATTTTTCTTGCTTGAGGGATGTGAGCATTCCGGGCCTTTTAGTACGGCAAATCAGTCATTGATGGGGTACAGACTGCGCCAAGCCGCTAACGTTTCGTTACACCTTAGTTCACAAGGCCCTTGCGCGAATGCAACGAAAACAATCCTGCTGGTCAGGTTTTGCCAATTATTTCAGCCATGGCCTGTAGAATGCCGCCATTGCACCTGATGAGAATTTAGAAAATGTACGATTGGCTCAACGCCCTGCCCAAGGCTGAACTGCACCTGCACCTGGAAGGCTCGCTGGAGCCGGAGCTGCTGTTCGCCCTGGCCGAGCGCAACAAGATTGCGCTGCCATGGAACGACGTCGAAACCCTGCGCAAGGCCTACGCCTTCAACAACCTGCAGGAATTCCTCGACCTGTATTACAAGGGCGCCGACGTGCTGCGCACTTCCCAGGATTTCTACGACCTGACCTGGGCCTACCTGCTGCGCTGCAAAGCACAGAACGTGATCCATACCGAACCCTTCTTCGACCCGCAAACCCACACCGACCGTGGCATACCCTTCGAAGTCGTGCTCAACGGCATCGCCGCTGCGCTGAATGATGGCGAGCAGCAACTGGGCATCACCAGCGGCTTGATCCTCAGCTTCCTGCGCCACCTGAGCGAAGCCGAAGCCGAAAAAACCCTCGACCAGGCCCTGCCGTTCCGCGACGCGTTCGTCGCCGTGGGCCTGGACAGCTCGGAGATGGGTCACCCGCCAAGCAAATTCCAGCGTGTGTTCGACCGTGCCCGCCACGAAGGCTTCCTCACCGTCGCCCACGCCGGTGAAGAAGGCCCGCCGGAGTACATCTGGGAAGCCATCGACCTGCTGAAAATCCAGCGTATCGACCATGGCGTACGCGCCATCGAAGACGAGCGCCTGATGCAGCGCATCATCGACGAGCAGATCCCACTGACCGTGTGCCCGCTGTCCAACACCAAGCTGTGCGTGTTCGACGACATGGCCCAGCACAACATCCTCGACATGCTCGAACGTGGTGTGAAGGTGACCGTGAACTCGGATGACCCGGCGTACTTCGGCGGTTATGTCACCGAGAACTTCCACGCGTTGTACACCTCACTGGGCATGACCCAGGACCAGGCCAAACGCCTGGCGCAAAACAGCCTGGATGCGCGACTGGTAAAACCGTAACCCAGTAGGAGCCGGCTTGCTGGCTCCTACACGGTCAGCTCCTTGGTGGCACGGCCAATCGGGTGATTTCCTGTCGCCCGATGGCATGAACCTGCAAGGCCTGGGACTCATTGATCACGCTGATCCAGTTCGACTGCAAAAACAGTTGCAACAACCCCGTCCCCAACGCACCACCCAGGTGCGGCTGCTGCTGGCTCCAGTCAAAGCAGCTGCACACCAGCGGCGATGCCAATGCCTGGGTAAAAATCCCCAGTTTTGCCAAGCGCTTCGCGCCCTTCACCGTGACATCGGTACGCTGTTCGTAGCGCTCGATCCAGCCTGCTTCCAGCAGATGTTGATATAACTGCGCCCCCAACTCGCCACCAAGGTGCCCATGGCACAAACGGGCATGACGTAACGACGGCGGAGCAAGCAGGGTCGGCGGCAAAGCATCCGGCGCGCTGCGCGCTGCGCAGGCCATGGTGGTCCTGGCCAGGGCATCGATGGCGGCACTGACATCCGGCGCCGCCACGCGAAACAGGCGCTTGCCACGCCTGGCTTCCACACGCAGCAAACCGCCTGCGGTCAGTCGCGCCAAATGCGCATGGGCGGAGGTCGCGGACAACCCGGCGAGCGTCGCCAGTTCTACCGGCGACTTGGCTGAACCGTCCATCAAGGCCCACAGCATGGCGGTTCGTTTAGGCTCGGCAAGCAAGCTGGCGATCTGACTGATGCAAGGTGCTGCTTCCATCTTTTCACTCCCTGTTGGCTTATTTTTCTACTGATGCGGGAGCCAAAGTATAGGGGCGCAAACCACCGGTTCCACGGCGTCTGACAGCGTGGATAGGGACAGAACCTGAATGAAATTTCCTGCTGTGATGGAGGGCGTTACATCGCGTTCAATCGCTCCGGCAATTGAGCGGTCAACGTCGCACAGCGAGACACGAGCATTTCCCGCAACAGGTTGATGGGTTTGCTCAGTTGCGCACGATGGGCACACAGTAGATTGAGCGGCGTGCGCTCACCGCGCAGCTCCGGCAGGATCAGGCGCAAGCGTCCCGCGAGCACATCGGTGCTGACATCCAGCCAGGATTTGTAGGCAATCCCCACACCCGCCACCGCCCAACGGCGGACCACGTCGGCATCGTCACTGAAGCGGTCGCCGGTCACCGTCAGGCTGACCTCGCGTTTACCGTCGTGAAAGGTCCAGTGGTCATGGACCCGGCTGCCGAGCATATAGAGCAGGCAATTGTGCTGGGCCAACTGCTCCAGGTGCCGAGGCTGACCATGACGTGCGAGGTAGCTGGGGGAGGCGCACAGCACCCGTACGTTATCCGGCGCAACGGGCAGTGCGATAAGGCTCGAATCTTCGGGCTCACCGTAACGCAGGGCAATATCCACCGGCTGGCGAAACAGATCGGCAATCCGATCGCCCAACAGCAGGCGCACGGTGAGTTGCGGGTACTCACGCTGAAATTCATCCAGCCACGGCAGCAACTGGTTACGCCCAAAATCCGACGGAGCCGACAGCTGCAGCACACCGCTGACATGGTCCTGGCCGCTGGCCAATAAACGGCGGCCTTCATCCAGCGAACTCAGCGCTGCGCGGGCATATTCCAGGAAGCCCTCGCCTTCGGCGGTCAGGCGCAAGCTGCGGGTGGAGCGGGCCAGCAAGCGCGTGCCCAGTTGCTGCTCAATACGCTTGAGCGCGGCGCTGGCCACGGCGGGCGACAAATCCATCACCCGTGCGGCGGCGGACAGGCTCCCCAGGTCCGCCGCCCGTACAAACAATTGCAAATCATCAAAGCGCAGCATGCATTCCCGCTCATTATCAAAATTTCATTGAAACAGCCTGCTGTTTTAGCCGCTTTTATCTGCGCGGGAAATAGCCAATCATCTGTGCATCCCGTTCATCACGTGTCTGGAGTTGAATATGTCCACTGCCTTTAACGTCATTGCCACGCTGATCGCCAAACCCGGCCAACAGGCCACCCTGGAACCCTTGCTGCGCGACCTGCTGGAACCCACGCGCCTGGAAGCCGGTTGCGAACAGTACGACCTGCACCAGGACCTGCAACATCCCGAGACCTTCTACATGCTCGAACGCTGGAGCGACGACGCGGCGCTCGCCGACCACGACCAGAGCGCGCATATCCAGAGCTTTCGCGCCATGGCCGCTGATGTGATCGAACACTTCGAACTCAAGCGCCTGAAATTTCTCGCCTGATTGCCACCCTTTTTTCTGGAGCCCCCATGAAAGCCATTGCCTACTACGCCTCACTGCCAATCAACGATCCAAACGCCTTGCAAGACATCGAGTTGCCAGCCCCCGTTGCCGGCCCGCGTGACCTGCTGGTGGAAGTAAAAGCCATCTCGGTCAACCCGGTGGACACCAAGGTGCGCCAGAACGTCGCCCCGGAAAACGGCGCCGCCAAGGTGCTGGGCTGGGATGTGGCCGGTGTGGTCAAGGCCGTCGGCAGCGACGTGACGCTGTTCAAGGCCGGTGACAAGGTGTTCTACGCGGGATCCCTGGTGCGCCCGGGTGGCAACAGCGAACTGCACACCGTGGATGAGCGCATCGTCGGCCATATGCCGAAAAGCCTGGGCTTTGCCGAAGCCGCCGCGCTGCCGCTGACGGCGATCACCGCCTGGGAGCTGCTGTTCGAACGCCTGCAAGTGCGTGAGGGTAATCAGGATGAAGGCCAGAGCCTGCTGATTGTCGGTGCCGCCGGTGGTGTGGGTTCGATCCTGACCCAACTGGCCAGCCAGCTCACTGCCCTGAAAGTGATCGGCACCGCTTCGCGCCCTGAAACCCAGGCGTGGACCACGGCCCTCGGTGCCGACCTGGTGATCGACCACAGCCAACCGTTGAGCGAAGCGCTGAAAGCCGCCGGCCACCCGCACGTGACCCACGTCGCCAGCCTGACCCAGACCGACCATCACCTGGACCAACTGGTGGAAGCGCTGCAACCCCAGGGCAAGCTGGCGCTGATCGACGATCCCAAGGCGCTGGACGTCAGCAAGCTCAAGCGCAAGAGCCTGTCGTTGCACTGGGAGTTCATGTACACCCGTTCGATGTTCGAGACGCCGGACATGATCGAGCAACACAACCTGCTCAACCGCGTGGCTGAGCTGATCGACGCCGGCACCCTGAAAACCACGGTAGGCGAGCACTTCGGCGTGATCAATGCGGCCAACCTGCGCCGTGCCCATGCGCTGCTGGAAAGCGGCAAGGCCAAGGGCAAGATCGTGCTGGAAGGGTTCTGAAAAAAGGCTGTCAGTGTCGTCCATTATTCATGTGAGTAATGGACGACACCGCTAGTCAGAGAGTTGATCTTTGTCATATGTGTGAGCGTATTCGGGTTTATATTGGCCGCCTTTGCCACGATTCTTTTACGTGAGGAAGTCAGCAATGAAAATCCTGATAAAAGCGTTAGCAAAATCCGCAGGCAATAAATGGCAGGTGCGACTCGACCAGGACGCCTTCACCTTCCGCACCGAGGCCGAGGCCCGTGCCTTTGCCGAAACCCTGCAAGCCCGTATCCAGGCGCCCCACCGTTTTCCCATCAGCCAGCAACGTTCTGCCGCTGGCTGACCCGCTCTTCAGACCTGCGCCTGCAAGGCCCGTTTGCGTTGCAGGCGCTGGGTCGACATCGCAATCGTCACCGCCAATACACCGCACAAGCTGATGACCATGGCCATCGGCATCGCCGTGCCGTCGTGCAACACGCCGACCAACGAAGCGGCGCCGGCGGCCACGCCAAACTGAATGCAGCCGAGCAACGCCGAAGCGCTACCGGCCCGTGCGCCCTGCCCGCTCATGGCGCAGGCCGAGGTATTGGGCAAAATGCAGCCCAGGCTGGCGATGCAGATAAACAGTGGCACCAGCAATGGCCACAGCGCATCGGTGCGCAACGCCGCGATGCCCAGCAACGTCAACGCCGCCAGCAGGTAGACCCACACACTGCGCGACAGCAGAAACGCCGGCCCGCGCTTGGACAGCAGCCGCGCATTCACCTGGGCCACCAGGATAAATCCCGCAGCGTTGGAGCCAAACAGCCAGCCGTAATGCTCGGCTGGCACGCCGTAAAGTTGGATAAACACGAAAGGTGAACCGGCGATGTAGGCAAACATCCCGGCAATCGAGATACCGCCGGTGAGGGCGTAGCCCAAGTAGACCCGGTCCGACAACAAGGCCGCATAGCGACGCAACGAGCCGGACAACGGCTGGCGCGGCTGATGGGCCGGAAAGGTTTCCGGCAGCCCGACGGCGACCGCGATGGCCGCCATCACGCTGAATATCGACAGCGCCAGGAAAATCGACTGCCAGCCCCACAGCCCCACCATCACCCCACCGGCCAACGGTGCGAGGATCGGCGCCAGGCCAGTGACCAGCATCAGTTGGGAAAAGACTTTGGCCGAGCCCACCGCATCGCATTTGTCGCTGACCACGGCGCGGGAAATCACCATGCCCGCGCAGCCGCCCAGGGCTTGCACGAAACGCGCGCCAATCAGCCATTCCAGTGACGGCGCAAAGGCGCAGGCGAAGGAGGCCAAGGTGAACAAGGTGACGCCGCTGAGCAGCGGGCCGCGCCGACCGAAGCGGTCCGCCAGCGGGCCGTAGATCAATTGGCCGATGGCCAGGCCGCCGAAGTACACCGCCAGGGTCAGCTGGATGTGTTTTTCATCGGTGGCGAAGGCCTTGGCCATGGCCGGGAAGCCCGGCAGGTAAAAATCGATCGCCAGCGGCGCGAAGGCGCTCAAGGCACCCAGGATCAGGATTATGCGGAGGTTCATCGGGCACCCAAGTGAGTCGGCAGCCCGATAGTCTAGCCGCGCTTGGGTACATTGAACACGATAGCTCGCTAACTATTTTTCCGCCTCAGGCAAGCTTGGCGCTATAGCCTTCTTCTGCGATCGCCTCGATCACTTGCTCGGCAGACAGGCGGCTTTCGACGCCCACTTCCTTTGCTGCCAGGTCGACCTTCACGCTGGCCGCCGGGTCCTGGCCCTGCACTGCCTGGGTCACCGCTCGAACGCAATGGCCGCAGGTCATTCCTTCAACGCTGAATACTTGCATGACATGACTCCTTTGATGAGGTTGGACCCAGTCTCGACCTTGCCACGATGGCAAGGTCAAGTTCCGCAAATGTCTGCCGGGCTGGTATTTGGCCGCTTCAAAGGCCAAGCTTCACTCATCGTCGATTTAAACCACGGAGCATTCGCCATGCGCTGGTCGTTTTTTGCCCTTGCCGGCCTGATGAGCCTGTCGGCCGCAGCGCCCCAAGCCCTCGCCGCAGAAGACTATGCGGTGCTGATCATTTCCCGGGAACGCCTGGAAGTGCCGACCAACTGCGAGATCGGTCTGTACCTGAATGACCAGTTGGCGGGCCGGCTGTTCCAGGAGCAGGCCACTTCGTTCAACCTGCCGGCGGGCAACCTGTCCCTGCGCTTGAAGCTGTTGCCGGGCCAGGCCCCGGGTTGCCTACCGGGCCTGCTAGCGCCGCCTGCGCAGAACATCACGCTGAAGGTCGGTGATGTGCGCAAGTTGCGCATTGCCCAAGGGCCGGACGGGATGTATCTGAAACCCGCCGCATTGGAATACTGAGCAAAAAGAATCGTGACGCAGAGCGTCACTGGATGCATTCCCACGCCGAGCGTGGGAACGATCGCGCTTGACCTTCCCCACAGGTCAAGGTTGATGCTAGGGGCAACTTCTCCTGGAGGACTGCCCCATGAATGGATCCACCACCTTTGACCTGCCCATCAGTGGCATGACCTGCGCCAGCTGTGCCGGCCGGGTCGAGCGCGCGCTGGGCAAGGTGCCGGGGGTGCAAAGCGTCAGCGTCAACCTGGCCAACGAACGCGCCCATGTTGAAGTGCTCGGCCAGATGGACCCCGGCGTGCTGATCGCTGCCGTCGACAAAGCCGGCTACACCGCCACCCTGCCCCAAAGCGAAACCGCCACCGATGCCGATCAGGCCCGGCGCCTGCTCCGCGAGCGGTGGGCGCTGCTGCTGGCGATCCTACTGGCACTGCCGTTGGTGTTGCCGATGCTGGTGGAGCCCTTTGGCGTGCATTGGATGCTGCCGGCCTGGGCGCAGTTCGCCCTGGCCACGCCGGTGCAATTCATCTTCGGCGCACGCTTTTATATCGCCGCCTGGAAAGCCGTGCGGGCTGGTGCCGGCAATATGGACCTGCTGGTCGCCATCGGCACCAGCGCCGGATACGGCCTGAGTATTTACGAATGGCTCACCGCTCACCCGGGCATGGCGCCGCACCTGTACTTCGAAGCGTCGGCGGTGGTGATCGCCCTGGTGCTGTTGGGTAAATACCTGGAGAGCCGCGCCAAGCGCCAGACCGCCAGCGCCATCCGCGCCCTGGAAGCCCTGCGCCCCGAGCGGGCGATTCGAGTGCTCGACGGCCGTGAAGAAGATGTCGCCATCAACGCGTTGAAACTCAATGACCTGGTGCTGGTAAAACCCGGCGAGCGCTTCCCGGTGGACGGTGAAGTGGTCGAAGGCCAAAGCCACGCCGACGAAGCCTTGATCAGCGGCGAAAGCCTGCCGGTGCCCAAGCAACCTGGCGACAAAGTCACCGGTGGCGCCATCAACGGTGAAGGCCGCCTGCTGGTACGCACCCTGGCCCTCGGCGCCGAAAGCGTGCTGGCGCGGATCATTCGCCTGGTGGAAGACGCCCAGGCCGCCAAGGCACCGATCCAGAAGCTGGTGGACAAAGTCAGCCAGGTGTTTGTCCCGGCCGTGCTGGTACTGGCATTGATCACCCTGGTGGGCTGGTGGTTGTACGGCGCGTCACTGGAGACCGCGATCATCAATGCCGTCGCCGTGCTGGTGATCGCCTGCCCCTGTGCCTTGGGCCTGGCCACACCGACTGCGATCATGGCCGGCACCGGGGTTGCCGCCCGCCACGGCATCCTGATCAAGGACGCCGAAGCCTTGGAGCGCGCCCATGAAGTGAGCGCCGTGGTCTTCGACAAGACCGGCACCCTCACCTCCGGCGCGCCAAAGATCGCTCATCTGGCAGCCGTGGATGGCAATGAAGCGCTCCTGCTGCAACACGCCGGCGCGCTGCAACGCGGCAGTGAACACCCTTTGGCCAAAGCCGTACTGGATGCCTGTAGCGAGCAAGGGTTGGAGGTAGCCGATGTGACGGCCAGCCAATCGCTGACCGGCCGCGGCATCGCTGGCACGCTGAATGGCCAGCAGTTGGCCCTGGGCAATCGCCGCCTGCTTGAAGAAAACGGTTTGAACGCGGGGGGCCTGGCCGACTCGGCCAAAGCCTGGGAGGCCGAAGGTCGCACCTTGTCCTGGCTGATCGCGCAAGGCGCCCAACCGCGAGTGCTGGGGCTGTTCGCTTTTGGCGATACGCTCAAGCCCGGCGCGCTGGAGGCGGTACAGCAACTCAAGGCCCAGCACATCAGCAGTCATTTACTCACTGGCGATAATCGCGGCAGCGCCCGCGTGGTCGCCGAGGCCTTGGGCATAGAGGATGTGCACGCCGAGGTGCTGCCCGCCGACAAAGCCGCTACTGTCGCCGAGCTGAAAAAAACCGGCGTGGTGGCCATGGTCGGCGACGGCATCAACGACGCCCCGGCCCTGGCCGCCGCCGATATCGGCATCGCCATGGGTGGTGGCACCGACGTGGCCATGCACGCGGCCGGTATCACCCTGATGCGCGGCGACCCGCGCCTGGTGCCGGCCGCACTGGAGATCAGCCGCAAGACCTACGCCAAGATCCGTCAGAACCTGTTCTGGGCCTTTGTGTACAACCTGATCGGCATTCCGCTGGCCGCATTCGGCCTGCTCAACCCGGTATTGGCCGGTGCCGCGATGGCCTTGTCGAGTGTCAGCGTGGTCAGCAATGCCTTACTGTTGAAGACTTGGAAACCCAAGGATTTGGAGGATCAACGCCCATGAACATCGGCCAAGCCGCCCGTCAGAGCGGGCTCAGCGCCAAGATGATTCGTTACTACGAATCCATCGGCCTGCTCAAGGCCGCCCACCGTACCGACAGCGGCTATCGCGTGTACGGCGCGGATGACTTGCACACCCTGGCGTTTATCAAACGCTCGCGCGACCTGGGGTTTTCATTGGAGGAAGTCGGCAAGCTGCTGACCCTGTGGCAGGACCGCCAACGGGCCAGCGCCGATGTAAAAGCCT
The DNA here is from genome assembly GCF_059133265.1 of Pseudomonas sp. FBCC-B1565. Taxonomy (NCBI): domain Bacteria; kingdom Pseudomonadati; phylum Pseudomonadota; class Gammaproteobacteria; order Pseudomonadales; family Pseudomonadaceae; genus Pseudomonas; species Pseudomonas sp. FBCC-B1565. The sequence goes on from NZ_CP101438.1 coordinate 5,858,423, forward strand.
TGGCGCGCCAGCATATCGATGAGTTGAACCAGAAGATCCTGGAGCTGGGGCAGTTGCGCGATACCTTGCAGGACCTGGTGGAGCACTGCCAAGGCGATCACCGGCCGGATTGTCCGATTCTCAAGGAGTTGGCGTCCGGAAGCTGCTGCGCCTGACCGAATGTACAAAAATCCAATGTGGGAGGGGGCTTGCCCCCGATAGCGGTGGATCAGCCGGCTTATCTGTAGCTGACCCACTGCAATCGGGGGCAAGCCCCCTCCCACATTGTGATTTCCAGTTATCTGGAAATCACTGCATCCACGGCGGCGGCGGCGGTTCGTCCGGCACCTTGCTCGGCGGCGCATCGTCCGCCGCGCGAATCGCCTGGCGACGCTCTTCATCCAGCCGCGCCGCTTCGATCTCGCGAATCACACCGCCGACGTCCGCCAGTTCTTCCGGCTCGTCGAACTCGCCGGTCAAGACGCTGGCCGGGTGCAGGGTGCCGGCTTCATACAGCGCCCACATTTCCTTGGCGTACTTGGTCTTCTTCAATTCCGGGGCAAAACGCCCGAAATAGGAAGCCATGTTGCCCACATCACGCTCCAGCATGCTGAACGCGTGGTTGTTGCCCGCCGCATCCACCGCCTGGGGCAGGTCGATAATCACCGGGCCGGTTGGCGTGAGCAGTACGTTGAACTCGGACAGGTCACCGTGCACCAGGCCGGTACACAGCATCAGCACGATCTGGGAAATCAGGAAGGCGTGGTATTCGCGCGCCTGGTCCGGCTCCAACACCACGTCGTTCAGACGCGGCGCCGCATCGCCGTACTCGTCGGCCACCAGCTCCATCAGCAGCACGCCTTCGAGGAAGTCGAACGGCTGGGGCACGCGAACGCCCGCACCGGCCAGGCGGAACAACGCCGCTACTTCGGCGTTCTGCCAGGCATCTTCGGTTTCTTTCTTGCCGAACTTGGAGCCCTTGGCCATGGCCCGCGCCTGCCGGCTGTTACGGACCTTACGGCCTTCCTGGTATTCGGACGCTTGACGAAAACTTCGTTTGTTCGCCTCCTTGTAAACCTTGGCGCAACGCAATTCGTTGCCGCAGCGCACCACATAAACAGCTGCTTCTTTACCACTCATGAGTGGGCGCAGCACTTCGTCGACCAGACCGTCTTCGATCAGGGGTTCAATGCGTTTAGGAGTCTTCATCAGCTTTTATTGTGGGTCCTTTATTACCAAATACGCGTATGGCACTCGTTATACGGCAATCAGCTCGCCGGTGGGAGAGGCTACCGACCGTTGATCACTTAAGAATGCATCCAATATGCCAGTTTCAGCGCTCAATGATCGCCGTAACACCCTGACCGCCCGCCGCGCAGATCGAAATCAGCCCACGCCCCTGGCCCGCCGCGTCCAGCAGCTTGGCCAGATTGGCGACGATACGCCCACCGGTGGCGGCAAACGGATGACCGGCGGCCAGGGAACTGCCTTTAACGTTCAAGCGGCTACGGTCGATGGAGCCCAAGGGGGCGTCAAGTCCCAGGCGCGTCTTGCAGTAGTCCGCATCTTCCCAGGCCTTGAGCGTGCACAACACTTGGGCAGCGAAGGCTTCGTGGATCTCGTAGTAATCGAAGTCCTGCAGCGTCAGACCATTCCTCGCCAGCAAGCGCGGTACCGCATAAACCGGCGCCATCAGCAGGCCTTCGGCACCGTTGACGAAGTCCACCGCTGCCGCTTCGCCATCGCGCAGGTACGCGAGGATCGGCAAGCCGCGCTCCCTGGCCCACGCTTCACTGCCCAAGAGCACCAGCGATGCGCCATCGGTGAGCGGCGTGGAGTTGCCGGCAGTGAGCGTGCCCTTTGCGCTGCGTTCGAAGGCAGGCTTGAGGGCGGCGAGTTTTTCCAGGGTCAGGTCGGGGCGCAGGTTGTTGTCACGGGTCAGGCCCAGGAACGGCGTGAGCAGATCGTTGTGCCAGCCCTCGGCGTAAGCAGCGGCCATTTTCTGATGGCTTTCCAGGGCCAACTGGTCCTGCTCGGCGCGGGGAATCTGCCAGGTCTGCGCCATCAATTCACAATGTTGCCCCATGGACAAACCGGTACGCGGTTCGCCGTTGCGCGGCAGTTCCGGCTTGAGGTGATGGGGACGAAGTTGTAACAGGACTTTTAATTTATCCGCCATGGACTTGCTGCGGTTGGCTTGCAGCAAAATCTTGCGCAGCCCTTCGTTCACGCCGATCGGCGCGTCGGAGGTGGTGTCGACCCCACCGGCAATCCCGCATTCGATCTGGCCCAGGGCAATCTTGTTGGCCACCAGCAACGCCGCTTCCAGGCCGGTGCCGCAGGCCTGTTGAATGTCATAGGCCGGGGTTTGCGGGGACAGGCGTGAGCCGAGCACACATTCGCGGGTCAGGTTGAAATCCCGCGAATGCTTGAGCACCGCGCCGGCAGCCACTTCGCCCAGGCGCAGGCCGTGCAGGTTGTAGCGTTCGATCAGGCCTTCGAGGGCCGCGGTCAACATTGCCTGGTTGCTCGCCGTGGCATAAGGGCCATTGGAGCGCGCGAAAGGAATGCGATTACCGCCAATGATCGCTACACGGCGCAATTGAGTCATGGAAAGCTCCCTCTGTCTGTTGTGGGCTGGATTACTGAGCCTAGTCGAACGACTGCTACCCTGGGATGGTCAACCCTTTGAACCCCAGCCTTCGGAGAGCGTTCCATGTCTGACCGTTATATCGACTTCGCCAACTCAAGCCTCGGCCATCGTCTGGTCGCCGCCATTGGCCTGCCGTCGCCGGTACGCCTGGAACGCTGGCAAGCCGGGCGCCTGCGCCCGGTGGAAGGCGCATTGCTGCTGGGCGGCGGTGCACTGGTCAGCAAGGTGCAGGCGTTCGCCAACAAGCTCACCGACGCGATCTACACCTACGGCGCAGAGACGTCGACGTGGATCCCCGGCCACGGCCCCAAGCTCAAGGCCGTAGTGTTCGACGCCAGCGACTTGCAACACACCGATCAGCTCAAGCAATTGCGCGAGTTCTTCCAACCGCTACTGAAAAACCTGGATAACAGTGCGCACCTGGTGATCCTCGGCCGTGCGCCGGAAAACCTCGGCGATCCGTTCGCTGCCAGTGCCCAGCGCGCCCTGGAAGGCTTCAGCCGCTCGCTGGCCAAAGAGCTGCGCAACGGCGGGGTGCTGCAATTGCTGTATGTCGGCGACGGTGCCGAAGACCAGTTGGAAGGCGCCCTGCGTTTCTTCCTCTCGCCGAAAAGCGCCTATATCTCCGGCCAGGTGATCCGCCTGGAGGCCTGCGCCACGCCGGTCGAAGATTGGACACGGCCCCTGGCCGGGCGCAAGGCGCTGGTCACCGGTGCCGCCCGTGGCATTGGCGCATCCATCGCCGAAACCCTCGCCCGCGACGGCGCCGAGGTGATCCTGCTCGACGTGCCCCAGGCCAAGGCCGACCTCGATGCCCTGGCCGCACGCCTGGGTGCACGCACCGTGGCGCTGGATATCTGCGCCGAAGACGCCGCCACCCAATTGATCGAACACCTGCCCGATGGCCTGGATATCCTGGTGCACAACGCGGGTATCACCCGTGACAAAACCCTGGCGAACATGACCCCGGAATACTGGGACGCGGTGCTGGCCGTCAACCTCAATGCGCCGCAGGTACTGACCAAGGCGCTGCTCGACAGCGGCACCCTGCATGACAACGCCCGCGTGGTGCTGCTGGCGTCGATCAGCGGCATCGCCGGCAACCGTGGGCAAACCAACTACGCGGCGAGCAAGGCCGGCTTGATCGGCCTCGCACAGGCCTGGGCGCCGCTGCTCAAGGCGCGCGGCATCAGTATCAATGCCGTGGCGCCGGGGTTTATCGAAACCCAGATGACCGCGCATATCCCGTTCGCCTTGCGCGAGGCCGGGCGACGCATGAGTTCGCTGGGCCAGGGCGGCCTGCCGCAGGATGTCGCCGAAGCGGTGGCCTGGCTGGGCCAACCGGGCTCCGGTGCGATCAGCGGGCAAGCGTTGCGGGTGTGTGGGCAAAGTCTGTTGGGAGCGTGAGCATGCAATGGAAGACGTTTGACACAGCACCGTCTCTGCCGCCGCTGTATTGGCGCGCAGCCCTCAAGCGCAAAATCACCGGCAGTACATTGCCCGAGTTCGGGTTGCGCTGCCGGGTCAGCATCGATCCCCAGCGGGTGACGGCCTATCGCAAGGTCTGCGGCTTTGCCGACGGCCCAATCCTGCCGGCGACGTATCCGCATATCCTGGCGTTCGGCCTGCAGATGCAGTTGCTCACCGATAAACGTTTTCCCTTCCCGCTGCTGGGGCTGATTCACCTGAGTAACCGCATCCGCATTCATCGCCCCTTGGGGGGTGTGAGCGACCTTTTCGTGGCTGTACACGCGCAGAACCTCAAACCCCACCCCAAGGGTGCAACCTTCGATCTGATCACCACGGTTGAAGATTCCCTCGGCCTGCTGTGGGAAGCCGACAGCCGCATGCTGTGCCGGGGCGTGAAGCTGGAAGGCGAGACAGAAGCTATCACCCAACCGTCTCCCGCCCAGGTCAGCGAACTGACCCGCTGGAAAGCCCCCGCCGATATCGGCCGTCGTTATGCGCGAGTCTCCGGTGATTACAACCCGATCCACCTCAGCGCCCTGACCGCCAAGCTGTTCGGCTTCCCCCAGGCCATCGCCCATGGGCTGTGGAACAAGGCGCACACCCTCGCCGCGCTCGGCGAACACTTGCCCGCCGCCAATATCGAGATCGACGTCGAGTTCAGGAAACCCGTGCGCCTGCCCGGTGAAGTGACGTTATTGGCCAGCGCCGCCGGTTCCAGCGGAGCGTTGTGGTTGAAAGGCGCGGGCGATATTGAACATATGGTAGGCAAGTGGCGGCCGATCGCCTGAAACAAACAGGTTAATTGTATATATACACACTAAGTAATAGCGGACTTCATGAAGTCCGCTTTTTTTATTTAACCAATTGATTTATAACATATATACATCTTGATACATCCTTCCCTTATACCCTTGGCATTAGTTGCTTAACCGGTACACCGCTGCTGTATATAAATCGTTAATACCAAGTAGAGCATTGAGAGAACGCACCGCCGGGGCTGCTATAGCCACACGGACAAACGCATCGCTATCCCCAGAAGTAGCGAGCGTTTGAAGACAACCAAGGTTGTACAGGTGCAAGGAACTCAATCATGAAAACTCAAGTCGTGTTTTGGAAAGCAAGTACCGCGCTGGCCCTGGCAGTAGCACTGGCACTCGGCGGCTGCAGCAGCGGTGGTGGCGGGCATCACAGCGGTGGGTCCTCCTCGGGTGCGGGTGCGGGTGCAGGTGGCGGGACAGGCGGCGGCACCGACCCAGGGACCAACCCCGGCACCGATCCTGGCACCAACCCAGGCGGCGGCACGACCCCCTTGGTCACCGCCACCGTGGTCGACACCCTCGGTAATACCGTGACCGACCTCGGCGGCACCGTCAGGAGCCTGGGCACCACCCTTGGCAGCCTGCCCATCGTTGGCGCCACTGCGGGCGGCCTGGTGAATGCCACCGGCAACGCGGTCGGCAGCATCGGCACCGGCCTGTCGGATGGCCTGGGCTCGCTTGGCACGGACAGCAATGCCTTGGGCAAAACCGTCGCCGGCGTGGCCAATGGGGTTTCCGACCTGGGCGATGGCGTGACCGTCACCGGTAGCAACGTCGCCACCCTGCTGGGTAAAGTGCCGGTCGTCAGCGGCGCAGCCCCGGTAGTCGGCAACGTCGTCGGCAAGGTCGGCAATGCCGTGACCATGCTGGGCGACACCCTGAGCACCGCCAGCACCACCGGCCCACTGGGCTCGGTGACCAACACCGTCGGCGCGAGAGTGCTGGTACCGGTGGTATCCCTGGTGGAAAACACCACGGGTAAAGTCGGCACCGCGACCGGTCTTGATAAGCCTGTGGGCGGCCTGCTGCAAAAAGTTGGCGATACCGTCGACGGCCTGGGCGATAACGTCGCCGGCGCAGGTGGCACTGGCAACCCAGTGACGGGTGCGGTGGGCAATGTGCTCAATGGCGTCGGCACCGTGGTGAGCAAGGCTGGCGGTTATGTCGACCCAAATGAAGGCAACAACGGTGGCAACAGCGGCGGCGGTACAGGCGGCAGCATCAACCGGTTGGGTTTGCCTGAACTGATCGGTGGCGTGATTGCCGGTGCCGGTGGCGGCCTGGATGCAGGCAGCAGTAATGGCGTGGTCAGCGCGACCGGCGTCACCGGTGTCAAAGCCGGCACCACCGTGGCCTCCCTGGGTACCCTCCTCGGCGGCAGCGGCGCTCCAAACATGGCGGCAGGCGCCCCCATTGCAGGGCTGACCAGCCAGATCGGCGGCGCACTGAACCCCGTCACCAGCGGCGTGCAAAGCTTGACGCAAAACGTCGGCAACGCCACCGGCCTGGGTGGCCCGGTGAATGGCCTGGTCACTAATGTCGGTGGCGCGGTCAGCAGCCTGGGCGGGCAAATCAGCGCCACCAACGCCAACCCGGTCACCAATGCCCTGGGCGGCACCGTGACCGCAGTGGGTGGCACCGTGGCGTCGATCGGCGGCCTGGTCACCGGCGGCACCAACACCGGTGGCGGCTTGCTCGGCGGCGGTCTCAATGTGGGTGCCGGTGCCTCGGCGGGCGCGGGGGCCGGCGCCAATGCAAACGGTGGTGTTCTCGGCGGGCTGTTGGGTGGCCTGAGCGGCACAAAATAGAATTGCACCTGGCCGATTAGACGGCCTCACCTACAGCGCCTACGCTTGGTTGAGACGAGAGACCCCACTAAGTCTCTCGTCTTTTTTTTGGGTCAATGATCGACCCCTGGAGACACCCGAACCGCGCCCCCAGAGCCCGGCGGGAATCTGCGAAACGCTGCTGCAGTTTTGACCATGGAGTGTCCTATGCGCGCTTTGACGCCGTTGTTATTGCTCACCCTCAGTGCTTACGCCCACGCCGATACCCTTCCCACTTTCCTCAATAGCAACGACACCATCCGCAACCTGCCCGTGCCCAATCTGCCCGTCGACGCCTACCGGCCTACCGGCACGCCCACCCAGGTGCCAACACCGGCGCCCACCGCCGGGCAGCCGCTGATGATGGACACCAAGGTCACCATTCGCAAACTGCAGATCGACGGCGGCACCGTCTACCCGCTCAAGGACGTCGCCCAGGCATTCGCGCCGCTGATCGGCCATGAAACCAACCTGGCGCAATTGATCGAAGCCACCCGCAGCATCACCCGGCGCTACCAGGAAGACGGCTACTTGCTGTCCTACGCCTTCCTGCCGGAACAGCACTTCGAAAACGGCCTGGTACAGGTGGTGCTGGTGGAGGGCTACATCCGCGATTACCAGTTGCAAGGCGACATCGGATCAGTCTCCTCCTATGTCGACAAACTGGCGGGAAAACTCCAGGCCGAACGCCCGCTCACGCGCAAGACCTTCGAACGCTACACCACGCTGATGAGTGCGATCCCAGGCCTGACCGTGCAGGCTCAAGTGCCGCCCCCCAGCACCACCGATGGCGGCACTCATATGCAAGTCACCGCCAGCCGCAAGCCCGTCACCACCAGCATGAGCCTCAACCAGGCCAGCCGTGGCGGCACCCAGGCGCTGCTGACCGGCACCAGCAATTCGTGGACCTCCATGGGCGAGCAACTGAGCATCAGTGGCCTGTTTCCGCCGGGCCAGGATAAAGAGCACTACTACCGCGCGACCTATAGCCAGTTCCTCAATGCCGAAGGCACCCAACTGGCGCTCTCGGGCGAACGCTACCGCGCCGACCCAAGCACCAGCCTGCAACTGGGCGATGGCCTGGAACTCAAGCCGCACCAGGAAATCGACCGTTACTCCTTTGGCCTCAGCCACCCTTTTATCGCCTCGCCCAGCGAATCGCTGAACCTCGGCGCCCGCCTCTACGCCGTCGACCAGACCACCCGGTACAAGCTCAGCGGTTTCCCTCAGCGTTTCGAGCTGGAAACCAACCTGCGCGCCCTGGCCTTCGAGGGCGACTGGCGCAAAGCGGATCCCACGCAGTTGCGCATCATCAGCGGCGGCCTCTACCAAGGCATCAACGGCATGGGTGCCAAGACACGCACCGACTTCGGCGGCCTCAAGCCCGACCCCGACTTCTTCCGCCTGCGCCTGTCTGGCGTGCAGAGCAACAAGCTGTTCGGCAATTGGCAAGGCGTGCTGTCCGGCGCGCTCTACTGGAGCAACGACTACCTGCCGGACAGCGAGCGCGCCACCTTCGGCGGGCAGAGTTTCGGCCGCGGCTACCCCGATGACCAAGGCACGGGCGACAAAGGCTGGGGCGTGGCATACGAGGTCAACTACAGCTACAACCGCGCCGGTGATGGGGTGAGGATCCTGCAACCCTATGTGGTGTTCGACCGCGCCAAGACCTGGTTCAACGACCTGCCGGTCAAGGGCAATGACCTGTCATCGGCGGCGCTGGGCCTGCGCTTTGGCGACGCCAAGTACTACAACATCGCGCTGGAAGCCGCCAAGCCGATGTCGGACGAAGCCCTGGACAGCTTCGATCGTCGACCGCGCTATTCGCTGAGCTTCAGCTACCAGCTCTAATGTGGTGAGCGGGCTTGCCCCGCGTTGGAGTGCGCAGCACTCCCGCTTTTACCAGGCCAGCTCACTACACCGTTTTGGGCAGAGGAAAAAGGTTGTTCAACGTATCGATCAACCGCACCAGGTAGATCGGCTTGCGAAACAGGTCCAGCACCTGCAGGCGCAGCATGTCGCTCACATCATCCATTTCGGCATGACCCGACATCACAATCACTGGCAGGTGGGAGCGTGAGGTGTGTTCGCGCAGGCGCTTGATCAAGGAAATGCCACTTTCCTCGGGCATGCGCAGGTCGGTGATGACCAGGGCAATGTCGGGGTGAAGTGTCAATTCTTGCAGGGCGAACGTGACAGAATTGGCGGTGAAACACACAAACCCTTCGTTTTCGAGGGATTCGGCGAGTTCGATCAAGGCGTCCTCTTCGTCATCCACCAAAAGAATTTGTTGGCGGCAAGGCGAAGAGGCGCTCATAGCTGTACCTGGACAGGAAGAACGTTAATAAGGCGTTTCCACATGGATAAGCAGGCTATCAAGTGGTCATCTTAGTGGCGACGCTGTCGAAGATCGATTTGATCTTAGTTCCAAGCCCAGAACCGGCACCGACGATCACCAATGCAACCATGGCCACAATGATCGCGTACTCAATCCCGGACGCGCCGTCTTTGCGTTGAAAGAAAAGTTGGGTTTGGACATACAGCTTCAACATCATGTCAAGGAACATTGGACTTCTCCCTAAAACGCCACTGAAAGCCGGAAAGGCTCTACCACCAGATGATCGCGGCGTGCCATTAGAGCATTGTCAACAAACCTCGGCCTCACAACTGTAAGAACGGATTAATCACAAAGTATTAGTCGCAAAGTTGACGCCACAACACTGCAATTTAAAAGGCCAACTTTATACGCCAGATAATTTTTTCCAGCGGTAATGGCATTTCGTCCTAGCTGAGCTACCTTCAAATAGCCAAATCGTTAGATGTTCATCACAGCCAGGTTGCGGATTAACCCGTTTGGATTAACAGGGTGTGCAGTGCAACGGGAAAGGGAGAGCCGTCATGAACAGTCGCATCAGCATGGTCCTGGCCGGCTTGTTGCTGATCGGGGCATTGATTGCCGGGTACTGGGGACTTGTGTTGAGCCGCACACCCGAGCCCGTCGTAGCGCCTGCCGCACCTGTCGTTTCCGTTGAAAAAACCCTCGCCGCCGCTGAAGACCAAACCCGCCAGCCGGTAGTTGTCTTGCGGCATGAGGTGCCTGCCTTTACGCCACTGACCGCCGCCGACCTGTCCGTCGAGAAACTGCGCACCGCGCCCGCCGGCAGCCTGACCCAGCTCGACCAGGCCATCGGCCGTATCCCCCTGAGAGCCCTCGGCGCCGGTACCTGGCTCAACGAGGACAGTTTCAACGCCGGTGGCCCCCTCTCGCGCATGATCCGCCCCAACGAGCGCGCGCTGGCCGTGGCCGTGGACGAGGTGGTCGGCGCCGCAGGCCAGTTGAGCCCCGGCGATTACGTGGATGTGCTGCTGTTCCTGCGCCAGGATGCCGGCAACGCCGAACAGTCGGCCCAGATCGTCCTGCCGGCCATGCGTCTGCTCAGCGTCGGCGATCAATTGGGCCTGGCCAACGATGGCCAGCCGGCAGTGCCACCGCCAGCGACCGCCGAAGAACGCGCCCAGGCCCTACAACGCCGCCTCGCCGCACGCACCGTGGTGCTGGCCGTGCCGGAGCCTTTATTAAGCCGCCTGATGCTCGCGGCGCAAGCCGGGACCTTGCGCCTGGCCGTGCGCAGTGCCGAGGAGCAACTGCTCAGCCGCTACTGGGCCGGTGAAGATGACACCGCGCAGAAGCTGGAAAGTGCCAACCGCGACCTTTACCAATTCACTCAACTGGCATTGACCGGCCCGCCCAAACGCGTCGCGCCGGTTGGCGGTGGGCCTGGCGTGCGCCGTGGCATCGAAGTGATTCGCGGCGCCCAAGCGGCGCCACAAACCCCGTGATCGAACAAGGATGCCTTGAATGAGCCATCGCTACGCACCCATGTTCACGCAGCTGGCCTGCGCCTTGACGCTGTCGAGCCTGCCGATCGGCATGGCTCTGGCAGCGCCGGGTAATTGCAGCGCCCTGGGCCAGTTGCCCGCCGTGGTCGAGGTGGGAGAAGGCCTGCAGCAGGAACTGCAATCACCCGTGGCAATCACGCGCCTGGCCATCGGCGACCCGAAGATCGCCGATGTGCGGGTCAACGGCGACCGTAACTTCCTGCTCACCGGTGTCAGCAGCGGCGCCACCAGCCTGCTGGTGTGGACCGCCTGCGCCAGCGCGCCGCGCCAGAGCATGGTGTTCGTCAAGGGCAAGGCCACCTCGGCGCTGACCAGCGTGTCGCTGTCGCCCTCGCAAGACCCGTTGCTGCCCAGCCAGGTGCAGACCGATATCCGCTTCGTGGAAGTCAGTCGCAGCAAGCTCAAGGAAGCCAGCACCAAGCTGTTGGGCACGGGTGCAAACTTTTTCCTCGGTAGCCCCAACATCCTGTCCCCCTCGGAAGGCGTGTTCAAACTGCCGGTGAGCACGGACAGCTTCAACGTCGGTTTTGGTGGTGGCCGGGTCAAGGCCATGATCAACGCCCTGGAACGCAGTGGCTTTGCCTACACCCTGGCACGCCCAAGCCTGGTGGCCATGAGCGGGCAGAGCGCATCCTTCCTGGCCGGCGGTGAGGTGCCCATCCCGGTGCCCAGCTCCGGCAGCGACACCATTTCTATCGAGTACAAGGAGTTCGGCATCCGCCTGACGCTGACACCTACGGTGATCGACCGCAACCGCATCACCCTCAAGGTGGCGCCGGAAGTCAGCGAGCTCGACTACAGCAACGCGGTGCAGATCCAAGGCATCCAGGTGCCGGCCCTGACCGTACGCCGCACCGACACCAGCGTGTCCCTGGCCGATGGCGAAAGCTTTGTGATCAGCGGCCTGATCAGCACCAACAACCGCTCGACCATCGACAAATTCCCGGGGCTGGGCGATATCCCGATCCTCGGCGCGTTCTTCCGCGACTCCACGATCAGCCGCGAAGAAAAAGAACTGCTGATGATCGTCACGCCGCACCTGGTGCAACCGTTGGCCGCCAACGCCCAACTGCCGTCCTTGCCGGGCGAAAAACTGCGCAGCTACGACCCGAACTGGTACCGGCTGTTTTTCCTGGAAAACGGCAACTTCGATCGTCGCAGTGGACTTTCCCAATGAGCGATAGCCTGAGCCAGACCTTCCTCGCCATCACCCGCAACACCACCGACCTTGAGTGGCTGCAGGGAGCCCTTGCACCGCTTGGCCAAGTGGTGAGCGCCGGCACCGGCAGCCTCGACGAACTGCTGGCACTGGCCGACGTGACCTTCGCCAACCTGGTGTTCATCGGCCTGGACCGCGAAAACCTGGTGGCCCAGAGCGCACTGATCGAAGGTGCCCTGGAAGCCAAGCCGATGCTCGCCGTGGTCGCCCTGGGCGATGGCATGGACAACCAGCTTGTGCTGAATGCCATGCGTGCCGGCGCTCGGGATTTTGTCGCCTACGGCTCACGCTCCAGCGAAGTGGCCGGCCTGGTGCGGCGCCTGAGCAAGCGCCTGCCGACCGTGACATCCAACGCCCAACTGGGTGGCCTGACCGTACTGTTCGGCACCCAGAGCAACGCCGATGGGGCGATGTTGGCCACCCACCTGGCGCTGGTGGTGCAGAAGAGCGGGCAGCAGACCCTGCTGCTCGACCTGGGCCTGCCACGCAGCGACAGCCTGGCGCTGCTGGGCCTGGAGAGCACGTTCAATTTCGGCGATGCGCTGCGGCATCTGCGCCGCCTCGACACCACCATGATCAACAGCGCGTTCACCACCGCCCTGGATGGCCTGCGCATCCTGGCGTACGCCACCGGTGACGAACCGCTCAAACTCACCAGCGCCGCCGAGCTGTACATGTTGCTCAGCGCCTTGCGCCAACACTTCCAGCACATCGTCGTGAACATTACCGGTCAGCCGGACAGCGAAGCCCTGCGCACCTTTGTCGGCCATTGCGACAAACTGCTGTGGTGTACCGATCAGAACGTGCTGGACTGCCGCCGCAACCTGGCAGTGATCAACCGCTGGCGCGAGAAAGGCATGAAGCTCGATCACGCCAAGCTGGTGGTGGACCGCTATATCAAAGCCTGCGCGCCGGACACCGAAGCCCTGGAAAAGAGCTTCGGCCTCGAATGCGTCGCCGTGCTGCCCCTGAGCGCCGAATTGCGCCTGAATGTGAAAAACCAGGGTCAGACCCTGTTCGCCCTGGCGCCACGCGAACCCTTGACCCAGGCCGTACGTGCCTTGGGCGAGCGCCTGGCAAAACGCTCCGAGGGTTTGGCAAAGCCCTCGATGCGCTGGTTTGAACGCTTCCTGGGGTCCGGACGATGAGCGGCGAAAAACTGTTTGGCGGCCCGGCCCGCGCTGCCGGTGGCAACACCGATCACGATGGCCTGAAACTGGTGCTGCATCGCTACATCATCGACGCCATCGAGGAGTCGGGTAAGAACCTGCTCGAAGGCACGCGCCAGTCCCTGGCGCAATTCGTCGTCGACAAAGTTTCCGAGTACATCACGCGCATGCGCCTGGCGATCTCGCGCTATGAAACGGAGCGCCTGGCCGAAGAGATCGTCGACGAACTCACCGGTTTCGGCCCGCTGGAGGTGCTGTTGCGTGACCCTTCGGTGACCGAGATCCTGGTCAACGGGCCCCATCGGGTATTCATCGAGCGTGATGGGCTGCTGCACCAGAGCGACCTGCGCTTCATCGACGACCACCACGTGGAGCGCGTGATGCAACGCATCCTCGCACCGCTGGGCCGGCGCCTGGACGAGTCTTCGCCGATGGTGGATGCACGCCTGCCTGATGGCAGCCGAGTCAATGCGATCATCCCGCCGATTGCCCTGGATGGGCCGTGCCTGTCGATCCGAAAATTCCGCAAGGACATGCTCAAGAGCAGTGACCTGGTCGCCATGCAGACCATCGACCAGAGCATTTTCGAGTTCTTCCAAGAGGCCGTGGGCAAGCGCTGCAATATCCTGATCAGCGGCGGTACCGGCACCGGAAAAACCACGTTGCTGAATATCCTCAGCCAGCTGATCAACCCCCACGAGCGCCTGGTGACCATCGAAGACGTCGCCGAATTGCAACTGGGCCATCCCCACGTGGTACGCCTGGAAACCCGTCCGCCGAACGCCGAGGGCCACGGCGAAGTCAAGTCCAGCGACCTGATCCGCAACGCCCTGCGGATGCGCCCGGACCGCATCATCCTTGGCGAGATCCGTGGTGTCGAAGTGCTCGACGTGATGACGGCGATGAACACCGGCCACGACGGCTCCATGAGCACCGTGCACGCCAACAACGCCCAGGATGCGTTGCTGCGCCTGGAAACCCTGGTGGGTCTGACCGGGCGGGTAATCGCCGAAAAAACCCTGCGCCAGATGATCTGCGCCGCACTGGACGTGATCATCCAACTGACGCGCATGCCCGATGGGCGTCGCTGCGTGAGCGAAGTGGTGGAAGTGGTCGGTGTGCGTGATGACGTGTACGTCACCAATACCCTGTTCCGCCTGGACCGGCGTACCGGCTTTGGCTTCCTGCGCGAAGCCCTCAACCCGGCCGGCGACAAACTGCGCCGCGAATCGGCGTTGCAGTCCTAGGGAGCGCGTGATGACAGGACCGGTGTTGCTGCTTGTCTGCCTGCTGTTGATCGGCCTGTCGTTCTGGCAGTTTCAGCATGGCCTGCGCAAAGCCCAGACAGACCGCGTGTTGGAGCGCCTCGGCGAAGGCCAGCCCGACACCCAGGAGCCGAATACCAAGTGGAGCGGCCTTGAGCGCATGTTCCAGCGCGCCGGGCTGGGCAAGCCCACCGACCGCCTGGGCCTGTGGCTGAGCGCCTGGGTGATAGGCGCGCTGTTCGGCTGGCTGCTGGCCGACGGTCTGGGGCTGATCGCGATGGTCGTGGTGCCGCCCCTGGTACTGCGCGTGTACATCAGCTGGCGTTATCAACGGCGCGTGCAGCGCATGGTCGAGCAACTGCCGCAGTTGCTCGACCATAGCGTACGCAGCCTCAAGTCCGGCAGAACCCTGGCGGACGCGGTACTGGGCGGCGTCGAGGGCGTTGAAAACCCACTCAAGGACGCCATGGCCCGCGTGCAGCGCAACGTGCGCATGGGGGTCAGCCTGCCGGACTCGGTGAGCGACTTTGCCGAGTTCTACGAGCAGGACGAATTCCGCCTGTTCGCCCTCGGCCTGAAGGTCAACCACCGCTACGGCGGCAACGCCAGCGAACTGCTGGAAAACCTGATCAAGATGATCCGCGAGCGCGAACAAGGCGCGAGGCAACTCAAGGCCATGACCGGTGAAACGCGCATGACCGCTTATGTGCTGGGCGGGCTGCCCATCCTGATCGTGGGCTACTTCATGATGGTCAACCCGCAATACTTGATGACCATGTGGAACGACGGCACCGGGCGCACCCTGCTCTTCGTGGCATTGGCGATGGACATGGCCGGGACCCTGGCCATGTGGCGCATGCTGAGGAGTGTTTGAGATGGCACTGCTGGCCTTCGCCTTGTTGTTGCTCGCCGCCGCCGTCCTGGTGGGTGGCCAGTTGCTCGAAAACCGGCGGCGCGAGCGCAGGGTCACGGAGCGCTTGCAGGGGCGGATGGGCACTGATGACAAACTCGCCACGCTCATCCGCCAACTGGGCGGCAGCAGCCTGGCACAGCGTTCGGTCAGCCTGGACAACGAGACCCAGACCCTGCTGAACCGCGTGGGTTGGCGCAAGGCCAGCCAGCGTTCGCTGTTCGCCGCCTTCCAGGTCGGTACACCGATTGTGCTGCTGGGTTTCACCTTGCTTGGCCAGCAGATACTGTTCCCACACGCGGACCCCGCATGGATTGCGCCGATGTTTGCCCTGGGCATCGGCTACCTGCTGCCCAAACGTGTGCTCGCCGCTGCGGCCAAGTATCGCCAGCAGACCATCGCCAAGGAAATTTCAACCTTCATTCCACTGCTGCGCATCCTGTTCGAATCCGGCATGGCGATTGAACAGTCGCTGCGGGTGGTGGGCAACGAAGCGCAGCGCCTGCTGCCTGCACTGACCCATGAACTGCGCCTGATCCTGGCACGGGTCGATTCCGGGCTGGAGCTGAGCGAGGAACTGGGCAAGACCGCGCGCCTGCTGGAGGTAGATGAGTTCACCGACACCTGCATCATCCTCCAGCAATTGATCCAGCAGGGTGGCGGCGCGATGAAGTCCCTGCTGGCCCTCAAGCAACTGCTCGACGACCGACGCCTGACCCGCTTGCAGGAATACATCTCGAAGATGTCGGCAAAAATGTCGGTGGTGATGATGGTGTTTCTGTTCCCCGCTTTGTTGATCGTGCTCGGCGGCCCGGCCTTTATCGGCATCGCCCGCGCGTTGAGCCACTTTTGAGGAGACCTTGATGAAAGCACTGATTGCCGGCCTGACACTGTTGATGCTCGGCGGCTGCGCCACCAACGGCCAATCACCCTGGGCGGCACTGACCTCACCCGGCAGTTGCGCCAAGCCGAGCGCGGACCAGGAGCTGGCGCTGAACCTGTCCGATGACCTGGCCAACGAAGGCAAGCTGCACGCCAGCCTGGCCAACCTGCAAAACCTGCCCGAGTCACTGCCCCAGGTGCGCCAGCGCAAAGCCCGCACTTATCGCCTGCTCGGGCGCAGCGAAGCCGAGCCGTTGTACCGCAGCCTGCTCGGCACCTGCATGACGGCCGAAGGCGAGCACGGCCTCGGGCAATTGGCGGCCGCCAGGGGCAACAACGGCCTGGCCATGACTCACTTGCAACGGGCTGCGCAGCTGGCACCCACTGACGAAAAGATCCGCAATGACTTGGGCGTGGTGTACCTCAACCAATTAAGGGTGGAAGACGCCCGCTTTGAATTCATGACCGCCATCGAACTCAAGCAAGGCGACCCGCTGGCGGCCGTCAACCTGGTCACGCTGTTGATTTACCAGAATGACTGGGGGCAAGCGGCCAAGGTTGTCAGCCAGTTGGGCCTGAGCCGCGAACAGTTCACCGAGGCCCAGGCCCGCGCGGAGAAACTCAAGGCCTCCGGCGTGGCGACACGCAAAGTCGCAGCGGTCAGCGAAACCCTGCCGGTGACCCTCAAGTAAGGAGAGCAAGATGAAAGCACACTACTTCATCGCACTGGCGCTGCTACCCCTGAGCGCACTGGCCATCGAACCTGGCCCATCGTCCCCCTACCAGGCGGAGACCGAAAACTGGATGGCCTTGCAGGTCGATGGGCGCGCAGCTTCCGCCACGCCACAACGGACCACGCCCGCAGAACGAGAGCAGGCCTTGCAGCGTTGGTTGGACAGCAACAAACATCCAATTCCGGAGTTCTTCGAGTCGCAATCCGGCGGGTCGTCCAAGGGTGGGAAGAGTCAGTAACCGTCAGTGCGCCGTCACCCGTTGCCGCAGCGCCGAGGTAGCCGGCGACAGGGCCAGTGCCAGCTGGGTACGGTTATGCATATGGGTGAGGCGCAGCACCTGGGACACGTACAGCTTGACGGTGTTTTCGGTGATCCCCAGTTCACAGGCGATCTGGTAGTTGGTCTGGCCCTTGCCCACCAGGCGCGCAACATCGAGCTGGCGCGGCGACAGCTGGTTGAAGATGGTCGGGATTTCGATCGGCCCGGCATCATCGACGACCGGCTCGCCCTCATCCGCCAAGCCGGCGCCAGGACTGCGCCGCACTTTGTCGAGGTCCTGGTACAAATCGTTGATGGATTCGGAAAGGTATTGCAGCTTCTGGTTCAGGTGCCCCAGGTGCAGCTCCTTTTGCCGCTCCTCCAGCGCCGCTTCCTGGCGTTGCAGGCCTTCGAGCAACTCATCGAGGTTGATCGGCTTCTGGTAGTAATCCGAGATCCCCGCGCGCAGGGCCTTGATCACGTCCTGTTTGTCGGCACGCCCGGTGAGCATGATGGCCTCGAACGCGCGCTGCTTGCCCGCGACCTTCTGCATGGCCTGCACCAGTTCGATGCCATCCATGTCCGGCATATGCAGGTCGCACAGCACTAGGCCGATCTCGAGGTCTTCGCTGAAGCGCTGCAAAGCGTGTCGGCTGGACTCACAGGGGACGCAGCGGTAACCGCTGCCTTCAAGAAATTCGCAGAGCTCTTCCACGATCAACGGCTGATCGTCGACCACGAGCACTTTTACCGCCGAGGTAAGCTTGTTCACGCGCTACTCCATGCCTGGCAAGCAAATGGGCGACCCATCCATTTGGACAAAAAAAACATCCGGATACTACATAAACGTAGACGCACTTTCCGACTATGTACATAGCGGCAGAGCGGTTGTTCGACTAATGGATCCAAAGCCAGCACAGCACAAATCCTGTCAAAACAAAGGGGGCAAAGGGCTGTTTGGTTGACACCTGCACATCTGTCCTCCCCCGACGCGCCCTAAGCCTTTGACTCACAAGCACCCAGCACGCCTGAAACAGCGCCGCACCGATCAACGACCAAAGCAAATAGTCCAGCGTACTGGCCAGGGCCAGCGCAGCCAGCAGCTTCACATCCCCCGCGCCAAAGCGGCCCAGCGCATAGCCGGGCAAGGTCAGCAGCAAGGCCAGGGCGAAGGCCCAGCCGCCCTCGCTGGCGGGCGCTCCGAGCCAGGTCGTGCCCGTCCACAGCAAGAAGATCAGCGCCAGCAGCGCCGCCCCCAGGGTCAGGCCATTGGCAATTTGACGCTGACGCATATCCTGCAACGCACAGAGCCCCAGCCAGAGCAGAATCACCACGCCATGGATCACGTAAAAAACATCCCTTTTCGCTGAATGATTCTATGCTGATATCAAGTAGTAGCCGTCAGGGTAGACGCAGTCATGAAAACAGGCCTGCCTGGAAAGCAAAAAGGTGCGGCGGCGATTGAGTTCGCCCTGGTCTTCGCGATCTTTTTTGCCGTGTTCTACGGGTTGATCAGCTATAGCCTGCCGTTGCTGTTGATGCAGTCGTTCAACCAGGCGGCGGCGGAGGCCGTGCGCCAGGCCCTGTCGGTGGACCCGATAGCCGCCGGCACCGCGTACGGGACGCAGGTGACCGACCGCGCCAAAAACACCGTGATCACCCAGTTGAGCTGGATCCCTTCCAGCTTCCAGTTCTCCCCCAGTTACATCAGCAGCACCTACAACGGCACCACGTTGACCGTGGCGATCAACTACCCCACTACCAACCTCTATTCCGTGTTCCCGGCACTGGTGCTGCCGGGGATCGGCACCGTCCCGAACCTGCCGGCCAACCTCTCCGCCAGTTCGAGTCTGCAGTTTTGACGTCGGGGGATAAACTCTTCGGGCGCCTGCTCGGTCGCGCCAGCGCGCCGCCCCTCGACATGCCGGGTGTGCCCCTGCCAGGGCTGCAGGTGCAATTGGATGCTCTAGGCCATGTGCTGAGCATCAGCGGCAGCCTGCGCCCACAGCTTGCGATGCACGCCATCGGCGAACGCCGGCCACCACTGCATGAACTGCTGTGCGCCAGCAGCGCCTTGACTATCGAAGGCAGCCCCGCCGACTGGCAACACCAGGGCCTGGACCTGGACTTCCAGGCCGCAACCGGCCAGGTGCTGCATACCCGCGGCTGGATCGAACCCGACGGTGATGCCTGGAGCCTGCGCCTGCAGGACGTTGGCGATTTGCTCGCCGGCCGGCAACTGGCCCAGCACCGCGAACAGAACCATCAACTCGCCTGCCAGATGAGCGAGCAATTGCGGGTGTGCAGCCTGGCCCGCCTGCCCGAGGTGTTCAACGAGCACCTGCGCAGCCTGGCCCAGCGCTGGCACATCCCCTGCGTTGCCCTGGCCTTGCTCGATGACGAAGACCACGGCTGGCGGATCTACAGCCAGTACGCCGCCCACGACGCCCCCGCCTTGTGGCAGGCCGGCCAACACCTGGGGATCAGCCTGGACAGCGTCAATGGCAACGCACCGTTGAGCCTGGCCCAGGAGCGCAGCGATAACCCGCGCCTGCACAGTATCTTCGGCGATGCCGACGGTTTCCTGGTGCCCTACCGCGACAGTCAGGGCGTCGCCGCCTGGTTGCTCTGTGGCCAATACAACGGCCAGCAACACACCCGCGACCGCGACTGGCTCAACCTTGCCGCCGCCCTCGCCGCGCCCCTGCTGAGCCGGCTGCGCGAGCAGCGCTATCACCAGCAGCTCGACCGTATGGAGGCGTTGCAGGGCCTGCTCGGCACCGGCTGGTGGGAGCTGCTGCCGGCCACCCAGGAAATCCAGCTGGCCCCGCAGTTGCTGCACAGCCTCAGCCTGGAAGACGGTCCTACCCGCCAACCCCTGAGCCAGTGGCTGGAACTGATCCACCCGGCCGATCGCCAGGCCCTCGACAGCCGTCTGCACGACCTGCAGGCCCTGGGCAAACCCTTGCTGACCAGCGTGCGCCTGCAACGCACCGACGCCGAGCACCACCCGCTCTGGTATCGCGTGCAGGGCCAGGTGCTGGGCGTGGGCGACAGCCGCCGCTGGATCGGTTTCATGCTCGACATCAGCGACATCAAGAACCAGCAACTGCAAGCCGCCGCCGCCCATGCGCGCCTGGACAACCTGATCGCCAGCTCACCGGCCGTGATCTATGTGCAGCGCTATGTCGACGGCGCCCTGCATCCGGCCTTTTTCAGCGACAGCCTGCTACCGCTGCTGGGCTGGACCTTGGCCGAGTGCAACCACGAAAGCCTGGCGTCCTTGATCCACCCCGAAGACCGCGAGCTGTACTTCGAGCGCAGCCGCCAATTACTACGTGACGGCAGCGTACGCAGTCGCTACCGCCTGCGCGACAAACAGGGCCACTACCACTGGTTGCTGGACGAAGCCAAGTTGCTGCGCGATGACCTCGGCCTGCCGGTGGAAGCCGTCGGCCTGTGGCTGGATGTCACCGAGGCAACCCTGGCCGCCGAGCAAATCAGGCAGAGCGAAGAACGCTACCGCATCCTGGTCGAAGACTCCCCGGCGATGATCTGCCGCTATCGCCCCGACCTGACCCTGACCTTCGGCAACACACCGCTGGCCAACTACCTGGAATGCCTGCCCGCGCAATTGCCGGGACTGAACCTGGGTCACTGGCTGTCGGACGAACAACGCCAGGCCTTTGTGCAACGCATCGAACAGTTGACCCCGGAATTCCCGGTCAGCACCGCCGAAATCAGCTTGGAATTGCCGGGACGCGAACATGCCTGGTGGGTCTGGTCGGACCGTGGTGTGTTCGATGAACAGGGCACGCTGGTGGAAGTGCAGGCGGTGGGCCGTGACAACACCGAAGTGCGCCGCTCCCAGCAGCAACTGACGCAAAGCGCCAAGATGGCCACCCTGGGCGAAATGGCCACCGGTCTGGCCCATGAAATCAACCAGCCGCTGAACGTGATGCGCATGGCCGTCGTCAATGTGCTCAAGCGCCTGGGCAATGGCGATGCGCAGATCGACTACCTCATCGAAAAACTCCAGCGCATCGATGCCCAGGTGCAGCGCGCCACGCGGGTGGTGGACCATATGCGCGTGTTCGGCCGCCGCTCGGAAATCGAACAACTGCCCTTCGACCCGTCGCAGGCGTTGGACGGCACGCTGTCACTGCTCGGCGAGGGTCTGCGCGGCAAGGGGGTGGAGGTGCGCATCACCCCAGCGGACTTCCAGGTGCAGGTCAAAGGCTATGTCGACCAGCTTGAACAGGTGTTGATCAACCTGATGGTCAATGCCCGTGACGCGCTGTTGAGCAAGCGGGAAAAACACCCTGAATTTCGTCCCTGGATCGCGGTGCATTGCGAGCACGACAGCCGCCATGTACGGATCTGGGTGGAAGACAACGGCGGCGGCATTGACCCACGGCTGCTGGAGCGGATTTTCGAACCGTTCTTCACCACCAAGCCGATTGGCGTGGGCACCGGGCTGGGGTTGTCGGTGAGTTATGGGATTGTGGAAAACATGGGCGGACGCCTGAGCGTCGCCAATGGTGAGCACGGCGCGAAGTTTTGTGTGGAGTTGCCGATCAGCTAGATCACCAGGTAGGCGCGGCCCATGTGACAACTGAGGTTGGCGCCGACTTCGGCATTGCCGAGGTTGACACCCAGGGCTGCGAGCAACGTGTTGACGATAGGGTCGAGGATCGGCGCCAGGACGTTCTGGACCAGGCTGACCACCGAGTTGACGATGGTCGCCAGTGCACTGGTGACTGTGCTGTTCGGCGTAGCGGGCGTGCTTCCGGTAGGTGGGACATAGGTCACCTGCAAGCCGCTCAAGGTAGCCCCCAGGCTGTTAACGATATTGGCGGTGCCGGGTGGGCTTTTGTAGATCGTCGCCGCATTGATGTCATTCACCGGCGAAAACAACACCGTATTGGTTTGTGCCCCTACGGTGGACAACGCCCTCAGGTTCAAGCCACCGCCGACGCCGGCGGTACGCGGACCGCACACCAGGGTCAGCAGGCAAAAGCGTTGGCCAAAGTCGATCAGCCGCACCGGCTGCACATTCACAGGCAGGGACGATGAAAACGCCGACACCGGGTCAACGTAGCCGACGCCCAAGGTAGCGAGTGAGGTGGTGGCCTGCACCGTCAACGACTTGGTGGCCGGGGTGGCGCAACTGAAGTCTGTCACGTGGCTCTCTGCACTGGCCGCCTCGATATAGATGGATAAGGTTGTGGTGATATCCACATCAGCCACATTGCACCCGACTATGCACACGACACCGGCCACCACATCGAGCAGGTTCAGGTTCAACAAACCGCCGACCACCTTCGACACGGGCGTCGCCAGCCCGGTCAGTATCGAGGAAACCCCCGAGACCACCTTGATGATGGGCGCATCGATGGTGACCAACGTGCGTACCTGGGCAGTTCGTACAAAAATCTGGTCCGTCGGCGGATTATTCAACAGCCCCGCCTTGGCCTTGGCCGGATTGCCAAACGCAGACAGTTGCGGCGGTTCGATGACTTTGGTCTGGACCGAGACGGTGCCAACCAGAGGAATATTCACCTGCGCTGCCGCACTGACCGCACTTTTGCTACTGGATAGCTGCGCCACGGTCTCCAGCAACTGAAACAACTGCACACTGGTATTCAAGGCCGCAGCCGGCGTCCCGGTGGCGACTTTCAGCAAGTCTCCCACCTTCAGAAGCTGGGTATTCGGGGCGATGGCTTTTAATGTAATCACGTCGTTGATCACCGCCGTGGCGACCGCGCCATTTTTTTGCAGGACCTTCACCGCCGCATCGATCAACTGGCTGGCGGATACGGCGGTGCTGAGCAACGCGTCGTAGTCCCCCGCCTTGACGTTCAATTGGATCGCCAACTGGTCCAGATAACCGAGCAGATTCACGTTCGTCGTCAGCAAGCCATTCCAGCCCGCTGCGGTCAGGGACAGGCTGCCGCCCAACAGGTTGCCGATGACCATGTTCAATAGCGGGGAGTTGCCGGAGTTCACCGAGGCCAGACTGCTGCGAATCGTCAGTTGCGCCACCGGCGGTGCATAGGCGGCCACGGCAGTGGCACTCAGCACCATTTGGGTAGACATCGGCGCGCCGCTGAACATGTTCCACAGCCCACTGGCGACGCTGGTCATCACGCTGCGGGTGGCGACCACGCGGACGGCATCGTTTTTGGTGGCATCGGCCGCAAACACGCGGACATTGCTGGCATTGGTGGTCAGTGTGCCGCAGGTCACGGCCAGGCCACGGCTGTTGTCGCCGGCGACCACGGTGAAGCCGTTGCGTGTGGCGTTCTGCACGGCGTAGTCATTGGCGGTGGTGGTGGGTGTGCACAGGCCGCCACGGCTTGCGGCTTCCAGCGCGGCACTGTCGGCAACGGACTGCAGCTTGCGCTTTTCCAGGTAGAGACGGCCGCTGTCTACCGCCAGCAGCAGGAACACCATGGCCATCGCCAGGGTAGCCGCCGCCATCAGGCCAATTGCACCACGCTGCCTGTCACCAAGTCGGGGAGACATCAGGCACTCCTTAGCGCTTACTCTCCGTAGATGGTTTTGAGTGTAGACAAGGGCTGGCCCGTTGCCATAAATCGGTTTTAGGGCTTTAGGGCTTTAGGGGGCTGCTTCGCAGCCCAACGCAGGGCAAGCCTGCTCACCACAGCAAGCCTGCTCGCTACAGCAAGCCTGCTGGCCAAAGCAAGCCTGCTCACCACGGCGAGCCTGCGCCTAAAGGGGTTAGTGAGGGGGGTAGCTGGAGAGGACGCGGGTGACGGTGGTGCGGATGGCTTTGTCACGGTCCTGTGGGTTGGGCGAGGTGGCCATCATCTGTTCGTCGCTGCCGCGCCAGACCAGTTTGCCGTCCTTGCCATCGAGCAGGTCGATCTGGATGGTCGCCACTTTGTAGGTGATGTTGCGCGTTTCGTTGTACATCGGCGCGCCCCAATAGCCATTCCACGGGCCGCCCCAGGCGCCGCCGTAGTTGGTGGTGACCTGTTGCTGGCGGTCTTCGACGATCAGGTAGGCCTGCACGTTCAGGTCAGCCCTGGTGCCAGGCGCCGCAGGGCGCAGGCCGCGCTGGTCGAGTTGTTCACCCACGGCCTGGCGGATACGTTGTTCGGTGAGGTCGCTCTTGATGCGCGGGTCATCGGGGCGGTATTGCAGGGCCGGGTCTTTCCAGGCCCAGCTGCGGTAGGCGCCGAAATCCCGGCTGGCGTCAAAATCGTGGTTGACCTGGGCATTCTGGCAACCGCCAAGCAGCACAACAAAAGCGAGCGTAGCGATACGACGAAACATGGTTGTTCTCCAAAGAGCGACCCGCGCTAAAGATGAGAATAGCGGTTAACTGGGAGGGTACGCCGTCATTGCCTTCTGCACCGCCTGGCGCAAGGCATCTCCCCGCTCACTGAGGCTGCCCTGGCTGCCCGTCTCTGCGCTGGCACTCCACACCGGCTGGCCGGTGCGGGCATCGAACAGGTTGACGCGCACCACCACGACCTGCACTTCATAGGTGCGCACGATCGGCACCGAGTTGTACATGCCATAGCCATTGCCATAGCGGTTGTAGCCGCCGTAACCGTAGCCGTAGTCATCCTGGACTTGCTTGAGACGCTTCTCCAGGCGCACGTCGGCGCTGACGAAGAGGTCCGCCGGGCGATTGTCATGCAAGGGGCGCAGGCCGCGCTGGTCGAGGGCGCCGCTGACCGCTTCGGCAATCTGCGCCGAATCCGCCCAGGCCGTGCCCGCTGGAAGCTGGCCGTTGCGCCAGGCCCAATTGCGGTAGGCGCCGTAATCGCGCACCGGCGCCGGGTAGGCACTGGCATCAAAGGTGTGGGCCGCCTGGGGCGGCGCCGGTGGGATCGGCGCCGACGCGGCAACATAAGGATTGGGGCTTGAACAGGCGCCCAACCCCAGGGACAACAGGATCAAACAGAGACGACGCATTTCGACCTCCGCAGACTGGGCCGCTTAAACCGGACGGCAGATCCAGTGCAAATAACGCCCAAGTCCGGCAAAGCTTGGGTGACGACGGTGAGCGAGTTCCATCTCCAAAAGGTCCTGTAAATCCGCACGGGCCTGGAATTCCACCGGCATATAGTCGTGGAACACCCGCACGCCACTTTGGCTTTCGACCTGCCAAAGGCCTTCGAGTTGCGCCGCCAATTCTCGTGGGTCCAGCGGTTGTTGCGGCGTGAGGCTCTGCTTTTCGCCGGCCATGTCATTCTTGCGCATTTTGCGGAAATGGCCCTTGAGCAGGTTGCGATAAATCAGCGCATCGCGGTTGTAGAACGCCAGGGACAACCACCCACCCGGCGCCGTGAGTTGGTGCAGCACCGGCAGGATCGCATGGGGTTCGGCGAGCCATTCCAGCACCGCGTGGCACAGCACCAGGTCGTAGGGTTCGGTGAGCTGGCCGAGCAGGTCTTGCCAGGGTGCATGGATAAACGTTGCGGTCTGCCCCGCCTCGGCGAAACGTTGGCGGGCGCCTTCGAGCATCGGTTCGGCCGGTTCGGCCAGGGTCACCTGGTGGCCTTGTTCGGCGAGCCACAGCGACATATGGCCCAGGCCCGCACCAATATCCAGCACACGCAGCGGGCGCTTTGGCAGGGCTTCGGTGAGGTCGGCCTGGAGCACTGCCAGGCGGATCGCGCCTTTGGCACCGCCGTAGATTTTCTCGGCGAAGCGCGTGGCCAACTGGTCGAAATGACGGTCACTCATGGGCAAACCGCCGTTCGCTGTCGGCCAGTTTGGCGCGCACCACCTCATTCATATCAAGCCCCAGCTCACTGCACAGCAACAGCAGGTACAACACGATATCGCCGACTTCCTGCCCGGCATGGGCGAGTTTGTCGGCCGGCAAATGCCGCGACTGGTCTTCGGTCAGCCATTGGAAGATTTCCACCAGTTCGGCCATTTCCACACTGGCGGCCATGGCCAGGTTTTTCGGGCTGTGGAACGGCTTCCAGTCGTTGGTATCGCGGATGCGGTGCAGGCGTTCGGTGAGGTGTTCGAGGTTCATGCGGCAGGCTCCTGAAGGTGGATAGCTTCGGGGGGAATGGCCTTGAAGGCAAGTGAACCTTCAGACCGCCTTCGGGGGCAAGCCCCCTCCCACCTTTGATAGACCAACACATCCCAGTGTGGGAGGGGGCTTGCCCCCGATAGCGATCTAATCAACGACGCTGAACTCGATGCGCGCCGTCTGCCCGGCTTCGTCGAGGACACTGAGTTGATAACGCCCAAGTTGTTCGAAACTGGCGTTGATAAAGTCCTGGTTGGCGCTGTCGCCCAGGGGCGCGCCGTTAAGGAACCACCAACGCCGGCCACTGCCGCCCAGGGCGGAGATTTTCAGGCGCAGCGCCTGTTGGCTGGCAGCGGGCAGGCGCAGTTGGTCACCTTCACGTACGCCAACGATGGATAAAGGTGACGACGCGGCCAGCGCCGGTGGCGGGCAATCAGGGTCGGCCGCGGGAATGCGCGCTTCGCGGCGTTCGGCCCTGGGCAGCCAAGGCTCCAGGGGCGCGGGCCACAGGGCGATACTCCTGGGCTCGGCGCCAGGGCAATGAGCGTCCACCCGCAAGCCCTTGGCATTGACCCACACACTTTCCATCAAGCCCACGCTCAACGGCTGGTCCAACGCCTGCAAAGTGGGTGGCGTGGTGTTGTCCAGCGTCCAGGCAAAGCGCTGGCGGCGGCAGTTGGGATCGCTGCGGCTCATCGGCTGGCCCAGCGGCCAACAGATCGCGGCCACACCGACATTTGCCGGCACCGGCTTGACCGGCGCGCTGATACCGCGCTGGCTGTCGCGGTTAGTCAGCACATCGTGCACCTGCAACATCAACGGTGCGGCGGAGGCCAGGCCGAACTGGCCCGGCACCGGCGTGCCGTCCGGGCGGCCGATCCACACGCCGATCAAGTAACGCGGCCCCACACCGATCGCCCAGGCATCGCGAAAGCCGTAGCTGGTGCCGGTCTTCCAGGCCAGCACCGGGCGCTGCACCAACTCGGCACGCGGGTCGCGGTCGGGTCGCGCCTGGCCGCTGAGGATGCGCCGCACAATCCAGGCGGAGCCTGGCGACAGCAACGGCCGCTCTCTGAGGGTGTCGTCCGGTTGCAAGCGAAGGGTGGCGCTTTTGCCGTCTCGAGCGAAGGCACTGTAGCCGCTCACCAGGTCTTCAAGACGGCTGCCCGCACCGCCCAGGATCAGCGCCAGGTTCGGCTCGGCCAACGCCGGCAATGCCAAAGGCACGCCGCCGATGCGCATTTCGGCGGCGAAGCGCTTCGGCCCGTAGGCTTCCAGCAACTGCACCGCCGGGAGGTTGAGCGAGCTGGACAGCGCCGTACTCGCCGGCACTGCACCGGTGAAACCCATGGAGAAGTTACCTGGCCGGTAATCGCCATACCGCCGGGGCACATCCTGCAGCAGGGATTCGGAGTGGATCAGCCCCTCATCCAGCGCCATCCCATAAAGGAAGGGCTTCAAGGTGGAGCCCGGCGAACGCAGGGCGCTGATCATGTCCACATGGCCGAAGCGCTTGACGTCGTTGATATCCACCGAGCCGAGGTAGGCCCGCACGGCCATGGTTTCCTCTTCCACCACCAGGATCGCGGCCGAGGTGTGCTCCGGCAAACGCGCGCGCCAGCCCAACAGCAGGTCTTCAAGGCGACGTTGCAGGGTGGCGTCCAGGGTGGTGCGGATCAGCGGCGGGCTGTCCGGGCGGTTCAGGCGCCGTGCGAGCAAGGGCGCCAGGCTCGGTTCCAGGCGCGGGGCAAGCAAGAGCGGTTCTTCCAGGGCCTCATCGACGGCAGCTTGCGGCCACACCTGGAATTCGGCGAGGCGGCGCAGCACTTTGTCACGGGCGTCCTGGGCGCGTTGGGGGTGGCGGTCCGGACGCAAGCGGCTGGGCGCCTGGGGCAGCACGGCGAGCAAGGCGGCTTCGGCGTGGGTCAGCTGTGACGGCGACTTGCCCAGGTACGCCCAACTGGCGGCAGCCACGCCCTGCAACGTCCCGCCAAACGGGGCGCGGTTCAGGTAGAGGTTGAGGATTTCTTCCTTGGACAGGTGCCATTCCAGCTGTGCCGTGCGCCACAACTGGCGCAATTTGCCATGGAAGGTGCGCGAATGCGGATCCAGCAAGCGCGCCACCTGCATCGACAAGGTGCTGCCGCCCGACACCACCCGCGCACCGGTCAGGTTCTGCCACGTCGCCCGCACCAGCGCCAGCGGATTCACGCCGGGGTGCTGGTAGAACCAGCGGTCCTCATAGGTGAGCAGCGCATCCAGGTAATACGGAGATACTTCGCTGGTTTGCACGGGGTAGCGCCACACACCGTTGGCATCGGCAAACCGCCACAACGGCGTGCCATCCTCGGCCAGCACCACCCGCGCCAGGTCATCCTTGGGCAGGGGCAACGGCCAGATGCGATCGGCCAGCCACAGCAGGGCGATCACCAACAAAAGGCTGGCCAGGGTCCAGCGGGCAACTAAACGCAAACTCAAACGGGCAAACCTCTATGCTGGTAGGGAACTAGCCTGTTGCAATAACAACCAAAGGCACAGATACGCCCACCTTCTCATCAGGACACACACATGCAGGTAGAAAGCTTTTTCGAATGGTTGGGCCAGGCGCTCGGTTCGATCATCCGCTTTATCGTCGACGGACTCAGCGGCCTGTTCGGTGCGCTGACCCACGCCGGTGGCAACTTTGTCGAAGGCCTGTCCCGCACCTTGGGCATGGACACCTCGATCATCAGCATCCTCACTCTGATTGTCGGCCTGATGCTGCTGTACTCGGCGGTGCGCGCCTTCATGCGGGCGTCGATCATCATGGGCATCATCTGGCTGCTGCTGGGCCTGTGGCTTCTGAGCTGGGTCGTCCACTGACCCCGAAACACCGAAAATCACCTGTGGGAGGGGGCTTGCCCCCTCCCACATTGAGGCCCCGTTTTACATTAACGTCCCTTGATCACCAGATCCGCCGGCGTCTCCCCCACCGCCTGCCAGTTCGGCCGGTACATCGACTCCACCTGCGGCGGCGGCACGCGGTAAGTGCCCGGCGTCACGGCCCGCGCCAGGTACAGCAGGTGCGTGGTGCCGGAGCCGTCCAGGTTGATCGCCGCCACGTAGCGGTCGTCACGGAACTCCTGGTGCTTGAGCGAGGCGTTCTGCATCGACTCACGCCATTCCTTCACCTGGCTGCTGGCGTTTTCCAAGCTGGCGGCGCTTTGTGCCAGGTTCTGGTTTTCCAGCTCCAGGCCGGCCGGCAGCAAATCCACCACCAGGGCATCCGGCACACGCTGCTTGGCGCTGACCGCCAGATGCACCAGTACCAGCTCACCGCTGTTGAGGTTGCGCAGGTTCAGTGGCTGGCCGTTCATGCCCAGATATTCGCGGCGGATGCTCAGGTTGTCGCCACCGGCTGCCGGTGGCACCTGTGGATAACCCGAGATCGTCAGCTGCTGGTACACCGGTGCGTCCCCCTGATTGCTCAAGGTCAGATCGCTGGACAGCAGCTTGCCCTCCAATTCCAGCGTCGAGTGTTGGTTGCTCAATGCCTGCACGCCGCCACTGCCGGTCAGCGACACCTGCCAGTTCGCCTCTGGCTTGGCAAACCCGAGGCGCCCGGCCAGGAACAGCGAGTTGCGCTCCTGGGTCGACAGGTACGGGCTGGCCGCCAACTGATCCGAGAGGATAAACAAGCGCTCCTCACGCTTGCCCTTGGCCAGGTCGTTCTCTTCCAGCAGGGCCAGGATCATTGCCTGGTCCCGCAATGGGCTGCCGTAGTCGGCCAGCCACTCATTGGCGTTACGCTGCGTCGCCAACCCCGCGAGCAAGGCCTGGTCGGCACGCGGCTGGTCGCCCATGTTCTGCAGTGCGATAGCCAGCTGCACCAGCGGCAAGCCGGAGCGTGCATCGCTGCGTCGTTCGAAAATACTGCGCAGCGCCCCCAATGGCGCCTGTTGACTGCGCGCCAGCACCATGCCGGCGTAGGCCTGTACGGCGAAGCGCGTGTGGTCGGCGTTGTCGCTGTAGTCGACGTCGATCAGGTTGCGTTCCTGCACATAACGCAGCAGGCGCTCGCTGGCCTTCTTCAAGGCTTGCGGCGGTACGGCAAAGCCCTGGTCGCGGGCACGCAACAGGAAGTCGGTGACGTAGGCCGTCAGCCAGTATTCTTCTTCGCCATCGGCGCCCCACAGACCGAAGCTGCCGTTGTAGCGCTGCATGCCTAGCAAGCGTTCGATGCCCAGCTCGATCTTGCGTTTACGTTCGCTGTCCGACTCGCCCTTGATCGACAGGCGCTTGAGCAGCGCATCGTCGGCATACAGCGACGGGTACAGGCCGCTCGCGGTCTGCTCCAGGCAACCATAAGGGTAGGCCTTGAGTGCACTGATCTGCGCACCGAGGTTAAGCGGCGGCAGGCTCGACAGGCTCAACAGCGCCTGGCGCCCTGATGAGTCGAACTGATCGAGCGTGCCTGCCGGCAGGCTCCACGGCTGATCCTTGAGCACCGCGCGGTAATGCTTGAGCAGTGCCGGGTACGCCGGGCGTACGCCCAACGTCCATTCACGGGTGAACGGCGGCAGGTTTTCACCCGGCAGGTCCAGCCCGTTCACGGTGACCTTGACCTTGCCCTGCCCCAGACCGCCCCAGGCTTTCACCGGGATGCGCAGGGTGGTGCGCTGGCCTTGTTTCAACTCGACGGTTTGCGCGCCAGCGTTGGCCAACTCCAACTGCCCTTCGGCGCTCAGTTGCACATCCAGCTTCTGCGCCTGGCCCGACAGGTTGGACAGGTCCATTGCCAACGTGGTCTGGTCACCACCGGCCAGGAAGCGCGGCGCCGACAGCTCGGCAATCAACGGCGCGGCGATCACCGTCTTGGCTTCGGCCATGCCGTAGCGGTCATCGGTCCAGGCCTGGGCCATCAGGCGCAGTTCGCCTTTGAAGTCAGGGATATTGACGCTGACTTCGCCCTCGCCCTGCTCGTTCAGGGTCACCGGCGCGCTTTGCAGGGCAACGATGGTCACGCTGGTGTCCGGGCGCTTGCCGCCCTTGGCCAGCGCCGCATCACCGCCGAATGCCAGGCTGGCCAAGCGCCCCTGCCCGGCTTCGATCAACTGGCCGTAGATATCGAACTGGTCCACGCCGTAAGCCTTGCGGCCGAACAGGCTGGAGTACGGGTCCGGCGTCGGGTATTCGGTAATGTTCAAGATGCCCACGTCCACCGCTGCCACCAGCACATGCACCTGTTTCGGCACACTGCCATCGGCGTTTTTGGCGGCGACTTTCACCGTCAGCGGCTGTTTGGGGCGCATTTTTTCCGGCGCGGTGAGGGTCACGCCGAGTTTGCGCTGGGTGCGATCCAACGGCAGGTGCAGCAGGCCCACGGCACGTTTGGGCGTGATGTTGGCTTTGCGCTCGCCCGGGCGAATCACCAGGGCACTGACGTACAAATCATGCCGCGACCATTTCGGGTCGAGTTTCACCGCAAAGCTTTTGCCCTCGGCCGGTACATCGATTTCCTGCCACCACAGCGGCCCTTCGGCGGACTCCACCAGCAGGTAGCCTTTACCGGCAGCGGGCGGGGTGACGGTGACATTGGCGGTATCGCCGTCGCCATACGCCGGTTTGTCCAGCGCCAGCTTGACCTGATCGGGGCGCACGGCGCCGCCTTCAGTGTTGTCCTGGGCCTGGTAGCCGGCCCAGAAGCGCAGGCTGCTGACCAGGCCGGTCTGCGGATCTTCCACCTCGACGCGGTACGGGCCCCACTCCACCTGGAAGCTGACCTTGGCCGTGTCGCCGGCCTTGATGTTCAGGGTCTGTTCGTCGAGGTTGAGGAATTTCTCGTTGAAGTGGTAGCTCCAGCCGTCGCTCTCGGAGTAGTTCCAGTAGTAGTCGCGGCGCTCGCGTACCAGGCGCACCTTGAGATTCTGCGCGGCGAGTTTCTGCCCGTCCTGGTTGGCCAGCAGCACTTCGAACTCCGCCGGGCCATCGCCGTTGGTTTCCTTGCCGTCAAACAAGCCGCGCAGGCCCGGCAGTTGCTCGGCCGGCCAGATAGGCTGCACCAGGCGCCGGGTGATCGGTCGCCCGCCCGACTCGTGCAGGCTGGCTTGCACGATCAGTTGCAGCGGCGACTTAGCCTCGGCCCACTTGCTTTCCAGGGTCAACGCTTCCTGGCCCTTGGCGTCGAGCACGCTTTCGTCCAGTTCGAAATCCTGGCTCAGCTCTTCTTCAGTGACGGAGCCGAACTGATAGCCCGGCAGCGACTTGACCGCTTCGCGCAACGGCCGCACATAAATCTGTCCACTGACCCGGTTGCCCGATGCCGGCGCACCATAGAGGTAGCGTCCGGTCACTTGAATCACCGGGTTATCCGCCGGGTTCAATGGGGTATCGCTGCCCTTGAGTTCCAGCGCCAGGCGCTCGGGCAGGAAGTCTTCGACGAGGAATTCATACAGTTGCGGCTTGCCATCGCCCAGGTCGAACACCAGCTGCCAGCGCCCGGTTGGGGCTTCGCCGGCCAATTGCAGTTGATATTGATAGAGGCCGGAGGCGTCGGCATCCCACACGAATTTGCGACTCACCTGTTCATCCGGGCGGCGCACTTCAACACTCACCGGCTGCGGTTTGACGGCATTGCCATCCTTGTCGCGCAGCAGGGCGTTGAGCAGCACGGTTTCGCCGGGGCGATACAGGTCACGCGGACCGAAGACAAAGAACTGCAAGGGGTGGGAAGGCTGACCGCCGATGTCGAACTCGGCCAGGTCCAATGCGGCGCTGTCCAGACGCAGCATGCTGGTCTGCTCGCCCTGCTTGGCCAGCAACACCTGGGCCTTTTTCGGCAACGGCAACTCGGCGTGGCCGCCCTTTTCGGTCTTGCCCTGGCCGACCACACGGCCCTCGGCGTCGAGCACTTCAAGGTCGACGCCGTCCAGTGCCTTGCCGCCTTCCAACGCCTGCGTAAACACATCCAGGCGATTGGCGTAGCGGTGCACCGACAGGCCGATATCACTCAAGGTGAATAGCGTGGCCGGCTGGGAATAGTTATAAGTGCCGGAGGCGCGCATTACCGCCAGGTACACACCCGGCTGCTGCAACTGCTTGAGGCCGGCGATCGGCAGCAACAGGGTTTCGCGGGTGTTGCGCGCCGGGTTCAGGTCGAAGCGACCGCCGTAGACCAGGTCGGCCAGCGGCAGCAGTTCGCGGGATTCATAACTCTGCAGGCTGGTGTTGCGCCCCCACTGCGCGAGGAAGGTCGGCAAGGATTCGGGCTTGATGCGGAAGAATTCGACGTCGATCTTGTCGACGTTCAGCGCGATCACCGGCAACCCTTCGGCCAGGCGCGTCGGCAGCAAGGTGCCACGGCTGGCGAAGCCGACGGTGGCTTGCAGGTCGCGGGTTTCCAGGCGGGCGCCGTACTCGGTGGCGAGCGTGTTGCCGTTGACCGCCTTCAGCCCGGCATCGACGGTGAGCACCAATTTGCGCTGCGGCTCCAGGTGACGCAGGCGCAGTTCCATCAGGTTGTCGGAGATTTCCCAGGCGCCATCGACCTTGCCGGATTTGCTGTCCACCAGGTGGAGTTTGTCGGCGAACTTCTGATCGGGGTCCAGCGGAATGGAAAAGCTCACGGACAGGGTGCTGGCCCCATCGAGCTGCACTTCGGACACGTCCACCACACTCAACTCACGCCCGGCATAGCGCTGCTTCAGCGCCGCCACGTCGACCGCCGCCTTGGCCGGCTGGGGTGCAATCGTCGCCGCGGCTGGAGCAGTCGGGGCTGCCGGTTTATCGGAGGAATCGCAGGCGCTCAGCAGGGCCAGCGCACAGGCCAGGAACAATCCTTTGTTAAACATGGGGCACTCGTTGTGAGAGGGGTCCGAAGGGTGAACTATATATCAGCCCGCACGGGGCCGATGTGGTGCTGGTCACATTGACCGACGGAGGGTGCTTTGGTTCTTGATGGGACGCAATGTCGAGCCAAATCCCACAAACACTGGAGATCCAAAGGTGGGAGGGAGCTTGCCCCCTCCCACATTGGTTCTGCAGTGAGATAAAGGGCCCGTTACAATGCCGCTCCCCCAAGGAGCCCCCATGCCCACCCTACTCATCGACTGGCGCCACCGCCCCACCCACCGCCGCGTCTGGGCCCTGGCCGCGCCGATGATCCTGTCGAATATCTCGGTGCCCCTTGTGGCCCTGGTCGACAGCATGGTCATCGGCCACCTGCCCCACGCCCATCAACTGGGCGCCGTGGCGGTCGGGGCCAGCCTGTATACCTTCCTGGCCTGGGCCATGGGTTTCCTGCGCATGGGCTCCACCGGTTTTGCAGCACAAGCTGCCGGGCGCAATGATGGGGCCGCGTTGCGACATATCCTCCTGCAAGGCCTGCTGCTGGCGCTGGGGTTAGCCATGCTGCTGGGCACCGTGGGTATTCCGCTGAGTCATCTGGCATTGGAATGGATGCAACCCTCACCCGAACTCAATCAACTGACCCGGGACTTCTTCCACACGCGCCTGTTCGGCCTGCCTGCCGCCCTTGCCAGCTATGCACTGGTGGGCTGGTTCCTCGGCACGCAGAACGCCCGTGCGCCGTTGGCGATCCTGCTGACCACCAATCTGGTCAACATCGCCCTGAACCTGTGGTTTGTGCTGGGTCTGGATTGGGGGGTGGTCGGCTCAGCGCGGGCGTCCGTTATCGCCGAATGGACCGGCGCCTTGCTGGGCCTGGCGATGACGCAAAAAGCCCTGCGCGCCTACCCCGGCCATATCGCCTGGGCAGCACTGAAACTATGGGAGAGCTGGCGCCCGTTGCTGGCGGTGAACCGCGACATCTTCATCCGCAGCCTTGCGCTGCAATCGGTGTTTTTCATGATCACGGTGCAAGGCGCACGCCTGGGCGACGCCACCGTGGCGGCTAATGCACTGCTGCTCAACGGCCTGTTGCTGACGGCCCATGCGCTGGACGGCTTGGCCCATGCGGTGGAAGCCTTGTGCGGCCACGCCATCGGCGCCCATGACCGCCAGGCCTTGCGCCGTTCATTAGTGGTCGCTTGCGGTTGGTCGTTGATTGCCAGCGTCGGCTTTGCCCTGTTGTTCACCTTCGCCGGCCATTTGTTTATTGCCATGCAGACCGATATCCCCAGCGTGCGCGAGACCGCCGATATCTACCTGCCCTACCTGGCCGTGTTGCCCTTGATTGCGGTGTGGAGCTACCTGCTGGACGGGCTGTTCATCGGCGCCACCCGTGCACGGGAAATGCGCAATGGCATGTTGCTGACCGTGGTGATCCTGCTGCCATTTGCCTGGGCGTTTCAGGGGTTCGGCAACCACGGGTTGTGGATAAGCTTCCTGCTGTTCATGGCCCTGCGCAGCCTTACTTTGTGGGCGATTGCCTGGCGCTTGAACCGACAGGATCAGTGGCTTGGATAAACACGATGACCCGATCCAGCACCGGCGCCAACCAACGCAACGGCCTGGACAGGGAGGCCACCAGCGTCTGGTGGTTGGTCCTGGAGAAGTAAAACGCTTCTACCGGCACGCCGGCCGCGCGCAACTTATTAGCCAAGCCGCCAGTATTGCGCGTGGGGTTGACCAGATTGTCGTCCGTTGACGCCATTACCAGGCTCGGCGGCGCATCGGCACTGACGTGGTTGATCGGCTGAGACTCAGGCGGCGAGTCAGGGAAGAAGAACACCGGCCGTACGTCCTTATTTTCAATGGGCAGAAAATCATACGGCCCGGCCAGTCCGATCCAGCCTTTGAAAATGGCAGGCGATAAGCCCACCGCATTCAACCAGCGCGCATCCAGCGCCAACATCGACGCGTTATAGGCGCCGGAGCTGTGGCCCATCACATAGAGCCGCTGCGGGTCAGCGCCGTATTCGGCGATGTGCTGGTGGGTCCAGGCCACCGCTTGAGCGCCATCCTGGAGAAACGCGGGGTAACGCACTTGGGGATAAAGCCGGTAGTCGGCAATCACCACGACAATACCGCGTGACGCCAGGGCTTCGCCGACGAAACCGTAGTCGTCCCTGGAGCCGCTGTTCCAGCTGCCACCGTAGAAAAACACAACGACGGGCGCGTTGGCGATGGCGGGAGCGGGACGGTAGATATCGAGTTTCTGGCGCGGATCAGCGCCGTAGGCGATGGCCGCGGTCTTGGTGAAGGTGCTGGAAGGGGTGAGGGCGTTGAGGACTTTGATGGGGGAGCAGGCGGCCAAGAATGCGGCCACTGCCAGGGTGAACACTTGCGGCCATTTGCTCAACATTGCTCAGCCCTCAGACAATTTCAGGATCAGCACTGCGTCAAATGTGGGAGGGGGCTTGCCCCCGATGGCGGTGGATCAGGCAACTTAAGTGTTGCTGATGTACCGCTATCGGGGGCAAGCCCCCTCCCACATTTTTTACGAGGACAGGTAGGAAGACCGGGTCAAGCCCAGGCGCAACGCATCCAGGAACTGCGTACGCTCACTGGCGCTGATCTTCGCGCTCGCACACTTGTCACGGTAGTGCGTCATCAACTCCTCCGGCGACAAGTGCACGTAGCGCAGCATGTCTTCGATGGTGTCGTGGGTCTCGATACCGGCGCTGTACACCGAACCGTCTTCACGCTGGTAGATGTTCACCGAATCGGTATCACCGAACAGGTTGTGCATATCACCGAGAATCTCTTGATAGGCGCCCACCAGGAAGATCCCCAGCAAGTAGTCTTCACCTTCGTTCAAGCCGTGCACCGGCAGGCTGGTCTCGATGCTCTGCTCGTCGACGTACTGCTTGATCTTGCCGTCGGAGTCGCAGGTCAAGTCTTGCAGTACGGCGCGGCGCAGCGGCTCTTCGTCGAGGCGGTGCAGCGGCAGGATCGGCAATACCTGGCCGATGGCCCAGGTGTCCGGCAGGCTCTGGAACACCGAGAAGTTGCAGATGTACTTGTCGGCCAGCTTGTCGTTGAGTTCGTCCAGCACCTGGCGGTGCGAGCGCTGGCGGGCCTTGAGCGAGTTGTGCAGGCGGCGGCATACGGCGAAGTAGCACTGCTCGGCCAGGGCTTTTTCGGCCAGGGTCAGTTTGCCGTCGGCATACTGGGTGGCCACGTCACTCATGTAGTGGGTGGCGCGCCAGTAGGTTTCGGTGACCATCTCGATGTCGGTCGGGCCGAGCAGGTCCACCAGCCACTGCACGGTTTCCGGCAGGGCTTCCTTGTTTTCGATGGTCGGGATTTCGTCGTTGTGTTTCTCGACGTCGGTGACCTGCACCACCAGCATGGCGTGGTGGGCGGTCAGGGAACGGCCGCTTTCGGAAAAGATGTTCGGGTGCGGCAGGCTCTGCGCGTCGCAGAACTCCTTGAGCATGCCCACGACCACGCCGGCGTAGTCATCCATGTCGTAGTTGATGGAGCTGGCGTTACGCGAGTGCGTCCCGTCGTAGTCCACGCCCAGGCCGCCACCGACGTCGATGTGGTCCACCGGCAGGCCGAGGTTGCGCAGTTCGCCGTAGTAACGAATGGCTTCCTTGAAACCGTGCTGGTAGTCGGCCAGGTTGGCGATCTGCGAGCCCATGTGGAAGTGCAGCAGGCGGATGCCCTGGTCCAGGCCGGCCGCACGGAAGCGCTCAACCACCGACAGCAGTTGCGCCGCCGACAGACCGAATTTGGATTTCTCGCCACCGGTGTCCGCCCACTTGCTCGACGCCAGCGACGACAAACGCACACGCAGGCCAACCTGTGGCTTGACCTTGAGGCTGGCGGCCTCTTCGATCACCAGCTCAACTTCGGATTCTTTCTCGATCACGATGAACACGTTGTGGCCGAGCTTCTGGCCCATCAGCGCGAGGCGGATGAACTCACGGTCCTTGTAACCGTTGCAGACGATGGTGCCGCCCTTCGGCGCCAGGGCCAATACCGCCAGCAGCTCGGGCTTGGAGCCGGCTTCCAGGCCGATGGACACGTTCTGGGTGGCAATGATGTTTTCGATCACCGCTTCCTGCTGGTTCACCTTGATCGGGTACAGCGCGGTGTACTTGCTCTGGTATTCCAGGCGCTCGATGTTCGAATCGAAAGCACCGGTCAGTTGGCGTACACGGTCTTGCAGGATGTCGGGGAAGCGCACCAGCAGCGGCAACGACAGGCCGCTCTTGCGCAGTTCGTCGACTTGCTCGTACAGGTCGACGGGCGTGCTGTTCGGGCCGTTCGGACGGACTTCTACGCGACCGGCTTCATTGATCGCGAAATACCCGGCCCCCCAATGGCGAATCCCGTAAACACTGCGGCTGTCCGCAACTGTCCATTGGCTGCCATCGTCTTTGCGTGTGCGTCGTACGGACATCGAAGTCCCCTATAAATGAAGGCGAAAGCGCCGCCCCTGGTTGAGGCTGGCGCAGTCTAAAGAATGAAAATGACGATTTGCCTGCGTGCAAGGTAGGACCCCACGCGCAGGACAGAGTTTAGACACAGGTCGGGAAGAGGCTTTCAGCCGCCGGACTTCTTGGCCTTGTACCCGAGTTTGATCAGCTCGGCCAACAGCAACTCGACGTGATCGCCCTGGATCTCGATGACACCGTCTTTCAACGCGCCACCGGTGCCACAACGCTTTTTCAGCGTGGTGGCGAGTTCCTTCAGCGCATCTTCGGCCAGCGGCACACCGGTGATGGTGGTCACCGTCTTGCCGCCACGGCCTTTGCTCTCGCGGCGCACGCGGGCAATACCGTCGCCTTCGGGGATCAGGGTCTGTTTGCAGGTACACGAATCCACGGGCTGACGACAGTCCGGGCAGTGTCGACCTGCGTCGGTGGAAAATACCAGGCCACCAAGGGCGGCGAAGGATGCGGCTTTTTTGGCCACCGGCAATCCTCTTGGGAGGATGAAGACTGATCGATCAGGATGACCGACCGCGAAGCCCCACTCAGGCAGGGGCAGCGCTACCGAACCGCCAAGGCGGTTCGGGTGAAAAGTCGCGCAGTGTAACCACAAAAAGCCGACTTGCTAAGAGCCAAATGGCGCCAATTTATGCAACTTTAGCGACGTAAGGCCAGATAGCGGCGCAAGCCTTCCTGGGCGTCCGGGCAGTAGGGCTTTTGCTCAGCCTCCTGCAGGACGGTGTCGATAGGTAAAAAGCGCGCCTCCATGACCTCTTCCGGCTGCAGGCACAGTGGCCCGTCCCAGATGGCGGAGTAGGATTTGCACCAGAGCCGGCTATCGCCATCTTCGAAATAGAAATGGTCATGTTCGACCAGTTCCACCCCGCCGACGCCCAGTTCTTCTTCCAGCTCGCGAGCCGCCGACACGGCGTAGGATTCGCCCGCAGCCACCATCCCGCCCGCCGCCGTGTCCCAGAAACCGGGGTACATGGCTTTGCTCAGGGTGCGCCGGTGCACACACAGCTCACCGGCCGAATTGAACAGGAAGATAAAGGTGCAACGGCCGATCAACCCGCGCTGGCGCAGATCGGCCCTGACAAGACTGCCGAGCAGAGTGTCCTGCTCATCGACCCAGCAGATCAGTTCGGCATCGGAAGCCGCGCGGTGGGCGGCCTCCTTTTGAGTAGCGTCCATCATCAACCCTGGTTGAGGAGCTGACGCAAGTCGATCACTGCAGCGTTTGCCCGGGAAATATAGTTGGCCATCACCAGCGAATGGTTCGCCAGTACACCGAAGCCACTGCCGTTAAGAATCATAGGACTCCACACCGGTTCCTGCGAGGCTTCCAGCTCACGAATGATCTGGCGCACGCTGACGGTGGCGTTCTTCTTGGCCAGGACGTCGGCAAAGTCCACTTCGATGGCGCGCAACAGGTGGGACAGGGCCCAGGCCTGGCCACGGGCTTCGTAGAACACGTTGTCGATCTGCATCCATGGGGTTTCCACCACTTCTTCATCAACCTGCGGCACTTCACCCGGCGCCAGCGCTTCGGTTTTCAGCGCGGTGTTCAACTTCACCCGGCCCACACTCGCCGACAGGCGTTGCGACAGCGAGCCCAGGCGGGTGGCGACATCGCCCAGCCAGTTGTTCAGGTTGTCGGCCCGCGCATAGAACAACGCGCCTTTCTGGTTCGGGTCGGACAGGCGCGCTTCATAGCGGCTCAGGGAATTGATGCCTTCCTGGTACTCGGACTCGCTGGACGGCAGCACCCAGCTCTTGTTGTCGAAGTTGAAGCGCGGCTCGGCCTTGGCCAGATCGGCGTCTTCCGCCGATTGCGATTGGGAGCGGGCGAAGTCTTTGCGCAGGGCGCGGGTCAGGTCACGTACCTGCACCAGCACGCCGTATTCCCAGCTCGGCATGTTGTCCATCCACAGGCCAGGCGGGAAGCGGTCGTTGGAAATGTAGCCACCCGGCTTGTTCAGCAAGGTACCGACCACAGTCTTGAGGGTTTCGACGGTAGTAAAGCCCACCACCATCTGCTTGCCGTCTTTTTCGGCGGCAAGCTGTGCATTCTGCTGGACCGGGAACAGCGCCGGCTCTTCGCTCCAGTACCAGCCCAGGGCGCCCGTGACCAACAGGTACAGGCCGAGCACGCTGAGCACGGCGCGGCTCATCAGCAAGGTACGAAAATAGCTGCGGTTGGCCGACTTGGGCTCAGGGGCGGGGCCTTTGGCACTGCCTGCACGGTTTTTCCAGTCCAGCATGGCGATATCCTTTCAATCACTTGAGTTCATGCACTTGAATTGATGGCGTGCGTTCAAACACTCCGACCACAACCCTACCCCATCGTGCCCGCCCGTGCGGGGCTTTTCGCCAAACTGGCGCACAGAGGGTGTTGGACTATAAAGGATGCACGCTTTTTACGCCGAGCGACCAGCGGGTCAGCAACTGAATACTCCGCACGCACAGTTTATTGACGTATGACACTCATCCCATGGGAAAGAGGTGCTAGCATAGAGCCATCAGTCGACCTCAGCATGCACCCTCACTAGTAGTCAGGATATGACCGAGCCAGAAGACCCCAGCCGTGAGCGCCTCAAGCAGCATTTTGCCCAGCGGGTAATTCATCAGGCACGTCAAATTCTTGAGATCTGGCAGCGCCTGCAACGCAGCGAGTGGTCCGGCACCGACCTTTCCGAACTCAGCGAGGCCAATCTGCGCCTGCTGCGCTTTGCCGAGCGTTTCGAACAGCCGGAACACAGCCAGCTCGCGCACCACATCGGCGAGTCTCTCAAGGCCGTGAACGAAAACCGCGGGCGCCTGAGCAGCCAACTGATCACCGAACTCAACCGCCTGATGCAGCGCCTGTCCCGTACCGGCCTGCGCCAGGGCGACCAGCTTGAGCAAACCTTCCTGCCGCCGATGCGCAAGCCGATCTACGTGATGCTGGCCGATCACGACCGTGCCGAGCGCCTGGCCAAGCAGTTGGAGTTCTTTGGCATGAGCGCCCAATCCCTGGACAGCGTGGCGGCGTTTCGTGCGTCGATGGCCGAGCGCCTGCCTTCGGCGATTGTGATGGACGTGGATTTCTGCGGTGCCGGCCTGGGCCTCAAGCTCGCCGCCGAAGCCCAGGAAGGCCTGGAACAGAAGCTGCCGCTGCTGTTCTTCAGCCTGCACGAAACCGACACCCCGACCCGCCTGGCCGCCGTGCGCGCCGGGGGCCAGGAATTCCTCACCGGTACGCTGGAAGCTTCCAGCCTGCTGGAAAAGATCGAAGTACTGACCTGCGTTGCCCAGTACGAACCGTATAAAGTGCTGATCATCGACGATTCGCGGGCCCAGGCACTGCACACCGAGCGCCTGCTCAACAGTGCCGGCATCGTCACTCGCACCTTGATCGAGCCGATCCAGGCCATGGCCGAGCTGGCGGACTTCCAGCCCGACCTGATCATCCTCGACATGTACATGCCCGCCTGTACCGGCACCGAACTGGCCAAGGTCATCCGCCATAACGACCGTTACGTCAGCGTGCCGATCATCTACCTGTCGGCCGAAGACGACCTGGATAAGCAACTGGACGCCATGAGCGAAGGCGGTGACGACTTCCTCACCAAGCCGATCAAGCCGCGCCACCTGATCACCACCGTGCGCAACCGCGCGGCGCGGGCGCGCAACCTCAAGGCGCGGATGGTACGCGACAGCCTGACCGGCCTGTACAACCACACCCACATCCTGCAATTGCTCGAAGACTGCAGCTTCCGCGCGCGCCGCGAGAACAAGCCATTGAGCTTTGCCATGCTCGACATCGACCACTTCAAGCGGGTCAATGACAGCCACGGCCACCCCATGGGCGACCGCGTGATCAAGAGTCTGGCGCTGTTTCTCAAGCAGCGCCTGCGCAAGACCGACTACATCGGGCGCTATGGTGGTGAGGAATTCGCCATCGTGATGCCCGACACCGATCTGGAATCGGCCTGCAGAGTGCTGGATGAAATCCGTGGGCGCTTTGCCGAGATCCACTACCCGGCGCAACCCCAGGATTTGTGGTGCACCTTCAGCGCAGGACTGGTGGAGCTGTGCGACGGCTCCGATAGCCTGATGATGGCCGCCCAGGCCGACGAGGCGCTGTACCGTGCCAAGGACGCTGGGCGCAATCGTGTGCAAGCCGCACGCACATCAAAGCAAAGTGCCATCTTTTCACCGGAATCCACTGATTCCGTCATAACTTTGTAACGGAAACGCAATAACTTCAGGCACTTATCTTTTGCTGTCGGTTGAAACCACGCATGCGCCTGAAGCTGCTGACCAATCTCAATACCCTTCTTCTGGTGGCCGTGTGCCTGGCGCTGGGGGCGACGTTGTGGTGGTCGCAACGGGCGCTGGAGCGGCCCTAT
Source organism: Pseudomonas sp. FBCC-B1565 (assembly GCF_059133265.1). Classification (NCBI taxonomy): domain Bacteria; kingdom Pseudomonadati; phylum Pseudomonadota; class Gammaproteobacteria; order Pseudomonadales; family Pseudomonadaceae; genus Pseudomonas; species Pseudomonas sp. FBCC-B1565. The sequence goes on from NZ_CP101438.1 coordinate 5,901,248, forward strand.
TTGCTGATGGAGCGCTACCTGGGCCTGTCGCAGAGTTTCCAGAACGAAGCCGCGCGCAATATCGACGACTACCTGGCCAGCGGCGACGCCCTGCGCTTGAGCAGCGCGGGCCAGAGCCTGGAAAGCCTGGTACAGCATCTGAATGAACTGCCGGCGGACCTGGCGCAGAACCTGCGCCCAAGCCTGGTGGACCTGGATGCGTTCAGCAAGACCGACTTGCTGGCGGCCGGCAAGCTGGCAGGCGACCCGCAAGCCTTGCTGCTGCAAGCCGAACGTGAATTGGGCGCCAACCTGGAGCAACTGAGCCAGTACGCCATCGGCGTGAGTTCTCCCGAAGCCGCCCGCTATCTGCCGCCGTTGCTGGCCGCCTCCCAGCATCTGGGCAAGTTGTCGCTGGCCCGCGACAAACTGGTGAGCAGCGGGCGTGCGGAACTGGCCGACGATGTGGAACGCGAAGTCGGCAACATTCGCAGCCAGGCCGACCTGCTGGAGCAACTGCCGTTGCTCGGCGTGAAGGCCAGCGCCGAGTCCAGCGCCGATGATTTTTCTGCGCTGATGGGCCTGGAGAACAGCGAAAAAACTGAAGCCCAAGACACCGGCGTCGACCTCAAGCGTGAACTCAACAGCCTGCTGACCCGCTACCCCGCCGAACTCAAGCGCACCCGCGACCAGATCCAGCAACGCACCGACCTGGCCGCCAAAACCCACCAGAAAATCAACACCGTGCAACAAGCCATCGCCGGCCTGGAGCCGGTCGTGCGTGCGCAACACGCCAAGATCCAGGGCGAAGTGCGCCTGATGCAAGGGCTGATGATTGGCCTGATCCTGTTGATCGCGCTATTGATCGACACCCTGCAACGCAAGCTGGCGCGAGTGCTGACCAACCTGGCGCCAGCCCTGTCGACTTGGGCCGAAGGTGACTTCAGCCGGCCGATTGCCCTGGGCAAGACCAACCGCGAACTGCACGATATCGAAGCGTCTCTGAACCGCCTGCGCGCCTACCTGGTGGATTTGGTCGGCACCATTCGCGGCAACGCCGAGGAAGTCGCCGGCAGCAGCCGCACCCTCGCCGAACTGAGCAGCGGCCTGCACGACGGCGCCGAACGCCAGGCCGGGGATACCGCGCAGATCCGTGATTCGCTGGGCGAACTGGAAGCGACGATCCAGCAAGTCGCCGGCGACGCCAGCCAGGCTGCCGGTGCCAGTCGCAGCGCCGGCCAGGCGGTGGAGCAAGGCCAGCGCGTGATCGGCCTGAGCCTGACCGGGCTGCATGCCCTGGTGGGCGAAGTGCAGCAAAACGCGCAGATGATCGAAAAACTCGCTGAGGAATCTGCCACCATCGGCGGGGTACTCACGGTGATCCGCTCGATTGCCGACCAGACCAACCTGCTGGCCCTCAACGCCGCCATCGAGGCCGCCCGTGCCGGTGAAGCCGGACGCGGTTTTGCCGTGGTGGCCGACGAGGTGCGCTCGCTGGCCCAACGCACCGCTGGCGCCACCGCCGAAATCCAGACCTTGATCGCCGGGCTGCAAAGCGCCGCCCACCAATCGGTGCAAGGCATGCGCGCCCAGGTCGAACACGCCGAAGCCACCGCCCAGCAAGCCCAGGCAGCGGACGGTGCGCTGGATGAAATCGTCGGCGCGATCCAGACCATCTCCGAGACCGCCGTGCGCATCGCCGATGTGACCGCGCAGCAGAGTGGTGCCGTCAGTGAGATTCGCGACAACAGTGAGCGGATTCATCAGTTGGGTGAGGATAATTTGCTGCGAATCGGACAGGGCCGACGACAGGGTGAGCAGTTGTTGGTGCTGGGTGGGCAGCTCAACACTGCCGTTCAAGCCTTCCGCGTCTGACACGATCTCCACAGGATTCGAGACGGTGTTGCCAATGACCGAATCCAGCCCCACAGTCACAATTTTCGCGCTATCCTCGCTAATCGTGCCGCCTACTGCATAGAACTGGACAGTCACAAAGGCTTTGCGGCATAGTCGCCGGGTTCTGCCGTACCCACATCAATAACAAGGAACAGCCGATGGCGACCTTACTGGTTCTTCACGGACCCAACCTGAACCTGCTCGGCACCCGTGAACCGGGCGTCTACGGGGCTGTCACCCTGGAGCAGATCAACCTTGATCTCGAACGCAGGGCGCGTGAAGCCGGCCACCATCTGCTCTACCTGCAAAGCAATGCCGAGTACGAATTGATTGATCGCATCCATGCCGCGCGCGGCGAAGGCGTGGACTTTATCCTGATCAATCCCGCCGCTTTTACGCATACAAGTGTTGCATTACGTGACGCGCTGCTGGCGGTGAGCATCCCATTCATCGAAGTGCATTTGTCGAACGTGCACAAACGCGAAGCTTTCCGCCATCACTCCTACTTCTCCGATGTAGCGGTAGGTGTGATCTGCGGCCTTGGCGCCAGCGGTTACCGACTGGCCCTGGAGGCCGCCCTGGAACAACTTGAACAACCGGCCAAGCGCCCCTGACCGACCCTTGGGAGTTGATGATTCATGGATATCCGTAAAGTTAAGAAACTGATCGAACTGCTGGAAGAGTCCGGTATCGACGAGCTGGAAATCAAGGAAGGCGAAGAGTCCGTACGGATCAGCCGCCACAGCAAGACCCCGGCCCAGCAGTTCTATGCGCCACAGATGCAAGCGCCGGCTCCGGCCGCTGCTGCGCCTGCCGCCGCCCCTGCAGCTGCCGCTGCTCCAGCTGCCCCGGCCGCGCCTGCGCTGAACGGCTTCGTGGTCAAGTCGCCAATGGTCGGTACGTTCTACCGCACCCCGGCACCGACTTCGCCAGCCTTCGTTGAAGTCGGCGCTACCGTGAAAGTGGGCGACACCATCTGCATCGTTGAAGCGATGAAGATGATGAACCACATCACCGCTGAAAAAGCCGGCGTCATCGAATCCATCCTGGTAGAAAACGGTCAGCCGGTTGAGTACGACCAGCCGCTGTTCACCATCGTTTGAACCGCGGAGTGCCTTCGATGTTGAAACCTGCGAAGAAACTGGAAAAAGTCCTGATCGCCAACCGCGGTGAGATCGCCCTGCGAATCCTGCGCGCCTGTAAGGAACAAGGCATCAAGACCGTCGCTGTTTACTCGACGGCCGACTCGGAACTGATGCACGTGAAACTGGCGGACGAAAGCATCTGCATCGGCCCGCCAGTGGCTACAAGCTCGTACCTGAAAGTCCCAAGCATCATCGCTGCAGCAGAAGTGACGGGCGCTACCGCCATCCACCCAGGCTACGGTTTCCTCGCGGAAAACGCCGACTTTGTCGACCAGGTGGAAAAATCCGGTTTTACCTTCATCGGCCCGAAAGCCGAGACCATTCGCCTGATGGGCGACAAGGTCTCCGCCAAGGAAGCCATGATCGCTGCCGGCGTGCCAACCGTTCCAGGTTCCGACGGCCCGCTGCCTGAAGACGAGGAAACCGCTCTGCGCATTGGTCGCGAAGTCGGCTACCCGGTGATCATCAAGGCCGCCGGTGGCGGTGGTGGTCGCGGCATGCGCGTGGTGCACAAGGAAGAAGACCTGATCGAAGCCGCCAAGCAGACCCGCTCCGAAGCAGGCGCCTGGTTCAACAACCCGATGGTCTACCTGGAAAAGTACCTGACCAACCCACGTCACGTGGAAGTCCAGGTACTGTCCGACGGCCAGGGCCACGCCATTCACCTGGGTGACCGCGATTGCTCGCTGCAACGTCGCCACCAGAAGGTACTGGAAGAAGCCCCGGCACCGGGCCTGGACGAAAAAGCCCGCCAGGAAGTATTGGCGCGCTGCGTCAAGGCGTGCATCGATATCAACTACCGTGGCGCGGGTACTTTCGAGTTCCTGTACGAAAACGGTCGTTTCTACTTCATCGAGATGAACACTCGCGTGCAGGTAGAGCACCCGGTCTCGGAGATGGTCACCGGTATTGATATCGTCAAGGAGATGCTGAGCATCGCCGCCGGCAACGTGCTGTCCTTCACCCAGGACGACGTGAAGATCCACGGCCACTCCCTGGAGTGCCGGATCAACGCCGAAGACCCGAAAACCTTTATCCCGAGCCCAGGCCTGGTCAAGCATTTCCATGCTCCAGGTGGCAACGGCGTTCGCGTCGATTCGCACCTGTACAGCGGCTACAAGGTTCCGTCCAACTACGACTCGTTGATCGGCAAGCTGATCACCTGGGGCGCCACCCGCGATGAGGCCATGGCCCGCATGCGCAACGCCCTGGATGAAATCGTGGTGGATGGCATCAAGACCAATGTCCCGCTGCATCGGGAACTGGTACGTGATGAAGGCTTCTGCGAAGGTGGTGTGAACATTCACTACCTGGAACACAAGCTGGCCAACCAGTAAGTGCTCCAAACAACACAGCCGCCTCCGGGCGGCTTTGTTGTGTCTGGGCCCTGGAATTTCTGGATGTACAGGGTCCAATGTGGGAGGGGGCTTGCCCCCGATGAGGGAGTGTCAGTTGATGCATCTGTGTCTGATCCAGCGCCATCGAGGGCAAGCCCCCTCCCACATTTGATCGGTGTATGTCGTCTTCTTCTGTGCGCTCGCGTAAACTTGCGCCCTTTCGCAGCCCCACCCCGCTGCACACTCATTTTTTCAAAGGTGCCCGCCATGCCTTGGCTGCAAGTCCGTCTCGCCATCAGCCCAGAACAAGCCGAAACCTATGAAGACGCTTTCCTCGAAGTAGGCGCTGTCTCCGTAACATTCATGGACGCCGAAGACCAACCGATCTTCGAGCCCGAACTCAACACCACGCCGCTGTGGTCCCACACCCACCTGCTGGCCCTGTTCGAAGACGGCACCGACGCCAACGCCGTGCTGGCCCATATGGAACTGCTCACCGGCGGCCCGCTGCCAGAGCACCACAGCGAAGTCATCGAAGACCAGGACTGGGAACGCAGCTGGATGGACAACTTCCAGCCGATGCGTTTCGGCCAGCGCCTGTGGATCGTACCGAGCTGGCATGCCGCGCCCGAGCCCGACGCAGTCAACCTGCTGCTGGACCCGGGCCTGGCATTCGGCACCGGCACCCACCCGACCACCGCGCTGTGCCTGGAATGGCTGGACGGCCAGGACCTGACCGACAGCCACGTGCTGGACTTCGGTTGCGGCTCGGGGATCCTGGCGATTGCCGCCCTGCTGCTCGGCGCCAAGGAAGCCGTGGGCACCGACATCGACGTGCAAGCCCTGGAAGCCTCCCGCGACAACGCTGGGCGCAACAACATTCCTGAAGGCAAATTCCCACTCTACCTGCCGGAGCAACTGCCCCAGGTACAGGCCGACGTGCTGGTGGCCAACATCCTCGCCGGGCCGCTGGTGGCGCTGGCGCCGCAACTGTCGAGCCTGGTCAGGCCGGGCGGCCGCCTGGCGCTGTCGGGCATCCTGGCCGAGCAGGGCGAAGACGTCGCCGCCGCCTACGCCAAGGATTTCGAGCTGGATCCGATCGCCAACCGCGATGGCTGGGTACGCATCAGCGGTCGTCGGCGCTAGAATGAGCGCTTGCCTGAATCGGATGGCCGCATGACCGACAGTTTCGTCACCCAGTGCCCGCATTGCCAAGCACGCTTTCGCGTCAGCCACGCTCAATTGAGCGTGGCCCGTGGCGTGGTGCGCTGCGGCTCGTGCCTGCAAGTGTTCAATGCGGCCCGCCAGCTGTTGGAGCAACGCGGCCAGGCGCCGGCGCCGCAGCCCGAGACCACTGCCGAGGCACCGCGCGCCATCAGCCAGAAACAGTGGACCGCCGAAGAGCTGGACCTGGACAACCTGGACCTGGACGAAGAACTGGCCAAGCTGGAACGCCGCGAGATTCAGCACACCCTGCCCCCGGGCGCAGAACGCCGGCATGCGGGCGCCGATCGTCGACAAAAGGACGAGCCTCTCAGCGCCAGCCGCGACAGCGTCAAGGCCGAAGAAGAGAAATGGGCGGCAAGCCTGTTCAGCGAGCCGCCTGAAGAGCGCCTCCACGTCAGCGAAAACGAGCCAGAACCTGCGACCAGGCAGCGCACCGAACCGTCCATGTCGCTCCACACCGACGATCTCGACGATGAGCCACCCCTGCGCTCAACACCAGACGATGACGACATCGACCCACCGTTCACGCCGCTGACCAAAGCGGCCGACCCCGAAGATCGCCTGCCACCCCGCCGCAAGCGCCCACGCGCTGAAACCAGCGCCCATGACGATTTGCTCCAGGACCTGGAAGACGATCCGCTGCACCTCTACGCACACAAACGCCCGACGGGCCTGGGCCGTCGCCTGGTCTGGCTGCTGCTGGTCCTGATCGCCGCCGCCGGCCTCGCAGGCCAATACATCGCCTACCAATTCGACGACCTGGCCCGCCAGGACGCGTATCGCCCGTGGTTCCTGCAACTGTGCCCCACCCTGGGTTGCACAGTGCCGTCGCGGGTCGATATCGCCCATATCAAGAGCAGTAACCTGGTGGTGCGCAGCCACCCCGATTTCGCCGGGGCGCTGGTGGTGGATGCGATCATCTATAACCGTGCAACCTTCTCCCAGCCCTTCCCGCTGCTAGAGCTGCGTTTTGCCGACCTGAACGGCAACCTGATTGCCAGCCGTCGCTTCAAACCCGCCGAATACCTCAGCGGTGAGTTGGCCGGCGTTAGCGAAATGCCATCACAAACCCCGATCCATATCTCCCTGGATATCCTCGATCCGGGCAACAAAGCCGTGAATTACAGCCTGAGCTTCCACTCGCCCGAGTGAATCGGTTCATGCATTGAGGTTTGACGGCAGGTTATTGACTTTGCCCTGCGCAACCAAACCGCTGGCGATAAAGAAATAACTGTTCAGATTTTATCCAATTCAGCCTTTATCCAGTCATCGAGAGCGGGTATCATGCCAACCCTTTTTCGAACTCTAATGATCCGGCCCCACAACAGGGAAGTCCTATGTCGGCGGTACGCATCGGCCCATACACATTGCAGAACGGCTTGATCCTCGCCCCGATGGCGGGCGTCACCGACCAGCCCTTTCGTCAGCTGTGCAAGCGTTTGGGCGCGGGTCTAGTAGTCTCGGAAATGGTCACCAGCGACATGAGCTTGTGGAACACCCGCAAATCGCGGATGCGCATGATCCACGAAGGTGATCCCGAGCCGCGCTCGGTACAGATCGCCGGTGGCGATGCACAGATGCTGGCGGATGCGGCCCGGGCCAACGTGGAGTTGGGGGCGCAGATCATCGACATCAACATGGGCTGCCCGGCCAAGAAGGTCTGCAACAAGGCCGCCGGTTCCGCCCTGTTGAAAGATGAGCAGTTGGTAGCCGAGATCCTGCAGGCCGTTGTCGCCGCAGTGGATGTGCCGGTCACCCTGAAGATTCGTACCGGTTGGGACCGGGACAACAAGAACGGCCTGACAGTGGCGAAGATCGCTGAACAGGCAGGCATTACAGCGCTGGCGGTGCATGGCCGCACCCGCGCCGACCTTTACACCGGTGAAGCCGAGTACGACACCATCGCTGCGATCAAGCAGGCGGTATCGATGCCGGTATTCGCCAATGGCGACATCGACTCCGCCGAGAAGGCCCGGCGCGTGCTGCACGCCACCGGTGCCGATGGCTTGTTGATTGGCCGGGCCGCCCAGGGGCGTCCGTGGATTTTTCGTGAGATCGAGCATTTTCTGCGTACCGGTGAAGTGTTGCCGGCACCGGAGCTAATCGAGGTGGAACGTATTCTGCTAGAGCATCTGGCCGCCCTGCACGCCTTCTATGGAGATGTGATGGGAGTACGCATTGCTCGCAAGCATGTCGGCTGGTATCTCGCAACCCTGCCGGGCGCCAGGGAGTTTCGCGCCCACTTCAATCGTTTGGATGATACGGAAGCACAATGCGCCAACGTTCGTGAGTTCTTCAGCGAGCGTTACAAGAGCCTGGGGACAGGGGACGGAGAGGGGGTGGCCGCATGACGATGATGACCGAGACTTTAGTGAGTGGAACAACACCCGTGAGCGACAACGTCAATTTGAAACAGCACCTCAACACGCCGAGCGAAGAAGGCCAGACCCTTCGCGGGAGTGTCGAGAAGGCGCTGCACAATTATTTCGCCCACCTTGAGGGCGCTTCCGTCACGGACGTGTACAACCTGGTGCTCTCCGAAGTCGAGGCGCCCTTGCTCGAAAGCGTGATGAACTACGTCAAGGGCAACCAGACCAAAGCCAGTGAGCTGCTGGGCCTCAACCGTGGCACCTTGCGCAAAAAGCTCAAGCAATACGATTTGCTGTAAGCATTCAATCAAACCAGAAAGGCGCCCGCGTAAAACCGGTCGCCTTTTTTGCTGACTCCTTTGCTTTTGATGGAAATTGAAATGACCGACCAGACTACCCGCCTGCCGATCCGCCGCGCCTTGATCAGTGTCTCCGACAAGACCGGGATCCTCGAATTTGCCCGGGAGCTGGAAGCTCTGGGCGTGGAAATCCTCTCCACGGGCGGGACCTTCAAACTGCTGCAGGACAACGGCGTGGCCGCAGTGGAAGTGGCGGACTACACCGGCTTCGCAGAAATGATGGACGGTCGGGTCAAGACCCTGCACCCGAAGATCCATGGTGGCATCCTCGGCCGTCGTGGCACCGATGACGCGATCATGGCCGAGCACGGTATCAAGCCGATCGATCTGGTGGCCGTTAACCTCTACCCGTTCGAAGCCACCATCAACAAGCCAGGCTGCGACCTGCCGACCGCCATCGAAAACATCGATATCGGCGGCCCAACCATGGTGCGTTCGGCGGCCAAGAACCACAAAGACGTGGCCATCGTGGTCAACGCCAGTGATTACGCCAACGTATTGGAAAGCCTGAAGGCCGGTGGCCTGACCTACGCCCAGCGTTTCGACCTGATGCTCAAGGCGTTCGAACACACCGCCGCCTACGACGGCATGATCGCCAACTACATGGGCACCGTGAACCAGACCGCTGAAACCCTCAGCACAGAAGGTCGCAGCCAGTTCCCACGCACCTTCAACAGCCAGTTCATCAAGGCCCAGGAGATGCGCTACGGCGAGAACCCGCATCAGAGCGCGGCGTTCTACGTGGAGGCCAAGCCTGCCGAAGTGGGCATCGCCACCGCGACCCAACTGCAAGGCAAAGAGCTGTCCTACAACAACGTAGCCGACACCGACGCCGCGCTGGAATGTGTGAAGAGCTTCGTCAAGCCAGCCTGTGTGATCGTCAAGCACGCCAACCCGTGCGGCGTGGCCGTGAGCCCGGACGCTGAAGGCGGTATCCGCCAGGCGTACGAACTGGCCTACGCTACCGATACCGAATCGGCCTTCGGCGGCATCATTGCCTTCAACCGCGAACTGGATGCCGAGACCGCTAAAGCGATCGTCGAGCGTCAGTTCGTTGAAGTGATCATCGCCCCAAGCGTCAGCGAAGAAGCCCGCGCCATCGTCGCCGCCAAAGCCAACGTGCGCCTGCTGGCCTGCGGCGAGTGGTCGGCTGACCGCGCGGCGGCCTGGGACTACAAGCGCGTCAACGGTGGCTTGCTGGTACAGAGCCGTGACATCGGCATGATCGGCAGCGCCGACCTGAAAGTGGTGACCAAGCGCGCGCCGACCGAGCAAGAGATCAACGACCTGATCTTCGCCTGGAAGGTGGCCAAGTACGTTAAATCCAACGCCATCGTCTACGCCAAGAACCGCCAGACCATCGGTGTCGGCGCTGGCCAGATGAGCCGGGTGAACTCGGCGCGTATCGCCGCGATCAAGGCTGAGCACGCCGGTTTGCAGGTGGTGGGTTCGGTAATGGCTTCCGATGCGTTCTTCCCGTTCCGTGACGGCCTGGACAATGCCGCGAAAGCCGGTGTGACCGCCGTAATCCAACCGGGTGGTTCGATGCGCGATGCCGAAGTGATCGCCGCCGCTGACGAGGCCGGCATTGCCATGGTCTTCACCGGCATGCGCCACTTCCGCCACTGATCCAACATTGCCTGGTGGGCACTGGCTTCTGTAGGAGCTGGCTTGCCTGCGATAGCATCACCTCGGTGCACTTGTTACACCGAGGCGCCCGCATCGCAGGCAAGCCAGCTCCCACAGAAAAGCGCCCACAGTGTTCCCAAGAATTTGCGTCATCCGAGGTTTTTGAAATGAATGTTTTGATCATTGGCAGCGGTGGCCGTGAACACGCCCTGGCCTGGAAAGTTGCCCAGGACCCGCGCGTCCAGAAAGTGTTCGTGGCCCCCGGCAACGCCGGCACCGCCATTGAAGCCAAGTGCGAGAACGTCGCGATCGACGTGCTGGCCCTTGAGCAGTTGGCAGATTTTGCTGAAAAGAACGTCTCCCTGACCATCGTCGGTCCGGAAGTCCCGCTGGTGGCCGGCGTCGTGGACCTGTTCCGCAGCCGTGGCCTGGACTGCTTCGGCCCAACCGCCGGCGCTGCCCAACTGGAAGGCTCCAAGGCGTTCACCAAGGATTTCCTGGCCCGCCACAAGATCCCGACGGCCGACTACCAGAACTTCACCGAGATCGAGCCAGCCCTGGCTTACCTGCGTGAAAAAGGTGCGCCAATCGTGATCAAGGCCGATGGCCTGGCTGCTGGTAAAGGCGTGATCGTGGCGATGACCCTGCAGGAAGCCGAAGACGCCGTGCGCGATATGCTCGCCGGCAACGCGTTCGGTGATGCCGGCTCCCGCGTGGTCATCGAGGAGTTCCTCGACGGCGAAGAAGCCAGCTTCATCGTGATGGTCGACGGCAAGAACGTCTTGCCGATGGCCACCAGCCAGGACCACAAGCGCGTCGGCGACGGCGACACCGGCCCGAACACCGGTGGCATGGGCGCCTACTCCCCTGCCCCGGTGGTCACGGCCGACGTGCACCAGCGCGTCATGGACCTGGTGATCTGGCCGACCGTGCGCGGCATGGCCGACGAAGGCAATGTGTACACCGGTTTCCTGTATGCCGGCCTGATGATCGACAAAGCCGGTAACCCCAAAGTCATCGAGTTCAACTGCCGCTTCGGCGACCCGGAAACCCAACCGGTGATGCTGCGTCTGCAATCGAGCCTGGTGCTGTTGGTGGAAGCCGCATTGGCCCAGGCCCTGGACAAGGTTGAAGCGCAGTGGGACCCACGTCCGAGCGTCGGCATTGTGCTGGCGGCCGGTGGTTACCCTGCCGACTACGCCAAGGGCGATGTGATTGAAGGCCTGGACGCGGCTGCTACGCTGGAAGGCAAGGTGTTCCATGCGGGCACCGCGCTCAAGGATGGCCAGGTCGTAACGGCCGGTGGCCGTGTGCTATGCGCCACCGCCATGGGCGCCAGCGTCGACGCCGCGCAGCAACAGGCTTACAAGCTGGCCGCGAAGATCGACTGGAAAGGCTGTTTCTACCGCAAGGACATCGGCTATCGCGCCATTGCGCGGGAGCGTGGCGAGAACCAGTAAGCAGCTATCCGTTCGGCTAGGCAGGGGCCTCTGGCCCTTGCCGTATGCAGGCCTACCCGCGCATAGTTAACCGTGCATCAACCTACGAAGGGATTTCGCCGTGCGCTGGCTCAGGATCGCCATAGGTTTCACTGTCAGCTTGCTGACACTGCTCTGCTTGCTCCCGGCCCAGGCCGCCGCGCAAGGCAGTGGCTGGGCAGTATTGCTTGATGAACAGGCCGACCTGCAACTGAGCGACATCCGTTCCTCGCGCTACACCAATCAATTCAGCCCCATCGAACTGGACCGCATTACCGCTGCGGAACCGGACGGTGCGTTGTGGGTACGTTTCAAGCTGCAACCCGGCAAGCACGAACAAGTGCTACGGGTATTCGCCCCGGATCTGTCACACCTGAGCCTCTATGTCCTGGACGGCGACACCCTGGTGGAACAGCAAAGCACCGGCACTCGCCAGCCCCAGGCTGAGCGGCCGCTGCCCAGCAGTGACTTCATGCTGCCGCTGCCCCAGAGCCAGAAGCCCCTCGAGGTTTACCTGCGCCTGGTCTCGGAACACGAACTGCGCCCCTACATCACCCTGGAACCAGCCGTACTCGCCGCCGCCGACCAGACCCAGACGCTGATCTACGGCCTGCTGTTCGGCTGCCTGCTGATGCTGATCCTGCACAACCTGACGCGCTTCGCCTATCACCGCTCGCGCAGCAGCCTGTGGCTGGCGGCGTGCGAAGTGCTGCTGATGCTCAGCCTGGCGCTGCTGCTCAACCTGGTAGGGCCATGGCTGCCGAACTGGCATGCAATCCAGACCCCAGGCGCCTACCTGGCGCTGCTGCTCACCGCACCCTGCGGTTTGATGTTTGCCTACCGTTTCTTCATGCCCCTGGGCCCGCACCCGCTGAACAAGCTGTTGATGGCGGACATCCTGTTCATCGTGCTGTGCGGCCTGTTGCTGTTGTTCGTCAACACCCTGCCGCTGAACATCATCACCTACGCCCTGGTGGCCCTCGCCGGCTTGAGCATGCTGTTTGTCTCAGCCTATCACTGGCAGAAAGGCTACCGCCCGGCACGCCTGTTCGTGGCGGCGATGGTGGTGTTCAACATCGGTACGCTGATCATCCTGCCGGCGTTGCTGGGCCTGACGATGGTCTCGCCCCAGGGCCTGATCGTCACGCTGCTGGCGTTTATCTGCCTCAGCGGCCTGCTGATGAGCCTGGCGTTGGGCGAGCGCCAGCGGGCAATTGTCGAGGCGCGTTTCAGCCTCAGCCGCGACCTGGCGGCGAGCAATGCCGAAATCGCGGCCAAGGCCGAGTTCCTGGCCAAGATCAGCCACGAAATCCGCACCCCCATGAACGGTGTGCTGGGCATGACCGAACTGCTGCTGGGCACGCCGCTGTCGGTGAAGCAGCGCGACTACGTGCAAACCATCCACAGCGCCGGCAACGAACTGCTCACGCTGATCAATGAAATCCTCGATATCTCCAAGCTCGAATCCGGCCAGATCGAACTGGACGATGTGCAGTTCGACCTCAATGCGCTGATCGAAGACTGCCTGAGTATCTTCCGCGCCAAGGCAGAGCAGCAGAACGTCGAACTGATCAGCTTTATCCAGCCCCAGGTGCCCCGCGTGATCAGCGGCGACCCGACGCGCCTGCGCCAGGCCATGTTGAGTCTGCTGGAAAACGCCCTGCAAAAGACCGACGAAGGCGAAGTGCTGATCGTGGTGGCCCTGGACGACCGCAGCACCAAGCCACGCCTGCGCATTGCCGTGCAAGACAGCGGCCTGCCGATGGAACCCGCCGAGCGCGATGCCCTGCTGCACAGCGAACTGCACAGCAAGAATTTCTTCTCGGCCACCCGTTTGAACGGCCACCTGGGCCTGGTCATCGCCCGCCAGTTGATCCTGTTGATGAATGGCGAGTTCGGCATCAAGAGCGGCAGCCACCAGGGCAGCACCCTGTGGCTGACCCTGCCGCTGGACCCGGAACGCCTGGAACACCCGACCTCCGACCTCGACGGCCCGCTCAAAGGCGCGCGCGTGCTGGTGGTGGACGACAACGACACCTGCCGTAAAGTACTGGTGCAACAATGTTCGGCCTGGGGCCTCAACGTCAGCGCCGTGCCCTCGGGCAAGGAAGCCCTGGCGTTGCTGCGCACTAAGGCGCACCTGCGCGATTACTTCGATGTGGTGCTGCTGGACCAGAACATGCCCGGCATGACCGGCATGCAACTGGCGGCAAAGATCAAGGAAGACCCGAGCCTGAACCACGACATCCTGCTGATCATGCTCACCGGCATCAGCAACGCGCCGAGCAAGATCATCGCGCGCAATTGCGGGATCAAGCGCATCCTCGCCAAACCGGTGGCCGGCTACACGCTCAAGACCACCCTGGCGGATGAACTGACCCAACGCAGCAAAGGCAACGTGCTGCCACGCCCGGTCCTCAGCGCTCCGGCCGCCATCACCGTGCCGACGGATTTCCGCATCCTGGTAGCCGAGGACAACAGCATCTCCACCAAGGTGATTCGCGGCATGCTCGGCAAGCTCAACCTCAGCCCGGACACTGCCAGCAATGGCGAGGAAGCGCTGGAAGCAATGAAGGCCCAGCGTTATGACCTGGTGTTGATGGACTGCGAAATGCCGATCCTCGATGGTTTCTCGGCGACCCAGCAGCTGCGTGCCTGGGAAGTCAGCCACCAGCGCATCCGCACGCCGGTGGTGGCGTTGACGGCGCACATTCTGTCGGAACACAAGGAGCGTGCGCGCCAGGCCGGGATGGATGGGCATATGGCCAAGCCGGTGGAGTTGTCGCAGTTGCGCGAGCTGGTGGAGTTTTGGGTGGCGCAGCGTCAGCAAAGGCCCGAGCACGCCCCGTCTTAACTTGAAACGCTGCCCTCCTGTAGGAACTGGTTTTTGTGGTGAGCGGGCTTGCCCCGCGCTGGGGCGCGAAGCGGCCCTAAAACCAAACGCCGCAGAGTGCCTGACATAACTCGGCGTTCTTATTGGGGCTGCTTCGCAGCCCAGCGCGGGGCAAGCCCGCTCACCACAAAAGCCCCCTCCCACATTTGATCTCTGGCGCCTGATAGACTCTCCACACTTTCCTCCTGCGAGCCGCCCCCATGCTCCACGTGTTATTCAGCGTCTACCTGAAAATGCTGGTGCTCTACAGCCCGTTCTTCGTGCTGTCCTGCTTTATCAGCCTGACCCGTGGCTATTCCAGCAAAGAGCGGCGGCGCCTGGCGTGGAAGGTGGCGTTGGCGACCCTGGTATCGAGCGTGTTGCTGTACCTGTTCGGCCGGGTGATTTTCAGTGTGTTCGGCATCACCGTCGACGCCTTCCGCATCGGCGCCGGCAGTGTGCTGTTCATTTCCGCCCTGGGCATGGCCCAGGGCAAGTCGGCGGTGCAGACCGACAACGTGCAGCAGGATGTGACCATCGTGCCGCTGACCATCCCACTCACCGTCGGCCCCGGCACCATCGGTGCGCTGCTGGTGATGGGCGTGAGCCAACCGCACTGGGATGACAAGCTCACCGCCATCCTCAGCATCGCCCTGGCCAGCCTCACGGTGGGCGTGGTGCTGTACCTGTCCAACCGTATCGAACGCATCCTCGGTGACCAGGGCTTGCAGATTGTCAGCCGGTTGATGGGCCTGTTCGTCTGCGCCCTGGCCGCGCAGATCATCTTCACCGGGGTACGCGGCTACCTAGTGCCTTAGATCCGGTATTTGGCAATCGCCAGTTGTACTTTGTCTCCCGCGCTCTCGCGCATCAGTTGGATCGTCTTTTCGTTGACCACCGAGGTATTCAGCACCAGGCACGTCTGCCCGCTGAAGGCCTCGCACGAGGAACTGTCCCACTCCAGGAAGGGCAGCCCTACCTGTTTGCTCACGCCGTGAGTGCTGTAGGTCACCAGCACCATCGTCAATTCGCCATCGGTTTCGGCACAGGATGCCAGGCCGAAATCACCGCCCTGGTGCACCGAGCTGTTGCGCTTGAACAATTCAAAAGACGCCGGCGCCTGCTTCAACGCCTCCAGTGCATCCGCCGCCAGTTTCGGCATCACGCTAAGCAGCGGCGCGGACAAGGACGTGGAAGCCAACAGCGTGGCAATAAGGTTCAGCGCCGCCAACTGCACGGTCAGCCCCTTGCCCGAACGTGAGACCCGTTCGAAGCTGCTACGCACCGGGAGCCACCCCAGGCTGACCATCACCTTGATGAATTCGTCGTACCAGTCCTCGGTACCGCGGTGCACATTCAACACATCGCTGACGTAGCTGCTGGCCAGCAGATAACTTTTACGCACGTACTCTCGGTTCAGACCCGAAAGGCCTTCGGCAAACGAAATCACACTGTTGTTGACCACCGCCGCATTGAAGTCATCTTCGGTGTCCAGCGGTACAGACGCGTGCTTGCCTGACGCGCCCGGTAATTTGTAGGCGGCAATCAACTTGCGCCTTTTTGTACTGTTGATCCGTCTATGATGTCGCTCCATTTTGATTCTCCACAAGCACCCCAACGTGGGGCTTGTGTCCACCCTAGTTCACTGGCCGATGGGCTTTCCAGACGATAAAAATCCCTTGGCGCAACCCGTTGAACCACAACGCCCAGCAATAACGCGGCATCACGGGTGAGTTTCCATATTTCGTCGCAAAAAAAAGAAAAAGCGCCGAACAACGCCAGGAAAATCCCTGGGCAATTCGGCGCTTTCAGGCAGACGACAGGCCGTTTTCAGGAGGCGGGTTTTTCACCGTACCAGCGCGGTGTGTAGACCCATTCACCCCCACCGGCACGGGGGAATGTGCAGGTGGTGGACGAGCCGATCAGCACCATGGTGCGCATGTCCACCTGCTCCGGCGTCAGTTGCCCCAACGTAGTGACACGCAGGCTCTGCCCCGGGCGACCGATATCACGGCCCAGCACCACCGGCGTTTGCGGTGTGCGATGCAGGGCGACGATTTCCAGGGCGCGCCCCAGTTGCCAAGGCCGCGAACGCGAGATCGGGTTGTAGAACGCCAGCGCCAGGTCGGCCTGGGACGCCAGGTCCAGGCGCTTTTCGATGATCGACCAGGGCTTGAGGTTATCCGACAGCGACATCACGCAGAAGTCATGGCCCAACGGTGCGCCGGCCTGGGCGGCAGTGGCAAGCGAAGCCGAGACGCCCGGCAGGATCTCCAGGTCGACCTGATGCCAGGTCGGGTCGCTGGATTCGTGCAACGCCTCAATCACGGCGGCAGCCATGGCAAACACACCCGGGTCGCCGGACGACACCACCACCACCGAACGGCCTTGGGCCGCCAGCTCGAAGGCGTGACGGGCACGCTGCATTTCTTCGCGGTTATCGGTGCAGTGTTGCACTTGATCCTCGCGGAACGGGCCGGCCATGCGCACATAGGTCTCGTAACCCAGCACATCGGTGCAACGCGCCAGTTCAGCCTTCACCGCTGGCACCATCAACTCGGCGGCACCGGGGCCCAGGCCGATCACGGCAAGGCGGCCACGAACACGACCGATCTGCGACAAGTCCAGCGGCTGTTCAGCCACGCTGACCACGATATCGGCGTCCTGGGAAACGCCGGTAAAACGCAGCGGCACCCCCAGTTCCAACGCCGCGTCACGCAACGACGCTTCGGCCATCTGCGTTTCGCTGGCCAGCAGGCACGCCAGGGATTGCACGGCGATACCCGCTTCATGCAATGCCGTGCGCACACGCTCGGCCAATTGCGCGCCGGGCTTGCAGGTCACGCTGACGTTCTTCGGGTAGATCAGCAATTCATTGGCGGTGGGTTGGCGCTCGGCACTGCCGACATGAATCGCCAGGCGCGCCTGTTGATCCTGCGGCAAGTTGGCCTGATCCAGCCACGGCGCTACACCTTCGATGCGCACACTTTCACCGGCCAACAGGTCGGAAACGAACCGCTTGCCCAACTCGAGGTCGGCCAGCTCATAGCCCTGCGGCGGGTTGAGCAGGCAGGTGCCAAACCGCAGTTCGCCACTGGTGGTGATCGCAGCGGCCACGTTCAACGCGGCAGCAATCTCGCGCGCCATGACGTTCACACCGCCAAGGCCACCGAGCAGCGGCACTACGGCGCTGCCGTCTTCCGCCACGGCCAGCACGGCTGGCTCTTCGCCTTTTTCCAGCAGCAGCGGCGCCAGGGTGCGGATCACGATACCGGCGGCGCACAGCGCAATCAGCGGCGTGCCTTGCTGGTACAACTGGCGCAAGGTCGTGCCGAACTCACTGTAAGTCTGGTCAGCACCTCCAACGCGCCCGGCCAGACCGTGGATCCGCGCCTCGGGGTAGAGCTGTTGGATCCGGCGCGCGGTGGCCAGGCTGCCCTGGCCCAGAATGACAATCGCCGGGTTCATCAACCTTGCCACCTTTCGCCCGGCACGATGATCAGTGAGAAGTACGGCGAAGACGCCGGGTCGACCTGATCCAACGGCACAATCTTCTGGTTGGCCATGGTCGCCCGCTCCACGTACAGCGCACGCTCGGCCAGGCCGAGTTCTTCAAGCACCTGGCGCACTTTCGGGAAGTTGCGGCCCAGCTTCATGATCACCGCCGCGTCGGCGTCTGCCAGGCGCCGCTTCAGATCCTCATGGGGCAACACGCCCGAGAGCACCGACAGGCTCTGGTTGCGATACACCAACGGCGCACCCAGCACCGAGGCGCCGCCGAGCATCGAGCACACGCCGGGGATGACTTGCGCTTCGTAGCGTTCGGCGAGGCGGTCATGCAGGTACATGTAGGAGCCGTAGAAGAACGGGTCGCCTTCACAGATCACCGCCACATCACGGCCGGCATCCAGGTGCGCGGCGACATCGACGCTGGCGGCGTCATAGAAATCGCTGATCACCTGCTCATAGGACATCGGCGCCGGCAGCACCTCGGTGGTTACCGGGTACACCAGCGGCATCAGGGTCTGTTGGGGCACCAAGTGATCTTCGATGATGCCGAAGGCATTGCCCTTCTTGCCCTTGGCCACGAAATACGCCACCACCGGCGATTCGCGCAGCAGGCGCAGCGCCTTGAGGGTGATCAATTCCGGGTCGCCGGGGCCTACGCCCAGGCCGATCAAACGTCCGCGTGCCGGCATTATTCGACCTCCGTGGCCAGGGCATTCACCGCGGCGGCGGCCATCGCACTGCCGCCCAGGCGACCCTGCATGATCACGAACGGCACGCCACGGCTGTCCGCCGCCAGCATCGCCTTGGATTCGGCAGCACCGACAAACCCGACCGGGAAACCCAGGATCAAGGCAGGTTTAGGCGCACCGGCATCGAGCATTTCCAGCAGGTAGAACAACGCGGTCGGCGCATTGCCGATCACCACCACACTGCCTTCCAGGTGCGGACGCCACAGCTCCAGCGCGGCGGCGGAACGGGTGTTGCCCAGCTCCCGCGCCAGCGCCGGCACGCTGTCGTCGCGCAGGGTGCAGATCACTGCGTTATTGGCCGGCAGGCGCGCGCGGGTCACGCCCTCGGAGACCATCCGCGCATCACACAGGATCGGCGCGCCAGCGGCCAACGCATCGCGCCCGGCCTTGCCCGCGCCTTCGGAAAACTGCAGGCCGTCGATGGCCTCGACCATGCCGCACGCATGAATCACGCGCACCGCGAGTTTTTCCAGGTCGGCCGGAATGCGCTCCAACTTGGCTTCCGCGCGAATAATGGCGAAGGAGTTGCGATAGATCTCCTGACCGTCGCGGATGTAATCAATCATCGGTGTTGCTCCGTGGACGAGCGCGCAACAGGGCGCCCGCCGCTTCAATGGAAAGGGTGCGCGCGTGCAGCCGGCCGAAACCGGGTTGGGCTGCGTCGCGGAAATAGAGGTCGTAGTGGCCGGGGCTCACCGCCAGCAAGGTGACCGGCGCAACGTGCGCAGCCGCGCAGGAACGGGGGCAGCCGGACAGGTGCACGTCATGGCCGGGCTGCAAGGCAGCCAGTTGCACGGCATCGGCCTTGGTGTCGGCCAGGGCCTTGCCGCACCCGCTGGCGCCGGTGCAGGCGGTCATGCGCGCCAGGGGTTGATCGATGGAGCAAAGGAAGCCCAGTTGCGCCAGGCGCTCGGTCACGGCGTACGGTTTTTCGATGTTGGGCAGCAACACGCCTTGCCAAGGGGTGAAGCGCAGGGTGCCATCACCGTACTCGCTGGCCAGTTGCGCGGCGCCTTTGAGCATCGTCGCATCCAGGCGGCCCAAGGGTGCGATGGCGGCAACATAAAACTGATTCTTTTGATCCTGTGGATAAGTGCCAAGGTGCAGCAAAGCCCCGCTGGGCTGGCGTTTGAAGCCATCAACAGGCAATAGCGGCTGGTTTAAATGACTCAGCATGTTATCCACAGGCAGGTGGCGCATGCGGGTTTGTTCTGGAGTGGCAATGTCCAGAAACGCCTCCAGCACGGCCACCACCAGCGCATGCCCCTGCTCCAGCGGCACGGCGGCCAGTGGCGCATCCAGCCCCGGGCAACCGGCCAGGCCGAACGCGAGGAGCGTCTGGCCATTGCGGATGAAGGCCGACAGCCACAGGTCGTGGTGATGCTCAAGCATCGCCAGGGCTTCACCGCCATCCAGCTGTATGGCGAACTTGGCTGACAGTTCATGGAAACGTGGGTGGTTTTGCAGGGTGGCGAGGATCTCATCGGCCAGCGGGCGGGTGTCGAACAGCATCTGCGGGTCGATCCCGGCGCTGGGGCTGAGCATCAGGTTGCGGACATCGTCGCCGGCGGCATTGCTGGGACCCAGGCCTGCGGCCAGTAGCAGGGCGATCAATGCCTGCTCTTGGGCACCAATCCCGCGAATCTGCAGGTTGGCGCGGTTGGTCGCCTCGATCACCCCGCCCGCATAGGCCTGGGCCGCATCTGCCACCACTTGGGCTTGCTTGCTGGTGATCGAACCACCGGCCAATTTGATCCGGCAAATACCGCCATCCAACGCCTGGACAATACGCAGCAACCCCGGACAGGCCGAGGGGCGCAAGGTATTCACAGCGGGCGTTGGGTTCACGGGGCTACCGGTTGGTGGGTAAAGGCGCGGTATTATGCCTGCTTTGTCCGGCGGCATGAAAAGCCTGCCCGTCGGATGTCGTTCAAGGAATTTATATGTCGCCCTGGCTGACGGTTGTAGGCATCGGAGAAGACGGCTTCAAGGGGCTGGGCAGGAACGCCCGGCATGCCCTGTTGCGCGCCACGCGGATTATAGGTGCTCAGCGCCAGTTGGACCTGCTGCCGGTGTGTATCCGTGGCGAACGCCAGGTGTGGCCGAGCCCGTTTTCGCTGGAGCCGGTGCTGGCGCGGCGCGGGGAGCCAGTGTGTGTGCTGGCGAGTGGCGATCCAATGTTCTATGGCGTGGGGGCGAGTTTGGCGCGGCAGGTGGCGGCGGATGAGCTGCTGATCTTGCCGGCGCCTTCGTCGGTATCGTTGGCGGCAGCGCGGTTGGGCTGGCCGTTGCAGGACGTGGTGACGTTGTCGGTGGTGGCGCGGCCGTTGGCGGCGCTGAATGCGCACCTGGCCAGTGGGGTGCGGTTGTTGGTGTTGAGTAATGACGGGCGCAGCCCGGCGTTGATTGCTTCGCTGCTAAGCGAATCCGGGTTCGGTGCTAGCCGTTTGTCTGTGTTTGAACACTTGGGCGGCGCGGATGAGCAGCGCATCGACGGGTTGGCGCACTCGTGGGAACACACCTCGGTCGCCGATTTGAACCTCGTCGCCATCGACTGCCTGGCCGACGCCCATACTGCTCGCCTGTCGCGTCGTGCAGGTTTGCCGGACTCAGCCTTTAAGCACGACGGCCAACTGACCAAACGCGATGTGCGCGCCATGACCCTTGCCCGTCTTGCGCCGATGCCCGGCGAACTGCTGTGGGATGTGGGTGCGGGCAGCGGGTCCATTGGGATTGAATGGATGCGCACGCATCCCAGTTGTCGCGCGCTGGCGATTGAAGCCGATGAAGGCCGCCAAGGCCTGATCGAACACAACCGCGACGCCCTTGGCGTGCCCGGCCTGCAACTGATTCGCGGCAAGGCCCCCGCTGCATTGCTTGGCCTGGAAGCACCAGACGCCATCTTCATCGGCGGCGGCGTGACCCGCGAAGGCGTGCTCGACACCTGCTGGCAACACCTGCGCCCTGGCGGGCGGTTGGTCGCCAACGCCGTGACCCTGCAAAGCGAAATGACCTTGATGAACTGGCGCGCGCAGTATGGCGGCGAACTGACGCGCATCCATGTCGCTCAGGCGCAGCCGTTGGGGGAGTTTGATACATGGCGCCAGGCGTTGCCGATTACCTTGCTGGAAGTGGTCAAGCCGCTATGAAACGCATCCTGCTGTTGGGCGGCGTGACCGAAGCGCTGGCCATTGCTCGTACATTGGGCCCGGAACATATCTACAGCCTGGCCGGGGTTGGGCGCGTGCCCACCGACCTGACCTGCCAGGTGCGGGTCGGCGGTTATGGTGGGGCTGAGGGGTTGGCGCGGTTTGTACGGAATGAGGGGATTAGTCTGCTTCTCGACGCGACCCATCCGTATGCAGCACAAATCAGCCGCAATGCTGCCGAGGCCGCGCAGTTGAGCGGCGTGCCATGTTGGGCCTTGCGCCGCCCGGCGTGGCAGCCGCAGGCGGGGGATGATTGGCGCGAGGTCAGTGATTGGGCTTCGCTGATTGAAGCGCTCAAACCCTTCAAGCGTCCGTTGTTCACGTTGGGGCGAGAGCCGTTGCATTACCTTGATGAGATCCCGCCAGAGCAGTTCTGGACACTGCGCACGTTGGATGTGTATCCGGGGAACGAGCGCTGTGAAGTGATCGGCGCGCGTGGGCCGTTCTTGATCGAAGATGAGCGTGCGTTGTTCGCACGGCGTGGCATTGATGTGCTGATCAGCAAGAACAGCGGCAGCACCGCGACGGAGCCGAAGCTGGAAGTGGCAAGGGAGCTTGGAGTGCCGGTGTTGGTGTTGAAGCGGCCGGTGTTGGCGGCGGTGGATCGAGAATTCACTACTGTGCCTGCGGTTCTACAGGCAATCACCACTCTCTAAACACCATCGATTCTATGTGGGAGGGGGCTTGCCCCCGATAGCGGTAGATCATTCACAGATGTATAGACTGACACACCGTAATCGGGGGCAAGCCCCCTCCCACCTTTAGAACTGCATCATCACGCAGCGTTTTTCGTTTGCCCGACACCATCATGCACACGATCAGCCAGCAGCAGCGCCAGCTCAATCAACTGCGCAACGCCGAGCAATTCCTCTCGTTTCGAGCCTTCCAGGTCAAACGCAAGATCGCAACTCAGCGCATTCGCCGAGGCAAGGGTTTCGCTGAGATTGACCAACAGGTCTTCGGTGCTGAAGCCGTCTGCTACGGTGAATAGCCGGACGGGGGGATTTGGGGTGGGTTTGATCATTGTGAAGCTCCGGAGAAGTAATAGAGGAGCTGCCACTGATCGCCGCGACGCGATGGGGGTGGCAGCTGTACGCAGGTTCGCGGACCGATTCTCCAGAACACCGGCATACCCGAAGGTATCCCGCGCACAGCCGCCATAGCGCCGCACAGTAGACGATAAAAAAACGCCAACTGAAAGGAGGCAATGACGCTTCGGCGTCTGGAGAAGTCCGGGCCGCGACGCCCGACCGCTGAGTTTGCAGCGGTGTACGGAGACTAGAGATTGAGTGTCCTAGGGACAACCTTAAAGGCCTGTCGGATATTTCTGCTTGCCCCTATTCATTGTCGAACACCGGCCAAATGTGGGAGGGGGCTTGCCCCCGATAGCGTCAGCCCAGTCAACAAATCAGTGGCTGACCCACCGTCATCGGGGGCAAGCCCCCTCCCACATTTGAGCTGTGCCGCGTTGAAGATCGGCATCCAGTCAAATCCCGTCTATCCTCAAACCCGTCACTGCGACACCAAACCACACCGCCCCTTTTTACTTATCCCCTACGATCAGGCTAAATACCCGCCTGATCGTTTAACCCTACGGATTGTCCGCCATGGCCCGTCAACGCTTTGCAATTGCCTGGATCGCCTGCCTTGCAGTGCTGTTCAACGCCTTTGCCATGCCGATGGCCAGCGCGATGCAACAGTCCAGCGACCCGGTCCGGCAATTGCTGTGGGGCAGCTTCTGTTCCTCCAATGGCACGAGCCTCAAGACCATCGCCCTGGGCAAGCTGGAGATCCCGGCGCCGCAGCAGGACGATCATTCCACCATGCAGCATTGCTGGTGCTGCTCGGGCTCGGTGCCGTTGGTGGCGTTGCCGGGGCATGTGCCGCAGTTGTATCTCACCCAATTCAATACTTCACAGCGCTTGCCGCCACCCCAGCTGCAAAGCCCCACCCCGCGCCAGCAATGGCCGAGCCTCAACCCCCGCGCCTCTCCAACGGTCTGATCTTCTTCGCAAGTGAACTGCGTTTAGAACCGTTCTGGAGAACTGCCATGCTCAAATCTTCCCTGCTTCTGGCTGCGTTGTTGCTGCCGGTGTTCAGTGCTGCCAATGCCGATGACTACAAGGCTGGCGACCTGCTGGTCAGCGATCCCTGGTCCCAGGAGTTGCCACCGAATGCGCCGACCGTCGCCGCCTATTTTGTGATTCACAACACCGGTGAGACCCCGGACCGCCTGCTCCACGTCGACACGCCGGTGGCGGACAAGGCCGAACTGCACGAGCATGTGATGCAAGGCGACCTGATGAAGATGCAGCAGGTGCCCAGCGTCGCCGTACCGGCCAAGGGCGAGCTGACCTTCGCGCCGATGGCGTATCACGTGATGCTGCTGGGCCTCAAGGACCGCAGCCTGTTGGCCGACGGCAAGCAATTCCCGCTGACGCTCACCTTCGAAAAGGCCGGCAAGGTCGAGGTGGAAGTGTCGGTGCAGAAGGTGCCACCGATGGCGACACACGAGCATAAGCACGCCCAATAGGCTGACACGCGATGGGCGCCCCTCGCGCCAGGTTGTCTCCACACGCCCGCCTGAGAAGCGGCAGTTGGATCAGCCTGTTCGCCATGCTGATGATCTTTATCGGTCCGCTGATTTCCCAAGCGATGCCGATGGATCATCACGCCGGTATGTCGATGGACATGCCGATGGACCACGGCGCCTCCCATCAACCCAAGGCACCTGACGAACACCACGCCCTCTGGTCCAAGTGCGGCTATTGCGACCTGCTCTATAGCTGCCCCGCCCTGCCCGGCGGCATTTCAACCTTCACCCTGAGCAGCCCGCCGCCGGCCAACGCCCTCCCCCCCGCCACACGCCTGGGCCATGCCCGGCAGAGCATCTTCCCCGGCGCCCGCAGCCGTGCGCCGCCCATCGTTTCGTAAGCACTTAACACCGTTACTTCACCCCGGCCGACTTTAGACAGACAGCCGCAGGCTGCTGGCCGTGTTGTTTACGACTGATTGATGGAATTTGTCATGTCCAGGTTTTCTGCTGACACCCGTTTGGGATATACCCCCGTGCTCGCCGCCCTGTGCGGTGCGCTACTGGCACCTCACGCTCAGGCCGACGAGCACGCCGAACATGAGCTGACGCCCACCGTGATCACGGCGATCGCCCCCAGCTCAGCGCTGACCGTTATCACCAACCCCAAAGACCCACGCCAGCCGGTGCCCGCCAGCGATGGCGGCGACTACCTCAAGACCATCCCCGGCTTCGCCCTGGTGCGCAACGGCGGCACCAATGGCGACCCGGTGCTGCGTGGCATGTTTGGCTCGCGTCTGAACATCCTCACCAACGGCAGCATGATGCTCGGCGCCTGCCCCGGCCGCATGGACGCGCCCACCTCGTACATCTCGCCGGAGACCTACGACAAGCTCACCGTGATCAAAGGCCCGCAAACCGTGCTCTGGGGCCCGGGCGCGTCGGCCGGCACCATCCTGTTCGAGCGCGAGCCGGAGCAGTTCGGCGAGCTGGGCACACGCCTCAACGCCAGTGTGCTGGCCGGTTCCAACGGGCGCTTCGACAAGGTCATCGATGCCGCCGCCGGCGGGCCGCTGGGCTATGTGCGGGTGATCGGCAATCAGGCCCACGCCGATGACTACAAGGACGGCAACAACGACACCGTCGCCTCGCGCTACGACAAATGGAACGGTGATGTGGCGGTCGGCTTCACCCCCGACGCCGACACCCTGCTGGAGCTCACCGCCGGCCGTGGCGATGGCGAAGCGCGTTACGCCGGGCGCGGCATGGACGGTTCGCAGTTCCTGCGCGAGAGCCTCGGGCTACGCTTTGAAAAGTCCAACATCGGCGAGGTACTGGACAAGGTCGAGGCCCAGGTCTACTACAACTACGCCGACCACGTGATGGACAACTACAGCCTGCGCACACCGTCCGGCACCGGCATGATGGCCGGCCCAATGGCCTCCAACGTCGACCGGCGCACCCTCGGCGCACGGATCAAGGCCACCTGGCGCTGGGCCGATGTGCAACTGATCAGCGGCCTCGACGCGCAGACCAACGAACACCGCCAGCGCAGCAGCATGGGCATCGACACCTACAAGGACTTGCCCCGGGTCAAGGACGCCAACTTCCATAACTACGGCGTGTTCGGCGAACTGACCTGGTACGCCGCCGACCGCGACCGCCTGATCACCGGCGCACGCCTGGACCGCGCCTCGGCCAAGGATTTCCGCCAAACCAGCGGCTCGGGGATGATGTCCCGCCCGAACCCGACCGCCGACGACACCCGCGCCGACACCCTGCCATCGGGCTTCGTGCGGTATGAACACGACCTGGCCGACAGCCCCACCACCGTCTATGCGGGCCTGGGCCATTCGGAACGCTTCCCGGATTACTGGGAGCTGTTTTCGCCCAACACCGGCGCGGTCGGTTCGGTGAATGCCTTCGACGGTGTGAAGCCGGAGAAAACCACCCAGCTCGACTTCGGCGCGCAGTACAAAGCCGACCATCTGGAAGCCTGGGCCTCGGGTTACATCGGCCGGGTACAGGACTTCATCCTGTTCGACTACAGGCCCGGGATGATGGGTACCACCTCCCAGGCCCGCAACGTCGACGCGCGCATCATGGGCGGCGAATTGGGCGCGGCGTACAAGCTGACGCGCAACTGGAAGGCTGACGCCACCCTCGCCTACGCCTGGGGCAAGAACAGCAGCGACGGCAAGGCGCTGCCGCAAATGCCACCGCTGGATGCACGCCTGGGCCTGACCTACAGCGAAGACGACTGGAGCGCCGGGGCGTTGTGGCGCGTGGTGGCGGCGCAACACCGCATCGACCCCAACAAGGGCAACGTGGTCGGCAAGGACTACGACAAGAGCGGCGGTTTTGGCGTGTTCTCGCTGAACGCAGCGTACCGCATCAACAAACACTTCAAGGTCAGCACCGGCGTCGACAACCTGTTCGGCAAGGCCTACGCCGAGCACCTGAACCTGGCCGGCAACGCCGGGTTCGGCTACCCGGCCACCGACCCGCAAGCCATCAAGGAGCCAGGGCGAACGCTCTGGACCAAAGTCGACATGAGCTTCTAGGAGCATCGGGGGCAAGCCCCCTCCCACATTTGAAGGTGTTCACAAAATCAAGTGTGGGAGGGGGCTTGCCCCCGATGACGGCCAACCAGACACAAAAAATTCAAAGCCTTGCGGAGCCCAATGATGAGCACTCAAAAAATATCCTTCTACAACCTGGCCTGGCGATGGCACTTCTACGCCGGCCTCTTCGTCGCCCCTTTCATGGTGCTGCTGGCCCTGACCGGCATCATCTACCTGTTCAAACCCCAGCTCGACCCGCTGATGTACGGCGACCTGCTCAAGGTGCAAAGCGCCGCGCACGCCCTGAGCGCCGACGAGCAACTGCAACGCGCCCAGGCGGCCTACCCCAAGGCTGCGATCAGCAAATACCTGCCCCCCGCCGACGCCACCAGCAGCGCGCAGTTCGTGATGCATAACAACGCGCGCGAAGTGACGGTCTTTGTCGACCCCTACCGCGGCACGGTCCTCGGCGAACAGGATGCCAAATACAACCTGCAAGCCATCGCCCGCGCCCTGCACGGTGAGCTGATGATTGGCACGGTCGGCGACCGCCTGGTGGAGCTCGCCGCCGGTTGGGGCGTGATGCTGGTGGTGTCGGGCCTGTACCTATGGTGGCCGCGTGGCAAATCATCGGCGGGCGTATTGTGGCCGCGCTTCACTGCCCGTGGCCGGGTGCTCTGGCGTGACCTGCATGCGGTCACCGGCTTCTGGGGCGCCTCGCTGTTGCTGGTGATGCTGCTCAGCGGCATGACCTGGACCGGCTTCTGGGGCAAGCAATACGCCGAGCTGTGGAATCGCTTTCCAGCGGCGATGTGGAACAACGTGCCGCAGTCCGACCAACAGGCGCGCAGCCTCAATACAGCCAGTCAACAGACCGTGCCGTGGGCCATGGAGAACACGCCGATGCCGATGTCCGGCGACCACGCCGAGCACATGAACCACGGCGCCCTGCACGCTGCGCCGGCTGCACCTGCGTTGCGCCTGCAACAAGTGGTCGACCTGGCCAACGCGCGCCATGTCGAGCCCGGCTACAGCATCACCTTTCCCACCACCGCCGAAGGTGTATTCACCATCGCGGTGTTCGCCAACGACCCACGCAACGACGCCACCTTGCATGTGGACCAGTACACCGGCAAAGTCCTCGCCGATGTGCGCTGGGAGCACTACAACCTGGTGGCGCGCGCCACCGAGACCGGGGTGATGCTGCACGAGGGCAAGATGTTCGGCTGGGTCAACCAGCTGATCGTGCTGCTGATCTGCCTGATGATCCTGCTGAGCGCGGTCAGCGGCGTGGTGATCTGGTGGAAGCGTCGGCCGGTGGGCGGGCTGGGTGTTCCGCCGCTGCGCCATGACCTGCCGAAGTGGAAAACCGCGATGGTGATCATGCTCGGGCTGGCGATCGTTTTCCCGCTGGTGGGTGCGTCGTTGATCGTGGTGTGGGTGTTGGATCGCCTGGTGCTGTCGCGGCTGTTCGCACAACGTGAAGCTGCCTCAGGTTCGACATGAAATAGGCGAGATGCCCCACATAGAGGCGTTATGTAGTCTTACGCGGGCTTTCACCCTAGACGTAGGAAGTGTTAACTTATAACACTTACTGCATACCTCAGCTCGCCGCGCCCAGCGGCGAGCACTGCCGCCAAGAAGATTTTCCACCCGATGAACAAGTACCTCGCGTCCGGCCTGTGCCTGCTCGCCCTGCATACCAGCGCCCAGGCCCTGACCCTGCCCGCCAGCCCTGTCACCGCACCTGCCGTGGACGATGATCACGTCGACCTCAAGACCCCGACCACCGCCGGCTCGCGCCTGAATCTCACGGCCCTGCAAACCCCCGGCAGCGTCGAGAGCCAGACCGGTACGCAGATTCGCGAACGCGGCGACGCCAGTGTGCAGGACGCGATTTCCCGCGCCACCGGCATCAGCCGCACCGGCACGCCGGGCGACGGCGGCACCTCGTTGTCGGCCCGGGGTTTTACCGGCCAGGGCTCGGTGATGCAGTTGTATGACGGCAACCGCATGTACATGGGCATGGGCACCTCGACCTTCCCGGTGGACACCTGGTCGGTGGAGCGCGTCGACGTACTGCGCGGCCCGGCCTCGGTGCTGTACGGCGAAGGCGCCACCGGTGCGGTGATCAACACCGTGCCGAAAAAGCCCTTCGACGGCGCGATCGAAAACCACATCCGCCTCGGCTACGGTTCCTACGATCGCCAGCAACAAGCCCTAGACAGCGGCGGCTCGCTGACCGACACCCTGAGCTACCGCCTGAACCTCAATCGCCTGCGCAGCAACGGTTTTATCGACCGTGGCGACTCCAGCAGCGACTTCGTCAGCGGTGCCCTGCGCTGGCAGGCGGCAGACAACCTGAGCTTCACCTTCGCCAGCGACTACGGCGACCAGCGCCCGCAGAACTACTTCGGCACACCACTGATCAATGGCCAGTTGCACAAAGGCCTGCGCGACAAGAACTACAACGTCAGCAACGACACCCAGCACTACAACGACCAGTGGACGCGCCTGACCAGCGAGTGGCAGATCAACGACAACGTCAGCGCCACCAACGAGCTGTATTACCTGAAAAACCAGCGTCGCTGGCAGAACGCCGAGAACTACAACTTCACCGGCGGCCAACTGACCCGCAGCGGCAACTACGGCATCAAGCACAACCAGGAACAGGTCGGCGACCGCCAGACCTTCACCTTCAAGCACAGCCTGTTCGGCCTCGACAGCCAGACCGTGACCGGCGTGGAATACAACCGTATCCGCTTCCGCCTGGCCAGCAACTCGCCGTTTACCGACACCTTTGCCAGCGGCCAACCCATCGACGTGAACCACCCCGCCCCGGGCCAGTTCGCCAGCAACGACCCGTTCAAGCCGCTGTTCGCCACCACCACCAAAACCGTTGCCGGCTTTGCGGAAAACCGCCTGCAACTCACCGACCAACTGTCGCTGATCACCGGCCTGCGCCGCGACTACGCGCACATCGACCGCGAAGAACTGCGCACCGGCAGCCAGTCCGACAAGACCCTTACCGGCAATAACTGGAAGGCCGGCCTGGTCTACGCGATCACGCCCGACACCTCGGTCTACGGCCAGTACGCCACCAGCACCGACGGCGTCGGTGGCCTGATTTCCCTGAGCCAGGGCCAGCAGCAGTTCGGCCTGTCCACCGCCAAGCAGACTGAAATCGGCATCAAGCAAGCCTTCTGGGACCAGCGCGGTGAATGGACGTTGGCCGCCTACCACATCGTCAAAAAGAAACTGCTCACCGACGTGCCGGGCAACCCGAGCCTGCAGCAGCAAGTCGGCCAGCAATCCTCCCGTGGCCTGGAAGCCAGCCTCGACCTGCAACTGCCACACGCCTGGCAACTGCAAGCCAACGCGGCCATCGTGCATGCGCAATACGACGACTTCAAACAGGACGTCAACGGCGTGCAAGTCTCCCGCGACGGCAACCGCCCGGTGGACGTACCGCGCCGCACCGCCAACCTGTGGTTGAGCAAGGCGGTGACCGACAATGTCCGCGCCGGCGCCGGTGTGCGTTATGTGGATGCACGCTATGCCGACATGGCCAACCAGAACGAGTTGCCCAGCTACACCGTGGTCGATGCCACCGTATCGTGGAAAGCCCTGCGCAACACCACCCTGGGCCTGCAGTTGAACAACCTGTTCGACCGCACCTATGCCGTCAGCCAATACAACGACGGCCAGCAGTGGATCCTCGGTGAACCACGCTCGTTCTTTGTCACGGCGGACTACACCTTCTGATGACCGCACTCACCCTCACCGACCTGGCCTGGACCCCGCCGGGGCATGACCACTGCCATCACCGGTTCCAGCTGCGTGACGCCAGCCTGCAGGTCGGTGCGGGAGAGTTCGTCGGCCTGATCGGGCCTAACGGCAGTGGCAAGACCAGCCTGTTGCGCTGCGCCTACCGGTTCAGCAAACCGGCGCAGGGCGACGTGTTGCTCGACCATCAGAACGTGTGGAAACAGAGTTCGAAGTGGTGCGCGCAACGCATCGCCGTGGTGTTGCAGGAGTTCCCGGATGCCTTCGGCCTGCGCGTCGATGAAGTGGTCGCCATGGGCCGTACGCCGCACAAGGGCCTGTTCGACGGCGACACGCTGCACGACCGGCAGTTGATCCAGCAGGTGCTGGCATCCGTCGGCATGCAAGGCTTCGAGGACCACGCCTTCGCCACTCTCTCCGGCGGCGAAAAACAACGTGTGATCCTGGCCCGTGCCCTGGCCCAGCAACCGCAATTGCTGATCCTCGACGAGCCGACCAATCACCTCGACCCGCGTTACCAACTGGAGCTGTTGCGGCTGGTCAAGCGCCTGCACATCGGCACCCTGGCGAGCATTCACGACCTCAACCTGGCCGCCGCCTTCTGCGATCGCCTGTACGTGATCAACCACGGGCGCATCGTCGCCAACGGCACGCCCCATGAGGTGCTGACCCGCGAACTGCTGCGCGATGTGTTTGGCGTCGAGGCGTTGATCGATACCCACCCGCTGTCCGGCTACCCCCGAATCACCTGGATAACCCAACCATGATCCTGCGTTCGCTGCTTGCCATTACCTTGCTGTTCAATACCGCCGGGGCACTCGCCGCAGCGACCCACTACCCGGTTACCATCAAGAGCTGCAACCGCGACGTGACCTTCCAGGAAGCGCCGAAACACGCGGTGAGCCACGACATCAACATGACCCAGATGATGCTCGCCCTCGGCCTCAAGCCGAGCATGGCCGGTTACAGCGGCGTCACCGGCTGGAAGTCGGTCACCCCGGAAATGGCCGGGCTGCTCGACGGCCTGCCGGAGCTGGCGAGCAAGTACCCGTCGGTGGAAACCCTGCTCAACGCCAACGTGGATTTCTTCTTCGCCGGCTGGGACTACGGCATGCGTGTGGGCGGCGACCTCACGCCAAGCACGCTGCAACCCTTGGGCATCAACGTGTATGAGCTGACCGAATCCTGTGCCTTCGTGATGAAGCGCCCGGCTGCGACTCTGGAAGACACCTATAACGACCTGCGCAACCTGGGCAAGATCTTCGATGTGCAGGACCGCGCCAATGCCTTGATCGCGCAGATGCAGGCGCAGGTCGCCGAGGTACAAAAAGACCTGCCCGCCGACAAGCCCCGGGTGTTCCTCTACGACAGCGGTGAAGACCGCGCCATGACCTCCGGCCGCCTGGGCATGCCCCAGGCGCTGATCGACGCGGCGGGCGGGCGCAACATTCTCGATGACATCGAGGCCAGTTGGACCCGCGTCAACTGGGAGACCGTGGTGGAGCGCAACCCGCAGGTGATCGTGATCGTCGACTACAGCGAAGTCACTGCTGAACAGAAAGAGCAATTCCTGCTCGACAACCCGGCGCTGCAAGCGGTGGATGCGATCCGCAACCAGCGCTTTATCGTGATCCCTTACGTGCAGGCCACGCCGGGTATCGACAACGTGCTGGCGGTGGAAACCCTGGCCAAGGGGTTCCACGGCGAATGATCACCCGTCGCTATGGGCTGCTGCTCGCCGCGCTTGGCGCGGTGCTGCTGGTCTCCTGCGTCCTGTCGCTGGGCTTCGGCCCGGCACGGGTGCCGGTGGACGTGGTGTGGCGAATCCTGCTGTACAAGGCGCTCGGCGTCGGCGACGTGAGTTGGCCGGCCGGGCAGGAACATATCGTGTGGCTGATCCGCGTGCCGCGCATGCTGCTCGGCGCACTGGTGGGCGCCGGGCTCGCGTTGATCGGCGCGGTGTTGCAGGCGGTCACGCGCAACCCGCTGGCCGATCCGCACCTGCTCGGCGTCACGTCCGGTGCCACCCTGGGCGCGGTGATCGTGGTGCTGCATGTGGGCGAAGTCATCGGCCTGCTGACCCTGCCCATCGCCGCGTTTATCGGAGCATTGGCGAGCATGCTAGTGGTGTTGGCCGTAGCCAGTCGTAACGGCCGGCTGGAAAGCGATCGCCTGTTGCTGTGCGGTGTGGCGGTGTCGTTTGTGATGATGGCGGCGGCCAATCTGCTGCTGTTCATGGGTGACCATCGCGCCGCCTCGGCGGTGATGTTCTGGATGCTCGGCGGCCTCGGCCTGGCGCGCTGGGAGCTGCTGGCGATTCCGGCGTTGACGGTACTGCTGGGGCTGCTGGTGCTGCTGGGCATGGCGCGCCCGTTGAACGCGCTGATGGCCGGCGAGCAGACCGCCGTGACCCTCGGCCTGAACGCCCGCACCGTGCGGCTGAAGGTGTTCCTGGTGGCCTCATTGATGACCGGTGTGCTGGTCTCCATCAGCGGCTCTATCGGCTTTGTCGGGCTGATGGTGCCGCATATCGCCCGACGTCTTGTCGGTGCCGAGCATCGCCGCCTGCTGCCGGTGTGCGCGCTGCTGGGCAGCTTGTTCCTGGTGTGGGTCGACGTGGCCGCACGCACCCTCATCGCCCCCGAAGACCTGCCCATCGGCGTGGCCACGGCGGCGATTGGCGGATTGTTCTTCATCGGTTTGATGCGCCGGCGCTGAACGCCTCAGAGCTCGTCCCTGGACGGTCGCCCGCCGGGGCTGCCGGGCAGCTTCAGGTCCATGCCCAGCGCGCCGCGCAGGGTCCAGAACTCACCACTGTGCAGTACCCGCAACCGGCCGGTGCGCGCCAGTTCGGCCAACACGTGTGAGGGGTCTGGCGCGAACCTCGTGTAGCCGCCTTCGGCGCTCCATTTGCCGGTGGTTGCCAGCAGGTTGTACTCGGCCTGGTCGAAGCGCGGCGCATAACCGAGCAAGGCACCGTCCCGGGCGGTGAGGTAAAACCCGTTGATCGCCAGGCCCTGCTGTTTGAGCGAATGAATGTAGTACGCCAGTTCACGAAAGCTCACGAAGTACTCGCCATACAAGCGCTCGACGCCCATCTGCGGCTGATCCAGCCCGGCATGGAACAGCAGATGCGCCGCCCGCACCTGCAAGCCTGCGGGCCACGGCCCCGTCACAAATAACCGCGCTGCCGTCGCCGAAGGGAAACCATGGTCCGGCAGCTCCAGCACCGGTACATGCTTGCCCATCACCCCGCCGCTCTCCAGCAACGCGCTGATCGCCTGTTGCCCCGTGAAACGCCCGGCGCGAGCGTGGACGAACCCCGCCGCGTCATCTTGATGCGCATGGACCGGCCCCAATGCGCGGTAGTTGTCGCCCGCCGGTTCGACCCCACGAGAGCGTCCCGGCTGCCAGTCTGCGCCGACGATACCGGTCCCCGGCCAATGCTCGCTGGGCACCAGAATCCGCAGCTCGCCGGCCGCCGCCATGCGCCGGATGAAGTCACGTGGGGTGAGCAGCCGCAGGCGCAGCTTCACATCATCGCCATACCCGATAAACCGTGGGTCGCGCACCACGAACCGCAGCAGTGCCCCGTCCGCGCATGACAGGTAAAGAGGCAACGCAGGGCGTTCCTGTGTGGTCGTTACCTGGTACATCGCCTCGATCAACCGTGACGGCAAAAACAGCCCTTGATAGACGCCGTCGCCTGCCTGTGCGGGCGCGCTCGGCACCACCTCGGACACCTGCGGTGCACACAGGTACAGGCCGCCCAAGGCATAGCGATGAGGGTAACCGGCATCACTGAATACCCGCCGATGCGCCAGGTTGGCGCCGGCGTCAGTGATCGGCAGGGTCGCGATGAAATGCCCGTTGCTGATCGATTCCAGCACATAGCCGAACTGCAATTCGCCACGCGCCCCCGCGAGTTCATGGGCGTAGCGCACAGCGTCATCGGCCTGCACATGCACCGGGCTGCACACCGGATCGTGGAACGCCTGCACATAGGCACCGTTGGCCGGCGGCACAGGCGCAAAGGGTTGCCAGCCGCGTACCGGGCCTGGGCTGCCCCACAGCGCGCTGCCTCTGACCACGTGCAAGGCGAAGGTCTGGGCAATGCGGTTGACGTACGCGGTGGGCGTCAACTCGCCCTCGCGCAGCATGCGTTCGACCCGGCCGTTGAGCCAGTCATGGTGATTGCGCGGGCGTGTCACTAGGTCGGCGATGGTCACAAGCGGCGCTTTTTCCTCGGGACGCGTGTTCAAACGAAGCAACGCGCCATCGGCGGCCAGCCAGTAGTGATGCATGCGCGCCCGCTCGGTCAGGAACACCTGCGCCAGCGCACGGGTGGAAAACAGGTTGCCGTACACCTGCGACTGCGTGGGCGACAGCATGAACGGCCACTGCTCCACGGGCCTTGCGTAGTAACTGGCCACCGGCACCGTTCGCAGCGGATGCTCGCCACGGGTGGCCAGTTCATCGGGGAAGATCCATTTCAGGTCGAAGCTGTCATCGGGGACCCGCAAGGGTTCGGTGGCGAAAAACCAGCCGTCTTCGCGCCGCAGGATCAGCCCGCCGTAGGGGTGTTCGATGCTCGTCGGCACACGGCGACGCACGTACAGCGCGG
Source organism: Pseudomonas sp. FBCC-B1565 (assembly GCF_059133265.1). Taxonomy (NCBI): domain Bacteria; kingdom Pseudomonadati; phylum Pseudomonadota; class Gammaproteobacteria; order Pseudomonadales; family Pseudomonadaceae; genus Pseudomonas; species Pseudomonas sp. FBCC-B1565. The sequence goes on from NZ_CP101438.1 coordinate 5,936,514, forward strand.
CATCGTCCATCGACACAAACGCCGGGCTCAGGCGACGCCGCAACAGGTGCGCGTAGGGCGTCCACAGCCCCGTGACCGTGCCTTCGCGGTCCCAGCAGGAGCTGGCCTCGACGACCTCCAGACGACCGGAAGTCGCAACATTTCGCAAAAACTGCAACGGCGTCAGGGTGCCGACATTGAGCTTGGCGCGTACCGTCGCCGCGTTGTCCCCCGTGCTGCTCGTTTCGAACAGGCCTTGGGTGGACGGCGACTGATAACGCAGCAGCGCACCGTCCGGCACCGCGATGTACAGCGGCGTACCGAGGGGCGACAACAGCGCATTGACGCGTGCCTGAAACAGCGCCTCGCTCAAGTCTTCCGGCTCGATGAAAAAGCGTTGCAGCCAGCCGCGGGTGCCGTTGCCGACCCAGGGTTTGCTGTAGTACAGGCTGTGGCAGTCAAAGCCCTCGGGCAAGGCATTGCCATACAGCCGGGACAGGGCCAGCAACGCCGACTGCCGCGTCACCGGGACCAGCTCACTGGCGACGTACTCTTCGCGCTGGCGATGCTTGAGGACGAACGCAAAATAACGGCTGACATGATCGTCACCGTAGTAATGGGCGGCGTGTCGGTGTCGTTCGCGCGCGGCCGCATCGGCGCTTTCGAAGATCGGCCCGTGGCTGACGGTCGCGGGGCGCTGGAACGTCAGCGCCCGCACCCAAGGGCACCAGTCCACCTCGACGAAACCGGCTGGGCCCCACAACGCATTGCCGAGCACAATACGCAGCGTTCCCGCTTCGGCCAGGGTCCGTACAACATCGGCAGGCTTGACCTTGCCCTCTTCCAGGCGCTGGTTGATTGCACTGCGCATGCCCGCCGTCTCGCTGGACCATTGCTTGCGCCACGCCAGAGTGGTGGTCGAAGGGGCCAGGGCCAGCAGGCAGTCCTCGGTACCCGACAGGTAGCCGACTTGCCCGGTTGCCAACAGATCGGCAACGTCGTCTGCCAGGAACATCTGCGCATTCAGCTCGGTGTCCTGGCGGGTCCATTTGCGCTCGACCGCCTGGGCCGGGTCGGTCAGCGACAGCGCCGTGCGCGAAGCGTAGCGCCCATGCAAATGGTGGTCGGGATGCAGAATGATCGGCTGTTTCTGCCGGTCCACCGGGTACCCACCGGCGAAGGCAAATGGGCGTGGCCCGGCTGGCAGCGGCTCGGTCACCACGAAGCGACCATCGCCGCGCTTGAGGATCAGCCCGCCGAGCCCCTGCTCGCGGCGCCTGCCGATACGCCGGTGGGCATGGAGCGCCGCGTCGTCGGCGGTGAGAAATGCCGCGCTCAATGCCGGCAAGACAACCTGCGAATAAGGCGTCCACGTGTCGTCCACCGCACCGCTGCGGTCCCACAACGCGCTGGTTTTCTCCACCGTCAACTCACCGGCCCGGGCCACTTGCCGGACAAAATCGCGCGTCAGCAACACGCCCGAGTGCAGTTTGGACTGGAGCTCATCGGTATCTACCGTGCCGTCGGCGGCCTGGGTGAACAACCGGGATTCGGCGGCTGAGCCGGAGAAGCGATAACGCAGGATCGCTTCATCGCGCACACGGATATACAGCGATGCACCGAGGGTGGACTGCGCGCCCCGGCTGTAATGGCGAAATTGCGCGATGCGCTGCGCCAACTCCAGGGGGCTGACGAAATGCTTGAACAGCCAGACTTCCTGATCAGGGTACAGGCCCGGCAAGGGTCGGGAGTGAAAGTAGATGCCGTGCAGGTGGCAACCTGCGGGCAGTAAAGGCAGTTGCCCGCCGACAGAGGCCTCCCGTTCTGGCTCCCCAGCCAGGTAATGCTCGTGCCCATCACGCTGCAGGATCAATACGTGCTGCCTGGCGGTTGGCCTGCGCTGGATGCGCGACCACGCATGGGAGAGCGCTTGCTGCTTGTCCATGAACACCGGGCTGCAAGGCAACGCCAGCGCAGGAGCCTTGAAGGGTTTACGCGGTTGCCAATCAGCAGGAACTGCGCCCACCGAATCGCCCCAGGCGGGAATAGACGCCAGGAAGGTCAAGCGCCCGAGTGACGCCAGCTTCTGGTAATACCCCGCGAGGGTGCCGCTGTGGGCATGGGGCGAATCAAAGCCGCCGCGGTTGCGTAGCCAACGCGCGTAGTCCGCGCCGGCGGTGGAATCATCGGGCTCGAACTTAAGCAGTGTGCCATCGGGGCCGGACAGGTAGACGACCTTGAATTGATGGCGGTCCTGGAAAATGATGATGATGTCCGGCTCGGAATAAAACCCCTGGAACGCGGTGACTTCATCTGCCGTCCACGAGGGGTTTTCTCGTTTGACCCAATCGGTCATGTTCGTGTGTGCATGCCAGCCACCGACAATTCGAAAACCTTCAGGGTCCATAAAGTCCTGGCTGACCGGATCGACATCCAGCAGCAGGTTCCAGTTGAACACCGTGGGCCGGTCGGGAATCGGTTCATTGGCCAGATACAGGCCGTCGGACAAGCGTTGCAGCAGCACGCTGGCATGTTCCAGCTGCAACCGTGGGGCCATGCGTTCATGAAGGTAGCGCACCAGATCGTCGGTGCTGATGAACGCCGGGGTCAGTCTGCCCAGTTTGGCGTGGCCTCGTGCAAGTGCAGCGCGTTGCGGGCGCGTGGGTTGGTCGTCCATGTGAACAGCTCCTGGCAGAATCGAAGTGCCCACCATCCTCCCGCGCCCCATTCGCCGGGCGCTAAATAGTTAAGCGGCGCCGCGCACCAAAACAATGCCCACCCTGCACCACCCAGCTGCTACGGCGCCGTTTCAGTGCGGCCTGCGTAGCCCCCCCGCCCGGATACAGCCCTGGACAGCACTCCCGTCAAAGCGGGCACAGCCTTTGCAATCGCCCTTGCATCTGTCCAACAACAACACTTGGGTACACGGAGATCGCACCATGAAGCGTCGCAGCTTGATCAAGGCTTTCACACTGTCGGCATCCATTGCCGCCATGGGCATGAGCTGGACCCTCCAGGCCGCCGAGACCATCAAGGTCGGCATCCTGCACTCGCTGTCCGGGACCATGGCCATTTCCGAAACGTCCCTCAAGGACATGGCGCTGATGACCATCGACGAGATCAACGCCAAGGGCGGCGTGAACGGCAAGATGCTCGAACCGGTGGTGGTCGACCCGGCGTCCAACTGGCCGCTGTTCGCCGAGAAAGGCCGCCAGTTGCTGACCCAGGACAAGGTCGCCGTGGTGTTCGGCTGCTGGACCTCGGTGTCGCGCAAATCGGTGTTGCCGGTGTTCGAAGAACTCAACGGCCTGCTGTTCTACCCGGTGCAATACGAAGGCGAAGAGATGTCGCCGAACGTGTTCTACACCGGTGCGGCGCCCAACCAGCAGGCGATCCCGGCGGTGGAGTACCTGATGAGCGAAGAAGGCGGCGCGGCCAAGCGTTTCTTCCTGCTCGGCACCGACTACGTGTACCCGCGCACCACCAACAAGATCCTGCGCTCGTTCCTGCATTCCAAGGGCGTCGCGGATAAAGACATCGAAGAGGTCTACACGCCGTTCGGGCACAGCGACTACCAGACCATCGTTGCCAACATCAAGAAGTTCTCCGCCGGCGGCAAAACCGCGGTGATCTCCACCGTGAACGGCGACTCCAACGTGCCGTTCTACAAAGAGCTGGCCAACCAGGGCTTGAAGGCTACCGATGTACCGGTGGTGGCGTTCTCCGTGGGCGAAGAAGAATTGCGCGGCATCGACACCAAGCCACTGGTGGGCAACCTCGCGGCCTGGAACTACTTCCAGTCGGTGGAGAACCCGGTGAACAAGAAGTTCGTCGCCGACTGGAAAGCCTACGCCAAGCAACACAACCTGCCGGGCGCGGACAAAGCCGTGACCAACGACCCGATGGAAGCCACCTACGTGGGCATCCACATGTGGGCGCAAGCGGCCGAGAAAGCCAAGTCCACCGATGTCGACAAAGTACGCGAAGCCCTGGCCGGCCAGACCTTCGCCGCGCCGTCGGGCTTCACTCTGACCATGGACAAGACCAACCACCACCTGCACAAGCCGGTGATGATCGGCGAGATCCAGGCCGATGGGCAGTTCTCGGTGGTGTGGCAGACCCAGGAACCGATCCGCGCGCAACCGTGGAGCCCGTACATTCCTGGCAATGACAAGAAGCCGGACTATGCGGTGAAAAGTAACTAAGCCCCAAGCGCAGATAAAAATGTGGGAGGGGGCTTGCCCCCTCCCACATCAAGCTTGTCCGCGCGTGATCAGGACATTTGTTTATGCCCACTGCCCTCTACCGCTGTTTACTGGCTTTGCTGCTGTTGCTGCCTTTGGCCGCACACGCCAGCGACGCCGAAGACTTCCTGGCCGCCAACCCGACGCAACAAGCCAAGCTGCTCCAGGACTGGGCCGCCCAGCCTGACCCGGCGCGCATCGAGTTGGTGGACGCCCTGCAACAAGGTCAACTCACCGTCAACGGTGAGACCAAAACCGTGCGCCTGAACAACCGCCTGCGCGGTCTGATCGATAACGTGCAGGCCAGCCAGCAACTGCTCGCCGCCGACCCCAAGGTGCGTCTGGCGGCCGCGAAGACCTTGCAGAAAAGCGCACAACCCGCGCAGTTGAAATTCCTCGACCAACAGGTCGCCACCGAAACCAATGAGCAAGTTCACAGCGCCCTCAGCCTGGCCCTGGCCAACCTGCAACTGGTCGACACCGACCCGGCCATTCGCCTGAATGCCGTGCGTTTGCTGGGCAATACCGGCGACCCGCTGGCCCGTACGCGCCTGGAAGCCCTGCTTGCACCGGGCGTCGAAAGCGATGCCGCCGTGCACACCGCCGCCGAAACCAGCCTGGCCCAGGTCAAGCGCAAACTGATGATCGGCGAGCTGCTCGGGCAAGCCTTCAGCGGCATGTCCCTGGGTTCGATCCTGTTGCTCGCGGCCCTGGGCCTGGCGATCACCTTCGGTCTGCTCGGCGTGATCAACATGGCCCACGGCGAGATGCTGATGCTCGGTGCCTACTCCACCTACGTGGTGCAACTGCTGATGCAGCGCTACGTACCGGCGGCCATCGAGTTTTACCCGCTGGTCGCGCTGCCGGTGGCGTTTTTCGTCACCGCCGCCATCGGCATGGCCCTGGAGCGCACGGTGATCCGTCACCTCTACGGCCGCCCCCTGGAAACCCTGCTGGCCACCTGGGGCATCAGCCTGATGCTGATCCAGCTGGTGCGCCTGGTGTTCGGCGCGCAGAACGTCGAGGTGTCCAACCCGGCGTGGCTGTCCGGCGGGATCCAGGTGCTGCCTAACCTGGTGCTGCCGTACAACCGCATCGTGATCATCGCCTTCGCGCTGTGCGTGGTGCTGCTGACCTGGCTGCTGCTGAACAAGACCCGCCTGGGTCTCAACGTGCGCGCCGTGACCCAGAACCGCAACATGGCCGCCTGCTGCGGCGTACCCACCGGGCGCGTGGACATGCTCGCGTTTGGCCTGGGCTCGGGCATTGCAGGCCTGGGCGGCGTCGCCTTGAGCCAGATCGGCAACGTCGGCCCGGACCTGGGCCAGAGCTACATCATCGACTCGTTCCTGGTGGTGGTGCTCGGCGGTGTCGGCCAGTTGGCCGGCAGCGTCACGGCGGCGTTCGGCCTGGGCATCGCCAATAAAATCCTGGAACCGCAGATCGGTGCCGTGCTCGGCAAGATCCTGATCCTCGCGCTGATCATTCTGTTTATCCAGAAACGCCCGCAGGGACTCTTCGCACTGAAAGGACGGGTGATCGACTGATGAACCAGCCATTGATGCTCACGGCCACGCAAAAGGCCGGCCCCAAGCTGACGATTGCCCTCGGCGTGGTGATCCTCGCGGTACTGCTCGCGCTGCCGTTGCTGTCACTGTTGCCGCCGGACAATCTCTTTCACATCTCGGCCTACACCTTGACCCTGGTCGGCAAGATCCTCTGCTACGCCATCGTCGCCCTCGCCCTCGACCTGGTGTGGGGCTACGCGGGCATGCTGTCCCTGGGCCACGGCCTGTTCTTTGCGCTGGGCGGTTATGCCATGGGCATGTACCTGATGCGCCAGGCCTCCGGCGATGAGTTACCGGCGTTCATGACCTTCCTGTCGTGGACCGAACTGCCGTGGTACTGGGTGGGCACTGAGCATTTCCTCTGGGCCTTGTGCCTGGTGGTGCTCGCGCCGGGGTTGCTGGCGCTGGTGTTCGGCTTCTTCGCCTTCCGTTCGCGGATCAAGGGCGTGTATTTCTCGATCATGACCCAGGCCCTGACGTTTGCCGGCATGCTGCTGTTCTTCCGCAACGAGACCGGGTTTGGCGGCAACAACGGCTTCACCAACTTCCGCAGCATCCTCGGGTTTGGCATTACCGAGCCGGGCACGCGGGCGGTGCTGTTTGTCGCCACCGTCGCGTTGCTGGTGGCGAGCCTGTACATCGGTTGGCGCCTGGCGCAGAGCAAGTTCGGCCGGGTACTGACCGCGCTGCGCGATGCCGAGAACCGCCTGATGTTCTGCGGCTACGACCCGCGTGGTTTCAAGCTGTTCGTGTGGGTGTTGAGCGCGGTGTTGTGTGGTTTGGCCGGGGCGTTGTATGTGCCGCAGGTGGGCATTATCAACCCCAGCGAAATGTCGCCGACCAACTCCATCGAAGCCGCCGTGTGGGTGGCCCTGGGCGGGCGCGGCACGCTGATCGGCCCGTTGCTCGGCGCCGGCGTGGTCAACGGCATGAAGAGCTGGTTCACCGTGGCCTTCCCGGAATACTGGCTGTTCTTCCTCGGGGCGCTGTTCATCCTCGTCACCCTGTACCTGCCCAAGGGCGTTATCGGCCTGTTGAAGAAATGAGGAACGTCATGCTGGAACCCATTTTCGATGCGGGCAGCGGCCGCGATGCCATCGGCCTTGGCCAGGCGGCCGGCAAGGGCCTGAACACCCGCCACGGCACCATCCTGACCCTGGAAGACATCAGCGTGAGCTTTGATGGCTTCAAGGCCCTCAACGACCTGAACCTGTACATCGGCGTCGGCGAACTGCGCTGCATCATCGGCCCCAACGGCGCGGGCAAGACCACGCTGATGGACGTGATCACCGGCAAGACCCGCCCCAGCCACGGCACCGCCTGGTTTGGCGAAAACCTCGACCTGACCGGCATGAGCGAAGTGCAGATCGCCCAGGCCGGCATCGGCCGCAAGTTCCAGAAGCCCACGGTGTTCGAAGCCCTCAGCGTGTTCGAAAACCTGGAACTGGCGCAGAAGACCGACAAATCGGTGTGGGCCAGCCTGCGCGCACGCCTGAGTGGCGAACAGAAAGACCGTATCGATGAAGTGCTCGACACCATCCGCCTGACCGCCTCCGCACCGCGCCAGGCCGGGTTGCTGTCCCACGGCCAGAAGCAGTTCCTGGAAATCGGCATGCTGCTGATGCAGGACCCGCAATTGTTGCTGCTGGACGAACCGGTGGCGGGGATGACCGACGCCGAGACCGAGTTCACCGCCGAACTGTTCAAGCGCCTGGCGGGCAAGCATTCGCTGATGGTGGTGGAGCACGACATGGGGTTTGTCGGCTCGATTGCCGACCACGTGACCGTGCTGCACCAGGGCAGCGTGCTGGCCGAAGGGTCGCTGGAGCAGGTGCAGGAAAACGAGCGGGTGATCGAGGTTTACCTCGGTCGCTGACCAGGACACTGGCTTGCTTTATGTGGGATCTAAGGAGGTTTGAGAATGCTGCAAGTCGACAAGCTGCACCAATACTACGGCGGTAGCCACATCCTGCGCGGGCTGTCCTTTGACGTGAAGATCGGCGAAGTCACCTGCCTGCTCGGGCGCAATGGCGTGGGCAAGACCACCTTGCTCAAGTGCCTGATGGGCCTGTTGCCGGCCAAGGAAGGCGCGGTGACCTGGGAAGGCCAGGCCATCACCGCGTTCAAGCCGCACCAGCGGGTGCATGCCGGCATCGCGTACGTACCCCAGGGCCGAGAAATCTTCGGCCGGCTGACCGTGGAAGAAAACCTGTTGATGGGGCTGTCACGCTTTGGCGCGAAGGAGGCCAAGGAAGTCCCGGCCTTCATCTACGAGTTGTTCCCGGTGTTGCTGCAAATGAAACACCGACGCGGCGGCGACCTGTCCGGCGGCCAGCAGCAACAACTTGCCATCGGCCGGGCCTTGGCCAGCCGCCCGCGCCTGCTGATCCTCGACGAGCCCACCGAAGGCATCCAGCCCTCGGTGATCAAGGAAATCGGCGCGGTGATCCAGAAGCTCGCCGCACGCGGCGACATGGCGATCCTGCTGGTGGAGCAGTTCTACGATTTCGCCGCCGAACTGGCCGACCAGTACCTGGTGATGTCCCGGGGCGAAATCGTGCAGCAGGGCCGTGGCGAGCACATGGAAAGCGAGGGTGTGCGTGGCCTCGTCACGATCTGAGTCGAGTCTGCTGCGCTTTGCGCAACTCCATCAGAAAACGCGATGCGACATGCCCCTTGGGTTGCCAGAAACGGTCGGGCTCCAACACATGCAACCGACCGGAATTGAACAAGACCGTGAGGGCTTCGCTGGTCTTGAGCCGGGGTTTGTCCGATTCGGGGTCGATCCAGCCAGACAGCAGCAGGTCGTGCTCGACGCGCTCGAAACTGGGCGCGTAGACCAACAGGGCGCCATTTCTGGGAGTGAAGTAGTAGCGGGCGCCAGCCACTTTATCCTGCCTTAACATGTCGACCACAAACCTGAACTCCTTCTGCGAGATAAAGTTTTCGGCGATAGCTTGTTCATGTCGGTCAGCCAGCCGCTCCGGATTGGCCTCCCACTTGTGCAGTTGCTGTACGCCCATGACGCGGTAACCCGCAGGGTATTTGGGACGCGGTTGAGTGCGTTCATCCAGGTTCATCACCCAGCCGAACAGGCGTCGATAAGCACTCGTATTCATACGTAGCCCCACGTGGACACTCGGCCCGCTGTCGTCCACCGGCTCACTGGCGAGATAGCTGTTGCCCGCTGCATTTTTCAGGACAGCCCCCATGCTCGCCTTGCCTGGAACAGCCGGTGAGCGGCGCCACATATACCGCGCGGCATCATCCGGATGAGAAAACAGCGGCCCGAGCACCACCCGCGCATCCGGGTCTGCGGCGACCGCAGCTGGCGCACGTTCACGCCAGGACTGTGACACCGGCCCTTGGCCGGCCCAGATCGCCCCCGTCACCAGCACCTCGAGCTGCCCGGCACGAGCGACCTGGCGAATGTAGTCGTGAGGGTTGAAGTGCCCATTCAACGTGCGGATATAGGCCTGCAACTGCGGCTCTTCGTCCCAGTTACTGTCCAGGCGTGAGGCACGGTATTTGAGCAGGGCGCTGTCGGCGCAGGACAGGTACAACGGCAGATAAGGCGCAGCCCCGGCATTTGTTTTCGTACGCACCACCGCCAACGCTGCACGCAACAGACTCGGCGGGATGAAGGCGTGATAGACCGCTGATGCGCGCAACTCTTGCGGCTGACGAGCCGGGGCGCACAGATAGAGCGCCGCCACCGTACAGCCCACCGGCAAACGCCCGCCCAGCAACACCCTGTCGTAGGGGAAACGTCGGTCTTCACCGTCCACCGGTAGGCTGGCCATCCAGTGACCATTGGCCAACTTGAAGATAAAACCGTAGGTCAGCCGGTCTCGCTCTCCGGCGCTTTCATGGGCGTTGCGCGCGGCGTCATCGATATGACTGAACACCGGCCCCAAGGCGCGATCGGCCGTGGCATGGATGAACCGGTCAGGCGCGGTAAAACCACGCGCAGGCAGCCATCCGCTGCCCAGCACCTGAGCATTGCCCCATAGCGCACTGCCTTGCACCACGGTCATCGAGGCGACCTTGAGCAGCCGATTGACGAACGCCACAGGCGTGAGGCTACCGTCGCGCATCTGCTTCTCGAGCGCGTTGCTCAGCGGGTCGTGAGGCGTTTGCTCAGCCGGTGCCAGCGCTTGCCGGAGCGCTTCAAGGTCGTTGGAAAGCGGGCCTTGCTGGGTCGCGTCCGTTGCGCTTTTGCAACTGAAACCGATCACCGAGCCATCCAGCCCGAACAGGTACTCATGGCTCCACAGGTGCTGGCACGTGAGCGCCGTGCCCAGCACATCGGTGGACAACATCGCTCGATAGACCGCCTCGCCGTCCTCGTCCAGCACCAAGCTGGGCAGTACGTCCCGCCGCGAACGGTAGCGCGCCACCAGCGTCATGCCCGGCGCCAACCAGTCCGCACGCACGTCTTCATCCGGCAGGATCCATTTGGGATCGAAGTTCTCTGTCGCGACGGGCAGCGGCTCGGTGGCGACAAACAGGCCGTCGACGCGCTTGAGCAGCAAGCCGCCGTACACCCTGTCGCGGCGATTGCCCGGGCGCTGGTGGGCGTAGCGCAGCGCATCCGCCTGGTGAAAGAACGCCGGGCTCAACGCCCTGCGACTGAAGTCGGCATAAGGCAGCCAGTCGGCGCCCAGCCTGCTGCTCTCCTCGTCCCAGCATTCACTGGGCACCAGCACACCGAGCCAGCTCGTGCCGATGACTTTTCTAACAAATGCCTGGGGTGATAGCTGGCCTCCGCTCAGTTGGGTATGCACGTCTTCAAAGGTGCCGGACGCCTGTTTTTCCGGGTCGAACAACGGCGTCGAGACAGCCGTCTGGTACTCGAGCACGGCGTTGTCCAGGGTTGAAATAAACACGGGTAAGGTCACGCTGCTACCCGTATCACGCCAACGCCGGGCGGACAGGAAGGCGCTGTACAGGTCGGCCGAAGACAGGAAGTGCCGAGCCAGCCAACGCTGCGGATTCTGCAGGTTGTCGGGCATCCACAGGCGCGCGTAATACAACCCGTGCAATTCAAATGCCTGGGGAAAAATGAACGCACCGTCATCGCGGTTACCAAACAGACTCGCCAGGTTGAACAACGGATTGGCGCCATCCGCAGGGACAAGCTGGCTCAGCACGTACTGGTCCTTTTGCGCGTGCTTGAGCAAAAAAGCAAAACCCGTCTGGGCCGCGTAATAGCCCCGGCGCAATCGCTTGTGAGCGTCTGCAACCGCTTCCCTGGCAGTGGAAAACACTGCGCCAAACGCCACCTGCTGCGGTTTTTCAAAGGTTGCCGCCGGCGCATAGGCACGCCAGGTTGGCGAGACACTGCCAGGCAATCCCCACAACGGACTGCCGAGCACAATGCGCAAGCCGCTGGCCGACAAGTGCCGCACCCTGGCCTGCGGCTCGCGGGGCGCCGAGGAGGTGTCTGGGTTCAATTCATCCAATTGGGCCTTGGCGCCCGTAAGGTCAAAGGCAATCAGGCCGTCCTCATCGCAGGAGAGGTAGCCGGTGGAGACCCAGTGCCGGTTGCCGATGAGGTTGCGCAGATCGGCATCGCTGAACAGTTGCCAATCGACACTGGCCTCCTCCCGTGACCAGCCGTTGCGCTGCATGCGGGTCTTGTCCAGCCGGGCAACCGACCGGCATGACGCGTATTGCCCGTAGAGCACGTAGGGCTCGGGGACCAGCAACACACCGTTGTGGTCCGCCGGAAACACCGTGCCGATGGCAAACCGCTGTGCCTCCAGACAGGCCACCGGCAGCGTGGCGACAAAACGCTGGTCGGGTGTCTTGAGGATGCAACCGCAGTATTCAGCATAACGATCGGCACCCACCTGTTCATGGGCAAACCGTGCGGCATCATCGGCCTGCAGAAACGGCGCACTGAACTCCGGCATGCGGTAGCGCGCAAAGGGCCGCCAGGTTGGTTCCACGCGGCCCTGGATGTCCCACAGCTTGCCGGCCACCAACACCGACAACTCGCCCGCCGCCGCCACCCGCAGTACGTACTCCGTAGGCGTCACGGCTCCGGAGCGCAAACTCGCCTGATGGCCATTATCGTTGACCTCCCCGGTAGGTGTGACGCCATACAACTGGCTCTCCAACCCCGTCCCGCTGAAGCGGTATTGCAATTGCGCACCGTCACGCGTGCTCAAGTAGAGCGCACGCAGCGTACGGTTCGACTCTCGGGCCTGGGCGATTGCAGCCGCCAGGTCCTGGGGCGCGACAAAGCTTTCGTACAACCAGTGTTGAAGGGTTTTCATCCCAGTACCGGGCAGCGACTGGTAGCAAATTCCGTGGACCTCATACCCCTCGGGTATCAGCGGATCACCGTTGGCATCCTGGGTAAAAACCGATGACGGTGAAAACATCCGGCTGCCGATGGGCGCAGGCTGCGTCGAGAAGTACGCTTGGGCTCCGGTAGCTTTCAAAATAAACGCGACTTGTCGCAGCTGCGGCTTGAGGCCGAACTGCCCGTGCGCCACTTCAGCGGCCAGTTCCGGGAAAGGTACGATCCAGTTGTACGGCGGTTCGACAGGAGACACGGAGACAAACGACTCAAATGCGTTCCATGTCACAGGCAGCCTGCCACGGGAGTTGCCGAAGACCGCGTTCGTCTCGATGACATGGAACTCACCCAGGCTTGCCATCTTGCTGACGACTTGCAGGGGCGTACCACGGAAACCATCCATGCGGGGCTTGAAGATACCGGTGTCGATGATCGCTGTCAGCGCCGTATGAAACTCGCGCTCTTGTGGGCTGCCGCTGCTCACATACTTGACCAGTGAACCCGCCGTACCCGAATAGTAAAGGCAAGGAATGGGCTGACCATCCGCCGTCAGGCTGGCGACATAGTTCCGATAGGGAATCGTCAGCGTCAACAGCAGACGCTCATCCAGCGAGCGCCTTCCTTCAACGTCCGGATGGGAGGCCAGCATCCGTTTCAGTTCTTCCGGGTTGCTGCCAACGGCAACGAAAAAACCGTAATAGCGATAATCTGCCGGCAACGTCAGGACGTCGAGAACGCTACCTTTCGACATCCCCATACCCACCAGCCGGTTGATATCGGCGATCAGTCCGGTTGCCACGAACTTACCGTCATTGCGCTGCAGGATGTAGCCAAAATGAGAGATATCACGCCGCAATACTTGCTCACAGAGGTAGCGGGCAGCGTCATTGGGCCTGAGAAAATCCGGGCTGAAGTGGGGCCGTAACTCTTCAAACCACGGCTGTATTTTTCCAATGCGTGGCCAAATCACCCCCGCCTTCAAGACCGCCATCTCGCCCATGCTAGCCAACCGGTCAAGGTAACGGAACACCGTGAGCGCGCCGGTCTCGATCTGCCGTTGTGCGATCGCCCCGCCCTTGCCCAGCAACGACGACTCGGCATCCGTGCCCGAGAGCCTGTAACTGTTCAAGCCGCCATCGGGGAGCCGCTGCGACAGGGTCGGCGGGCGCAGGGGGTCAAAGAGAGCGGGAGCGTCCGCCAACACCTCGATCAGGCTCGCCAGGTGCGCGGGTAAAAAAGGTGGCCTGGTTTTATCGACCAGGTGCATCAAGACGCCCTCGATCAGAAAGCCTGGCGGCAGTTGCGTCTGACCGTTGGCGTCACGCGAGAATAGGGTGTGCGGCGGCCCCCATTCATCCACGGTACCCTCGCCAGGCACATAGACGTATTCATCGCGGCCTGCGGCCTTGAGCAGATACCCCCAGAGTGGCTGGTCAAACGCCTCGTCCGTAAAGGCAATCAGCGCTGACAGTTGTGAGAACGCAAAGACAGCGGAAGAGAACGGTTGCATCCGCTCGCCGCCCTTCAAGGGTTGGTCATTCACCCACTCCTTGAGCACCCAGTCCTTGCTGACCCGCCCGCGCACACCGCCCCAGGCAGCGTTGGGCACCAGTACCCACAGTGCGCCGGCCTCGGCCACCTCCGGCACATAGTCCGTGAAAAAGTCGATCTCAGGGTGGATGGCGGGGTCCAGCCGGGTCAGAAACGCCTGCAACTTTGCCTGGGTTCGCACGACAAATTTCAACAAAGTGCCATCTGGCCCCGACAGATAATGCGCCGGTACATGACCGCTCAAGCGAAAAATGACCTGCATGTCGGGGTAAGAAAACAAGCCGCGCAGAATTGAACGCTGCCTGGCCGGGAACATCCTTGAGGGAAAGTCATCATCGGTATCAGGATGGGAGTGGTAAAACCCGGAGCAGGTGTAATCCGCCGGCAAGATCGGCTTGCCATCCTTGATCGGGATCACGCTATCGAGCGCTATTTGCTTGGTCGCACCCTGCTTGGGCACTGTCGCGAAATACTGGCCTGCGTGCTTGAGAATCGCACCGCCGTACTCGCGTTCGCGCTTGCTGCCTATTTGGGTATGGGCCCAATACGCCGCATCATCGGCGCTGATAAAGGGTGGGCTGAGGGCAGGCAGTTGCCCATCTGAGACGGGGTTTTGCCGAACACCATCGGGTTGTGGCATGTCATGGATGTCCATCGTGCAGCACCTTCGGGAAGGGTCGAGGAAGAAACGCCCATCTAACGCTCCCGCCCTCCCTGAAGGGGCCTAACTATATCTGGCCGAGCGCACCACAACAGCGCATTGAATAAATCGCTCAAGACGGCACAGCACCACAACAGTGCACGCCTCCATCAGGACCGACCTCTAATCCGTGTTTCACCCCGGCACGTCCTTTGCTACACCTAGGGAAAAGCTGTTTAAAAAAGACCTCAAGCACTCACCATGAACCTGCCCGCCTCCACCGCACTGTTCACCCCCAGCTGGCATGCCGAGCTGGAACTCGGCTATGCGCGCTTCGGTGATACCACGCGCCCGACAATGCGCCGTCACCAGGGCCCGCTGCGGGTGCAGAAGCACCTGTACGCCGAAGGCCCCGAGGTGTGCCAGCACATCATCGTGCACCCGCCCGGCGGGATTGCCGGTGGTGACCGCCTGGATATCCGTGCCCATGTCGCCGAAGGGGCCTGGGCCCAACTGACCAGCCCCGGTGCCGCCAAGTGGTATCGCGCCAAGGGCCCTGCGTTCCAGCAACTCGAATTGAGCGTTGAAGCCGGCGCCACGCTGGAGTGGCTGCCCCAGGAAACCATCGTGTTCAGCGCGGCCCAGGCCGAACTCACCACGCGCATCGACCTGCAGGGCGATGCCCGTCTGTTTTACTGGGACGTGGTTGCCCTGGGTCGACCGGCCAGCGGTGAACGCTTTGCTCTGGGGCATTTTCAATCACAGCTGGATATCCGCCGCGACGGCCAGTTGCTCTGGCATGAACGCCAGCGCATTGTGGGCGCCGACGGCTTGCTGGAGTCGCCCATCGGGCTGGATGGCCAGCCGGTGTTCGCGACGTTGCTGCTCACGGGCGATATCGAACCTGAACTGCTGGAGACCTGCCGCGCCCGGCCCCACAGCGTGCGCGGCGACCTGACCCAATTGCCGGGCTTGCTGGTCGCCCGCTGCCTGGCCAGTGAAGCGCTGCTGGCGCGCGCATGGCTGATCGATTTATGGCGCCTGTTGCGCCCGGCGGTGCTGGGCCGGGAAGCCGTTTCACCACGAATCTGGAGCACCTGAACCATGGACCTGACCCCACGGGAAAAAGACAAACTGCTGATCTTCACCGCAGGCCTGGTGGCCGAACGCCGGCTGGCGCGCGGGGTGAAGCTCAACTACCCGGAAACCATCGCCTATATCTCCGCCGCACTGATGGAAGGCGCCCGTGACGGCCGCACCGTGGCCGACCTGATGCATTACGGCACCACCCTGCTCAGCCGCGAACAGGTGATGGAAGGCATCCCGGAAATGATCCCGGACATCCAGGTGGAAGCCACTTTTCCCGACGGCACCAAACTGGTCACCGTTCACCAACCCATCGCGTGAGGCCTGGTCATGATTCGTGATGCAACCCAAAACGACCTGCCGGCGATCCGCGACATCTACAACGATGCGGTGCTGAACACCACGGCGATCTGGAACGAACAACCGGTGGACCTGGGCAACCGCCAGGCCTGGTTCAGTGCGCGGCATGCCCAGGGTTATCCGATCCTGGTCTCGGTGGAAAACGATGAAGTCACCGGGTATGCATCGTTCGGCGACTGGCGTCCCTTCGAAGGTTTCCGCTACAGCGTCGAGCACTCGGTGTACGTGCGTAACGACCAGCGCGGCAAAGGCCTCGGCCCACGGCTGATGCAAGCGTTGATCGAACGTGCGCGTGAGTGCGGCAAACACGTGATGGTCGCCGCCATCGAAAGCGGCAACCAGGCCTCGGTCCACCTGCATGAGCGCCTGGGCTTCGTCACCACCGGGCAAATGCCGCAGGTGGGTATCAAGTTCGGCCGCTGGCTGGACCTGACCTTCATGCAACTGGCCTTGAACCCGGGCGCCGAACCGCCCAAGGAGTGAGATCGATGAACGCCGCGCAGCTGCGTCGAGTCAATGCTGAAAGTTTTGCCCATTACCGCCTGGGCTTGATCGAGCTGTTGCTGGACGCGGTCAGGCATGGCGCTTCGGTCGGCTTCATGGCGGACTTCGATGAGGCCCAGGCGCGGGCTTATCTGGGCACCGTGCAGGCGAGCATCGAAGACGCCAGCCTGCTGCTGTGGGTGGTGGTGCGCGACGAGCAGGTGATCGCCAGTGTGCAATTGGCGCTGTGCCAGAAAGCCAACGGCCTCAACCGCGCCGAAGTGCAAAAGCTGCTGGTGCACAGCAATGCACGGCGCCATGGGTTGGGCCAGCAACTGATGCACACCCTGGAGCTCGCCGCACGCCAGCACAAGCGCGGCCTGCTGTACCTGGACACCGAAGCCGGCTCCCCGGCCGAAGCCTTCTACCAGTCGCTGCGCTACACCAAGATCGGCGAACTGCCCGACTACTGCCAAAGCCCGGACGGGCGCTACAGCCCGACCGCCATCTACTTCAAGACCCTGGGGCAACCTGCATGATTCCTGGCGAATACCGGATCCAGCCTGGCGACATCGAACTCAACGTCGGCCGGCGCACCGTCACCCTCAGCGTGGCCAACAGTGGCGACCGACCGATCCAGGTGGGCTCGCATTACCATTTTTTCGAGACCAATGACGCGCTGACGTTTGACCGGGCCGCGAGCCGTGGCATGCGCTTGAATATCCCGGCGGGCACGGCGGTGCGCTTTGAACCTGGGCAGAGCCGTGAAATCGAGTTGGTGGATTTGAGCGGTGGGCGGCGGGTATTCGGGTTTGCCGGACGGATCATGGGTGATCTTTAGGGCCTTATCGGGGGCAAGCCCCCTCCCACATTTTGACCGTGTTCACACATCAAGGTGGGAGGGGGCTTGCCCCCGATAGCGATCTCACATTCAACACATATCTTCAGGGCAACCACATGAAAATCAGCCGCCAAGCCTACGCCGACATGTACGGCCCCTCCGTCGGTGACAAGGTCCGCCTGGCCGACACCGAGCTGTTCATCGAAGTCGAACAGGACTTCACCGTCTACGGCGAAGAAGTGAAATTCGGTGGCGGCAAGGTCATCCGCGATGGCCAGGGCCAGAGCCAGTTGCTCGCCCATGAAGTGGTCGACACGCTGATCACCAACGCCCTGATCATCGACCACTGGGGCATCGTCAAGGCCGACGTCGGCTTGAAGAACGGCCGCATCCACGCCATCGGCAAGGCCGGCAACCCGGATATCCAGCCCGGCGTGACCATGGCCATTGGCGCCAGCACCGAAGTGATCGCCGGTGAAGGCATGATCCTCACCGCCGGTGGCATCGACACGCATATTCACTTCATTTGCCCGCAGCAAATCGAAGAGGCGCTGAACAGCGGCGTCACCAGCATGATCGGCGGCGGCACGGGACCGGCCACCGGCACCAACGCCACCACCTGCACCTCAGGCCCGTGGCATCTGGCGCGCATGCTGCAAGCCAGCGATTCGTTCCCGATGAACATCGGCTTCACCGGCAAGGGCAACGCCAGCCTGCCGGAACCCTTGATCGAGCAGGTCAAGGCCGGCGCCATCGGCTTGAAGTTGCACGAAGACTGGGGCACTACCCCCGCCAGTATCGACAACTGCCTGAGCGTGGCCGACGAGTACGACGTGCAGGTGGCGATCCACAGCGACACCCTCAACGAATCCGGCTTCGTCGAGGCCACCCTTGCAGCGTTCAAGGGCCGCACCATTCACACTTACCACACCGAAGGCGCCGGTGGCGGCCATGCGCCGGACATCATCAAGGCCTGTGGTTTTGCCAACGTGCTGCCCAGTTCCACCAACCCAACGCGACCGTTCACCCGCAATACCATCGACGAACACCTGGACATGTTGATGGTCTGCCATCACCTGGACCCGAGCATCGCCGAAGACGTGGCGTTCGCCGAAAGCCGCATCCGCCGTGAAACCATCGCCGCCGAAGACATCCTGCATGACCTGGGTGCGTTCTCCATGATCAGCTCCGACAGCCAGGCCATGGGCCGCGTCGGCGAGGTGATCACGCGCACCTGGCAGACCGCCGACAAGATGAAAAAACAGCGCGGCGCCCTGCCTGGCGATGGTGCGGGCAACGACAACTTCCGCGTCAAACGCTACATCGCCAAATACACCATCAACCCGGCGATCACCCACGGCGTCAGCCATATCGTCGGCTCCATCGAGGTTGGCAAATGGGCCGACCTGGTGCTGTGGCGCCCGGCGTTCTTCGGGGTCAAGCCGACGCTGATCCTCAAGGGCGGGGCAATTGCCGCCAGCCTGATGGGCGACGCCAACGCGTCGATCCCAACACCGCAACCGGTGCACTACCGCCCGATGTTCGCCAGCTTCGGCAGCAGCCTGCATGCCACCAGCCTGACCTTTATCAGCCAGGCCGCGCAGGACGCCGGCGTACCCGAAGCCCTGGGTTTGAAAAAGCAGATTGCCGTGGTCAAGGGCTGTCGCGACGTGCAGAAAACCGACCTGATCCACAACGACTACCTGCCCCACATCGAGGTCGACCCACAGACCTACCAGGTCAAGGCCGACGGCGTGTTGCTGTGGTGCGAACCGGCGGATGTGCTGCCGATGGCGCAGCGCTATTTCCTGTTCTAGCCCACGAGCGGCACGCCGATACGCGACAACCGCGCACGGTCCAGGGCCTGGCCGGTCAGCTTGGCGACCAGGGCCTTGTCTTGCGTCGCCAGGTTCGCCATTTCAGCCTCGAACCGTGCCGGGTCCGAGGTGGCGTACCGATCGAACGCCGCCTCGGCCTCGGCCTGCAGCGCCTGGAACGACCCGGGATTGGACTGCTTGAGAAAGCCCAGCCAAAACGGCTGCTCACCAATCGACTTGCGCAACAGGTCGCCCTCTTCCAGGGCCAGTACTCGCACGCGTGCCTGCTCGATCATGGCAGGGGTCACATCCGGCTCCTCGAACATCATGCGCGCCGATTGCCAAGGCAAGTCCAGTTTGTCCTCGGAAGCCAACTCGGTGGCGTAAATCAGGTAGATCTCCACCTCGTCGATGTCCCGCATCACGTTGCCTTGCGCATCACGATGCGTGACGCGCAGCCCCTCGGCATCGTACTCGGGGAATTTGCGCCCCTGAGCCACCAGTTCACTGACCCTGCCGCGGGCGATCCGGCCCAACTCGTCCAAGCGCGACTTGCCGCGCGCCAGCTCCAGCAATTGGCGTTCCACCAGGTCCTCGGCCACCAGTTCGTAGGCTTGGGCCACCAGCACTTCAATGCCCATGGCATTGAACAGTTGCGCGCCGGCATCCACACAGGTGGTGGGCGCCGCGGCCATAATGAACAGCTTGTCACGCAGAGCCCGGTGCGCAGCTGCAGACTCGATCATGGTCCACACTTTGCGCGTCAGGTCGGCTTTGGCGGCGTCCTCCTCAAGGGTGTCTGCGGACTCGGACAGTTTGCGCAACTCGCTAAAAAAAGGCTCGGACCCGTGCTCGTGCTCAAGGCTGTCCCACAGGTGCTGCTTGGCGACCCACTGCTCATCGCTCAAGCCCGTGCGCCAATGAATGCTGTCAAGCACACCCCTGGGCGGATAGGGTCGATCAGGCTCCAGCCCTACCGATTGCCGATAGCCCCTGATCACGTCCAGGTTCTGTGCGGAGATGTACCGTGGTTCCGCGTTGATCCGCGTACGCGCCACGGTATTCGCCTGGCTTGACCCCGGTTCGACCTGCGGCACGCTGTCCAGCCGATTGGCACTCAGGTCCAGTACAAAAGAACGTGCACGAGGCTGATCGAACAGGCCAGGCGGCCAAGTGCCGAGCCCGGTATCGCCGAGCAGCAGCATGCTCAAGTCCGGCATGCGGCCGATGTCGGGGGCCAGGTGAAGCGGGTTACTCTCCAGTCCCAGGTAGTTCAGTTGCGTCAGCCCTTTCAGGCGATTGACAGCGTCGATGTCCAGGACGATCTGGTTTTCGGACAAGTCCAACGCAGTCAAACGCAACATCTGCCCGATTGCCTCAGGCAGCACCGTCAGCTCGTTGTTCTCCAGGCCGAGACGACGCAGGCGCTTGAAATGACGCAGGAACGGGGTGGGATCGGTCTCGATGCCGGCGCCAGAGAGTTCAAGGGCCGAGACGTGATCGAAGTTGACGGTCAGCAGGGGCAGTTCTTCCAATTGGTCGAACAGGTCCTCTCCAGACAGGTCAATGACCTGGCCATGGGAATACCCGCTGATATCCAGGTCCTCGCTTCCGGTGCGACGCCATGCTTCGCGCAAGGCCCTGACGATCCTCAGGCGCGCACGCCGCTGGTGCAGGAACGCGCCAGAGCGGCGAGCCTCTGCGGACACTTGCCGGACGTGCTCGCGCAGCCAGTTCTGCAACGCGTTGTCGAAGGTTTTGTATTCCAGCTCCAGGGCCTTGAGCTTCGCGTGCGGCTCCACGCCCAACCCATCGACAAACGCGCTCACCTGTTCGCTGGTCAACGTGGGGTAGAGGCTGCGCACGCGCTCCTCGACGATGCGCCCCCAGGCAGTGTCCTGGCCATGATTGCTCCATCGATACCCCAGCCGTCCGCCGGGCAGGCGCATCGAGGGGCGGTCGGCAAAGCGGTAGCGGCGTTGCTGCATCTTGAGCAATGGCCGCAGTTGATCCCGTGGCAGCGCGCCTTCAACGATTTTTGCCTTCAGTTGTGGACCTTGTTTGATGCTCGGCAAGCCGATGGCCCGACGGTGCGCATCGGTCAGGGCATGTTGCAGGGCCGCATACAGGTCTTCGGTTTCGTGCAGGGTTTCATCACGAATATTGCGCGCCTGATAGCGGCCCTCGCCGACCCGCACCAGCACCTTGCGCTCAGAGGCGTCTTCGGCGCCGAAGCTGGCCCGCAACTCCCCTTCCAGCTCGGCGTCGCGCACCTCCAGGCGCAGGTCGTCCTTCCACCCCGGCAGGGACTGAAGCGTGTTGAGCGCCAGGACCTCGGTATCCTTGTCCGCCAGCGCTTCCAGGTATAGCCCTTCATAGGCGTGGGCCAGGCGCATTTGCTGCTGCGCCTGGCGTGCGGCCTCGGCAATGCGCAACGGCACGCGCTGGTCAGTGTTGAGGGTGCGCAATTCCTGCGGCGTAGCGCCGACCAATAGCTCCTCGGCCATCAGCGCCGGCACGCGTGGAAACTGGCGTGTAATCAATTGGGTGGCGGGCTGCGCAGTGGGCTGCTGCTCGGCGTATAGGCTGCGCATCAACCGGGCGCGCTGGTTCACCGCAAAGTCCTTCAGGCGTTTGCGCAAGGCGCCAATGCGTAGTTCCGGGGTCCTTGGGGTGTAGCCGGGCAGTAACGCGTGGGTTTGTGCTTCGCTCAAAAAGCCGATGACCGCCGCAGGCAACTCCCCCCTCATCAACGCCATGCGGCTGAGACGCAGCGTGTCCCGCGCAATGGCTTTTGAATTACCGTACTTGGCCGACACGCTGCGCGGTTCAATGTCCGAATAGGCTTCCAGCGCCAGATGCTCCGGCCATCCGCTCAACTCAGTGACCAGTAAGGCCGGGAAGCTGCACAGGGCACTGGAGAGCTTGCCCTGGCCGATCCCCTCGGCCACCGCCACCGCATCGTGATAGGCCCGGAACTGGCGCACCGTGTCCAGCAGGATCGCCGGCACGGGCTCGCCCTCGGCATGCACACGACGCAGCCTGTCTTCCTCAACCCCGCTGACCCGACGGATCTGCTCCAGCTCGGCGTAGCTGAAGCCGTCCATCACCGGCCCCAGGCGCCGCATCAGGGTTGCCCCGCGCCAGCGCAACGGCTGTTCCAGTTCATGATTCCAGGCCCCACTGCCATTGGCGGTCAGCCGGGGCTGGTAGACGTCGCTGCGCGTTGGATGCTCCATGTAGTAGCCCTCGGTCTCGGCATCCTGTTGCACGGCATAGCGCTTGCCTTCCAGTTCCAGCACCTGTTTGCCGCCGACCCGATGGAGCCCGCGCCCATCCGCGACCGAGCCTTGTGGCAACCGCAACGTATGTTCATAGGCCGACAGGTCCGGTTTCCACAGCCGCACCTTGCCGCCAGGCAATGGCACGGCTTTGAGCTGTTCGATAAAGGGCGAAAGGGTGAGATGGCTGACGGTCGCACCGACCGCCAGCAGCGCCAGGTTTTCAATGACATCGGTGATATGCGCCCAGCCGGCTTCACGGTCGCCCTGCGCCCAATCGATAGCACCGTCCAGCACTTCGTACAACAACTGCCCGGCCGTCACCAATGACATCGCCACGCCCAGCGGTGGGATCACCATGCCCAGCAGGTTCACGCCAAACAAACCGATATTCAGATAGTGCTCCAGGCGCCGAGACCGTCCGGCTTCGTCGGCATCCGCGGTGCTCACGGCCTGGGCGCGTGCATCGGCGTACAGCCGGGTACGCAGGTTTTCGTATCGATAGGGCCACAGGTCCACTTCTTCCCAGAGCCCTTTGATCGAAACCGCATTGACATCGAATTCAGGTGCGCTGATCGGTACGCGCCCCTGGGGCTGGGAGTCGCCGAAGATCGAGGCAATCCCTGTGATGGCCGGTGGGCTGAAGAGCTCGGTGATGTACTGGCCCCACTCCGAGCGTATCCATTGCAAGGCGAAGGGCTGCGGCGGCGCATCCAGCACCAGCTCGGTGAGCCTGCGAAAGTAGTAGGGCCGGTGCTGGTAGGCAACGAACTGGCTGATGAAGCGCTGGTAGTCCGTGGCCGGTGCGACTTGAGAGCGATCAGCAGCCCTCCCCGGCCCAGCCTTGAGCCGGTCGGTCATGGCGTTGCTGAAGGCGTCGTAGGAGACGTAGCGCTTGATCGGGTGGTCGGGGTCGTCCGGGATATAAACGATCACCCATGTGGAGTAGCGGTATTTGACGCAGGGGTCGATCACCAGGCAATCCTGCAGGCGCAGGTTCATCACGCAGGGCACGCGGTACCACACCTGCTTGTCACCCAGCATGATCTGCGGCTCGCCGGCCAGCACGCGCATCAACAGGGCGTGGTCGCCTTCATCGATATCGCCCTTGAGCAGGGCCAGGCAGGCTGCCGCTTCGAAAGCCGCCTTCTGGTGCTTCAAGTAACGCTCGCGCAGCACGCCTTCGGCGACCGCATCCTGGGGCTGCAGGAAGGACTTGAGGTGGGCCTGGTACTTCGCGCCCAGGTCCAGGCCACGGCACAACTGGGCGAACACCTCGATCTTCAGCGTCGTGGCATGCCGCTCGAATTGTCCCCGGGCATCGGGCGTGGTGATGAACCCGGAAGACGCATTGAAAAACCCGGCCCGGGCTTCCCGCGCCTCGAAGTTGTTCAAGGCCGCCTGCAACAACGAGAATGTCTTGGTCCTGAACCCGCCGGTCGCCACGCCAAAGGCGTCTTCGACCGGATAGTAGAGGCGCAACCAGGTTTGATTGACGTCCAGTTCGAAACCGGCCTGCCTGAGCGCCGCTTCCAGCAGCGGCTGGGCGAAGGCTGTCACCGACTGCAGCTTCGCCAGGGACTTTTCCAACGCGTTGAGCGACGTGCAACGCGCGTCCAGCAACGCCTTGAGTTGGTCTTTGCGCGATTGAGAGGCGGCGGCATACCAATCGGGAATCTGTGCCGGGGTTTGCTTGAGCGCCAGGCGACGCGAGGGCGACGCCTGGCTCAGGCACGGCGCAATCGCCTGTTTGATCAGAGCGTAATGCTGGCCTTGTTCAATGGGTGCAGGTGGGGAGGTTGGCTCGGACATGAGGTGACTACCGTGTGATCTGACAATCGCGCAATCCTAAGTCGCGCCTGCCGGCCGTCGGCCCTACCTATCTACCGCTGCCCGAGCCTGGGCGCATGATGTGCTGTCGACTCCCTCATTCATTGCAGGAGCGACACCATGCCTGAGTCTCCATCCGTCACTGACAGCCGCCATCATGACGTCCTCAAAGACGCCATACCGGCCTGGCTGGCAGACGTGCCTTCGTCCTACCGCAGCGCACTCAAACACTCGGATGCCGCGCTGCCCGCCTGGTATCAACAGGCCTCGGCGGCGCAACGCAAGACGCTGGAAGACAGCGTCGTCGCCAGCTTCACCGCGCAAGGCAAGCTGGGCAAGGCGATGTCCACGCTGCAAGACATCGACACCTTTGCCAGGCCCCTGCTGGTCAAGGCGCTGAACGATCGGTTCAAGGTTCAGTTGGATGTGGACAAGACCTTCCTCAGGCTCAGGAAACCCATCACCGTCAGCATCGCGTCCATCACCGCCGGCTGGTTCGAGGCATTGAAACTGCCGCTGCTGCAAGCGGCCCTGCACAACTTCGAAGAGGATGAATGTGAAGCCGGCGCCTTTCACCCAACGTCGGGGTTCGTAATCAAGAACGGGGATGACTTTGACGCGGTATCCACCCCGCTGACGGTGGCGCAATTCACCGGGTTGTGTCGCTCGCTGGATATCGGCGCAAAGTACCAGGCGTATCTCAAGGACTTCCTGGAGCCCAAGGACGCGCTCGCAGCGACGGTGCTGCGCAAACACTTCGTCGTCGCCCACAGGGCTGCCCTGCGCACCGCCGCCGAACAGGCCCTGCTGAAAAAAGACATCAACGACGCGGACTACCGCATGGTGCTTTCGGTGATCGCCGGCGAAACCCGCCCGATGCTGAACGGCCAACGCGTCTGGTTCCGCGACCTGAGCCTGGCGAAACATCGCCTGACGGGCGTGGTGGTCTTCCTGCTCAGCGGCCAGCTTCACGACACCAGCCAATTGCTGCTGTACATCCCCAACGACCCGCAATCGCCCCTCAAGCGCTATACCCTGGGCCAGCTCAAGCCCCTGTTCAAACAACGCTTCACCGCCCGCGACACGCCCCCGGCCGAAGACGGCAACCCCACCGCCTACCAGCGTTTTTTCAGCCAGTTCGTCAATTACGCCGACCGCGCGGATTACTTCAGCCAGTTCACCCAAGACACCTCGGACACCACGTTGTCCCAGGACCTGGCCCCCTTTGCACCGCTGCTCAATCAGATCCGCCAGGGGCTGGACCCGTTTTCCATCTTCAGCCGGGTCAACGATTTGCCAGCGTCACCGCCACCTAAGCAAGTCCCCAACGAAGACCCGTACCTGCACCCTGTTATCACGCCGCCAGCCCACAGCGGCCTGTTCTGGCGGGACGACTTTGACCTGTGGGACTACCTCTACGAACAGCACCGCGCCAAAGTCTATGCCGACGCCCGCAGTCACGCCGTGCCCACGGCGGATGTCGACGCCGCCGTGCGCTCGCGCAAACTGGCGGCGCTGCTCAATATCGGCATGCTGCTGTTGACCGGCGTGTCGATATTCGTGCCGGGGCTGGGCGAAGTCATGATGGCGGTGATGGCCGGCCAGTTGATGTATGAAACCTTCGAGGGTGTGGAGGAATGGGCTGAGGGTGATCGCAAGGCGGCCAAGGCCCACCTCATCGACGTGGCGGAGAACCTGGTGTTTCTGGCGGTGCTGGCCGGTGCAGGCAAGGGCCTCGGCAAGCTGACTGCGGTGCCGGCCGAGCCGGTGGTCGAGCAATTGCAACCGGTGACCTCGGCCGACGGCAAGACCCGTTTGTGGAAACCCGACCTGGAGCCTTATGCATCGCCCGTCAAACTGGCGGCGGATGCCCGGCCCGATGCGCATGGCTTGTACACCCAGGACGGGCAGAGGATTCTGCCGCTGGAAGGCCGGACCTATCGCGTGGCCCAGGACCCGGAAGGCACCGAATACCGCATCCAGCACCCGACCCGTACCGACGCCTATGCACCGAAGCTGACACACAATGGCGAAGGCGCCTGGCACCACGAGGGCGAAACCCCACTGGCCTGGGATGACACCACCTTGCTACGGCGCCTGGGCCTGCCTGCCGAGGCCCTCGATGACGAACAATTGTTCAAGGCCCAAGAAGCCAGCGGGGTGAGCGCCAACGCCTTGCGTGAAGCCCATGCCAACGCCGAAAACGTGCCCCTGCTGCTGGCCGACTCGTTGCAGCGTTTCAGGCTTCATCAGCAGGTCACCACCTTCATCGAACAGCTCAAAAGCGCCGACCCTCAGGTCTACCCCCAGGCGGACCTGGGCACACAACTGGACTTGATGAAGCGGCGCGGCCTGCTGTCCAGCTCCCCGACGCTGCGGGTAATCGACCATGAGGGGCGCATCGTATGGGACGACGAACCCTACCCACCGTCTTCGCGCCGGCGCACGGTGCTGCTTACCGAGCAACAGCTGGCACGCGGCGAAGGGTTGCGTGAAGTGCTGAGCACATTGCAAGGCACTGATCCGGAGCTGGTCGACATCCCTGGTTCGCCCGAGGACACGCTTGCCATACGGGCCGGCAAGTTGCGGCGGGAGCTGGGGGATTTTGTCGAACGATTCAAGGTGGCACAGGTGGAGGAGCGTTATCAGACACTGACGGCCAGCACCGACCTGGACGTGCAACGCCTGAAAGACGCCTACCCGAAACTGCCGACCCCGATCGCCGTGCACTTGCTCACGCAACTGAGCACCGAAGACCTGGTCGCCTTGCGCCGCACCGCACGCCTGCCGGACGCGCTCGCCGAGCAGGCGCAATGGGCCGAACAGGAAACCCGCGTAGCCCGCGCCTATGAAAACCTCTACCTGAACACCCCCTACGACCTCGACAGCCAGCGCCTGGCCCTGCGGACCCTGGAGACACTGCCCGGCTGGCGACGCGGAGCACGCGTGGAATTGCGCCAGCACTCCACCCAGGGTCCGCTGCTCGATGCCATCGGCGAACTGGACACCGCACCGGGCAAAACCCTGGTACAACTGGAAAACGGCCAATTCAAAGGGCCTCGCCCTACGGATCTGTACCAGGCCATTCTGGACGCGCTGTCATCGGGTGAACGCCAGGACCTTCGGCTGGCCGACGCCCGACAGTTGCAAGCTGCCATCCAGGCCGCCCCCTTGCCACGCGAGGCACTGCGCGGCGTGTTGCTCGAACACCCGGTGCGCAAGCCGGCCTACGACACCACCATGCGTTTACTGGGCGGCGGTCGCGGTTACGAAAAACTGGTGTCGCCATTTCGCAGCACAGCGCAGCGGGTGCGCAAGCTCTACCCCTCTTTCAGCGATGCGCAAATCGACGCCTTTATCGAATCACTGGGCAGCGACGTGCGTACCAGGCTGAGGCTGCGGGAAGCCGAGTACAGCAAGCTCGAAACTGATCTGGAGGCTTGGGTCAAAGCCAATCCACCGCGCCTGGTGGTGACTGCGTACGACCGGGCTGGCGGCTACGCCCGGGTGATCGCCGAGGACATCAAGCGCTGCTGGCGTCGTGAGTCGGGCAATACGCTGAAAATCATCAGCGGTATGCCAGTGGACCTGCCCGCGCTGACGGCAGACTTCAGCCACGTCGAGAAACTGGAGCTGAACACCAAAATGTGGTCGGGCAATGCCCAGACGTTTCTGAACAACTTCCGCCAGGTCAAGACCCTGAGCCTGGATGGCTGCGAACTCGCAGCGTTACCCGATGGACTCGACGCAATGCCCCAGCTGGCCCAGTTGAGCCTGAAAGCGAACAAAATCATGCTGACCCCACAGAGCGCCGCCCAACTGAGCCGCCTGCACCAGTTGGAAACCCTGGAACTCAGCGGCAACCGCCTGGGCATCACTCCAGACGTCAGCGCCTTGAACCGTTTGAAAACACTGGACCTGTCCTATACCGGGATCGATCAGTGGCCGACCGGCCTGCAGGATAAAACCAGCCTGCAACTGCTCGACCTGCGCAACAACCGCCTGCGCGAAATACCCGAGGCCAATCTCGCCCCACAACCGCAGCAACTGGAAACCATCGCGAGGATCAACGGAGTCACCCGCCTCAAAGGCAACCCATTCCCGCCAGAGTACGCGCAGCGCTTCGACGCCTATTGGAGGCGCCTGAACGAACAGCGTCCGGACCTGATCGGAACCGCCGATGTGTTCGATATGCAAAACCCGCAGCTTGAACGCACCCGGGCGCTGTACCCGAGGCGCAGTATTCTGGAATCCCGGCAATTCATCTGGGCCCTGGGTGACGGCGCCAACACCGAACTCTTGCGCTTGGAGCAAGAGTTCGAGACGCTCAACACACAACTCAATACCTGGGCGGCGGCGGGCGGCAATGCCAACAGCCGCACCGGCGGAGGCTACGTGCGCACGCAACAGCGCTTGCTGAATGTCATCGACCTGGATGACCGCTACCAGGCCAGGGAGAGGGTCCTGAAGTGCTGGCGCAAGGAAACGCCGACACAACACGCCAACGATGGGACAGCCATTGGCCTGGAACTCGACCTCAGCGGCCTCAACCTGCCGAGCCTGCCCGAACTGGACGCCGATTTCAGCCACGTGGGCTCACTCAAACTGAGCAACATGCACCTGAGCACCTGCCCCGAGCAGTTCCTGCTACGCCATAGCGGCGTGCGCTGGCTGGACCTGTCAAACAACCAGTTGCGCGAGTTGCCGATGGCGCTCAATGAAATGAACGGGTTGACCCGCCTGTTCCTGCAGAACAACCAGATCCGATTGACCGCTGAAACCGCGCAAGTGCTGGCCCGGCGAACCACGCTCAGGGCGCTGCTGCTGGGAAACAACCCACTGGGCCTTACACCGGACTTCAGCGTGTTCACCGATATGCGTACGCTGGGCCTGCAAAACTGCGGGCTTGAGACATTCCCCACAGGGTTAGGCGCGCAACCCTTGCTGGACACGGTCGCGCTGAGGGATAACCGCATCACCCAACTGCCCGGCTCGCTCATCAACCCACCCGACGCGCAACTGGCGCAGTCCGTGCAGCTCACTCACAAAATCGAACTCAACAACAACCCGTTGACCGAGCAGACGCGCCAGCAACTAAGGGACTACAGGGCCAGGCTTGAACAGGCAGGCCTGGCCTCGGCCGACCACCCGAACCAACTGGTCATCTCGGCACTCGCCCCGGCGCGCACACCTCTGCCGCCGCGCATTCGGGACCATGTGATGATCGAGCCGACGCAGACTCAACGCTGGACCCAAGACCTGGCCGAGGACCAGGTCGCCGCCCGGCAAACCCAGTGGCGGCAATTGCGCGAACAGCCTGGCAGTGACGGTTTCTTCGCTATGCTCGAAGGCCTGAGTGAACCTCGCGGCGGCCATGCAGACCTGCAACAACGGGTGTGGAGGGTGATCGACGCCATCACACAAAACTCCGAAGAATCCGCCGCGTTGCGCGAGCAGATGTTCGAATGGGCAGGCCGCGCGACCTGCTGTGATCGCGCCGGGCTGTCGTTCAGCAACGTGGAAGTCATGGCCATGGTGCACAACGCCAAGACCCTGGCTGCCGATGTGAATCAAGGCGCCGCACTGATCAAATTGTCCAGGGGCTTGTTCCGTCTCGACGAGGTGGAAAAAACCGCGCTCAACGATATCGCCAGGCGCACCGAGGCGATCAACAACAACCCAAGGTTGTCGGCGCAGGAGAAAGCCGAGCAGATCGCCATGCTCGAGGAAGTTGAAATCAGGCTCGCCTATCGATTCGGGCTCAAAGACAAAACCAGACTCGATTTGCCGGGACAACCGCAATCGGCGCAGTTCATCGGCCTGGGCCGGGTCAGTGAAGAGGTGTTGAAGGCCACCTGCGACAACATCCTCAAGCTGAACAATTCGCCCGCCGAACTCCAGGCGCTGATCTCCAGGGAATTCTGGCAGGAGTACTTGACCCAGAAGTACCGCGAGCAATTCGAGGCGCAGGGCCAGCCCTTCCATGAGCGCCTGGCAGCGCTGCATGACCAGCATGTCGAAGGCTCGCTGGGCGACGCCGACTACGCGCAGCAGGCCAGGGACTTGCAGGCCCAGCTTGCCATCCAGGAAGCCAACCTGATTGAAACACTGACCCGCACGGAGCTGCGCGCCAACCCGATCACCTGACCACCCGGCGCCAGGGTTGCCCGCCCTGGCGCCAGCCTTCGGTGGTGTTCTCTATCTACCGCTAGCCGCGCCTGCCGAAGTGATCTGCTGTCTGCTCCACTACCCAAGGAGAGACAGCATGACGGCTTCACCCGCTTCAAAAAGCCTGCACACCCCCTTTCTCGAAAACGCCATTCCCGATTGGCTGACCCAGGCCACTGCGCAGCAACGTGAAGCCCTGAAAACGACGCCCGCGACGACGCCCGATTGGTACCAGCACGCCTCGGCAGCACAACGCAAATCGCTGCAAGACGCCATCACCGCAAGCTTCACTGCGCAAGGCAAACTGGACAAGGCCATGTCCGCGATGCAAGACATCGACACCTTTGCCCGGCCCCTGTTGACCCAGGCATTGAACGATCAGTTCAAGGTGCAGCTGGATGTCGATAAAACCTTTCTGAGGCTCAGAAAATCCATCACCGTCGGCGTTTTCTCGATCACGGCCGGTTGGTTCGAAGCCCTGAAGCTGCCTCTGCTGCAAGCCGCCCTGCACAACTTCGAAGAGGCTGAATGTGAGGCCAACGCCTTTCACCCTTCGTCGGGGTTCGTGGTCAAGACCGGAGATGAATTCGACGCAGTGTCTACATCACTGACCGTGGCGCAATTCACTGGGCTGTGCCGCTCACTGGACATCGGCGCGAAGTACCAGGCCTACCTCAAGGATTACCTGGAGCCCAAAGACGCGGTCACGCAGGCCGTAGTGCGTGACAAATTCATCACCGCCCACAAGGCCTCCCTGCGCGTTGCCGCTGAACAGGCCCTGCTGAAAAAAGACATCACCGACGCGGACTACCGCATGGTGCTCGCGGTGGTCGGCGGCGAAACCGAACCGATGCTGAACGGCCAACGCATCTGGTTTCGCGACTTGAGTTTGATGAAGCACCGTCTCACGGGCGTGGTGGTATTTCTGGTCAGCGGAGAGCTCCACAACGCGAGCGAGTTGCTGCTGTACATCCCCGACGATCCGCAATCGCCCCTCAAACGCTACACCTTGCGCCAGCTCAAGCCACTGTTCAAAGAGCGCTTCACCGCCCGCGACACGCCCCCGGCCACCGCCGGCAGCCCCAGCGCCTACCAGCGTTTTTTCAGCCAGTTCGTCGATTACGCCGACCGCGCGGACTACTTCAGCCAATTCACCCAGGACACCTCGGAAACCACGGTTGCCCAGGACCTGGCCCCGTATGCGCCCTTGCTGGACCAGATACGCCAGGGGCTCGACCCGTTTTCCCTGTTCAGCCGGGTCAACACCCTGCCACCGCCCAACCCGATCCAGCAGGTGGCCAACGACGATCCGTACCTGAACCCTGTCGTTATCGCGCCCGTGCACAGCGGTATCTTCTGGATCGATAACTTCGACCTGTGGACCTACCTCTACGAGCAACACCGCGCCAAAGTCTACGCCGACGCCCGCAGCCACGCCGTGCCGACCGCGCAAGTGGATGCCACCGTGCGTTCGCGCAAATTGGCGGCGCTGCTCAATATCGGCATGCTGCTGTTGACCGGGGTGTCGATATTCGTACCGGTGCTGGGTGAAGTCATGATCGCCGTGATGGCCGGCCAGCTCCTGTACGAAACCTTCGAAGGTGTGAAGGAGTGGTCCGAAGGTGATCGCAAAGCGGCCAAGGCTCACCTGATTGATGTAGCGGAGAACCTGGTGTTGCTTGCTGCTCAAGTGGGGGTAGGAAGAGGCCTGGCCAAATTGACGGCGGTACCGGCTGAACCGGTGATCGAGGGGTTGCAGTCAGTCACCTTGCCCAACGGAGAAACCCGCCTGTGGAAGCCCGACCTGAACGCCTATGCAAGCGACGTTGCCCTGGCGCCCGAGGCCAGCCCCGATCCCCAGGGACGTTATGCGGTCAACGGCAAAACCTATATCCGCCAGGACGGTAAGCACTACGAAATAAGCCAAGGTACAACGCCCGGCGAGTGGCGCATTCAGCACCCCAGTGATCCGGATGCCTATCAGCCGCTGCTGCGGCACAACGGGCAAGGGGCCTGGCGCCACACCCTGGAACGCCCACTGGCCTGGGACCGGCTCACGCTGCTACGCCGGTTCGGCCACGCGACCGAGCAATACTCCGACGAGCAACTGTTGAAGATCGCCGAAGTCAGCGGCGTCAGCGATAACACCCTGCGCAAGGTCCACCTGGACAACCAGCCGCCGCCGCCCGAGTTGACGGATGCCATGCGCCTGTTTGAAGCCGACAGGGGCGTCGAAGACGTGATCAGCCAGGTGCAGACCGGCACGGCGGTGGACGAACGTTATCTGTACATCTTGCCGCTGGTCACTGAGTTGCCCCGCTGGCCGACGGGTCGGGTGCTGGAGGTCTTTGACGGTCCGAGCCTGCGGGGGAAATCCATTCAGTACGGCGCCGAGCGCTTGTATGCCGGCGTGCGCGCCAGGGCGCCCATCCGTATGAGCCGCGCGGATGTACTGGGCAGCGAGCTGCCGGGGCGTATCCTGGCGGCGCTGGACGAGGACGAGATCACCGGCCTGCTCGGTGGCGAGGCGGCACGGGTGCGCGAGGCCAGGCCGGTGGAGTTCAGAAAACAGATCGCCGACTTTGCGCAGACCCGTCGATCAGCGATTTTCGAAAGTCTCTATGAAGGGCCAAAACCCACTGACCTGCGCATCACACAATTGCAAAAAGCCTGTCCGGGGCTGAGCAAGCCAGCAGCGCAAGACATCCTGGTCCACGCCAGTGCCGAAGCCCTCGAGCGCCTGGAGAGCACCGGCAAAGTGCCGCTGGCCTTGCTCGAAGAAGGCCGCTGGTATGCACGACAAGGGCGCCAAGCCCGCGCCTATGCCGGGCTGCACACGGATCACATCGCGACCACCGACAGCAAGCGCCTGGCCCTGCACGCATTGCAGAAACTGCCGGGCTGGTCGGACGCGGTGCGCCTGGAAATCCGCGATGAACACGTAGGTGGCCGGCTGATCG
Organism: Pseudomonas sp. FBCC-B1565; assembly: GCF_059133265.1. Taxonomy (NCBI): domain Bacteria; kingdom Pseudomonadati; phylum Pseudomonadota; class Gammaproteobacteria; order Pseudomonadales; family Pseudomonadaceae; genus Pseudomonas; species Pseudomonas sp. FBCC-B1565. The sequence goes on from NZ_CP101438.1 coordinate 5,969,632, forward strand.
AGGCCATCGGCAACCAGCACGCGATGCAGCGCAAATTCCTGGTCAAGAAAGGCCCGGTCTACCAGGCGTTCGACGAGCGCGGCGAGGCCCTCAACAGCCTGCCCAGGTATGGCGACAACTTTTACGCGTCGGTGCTGCATGCCCTGCCCGACGAAGCGCGCCAGGCGTTGGGTGTTCCCCATGTGGGCCAGCAGGCCGAGTTGCAGCGCAGCATCATTCGCAGTGCGGTCGAGCACCGTCACCTGGCGCCGCAGTGGCTGGGCCAGCCCCGTGGTGAGGCGACGCGGTTCAAGCCGCCTGCGCGCATCCGCGTGAATCAGGCCGGTTACTACGCCAGTGGCCGTGGCGCCGGCATGGACCCGTCGCTGGTCACGCGCGTGCAAGACCTGTACCCCGACCTGAGCGACGAGCAGGCCAACGGCTTTATCCTCCAGCAACGCCGCGCCGGGCAAACCGACGCGCAGATCTACGGGCTGTTGCAGGCACGCGGGCGTGAATGGGAAACCCTGGAAAACACACTGGCGCAGTGGGTTGCAACGCAGCCGCCCACCTCACTGGAAGCCATGCTGCGCAATACCACAGCCGAAAACCTCAGGGCCAGTTGGCGCAATGCGCCCCTCGCCAGTGACGTGCAGACAGCCGCTAGACTTGAACTCACCACCGACGCCCCGTTGCCACCGTTGACGGCGGATTTTTCCCATGTGCGCGTGTTGGTCACCCACGGCCAACCGCTGGAGCAATTGCCTGGCTTGTTCCCCAGCGTGGAAAGCCTGCATATCTTCGTCACCGGCCCGCGGAGCATCAACCAGCTCGAGACATTGACACACTGGCCAAGACTTACGAGATTGCAGCTCTTTTCACCGCTCTCGGCCGAAAACATCAACACCCTGGGCACGCTCAGCCAGTTGGAAGAGCTGAGCATTGCCAACAACAACGTGTTTGCGCCGACTCACCAACCCAGTCTGGATGTCAGCCGCCTGACGCGGCTACGCCAGTTGGAAATAGTCGGCTCTCAGGTGACCGATTGGCCGGTTGGCGTGCAGGACCTGCCCCAGCTCGAGCGCCTGAACCTGCGCGGCACCGGTATCCAGAGTATTCCGGCCGAATTGCTGGAAGGTCACCAGCGCCTGCTGTCCGGCCTCTCGCTGGACTGGTCGAGAATGTCGCGCGACAGCTTCAGAGCGCTCTATACCCGGCTGAACAACCAACCCGATCACTTGATCGACCTAGAGGAAATGGTGCGGATTTACTGTGTCGGGGAACTGGCACGCCTCACGGAGCCCGCTCGGGACTCGCAGGTGTTGATCAACAGCTTCGCCGAACGCTGGGTCGGTCACCGCGCCCGCTTTGACGCGATTGAGGCGCTGAGCGAACAGTACAGTGAAATCGACCGGCGGCTGAACGAGTGGCTGCGTCCTCCCCACGCGGTGGAACACGCAAACCAACGATGGATGGGCGGTTACTTGCGGGTGCAATGGAGTCGCGGGCTGCTCAACCTCTACGCGGCGGCTGACCCACTGCGCGCGCGGCCAAGCTCATTTCTGGAAGTGGATCTACGCGGTTTCAGCCCCTCAAGCCTGCCCGAATTGCCGGCCAACAGCTTCCCCCACACCCTAGCCTTGCGCCTGATGAACCTGCGTGTGCCCATGGAGCAGGTCAGTCGTTTCGTCCGGGCATTCACCCAGGCACGCACTGTCGAACTGAACTACTGCGAGCTGGCCGCCGCCCCCTCCGAGCTCCAGGACTTCGTCGCACTGGAACATCTCTCGCTGCAAGGCAATCCCCTCACGCGCCTTGAGATCGATCACATGCCACGACTCAGGACGCTGAACCTGCGAGAAACGAACCTGCAGCAAGTGCCGACCGGTCTCGAGGACTTGGCGCAACTGACCTCGCTGAACCTGCGCAATACCCGCATCACCGTGTTGCCCGAGGCAATCCTGACCAGAGACGAGCTGCTGCTCAGTACCAACGTGGTCGGTACGCCGTTGAGCCAGGTTTCCGAAGGCGCGCTGGCTGTGGCCCGACAGCGGGTTGAAACCGCCCGGGGCCTGCCCGCCGGAGCCCTGGAGCGTTTTGCCTATGAGGAACCACCCACCAACGTATTCCCCGAGGCCGAAAGCGGAGCCTCATTGGCCCGCCACCTGCTCGACCTGCCCACCGCCGACACCGGCCTGCCCCTGCCGCAACGCCTGCAACGTTTGCAGCACGGCATGGATGAGCAGACGTTACAGCAATGGCTGACACGCCTGCGCGCAGGCGGCGCCAGTGACACGCACTTGCACGCTCTGATCGACGTCTGGAATGAGGCCCTGCACACCCTGATACGCCAGCTCAATGGCTGGCTGTACACGCGAGGCTCGCCAGCCACCGACTGGTCCGTGGCCAGTCGCCGCAATCAGGCCGCGCAACGCATCGTCACGTGCTGGCGCCAGGGGCTGGCGTCGGACCCGGCGGGCCAGACCCTGAGTTTCAACGGCTTGCAACTGGACAACCTGCCGGTGGTAACGGCGGACTTTTCCCATGTGCATCACCTGGACCTGAGCGGCCTCCTGTTCGCCGAACAAGGCTCCAACGGTTTCCTCGCAGGCTTTTCCAACCTGCGCACATTGCGCCTGACCGGCAACGAGTTGCAGGGCTTGCCCAGGGCACTCGCAGAATTACCTGAGTTGAGGGAGCTGGATCTGTCATCCAACCGATTCGACGATGAGTTGGCCATCGGCCTGGATGACTGGCCAAACCTGCAACGTCTGGACATGAGCGACAACCTGATGGAGTTTTTCAGTCTCGAGCCTGGCTCGCCCCTCGAGGTGTTGAACCTGAGCGGTAACCGCCTCACCGATTGGCCGGCTGGCACATTGGAAGCCGGTCATCTGCGCACGCTCAACCTGAGCGCCAATGACATCAGTGCAATCCCGACCGAAGCACTGGATGGCAGCCACGATGCCTTGATGGAGGGTACGGATATCTCCGACAACCCCTTGTCGCACGACAGCCTGACGGCGCTTATCGAGTATCTGGACCGCACGGGGCGTGACTCGGCGCTGGGCCTGTCACGCCGGGACATCCAGACAATGCTGGACGATGGGCTCCCGTCATCACCAGAGCCCGATGAAATCTTCCCTGAACAACCCGACGAAGAGCTCCCGGCGCAACCCGCACTACCTGAACAATCGGTGCCTTGGATAGACGACCTGCCCCTTCCTGAACAAGGCAGGCTGCGGGAGATCTGGACACAACTGCAGGCCGAACCGGATCACCAGGCGTTTTTTCACCTGCTCGAACGGTTGCAGGACACCACGGAGTTCGGCGCGGCTCGCGCCGACCTGTCGCAGCGGGTACGCAACGTGCTGGAAGCGGCCGCCGATAACACCGAACTGCGCCAGGCGCTGTTCGCCATGTCCCATACGCACGGCACCTGCGTCGATGGCCGCATCCTGACCTTCAGCGGGCTGGAAGTCAGGGTCTACGAGCACAACGCGTTGCTCAACGTCGATACGGCGCGGCTGGATCTGAGAGGTGCGGCCCTGTTGAACCTGTCCCGGCAGTTGTTCCGGCTGGGCAGAGCCGAAGTCGAGGCCGACAGGGCGCTGGTCCCACACTCGGACGTGGCGGAAGTGCGCTTGTCGTACCGCATCGGACTGGCCAGGGGATGGCCGGACCAGCTGGAGCTGCCTGGGCAACCCCGCCACATGCGGTTCAGCCGGCCAATCACTGGCACTGAACTGGCCGACGCGCGCCGCAACATTCTCGACGCGGAACGCAGTGAGGTGTTTTACGAGGACCTGATCAGCCGGGACTACTGGGTGGACTACCTCAAGCAGCGGTATGCCGACGAGTTCGCCACCCTCAAGCGCAATGCCGACGCACGGCAGAACGCCCTGGAAGATGCACACCAAGACTTTGATGACGCCTACCTCGAGGCCTTGAACCGGCTGGAAATCGAGCAGGCCACCGAACGTAACCTCAAGCTGCTGGAGCTGTCACGCCGGGAGGTGGCCGAGCTGACACCGCACGGCGGCGATCACCAGCAACCCGGCGCCTCCCGCCCGCAGTAACGGGCGCCCAGGCGTTCACGCCCTCAGAAGTTTTCGCGGGGATTGAACGCCGCCTTTTGCGCCAGCTCCTGCCACAGAGCCTTGACCTCATCGCTGCTGCCCTTGGGCATTACCGCCTTGAGCTGCACGAACAGGAAGCCGCGCTGCCCGGCCTTGTTCAGCAGGCCATGGCCCTTGGCGCGCATGCGTTGGCCGTTCTGGCTGCCGGCAGGCACCTTGAGGTTGATCTTGCCGGTGAGGGTCGGCACCTGCACTTCAGCACCCAACGCCAACTCCCACGGTGCCAGGGGCAGGTTGATGATCAGGTTTTCGCCATCCACTTCGAATTTTGGATGCGGCGCGAACTTGATGATCAGGTACAGATCGCCATTCGCACCACCGCCAATGCCCGGCGCGCCCTGGGCCTTGAGGCGAATGCGTTCGCCGTCGGTAACGCCGGCGGGGATCTTCACGTTCAGGCTCTTGGTGGTGTTGCTCACGTGACGGCCCGACGCGTCGTACTGCGGCACCTGGAAGGTGACCTGCTTGGACTCGGTCGACAGCGTCTCTTCAAGAAACACCGACAGCTGCATCTCCACGTCCTGGCCTTTGCGCCCGGCTGGCCGGCGCTGGCCGCCACCAAAAGCGTCGCCACGGGAGCCGAAGATCGAGCTGAAGAAGTCCGAGAAGTCCTCACCGCCACCACCGCCGCCAAAGCCGCCACGGCTCTGCCAGCCCGGCGGGCCCTGGAACGGTTGGCCATGCTGGCCGTATTTGCGCAGCTCGTCGTATTCGGCGCGCTTGTCGGCACTCTTGAGCGCCTCATAGGCTTCGGACGCGTCCTTGAACTTGGCTTCGGCGTCTTTTTCCTTGCTCACGTCGGGGTGATATTTGCGCGCGAGCTTGCGATAGGCCGCCTTGATTTCCTTATCGTCGGCCGTCGGCTCGACACCCAATATCTTGTAGTAGTCTTTGAAATCCATCGGCGGTTCACCATCCTTAATCGAGATCGCACAGCCCGGGGCACAACGTGCGCTGCATTGCACTTGTTGAGTGATGTGGCCTGGGGATGCGTCAAAGTGTTATCGGCACTTGCCGTATGCAGCAGATGTGGGGGCGAATACCCAACTTTCAAGCACGATTTAGCGGATAGTCGGCCTACGCATCCGCCTTCGACTGGCATACACTGCGCGGCCGTTTTTCAACCGGAACCCGATAGACATGAAAAACCCATCCCCAGCCCGTGCCTGCGGCATCGACTTTGGCACGTCCAACTCCACCGTCGGCTGGATCCGCCCCGGCGAGGAGACGCTTATCGCGCTGGAGGACGACAAGATCACATTGCCGTCGGTGGTGTTCTTCAACTTCGAGGAACGCCGCCCGGTGTACGGTCGCCTGGCCCTGCACGAATACCTGGAAAACTACGAAGGCCGGCTGATGCGCTCGCTCAAGAGCCTGCTGGGTTCCAAGCTGATCAAGCACGATACCAGCGTGCTCGGTACCGCAATGCCGTTCACCGACCTGCTGGCGCTGTTTATCGGCCAACTCAAGAGCCGCGCCGAAGCCAACGCCGGGCGCGAGTTCGAAGAAGTGGTGCTGGGTCGCCCGGTGTTTTTCGTCGATGACGACCCGATGGCCGACCAGGAAGCCGAGAACACCCTGGTCGACGTGGCGCGCAAGATCGGCTTCAAGGACATCTCGTTCCAGTACGAGCCGATTGCGGCGGCGTTTGACTACGAGTCCACCATCGAGAAAGAAGAATTGGTGCTGATCGTCGACATCGGCGGCGGTACGTCCGACTTCTCCCTGGTGCGCCTGTCGCCGGACCGTCGCCACAACGACAACCGCCAGAGCGACATCCTCGCCACCGGCGGCGTGCACATCGGCGGTACCGACTTCGACAAACAGCTCTCGCTGAACGGCATGATGCCGCTGTTCGGCTACGGCAGCCGCATGAAAAGCGGCGCCTACATGCCCACCAGCCACCACATGAACCTGGCCACCTGGCACACCATCAACTCGGTGTACTCGCAAAAATCCCAGCTGGCCTTGGGCAGCATGCGCTACGACATCGAAGACACCGGTGGCATCGACCGCCTGTTCAAGCTGATCGAACAGCGCGCCGGGCACTGGCTGGCCATGGAAGTGGAAGAAACCAAGATCCAGCTGACCCACGACGACAGCCGCCACGTGCTGCTGGACCGGATTGAGCCAGGGTTGAGCGTGGAGCTGAGCCGGACGCTATTTGAATCGGCCATCGACGGTTTGCTGGAGCGCGTGCGCAACAGCGTCACGCAGTTGCTCAACGATGCGTCGGTGAGCGTGGCACAGGTAGACACAGTGTTCTTTACCGGCGGTTCCAGCGGGATTCCGGCACTGCGCCACAGCATTTCGGCGATGCTGCCGAATGCGCGGCATGTGGAAGGCAATATCTTCGGCAGTATTGGCAGCGGCTTGGCGATTGAGGCCAGCAAGCGCTACGGCAGCTGAGTTTTATCTGAAACGCTGCGTCGCGCCCATCGGGGGCAAGCCCCCTCCCACCTTTGAATGTGTTCACAGATCAAAATGTGGGAGGGGGCTTGCCCCCGATGGGCCAGACCGGCCAATACAAGGCCTAAACCATCCCACCGAGCTTCAGCTCACTCTTCAAATACGCGTAGTAAATCGGCCCTGCGACCACCCCCGGCAAGCCAAACGCGGCCTCAAACACCAGCATCGCCAACAGCAACTCCCACGACTTGGCACTGATCTGCCCGCCCACGATCCGCGCGTTGAGGAAGTACTCGACCTTGTGGATCACGATCAGGTAACCCAACGCCGCCACCGCCACCCAGATCGACAGCGACAGCGCGACGATGGTAATCAGGGTGTTGGACATCAGGTTGCCGATCACCGGCAGCAGGCCGAGCAGGAAGGTCAGCACGATCAGGGTCTTGGTCAGCGGTAGGTGGATGCCACACAGCGGCAGTACCACGGCGAGGAACACGGCGGTGAAGGCGGTGTTGAGCGCGGCGATCTTGATCTGGGCGAAGACAATGTTGCGAAACGCCTGGACCAGCAGGTGCAGGCGGTCGAACAGCGCGGCGGCCAGGGGTTTGCGTTTGGTCAGGTCGGGCACGCGCTGCAGGGCGATGATCGCGCCGAGCACCATGCCGATCAGCAAGGTGACGAACATGTGGGCGGCGTCTTTGCCCACCAGTTGCAGTTCGCTGAGGTGCTTGCTCAGCCAGTCACCGATGGCCACACGGAACTCGGCAGCGCTGGCGGGCAGGTAGGCGTCGAGGAACGGCGGCAACTGGCCGCGCGCGCGGTCGACCACACCCATGAATTTATCGAGGGACGCCCCGGGGTTTTCCGCTTCGTGGAGCAGGAAGCTGATGGCGCCGGCAAAGATCAGCGCCAGCACGCTGACGATCAGGGTGCCAAGCAACGCTACCGCCAGCCAGCGCGCGCGCCGACCTTCGATCAGCCGTTGCAGTTGAGGGGTGAGCATGTTGACCAGTTCATAGACCAACAGGCCGGCCAGCAGGCTGGGCAGCAATTTGAGCGGCAGCACCAGCAGCAACCCGCCAAAAATGATGATGTAGCTGGCCAGCAATAGCACGTGACGCTGAGAAAACGTTGGCATACAGCCTCAAAACGAACGGCGTTAAAGGATGGGCAGTCTGCCAGCCTTGAGGGAATCAAGCGAGTGGGTCGGTTGTGAATGCGATCAAGTGTGGGAGCCGGGCTTGCCCGCGATGGCCTCGCCGCGGTGTAGCAGACAGAGCAAGGCGCCTGTATCGCGGGCAAGCCCGGCTCCCACCGTTGATCTGCGGCGTTCGCGAAAGAGCGATCAGCCTTTGAGACAGGTGCTCATAAAGGTTTTACGCGCATCGCCGGTCAGCGCCTTGGTTTTCGCCGACGCATTGCAATCCTTCATCTTCTGCTGCTGCGGTGTCAGGGTCTTGGCATCATTGGCCGCCGGAGCGGACAGGCAGGTCTTCATGAACGCCTTGCGCTCGTCCCCCTTGAGCGTCTTGGTGGTGGCTTCGGCGTTGCAGGTGGTCATTTTGTTTTGCTGGGCGGTGGCGGCAAAGCCTTGGGAACACAACAGCAAGCCCATCATCAACAGCGGAATACGCAGCATCTTCATGGAGTTTTCTCCCTGTTACCGCGCCGACGGGCACGGCCTACCGAGCAGTGTAGTCAAAGCCTGTTACATCTTCACCGACTACGAATATGGGCACGCCGGTACTGCTCGGGGGTACATCCCGCCTGGCGCTGGAACATGGCGATAAACGCGGAGGCGGTGCTGTAGCCCAGGTCAAACGCCACATGTTGCACGCTGCGCTCGCTGTCGAGGGCCTCGATGGCGGCCAGGTAGCGCAGGCGCTGGCGCCATTCGCCGAAGCTCATGCCCAGCTCCCGTATGAACTGACGTGCCAGGGTGCGCTCGCTCACGTGCACCTGTTCGGCCCAGTGCGCCAGCGGCCGGTTGTCGCCGGGATCAGCCTGCATGCCTTCCAGTACGCCGAGCAGCCCTGGGTGACGGGCGTAGGGCAGGAAGCACTCGTGGATCGGCGCCTGCTTGAGTTGGTCCACCAGCACCTGGGCCAGGCGGACGTCGGACTCGGTCTGCGGCATGTTCACGTCGCGCTGGGCGAAGTCACTGAGAATGGCCTTGAGGATATCGCTGATGGCCAGGGTGCACGGCTGCCGGGGCAATTGCTCGCAGAGTTCCGGGGCCAGCCCCACCGAGTGGTAGACGATTGCCTCGGCGTTATAGGAACTGTGCTCGGTATGCGGCGGCACCCACACGGCGTACTGCGGCGGTGACATGAAGCGGCTGCCGGCCACTTCCATGCGCATCACGCCACTGGCAGAGTAATCCAGCGAACCCCAGAAATGCTGGTGCGGCGTGCACTCGGTGTCGGGGGCGAAATCCGAATAGCGAAAATACACCGGGCTCGGCAGTTGGGGGAAATCCTGGAGGCGTACGTTGTGCTTGGCCATGTTGTCTGGATACAGCAGTGGGTTGTCTGGATCGCAGTATAGGCTTCGATCCAGACAATGGATAATCCTGCCTCATCTACACACCGGGTTCCTTTCGATGCAATACGCTTATCCCTTGCTGGCCATTTTTATCTGGGCCGGCAACACCGTCGTCAACAAACTGGCCGTGGGCTCGATCTTCCCGGCGGAGATCGGCTTTTACCGCTGGCTGCTGGCGGCGCTGCTGTTTACGCCATTCATGCTCAAGCCGGTGATTGCCCACTGGGCGCAGATCCGCCCGAACCTGGGCAAGGTGTTCATCCTCGGCGTGCTGGGCATGGCGGTGTACCAGAGCCTGGCGTACTACGCCGCGTCGCTCACCACGGCGACCAACATGGGCATCATCCTGTCACTGATGCCATTGATGGCGCTGGCGGCGGCCATCATCAGCCTCGGCCAGCGCCTGACCTACGGCGCACTGACCGGCGCGGTACTGTCATTCGCCGGCGTGGTGGTGGTTGTGTCCGCCGGCAGCCTCGGCGCACTGCTGCAACACGGGGTCAACCTGGGTGACGGCATGATGCTGGTCGCCACCCTGGCCTATGCGGTCTACAGCACCCTGCTGAAGAAATGGCAACTGCGCCTGCCGCCGCTGGTGCTGCTGTATCTGCAGGTGCTGGTGGCGGTGGTGGTGCTGTTTCCGCTGTTCCTGTTCTCGGCGAAGGCCGGCCTGGGTTGGGCCAATATTCCGCTGGTGTTGTATGCGTGCCTGCTGGCGTCGATGCTGGCACCGCTGGCCTGGATGCATTCGGTGAAGACCCTGGGGCCGAGCCGCACCACGTTGTTTTTCAACCTGCTGCCGTTGATCACCGCGCTGATCGCCGCCGTGGTGCTGAAGGAAGAACTGGCGCTGTATCACCTGGTGGGCGGCCTGCTGACCTTGGGCGGGGTGATCTTGTCGGAGCGCTGGACCACGCCGGTGCGCTAAACACCGGCCGCCTTCAAGCGCCGTGCATGCTCGACAAACAGCCGGATCGGCTCCGCACCCTTGCCCACCAGGCCCAGGGACTGGTTGACGATATCGAAGTGATCCAGCGCGTAGTCATCGCCGATCACCAACCCCAGGTGTGAGCTGTAGCGCCCGACCATGCCATCACACTGGCCCTTCTCCCGTACGAAGCTGCGGGCGAACAAACGGCAACTGCGGTTCGTGCCGTCGAACAGGTTACGGCCACGGTCGGTGATGCCCGGCTGCAAGGTGCCGGACCATGAGTAATAGCGCACGCCGTTGACCTCTTCGGCGCCCTGCCCGCCCCAGGTCTGCGGCAATCCCTGCGGGTATTGCTGGTTGAACAACGCCACGCCGGCACTGGTCAGGGAGTGATGGGACGCCTGCAAGTCCGTCTTGAAGCGCGGTCCGCGATAGCCGGTTTCCAGCACGCCCATCACCCAGGCGGCCAGGTGAAACAGCGCGCTCATGATCCGGCCCTTCACGCCGTCAGCGGGGTAATGCAGGTGGATATGATCCGCCAGCTCCGAGCCATGATTGGGGCCTGCCACGGAGGTCACCGAGGCGACCCACTCGGGGCGCTTGGCCGCCGCATACCGCGCGGTGAGCGAGCCTTGGCTGTGGCCGATCAGGTTGACCTTGTCGGCACCGGTTTCGCGGCGAATGCGCTCGATCTGCACCAGCAGTTGCTCGCCACGCACCTCGCTGGAGTCCAGCGGCGCCACTTGCACGGGAAATACCTGCGCCCCGCCCGCCCGCAATGCCGGGACGATGCCGTACCAGTACGGGAACCAGCCCAAACGCACGAAGCCGAGCATGCCGGGTACCAACACCAGGGGGTAGCGCGTGGCCAACGACTGCGGCATGAACCGGGCATCCTCTCAATCCGATCCATCCAGCCTAGCCCAGCCTCAAGTCGGGCTTATGACGCTATCGGTAAATCCAATAAAACTTTTTGCTTTCTCCAGGACTCACAACTTGGAGCGATCACGCCGACAGAGCGTGGCGCAAAACCGGATTAGCCCCAGGAGATTGAGATGACCGAAGCAAATTTGACTGACGTTGCGACCCTGCGCAGCCGCGCCCGCCAGAACGTCGAAAACGGTGCCGTGACCGAGGGCTATGACGCCGACCGCGAAGAAATCATCCGCCTGCTCAACGCGTCGCTGGCCACCGAACTGGTCTGCGTGTTGCGCTACAAGCGTCATTACTTCATGGCCAGCGGCATCAAGGCCGCCGTCGCCGCGCAAGAGTTCCTCGAACACGCCACCCAGGAAGCTGAACACGCCGACAAACTCGCCGAACGCATCGTGCAGTTGGGCGGCGAGCCGGAGTTCAACCCGGACTTGCTGTCGAAGAACTCCCACGCGCAATACGTGGCCGGCAAGGACCTCAAGGAGATGGTCTACGAAGACCTGGTCGCCGAGCGGATCGCCGTGGACAGCTACCGCGAAATCATCCAGTACATCGGTGATAAAGACCCGACCACGCGCCGCCTGTTCGAAGAGATCCTGGCGCAGGAAGAAGAGCATGCGGACGACATGGCGGATATTCTAGAAAGCCTGTAACCCCATGTGGGAGGGGGCTTGCCCCCGATAGCGGTGGATCAGTCAATTGAGATGTCGACTGGTCTACCGCCATCGGGGGCAAGCCCCCTCCCACATTTGCAGTTAGCCTTTCACGGTTTTCGGCGCCTTGCCTTCCTTCATCTGCTGCAGCAACGGCGCGCACTCATTCGGTTCACCGCCACTCGGCGCGACCAATGCCAGCAACCCGGCAGCCGGTCCGGCGATCACCCCCAGCGCCACCATGCCTGCACCACGCAATGCCAGCGGAATGGCTTTCACCCCGGCATTGGGCTTGATGAACGGCCCGTTGACGTACAGCGGTGAACGCAGCGAGAACAGGCGGAAGCCTTTCGATTCCGGGGTGATGGTGAGATCAAGCTGCTCCGTGGCCATATTCGCCGTGCCATCGATATAGATGATCGCGTTCTCGGTATCGAACACAAACAGGCGAGTGGTCGCCAGGCCGGTCTTGATACCGAAGTTCGCCGCCGCACAGTTGATCTTCACTTCCTTATCGCCGAACAGGCGACCCACCACGTAGTTGCCCACGTTGAGCCCGGCGATTTCCATCAGGCCACGGCTGATCGCGCCGTCGTTGATGAGCATCTTCAGGTCACCGTTGGAGGTGCCCAGCAATGCCGCCACCGAGTTGCCGCGCCCGGAAATATCGGCATCGCCATTGAGTTCACCGAAGCTGGTCTTCATCGGTTCGAAAGTCGGGAACAGTTGCTTGAGCTTGAAGTTGCGCGCGGTGAGTTTGGCGCGGCCTTCCATCGGCGTGGTACGGCCATTCAGGCGAATCTGCGCATCCAGCTTGCCGCCGGCCACGCCGAAACGCAGGGGTTCGAGGCTCAGTTCGCCGTCATTGAGCACCAGGTGGGTGTAGAGGTCGGTGAACGGCAGATCGGCACTGTGCACGATGCGTTTGCCGGTGAATTCCACATCGGCATCCATCACGCGCCAGCGCTCGGTGCGGAACTCCTCCACCGGCAGCACCTTGGTAGCGGGCTGCTTGCTGTCACCGCCACGGGCTTTTTGCTGGGCGTTGGAGTCGGCGCCGATCAGGGGCGCGAGGTCGGTCATCAGCAGTTGGTTGGACACCAGCGTGCCACTGAGTTTGGGCCGTGGTTGGCTAGCGACGTAGGCGAGGCTGCCGTGGATGTCGCTGTTGCCGATCTTGCCGTTGAAATTTTCATAGCTGAACGAGGCGCCGGTTGGCTCGTGCAGCTTGGCGATCAGGTGGCCATCGGTGGAATAAGCCGGCGAATCCGGCAGGGTCACGCCGGTCAGCGGATACAGGTTGCCCAGGCTGGAGCCGGCGAGTTTCAGGCGCAGGTCGAGGGCGCCCAGATTCAGTGGGTCCGTGAGGGTGCCGGCCAGGGCGATGCTGGTGTCGGCAATCTTGACTTGGGCTTGCAGAGGGAACGGCTTGGCCGCGTCCTGCAAGGCCAGCAGGCCGCCGATCTTGCCGCTGCCGTCGAGTTTCTGGCCGTGGTACTGGCCTTTGACCTTGAGGCCGAACGCGTAATCCTGTGGCGCGGAGCCTTTTTCCAGCGCCTTCTTGGCATCGGCGTCGCCGACGATTTCGCCGAAGGGAATGGGTTTGCCCAGCGGATCGATGATCACATCCAGTTGCGTCTTGAGGGTCTGGTCGTCGAGGGTCACGTGGCCTTTGTCGAAGCCGATGGCGCCGATGTCCACCACCCAGTTGGAGGGCTCGGCGTTGGGGTCCTTGGGGTCGAACGTGAAGGTCCAGTTGGCGCGACCGTCAGCCAGGCGCTGCAATTGCGCGCTGGGCTCGGTGAGGTCGATGCGCGGGATCACCACGCGCTGCACCAGCAGCGCCAGGGGTGAAATGCGCAGTTCCACCTTTTTGAGCGTGACCATCTGCGGGTTTTTCGACCAGTCGGGGTTGCCCAGGGTCAGGTCTTCGGCAATCACATGGGGCCACGGCACCCAGGCACGCCAGCCGCCTTCATCGGGCTCACGCGCCCACACCACCGCCAGGTTGCCGTTGATGGCAAAGGGTCGATGCAATTCTTCGGAGACCTTGGCATTGAGGGGCGGTTTGATGCGGTTCCAGTCAAAGAACACCAGGACCACTACCACGATGGCGATTAACAGCACGAAGCTGGCGCAGCTCCAAGCGGCGATTTTACGCGTGCGCGTCATTGCACAAGACTCCTGAATACGACTGGCTGGGTGACAGCCTTTAAAGACAGCTTATAGGACTACGACTGGCAAACCGTCGCGGGGTTTAACCCAATCCTCGATTTGCCAGGAAAAACCTCATTTTCTGACCACTTCGACAGATTTACCCTGCGGCACCGCACCATTGTTACCCACTCGCGTGTCGAAAATACCCACACCGGTGCAAAACCGCGTGCTTGAGAGGCCCGTTCTAGAGCCTCCGCCTAGAACAATCAATTCTGTTGATTATTACCATTGTGTTTATGAACTTTTATATCGACTTATCGAGAGTAGCATTAGCCCTGTACCCACTTTATCGCCCTCCCAAGGAGCAACCCATCATGAAACGCCAAGTACTCGCTACCGTCCTGTTATCCATCCTGGCTTCCAGTGCCTTTGCCCTGCCAGCTGCCGAACAGGCCACTCCACAAGTCAAAGCTGACGCTGCACATTTCAGCCAGACCGTCGCTCGCAGCGGTTCGCAAGAAGAAGAAAACCGTGACTACGCCAAAGGCGCTGTGGCTGAAAATGGTTCGGAACACGCCAACAAACGCGCTTACACCGAAGGCCTGACCGAAAACGGTCGCAACCGCCTGGAACAGAAAGGTCTGGTTGAAGGTGGCGCTGATCGCCTGCTGGAACGCAACGCTGTCGCCGAAGGTGGCCGTGATCGTCTGGAACAGAAAGGCCTGGTTGAAGGTGGCGCTGAACAAGCCAACGAGCGTGCCTACACCCAAGGTATTGCCGAAGGCGGCGCTGACCGTCTGCAAGAACTGCATCAAGCACAGAGCTAACCCCGTGGTGGCCCAGAAAAAAGCCCGATCAGCCGATCGGGCTTTTGACTTTTTGTAGAGACTGTCACGCAAGTACTACCCGCCAAGTTCGACGCCAGCGAAGCTGTTTTGCTAGAGTGCGTCGCTGTACTTGCCGACAAAGCCCGCCTGCCAATGCTGCCCCGCGCCGAACAGAAGCAACAGACCCGCCTCGCCTTGATGGACGCAGCCCGCCATCTGATGGAGTGTGGCCGTGGGTTTGGCAGCCTGAGCCTGAGGGAAGTGGCGAAGACAGCCGGCATCGTGCCTACCGGTTTCTACCGCCATTTTGCCGATATGGACCAGCTTGGGCTCGTCCTGGTCAGCGAAGTGGGCCAAACCTTCCGCGCCACGATCCGTCTGGTGCGCCACAACGAATTCGTGATGGGCGGCATTATCGATGCCTCCGTGCGGATCTTTCTGGATGTGGTCTCGGCCAACCGTTCGCAATTCCTGTTCCTGGCCCGTGAACAATACGGTGGCTGCCTCGCGGTGCGCCAAGCGATCGGCGCCTTGCGCGAAGACATCACCCGCGACCTGGCAGCCGACCTGACCCTGATGCCCAAGCTGCAGCACCTGGATGCCGAAGGTTTGCACGTGATGGCTGACCTGATCGTTAAAAGTGTGTTCGCCACCCTGCCCGACATCATCGACCCGCCGGCCCAGGCCCTGCCTGACCACCTCACGCCTCAGGCGAAAATCACCCAGCAACTGCGCTTCATCTTTATCGGTTTGAAGCACTGGCAAGGCCTGGGCAGCACCGAGTAACGCCATCATCCCGCCGAGTGGAAGCGCTTGGCCGTGGTGTAGTTCTTGTTCCAGTAGCTGTTGCTCAACGAATCGATGCGGATGCTCTTGCCGGTACGCGGCGAATGAATAAATTTGTCCTCACCGATGTAAAGGCCCACATGGCTGACCTGGCCGCGCCCATTCCCCTTGAAAAACACCGCATCGCCGGGCTTGAGCGCGTTGCGTTTGATGGTCGGGGCCGTGGAGCGGTGCATCGCGACCGTCGTGCGGGGTATCTGGATATTGGCTTGGGTCTTGAACAGATACACCAGGAAACTGCTGCAATCGAAGCCCTGATCCGCCGAGGTGCCACCCCATTTGTAGGGCGTTCCCAGCAGTTGGTGGGCACGGTCGATCACATCATTGATGGATGCCTCTTTCAGTGAAACGGAGAAAGAGGCAGGGTGTTGCAAGTTGGCGGAGGCCGGAGAAAGCACAAACGTCAGGCTGACAATGAATAGATAACAAAGTGACTTGAACATGATGAACGTCGCTGTGGATAAAACACGACGCACAGGCTAAAGATCTCGCAGGTAACCTGATGAACGCCGATTCCTCAGACCATGTAGGGAAAATCCGAAAACGCCCACCCCGCGTGCAACAGGCAATCTCTTGCACCAACTTGGCGCATACACGCAATGTCTTCACGCCCTATTTAGTGGCGCCACCCCGCATACCTACAGGCATTTCCTACGCCTCGACGAGGTTGGCAAGCCCCTTGCTCTAGCTGTTTCATCGCTCATAGCTGGAAGCTGCCTGATGCTGGTGATCCACCGCCGAATCGCCCCCCAAGCCCTCTGGGCCGCCGAGTTGCTGCTGAATTTCGAAGCCCGCAGCAAAAGCCGCCTGCGCTGTTTCAGTGCCGACGGTGAAGACGTCGGCCTTTTCCTGGAGCGCGGCCAGCCACCGCTGCACGATGGTGAATTTCTGCAGGCTGAAGACGGACGCGTCGTACGCGTGTGCGCCCGGCCTGAACAACTCTTACACGTGACCTGCAGCAGTGCATTCGAACTGACCCGTGCGGCCTATCACCTGGGCAATCGCCACGTGGCGTTGCAAGTAGGTGACGGCTGGTTGCGCCTGCTCGACGACTACGTGCTCAAGGCCATGCTCGAACAGTTGGGTGCACAGACGGAAACCATCGAAGCGCCGTTTCAGCCGGAGCATGGTGCCTATGGCGGCGGCCATCATCATTCGCGCCATGGTGATGAAGACTTCAACTACCCACCCAAGCTGCACCAGTTCGGCGTGCGTCTATGAACCCAGCCTGGGCGCTGCTGCGTCTGGCCAGTCCGCAATTGCCGATTGGCGGCTACAGCTATTCACAAGGCCTGGAAATGGCCGTCGAGAACGGCCGCGTCAACGATGCGGCCACTGCGCGCCGCTGGATCAGCGACCAGTTGCTGCTCAACCTCTCGCGTTTCGAGGCGCCTTTACTGCTCGCCCATTGCCAGGCCGCCCTGGAGGCAGATTGGTCGCGACTGGCGCAGTTGGGTGAAGAACACCGCGCCAGCCGTGAAACCCGCGAGCTGTATCAGGAAAGCCGGCAGATGGGCTACTCCCTGCAACAACTGCTCAATGGCCTGCCCGAGTTGGACGACGCGGCCCGCACCTTTCTTCAACAGTGCACCGAACCTCACCTCGCCCTGGGCTGGGCCCTGGCCGCCCGCGCCTGGAATATCAGCCCCGCCGACGCCCTCGCCGCGTGGCTGTGGAGCTGGCTGGAAAACCAATTGGCGGTGCTCATGAAAACCCTGCCGCTCGGCCAGCAAGCCGCCCAACGCCTGACCAGCGAACTGCTGCCGCTGTTGCAACACGCCCAGCAGGACGCCAGCCGCATCGACCCTGATCAACTCGGCAGCGCCGCCTTTGGCCTGTCCCTGGCGTGCATGGCCCACGAGCGCCAATACAGCCGCCTGTTCCGTTCCTAGGAGACAACACACATGAACGCACAACCTCTACGCGTCGGCATCGGCGGCCCGGTGGGCTCCGGCAAGACCGCCCTGACCCTGGCCTTGTGCCTGGCGCTGCGCGATCGCTACAACCTGGCGGTGGTCACCAACGACATCTATACCCGCGAAGACGCCGACTTCCTGGTGCGCAACCAGGCCCTGGCGCCGGAACGCATCATCGGCGTGGAAACCGGCGGCTGCCCGCATACGGCGATCCGCGAAGACGCCTCGATCAACCTGGAGGCCGTGGACCAGCTCAACCGCCGCTTCCCCGGCCTGGACCTGATCCTGGTGGAATCCGGCGGCGACAACCTGTCGGCGACCTTCAGCCCGGAACTGTCGGACCTGACCATCTACGTGATCGATGTGTCCGCCGGCGACAAGCTGCCGCGCAAGGGCGGCCCGGGCATCTGCAAGTCCGACCTGCTGGTGATCAACAAGATCGACCTGGCCCCACTGGTCGGCGCCTCGCTGGAGCTGATGAACAGCGACACCACCCGCATGCGCAACGGTAAACCCTTTGTGTTCAGCAACCAGAAAACCGGCGTCGGCCTGGATGACATCGTCGCCTTCATCGAACGCCAAGGCCTGCTGACCGCCGCCTGATCAACCCATAAGGAACCTGTCCATGAACCTCAAGAAACTGCTGACCGCCGCCGCCCTGCTGCTGGCCCCTGCCCTGGCCTTCGCCCACCCGGGCCACGGCGACAACGGCCTGGTGGCCGGCATCAGCCATCCCCTGAGCGGCATCGATCACTTGTTGGCCATGGTCGCCGTCGGCTTGTGGGCCGCCCAACAAAAAGGCGCCGCGCGCTGGGCACTACCGTGCACCTTCGTGGGCACCATGCTGATCGGCGGCGTGCTGGGGTTTGAAGGCCTGGCGTTGCCGGCGCTGGAAAGCGGGATTGCCGCGTCGGTGCTGGCCCTGGGCCTGGCAGTCGCGCTGGCGGTGCGTCCGCCGTTGTTCGTGGCGGTCGGCGCGACAGCCTTGTTCGCACTGTTCCATGGCGTGGCCCATGGTTTGGAGCTGCCGGACATGTCCAGCCCGTGGGCGTACGCGGCAGGTTTTGTTGCTGCGACCGCAGTGCTGCATGCTGCCGGTTACGCGGTGGTGCGCTTCCTGCCGGCGGCGGCGGCGCCGTTGGTGCGGGTTGCGGGGGCGGCTTCGGCGGCGACCGGGGTCTGGTTGTTGGCAGGCTGATTTGCGGCGTATTTGACGGCCTCATCGGGGGCAAGCCCCCTCCCACCTTGTGGGAGGGGACTTGCCCCCGATAGCGCTAGACCAGACACCACAGAACCCAAGCCTGCTACCATGCGCGCCTACACCCCTGCCGTGACGACGCCAGCCAATGCCCAGCGCTTCCCAACCCTCCTTGAACACCGTGCTCACGCACTTCCACAGCCTGATCGTGCCGCTCTGGCAAGGCCCCGGCTGGAATGCCGACCTGGCATTGCCCTACGAGGCGCTGGACGCCGACCACCGGCCATTACCCCCGCAACGCTACCGCGCCATGGCCTGCGCCCGGCAGTTGTACCTGTTCGCCAGCCTGATCGGCGGACCCGATGCGGCCTTTGCCGAAGAACGTGCGGCGGCGTTGTTCCGCTCGCTGCAACGGCACTTCCACGACGCCGAACATGGCGGCTGGTTCTACAGCATCGACCCCGCCGGCCGACCGCTGGACAAGCGCAAAGACCTGTACACCCACGCGTTCATCATCTTCGCCTGCGCCCATTACTGGGCCAAGGTGCGTGAGCCACTGGTGGAATCTGTGCTCAATGCCGCCCTGGCAGTGGTCGCCGAACGGTTTTCCACAGGCGACGGCCTGTACGAAGCGGTGCTGGAACGCAACTGGTCATCCGTCAAGTCCGGCCCCCTGCAAAACCCGCTGATGCACCTCGCCGAAGGCTTCCTCGCCACGCTGGCCGTGCGCGAAGACGCCATCACGCAGGACGCCCTGCTGGACCTGGCCAACGCCATGCAGCAGCGCTTCATCGACCGCCAGCACGGCGTGATGATGGAAAAACCGCTGGGTGCTGTGGATAACTGGTTTGAGCCAGGGCACCAGTTCGAGTGGCTCTTCTTGCTGGAGTCGTCTGAGTTACTGCGCGGTACGCCGTTGCACGCCTCCCTGACACGGGCGTTTGCCTACGCCGAAGAGAAGGGTGTGGATAACGAGAGTGGCGCCGTCAGCGGCATGTTGGCGCTGGACGGAACGGTGCGTGACGGCACCCAACGCATCTGGGCCCAGGCCGAGTACCTGCGGGCACTGACCTTGCAACCGGACAGCGAAGCGCGGTTACAGCGCCAGTTGCTGGCGCTGCAACAGCACTTTTTGCATGCCAAAGGCTGGCATGAATGCCTGGATGCCAAGGGCGCGGTGAGCCGACGGGATATGCCGTCGACCACGCCGTATCACTTGGCGACCTGTTACCAGGGCCTTATGCAATCCACTTGCGATCTCCGGTAAAGCTGATCGTCAACCAGCGCGCCGCATCCGGCGTGCCGAGCCCTGTGGATATCTCTTCGCGCAACCCATCCAGGGTCGCGACGTTGTCCACCGGGTAATCCGCCGGCAACACCACATGAATCTCGATAAACCGTGCGCGCCCGTGCTTTTGCACGTAGGACACGTAGTCGTCGAAACCATGTTTGGCCTGTGCCGCGTCCATGACCTCGCGCACCTTGTCGTCCAGGTGGTCCGGCGCAATCCCCAGCACCTCACGCAACGCCGGGCGCAAAATCTTGAACGCCGGCGCCAGCATGCTCAGGGCCAGCAGGATCAGGATCAACGGGTCGACATACACCGCCCATTCGCCATAGCCCTGGGACTTGAGCAGCAGGGCCGCCAGAAAGCTGATCAGCAGGCCCACCGAGAGCATCGCGTCCACCAGCCAACTGATGTTGTCGAACTGGATCAGCGATGATCTCAGCGTGCGATTGCGGTAGCGCACGTAGAAGAAATAGCCGAACTCGACGACGGTAAACACCGCCGCATAGATGATCACCAGCCCCAACTCGATCTCGCGCCCGCCATTGATAATGCCGAACACGCCGTTGAGGAACGCGTAGATGGCGATCAACAACAGGAAGCTGCCTTCGATCAGCAGCACCATGGGCTCCAGGTGCCAGTAGCCAAACTGGAAGCGCTCGTTGCTTTTCTTGGCGATCAGCTTGGCCGTGATCAGCATCAGCACCTTGATGGCGGTGGCGATCAGCGAGAAAAAGCCGTCGAACAGAATGGACTGGGCGCCAGATACCACACCCGTGACAATCCCGGCGATCGCCACGGCGAACATCAGGATGGTCGATTGTTTGAGCAGTGCCTGCTCACCTCGGTTACTCACATTTCCTCCCGTCAAAAACCTTGAATCCGCAGAGTGCGGAGGGGTTTTCAGGAGGTGAGTGTACCTTATGGCCTGTTTTGGCCGATCTGACGCCATCGGGGCGGTGCGACGATTCGACTTGCCCCCGATGGCAGCGGCTCGTTTTTAAGCCTTACTTGGCCCCACGCTCAATCGCAAACCCAGCCCAGGTCTGGCTCACGGGCATCAGCTCCAAGCGGTTGATGTTCACATGTGCCGGTGTGTTCATCACCCAGAAGATGGTATCTGCAATGTCCTGCGGCTGGATCGGCTCGGCCCCCGCATAAGTCGCGTCATACCGCGCCTGGTCACCGCCAAAACGCACCAGCGAGAACTCGCTCTCGCACAGGCCCGGCTCGATGTTGGTGACGCGCACGCCGGTGCCCTGCAGGTCGCAACGCAGGTTCAGCGAGAATTGCTTCACGAACGCCTTGGAGCCGCCGTACACATGGCTGCCCGGGTACGGGTAGCTGCCGGCGATGGAGCCGAGGTTGATGATGCCGGCGCCACGGCCATGGGCGATCAGGCGCGGCAGCAGCAGGCTGGTGGTGGTGAGCAGGCCCTTGATGTTGGTGTCGACCATGGTTTCCCAATCGTCGAGATTGCACTTGGGTGCAGGGTCGGTACCCACCGCCAGGCCGGCGTTGTTGATCAGCCCGCGCAATGTGGCGAACGAGGGCGGCAGGTTGGCGATGGCGTCTTCCATGCCCTTGCGGTCACGCACGTCTACGACCAGGCCATGCACTTCGGTCTGCTTGGAAAGCTCTTCGACCAATGCATTCAGGCGGTCGGCGCGACGACCGGTGAGCACCAGTTTCCAGCCGGCTTCGGCAAAACGACGGGCGCAGGCTTCGCCAAAACCTGAGGTTGCGCCAGTAATAAACAGCGTGTCGGACATGGTGTTCTCCTTGCGGGCATCGGGAAAAAAACAGCCAGCAGAATGCCCGTACGCCGCGATGTCGGCAACTACTGGGCACGCAAGTTGACACATGCCTGATCACTTTTTAACCACTTAAAGCAAAGCCTTATAGACCGTGGCTTACAGCCATATGCGCGCAGGTTATCCACAACTGCGCCCACAGTCTTTGGGGGCAAGTGCAAAATGCCTCAGGCCTCTATACACAAGGGTTGCAGGCGGTTTTAGAAAGTTTTTTGCTTGACCTTGGCCGGTGCGTATGTAGGCCCTTCTACGAACGGCAAACCAGAACGATGGCTCCAGGCCAGTCATTCCGGCCTCTGCGGCGGTCTTTCCAGAGTTTAGTCACAGACTTATCCACAGGCTGCCGGGACATATTCCAGTCATATACCTGTGTCTTTAAACAGGTTGACAACGGGCTCGGGCGGTACCCAAAAACCCGCTGATCAAAAAACAATCACCGCGCTACAGGCCGCGTGTTTGTTGGCTTTCAGCCAGCTACTCCCACGTTACCCACAGCCGGTTCCACAGCGGATGGGGACAAGTCAAAACTGTGACAAAACAGGGATTTGCGGCGGCTATATGTCGCGCTTTGGAGGAGGGCTGGATTTGTTTTCCACAATTTGGCGGCAACCCTATTCACACCACAAAAATACATGTGGATCGGCTTAATGTGGGAGGGGGCAAGCCCCCTCCCACAGGGGGACCGCGTCGTTATTTAGATCAGTGCCCGCCGAGGTAGGCGTTGCGCACTTCCTCGTTGACCAGCAGCTCCTTGCCAGTGCCGGTCAGGCGGATCTCGCCGTTGACCATCACGTATGCGCGATCCGACAAGCGCAGCGCATGGTTGGCGTTCTGCTCCACCAGGAAAATAGTCATCCCGGTGGCCGCCAGCTCGCGCAGGGTCGAGAAGATCTGCTTCACCACAATCGGCGCCAGGCCCAGGCTCGGCTCGTCCAGCAGCAACAACTTCGGACGACTCATCAGTGCCCGCGCAATGGCGAGCATCTGCTGCTCACCACCGGACATGGTCATAGCACGCTGCGTACGCCGTTCCTTGAGCCGTGGGAACAGCTCGAACATGCGCTGCATGTCCTCCTGAGCGTACTTGTCGCCAATCGGGATGGTGCCCATCAGCAGGTTTTCCTCGACGGTCATGTCAGGGAACACCCGCCGCCCTTCCGGCGACTGCGCAATGCCGTTGGAGGCGATGTAGTGGGACGACTTGTGGGTAATGTCGACGCCGTTGTAGAGGATCTCCCCCGACTCGGCCCGTGGCTGGCCGAAGATCGACATCAGCAGCGTGGACTTGCCCGCGCCGTTGGAGCCGATCAGGCTGACGGTTTCACCTTCGTTGATGTGCAGCGAGACTTTCTTCAGGGCCTGGATCGGGCCGTAATACACATCCAGGTCCTTCATTTCGAGGATAGGTGCGCTCATACCAGCTCCTCTTCGTCAGCGCCCAGGTAGGCGGCAATCACTTTCGGGTCGTTGCGAATCGCGTCCGGCCCGCCCTCGGCGATCACGTTGCCGTGGTCGAGCACCACGATGTGGTCGGAAATACTCATCACCATCCCCATGTCGTGTTCGATCAGCACCACCGTGAGGTCGTGTTCGTCGCGCAACAGGCGAATCATCGCGCTGAGGGCTTCGGTTTCCTGGGGGTTGAGGCCCGCAGCGGGTTCATCCAGGCAGATGATCTGCGGCCGGGTGCACATGGCGCGGGCGATTTCCAGGCGGCGCTGCTGGCCGTAGGAGAGTTCACCGGCCAGGCGGTTGGCGCAGTCCACCAGGTCCACCACTTCCAGCCAGTAGAAGGCGTGGTCGAGGGCGTCGCTTTCAGCCTTGCGGTAGCCCTTGGTGTTGAGGATGCCCGCCAGCATGTTGCGGTTGACCCACATGTGCTGGGCCACCAGCAGGTTTTCCAGTACCGACATTTCCTTGAACAGGCGGATGTTCTGGAACGTCCGGGCCAGACCGGCACGGTTGACCAGATGGGTGCCGCCGAACATCTTGTAGTACATACGGCTGAAGAAGCTTTTCGGTGACACGAAGTCGGTCGGCTGGAAGCGCTCGCCGAGCAACTGGATCACGTTGGTCTGCTTGCCGCGGATGTTCAGTTCGATCTTGCCGCCGCTGGCTTTGTAGAAGCCGGTGAGGCAGTTGAACACCGTGGTCTTGCCGGCGCCGTTGGGGCCGATCAGGGCGAAGATCGAGTTGCGTTCGACCTTGAGGCTCACATCGCTCAAGGCCTTGATGCCACCGAAGTGCATCATCAGGTGTTCCACGGAGAGGACGACTTCCTTGCTCATGGCGCTACCCCCTTGCGTGGTGTCACACCGGTACGGCTGATGCGGATCAGACCTCGCGGTCGCCAGATCATCATCACCACCATCAACACGCCAAACAGCAGCACGCGGTATTCGGAGAAGCTGCGCAGCAACTCAGGTGCGACGGTCAGCACAAACGCCGCAATCACCACGCCCACCGTCGAGCCCATGCCGCCCAACACCACGATGGCCAGGATCAGCGCCGACTCGAAGAAGGTGAACGACGAGGGGTTGACGAAGCCCTGGTAACTGGCAAAGAACACCCCGGCCAGACCGGCCGTCGATGCACCGATAGTGAACGCCGAGAGCTTGACCAGCACATGGTTCAGGCCCATGGAACGGCAGGCAATTTCATCTTCGCGCAGGGCTTCCCAGGCGCGGCCGACCGGCATGCGGGTCAGGCGATGCTTGATATACAGCACGGCCAGCACCACCAGGAACAGCACGATGTAGATGAACAGGAATTTGATGTTGGGGTTGTAGTCGATGCCGAAGAACTCATGGAACGGAACCCCGCCATCCTTCGCCCGTTTGCCGAACTCCAGGCCGAGGAAGGTCGGTGAAGGCACCGGCATGCCATTCGGCCCACCGGTAAACGACAGCCAGTTATTGAGCACCAACCGGATGATCTCACCAAAGCCCAGGGTCACGATGGCAAGGTAGTCACCGTGCATTCGCAACACCGGGAACCCGAGTATGCACCCCGCCAGCGCCGCCGCGATGGCCGCCAATGGCAGCACGGTCCAGAAGCCCAGGCCCAGGTATTGATAACCCAGTGCCAGGCCGTAGGCGCCGATGGCGTAGAACGCCACGTAACCCAGGTCGAGCAAGCCGGCCAGACCTACCACGATGTTGAGGCCCAGGCCGAGCAACACGTAGATCAGGCCGAGGATCACTACGGTGAGCAGGTACTTGTTGGCGAAGATCGGGAACACGATGGCGATCACGATCAGTGCCGGGATGATCCAGCGCAGCCGCGACTTGTAGTCCGGCGCCAGCACATGCACGCCGGAGCCGCTGCTCTCGAAGCCCTGCAAAATCTTCAGGCCCTTGGGGGTTTGCAGGAACAGGCTCATGGCAAAGCGGCCGACCATCACGATGGCCACCAGCAGGCCGACGCGGGCCGGTTCCAGGTTGAAGCTGTAGCCGTCGAGTACCACGCCGACGATCGGACCGAACACGATCAGCGAAATCAGCCCGGCAAGGATCGTATCGACCACACTTTTCTTGATATCGATTGATTTGGCAGCAGACATGTTTACACCTTCGCCACGAGTGGGCGACCAAGCAGGCCCTGGGGACGGAAAATCAGAATCACCACCAGCAGGGAGAAACTGAACACGTCTTTGTAGTCAGAGTTGATCAACCCCGAGAACAGCGACTCGGAGATACCGAGGATGATCCCGCCCAACATCGCCCCAGGCAGGGAGCCGATGCCGCCGAGTACCGCCGCGGTGAACGCCTTGATGCCGATGATGAAGCCGGCATAGAAGTCGAAGGTGCCGTAGTTGAGGGTGATGAGCACGCCGGCCAATGCCGCCATGGCGGCGCCGATGACGAACACATAGGAGATCACCCGGTCGGTGTTGATGCCGAGGATCGAGGCCATCTTGCGGTCTTGCTGGGTGGCGCGGCACATGCGGCCGAGCTTGGTGTACTTGATCACGTAGGTGAGCAACCCCATGCCGGCGAACGCCGCCACGAGGATGAAGACCTTGGTGTAGGTGAGCTGGACGAACCCTGTGCCGAAATCGACGCGCCAGGCGCCTGCCAGCAGGGTGGGAATGCCTTGTTGCTTCGCGCCCTGGGCGATCTGCGCGTAGTTCTGCAGGATCAGGGAGATACCGATGGCGCTGATCAGCGGTGCCAGTCGGGTGGAGTTGCGCAACGGTTTGTAGGCGACACGCTCGATGACCCAACCGTACACGCCGGTGACGACCACGGTGAAGATCAAGGTGCCGAGAATGAGCAGCGGGAAGGATTCGATGCCGAAGTAAGCCAGCAGTGCCAGACTGATCGCCGCGAGGTAAGCGGAAATCATATAAACCTCGCCGTGGGCGAAGTTGATCATGCCAATGATGCCATAGACCATTGTGTAGCCGATGGCGATCAGGCCATAGACCGACCCGAGGGTCAGGCCGTTGACCAGTTGCTGCAGGAAAATACCATCCATAACGCAATCTCACGCGGTGAGCACCTGCACACCGGGAGGTGTGCGGCGCTTCTGGAGGAAAAAACAGATTTCAATAACAACACCACTCCCCCTGTGGGAGGGGGCTTGCCCCCGATTGCGGTGCGTCAGTCATGCATGCGTTGGCTGACACTGCGCTATCGAGGGCAAGCCCCCTCCCACATTGGAACGGCGGCGCTCAGTCTTACTTCTGCTTTTCCAACTGATGGTATTTGCCGTCTTTATCCCACTGGTAAACCACGTAGTCGGAGATTTTCAGGTCGCCCTTGGAATCCCAGGCTTTCTCGCCCATGACGGTTTTCACCGGGTGAGCCTTGAGCCACTTGGCAGCGTCTTCGCCCTTGTTGGACTTGGCGCCGTTGAAGCCGGCGGCCAGGGCCTGGAGCGACGCGTAGGCGTACAGGGTATAGCCTTCAGGCTCGGTGCCGTTCTTGCGGAACTCTTCCACCACCGCCTTGCTGTCCGGCAGCAGGCGCGGGTCGGCGCCGAAGGTCATGTACACGCCGTCGACATATTGCTTACCGCCAGCGGTGGCAACCAGTTCGTCGGTGACCACGCCGTCATCGGACATGAACTTCACGTCTTTCAGACCCGCTTCACGGATCTGGCGAACCAGTGGGCCGGCTTCCGGGTGCAGGCCGCCGAAGTACACGACGTCGGCACCGGTGGAGCGGATCTTGGTGACCAGGGCGCTGAAGTCTTTCTCGCCACGGGTCAGGCCTTCTTCCAGCACCGGCTTGACGCCGCGCTTGGTCAACTGGGCAGCGGTGGCGTCGGCCAGGCCTTTGCCGTAGGTGTCCTTGTCGTTGATGACCGCGACTTTCTTGCCCTTGAGCACATCGACGATGTAGTCGCCGGCCACGATGCCTTGCTGGTCGTCACGCCCGCACATCCGGAACATGGCGCCCAGGCCGCGTTCGGTCACCTGTGGGTTGGTGGAGCCTGGGGTGATTGCGATGATGCCGGCTTCGTCATACACCTCGGACGCCGGGATGGTGTTGGAGGAGCAGAAGTGCCCCACCACGCCGATCACTTTGTCCTGGTCCGCCAGGCGGTTGGCCACGGCTACAGCCTGCTTGGGTTCGCAGGCGTCGTCGCCGGCCACCAGCACGATTTTCTCGCCGTTGATGCCACCGGCCTTGTTGATCACATCGGCTGCCGCCTGGGCACCTTTCATGTACTGCTCACCGAAAGCCGCGTTGGCACCCGTCATAGGGCCCGCCACGCCAATCTTCACATCAGCTTGAACAAACGTAGAAACACCCAGTGCCGCTGCAACGGCGAGGGCCAGAAAACCTTTCTTGTAAAACGTCTGGGACATGAGTGGTGCTCCGATATTTTTGATTTTTGGCACGACAACTTGCGTTCAAACTTTTCACTGAAAGCCCAGAGCAAAGCGCGTGCCATTAGGTTTTTATTCTTCAAAAAGACACGGTGTCATTGTTATTGCAGGCGTTTCGGCTCCGTTCGCCAGTACGTGCAACCCTCTAGCGTCCAGAGGTGCAACCAATGGATCGAAAAAGTACAACCTCGGCAGGTCGCACCTGCAACCAAACCTATAAACGACAGTTCCTACAGCTGTAACAGCCGGCGTAACGGAACTGCACATTTACAGTGCGCGACTGCTACGACTTGCACCAATACAGATTAGTAGCCTGCTAAGAAAATGCAGGCTTTTGAGCGGTATTTCGCTGATCAGATCACGATCCTCAGGCATTGGCCGGCGTGATACAGCGAGAAACCCGCCTCATAAAGACAGCTGCGTAACCCGACTGCCGACAACGGTTGCATCGGCGCAAAGGGAATCGGCAAGGCCTGGGGATTCTGGTGACACAAATAGTCGGCAAACGCCTTGCCGACCACACTGCCGGTGGTCACGCCACGGCCGTTATAGCCCGTTACGGCCACAATGCCCGGGGCGGGCTCGAACAGGCGCATCAAATGGTCCGGGGTAAAGGCGATGCAGCCGGTCCAGGTGTATTCCCACTGCACCGATTTGAGGTGCGGGAAGTAATGCTGCTGCACCCGATCGGCCCACGCTTTGAGGAACCAGGTGGGTTTCTGGTTGCCGTTGCCCAGGCTGCCGAGCAACAGGCGGCCGTCGGCGTCGCGGCGGATGCTGCTCAAGACCTGGCGTGTATCCCAGGAGCCCTGGCCGCCGGGCAAAATCTGTTCGGCGGCGGCGTCCGTCAGCGGGGCCGATGCGACCTGGTAGTAATAACCGGGGAAAAAATTGCGCCGCAGTTCAGTCCACTCACCTTCTGTGTAGGCGTTGGAGGCGATGACCACCTGTGCAGCCTGCACTGAGCCCTGGGCGGTCTGCACCGACCACTGCGCACCTTGGCGCTCAAGTTGAGTGACCGGCGAATGATCGAACAACTGCCCGCCCAGCCCGGCGGCAGCACTGGCCAGGCCACTGGTGTAGGCCATCGGGTTCAGAGTGCCGGCACGCCGGTCCAGCAAGGCGGCGGCGATTTTTTTAGTACCCGTGGCCTGCTCGCAGGCCTGGCCGGTGAGCAGTTCCACCGGTGCGCCACGGCGCTTCCACTGTTCTTCACGACTGCGCAGGTCCGCCTCGCCACGGGCGTTGTGTGCCATGTGCAAGGTGCCCTCACGGCGCAACTGGCAATCGATGTTGTATTTGTCGATCAGGCTGAACACCAGCGACGGTGCCGCGCCCAGCATGCGGTTGAGCTGGCTGCCCACCGCCTCGCCGAAACCGGCTTCGATCTCGTCCGGCGGAATCCACATCCCGGCGTTGACCAGCCCCACGTTGCGCCCCGAACCGCCATGGCCAGTGCGATGCGCCTCCAGCACGGCCACGCTTTTACCCTGTTCCAGCAAATGAATGGCCGCCGACAGACCGGTGATCCCGGCGCCGATCACACACACGTCCACCTTGACCTCGCCGTTGAGCGCAGCGCGATCCGGACGGCTGGGGGTGAGGTGTTCCCATAAACATGTTTCGCGTAATGGCATTGCCAGACTCCGTGATGAAACCTAACAAACAGCTCGGTCAAATGTGGGCGGGGGCTTTCCCCCGATGGCGATGTGTCAGCCAACAGATGTACAGCTGATCCACCGCTATCGGGGGCAAGCCCCCTCCCACATTTTGATCTCATTCCAGCCAGCAGAATCAGTCGAATGTAATGCCTTGTGCCAATGGCAGCTCAAGCGAGTAATTGACAGTATTGGTCTGCCGACGCATGTACCCGCGCCACGCATCCGAACCCGACTCACGCCCGCCACCGGTCTCTTTCTCCCCACCGAACGCGC
The DNA here is from genome assembly GCF_059133265.1 of Pseudomonas sp. FBCC-B1565. Taxonomy (NCBI): domain Bacteria; kingdom Pseudomonadati; phylum Pseudomonadota; class Gammaproteobacteria; order Pseudomonadales; family Pseudomonadaceae; genus Pseudomonas; species Pseudomonas sp. FBCC-B1565. The sequence continues at coordinate 5,999,039 of NZ_CP101438.1, forward strand.
CACCGATTTCCGCGCCGCTCGGGCCGATGTTGACGTTGGCGATACCGCAGTCGCTGCCCACCGCCGACATGAACTGCTCGGCTTCACGCACGTCGGTGGTGAAGATGCACGACGACAAACCTTGGGGCACGGCGTTGTTCAGGCGCAGGGCCTCGGCGAAGTCGGTGTAGCCGACCACGTAGAGAATCGGCGCGAAGGTCTCGGTGCACACCACATCGCTTTGCTCGGGCATTTCCACAATCGCCGGCGACACGTAGTAGGCATTCGGGAATGTGTCTTCCAGTTGGCGCTTGCCGCCGAACACCTTGCCGCCTTCGCTCAGGGCCTGCTCTAGCGCGTCCTGCATGTTGTCGAAGCCGTGCTTGTCGATCAGCGGGCCGATCAGGTTGCCTTCCAGCGGGTGGCCGATGCGCACCTTGGAATAGGCCGCCTTGAGGCGGGTGACGATTTCTTCCTTGACCGATTCATGGGCGATCAGCCGACGCAAGGTGGTGCAGCGCTGACCGGCAGTGCCAACGGCGCTGAACAGGATGGCGCGCACGGCCATGTCCAGGTCGGCGCTTGGGCCAAGGATCATCGCGTTGTTGCCGCCCAGCTCCAGGATGCTGCGGGCGAACCGTGCGGCGACTTTCGGCGCCACTTCGCGGCCCATGCGGGTGCTGCCGGTGGCGCTGATCAGGGCGACGCGCGGGTCGTCCACCAGCGCGGCACCGGCGTCGCGGCCGCCGATGATCACCTGGCTCAGGTACTCCGGGGCGCCGTCGAATTTTTTCAGTACACGCTCGAACAACGCCTGGCAGGCCAGGGCGGTGAGCGGGGTCTTTTCCGACGGTTTCCAGATCACCGCGTTGCCGCATACCAGCGCCAGGGCGGTGTTCCACGCCCACACCGCCACCGGGAAGTTGAAGGCACTGATCACGCCGACCACGCCCAGCGGGTGCCAGGTTTCACGCATATGGTGGCCCGGGCGCTCGGAGGCGATGGTCAAGCCGTACAATTGGCGCGACAGGCCGACGGCGAAGTCGCAGATGTCGATCATTTCCTGCACTTCGCCCAGGCCTTCCTGGGTGATCTTGCCGGCTTCCCAGGACACCAGCTCGCCCAGGTCGGCCTTGTATTCACGCAACACATCGCCAAATTGGCGCACCAGTTCGCCACGGCGCGGCGCGGGCACTTTGCGCCAGGCTTCGAATGCATGCTCGGCGCGACTGACCTGTTGCTCCACCTCGGCGGCGCCTTCCCAGTGCACACTGCCGATACGGCTGCCATCGATCGGCGAATGCACAGGTTGTTTACCCGACTGGTACAACGCCGGGTTTACCCCGAGACGATCAAGCAATGCGGCAACCATGGGTCACTCCTTCAATTTCAAACAGAAAATTCGCACCGTCACACACACGGCGATCCAGGCCTTATTTGTAGCTGGCCCAAGACTTGCCAACAAACGACGATTAGGCGAGATATCATTCCGTTTATTCATGCAAAGCATAAAAAGAGGCACGCCGTGCTGAACAAAAGACATTTGCCCTCGATCACCGCCTTACAGTGCTTCGAAGCCGCCACCCGCCACCTGAGCTTTACCCGCGCCGCCGAGGAGCTGAATCTCACCCAGAGCGCCGTGAGCAAACAGGTGGCGCAGTTGGAAGAATTGCTGCAACACCTGCTGTTTCGCCGGGTGCGCCGCCGTTTGCAGATGACTCCGGCAGGCGACCTGTACCTGGTGGAAGTGCGCAAGATCCTCACCCAGGTGGAGATGTCCACCCACTACCTGCGTTCCTACGGCGGCGAGACCGAAGTACTGCGCGTGTCCACGCCCTACACCTTCGGCGCGCGCTGGCTGGTGCCGCGCCTCAAGGGCTGGCGGCTGCGTCACCCGCAGATCCACCTGGACCTGTGCAACGAGCAGGAGCCGGACGAGCTGCTGCAAGGCAAGGCCGACATGGCCTTCTATTTCGGCCAGGGTTCACGCCCTGGCACCGAGAGCCTGAAGCTGTTCAGCGAAGAACTGGTGCCGGTGTGCGCACCGGAAAGCCTGCCGGCGCGGCCCTTCACCGACCCCACGCAACTCAGCGACCTGGTGCTGCTGCAAAACGCCTCGCGCCCCCAGGGCTGGCATGACTGGTTCGCCAGCCAGGGTTACCAGACCGAACACAGCTACCACGGGCCACGTTTCGATACCTTCTATATGTGCATTCGGGCGGCGCAGGTGGGCTGCGGCGTAGCCTTGCTGCCGCGCTTCCTGGTGGCAGAGGAACTGGCCGAGGGCAAACTGGTGATCCCCTGGCAACATGCGATGCCGAGCCAGGACGCCTATTACCTGGCCTACCCGGAGCATTCGGCGGAGGTGCCCAAAGTGCGTGATTTTGTGAAGTGGATGATGGAGCAGCTAGATGCCGACTGAAAAAACACTGGCAAACCGACCCACGTCTATGCGCCACTAGCCCCCTTTCTTAATTGTGCGTAAAGGTCGGCGCCCATCGCCGTCCCGTCTGGAGATTCCCGTTATGAGCGAGAGTGTGTTTGCCGATCGCATCGTGCAGAACTTGCTCGACACCGACTTCTACAAGCTGACCATGATGCAGGCGGTGCTGCACAACTACCCCAATGTGGAAGTTGAATGGGAGTTCCGTTGCCGTAACAGCGAAGACCTGCGCCCGTACCTGGCGGAGATCCGCTATCAGATCGAGCGCCTCGCCGAATTGAGCCTGAGCCCCGATCAACTGGGCTTCCTGGAGCGTATCAGCTTCATGAAGCCGGACTTTTTGCGTTTCCTTGGGCTGTTCCGCTTCAACCTGCGCTACGTGCAGACTGGCATCGAGAACGGCGAGCTGTTCATCCGCCTGCGCGGGCCGTGGCTGCATGTGATTCTGTTTGAAGTGCCGATGCTGGCCATCGTCAGCGAAGTGCGTAATCGCTATCGCTACCAGACGGTGATCCTCGAACAGGCCCGCGAACAGCTGTACCGCAAGTTCGACTGGCTGACCGCCAACGCCAGCAGCGACGAGCTGTCCGAGCTGCAAGTGGCCGACTTCGGCACGCGCCGGCGCTTCTCGTACCGCGTGCAGGAAGAAGTGGTCAGCGTGCTCAAGCATGACTTCCCCGGGCGCTTTGTCGGCACCAGCAACGTACACCTGGCCCGCGAGTTCGACATGAAGCCGCTGGGCACCATGGCCCACGAATGGATCATGGCCCACCAGCAACTCGGCCCACGCCTGATCGACAGCCAGATCGCCGCGCTGGACTGCTGGGTCCGCGAATACCGTGGCCTGCTGGGCATTGCGCTGACCGACTGCATCACCACCGACGCGTTCCTCGGCGACTTCGACTTGTACTTCGCCAAGCTGTTCGACGGCCTGCGCCATGACTCCGGTGACCCGGTGCAGTGGGCGGAAAAAGCCATCGCCCACTACCACAAGCTCGGCATCGAACCGATGAGCAAAACCCTGGTGTTCTCCGACAGCCTCTCGCTGCCCAAGGCCCTGGAAATATTCCGCGCGCTGCGTGGTCGGATCAATGTGAGCTTTGGCATCGGCACCAACCTGACCTGTGACATTCCGGGTGTCGAGCCGATGAGCATCGTACTTAAAATGACGGCCTGCAATGGCCAGCCCGTCGCAAAGATCTCCGATGAAGCGGGCAAGACCCACTGCACCGACCCGAATTTCGTCGCCTATTTGCGTCACGTTTTCAAAGTACCTGCCCTACCAAGCAAGGAGTGAATCATGCAAGCCGTACAGCGTGAGATTGCGCAGCAGCTCAAGGTCCAAGCGCCGTTCAACGACCAGGCCGCCCTTGAGGCCGAGGTTGCCCGCCGCGTGGCGTTTATCCAGGATTGCCTGCGCAAGTCCGGGCTCAAGGCGCTGGTGCTGGGCATCAGCGGTGGCGTCGACTCCCTGACCGCCGGCCTCTTGGCCCAACGTGCAATGAAGGAACTGCGTGAAAGCACGGGTGATGAGGCTTACCGCTTTATCGCCGTGCGCCTGCCTTACGAAACCCAGTTCGACGAAATCGACGCCACGGCCTCGGTGGACTTTATCGAGCCGGACGAGCGCCACACCGTGAACATTGGCCCGGCGGTCAAAGCCCTGGCCAGTGAGGTCGCGGCATTTGAAGGCAAAGCGGCGGTGTCCCGCGATTTCGTGCTGGGCAACACCAAGGCGCGCATGCGCATGGTGGCGCAGTACACCATCGCCGGCGCAGCCGGTGGCCTGGTGATCGGCACCGACCATGCGGCGGAAGCGGTGATGGGCTTTTTCACCAAGTTCGGTGACGGCGCGTGCGACCTGGCACCGTTGAGCGGGCTGGTGAAGAACCAGGTGCGTGCGATTGCGCGGCACTTTGGGGCGCCGGAGTCGCTGGTGGAAAAAGTGCCTACTGCGGACCTGGAAGACCTGTCGCCGGGCAAGCCGGACGAAGCGTCACATGGCGTGACCTACGCGGAGATCGATGCGTTCCTGCACGGCGAGCCGGTACGTGAGGAAGCGTTCAGGATTATCTGCGAGACGTATCGCAAGACGGAGCACAAGCGGGTCATGCCGTTTGCGCCATAAGGTGAAGCCGAAAGTTTCGTGTTGATTGTCAAGACGCCATCGGGGGCAAGCCCCCTCCCACAGTTGACCGAGTTCCAACATGAGAATGCGGTTGAATGTGGGAGGGGGCTTGCCCCCGATGAACGATGATGCGGTGTTACTTGACGGTCACAGTGCCTTTCATCATCGAGATGTGGCCTGGGAACGAGCAGAAGAACGCGTAGTCAGTCCCGGCGGCCAGCTTCGACACGTCGAAGGTCACCGAGTCTTTCTCGCCGGCACCGATGATTTTGGTGTGGGCGATGATGCGAGTGTCGCCTTCTTTCAGGTAGTTCTTGTCGATACCGGCGGCCATGCCGTCAGTGGCAACCGGCTGCATGTCGGCGGCGCTGGTCAGCACCCAGTTATGGCCCATGACGTTTTTCGGCAGGTTGCCGGAGTGCGTCAGCTCGACGGTGAATGTCTTGCAGCTCTTGTCGATTTCGATGGCTTTGGTGTTGAAGGACATTTGGTCGGTGGAGTCGACAGTGACCTTGCACTCTGCAGCAAGCAACTGGCCGCTCGCCAGAGTCAGCAGGGAAACAGCAACGAGTTTGGCAAACATGTGAATCTCCAAGGCAGGGTTTAAAAAACGCGTAATGCGACAAGGGTGCCTGAAGCAGGCAGAAATTCTTATGACCTGAATCAACAGATTGTATACAACTTTAGGCTATCAGACTTATCGACACAATCAACCAGCCAAAGTGCCGCACGCTGATTATGATCGGCCCATCACCCACTGGAGCCCGAGCCATGCACCTCAATCAACTGTTCAACGGCCTGCTGGCCGCCTACGCCTGCGGTAAGTGAAGGCCAAGCGCGGTGCTAAGCTGCTACCATGGCAGCCCAAGGCAGCTGCGCGCCGCCACCCTCACCTTCGACCCTAGAGGATCGCCCATGGCCAAACCTAATTACTCCTTCGCCAAACGTCAGAGAGACTTGGCCAAGGAACAGAAGAAAGAGGAAAAACTGCAACGCAAGAAAGCCGCTGCAGACGAAGAGGCCGGCGCACTGAACCCGGATGCAGATGCTGAAGTAACGAGCGACGAGAGCGAAACACCAAAAGATCCGGCTGAATAATTTCCTTTGTGCTGAGCCGGCTGCTCCGGCTCGGCACAATCAACCATCATTCCAGCGGCATCACCGTCACCCGCACCTCCGGGTCATGGCTCCCTCCCCCCAGAATCACCCCCCGCAACGGCGACACATCGGAAAAGTCCCGGCCCCAGGCCAGGGTGATGTGCTCCAGTGCCGGCTGCACATTGTTCGTCGGATCAAAGTCCACCCAGCCTGAAACCGGGCAATACACCGAGACCCACGCATGGGACGCATCGGCGCCGATCAGCCGTGGCTGGCCGGGCGGTGGCTGGGTCAGCAGATAGCCGCTGATATAGCGCGCTGCCAGGCCGCGGGAGCGCAGGCAGGCGAGCATCAGGTGGGCGAAGTCCTGGCACACGCCGCGACGGCGCTCCAGCACTTCCACCAGCGGCGTGGCGACCTGGGTGGCTTCGGCATCGAAGGTGAATTCGCTGAAGATTTTTTCCATCAACGCCTGCACGCCCAGCAGCAAAGGCGCGCCAGGCGGGAAACAGCTTTCGGAGAACTGGACGAAGGTTTTCTTCAGGTGCACGTAGGGCGATTCGAAACGATAGCGGCAGGCTTCGATCAACTCGCCTGGCACCGGCTGGCTGCTGTAAGTCAGGCGGTCGCGGGTCTGGTCCCAGGCCGGCGATTGCTGGAAATCCAGCACCGGCCGCGCCAGCACTTCCACGGTCAGCCCGGCATTGACCAGCAGTTCGTCATGGGGCCGCTCGAATGCCAGGCGGGTGATCGGGTTGCCGAACACGTCCAGCTCATCGCGGCGCGACGACGGCTGCGGGCTGATATCCAGTTGCTGCGAGCTGCAGCGCTGCCAGGCGCACGGCCGTGGCCACAGGTGCGCCAGCTGCTGGGCCAGTGACACCGGGCTGTCGTAGTGGTAATGGGTATCGTGGAAAATCTGGTAGCGCGCACTCATCACACTGACACCGTTTGCTGGCTGACATCATCCACATGGGCAAAATGGCGCAAGGCCAGGCGATCCGACACTTGCCCACTCTCATCGGCCACCGCTTGCAGCAGGTCGGCCAGGCCGTCCAGCGCGGCACGCACGCTGGACTCGCCGAACAACGGGTTCTCTAGGCACCCCAAATCAAAGCGCGCCAAGCGCTCGACCAACGGGCCGAGGCCGGTTTCACGCGGCACGCCAAAGTCATCGTTGAGACGGCGCAGGGTGCGGCTCACCAGTTTGAGCTGGAACAGCACCGCATGAGGGTTCTGTTCATCCAGCAGCAACAAATCAAGCACCGGGATCAACTGCGGCACCGCCAGGTAGCGCGAGCGATAGGTGATGCTGCTGTTGCCCAATTCCAACAACCACTCCAACCCGGCCTGATCGAACACGGCCACACCGCGCAGGAATGCCGCCAGGCTGCTGCTGAGGAATTGCAGGCGCTCGATGCGCCGGCCCATCATCAGGAAGCGCCAGCCTTCGTCGCGGGTCATGTCGTCCAGGGCGAACCCGGACAGCGCCGCCAGGGACATTACCAGGCGGTTGAGAAAGTCCAGCAACTCGCCAAAATCCGGTGACTCGCTTTCCAGCTCCAGGGCTTCACGTTGCAGCTCCACCAGGGCCTGCCAGTTCTCCCGGGACAGCTTGCCGCGCACCTGGGACGCCGCCCACTGCAAGCGTTGCAGGTTGGCGCGCAGGCTTGAGGGCCAGTCGTCACCGAGCAACGCCGCCAGCAGGCGTTCCGGCAACTCGCCCTCTTCCGGCAGCAAACGCAGGTTCTCGCCCAGCTCGACGGCAGCCTGCAAGGCCAGCGGATCGTCACCGTCCACATAACGCGCCAGCACGATGCGCAGCCAGCGCGCACTGTCATCACAGCGCTCGCAATAACGACCGAACCAGAACAGGTTTTCCACCACACGGGACGGCAGGTAAGGATCGCGGCGCACCAGGTCATGGGCGCCGATTGCGCGCTGTGCACGCCAATGTTCACCACCGGAAGCGCGCTCGCCGAGCACCCAGGTGTCTTTACTGGCACCACCGCGTTGCATCGACACCACTTCGGCATCGGCTTCGGCGGCCACTCGTGTCAGGCCGCCGGGCAACACGCGATAGCCCTCATCGCTGGCCACGGCGTACACCCGCATGCCGATGGCACGGTGTTGCAGGTGGTCATCGACGGTGTGCCACACCGGCGCCTGGGACAGCTGCGCCAGCTCCTGGGCGACGTACGCGTAGGGCCGCGCACGCATGCGCTCGGCCAGGGCCTGGCGCTGTGCGTCGTCCAGGTCGCGGCCAAATACCGGGGTGAAACTCTGCGACGGAAACGCAGGCTTGATCAGCAGCTCCGGCAGTTTCTCCAGCGCCTCGGCCAGTACCGGCGCTTCACCGCACCACCAGGTGGCGATGGACGGCAGGATCAGTGCTTCGCCAAACAGGAACTCGTTGATCTTCGGCAGGAAGCCCAGCAAGCCGGGGGATTCCAGCACACCGCTGCCCAGGGCATTGGCCACCAGCACGTTGCCTTGCCGTACCGCATCGAGCAGGCCGGGCACACCGAGGGCCGAGTCGGTGCGCAGTTCCAGCGGGTCGCAGAAGTCATCATCCAGGCGGCGCATGATCGCGTGCACCCGGCGCAGGCCGCTGAGGGTTTTCAAGAATACCGTGCTGTCACGCACAGTGAGGTCGCCACCTTCCACCAGCGGGTAGCCGAGTTGGCGGGCGAGGTAGAGGTGCTCGAAATAGCTTTCGTTGAACCGGCCCGGGGTGAGCAGCACGATCAGCGGCGGCTGGTCGTCACCCGGCGCCTGGCGGGCCAGGGTTTCCTGCAAAGTGCGGAAGAAACCGGTGAGGTGCTGCACCTGCAAGTCGCGGTACAGATCCGGAAAGGCACGGGACACGATGGTGCGGTTTTCCAACGCGTAACCGGCGCCAGACGGCGCCTGGGTCCGGTCGGCGGTGACCCACCAGCGGCCATCCGGCGTGCGCGCAAGGTCCACGGCGTACAGGTGCAAAAAGGCACCGTCCGGCGGCTGGATACCCTGGCACGGCCACAGGAAATTGTTATGCCCGAACACCAGCTCGGCCGGCAGCAAGCCTTCCTTGATCAGGCGTTGCGGACCGTACAGGTCGGCAAGCACGGCATTGAGCAAGCGTGCACGCTGGGCGATACCGGCGGACAGGTGCTGCCATTCATCGGCGGCCAGCACATGGGGCAGCAGGTCCAATTCCCAGGGGCGGTCGGCGCCCTTGGGGTCGGCGTAGACATTGTAGGTCACGCCGTTTTCCTGGATCTGCCGGGTCAGCAGCGCCTGGCGCTGGGCCAGTTGTGCGGGCGTGCTGCGTTGCAGGTGGTCGAGCAGGCGCTGCCAATGGGCACGCACTGCGCCGCTGTCGTCCAGCAGTTCGTGATAAGTGCCCGCGGTCAGCGGGTAACGGTCGAGCAAGTCGGACATGGAACGCTCGGCAGGGGCAAGGGGGCTCAGATTAACTCAAATTCACTGCAATCTACTGTGGGAGGGGGCTTGCCCCCGATGGCGGACTGTCAGGCAACAGATGGACAGCAGACACACCGCAATCGGGGGCAAGCCCCCTCCCACATTTAAACAGTGTTCAGTCATTTTTATTGGGGTGGCGCCGCATATCCAGGGTCATCGGTAATTCATCGTTGACGGTTACCGTCGGTACGGGAAGCTTGCCGGGGCTATGCCCAAGCCTGAAAAACCGCGCCATCCGCCGGCTCTCCGCCTCATTGGCATTTACCGGCAAGCTGTCGTAATTGCGTCCACCCGGATGGGCCACATGGTACTGGCAGCCGCCCAGCGAACGCTGCATCCAGGTATCCAGCAGATCGAACACCAACGGCGCATGCACCGGGATGGTTGGTTGCAGGCAGTTGGCCGGTTGCCAGGCGCGGTAACGCACACCGGCGACAAACTCACCAACGCGTCCGGTGGCTTGCAGCGGCACCGGGATGCCGTTGCAGGTCAGCAGGTAGCGTTGCGGTGGCAGCCCGGTCAGTTTGACTTGCAGGCGTTCCAGCGACGAATCCACATAGCGCACCGTACCACCCACCGCGCCCTCCTCGCCCAGCACATGCCAGGGCTCCAGGGCCTGGCGCAGTTCCAGCTCGATACCGCTGACGGCGTAGTCGCCGACCTTGGGAAAACGGAATTCCAGGTGCGCGGCAAACCACTCGGCGCGCAGCGGGTAGCCAGCTGCGTTGAGCTCGACGATCACATCGGCAAAATCCTGCTCGATGAAGTGCGGCAGCAGGAAACGGTCGTGCAACTCGGTACCCCAGCGCGCCAGCTTAGGCGGTGCGTAGGGCTCGCGCCAAAAGCGCGCGACCAAGGCGCGCAACAGCAGTTGCTGGGTCAGGCTCATGCGTGCATGGGGCGGCATCTCGAATGCACGCAGTTCCAGCAGGCCCAGGCGGCCGGTAGCGCCGTCCGGTGAGTAGAGTTTGTCGATGCAGAATTCGGCGCGGTGGGTGTTGCCGGTCACGTCGATCAGCAGGTTGCGCAGCAGGCGGTCGACCATCCAGGGCGGGCATTCTTCGCCGGGAGCAGGCATTTGTGCGAAGGCGATTTCCAGCTCGTACAGTGCATCGTTGCGCGCCTCGTCGACCCGTGGCGCCTGGGAGGTCGGGCCGATGAACAAGCCGGAAAACAAGTAGGACAACGACGGGTGGTTGTGCCAGTAGCTGATCAGGCTGCGCAGTAGATCGGGGCGACGCAGGAACGGCGAGTCCTTGGGCGTGGCGCCACCGAGCACGAAATGATTACCGCCACCGGTGCCGGTGTGGCGCCCGTCGATCATGAATTTCTCGGTAGTCAGGCGGGTTTGCCGCGCCTCTTCGTAGAGGAACTCGGTGCGCTCCACCAACTCGTCCCAAGAGGCGGACGGCTGCACGTTGACTTCGATCACACCCGGGTCCGGCGTGACGCGGAAGTTGCTCAGGCGCGTGTCGGCCGGTGGCTCGTAGCCTTCGAGCAAGACCGGGCAGTGCAGTTCTTCGGCGGTGGCTTCGATGGCCGCCACCAGCTCCAGATAGTCCTCGACGCGCTCCAGCGGCGGCATGAACAGATAGAGCCGCCCTTCCCGCGCTTCGGCGCACAGCGCGGTGCGGGTCAGCCAGTCGGCAGACTCGTCCACCTTGGGCACGCGCTCATCACTCGGCGCAGGTTCGCCATGGCTTTGCAGTTGGGCGGTAGTCGGCAGCTCGGGCTGATCCTGGTTAGGGTCAGTCGGATGCACAAACGGATACTCCGCCGCCGTCACCCACGGCTGCGAGGCCAACGGCAGGCGATAGCCCAGGGGAGAATCCCCCGGCACCAAACGGCAGTGGTTATCGCGCAGGTACCAGCGCCCACTCTGCCAACGATCATTGGCAGGCGTACGCGCCAGCGGCAGTACTTGCCCGATGATTTTATCCAGGCCCTGGGCGAACACCTTGCGCAGGCGTTCGCGCTCCAGCTCATCGCCCAGGCGCGGGTCCTGGGCGGTGACGTTCTGCGGCAGCGCACCTTCGCGCCACAGGTAGTAGAAATTGTCTTCGAAGGCCGGGAACACAAAGCGTGCCGGCAGCTTAAGGCGCTCGGCGACGCTGGCCAGGAAACGCCCGGCCATCACGCCGTCCGCGCCGTAATCTGCTTGCTCATCGGCGATCAACGCGCTGTTGTGCCAGATCGGCACGCCGTCGCGGCGCCAGTAGCAGTTGAGCGACCAGCGCGGCAGTTGCTCGCCGGGGTACCACTTGCCCTGGCCGAAGTGCACCAGCCCTTTGAGCGCGTAGTGCTTGCGCATGCGCTGGAACAGCTCGGCGGACAGGCGGCGTTTGTCCGGGCCGAGGGCGGCGGTGTTCCATTCGGCGCCGTCGGGATCGTCGATGGAGACAAAGGTCGGCTCGCCACCCATGGTCAGGCGGACATCGTCCTTGAGCAGGTCGCCATCGATCTGCCGGCCCAGTGCCTGGATCGCCAGCCACTGTTCCTCGGTGTAGGGCTTGGTGACCCGTGGGGCCTCCCAAATCCTCTCTACCGACATTTCGTGGGTGAATTCACACTCGCACGGCTCCACCAACCCACTGATCGGCGCGGCAGACGAGGGATCGGGACTGCAGGCCAACGGAATATGCCCTTCACCGGCGAACAACCCAGAGGTGGCATCCAGGCCGATCCAACCGGCGCCGGGCAAATACACTTCGCACCAGGCGTGCAGGTCGGTGAAGTCCACTTCGGTGCCGGACGGGCCGTCGAGGGCTTTGACGTCGGCGGTCAACTGGATCAGATAGCCAGACACAAACCGCGCCGCCAAGCCCAGGTTGCGCAGTAATTGCACCAGCAGCCAGGCCGAATCACGGCAGGAGCCGGAGGCGTTTTCCAGGGTGAATTCCGGCGTCTGCACGCCCGGTTCCATACGGATCAGGTAGCCGATATCGGCCGCCAGGCGCTGGTTGAGGCCCACCAGGAAATCCACGGCCGGCAATGGAGTACGGTCGATGCCCGCAAGGTAGGCCGCAAACTTCGGCGTCAGCGGCAGGGTTTCCAGGTACGGCGCCAGCTCGCGCTGTTCATCGGCGGCATAGCTGAAGGGGATTTTTTCGGCGTAGGGCTCAAGGAAAAAGTCGAACGGGTTGAACACCGCCATCTCGGCGACCAGGTCGACCTCGATGCGCAGCTCATCGGTCTTCTCCGGGAACACCAACCGCGCTAGGTAATTGCCCTGGGGGTCTTGCTGCCAATTGATGAAGTGCTGCTCGGGCAGCACTTTCAGTGCGTAGGACAGAATCCGCGTGCGGCTATGGGCGGCCGGACGCAACCGTACGATCTGCGGGCCGAGTTCGACAGCGCGGTCGTAGCGGTAATGCGTAACGTGGTGCAACGCGACATGAATCGACACGGCGGCCTCCTGCGAGCCAGGGCATGGACACAAAGCGCGCAAGACTTATGCCAGAGCGGCGGTCATTGCGCTTTATCGTGGGACCCGGTGCAGTACAGCACCAAAACGGCGCCAACGGCGATGCTCTGGTGCAAGTGACGCACATATTTGTGGCGCGGGTGTGAAGGTGGGTGGGGAATCTACCCAATCAAGCGGTTTTGCGCCTGGCAATCGCGGCTTGGCGCAGGTGGCGGATCTCAAGCAGCGTCTGGCGCATCTCTCGTTGAACCTTGCTGTTAAGTGTCAATAATCCGAGCAATGGGAATAACAGCGCCAACCCATAAAGAATTTTGTGAGGCTGGAATTGAATCATCGGAACTACAAACAGTAGACAGGCGACGTAGATGCCGACCATCACCCACACCCAGGAGGGGCGGCCCCGCAAAATCATAAAGTTGCTATGGACCGTCAACAGAATGAGCAGCGCCCCGGCAGACATGATCTTGAGCCCCACTTGAGCAAGGGGCACATCACGAAAATAGGTGACAAAGGCCAGCGCCACAGCCAACGCCAACGAAAAGTAAGCAGCGAATACACCGCCAATAAACGTCAGAAAGTAATGCCTGAAAAAGTCGCGTAGCGTCATTAACTCGTTCATTCGTTTATTTCCTCGTACAACCCTATCGCGATGGTATTGACGTTTCCGGAGTACGCACTCCCGCCAAATCCTATGGTTGCGCCCAGGACGTCTTTGATCTGGGTAGTGGTGCTGTGCTTGAGCTGCGTAGGGGTGAAACGCTTGGTGAGTTCGCCCGACGCCTGCCTCAACTTGAGCATCTTCGCGGTCAAGCTGGGATGGTTGATGCTGAGCAGCTCTTTCGTCAGCTTGGCTCTTTCCTGGCGATTCAAACCGCGAAGCACGTCACGCAGGCTCTTGCCCGTCGATGCTTTGGCAGCCCTGACCAGCTTGACCGTCGTCAGGGCCGAACCACCTACGCCGGCCAGTGATACGGCGTCCAACACAACGGATGCATTCTGGTACCAGCCCTCACTGTCGAGCCAATCGTTTACCTCCGGTTTGGCGACCTCCAGCGCTGTTCGAGCAATGCCGTTGAAACACTGGAGCGAACTTGCACCGGCAGCCGCATATCCCACCACAACGATGACGGAACTGGCGCCGGCACTGAAAGGCACCAGAATGGTTCCACTGGCGATCGCAGCCCAGCTGATGACAGCCCCCAGGCAGGAGATTCCGGTATTGACGGCTTCGCCAATCAGTCGGGACTCTCGAGGATTGCTCACGACATGTTGAGCAAACTGCGTCGGCGCAATGTACTTCTGTGCTTCACGCAAAATGATGCGCTTAGGCTTGATGCTGCAGATGGGCTTGAATTCGCGCAGGGTGATGACGTTGAAATCGGCGTCGATGTATACGACGCCTGCGCCAACGATACCTGGATCGGCGTCAATGGCCGCGAACAGGCGTGGCAGGTTGATCTGGCTTTCGATGCGTTGGCGCGCCATGAACTGCGAGCGGTTGGAGTCCATGCCGATGGAGGCCAGGGGGTTAGCCATGAGTGTTCTTCCTTGAGAATGATGGTGACCAGGCGGGCCCCATCGCGGGCAAGCCCCCTCCCACATTTGGAATGCGGTCGAATGTGGGAGGGGGCTTGCCTGCGATAGCGATTTAATGGGCGCCACCTTAGCAAACAGGTTACCCAACAGCTAGAAAGCAAAACGCCAGCACGAGGCTGGCGTCTGGCATGTTCAGGCTGCGATCAACGCGGCACGACCGGCTTGCGCGCAGGCTTGCCGCCCTTGCCCTTGGCCGCATCCGCGCGTTCCTTGGCGGCCTGCTTGTTGCGCGCCTGGGCCGCAGCCTTGGCTTGCTCACGCTTGTCCCACGGGTTGCTGCCGTCACTGCCGCGCGGCGGCAGGCCGGTGTGCTGGGTGAGGATCTTCGTGGTGGTTTCCTTGGCGACCTTGTGGCTGCCAGCCGGCGTCGAGTTCTTGCGACGGGCGCTCTGGTAGCTGTCGGTACTCGGCTGGTGCAGCGGGATCAGTTGGTCCTTGCCCGGCCCGATCAGGTCGGCGCGGCCCATGCGGGTCAGTGCTTCACGCAGCATCGGCCAGCCTTTCGGGTCGTGGTAACGCAGGAACGCCTTGTGCAGACGGCGCTGCTCTTCGCTCTTGACGATGGTCACCGCGTCGCTCTTGTAGGTGACCTTGCGCAGCGGGTTCTTGCCCGAGTGGTACATGGCCGTGGCGGTGGCCATCGGCGACGGGTAGAACGCCTGCACCTGGTCGGCGCGGAAGCCATTGCCCTTGAGCCACAGGGCCAGGTTCATCATGTCTTCATCGGTGGTGCCCGGGTGGGCGGCGATGAAGTACGGAATCAGGTACTGCTCCTTGCCTGCTTCCTTGGTGTACTTCTCGAACATGCGCTTGAACTTGTCATAGCTGCCAATGCCCGGTTTCATCATCTGGTTGAGCGGACCTTCCTCGGTGTGTTCCGGGGCGATCTTGAGGTAGCCACCGACGTGGTGGGTGACCAGCTCTTTCACGTATTCCGGCGACTCGACCGCCAGGTCGTAGCGCAGGCCGGAGGCGATCAGGATCTTCTTCACACCCGGCAACGCACGGGCGCTGCGGTACAGCTGGATCAACGACGAGTGGTCGGTGTTCAGGTTCGGACAGATACCAGGGAACACGCACGATGGCTTGCGGCACGCGGATTCGATCTCCGGGCTCTTGCAGGCGATGCGGTACATGTTCGCGGTCGGGCCGCCGAGGTCGGAGATCACGCCGGTAAAGCCCGGCACCTTGTCGCGGATCTCTTCGATCTCGCGGATGATCGACTCTTCGGAACGGTTCTGGATGATGCGGCCTTCGTGCTCGGTGATCGAGCAGAAGGTGCAGCCGCCGAAGCAGCCACGCATGATGTTCACCGAGAAGCGGATCATGTCGTAGGCCGGGATTTTTTCCTTGCCGTAAGCCGGGTGCGGGACGCGGGCGTACGGCATGCCGAACACGTAGTCCATTTCTTCGGTGGTCATCGGAATGGGTGGCGGGTTGAACCACACGTCCACTTCGCCGTGCTTCTGCACCAGGGCGCGGGCGTTGCCTGGGTTGGTTTCCAGGTGCAACACGCGGTTGGCATGGGCATAGAGCACTGCGTCGCCACGGACTTTCTCCACCGAGGGCAGGCGGATCACGGTCTTGTCGCGGGTCATTTTCGGGCTGGCCAGGATCTGGACGACCTTGGCTTCTTCCGGGTCTTCAACCGGGCCTTTTTCCTGCTCGATGGCGCAGGCCTGGGTGTCCTGGGTGTTCACGTACGGGTTGATGATCTTGTCGATCTTGCCCGGACGGTCGATACGCGTGGAGTCCACTTCGTACCAGCCCACCGGCGTGTCACGACGGATGAACGCAGTACCGCGCACATCGGTGATGTCTTCGATCTTGTGGCCCCACGACAGGCGCTGGGCAACCTCGACGATGGCGCGTTCCGCGTTGCCGTACAGCAGGATATCGGCGGTGGCGTCGATCAGGATCGAGTTGCGCACCCGGTCCTGCCAGTAGTCGTAGTGGGCGATGCGACGCAGGGAGGCTTCAATGCCGCCGAGTACGATCGGCACGTTCTTGTAGGCTTCCTTGCACCGCTGGCTGTACACCAGGCTGGCGCGGTCCGGGCGTTTGCCGGCCATGCCGCCAGGGGTGTAGGCGTCGTCGGAGCGGATTTTCTTGTCGGCGGTGTAGCGGTTGATCATGGAGTCCATGTTGCCGGCCGCGACGCCGAAGAACAGGTTCGGCTCGCCGAGCTTCATGAAGTCGTCTTTGGACTGCCAGTTCGGCTGCGCAATGATCCCGACGCGGAAGCCCTGGGACTCCAGCAGCCGGCCGATGATCGCCATGCCGAACGACGGATGGTCAACGTACGCATCACCGGTGACGATGATGATGTCGCAGGAATCCCAGCCAAGCTGATCCATCTCCTCCCTGCTCATCGGCAGGAATGGCGCTGGACCGAAACATTCGGCCCAGTACTTGGGATAGTCAAATAAAGGCTTGGCTGTTTGCATGACGGTGACCGGTGTTGAGATGGAAAATCGCGGGCGCGGAATATAGCACAAATTTTGACCAATTCCGACGGCAATGGTCGGCTTTTGCCGCACCGGCATTTCAACCCAAGCCGCTACAGGGTTTCGCCTATCGTCGCGCACTACCCCGTTAGCCATTGCGGGCAATCTTCGTGGGTAACCTGAGGCAAACCAACCCGCCCTAGGACATGCCATGAGCGCCCTGACGCCAAAACCTGTCACGCCCCCCGCACTCCCGGCCCACACTGAATTCATTCGGAAAAAGCTGCCCTCCTGGCTCACCCGGGCCAACAAGATGCGGCGCGATGACTTGCGCCGCAGCCTGATCGACAGCAACCAGGCCCGGCATGACCTCAAGGCGCTGCTCAGCCAGCTCAAAAGCCCTTCGGAGTACGCCCGGCCGTATTTCGAACTTGCGCTCCACAACACCTTCTTCGGCCTGCTCGACAGTGAGCGTGGGGTTGTGTTGCGCGAATGGAAAAACCATCACCTGCTGGGCCTGATCAAGACCCACGCCAGGACCACCCAACAACCCCTGTTGGAAGCCGCACTGCAGAACTTTGAAGCGGATGAAGCCGAGGATGGCGGGATGGAAGCCGGATCGGCCATTTACAATGTGTATGGCGCCGCGATAACCCGGCAGCCCATCTCACCGATCATGTTCGCCGGTTTCTGTCGCAGCCTCGACCTGGGGAAGCATTACCTCCAACACCTTGAGACGCTGCTTGCGCCCAAGGACACACCCCAGGCAGCCGTGCAGGTACGCCAGCTTTTTTCCCGAAGTGAACAGACTCGGTTTGAAACCGCCTCGCATATCGCTCATTTGAGGGGCTGGATTGATCAAAGACTGTACAGCACTCTACTGGCCCTGGCCCGCAATGGCGGCCATCCCGACCTGCAATGCAACCACCTGACCCTGGGCGGCGTGGTGCTGCCGAGCGTGCTGGTCATCCACGATACGCAAGTGGATCGACAGCAACTGCTCTATATACCCGACGATCCCGTCGGCTCGTTCCGCAAGCATGAGTCAATGGAGTCCCTGGAACACTCGCTGGTACAACGCCTGGCCCAGCCCGCCTACTTCGGTTTTTTCCAGCGACTGGTACCGCTTCGACACCAGGGCACGCTGCTCACGGTGCTGCCCGCCAGGACCGTCGCGCCACGCATCGACTCTCCCGCCAGGGTGATTGCGGCCCGCCTTGAAGCCAAAGTCAGCCGTACCCTGATCCAGGGCGACGCGTTCCAGGCGGTCGCCATACAACGTATCCAACAGATCCGCGACGACGCCCGCACCCTGGCGGTGCCAACGGCAGATGCCGACGCCCTGAGCCGGCAGAAACGCCTGCATTACTTTGCCGAGACCGGTAAGTCGCTACTGTTCTTCGCGGCGTCATTCATTCCCATCGTGGGCGAAGTGCTGCTGGTGGTAACAGCCGCACAGCTGGTCGACAGCCTTTACAACGGGTTTGCCGCCTGGAGCCGAGGGGACAGCGACCAGGCCCTGAATGACATGATGGACGTGGTGGACACCGTCGCCCAGGGCGTCGCTACCGCAGGCGCGGTGAAAGCCGGAGGGTTCGGCGCGCGGTTGATCGCGGTCAAGGTGCAGGAACAGGGCATGCGCCTGTGGAACCCGGACATGGTGCCGTACCGCCAACTCAAGACACTGCCAGCGCAGGTGCCGGTCGACGCCCAGGGGCTGCAGCACTACGAGGGGCAGCATTACGTGTCTCTCGATGACCACCTGCACGCCCTGGCCCGCGACCCGCGCACCTCGCAATGGCGCCTGCAACACCCCAGCGACCCGCGCGCCTATCAGCCGCAGATGCTCAGCAATGACGTCGGCGGGTGGCGCCAGGAACACGAAACCGCCCGCGATTGGGACGACTTCAAACTGATCAAGCGGCTGGGCCCTGATGCGTCAAACATCAAGGCATCAGCGGTGGAGCCGATCCTGCGGGTCAGTGGTGCCGACGCCAGCCTGCTGCGCCAGGCGCATCAGGAAGTCGTACGCCCGCCGCCGGGCCTGCGCGACACAGTCAGGCGCTTCAACCTGGCGCAGGAAATCGAAGACTTCAACTTCGCCCGTGCCGAAGGCAGCGAAGTGAGTCGACACTCTCCACTTATCCAGTTTCACCTGCTGGTATCCTTGCCAAAATGGCCGACGAACCGCGTGCTGAAGGTGGTCGATGAACAGCAACGGGTCCTGTTCAGCCACGGCAACCAGGGGCTGGAAATCACAGTCCCTGAAGCACGCTTTCGCAAAGGCGAGTTGCTGGACTGCCTGGAAGAACAACTGACCCAAGCGCAGTTCAATGAACTGCCCGCCAGACGGGTCGGACGCTCCAGCAACGTCGAAAACCTCGCATTCACCCTGGCGGCCGAGGCCCATGAGCACGCAGACCGCGTGTTTACCTGGCTCAACGACCGCGCCGAACAACCCGCGTCTGCGCTGGAGCAGACGATCCGTGACATCCTGCCCGGCCTATCGAAATATCATCTGGAAGAGGCGACCTGCGGGCTGAGCTTCGCAGATCAGCAGCGATTACAGCTGGAACGCTCCCTCACCGCGCAACAGCATTGGGAATTCGGCCAATACCTGAACCAATCCAGCGTCCATCGTGCCTACGAAAGCCTCTACCTGAAGACAACCCGCAGCCCCGACTACCCTGTGCTGGTGCTGACAGCACTGGAGTCTTTGCCCGGCTGGCCAACATCCAGTCGACTGGAGATCCGCGAGCAAACGCTCACCGGCCCCTTGCTCTATAGCAACGGAGCCGGCGAAAACGACACCGGGCACTTGCTGGTGCATGAACGAGAGCAGTTCACTTGCCATACCGCTCAAGGCCAAGCGCTGGGCGCACCAGCCGACCTGCTCACGGCTATCGATCAAAGCCTTTCAGACCGCGAGCGCAGTCACGTGCTGCGCCAGTCGGGAGTTGCGGACCTGCCCAGCGCCTTGCGCAAGGCCAGCCTCGAACTGCTGGCCAAACCCGCGCCGCCCAGACGTGCGCCAACACCGTGGGCAGACTCCCCTGCTGTACCGGGGCTGCCTTTCGACCCGCTTTTCGCCAGCCCGACGCCCCCCGAAGGGCTGACCTTGCGCGCAGACGGCGTCTACCAAGCCCCGCCCCTGCCGGATGGCAGCTACCGCTATTACGTGCTGGAGTCCGGCAACTACTATCTGGTCAAAGCCGACGCGCTGGGGTGGCGTTTGCTTGACGCCCGCAGCCGCTTCAGGGCCTACCAACCGTATATCGGCAAGAACGCAGAGGGCGGCTGGCAGATTGATCCGCAGAAGGATGCACTACTGGGCGGGATGCCGACACCCCCCAGGAGGCGCTCCGGCTCCACGTCCAGCGAGCTGTTCGAATCGGCCGACTCGAACGTCGACTATGAGTCAGCGCTGGAAAGTCTACCGTCGCCCCTCCCCAACCCACCTCATCCATACGGGCCCAGCGAGCTGCGCAGTATGCGCTCCCACGCCTCGTACCAGTTCAGTCAGAATTACCGAGGTCTCTACGACCGCGCCAACAATGGCCGCTATCCCCTACGCGATGTGGACGGCCAACCGATGCGCATCAAAGCCATGCAAAGCCAGGGCAAATCCCCAACGAGCGGTGCGCTGTTCGACAAGCAGCCGGTACTGCCGTACATCCAGTGGGAAGGTTATGAAAAGGTTGCGCAGTTGTATGACGAAAAAATCGAAGTGGTGCCCTTTACTCAAGCCCAGTGCCGCTTCGCCGAAGAGTCGGTATTGATAGGACAGTCGTGCGTGGTGAGCACGAAAGACTTGACGAAGGGGGAAGTGCTGGGAGTATACGGCGGCGGTTTACTGCCCCATCACATCGCCGGGTTTCGCCGGGACCCGTACCTGATCGACGTGCGCCCCTATCAGATCCCACACGAGACGACCGCGAGCCCCATCAACCGCGAAGTCGTGCTCTCAGGCGATAACGTGCTGTCGCGCATGAACACTATCTTTGACTACGAAGCCGGTTACCCGGTGCGCCAGGCAAGCGGTGGCTACAACGTCGAAGCAGTGTATTTCAATGTTGAGACCCAGAAAGGCGAGCAACCTCGGGAATCACTGAGGCTGACAGCATTCTTTACCCGTGAGGATATTTGCGCCGGCACCGAGCTGCGCTGGAACTACCAGTACAACGAACCGACCATCCGCGCGTTGTTCGGCCCGCTCCCCGAGACGCGCCCTTGAGCCTGGGTTTTACTCGTCGTCGTCGAAGTTATAACTGCCCGGCGCGAGGTTCTCGAAGCGTGTGTACTTACCGATGAACGCCAGGCGGATAAAGCCGATCGGGCCGTTCCGCTGCTTGCCGATGATGATCTCGGCAATGCCCTTGTGCTCGGTCTCGGGGTGGTACACCTCGTCGCGATACACGAACATGATCACGTCGGCGTCCTGCTCGATCGCGCCGGATTCGCGCAAGTCGGAGTTCACCGGGCGCTTGTTGGGGCGTTGTTCCAGGGAACGGTTGAGCTGGGACAGCGCCACCACCGGGCAGTTGAATTCCTTGGCCAGAGCTTTCAAGGACCGGGAGATTTCGGAAATCTCGTTGGTCCGGCTGTCGCCGCTGGAACCGGGGATCTGCATCAACTGCAGGTAGTCGATCATGATCAGGGCGATGTCGCCGTGTTCACGCACCAGGCGGCGGGTACGGGCGCGCATCTCGGATGGGCTGATGCCCGCAGTGTCATCGATGAACAGCTTGCGGTCGTTGAGCAGGTTGACCGCCGAGGTCAGGCGCGGCCAATCGTCGTCTTCCAGTTGGCCGGAACGCACCTTGGTCTGGTCGATACGCCCGAGCGACGAGAGCATCCGCATGATCAGCGATTCGCCGGGCATCTCCAGGGAGTACACCAGCACGGTCTTGTCGCTGCGCAACACGGCGTTTTCCACCAGGTTCATCGCGAAGGTGGTCTTACCCATCGACGGACGACCGGCGACGATGATCAAGTCGGACGGCTGCAGGCCGCTGGTCTTCTCGTCGAGGTCGGCATAACCGGTGGAAATACCAGTGATGGCGGCGTCGGTGTTGAACAGGGTGTCGATGCGGTCGATGGCCTTGGTCAACAGCTCGTTGACGCCCACCGGGCCACCGGTTTTCGGGCGGGCCTCGGCGATCTGGAAGATCTGGCGCTCGGCTTCGTCAAGGATCTCTTCGGCGGTGCGCCCTTCGGGGTTGAAGGCGCTGTCGGCGATCTCGGTGCTGATGCCGATCAGCTGGCGCAGTGTGGCGCGCTGGCGAACGATCTGGGCATAGGCCTTGATGTTGGCGACGGACGGCGTGTTTTTCGCCAGTTCGCCCAGGTAGCCCAGGCCGCCGACCTGGGAGGTCTGGCCTTCCTTGTCCAGTTGTTCGGCCAGGGTCACCACGTCGATCGGCGAGTTCTGGTCGGCCAGCTTGGCGATGGCACGGAAGATCAGGCGGTGGTCATGGCGATAGAAATCACCGTCCGAGACTTGATCCAGCACGCGTTCCCAGGCGTTGTTGTCCAGCATCAAACCACCGAGCACGGCCTGTTCGGCCTCGATGGAATGCGGCGGCACCTTCAGGGCAGCGGTTTGCAGATCGTATTGCTCAGGAGCTGAAATATCGTTCATGGCCACTTGGAATTTGGGGGTGTGTAGAAAAACAAAAGGCACGACCTGTAAACAGGATCGTGCCCGATGTTAACCGCCTGGCACGCGAGGTGCCAGTCAGTTAGGTGCGGCTTAAGCTGCTACCACGACAACGCGTACGGTGGCTTCAACTTCGGCGTGCAGGTGCACGGCTACGTCGAATTCGCCTACGTTGCGGATGGTGCCGTTCGGCAGACGAACTTCGCTCTTCTGCACTTCAACGCCGGAGGCGGTCAGTGCATCAGCGATGTCGTGGGTGCCGATCGAACCGAACAGCTTGCCTTCGTCACCGGCGGTGGCAGTGATAGTCACTTCCAGCTCAGCCAGTTGGGCAGCGCGAGTTTCAGCCGAAGCTTTTTTGTCTGCTGCGGCTTTTTCCAGCTCGGCACGACGCTCTTCAAACGCAGCCAGGTTGGCAGCGGTTGCAGCGGTGGCTTTGCCGTATGGCAGCAGGTAGTTACGACCGTAGCCGGCCTTAACGTTCACTTTGTCGCCCAGGTTGCCCAGGTTGGCGACTTTTTCCAGAAGGATCAGTTGCATGTGAAAATCCTCTAACTTTTAACCTTCACCGTTCGCGTTATCGGCGTCTTTCGGCGCCAGACGACCGCGAAAATCAATCAGGCCGTCGACAATGGCCAAAACCACGAGTAACGGATAGATCAGCTGCATGAACAGCACCATTGTTACGTACATCCCCACCAGCCAGAACTTGGCCAGGCGCTTCTGCGCGACCAGCCCGTGAATCAGGGCCAGTCCGGCAAACACCAGCGGTACGCTGCAAAACAGCACCAGCAAGGTGGCTTGTGAACCGAAGTACGGTCCGACCACCATGAGTGCCAGCAGCAACATCGCCGGGCCCACGGGGATTCTGATACTGCGAAACTCGCGACCAAAACCACCCGGGTTGTACAACAACGCCTGCCAATAACGCCCAAGCATCAGGCTCAGCACGCTGACGATCTGCATCATTACCGCCATCAGGCCGATCAGGGCCGGTGCAATCAGTGTCGCAAGACGCGCTCGCTCATCTACCGAAAGCTGCTGGTAGAGTTCCCCGAGGGCCATCGGCAGGATCTTGACGATCTCTTGCGACAGCGCCTCGATCTGCGGGCGGAAAGCCGCGTCGATCAACACCGAAAACACCAACCCCACTGCCACGCTGACCAGCAGCGTGCGGGCCCAGGACTCACTTGCGCGCAAAACCAACGCAAGGCTCGACGACCCCAGCAGCACCAGAAGTACCTTGGGTTCGCCCAGTTGCAGCCACCAGATCAAGGCGGCCAGCACTCCCAGGGCCAGGACGCCAAGGGCATCCTGCAAACCGCGCCGCAGCAGCACAAGGCAACCTGCGGCAGCACCCAACCAATACAACAACGGCAATGCTGCACATCCAGCCACTACCAGAGTGGCCTGCACGCGACCGCGCATGATGAACTCAGCTAAGGCGCGCATGCATTCAATCCCTTACTACTTGTCGACTGCCCGGTCTCAGCGGCCGTGGCTGTCGGTGTAGGCCAGCAGGGCCAGGAAGCGGGCGCGCTTGATAGCGGTGGCCAGCTGACGCTGATAACGTGCTTTGGTACCGGTGATACGGCTTGGAACGATTTTGCCGGTCTCGGATACGTAGGCTTTCAGAGTGTTGAGATCTTTGTAATCGATCTCTTTCACGTCTTCAGCGGTGAAGCGGCAGAATTTACGACGACGGAAGAAACGTGCCATTTGATAGGCTCCTTAAAAGGTCCGTGGATTACTCGTCAGCGTTATCGCTGTTGTCGCTGTCATCACTATCAACGCTATCAGCGCCTTCGTGCTCAGGACGGTCGCGACGCTCACGGCGCTCACTGCGGTTTTCTTCAGCCTTGAGCATCTCGGATTGGCCGGTAACGGCTTCTTCGCGACGGATGACCAGGTTACGGATCACTGCATCGTTGTAGCGGAAGTTGTCTTCCAGCTCGGCCAGGGCCTTGCCAGTGCACTCAACGTTCAGCATCACGTAGTGAGCCTTGTGAACATTGTTGATTGCGTAGGCCAGTTGACGACGGCCCCAATCTTCCAGACGGTGGATTTTGCCGCCGTCTTCTTCGATCAGCTTGGTGTAACGCTCAACCATGCCGCCGACTTGCTCGCTTTGATCCGGGTGGACCAAAAAGATGATTTCGTAATGACGCATGAATGCTCCTTACGGGTTGTAGCCTGCCGCTCAAAAACGGTCAGACAAGGAGTGAATGACACTTATGGATCTTGCCGCAGGGAGGCACATCGGTGCCCGCCAGGAAGGCAAGGGGCGCAATTGTAGAGAAGGGGGAGGATGCGCGCAAGGTGATTGGTGATTATTTGAACAATCTTCCAAGCACCCCAAAACGACTGTGGGAGGGGGCTTGCCCCCGATTACGGAGGATCAGCCACATCATCTGCAACTGACACACCGCTATCGGGGGCAAGCCCCCTCCCACATTTTGATTACTTCTTCGGTTTGGCCTTGGCCTTCGCGCCACGCTGGCGCTGGGCTTCGAACAGGCAGACGCCGGTAGCCACCGACACGTTGAGGCTGCTGACGCTACCGGCCATCGGCAGGTGCACCAGGTAATCGCAATGCTCACGGGTCAGGCGACGCATGCCTTTACCTTCGGCGCCCATGATCAGGATGGTCGGGCCGGTGAGGTCCTGGTCATAAATGCTGACCTCGGCCTCCCCCGCCGTACCCACGACCCACAGGCCACGCTGCTGGAGTTTCTCCAGGGTGCGTGCCAGGTTGGTCACGGCCACCAGCGGAATCACTTCCGCCGCGCCACACGCGACTTTACGCACCACCGGCGTCAGGGTCGCCGACTTGTCTTTGGGCACAATCACCGCCAGCGCGCCGGCAGCATCCGCCGAACGCAGGCAGGCGCCGAGGTTGTGCGGGTCGGTCACGCCGTCGAGCACCAGCAGCAACGGTGCACCTTCGGTACGGTCGAGCAGCTCATCGAGCATCGCCTCGCCCCAGACCTGGCTCGGACTTACGTCCGCCACCACGCCCTGGTGAACGCCCTCTACCCACACATCCATTTCACGACGCTCGGCCTGGCCGATGGCAACCTTGTTTTGCGTTGCCAGTTCAACCAGCGCTTGTACGCGCGGCTCGCTGCGGCCTTCCGCCAGCCAGACTTGCTTGACGCGCTTGGGATGGTGACGCAGCAGTGCTTCTACGGCGTGGACGCCGTAGATTTTTTCCAGACTCATGACTTGGCCTTAGGTTTGCGCGAGCCGCCGCTTTTCGCGGGAGCCGAACCCGCTTTTGGCGGGCCTTTACGGTGTTTACTGGGCTTGCTCGACGGCTTTTCCGCCCCGTGGGACTTTCCCCCAGACGCCGCTTTACCACCGCTTTTGGCTTCGTTGAGCAACTGCTGCTTCAACTCACGGCTCTTGCGCAGTTCGGCATTTTTCGCCGCTGCGTCGCTCGGGCGGTAGGCTTCGGGGGCCTTTTCCTTGGTCGATGAACGACGACCGGCCTTGGCAGGCGCTGGCTCCACGGCGGCCGCTTTAGCTGGCGCGCCCTTGCCTTTGCTGGTCGGTTCGCTGCCACGCTTTTTACGGCTGCCCGGCGCTTCTGCGGGCTTGTCGGGCATGCCGAAGTCGATCTTGCGCTCGTCGAGATCGACGCGCATGACCTGCACTTCCACGGTATCGCCCAGACGGAAGCTGCGACCGCTACGCTCGCCCGCCAGGCGGTGGTGCACAGGGTCAAAGTGGTAGTAGTCGCCCGGCAAGGCGGTGACGTGCACCAGGCCCTCGACGTAGATATCGGTCAGCTCCACAAACAGACCAAAGCCGGTCACGGCCGTGATCACACCAGGGAACGATTCGCCTACGCGATCCTTCATGAACTCGCACTTGAGCCAGTTCACTACGTCGCGGGTAGCTTCGTCGGCGCGGCGCTCGCTCATGGAGCACTGCTCGCCCAGCTGTTCCAGGGCCGCTTCGTCGTACGGATAGATCCGTGCCTTCGGAATAGTCATGGCACCGGCGCGCTTGACGTGCGGAGTGTTCTGTTTGGAGTGGATCACGCTGCGGATGGCGCGGTGCGTGAGCAGGTCCGGGTAACGACGGATCGGCGAGGTGAAGTGGGTGTACGCCTCGTAATTCAGGCCGAAGTGGCCCTGGTTGTCGGCGCTGTACACCGCCTGGCTCAGGGAGCGCAGCATCACGGTCTGGATCACGTGGTAATCCGGACGGTCCTTGATGCTGGCCAGCAGAGCCTGGTAATCCTTCGGCGTCGGGCCGTCCTTGCCTTTGTGCAGGGACAGGCCGAGCTCACCGAGGAACGCGCGCAATTTTTCCAGGCGTTCCGGCGGCGGGCCGTCGTGCACACGGTACAACGCAGGGATCTCGTGCTTCTTCAGGAATTCAGCGGTGGCCACGTTGGCCGCCAGCATGCATTCCTCGATCAGCTTGTGCGCGTCGTTACGAGTAGTCGGAGTGATCGCGGCGATCTTGCGCTCGGAACCGAAGACAATCCGGGTTTCCTGGGTTTCAAAATCGATCGCGCCACGGGTATGACGTGCGCCCAGCAATACCTTGTACAGCGCATAGAGCTGCTTGAGGTGCGGCACGACATGGCCGTACTCGCCGCGCAAGGCTTTGGCTTCGCTGGTTTTCGGCTGCTCCAGGATGGTGCTGACCTTGTTGTAGGTCAGGCGCGCCTGGGAGTGGATCACCGCTTCATAGAACTGGTAGTCCGTCATTTCGCCGGTTTTCGAGATAGTCATCTCGCACACCATGGCCAAACGGTCGACTTTCGGGTTCAGCGAGCACAGGCCGTTGGACAACTCCTCGGGCAGCATCGGAATCACGCGTTCGGGGAAGTACACCGAGTTGCCACGCACCTGCGCCTCGGCATCCAGGGCCGAACCGATCTTCACATAGCTGGAGACGTCGGCAATCGCCACGTACAGCTTCCAGCCGCCGGAGAACAGGCGCAGCTTGCCTGGCTTGGCCTCGCAGTAGACCGCATCGTCGAAGTCGCGGGCGTCTTCGCCGTCGATGGTGACGAACGGCAGATCGCGCAGGTCGATGCGCTTCTCTTTGTCCTTCTCTTCGACTTCCGGCTTGAGCTTGCGCGCTTCTTTCACGACGGCTTCAGGCCAGACGTGAGGAATATCGTAGGTGCGCAGCGCGACATCGATTTCCATGCCCGGCGCCATGTAGTTGCCGACCACTTCAATCACATCGCCCTGCGGCTGGAAGCGCGGCGTCGGCCAGTGGGTGATCTTCACCTCGACGAACTGGCCGATCTTGGCGTTGGCGTTGCGGCCCGGGGTGATCAGCACTTCCTGCTGCACCTTGGGGTTGTCCGGCACGACAAAACCGATGCCGCCTTCTTCGAAGTAGCGACCAACGATGGTCTCGTGACCACGGGACACCACTTCGACGATCACGCCTTCGCGGCGACCGCGACGGTCGAGACCGGAAACGCGCGCCAGGGCACGGTCGCCATCGAACACCAGGCGCATTTGCGCCGGGCTCATGAACAGATCGTCGCTGCCGTCGTCCGGGATCAGAAAGCCGAAGCCGTCACGGTGACCGGCTATGCGACCGAGGATCAGGTCGAGCTTGTCCACAGGCGCGTAAGTGCCACGGCGGGTGTAGATCAGTTGTGCGTCGCGCTCCATGGCGCGCAGGCGGCGGCGCAGGGCTTCGAGTTGGTCTTCGGTGGTCAGACCGAATTCTTCGACCAACTGCTCGCGGCTAGCAGGCGAACCCCGATCGGCGAGATGCGCCAGGATCAGTTCGCGGCTAGGAATAGGGTTTTCATATTTTTCCGCTTCACGAGCGGCCTCGGGATCGAGGGACTGCCAATCGGCCATTAGAGAGTTTTCACCTTGTCTATATGCGGGTTAGTTTGGCATACGCGTATTGAAACGGGAAATTTCAGACGTCAACAAGCCTTTTAAAGCCCTTTGCAGCCCGCAACGGGCACCTTGCACGACCACTGGCGAAATTTTCCAGGCTTTTTTCGTGGCGGGGGTTTACAGCTTAAAATCCCCTCCGTATAGTGCGCGCCATCGACGACGGCAACGTTGTTTGATAATGCCCAGGTGGTGAAATTGGTAGACACGCCAGCTTCAGGTGCTGGTGACCTTACGGTCGTGGAAGTTCGAGTCTTCTCCTGGGCACCAAATTCAGATCAAACCCGCGAAAGCGGGTTTTTTCGTTTCAAGGCTTTGATTTTTAACGGAAAACTTGATTTATTTTTTTGAATCAGGGGTTTACAGATCAAAAAGCCCTCCGTATAGTTCGCTCCATCAACAGCGCAAGCGTTGTTGATAATGCCCAGGTGGTGAAATTGGTAGACACGCCAGCTTCAGGTGCTGGTGATCGCAAGGTCGTGGAAGTTCGAGTCTTCTCCTGGGCACCAAATTCAGATCAAACCCGCGAAAGCGGGTTTTTTCGTTTCCGGGGTTTGAAAACTTCCCTGTCGATTTCCACCTGCATCCGCACCTGAGAAACTTTATCGTTTATCCTTGCAATGATTTGTTGCACACAAGCGAGGAAAACTTCGGATGACCATCCGCGATACCCGTCTCAAGACATCCCTTCTGCGTGGCCTGACCCTCACTCTGCTCGGCCTGACCTTGCTCTCCCCCACCGCCTACTCCGCCGACAAGGTCTCCCTGACCCTGTACAACGGCCAGCACAAAGAAGTCGGCGACGAGCTCGCCAAGGCCTTCGAAGCCAAGGCCGGCATCCACGTCAACGTGCGCAAAGGCAGCAGCAACCAGCTGGCCAGCCAGGTCGTCGAAGAAGGCGACCGCTCCCCTGCCGACGTGATCTACACCGAAGAATCGCCGCCGCTGAACAAACTCGGCGAGCAAGGCCTGCTGGCCAAGATCGACGCCAGCACCCTCGACGTATTGCCCAAGGATTATGTTGGCGCCCATGGCGACTGGATGGGCGTAACCGCACGCACCCGTGTCGTGGCGTTCAACCCGAAACTGATCGCCGAAAAAGACCTGCCCAAATCGGTACTCGACTTTGCCGGCCCCGAGTGGCAAGGCAAGGTCGGCTTCGTGCCGACCAGCGGCGCGTTCCAGGAACAGGCTGTGGCGATCATCAAGCTGCACGGTCGTGAAGCCGCCGAAGAATGGCTGACCGGCCTGCGCGCCTTCGGCAAGGTGTACAGCAACAACATGGTTGCGCTGAAAGCCGTCGAAAACGGCGAAGTGGCCACCGTTCTGGTGAACAACTACTACTGGTTCGCCCTGAAGAAAGAAAAGACCAATCTGGATTCCCAACTGCACTACTTCACCAATGGCGACGCCGGTGGCCTGATCACCGTGTCTTCCGCCGCCGCGCTGAAATCCAGCAAGCACCCCAAGGAAGCCCAGCAATTGTTGGCATTCATGGCCAGTGAAGAAGGCCAGCGCGTGATCACCAATACCTCGGCCGAATACCCGCTGCGCAAGGGTATGGAATCCAATCGCGGTCTCAAGCCTTTCAGCGAACTGCAACCGCCGAAAGTCACCCCGGCCGACCTGGGCAACGCCGAAGAAGCCCTGGACCTGGAACGTGACGTTGGCTTGAACTGATGAACCCATCGCTACCCGCCCTGCGCACAGGGTTCAGCCCGCGGCGCAAGCGCCCGTCGATCTGGCTGTTGCTACCGGTGCTATTTCTGGTTGGCTTGAGCCTACTGCCGCTGGCGTACGTCGGCACCAAGGCCTGGCAAGCGGGCTGGGCGGAGGCGGTGCATCTGCTGTGGCGACCGTATGTGTTTGGGTTACTGCGCAACACCCTGGCGCTGATGGTCGGGGTAACGGTAGCGTGCGGCGTGATCGGCCTGTCCCTGGCTTGGTTGCTGGAGCGCAGCAACCTGCCGGGGCGGCGCATCTGGGGTGTGATCCTGTGCCTGCCGTTTGCGGTGCCGGCGTTTGTCAGCAGCTTTACCTGGGTGTCGTTGAGCGCCAGTTTCGAAGGGCTCGGCGGGGCGATCCTGGTGATGAGCCTGTCGAAGTACCCGCTGGTGTTCTTGCCGGTGGCGGCAACGCTGCGCAATCTTGATCCCGCACTGGAAGAGTCGGCCCGTACCCTGGGACTGAACCGCTGGGGCATCTTCTTTAGCGTGACATTGCCGCTACTGTGGCCCTCGCTGCTGGCTGGGGCATTACTGATCGCGCTGCATATGCTGGTGGAGTTCGGTGCGCTGTCGATCATTGGGTTGCAGACCTTCACCACCGCGATCTACCAGCAGTTCGAGCTGGAATTCAGCAACGCGAATGCGGCGATGCTCTCGGCCGTGCTGCTGGTGATGTGCCTGACGCTGCTATGGCTGGAGCTGCGCGTGCGCGGCAAGGGCCGGCACGTGCGCATTGGCCAGGGCGCAGCGCGACATGCGGAGCAGGTTCGATTGGGTAAGTGGGCGCCACTGAGCCAGGTGTATTGCCTGGCGCTGGCGATCATCGGCAGCGGCATTCCCCTGGGGATGCTCGGTTATTGGCTGGCAGTAGGTTCGTCGGCTGCATTTCCGCTGGCCGAGATCAGTGAGGCGTTGCTGTCCTCCCTGGCGCTGTCGCTCGGCGGCGCCGCGCTTTGCCTGGTGCTGGCGGTGCCGGTCGGACTGCTGGTGGTGCGCTACAAAGGCCAACTGGCGATCTGGGCCGAGCGCCTGCCTTACTTGCTGCACGCCTTGCCCGGCCTGGTGATCGCACTGAGTCTGGTGTATTTCGCCCTGCATTACGTGCCAGCGCTGTACCAGACCTCGGCGTTGTTGCTGATTGCTTATGCGCTTTTGTTTTTGCCGCTGGCCCAGGCACCGATTCGTACGGCGCTGAACAAGGCGGCGCCGCAATTGGAAGAGGCGGCACGGACTCTAGGCGCGTCGTCGTTCAGCGCGTTTTGCCGGGTGACCTTGCCGATTATCTTCCCGGCATTGGGTGCTGCGTTTGCGCTGGTATTCCTGGATGCGATGAAGGAATTGACGGCTACCTTGCTGCTGAGCCCGACCGGGTTGAATACCCTGGCCACAGCCGTTTGGGCGCATACCTCGAACGTGGAGTTCGCGGCGGCGGCGCCTTATGCGGCGCTGTTGATTCTGGTATCCGGGTTGCCGGTGTATTTGCTCACGACGCGGATGTATCTGAGCCGTTGAGACCGCCATCGGGGGCAAGCCCCCTCCCACAGTTGACCGAGTTCCAGCTATGGAATGCTGACAAATGTGGGAGGGGGCTTGCCCCCGATGAGGCCGGTACAGGCAAAACTACGCCCTGAACTGCCCCAGGCTCGCCTTCAACTGCGCCGCCAACCCATCCAGCACCTTGCCACTGGCGGTAGTCTCCACCACCGCCTGAGCAGCACGCTCGGCCTGGGCATGGATCACCTCGACCCGGCCGCGCACCGCATGGGCGCCCTGGGCCTGGTGCTCGGCTGCACGCGTCGCCAAACCAATCGCGGCATGCACCTGCTCCACCGAGGCCTGCACCGTCTGCTGCAAGCGCACGCTGTCACGCAGCACCAGCAAGCCCTCATTCGCCTGACGCCCAGCCTTGCCGATGGTTTCCACCGCCTCCCGCGCGCCTTGCTGCAACGCCACGATATGCGCCTGGATATCGCCGGTGGAGCTTTGGGTCTTGCTCGCCAGTGCCCGTACTTCGTCTGCCACCACCGCGAAGCCGCGCCCGGTCTCGCCGGCACGCGCCGCTTCGATCGCCGCGTTGAGTGCCAACAGGTTGGTTTGCTCGGCAATGCCGTGAATGACAGTCAACACCACCTCGATCTGCTCGCTTTGCTGGGCCAGGCGCTCGATGACCGTGGAACCGGCCTGGACTTGCCCCGCCAGCGCCTCGATCAAACTGCCGACTTCAGCCGAGGTGCGCGAGTTCTCGTCCGTGGCCTGACGGATATCCACCACCTGCTGCAACGCCGCCTGCATCGCATGACTTTCGGCCTGCGCCTCATCGGCCATTTGCGACAGTGCGCGCAAGCTCTCGGCCACTTCATCGCGCTGCAAGCCGGCGGCCGCATCGGCACCTGCGTTGCGCAGGGTCATGGCACCAATTTCCACACCGGTACGCTGGGCCACATCCCCCGCCTCACGCACGATGGGCTGCAACTTATCCACAAAGCGATTGACCGCCGAAGCCATGTCGCCGATTTCATCTTTGCTGCTGATCTGCACGCGCTTGGTGAGATCACCCTCGCCCGCCGCCAAATCGTCCATGGCCGCGATCAGCAGCTTCAAGCGGTTGACCACACGGCGACCCAGCACCACAGCGATCAACAGCAATACGCCAAGACCGACCAGCGCGAGCCCCATGCCGATACGCCAGCGCAGGGTGCCAGCAGCGTCCTGAACGGCGCTCGTGGTATTGGCCGTCATCTGGGTGGCCGTGGCTTGCGCAGATTGCAAGCGGGCGCCCATGGCGGCAGCGCTGTCGGCCGCCGCGCCCTTGAGGCTATCGCCGACCAGTTGATCCCCGCTGGCGATCAGCGCCGCAAAACGTTTATCGAGCGCTTGCAGGTCAGCCTCAACCGCAGCCGTCGAAACCCCCATGCGCACCTTGCCGATCTCTACGCCATTGGGGCTGATGGACGCCTCCACGTAGAACACCGAAGGATCATCTTTGGCCGCATCCAACACTTTATCCAGGGCACGATCACCCTTGCCCTTGTCCAACAACGCCTGGTTGATCGGGTTTTCACGGTTCAGGTAGCGCGTCAGGTGCTCGCCCGCCGCGTCGTCATAGACCACGAACAGCACGTTGGGATTGCGCTGGGCGCGCCGGGCGAACTCCGACAGCGTCGGCACGTCGCTGTCCCACATGGCGCGGGGCGCCACCGAGGCCAGCAGTTGCGCCATGTCATTGGCAGAGTCTTTCAGGTCTTTTTCCAGGGTCGCACGCAGTTGCTTCTGCTCTTCCTGCAGGCGGGTCGAGAGCCCTGCGGTTAGACGCTGACGGGTGCTCGTAGACAAGCTATCGAGACTGGACGTGACTTCCTTGCCAGCCTGGGCCAATTCGCCGGACAGCTTCTGGCTGTCGACACCCAGGCGATTGCCCAGATCTGCCTCCAGTGCAGTGACCGTGCTTCGCGTCAGGGCGACCGCCACCAGCACTTGCACCAAAAGAGCGATACCTAGGGTAACGAACACTGGCCGCAACAGACGGCTTTGTAACAATGAGAGAACGGCAGACATCGGGAATCCCTCCACCACGGGTGCCATTAATTTGATAGCACCGCGAAAGAAAGAACCAAAGCAAGGGTCGTGCCGCCCAGGCGACAGAAACGACAAAGGGCTCCCGAAGGAGCCCTTTGCTTTTTACATCAACAGCTTATTAAGCGAACGGATGACGCAGAACAATGGTTTCGTTGCGGTCCGGACCTGTCGAAATAATGTCAATCGGCGCACCGATCAGCTCTTCGACACGTTTGATGTAGGCACGGGCGTTAACCGGCAGCTCTTCCAGGGTCTTGGCGCCCACGGTCGATTCGGTCCAGCCCGGCACTTCTTCGTACACAGGCTGCAGGCCCACGTAGCTGTCGGCGTCGGTCGGAGCAACGTCCTTGCCTTCGGCATCTTTATAGCCGATGCAGATGTTGATGGTTTCCAGACCGTCGAGGACGTCCAGCTTGGTCAGGCAGATGCCCGAGATGCTGTTCACATCGATAGCGCGACGCAGGATAACGGCGTCGAACCAGCCACAACGACGAGCACGGCCGGTGGTCGCGCCGAATTCGTGACCTTGCTTGGCCAGGTGAGCGCCGACGTCGTCGAACAGCTCAGTCGGGAACGGGCCCGAACCTACGCGAGTGGTGTAAGCCTTGGTGATGCCCAGGATGTAGTCCAGGAACATCGGGCCAACGCCGGAACCGGTCGCAACGCCACCTGCGGTGGTGTTGGAGCTGGTCACGTACGGGTAGGTACCGTGGTCGATGTCCAGCAGGGAGCCTTGGGCGCCTTCGAACATGATGTCTTTGCCAGCGCGACGCAGGTCGTGCAGCTCGGCGGTTACGTCGAGCATGAGTGGCTTGAGCAGCTCTGCGTATTCCTTGCACTCGGCCAGGGTTTTCTCGAACTCGATGGCTGGCTCTTTGTAGTAACCGACCAGCATGAAGTTGTGGTAATCCACCAGTTCACGCAGCTTGTCTTCAAAGCGCGGCATGTTGAGCAGGTCGCCCACACGCAGGCCACGACGTGCAACCTTGTCTTCGTACGCCGGGCCGATGCCGCGACCGGTAGTACCGATCTTCAGCTCGCCACGGGCCTTTTCACGGGCCTGGTCCAGCGCAACGTGGAAGGACAGGATCAGCGGGCAAGACGGGCTGATACGCAGGCGCTCGCGCACGGGTACGCCTTTTTCTTCCAGCTTGGTGATCTCACGCAGCAGGGCGTCCGGTGCAACCACTACGCCGTTGCCGATCAGGCACTGCACGCCTTCGCGCAGTACGCCCGACGGGATCAGGTGCAAAACGGTTTTTTCGCCATCGATGACCAGGGTGTGGCCAGCGTTGTGGCCACCTTGGTAGCGCACTACGGCGGCAGCATGTTCGGTCAGCAGATCAACGATCTTGCCTTTGCCCTCATCACCCCATTGGGTGCCCAGGACTACGACATTCTTACCCATAACACTTGTCCTCATTCGCGCAAACTTGGTGCCGGCGATGGCCGGCAGGAAAACTCAAGAAGCCAGTGGCGATACTTGCCAAAGCCCGTTCTGCAGAATCAATTGCCGGTCGCAGTCCGCTTCACGGGCGGCGGCCAATGGCTGTCCAGGCAGGGCCTGGACAACACGCTGACCCTCACTGCGCAACTGGCAAACCTGCTGCCAGAGTGCTGCGTCCGTACTGTCGGGCATCCAGATGCCACCAGACGGCAGCTCGACCTCAGCACGCCCCAGGGTCACCAGGGTTTTCAAATCGGTGGAAAAACCGGTGGCCGGACGCGCACGACCGAAGTCGGCGCCGATATCGTCATAACGACCGCCTTGGGCGATGGCCTGGCCAACACCCGGTACAAACACCGCGAACACCACGCCGGTGTGGTAGTGGTAACCGCGCAACTCACCCAGATCAAAGTACAGCGGCAGCTCCGGGAAGCGCGCCGACAACTGCTCGGCAATTGCCAGCACGTCATCCAGTGCCGCCAGTACCGGCGCCGGCGCATTGGCCAGGCGCTCACGGGCTGCCACCAGCACTTCACGGCCGCCGCACAGGTTGACCAGTGCACGCAGCATGTCAGCCAGATCGGCAGGCACGCCAGCCGTGAGGGCGATCACTTCATCGATGGCCTTGCGTTGCAGGGCATCGAACAGCTGTTGTTCCACTTCACCGGACAAACCAGCCGCACGGGCCAGGCCACGGTAAATACCGACATGACCCAGGTCCATGTGGACATCCGGCACGTCGGCCAGTTGCAGCATGGCCAGCATCAAGCTGATCACTTCAACGTCGCTGCTCGGGCTGGCATCGCCATACAGCTCGGCGCCCAACTGGATCGGGCTACGGGAAGACGACAAGGCACGCGGCTGTGCGTGCAGCACGCTGCCGGCGTAGCACAGGCGGCTCGGGCCTTCGCGGCGCAGGGTGTGCGCATCGATGCGCGCCACTTGCGGCGTGATATCGGCGCGGAAACCCATCTGACGGCCCGACTGCGGGTCGATGACCTTGAAGGTGCGCAGATCCAGGTCCTGGCCCGCGCCGGTCAGCAGGGATTCCAGGTACTCGATATGGGGGGTCACGACAAACTCGTAACCCCAGCTCTGGAACAGATCCAACACCTGGCGACGCGCTATTTCGATGCGCGCAGCTTCCGGTGGCAGTACTTCTTCGATGCCATCTGGCAGCAGCCAGCGGTCTACCGTTGCCATTACGCCATTCCCCTTTGATCCGGGCGGCCAGCCCTCGGCCGAGCCTTGAGTGAAGCAGAAAATGCGCGCCGCCTGCATAAACCACGCGCAAGAGCGACGTGACGAACGGCCTGCAATCGGCCTCGTCGGGCACTTTCCTCGAAAAACCTGTCACGCCTGCCGAATCAAACATGCAGACGCAAAAAAGCCGGGAATTTCCCGGCTGCCGCATCATACACCCGTTTTCTGAAAGGATCACCCCGCCAGGCGTTTTAGCCGCCCGACGGAGTGCTTCCTACACAGTGACGAGCTGATTACTTGGCTTTTTCCAGGTAGCGGAAGAAATCGCTACTTGGGTCCAGCACCATGACGTCGGTTTTGTTCGCAAAGCTTTCACGGTAGGCACGCAGGCTACGGTAGAACGCGTAGAACTCCTGGTCCTGGCCATAAGCCTTGGCGTAGATCGCCGCAGCTTGAGCGTCGCCATCACCACGGGCCTCTTCAGACTCGCGATAGGCTTCGGCCAACAGTACACGACGCTGACGGTCAGCATCCGCACGGATACCTTCAGCCAGTTCGTTACCCTTGGCGCGGTGCTCACGGGCTTCACGCTCACGCTCGGTGCTCATGCGCTCGAACACGCTGCGGTTCACTTCCTTCGGCAGGTCGATGGCCTTGACCCGAACATCGACCACTTCGATACCCAGCTCTTTTTCCGCCATCGTATTCAGCGAACGCGTGATGTCAGCCATCAGCGCGTCACGCTCACCGGAAACCACCTCGTGCAGGGTGCGCTTACCAAACTGGTCACGCAGGCCCGATTCCAGACGGCGCGACAAACGCTCATCGGCAATCTGCTTGAGGCCGGAGGTCGCGGTGTAGAAGCGCTCGGCATCCTTGACGCGCCACTTGGCGTAGGCGTCAACCATCACGGCTTTCTTTTCCAGGGTCAGGAAGCGCTGTGTCGGTGCATCCAGGGTCATCAGGCGGGCGTCGAACTTGCGCACCTGGTTGACGTAGGGGACTTTCACATGCAGGCCCGGCTGGACATCCGCCTGGACCACGCGACCGAATTGCAGCAGCACCGCACGCTCGGTCTGAGCCACGATGTAGAAGCAGTTCCAGGCAGCGATGACCACGACGACGCCCACAATCAGGGCGGTCAGCGATTTATTGCTCATCAACGACTCTCCCTGGTACGTGTTTGCTGTTGCAGCAAGTCAGCGGCCGCACGGGCGCTCGCTTCGTTGGCAGCGGCATTGGAACCGGTGGACGGTGCGCTGGTGCTGCTACGACCACCTTCGATCATCTTGTCCAGCGGCAGGTACAGCAGGTTGTTCTGCCCACCCTTGCTGCCGGTCACGAGAACCTTGCTGGTGTTGCTGAAGACTTCCTGCATGGTGTCCAGGTACAGACGCTCACGCGTGACTTCCGGCGCCTTGCGGTATTCGGCAACCAGCTTGGTAAAGCGATCCGCCTCACCCTTGGCGCGGGAGACCACTTCGTCGCGGTAACCGTTGGCATCCTCGAGGATGCGCTGGGCCTGACCACGGGCTTCCGGCACGACGCCGTTGGCGTAGGTTTCAGCCTGGTTGCGCGAACGCTGCTCGTCTTCACGGGCACGAATCACGTCATCGAAGGCTTCCTGTACTTCGCGCGGTGCGGCTGCGCTCTGTACGTTGACCTGGGTGACGGTAATACCGGTGCGATAGGTATCGAGGAACCGTTGCAGGCGTTCCTTGATCTCGCTGGCCATCAATTCACGACCTTCGGTCAGCACCTGGTCCATCGCGGTCGAACCGACGACGTGGCGCAGGGCACTTTCGGTGGCGTGTTGCAGGCTGATTTCCGGCTGATCGACGTTCAGCACGAAGTCCTGCAGGTTGCTGATCTTGTACTGCACGGTCAGCGGCACTTCGACGATGTTCTCGTCTTCGGTCAGCATCTGGCCCTGCTTGGTGTAGGCACGCTCACGCGTGACGTTCTCCATGTACTTCTTGTCGATCGGCGGGAAGTAGATGTTCAGGCCCGGGCCAACAGTTTCGTAGTACTTGCCGAAGCGCAGCACCACGGCCTGCTCCTGCTCGTCCACTACGTAAACGGCGCTGTACAGCCAAACGGCCGCCAGCACGACAAGACCCAGGCCCAGCAGGCCATAGCCACCGCCCTTGCTTGTGCGACCGCCGTCGTCACCACCACGTTTTTTCCCACCACCGAACAACCCATTCAGGCTTTCCTGCAGCTTTCGGAAGGCCTCGTCGAGATCTGGTGGCCCCTTGCGGTCGCCATTATTGCGGCGTTTACCACCCCAAGGATCCTGATTATTCGAGTTGCCACCCGGCTCATTCCAAGCCATAGCGCTCTCCATCTGATAAAGCAAAGACGCACCCACGGCGCGCCGACCAATGCTACAGAATGCCTGCCACTGCGGCACAACCGCTTTAGGAGGCTTTTATTGCAAAGTGTGTTGTTCGATGAACTCTGTCGGTACCACGCCTTCACGGCTGACCAGCCGATTCAGCTCCGAGCGCGGCAATCGAACGGCCAGCAAGCTGACACCTTCTTCGTCGTGTTCTTCTTTCTGTACCGCGCCCAACTCGAAAAACTGTGCACGCAGTCGAGCAAAACGCTGGGGCAAGCGCAAGGTGCCAACGAACAAATCGCTGCCGAGCAACTCGGCAATCGCTTGTTCAAGCAACTCGAGACCACTGCCATCACGCGCCGACAGCCAGACCCGCTGGGGCTTGCCGTTCTCATCGCGCTGGATTTGTGGCTCAACGCCTTCAAGCAAATCGAGTTTGTTATAGACCTCGAGGATCGGCAAGTCCTGGGCGCCAATCTCGCCCAGCACCAGCATCACCTGTTCAATCTGCAACATACGATCCGGTTCGGCCGCATCGATCACGTGCAGGAGCAAGTCGGAATTGCTCGACTCTTCGAGCGTAGACCGAAATGCCTCGACCAGCTTGTGCGGCAAGTGACGAATGAAACCCACGGTATCGGCCAGGACAATCGGCCCCAGGTCGTCAAGGTCCAGACGGCGCAGGGTCGGGTCGAGGGTGGCGAACAGTTGGTCGGCCGCGTACACGTCCGATTTCGTCACGTTGTTGAACAGTGTGGATTTGCCGGCGTTGGTATAACCCACCAGGGACACGGTTGGGATATCCGCGCGGGAACGACCCCGCCGCGATTGCTCGCGTTGACTGCGCACTTTCTCGAGGCGGCCCTTGATCTGGCGCAGGCGAACCCGCAGCAGGCGCCGGTCGGTTTCGAGCTGGGTTTCACCCGGGCCACGCATACCGATACCGCCACCCTGGCGCTCAAGGTGAGTCCAGCCGCGGACCAGCCGGGTGCTCATGTGGTCAAGCTGGGCCAGTTCGACCTGGAGCTTGCCTTCATGGGTACGTGCGCGCTGGGCGAAAATATCGAGAATCAGACCGGTACGGTCGATCACGCGACACTCGAAGACACGTTCGAGGTTACGTTCCTGACTGGGCGTGAGGATGTGATTGAAGATCACCAGATCGGCTTCTTCGGCGTGGACCAGGTCGCGCAGTTCCTCGACCTTGCCGCTGCCAATCAGGAATTTGGCGGTTGGCCGATGACGCGGCACGTTAAAAAACGCAACGGTCTCGGCGCCGGCCGAATTTGCCAACTCCTGAAACTCCTGCGGATCTTCGCGCGCCTCAGGGTCCTGTCCATCCAAGTGAACGAGGATCACTCGCTCACCACCACCGTGGCGCTCAAAGAACAAAGGAGACTCCTATCAGGCGTTACCTGCCTCAACGTCACCCTGTTCATCACCCGTTGCGCTAGGCAGACGGATTGGACGAACTGGAACGACTGTCGAGATAGCGTGCTTATAGACCATCTGGCTGACGGTGTTTTTCAGCAGGATCACGAACTGGTCGAACGACTCGATCGTGCCTTGCAGCTTGATACCGTTGACCAGGTAGATGGAAACCCCCACTTTCTCTTTACGTAAAGTATTCAAGTAAGGGTCTTGTAGCGAATGCCCTTTTGACATGTGCCGCACTCCTTTAAGGATCAATAATAAAAAATCGGAAAATAGATAGCTTATGGCCGTCACACCCCCAAGGATAGACGGCAATTGCAAGGACTCAGCTCAATATGGAGACCGTTCCCAAGTATTTCAAGGCGCGTGACAGATTGTCGCTGTCCAGGCTGTCCAGCCAGTGCAAATCGCTCCAGCTGCGCAACCAGGTGAACTGGCGTTTCGCCAATTGGCGCGTGGCAATGATGCCGCGTTCCTGCATTTCGGCTGACGTCAGCTTGCCATCCAGATGATCCCAGACTTGGCGATAGCCTACGGCACGTATCGAAGGTAACCCTGGATGCAGGTCACCTCTGGAACGCAGAGCTACGACCTCGTCCACAAACCCCTGTTCCAACATAATTGTGAATCTTTGTGCAATTCGTTCATGCAGCACCTGGCGATTTGCCGGAGCGATGGCCAGATTCGCCACAGTATAGGGCAATTGTGACTGTCCCGAAGCGCCTGCGTCAGCACTTTGCGCACTTTGTTTCAGGCGGTGTTCAGTCATGGTCTGCCCGCTCACACGCCAGACTTCCAGGGCACGGGTGAGGCGCTGGGGGTCGTTGGGGTGAATGCGTGCGGCGGAGACCGGGTCGACCGCCGCCAACTGGTCGTGCAGGGCTTGCCAGCCAAGGCGTGCAGCCTCTTCCTCAAGCTCGGCGCGCACCTGGGCGTCGGCCGGCGGCATGTCCGCCAGGCCTTCCTGCAACGCCTTGTAGTAGAGCATCGTACCGCCCACCAGCAGCGGAATATTGCCCCGCGCGGTGATGTCGGCCATGGCGGCGAGTGCATCGGTGCGAAAATCTGCAGCCGAATAGCTCTCGGACGGGTCGATGATGTCGATCAGCCGGTGTGGATGCTGGGCCAGCAGCTCTTTCGAAGGCTTGGCGGTGCCGATGTCCATGTCCCGGTAAACCAGGGCAGAGTCGACACTGATCAGCTCGCACGGCAGCACCTTGGTCAGTTCGATGGCCAGGTCGGTCTTGCCGGCGGCCGTGGGGCCCATCAGGAAGATCGCGGGGGGCAAGGCACTCATCAACGGCCGCGCAGGAACAGTTTGTCCAGATCGTCCAGGCCCATCTGGGTCCAGGTCGGTCGGCCATGGTTGCATTGCCCGCTGCGCTCGGTGTTTTCCATATCGCGCAGCAAGCCGTTCATTTCCGGCAGGGCCAGGCGGCGGTTGGCACGGATGGCGCCGTGACAGGCCATGGTGCCGAGCAGCTCGTTGATGTGCGCCTGGATGCGGTCACTGGTGCCGTACTCCATCAGGTCTGCCAGCACGTCTGCCACCAGCCGGTTGGCC
Source organism: Pseudomonas sp. FBCC-B1565 (assembly GCF_059133265.1). NCBI lineage: Bacteria > Pseudomonadati > Pseudomonadota > Gammaproteobacteria > Pseudomonadales > Pseudomonadaceae > Pseudomonas > Pseudomonas sp. FBCC-B1565. The sequence goes on from NZ_CP101438.1 coordinate 6,040,458, forward strand.
TCAGCCTGCTTGAGCAGCGCGGGAATCTGGCGGATGGCCAGGGTTTCCGGGCCCAGGCGTTGCAATTCAAAGCCCAGCTTCTGGAACACGCTGTGATGCTCTTCGGCGCAATCGGCCTCACGCTGGCTGACTGCCAGGGATTCCGGTACCAGCAGCGGCTGCCCGCTGAGGCCTTCGCTGGCCATCGCGATCTTGAGGCGCTCGTACATGATCCGCTCGTGGGCGGCGTGCATGTCCACCAGCACCAGGCCGTGGGCGTTCTCCGCCAGGATGTAGATACCCTTGAGCTGCGCCAACGCATAACCCAGCGGCGGAATATCACCACCGCCCTCCGGTAAGGCGACCGGTGCACCCGGCTCAGCCCCCGGCAGCGGCGCAAAAAACTCGCGATACGCGGCCTGGGCCTCGGCCACCGGCACCGCCGATTGCGGGCGCGGGGTGTATTGGTACTGATAACCCGAGCCGGAGCCAGCATTCGGCGCGGTATAAGAAGGTTGCGACTGCGGCGATTGCAACAGATTTGCCGCCAGGCTCATTTCGCCCTGAGGGCCGAACTCACCGGCCTCCGGGCCACTCGGGCGGACCACTGCCGTCACAATGGGCGCGGACAACTGATCATCCGGGCGCACATCCCCCAGGGTGCGGTGCAAGGTGCCATAGAGGAAGTCATGCACCATGCGACCATCACGAAAGCGCACTTCGTGCTTGGTGGGGTGCACGTTGACGTCCACCACCGATGGGTCGACCTCAAAGAACAGCACGAACGTCGGGTGACGCCCGTTGAACAGCACGTCGCGGTAAGCCTGGCGCACCGCGTGGGCCACCAGCTTGTCGCGTACCGCACGGCCGTTCACGAAGAAATACTGCAAGTCCGCCTGGCTACGGGAGAACGTCGGCAACCCGACCCAGCCCCACAACCGCAAGCCATTGCGCTCGATTTCAATCGGCAGCGCCTGCTCCAGGAAGCCCGCACCACAAATCGCCGACACCCGGCGCGCACGCGCGGCGTCATCATTGGCTTCATGCAGGCTGAGGATGGTCTTGCCGTTATGGCGCAGGTGGAACGCTACATCGAAGCGGGCCAGGGCCAGGCGCTTGATGACTTCCTGCAGGTGATCGAATTCGGTTTTTTCGGCCTTGAGGAATTTGCGTCGCGCCGGGGTGTTGAAGAACAGGTCGCGCACTTCCACCGAAGTGCCGACCGGGTGTGCCGCCGGCTGGACCCGAGGCGCCATGTCACGACCTTCGGTTTCCACTTGCCAGGCTTGTTCGGCGCTGCGGGTGCGGGAGGTCAGGGTCAGACGGGCCACGGAACTGATGGAGGCCAGCGCCTCACCACGAAAGCCCAGGCTCATCACCCGCTCAAGGTCTTCCAGGTCGCGAATCTTGCTGGTGGCGTGACGCGCCAGGGCCAGCGGCAGGTCATCGGCGGAAATGCCGCTGCCATCGTCACGCACGCGCAACAACTTGACGCCGCCCTGCTCCACATCGACATCAATGCGCTTGGCGCCGGAGTCGATGCTGTTTTCCAGCAGTTCCTTGATCACCGACGCCGGGCGCTCGACCACCTCGCCGGCGGCAATCTGGTTGGCAAGGCGCGGGCTCAGCAGCTCAATGCGCGATCCGCTGTCGAGGAGTGATTCACTCATTATTGTGCCGCCAATTCAGTGCCGGGGATGGTCAACACCTGGCCGACTTTCAATTCATCGGTTTTCAGGTTGTTGGCGCTGCGCAAGGTCGCGGCCGACACCTGGAACCGCACCGCCAGCATGGCCAGGGTGTCGCCCGGCTGCACACGATGGTCACGCGGGCCTTGGGCGATTTTCCCCGAGTCACGCAGCCAGGCGATATAGGTGCCCGGCGGCGGGTTCTGCTGGAAGAACTGGCGGATACCGGCGCTGATCGAACGCGCCAGCGCCTGCTGGTGACTGGCGCTGGCCAGTTTCGAGGCCTCGTTGGAGTTGGAGATAAACCCGGTTTCCACCAGGATCGAGGGGATATCCGGCGATTTCAGCACCATGAACCCGGCCTGTTCCACACGCTGCTTGTGCAGCGAGGTGACCCGGCCGATGTTGCTCAGCACCTTCTGGCCCACGTTCAGGCTGGAGGTCAGCGACGCAGTCATCGACAGGTCGAGCAGCACGCCGGCGAGCATTTTGTCCTTGTCATCGAGGGACACGTTGCCGGCGCCGCCGATCAGGTCGGAACGGTTTTCGCTGTCGGCCAGCCAGCGCGCGGTCTCGGACGTAGCGCCGCGATCCGACAGGGCAAACACCGAAGCGCCAAAGGCAGCGGCCGAAGGCGCGGCGTCGGCGTGGATCGACACAAACAGGTCGGCGCCTTTCTTGCGGGCGATTTCGGTACGGCCGCGCAGCGGAATGAAGTAGTCGCCGGTACGGGTCAGCTCGGCACGGTAGCCTTTCATGCCATTGACCTGGCGCTGCAGCTCGCGGGCGATGGCAAGTACCACGTCTTTTTCATGCTGGCCGCGCGAGCCGGAAGCCCCCGGGTCTTCGCCGCCGTGACCGGCATCGATCACAACAATAATGTCGCGTTTGCCGGCCGGGGCCGGTGGCGGCGGTGGCAGCTTGACCTGCGGTTGCGACGGGTTGACCGGCACCGCCGGCACCGTTGCCACGCTCGGGGTGGGCGCAGGCGGCGGCGCGGCATCGGCGGCGTTGTCGAACAGGTCGACCACCAGCCGGTTGCCATACTGGGCGTTGGGCGCCAGGGAGAAGCTTTTCGGGGTCACGACCTTTTTCAGGTCGATGACCACGCGCAAATCGGTCGGCGTGCGTTGGGCCGAGCGCATGGCGGTAATCGGGGTATTGGTGGTGGAGACTTTCAACGGCGCGGCCAGGGTCGCGCCGTTGATATCGATCACCAGGCGATCAGGCGACGTCAGGGTAAAGACGCTGTGCTGGACCGGGCCAGACAGGTCGAACACCAGGCGCGTGTTATCCGGCGCTCGCCACAGGCGAACACTCTTCACCTGTGAAGCAGCCAGAGCATTGACAGTCATTGCCGCAAGCAACACCCCCACGACAGCAACCAACGCGCGAAAGCGCATACCTAACCCCACCAATTATTTGAATTCCAATGCCAAAGCCGCGCACCACGACTGGCCGCGCACGCTCTGGGGCAACAACTTCAACTGACGTCCATGCTCATGCGGCGTAATGGTAATGGTCAGGTCAGGCTTTGGCAAAAAGCCTGTGCCTTTATCTGGCCACTCGATCAGGCACAGCGCATCTTCGTCGAAGTAATCCCGGATCCCCATGTATTCCAGTTCTTCGGGATCGACCAGGCGATAGAGGTCGAAATGGAACGCTCGCACGTCGCCGATTTCGTAGGGTTCTACCAGGGTGAACGTCGGGCTTTTTACCGCCCCCGTGTGGCCCAGCCCGCGAATGATCCCCCGCGACAGCGTGGTCTTGCCCGCCCCCAGGTCGCCTTCGAGAAAGATCAGCCCCGCTCCCGCCGTGACCTGGGCGATGCGCTGACCGAAGGCAACCATGGCCTCTTCATCGGCCAGGAAAAGAATTACTTCAGACACGGTGACTGCTCCTCCAGCAATTGACGAATGGCAGGGATCAGGTCACTGGCGGCCAACCCGCGACCGAACGTCCCCTGGCGATCTCCCGCCGTCGCGTGCAGCCACACAGCCAGGCAGCTTGCCTCATAGGCGGGCATGCCTTGGGCCAGCAGTGCACCCACCAGGCCGGCCAACACGTCGCCCAGCCCTGCCGTGGCCATCGCCGGGTGGCCTTGGTCACAGCGTGAAACGCGCCCGTCCGGGCTGGCAATCAAACTGCCTGCGCCCTTGAGAATAGCCACTGCGTTGAATTTCTGGCTCAACGCGCGCGCTACCTTAAGACGATCGGCCTGAACCTCGGCTGTCGATATGCCCAACAAGCGCGCCGCCTCCCCCGGATGCGGGGTGATCACGCAATCAGCCGGCAGAGTGACACTGCCGGTGGCGAGCTGATTCAACGCGTCGGCATCCCACACCTGCGGCAGGGTGGCGTTGGCGGCGACGGAAAGCAGGCTTTTGCCCCAGGACGCATCACCGAGTCCAGGTCCGATCACGATGACTGAGATCTTTTCCAGCGGGCCCATCAATTGATTGGCCGAGCTCACCCCAACGGTCATGACTTCCGGCAGGCGCGCCAGGGCCGCGGGCACATGTTCCAGGCGCGTCGCCAGGGACACCATGCCCGCGCCGCTGCGCAGGGCGCTTTCGGCACTCAGCAGCGCGGCGCCGCCAAAGCCGCGGTCACCGCCGATGACCAACAGGTGGCCGAACTGGCCTTTATGGGCGTCCGGGGAACGCGCAGCGAGTTGCGGCAAATGGCCGTGCAACAGCGGTTGTACGTCGGTTATTGCGTGTTTTGTCTGCGGCATGCGTCTTCAAGCTCCGATGTCTGGCAGAATTATACCTATCTAACCTGCGGTTTCCCTTGTCTCATGCCTGCCATCACCACCGATCTGCCTGCCCTCGCCCAATCGATCAAAGACTGGGGCCGCGAGCTGGGCTTTCAGCAAGTCGGCATAAGCGGCCTGGACCTGGCCGAGCATGAACAGCACCTGCAACGCTGGCTCGACGCGGGCTATCACGGCGAGATGGATTACATGGGCGCCCATGGCAGCAAACGCTCCCATCCGGAGGAGTTGGTGCCCGGCACCTTGCGCGTGGTCTCGCTGCGCATGGACTACCTGCCCGGCGACACACAAATGGCGCAACTGCTGGCCAAGCCGGAAAAAGCCTATATCTCGCGTTACGCCCTGGGCCGCGACTACCACAAGCTGATCCGCAAGCGCGTGCAGCAACTGGCTGACCGTATCCAGGCGCAGATCGGCCCCTTCGGCTTCCGTGCCTTCGTCGACAGCGCACCGGTGCTGGAAAAAGCCATCGCCGAAAAAGCCGGGCTGGGCTGGATCGGCAAGAACACCCTGGTGCTCAATCGCAAGGCGGGCAGCTACTTCTTCCTGAGCGAGCTGTTTGTCGACCTGCCGCTGCCGGTGGACGAACCTCATAGCACCGAACATTGCGGGCGCTGCACCGCCTGCCTGGACATCTGCCCCACCAATGCCTTTGTCGGCCCCTACGTGCTGGACGCCCGGCGCTGCATTTCCTACCTGACCATCGAGCTCAAGAACGCGATCCCCGAAGACCTGCGCCCGTTGATCGGCAACCGCGTGTTCGGTTGCGATGACTGTCAGATCGTTTGCCCATGGAATCGTTTCGCCCGCGCCACCACCGAAAGCGATTTCAAGCCACGCCACAACCTGGATAACGCCGAACTGGCCGAGTTGTTTATGTGGGACGAGGATAAATTCCTCAGCAGTACCGAAGGTTCACCCCTGCGCCGCGCAGGCTATGAGCGTTGGTTGCGCAACCTGGCGGTAGGCCTGGGCAACGCGCCGTCGAGCATTCCCGTGCTGGAAGCCTTGAAGGCGCGGCGGGAGTATCCCTCGGAGCTGGTGCGCGAACATGTGGAATGGGCACTGAACCAGCACGCGACGCGCTAGTGCACGTCGTCGTTGTAGACGAACTTGGGCATTTCCCAGTGGAAACGGATCGCCAGCAAGCGCAGTAGAAAGCCGCTGAACAGCGTCAGCAGGATCGATTGCTCACTGGGCAGCTCCAGATAAAGGCACAGCATGTAGAACCAGGCGGCCAGGAACGACACGCTGGCGTACAGCTCACGGCGGAAGATCAGCGGGATGTCGTTGCAGAAGATATCCCGCAGGATGCCACCGAAAACGCCGGTGATTACGCCGCTGACCGACGCCACCAGCATGCCATGGCCCATTTCCAGGGCAGTCATGCTGCCGATCAGGGTGAAGGCCACCAGGCCCAGGGCGTCCAATGCCAGGAACAACGAACGCAGGCGGCGCATCAGCGGCGCGATAAAGATCGTCACCAGCGCGGCGACGGAGGTCAGCACCAGGTATTCCGGATGCTTGACCCAGGTCAGCGGGTAATGCCCCAGCAGCACATCGCGCACCGACCCGCCACCCAGCGCCGTCACGCAGGCGATCAGCACCACACCAAACCAGTCCATACCCCGCCGCCCGGCGGACAGCGCGCCGGTCATGGCTTCGGCAGTGATGGCGATGAGGTAGAGCATCAGCAGCATGAGGGCGATCCTTGCAAAACTGTGGCGAGCCGGCTCACCATTGAGGGAGTTCAGGCCTTGATGAAATGCTTGCGGTAATGCTGCAGCTCGGCAATCGACTCGCGGATATCATCCAGCGCCAGGTGCGTGCTGCCTTTATGGAAGCTGTCCTTCACTTCCGGCGCCCAGCGGGCAGCCAGTTCTTTCAAGGTGGATACGTCGAGATTACGGTAATGGAAATAGCTTTCCAGCGCTTTCATATGCGTATAGAGGAAGCGGCGATCCTGGCAGATGCTGTTGCCGCAGATCGGCGACTTGCCCTTGGGCACCCACTTTTCCAGGAAGGCGATGGTTTCGGCTTCGGCTTCGGCCATGCTGACGCGGCTGTCACGCACGCGCTGGGTCAGGCCGGAGTTGCCGTGGGTGCGGGTGTTCCACTCGTCCATGGTGCCGAGCACGGCGTCGCTGTGGTGGATGGCGATCACCGGACCTTCGGCCAAGGTGTTGAGGTTGCTGTCGGTGACAATGGTGGCCATCTCGATGATGACGTCGGTGTCAGGGTTCAGGCCGGTCATTTCCAGATCGATCCAAATCAGGTTCTGTGGGTTTTGCATGGTTTGATTCTCTTGGCACCTTGGCGTAGCTGCGCAGTTTAGCAGGCGGGGCCGTGCTAGACTCGCGACCGTTTTACCCAACCTTTGCATTATCGACACGGAACACCAATGGCCAAACGCCAGCTCAACCGTCGCCAAAACTGGCGCATCGAAAAGATTCAGGGTGAACGCGCCGCGCGCGCCGCCAAACGTGAATCCTCCGCCGTGGAAGCGCTCGAGGGCGGCGACCTCGGCCCTGAACAAACAGGCCTGGTGATCGCGCACTTCGGCGTGCAGGTCGAAGTCGAGGCGCTCGAAGGCGAACTCGCAGGCCAGGTGTTCCGCTGCCACTTGCGCGCCAACCTGCCGGCGCTGGTCACAGGCGACAAGGTTGTGTGGCGTGCCGGCAACCAGGGCATCGGCGTGATCGTCGCCCAACTGCCGCGCACCACCGAACTGCGCCGCCCGGATAGCCGTGGCCAGCTCAAGCCGGTAGCCGCCAACGTCGACATGATCGTGATCGTGTTTGCGCCACTGCCCGAGCCCCATGCCAACCTGATCGACCGCTACCTGGTGGCGGCCGAGCATGCCGGCATCCGCCCGCTGTTGCTGCTGAACAAATTCGACCTGATCGACGAGCAGAATGCCCCGGCGCTCAACGCGTTACTGGCGGTGTACCGCACCCTCGGCTACCCCGTGCTGGAGGTTTCGGCGCATCACGGTAATGGCATGGAACAGCTGCAACAGCAGTTGGACGGACGCATCAGCGTGTTCGTGGGCCAGTCCGGCGTAGGTAAATCTTCGCTGGTCAACAGCCTGCTGCCGGAAGTCGACACCCGCGTAGGCCCACTGTCGGAACTGTCCGGCCAGGGCACCCACACCACCACCACCGCACGGTTGTTCCACTTCCCCGGCGGCGGCGAGCTGATCGACTCCCCCGGTATCCGCGAATTCGGCCTCGGCCACGTCAGCCGCAGCGATGTCGAAGCGGGCTTTATCGAATTCAACGACCTGATCGGCACCTGCCGCTTCCGCGACTGCAAACACGACCGCGAACCGGGCTGTGCGTTGCTCAAGGCCCTGGAAGATGGGCGCGTGCAGCAGCAGCGGATGAACAGCTATCGGTCGATTATTGCGAGTTTGCCCGAAAGCAGTTATTGAGCCGCACAGACAACATTGTGGCGAGCGGGCTTGTCCCGCGTTGGGCTGCGCAGCAGCCCCGAAGCCTAATGACGCGTTTTATCTGGAGGGAATGCGTCGTTCGGGCCAGGGCTGCTTTGCAGCCCTACGCGGGACAAGCCCGCTCACCACAAAAAGACCTTAGTTGCCTAAGAACCCGTCTTAGGCACCGTAGGATCCTTCACCCCACCGTCATCAAACAGGTTCAGCTTCTGACGCAGCTCATGCGCCGGCAACGGCTCCTGTCCTGGCGGAATCGCGTTCGGATCGGCCGGTACTTCACCCGGCGCGCCGGCCCCCGGAGTAGGTTGCGCCGCTGGGGGCTGGTCACCTTCGATCGCACGTTGGGCCTTTTTGGTCAGCACCACGATATCGATACGGCGGTTGATCGGGTTGAACGGGTCCTTGGGGTCAAACAGCTGCGACGATGCAAACCCTACCACGCGCGCCACTTGCGGGTCCGGGTAGCTGCCGGCCACCAGCGCACGGCGTGCGGCGTTGGCGCGGTTGGCGGAAAGCTCCCAGTTGCCGAAGTCGCCCTGCCCTGCATACGGCTTGGCGTCGGTGTGGCCACTGATGCTGATCTTGTTCGGCACCGCCTTGATGGTGTCGGCCATGGCCAGCAGGATGTCTTCAAAGTACGGCTTCAAGCGCGCACTGCCGGAGTCGAACATCGGGCGGTTGGCTGCGTCGGTGATCTGGATGCGCAAGCCGTCCGGGGTGATCTCGAATGAAATCTGATCCTTGAACTTCAACAGTTGCGGGTTTTCCTCAACCTTGGTCTGCAGTTCTTGCAGCAACAGTTCAAGACGCTCCTGCTCGACCTGTTCGGCCATCGACTCGACAGTATCGCGCTCGATCGGGATTTTTTCCTGAGGCGCTTCGGTCTTGACCTCCGGGTTGATGGTGCGCTCAGGCGCCAACTGCGGCGAGCCGCCCAGGTCGATCACGAAGGGCGTGCCGCTTTCCGAGAAACCAATCGGGTCCTTGAAGTAGCCGGCAATGGCGATCTTCTGTTCCGGCGTGGCGGTGGACATCAGCCACAGCACCAGGAAGAACGCCATCATCGCCGTCGCAAAGTCGGCGAAGGCGATTTTCCAGGCGCCACCATGGTGCCCCGCAGCGAAGCGCTTGACGCGCTTGATGATTATCGGCTGGTTGTTTTCCATGGCTTAGCGACCGCGAACCGCTTGTTCCAGCTCGGCGAAGCTTGGGCGATGCTTGGGGTACAGCACTTTGCGGCCGAACTCCACCGCCAGCGACGGCGGCATGCCGGAAGCGGAAGCAACCAGGCTGGCCTTGATCGACTCGTACAGGTTCACTTCTTCCTTGGCGTCATGGGCCAGGGAAGTCGCCAGCGGGCCGAAGAAGCCATAGGCCGCGAGAATACCGAAGAAGGTACCGACCAGCGCCGCACCCACGTGCATGCCGATAGCGGCCTGGTCGCCCTCACCCAGGGATGCCATGGTCACCACGATACCGAGTACCGCCGCGACGATACCGAAACCCGGCATACCATCAGCGATGCCGGTCACCGCGTGGGAGGGGTGCTCCAGCTCTTCCTTGAGGCTGAACAACTCCATGTCGAACAGGCCTTCCAGCTCGTGGGGGGCCATGTTGCCGGAGGACATGATGCGCAGGTAGTCACAGATGTAGGCGGTCATGCGCTCATCTTTGAGCACGGCCGGGTACTTGGCGAAAATCGGGCTGGCGGCGGCGTCTTCGATGTCGGCCTCGATGGCCATCATGCCTTCGCGGCGGCTCTTGTTGAGGATCTCGTAGACCAGGCCCAACACCTCCAGGTAGAAGGTATGGGTGAAGCGCGAACCGAACATGCCCAGCGACTTCTTGATCACGTGCATGGTCATGTAGCCGGGGTTCGCCTGCAGGAATGCACCCAGTGCCGCACCGCCGATGATCATCACCTCGAAAGGCTGGATCAGCGCAGCGATTTTACCGTGGGACAGGACGTACCCGCCGAGCACGCTTGCGAAGACGACGATGATGCCGATAATTTTAGCCATAGGAGATGAGTACTTGCGCCGTCGGGTTCATGGACATATTGGGTGTAGCAGAAAACTCTTGTTCTACTTATCGGCAAAACTGCGCCAGACTATAGCCCGTTAAGGCGAAAAGCCAGTTCGGCCCGCTCCGGGCGTGTAGACCGCAAGTGATGATCGCGCCCCAATCATGGCTAATGAAACGACAGTCCCAACTGCAAAACCCAACTCTCTCGCCGCTTGGATCAAGCGCCTGGACGATGTGCTGCTGCCCGTTCCCCAGGCCAGCCACGACCGCGTGTGCAAAGGCATCCGTGATAACCGCAGTTCGTTGCGGGATATTGCCGAGCTGATGCAAAACAGCCCGGCCCTGGTGCTCAGCGTGATGCGCGAGGCCAACAGCCACACCCATGGCAGCCTGGCGGAACCGGCGGAAAACCTCGAGGTGGCGCTCAATCGCCTGGGCCTCAAGCGCGCCGAAGAATTGCTGGCGCGCCTGCCCTCGGTGCCCGCACACGAGATCCCCGTGGCATTGCGCCAACTGTTGCTGGTCAGCCAGCACGCGTCGCAGCAGGCCAACGGTTTGTTCGGCAGTCGCCTGGCGCGGCTGTGGCAGGACATCCACTGGGGCAGCCTGTTGTTCCTGTCGCCACTGTGGCCGATGGCGGTGGCCTACCCCAAGCTTCTGGAGGAGTGGGAGCTGCGGGTTATCCACAAGGGCCAGTCAGCCCGCGCGGTCGAGCAGGAACTGTTCGGCATACGCCTGCTGGACCTGTGCGTCGGCCTGACCGAAGCCTGGCACCTGCCGATCTGGGTGTCCCAGGGCTATAAGTTGCTGATGAGCGAGCAGCGCCTGCTGGTCAAGGCCCTGCATATCGCCCGTGAGGACGACCCACTGCGCCATCAGCAATTGCTCGACGCCGAACCCAACCTGCGGCGCTGGCTGAACCAGCCGGCCAATACCGTGTTGCTGGCCAACGGCCTGGCGATGTCGGCCCAGGAATCCTGGACCTGCCCGCACACCGAACGCTGGCAGTTGCTCACAGCGCTGTACCTGCAACAACCGTTGGGCGAGGTGCAGCAACTGGTCCACCAACAAGCTGTCACCAGTGCCCGTACCACCCTGATGCCCGACCTCTGGCACCCGGCGCTGTCGCTGATCTGGCCGTGGCATGTGGCGAAGATTCATCGCGGCCTGCTGCCGGCGCCACCGCCCACCGCCGAGGCCCTGGCCGTGTGGCGCAAGCGCTGCACTGAACTCTTGGTGGAACCGAGCCGCTTTGCCAACGCGATGCACCTGACCACGTGCGCCAAAGAGGCCTTGGTCGCCAGTGGCATGCAGCGGGTCATGCTGCTGATGGCCGATCGCGCCTTGAGTACCTTGCGCGTGCACCAGGTCGATGGCCTGCCCAAGGACGCCGCCAACCTGAGCCTGGACGTGGTCAACAGCACCCTGCTGCAACGTCTGCTGGAAAAGTCCGCCCAGGTGCGCCTCAACCCCGAAAACCATGCCCAGTTCTCAGCGTTGCTGCCGCCGATCCTGCGCCGCCTGTTCACCGGCGAACATCTGCTGCTGCGCTCCCTGAGTTGCAATGGCAAGGTGGTGATGCTGATGGTGGCCGACCAGGGTGGCGGGCCGTTCTCGGAAACCACCGTGCAGGCCTTCGGCAAAACCGCCCAATGCATCGAAAAAGCCCTGCACTGCTTTACCAACCGCAGCGCCTGATGCTTGCGCTACAATCGCCGTCTTTTATCGCCAACATTTGTGCCCAGGAGACCTCACATGCCTGACTTCTCTGGCTTGCCGCTGGTGATCGAGTCCAGCGACCTGATTGGTCGCCTCGGTGCCGAACACCTGATTCTGGTGGACCTCACCAGCGCTGCCCGCTACGCCGAAGGGCATATCCCCGGCGCGCATTTCGTTGACCCCAAGCGCACCCAACTGGGCCAGCCGCCGGCGCCCGGCCTGCTGCCCAGCAAGGCGGACCTGGAAAAACTGTTCGGCGAACTGGGCCACACCCCGGATGCAACCTACGTGGTCTATGACGACGAAGGCGGCGGCTGGTCCGGGCGCTTTATCTGGATGCTCGACGTGATCGGCCACCAGAAATACCACTACCTGGATGGCGGCCTGCTGGCCTGGCTGGAAGAACACCACCCGGTCTCCACCGACGTGCCCGCGCCTGTCGGTGGCCCGGTCAGCCTCACGCTGCACGAAGGCCCCACCGCCACGCGTGAATACCTGCAAAGCCGCCTGGGTGCTGCCGACCTGGGCATCTGGGATGCTCGCGGGCCGCTGGAATACTCCGGCGAGAAGGTCCTCGCTGCCAAAGGCGGGCATATCCCCGGCGCGGTCAACTTCGAATGGACCGCGGGTATGGACAAGGCACGCAACCTGCGTATCCGCCGTGACATGCCGCAGATTCTCGAAGACCTCGGATTGACCAAAGATAAAGAAATCATCACTCACTGCCAGACTCACCACCGCTCTGGCTTCACCTACCTGGTGGCCAAGGCGCTCGGTTATCCGCGAGTCAAAGGTTATGCCGGTTCCTGGGGCGAATGGGGCAACCACCCCGACACCCCCGTCGAGATTTAAGGTTTAAGGACAGTTATGAAAAAGCAGTTGTTTATCCTCAGCCAATACTTGCTGCCGCACCACTTGCTGTCGCGCCTGGCAGGTTGTGTCGCCGAGTGCCGCGTGCGCTGGTTCAAGAATGCCTTCACCGCCTGGTTTGCCAAGCGCTATCAAGTGGACATGTCCCAGGCCCTGGTAGAAGACGTCACCGCTTACGAGCACTTCAACGCCTTCTTCACCCGTGCCCTGAAAGACGGCGCCCGCCCGCTGGATCAAACCCCAGGCGCGGTGCTGAGCCCAGCCGATGGTGCGGTCAGCCAGTTGGGTCCGATCGAACATGGCCGCGTGTTCCAGGCCAAAGGCCACAGCTTCAGCGTGCTGGAACTGCTGGGTGGCGATGCAGCCGTAGCGGCGCCGTTCATGGGCGGTGATTTCGCCACTATCTACCTCTCGCCGAAGGACTACCACCGCGTGCACATGCCGTTGGCCGGCACGCTGCGCGAGATGGTCTACATTCCTGGACGCATCTTTTCGGTCAACCAGACCACCGCTGAAAACGTACCCGAGTTGTTTGCACGTAACGAGCGCGTTGCCTGCATCTTCGACACCGAACGCGGCCCGATGGCCGTGGTATTGGTGGGCGCGATGATTGTGGCGTCGATTGAAACCGTGTGGGCCGGGCTGGTGACACCGCCGAAGCGTGAGCTGAAAACCTTCCGCTACGACGAAGCTGCACGTGCGCCGATCCACCTGGAAAAAGGTGCCGAGTTGGGTCGCTTCAAGCTGGGCTCGACGGCGATTGTGCTGTTCGGGCCGGATCAGGTGAAGTGGGCAGAAGAACTGGCGGCGGGGACGCCGGTGCAGATGGGCCAAGGCATCGCACTGCCGAAAGCCTGATTTGAATTCAGTGAAGGTCAAATGTGGGAGGGGGCTTGCCCCCGATTGCGGTGTATCAGCTGAAACATGTGCTTGCTGACACTCTGCTATCGGGGGCAAGCCCCCTCCCACATTTTTAACTGTATTCCTACTGTGAGATCGAGTTACAGCTGACCGTCGCGATCGCGAAAGCCCAGCAGATACAACACACCGTCCAGCCCCAGCGTCGAAATCGCCTGCTTGGCCGACTGCTTCACCAACGGTTTGGCCCGGAACGCCACGCCCAACCCCGCGATTGCCAACATCGGCAAGTCATTCGCACCGTCGCCGACCGCAATAGTCTGCTCCAGACGCAACCCTTCCTTGTGAGCCAATTCCTTGAGCAGATCCGCTTTGCGCTGCGCGTCGACAATCGGCTCCACCGCCACACCGGTCACCTTGCCATCCACCACTTCCAGCTCATTGGCGAACACATAGTCGATGCCTAATTTAGCCTGCAATTGCTTGGCGAAATAGGTGAAGCCGCCCGACAGGATGGCGGTCTTGTAACCGAGGCGCTTGAGCTCGGCGAACAGGGTCTCTGCACCTTCGGTCAGGCGCAGGGAAGCGCCGATGGCGTCCAGCACGCTCACGTCCAGGCCCTTGAGCAGCGCCAGGCGCTCCTTGAAGCTGGCGCGGAAGTCGAGTTCACCGGCCATGGCGCGCTCGGTGATTTCCGAGACCTGCTCGCCAACACCCGCAGCCTTGGCCAGCTCGTCGATGACCTCAGCCTCGATCAGCGTCGAGTCCATGTCGAACACTGCCAGGCGGCGGTTGCGGCGGAACAGTGAGTCTTCCTGGAAGGCGATATCGACGTTCAGCTCCTGGGCCACGCTGAGGAACTCGGCACGCAGGGCCTGCGGGTCGGCCGGTTCGCCGCGCACGGAGAACTCGATGCAGCCCTTGCCCTTGTCGGCCGGCGTGTCCAATGGCATACGACCCGACAAACGGTCGATATGGTCGATATTCAGGCCATATTGCGCGGTAATGGAGCTGACACGCTGCAGTTGCTCGGCGGTGACCTTGCGGGTCAGCAGCGTGACGATGTGGCGTTTTTTGCCCTGGCCGGCCACCCATTGCTGGTAATCGGCTTCGGACACCGGGGTGAAACGCACCTGTTGGTCCAGCTTGTACGCCGTAAACAGGATGTCCTTGAGCACCGAAGACGCCTGCTCGGTGCTCGGGATCTCGACCAGGATGCCGAACGACAAGGTGTCGTGGATCACCGCCTGGCCGATGTCGAGAATGTTCACACCACCCTGGGCCAGAACGCCGGTAATGGCTGCGGTCAGACCCGGGCGGTCTTCCCCAGTGATGTTAATCAGGACAATTTCGCGCAAGGCGCACCCCCAGGCTGGAAAAAAACCGCATTCTACCCACTTTCAGTGACCATCGGGCACAGCCAGCGCTTTGCCGGTCATGGGGCTGTCGCTATACTGCGCGTCAACTTCACGGACCAAGAGCCGAGCGCAAGTGAACCGGCCCACGCCAGTAAAAACCGATAACTTCTTCCTGCTGATCTTCCGGGCACTGCGCCACCGCCGTGTACCGATCGCATTACGCATCGCCAGCCATAACGTGATCCTGGTCGCCCTGGCCCTGGTGATCTATGCCTGCGTGATGGGATTGCAGTTCAAACAGGCCATGCACGAACAAGCCGACGCCCTGGGCGAGAGCCTGACCACACAGACCGCCACCTCGGCGACTGAGTTGCTGGTGTCCAACGACATCCTCAGCCTCAACGTGCTGCTCAACAACCTGACCAAGAACCCGCTGGTGGCCCACGCCGCCATCTACAGCGTGGACAACCGGATCATGGCCGAAGCCGGGCAACGCCCGAAAAACGGCCTGCTGGGTGAGGCCGAAGGCCTGTATTCGAGCAATATCACCTTTCAGGATGTGAAGGCCGGCCAACTGCGCATCAGCCTCGACATGCAGCAATTCCAGCAGCCGATGACCATCAGCCTGCAAAGCATGGGCATTCTCAGCGCGATCCTGCTGGCATTGGCCCTGGCCCTGAGCCTGCGCCTGGGACGGCATATCTCTACGCCCTTGATGCAACTGCGCATCTGGCTGCGGGACATCGACGAACATACCCCGGCCACTGATCGCCAGGACGAAATAGGCGACCTCGCTCGCCAACTTCACGCCAGCTTCGCCCCGGAACCGGTGGTGCGCGAGATTGAGCCAGAACCTGAGTTCGACGATGAGCCTGAGTTTGAAGTGGGAGACGCGCCGGTAGCGGGCCTAAAACCTGCCACCCGCCAGGCGTTCAAAGCTGAAGAAGACGAGCTGGACGACGAAGACCCGTTCGCCGACCTGCGCGACACCTCGGCCAGCGCGCCGGCCGTCGCCGCCAAACCGGCTCCGGTAAAGAGTGCGGAACCGCAGTACAGCGCCGTTCTGGCGGTGCAACTGGGTGCGCAGGATCAACTGCGTCGCCTGCCACGCGCACGCCTGACCGAATTGCTGGAACGCTACCGTGACTGCCTCGACCAGGCCGCCTCGTTGTACCAGAGCGAACTGCACACTCTGAACGATGGCAGCACGCTGATGCTGTTCCACAGCGAAGACAGTGGTGAAGACTACCTGACCAACGCCATTTGCTGCGGCGAACTGCTGCGCGCCCTGGGTCATGAACTGCAGATCGAAGTGGCAGACAGCGGCATTACCCTGCAACTGCAGCTTGGCCTGACAGTGGGCGACGATCTGTTCGGCATAAGCCAGATCGACCTGTTGCTCACCGAGATCGCCCAGGATGCCCTGGCCTTGTCCCAACACAGCCGCAACCTGCTGCTGGTGGAGCGCAAGATCAGTGAAGACACGCTGATCCGCCAACGCGCACGTATCCGCCCGATTGCCAGCCCTGAGGGTGCCAGTTGTGTGGAGCGGTTGATGGAGCCCTATCCGTCGATGCTGGAGCGGCAGTTGGCGCGGATGCATGAGACCCGCACCAAATAAAACGGTAGGCCCCCTCCCACATTGGGTCCGCAGCCTGGCTCAAATTGCGCACAAACAAAAAGGCCCGCTTACTCAGCGGGCCTTTTGTTTGTGCGCGATTCAGATCAGAACCTGAACACTTCCATATCCGTACGGATCGGCGTCGCCATTGGCATCTTCGGCTTTTCCGGAGCGGCCGGCTTGGCCTGCGCCGGGGCGCTCTGCTTGCGCGGCGCTTCGGCAATCGGCGGCTGGTTGGCCAATGGCTTGAGCGCCACCGACAACTGCTGCGCCAAATGCTGCAACAGCACGCCCTGGGCCTGGACCTGGGACGCAGTGGAGCCGGTGTGCTGTTCCTGCAAATGCACGATGCGGTTATCGCGCACCTGGCCACGACGGTCGATCAAACGCCATTGTGCGTCGAGGATTGCCGGTTGCGACGCACCGGAGTCGAGCCGGGTAATGGTCAGCAACACCTGCACATCCGGGGTAAAACCGGTGGGTGCAGGCGCGAGGACCACACGCTGGCTGTCCAACTGACCCGCCACCTGGCGCAACATCAACTGGTTGATATCAGAGGACAAACTCCCCGCCCAACGACCATCGGTGGAACCTTGCAGGCTTCCATCGTTCTGACGTTGCAGGAGGGTTTCGCGTTGCAGGTAGTCGGCTACGACCACCGGGCCGAGCAAAACGGCCATGCCGGCGGTCTGTGCAGGTTGAGCCGGACTTCCGCTGTCCAGCTGGTACAGCGACACCGGTTGATGGGTGCTGCAACCCGCCAACCCCAAAAGGCCAGCGAGCATGAAAATAAAAGGAAGGCGTGGAGCAGTCATCATCCCATCCAGGTGGCTGCCACAAGGCAAACCACAATGTAATACTAAAAATAACCTAAACACGCTCGGCCACGCCGGCGCTGGAAAGGCCATATCATCCGTGAATATGCGCCATGACTCCAGCGCCAAAGCGTCGATCTACGCGTTAAATCGTAGATCGAGAGCTCTAAAACGCGTTAAACCGGCGCTTCTACCAGCAGGGCATCCACTCGCTGGAAGCCTCGAGGCAGTTTGTTGCCACGCCGACCACGTTCTCCCTTGTAATGCTCCAGGTCATCAGGACGCAGCGACAAGGTGCGCTTGCCGGCTTGAAGCACCAGGGTCGCGCCTTCCGGGATCACCGCGATGTCGGTCACGTACTCTTCGCGACTGGCCACCCGCTCGCCGGGAATACCGATGATCTTGTTGCCCTTACCTTTGCCCAGCTGCGGCAGGTCGCTGATCTTGAACACCAGCAAGCGCCCTTCGGTGGTCACCGACGCCAGCCAGTTGCTTTCACGATCATCCACCGGCCGCGGCAGGATCACCTTGGCGTTGTTGGGCAAGCTCAGCAAAGCCTTGCCCGCCTTGTTCTTGGCCTGCAGGTCTTCACCCTTGACCACGAACCCATAACCCGCGTCGGACGCGATCACGTATAGCGCATCATCGTCCGGCAGCAGCACACATTCGAAATTCGCCCCAGGTGGCGGCGTCAGGCGCCCGGTCAACGGCTCGCCCTGCCCCCGTGCGGATGGCAAGGTGTGAGCCGGCACCGAATAACTGCGCCCGGTGGAGTCGATAAACACCGCAAACTGGTTGGAACGCCCGGCCGCAGCGGTCTTGAACCCGTCGCCGGCCTTGTACGACAAACCGGTGGCGTCAATATCATGCCCCTTGGCGGATCGAACCCAACCCTTTTCCGACAGAACGACCGTAATTTTCTCGTTTGGCAGCAGCTCGGTTTCTGTCAGGGCTTTCGCCTCGGCACGCTGCACAATTGGCGAACGACGGTCGTCGCCGTAGGTTTCGGCGTCTTTGATCAGCTCGCTGCGCACCAGCTTTTTCAGCTTGGCTTCGCTGCCCAGCAGAGCTTGCAGCTTGGCTTGTTCCTTGAGCAGCGCGTCCTGTTCGTCGCGCAGTTTCATTTCTTCCAGTCGCGCCAATTGACGCAAGCGGGTGTCGAGGATGTAGTCCGCCTGGATCTCGCTCAGCTCAAACCGCGCGATCAGCTCGGCTTTCGGGTGCTCGGCGGTACGGATGATGTGGATCACTTCATCCAGATTGAGGTAGGCGATCAGCAAGCCGTCCAACAGGTGCAGGCGGCGCTCGACCTTATCGAGGCGGAATTGCAGGCGGCGACGCACGGTCTGCACCCGGAACTCCAGCCACTCCACCAGCAGGTTGCGCAGGTTCTTCAACTGCGGCTTGCCGTCCAGGCCGATGATGTTGACGTTGACCCGATAGCTGGACTCCAGGTCCGTGCTGGCAAACAGATGCTGCATCAACACTTCGTGGTCGACCCGGCTGTTGGTCGGGATGATCACGATGCGGCAGGGGTTTTCGTGGTCGGATTCGTCACGCAGGTCGGCAACCTGCGGCAGTTTCGACGGTTTGGCCTGCATCAGCGCGGCGATCTGCTCCAGCACCTTGGCGCCGGACACCTGGTGCGGCAGCGCGGTGACGATAATGTCGCCATCCTCGATGTGGTACACGGCGCGCATGCGTACCGAGCCCTTGCCGGTTTCGTACATTTTCAGCAGGTCGGCGCGCGGTGTGATGATTTCCGCTTCGGTCGGATAGTCCGGGCCCTGGATATGCTCGCAGAGCTGCTCCACCGTGGCTTTGGGCTCATCCAGCAAACGTACGCAGGCCGTGGCGACCTCACGCAGGTTGTGCGGCGGTACGTCAGTGGCCATGCCCACCGCAATACCGGTGGTGCCATTGAGCAGGATATTCGGCAAACGTGCCGGCAACACCAGCGGCTCGTCAAGCGTGCCGTCGAAGTTCGGTCCCCAGTCGGCGGTGCCCTGCCCCAACTCGCTCAGCAACACTTCCGAGTAACGCGAGAGGCGCGCTTCGGTGTATCGCATGGCTGCGAAGGACTTGGGATCATCTGGCGCACCCCAGTTACCCTGGCCGTCCACCAGTGTGTAGCGATAGCTGAACGGTTGGGCCATCAGCACCATGGCTTCGTAGCACGCCGAGTCGCCGTGGGGGTGGAACTTACCGAGTACGTCACCGACGGTACGCGCCGATTTCTTGTGCTTGGAATCGGCGTCCAGGCCCAACTCACTCATGGCATAGATGATGCGCCGTTGTACGGGCTTCAGGCCATCGCCGATATGCGGCAAGGCACGGTCCATGATCACGTACATGGAGTAGTTGAGGTAGGCATTTTCGGTGAAGTCAGCCAGCGACCGGCGTTCTACGCCGTCTAAGCTGTCTGCGAGGATGTCACTCATGCGGGCCTCATCATGCTTGGGTATGGCGCAGCGGAAATGCCACGGCGCCGGGTCAATTCAAAAAAATATCGGCTCATGGCTTGGCGCTCCAGCCACCGGCAGGGGCGGCAAAACGATAGACCATGGGGCGTTTTTCACCATCGGCACGCGGGCCGAAATTGTTGTCGATGCCCAGCCAGGCACCGTCGGCATCCACCACCAGAGCTTCCGCCAGGCCATAAGGCTGGGGGTAACGCCGCTCAGGCGTCAGGGTCTCGTCGGCAAACGACCAGCACAGCTCAACCTTGGCCGTAATCGCGTCACGCCGGCAAATCTGGAACGCATTGCGTTCCAGGGTAAACAGCTTGCCGTTGAACAGCGCCAGATCGGCAAAATCCTTGGACACCGCCTTGGCGTTCGGGAACTGGGCTGGTTGCACTTCCTGGCCGGCTTCGCTCAGCAAGACGCAGGGGCCGTCACAGTCCCACAGGCTTTGCGGACGCTTGATGGAAATCAGGCCACGCCGTTCACGCTCAGCCGCCAGCCAGATCTGGTTGCCTTCGGGGTTGATCGCCAGGCCTTCAAACAATGCATTGAAGTGCAGCAACATACCGCTGGCCCGCGCTTCACGCACCATGCTGGGTGCGATCTTCAACCACTCAGGCGCGCCCGTCACCGGCACTTGCAGCACCGCCGCATGGGCTTCGCTGACAATGTAGCGGTTACCGGCGGCATCGCAGGTGATCCCTTCAAAATCCAGGTCGCCACCGCGAATGAAAGACGCGGCCTTGGTACGTGAACGCAACCCCCACGGCAAGCCGGACTCGGGCACCGGTGGCACGTCGATCTTTACCGTTTCAGCCTTCCAGGTCGGTGCGCTGATGTCCAGGCGGTAGATCTGGTCGTCATCACGGTCGGAAACCGTCCACAACTCGTTGCCGCACAACGCCAGGCCCGACAGGTTGCCGCCACGCATGCCATCCACCGGGTGTTCAGACACCAGTTTGAGCTCGACCGCAGGCGCGGCAGCCACCTGGGTGGCCGCCAAACTGCTCAATATCAGGATCGCCAGGGCGAAACCTGTGCGCAT
This sequence comes from Pseudomonas sp. FBCC-B1565, assembly GCF_059133265.1. Classification (NCBI taxonomy): domain Bacteria; kingdom Pseudomonadati; phylum Pseudomonadota; class Gammaproteobacteria; order Pseudomonadales; family Pseudomonadaceae; genus Pseudomonas; species Pseudomonas sp. FBCC-B1565. The sequence goes on from NZ_CP101438.1 coordinate 6,061,131, forward strand.
CAGCCCAGAACCTCGGCCAGGTTGCCTTTGGATTCCAGCCAGGACTTGCGGTCCGGCGCGCGTTTCTTCGCCAGCAGCATGTCCATCATTTCCGAGGTGGCTGCGAAGTCGTCCAAGGTCAGCTGCACCAGGCGCCGGGTGTTCGGGTCCATGGTGGTTTCGCGCAGTTGCGGCGGGTTCATTTCACCCAGGCCTTTGAATCGCGTGACCTGCGGTTTGCCGCGTTTTTTCTCGGCTACCAGGCGGTCGAGAATGCCATCGCGCTCGGCTTCGTCCAGGGCGTAGAAAATCTCCTTGCCCAGGTCGATCCGGTACAGCGGCGGCATGGCGACGTAGACGTGGCCAGCATCCACCAGCGGGCGGAAGTGCTGCACGAACAACGCGCAGAGCAGCGTGGCAATGTGCAAACCATCGGAGTCGGCGTCGGCGAGGATGCAGATCTTGCCGTAGCGCAACTGGCTCATGTCCGCTGCGCCCGGGTCTACACCAATGGCCACGGCGATGTTGTGCACTTCCTGGCTGGCAAGGACTTCGCTGCCATCGACTTCCCAGGTGTTGAGGATCTTGCCGCGCAACGGCAGGATCGCCTGGAATTCCTTGTCCCGCGCTTGCTTGGCGGAACCGCCGGCGGAGTCACCTTCCACCAGGAACAGCTCGGAGCGCATCGGGTCCTGTCCGGCGCAATCGGCCAGTTTGCCAGGCAACGCCGGGCCTTGGGTGATGCGCTTGCGCTCGACTTTCTTGCTGGCCTTCAAGCGACGGCCGGCGTTGTTGATTGCCAGTTCGGCCAGGGCCAGGCCCAGTTCAGGGTGCTCGTTGAGCCACAGGCTGAATGCATCCTTGACCACACCGGAGACAAACGCCGCCGCTTCACGGGAGGACAGGCGCTCTTTGGTCTGGCCGGAGAATTGCGGCTCTTGCATCTTCATCGACAGCACGAACGCAATGCGCTCCCACACGTCTTCCGGCGCCAGCTTCACGCCGCGTGGCAGCAGGCTGCGGTATTCGCAGAATTCGCGCATGGCATCGAGCAGGCCCTGACGCAAACCGTTGACGTGGGTGCCGCCCTGAGCCGTGGGGATCAGGTTGACGTAGCTTTCCTGCACGCTGTCGCCACCCTCAGGCAACCACAGCAGCGCCCAGTCCACGGCTTCTTTATTACCGGCCAGGCTGCCGCAGAACGGCTCGTTGGGTAGGCGTTCGAAGTCGCTGACGGAGTCTTCCAGGTACGAACGCAGGCCGTCTTCGTAATGCCACTCGACCTTCTCGCCGGTGCCTTTGTCTTCAAAGGTCACCAGCAGGCCAGGGCACAGCACGGCCTTGGCCTTGAGCACATGCTTGAGGCGGCTGATGGAGAATTTCGGCGAATCGAAGTATTTCGGGTCCGGCGCGAAGTACACGCTGGTGCCGGTGTTGCGCTTGCCAACGGTGCCGATCACTTCCAGGTCGGTGGCTTTGTAGCCATCGGCGAAGGTCATCTGGTACTCGTTGCCGTCACGCTTGACCTTGACCCGCACCAGCGTGGACAAGGCGTTGACCACGGAAATACCCACACCGTGCAGACCACCGGAGAACTGGTAGTTCTTGTTGGAGAACTTGCCACCCGCATGGAGCTTGGTGAGGATCAGCTCGACGCCCGACACGCCCTCTTCCGGGTGGATGTCCACCGGCATGCCGCGACCATCGTCGGACACTTCCAGGGAGTGGTCAGCGTGAAGAATGACATGCACCGACTTGGCGTGCCCGGCCAAGGCTTCGTCGACACTGTTGTCGATGACTTCCTGGGCAAGGTGGTTCGGCCGACTGGTGTCGGTGTACATGCCGGGGCGTTTGCGCACCGGGTCGAGGCCCGAGAGGACTTCGATGGCGTCGGCGTTATAAGAGCTAGCGCTGGGAGTGGCCATGGGGTCTCGTCGTGAGTCGTTCGATTAAAAAATGACCTGCGACTTTACAGTGCAGCAAAGTCGAAGGATTGATACTGATCTGCGCCAATGCCGGCAAAGCTCAACATTGCCGGTAATTGCCGGGCGAACCCCTGGTAACCATGGTCGCCGCCGGCCTGGATGCGCAAGGCACAGGCTCGGTAATACTGCTGGGCGAGGCGATAGTCCAGGGTTTCATCCCCGGTCTGCAACCACACCTGATACCGCGCGGCGTCCTGGGGCGCCGGTACTTCCAGCTCGGCCAGGGCCGTCACGTGGTCGTGGGTGAGTTCCCAGGTTTCATCGGTGTAGAGGTTCTTCTGGGTGCCCAGGTAACCGTCGAACATCCGATGGGGACTGACCGCCGGGTTCACCAGCAATGCCTTGAGGCCATGGCGTTCGGCAAGATGGGTTGCATAGTAGCCGCCGAGTGAGCTGCCGACCAGCAGTGGCCGACCCAGTTCGGCAATCGCGGCTTCCAGTTGAGGAATCGCCTGACGGGGATGGTGGTGCAGGGCCGGTACACGCAGTTGATCAGCCAGGCCGATGGCGCCCATCACGGTGATCAACTGAGTGGCCTTGTTGGACGCGGGCGCACTGTTGAAACCGTGGATATACAGGATCGAAGCGGACATGCCGGGCTCTCCATGACTCAGCCAAAGAGGCGCAGTTTACAGGGATCGGGGCCGTGTGTGATGACCTCAGCCCTCAATACACCGAAGATCCAATGTGGGAGGGGGCTTGCCCCCGATAGCGGAGTGTCAGGCACGGTTAGATGTGACTGATCCACCGCCATCGGGGGCAAGCCCCCTCCCACAGTTAATAGCCGTTGCTGCCGTAGTCCACGGTAAATTCGAAGCCCTGGACCCGCTCTACGCCAGTTTCCAACCGTCCGTCGGCATGCAGGCGCAGCCAGCGGTAGCCCGGTGCTTGCTCACTGACCTTGAAATCCTCGCTGCCCGGCGCGAACTGGATGCAGGTGGACGGCGACGCCAGCAGGCGCACGCCGTTGCGCTCGCGGTCGATTTCCTGGTGCACATGCCCCCACAGTACCGCCCTTACCTGCGGGAAACGGTCGAGCACGGCAAACAGGGCCTCTGGGTTGCGCAGGCCAATGGGTTCCATCCAGGCGCAACCGATGGACACCGGATGATGGTGGAAGCACACCAGGTGGTGACGGTTTGGCGCCTCGCTCAGGGCCTGGGCGAGCAGTTGCAATTGGCTGTCCTGCAAGTAACCGGGCACCGAACCGGGTACGGCGGAGTCCAGCAGGGTGATGCGCCACTGGCCGACATCGACCACCGGCTCCAGCAAATCGCTGTGCACCGCGGCGTGGGCCATGATCTGCGGCTCGTCGTGATTGCCGGGAATCCAGCGCGTCGGGGCGCCGATGGGCGCCGTCATATCGCGAAACTGCTGATACGACTCCAATGTGCCGTCCTGGGAAAGATCCCCGGTGGCCAACACCAGATCAATGCGTGGCTGCTGCGCACGCACCAACTCGATCACCCTTTGCAGGCTGTCACGGGTGTTCATGCCCAACAGCGTGCCATCGGCCTCGGCAAACAGGTGGCTGTCGGACAGTTGCACCAGCAAGGCCGGTGCATCGGGGCTCACGGTGGATACGCTCGGCAAGGCGCTCTCCCAAGGCAATCGCAGGAATGGACGTTTGGCGTGATTATGCTGGGGCAGGACACAAAGAGGAAACCCAGGAAGCGGACGCAGTTCACATCTACCGCACGGCTTCGAACTCATGGCCCAGGGCCAGGCAGTGGCTCAACCATTCACCGAGGAACACATTCAGCTGTGCTTTCTCATCGGGCTGGTGCATGAACACGTTGGGGTAAGGATAGATGCTGCGAAAGCGCCGCGCATGTTCGGCGCTGATCACTTCGGCCATGCGCGCGTCGTGGTACACCTGGACTTCCAACTGCGGCACCGGCAGCCAAGGCAGGCTGTGTTCCTGGCGCACGCGCAGGGTGGTGGTGTAGGGGCAATTGACGATCACTTCCAGGGCCAGCACGCCGAGCATCTGGTCGCCGTGGGTCACGCCAATGCGCCGTGCCTCGGGGGCATGGCGCATGTCGGGCAGCAGGCGCATCAGCCGCGCATAGTTGGCCTCGCAGGCGGCTTGCAGCCCGATCAGGTCGACTCGATAACGTTCCCGTGCCTTTACTGCCATAACCCCCTCACTTCCGCGCGATTAAGCGCAAGCCATTGCAGGGCGATAATGCTGGCTGCGTTGGAAATTTTGCCGTCGCGTACCGCTTGCAGGGCATCTTCGAAGGCCCACACGGTGACGCGGATATCTTCAGCTTCTTCTTCCAATCCATGGACGCCGCCTGCGCCCGAGCTGTCGCAACGGCCCAGGTACAAGTGGACAAATTCGGTACTGCCGCCGGGCGACGGGAAATACTTGGTGATCGGCCACAGCGCGGAGAATGTCAGCCCAGCTTCCTCCTCGGCTTCGCGGTGTGCAACCTCCTCCGGCTCTTCATCCTTGTCGATCAGGCCGGCGACCATCTCCACCAGCCACGGGTTGTCGGTACGCCCCATGGCGCCGACGCGGAACTGCTCGATCAGCACCACTTCATCGCGCTGCGGGTCGTAGGGCAGCACGCACACGGCATCATGACGAACAAAAACTTCGCGGTTGATCACCCGGCTCATGCCGCCATCGAACTTCTCATGGCGCAGTTGTACGCGATCAAGCTTGTAGAAGCCCTGGTAGGCATTGTCGCGCTGAACAATCTCGATTGTGCTCGGCGTCGATTTTGCTGAATCCGTCATGTCCCTTCCTCGTTGAGCCTGCGCAATTGGCGCCATCCTAACGCGCTCATGCCTCTGGATGCAGCCCCTTTCCAGTTGCCGGGATAGACGGCGGGCGTCAAACACACTCTAATCAGCTTAGTGGCGAACTGACTGCCGTGCTGGCAGTCGAAGCTGCACAAATTTCGCTCTTATCGATAGACGAAGGACTTACATGTCGCTTTTAAAAATCGCCTCCGTGGCCTGTATCGCATTGACCCTCGGCGCGTGCCAGAGCCTGTTCCAGCCAAGCTACAAAGCTCCGCTGGAAGCCACCCGCGACGCCACCGAGCAAAGCAAGCCGGGCTGCGCCAGCGCCGATTGCCCGCTGGTGAATATCGACACCGTGCACTTTGCCAAGGACCCCAAGCTGGACGCATTGATTGAACAGCGCCTGCTGGAAATGACCCAAAGCGATCCCCTGCCGACCAGCCTGGAGACCTATCGCGAGCAATTCCTCAAAACCGCCGCCCCCCGCAACAGCATGTATTTGCAGGCCAAGGTACGTGAACAGCATGACGGCTTGGTGATCATCGAATTGTCCAGCTACCTGGACCAGGGCGCCACCCACGGCGAGCCGGGCCGCGCATTCATCAACTATTCGCGCCAGCGGCAAAAGGCCCTGACCCTGACCGACATGCTGCTGCCCGACAAGGAAGACGCGTTCTGGAAAGCCGCCCAGGTGGCCCACAACAGCTGGCTGATCAGCACCCGCCTGAGCCTGGAGCCGGAGTATGTGAAGACCTACCCCTTCCAGAAAACCCCGAACGTGGCGCTGACCTATGGTGGCGTGATCCTCAAGTACCCTACCAAAACCATCGCGCCGTACGCCCTGGGCCACGTCGAATTGCAGATTCCCTACTCACGCCTGGACGGCATCATCCAGCCTGAGCTGGTGCCTGCACGCCGCTGAAGGCTTTAGCCAGAATTAACTGCAACAGCCCTGCCAGCACCAGCGCCGGCAGGGTCGCGCCGATGTCCGGATACAGATTGGCCAACAGGTGATACGTCACGACGCCACCCAACCACGCCAGCAGTGCCGGCCAACGCAGGTTGGCGACAGTACCCTGACCACGGCGCCGCAGGATGAAGTGATCCACCAGCACCACGCCGAACAGCGGCGCGAATACCGAGCCGATCAGCAACAGGAAGTTCTGGTATTGGGCCAACGGTGCAAAGCAGGCGATGAGCGTGCAGATCACACCGATGGCCAGCGCCAGGTGCTCGACCTTCAAGCGCAACAGCATGCCGCTGGAAACCGCCGCCGAGTGAATATCGGCAAAGGCGTTTTCCGACTCATCCAGCAGGATCAGCAGCAGCGGAATCCCCAGGCCAGCCCCGGCCAACGCCAGCAACAGCGCATTCACCTCACCGCTCGGCGCAAACGCCAGGGTGTAGGCCACGCCCAGGCTCATCAGCCAGAAATTACCGATAAAGAACCCCAGCGCCGTGCCGCCGAACACGCTTTGGGCGCGCTTGCCGAAGCGCGAGTAATCGGCGATCAGCGGCAGCCATGACAGCGGCATGGCAATCGCGATATCAAAGCCCACCGCAAACGGCATCGAACCGTCACCGGCCTTGGCCCAGAGTGCGGCGAGGTCGGCTTTGGCGAACAGGTTCCAGGTCAGCCACAGGCAGGCGGCGAGCAGCAGCCAGATCCCCCACTTGCGCAGGATCTGGCGCACAAACGTCAGCGGGCCACTGACCGCCAGCAAGGTCGCCAGGCCACCAAAGAACAGCGTCCACAATAATGGACTGGCCAACAGGCTGCCGTCGCTGAACGCCCGCGCGCCCAACAGGCTGGCGGCGTCGCGCATCACGATGATTTCAAACGAGCCCCAGCCGATCAGTTGCAGCAGGTTGAGCAGCGCCGGCAGGCTGGCGCCCCTGGCACCCAGGCTCAGCTTGAGCGCGGCCATGGCGGACAGGCCGGTGTCGCTGCCGATCACGCCGACAGCGGCCAGCAGCAGGACGCCGACCAGGGTGCCGAGGAAAATCGCCAGCAACGAACCGGACAAGCCCAGGCCCGGCGCCAGCAACGCGCCGGTCTGCAGGACCATCAGGCCGATGCCGAGGGAGAACCACAGGGAGAACAGGTCGCGGGCGCCGAAGACTCTTTTGTCGCTCGGCACTGCGATATCGGGGGAGTAAGTACTCGGTTGAATGCTCAAGGGTGTTATCTCTGAGGGGCATTTGTTGTTTGCTGGATCGCTATCGGGGGCAAGCCCCCTCCCACAGTTTGAGTCATGTGGGAGGGGGCTTGCCCCCGATAAGGCCGGTACAGACGTCTTGAATCAGACCTTCTTGTAGAGCTGGCTGCCTTCCTGCTTGAACCGCTCCGCCTGCTCCGCCAAGCCCTTGGCCACGTCCACATCCACCGCTTCAATGCGCTGGTTGGCTGCGTACTCACGCACTTCCTGGGTGATCTTCATCGAGCAGAACTTCGGCCCGCACATCGAGCAGAAGTGCGCGACCTTGGCCGAATCCTTCGGCAGGGTTTCGTCGTGATAGGAACGCGCGGTGTCAGGGTCCAGGCCGAGGTTGAACTGGTCTTCCCAGCGGAACTCGAAACGCGCCTTGCTCAAGGCGTTATCGCGGATCTGCGCGCCCGGATGGCCTTTGGCGAGGTCCGCCGCGTGGGCCGCGATCTTGTAGGTGATGATCCCGGTCTTCACGTCATCCTTGTTCGGCAGGCCCAGGTGCTCCTTGGGCGTGACATAGCAGAGCATGGCGCAACCGAACCAGCCGATCATCGCCGCGCCGATGCCGGAGGTGATGTGGTCGTAACCCGGCGCGATGTCGGTGGTCAGCGGGCCGAGGGTGTAGAACGGTGCCTCGTCGCAGCACTCGAGCTGCTTGTCCATGTTCTCCTTGATCAACTGCATCGGCACGTGGCCAGGGCCTTCGATCATGGTTTGCACGTCGTGCTTCCAGGCGGTCTTGGTCAGTTCGCCGAGGGTTTCCAGCTCGCCGAATTGCGCGGCGTCGTTCGCGTCGGCAATTGAACCCGGGCGCAGGCCATCGCCAAGGGAGAAGCTGACGTCGTAGGCCTTCATGATTTCGCAGATTTCGTCGAAATGCGTGTAGGTGAAGTTCTCTTTGTGGTGCGCCAGGCACCACTTGGCCATGATCGAGCCGCCACGGGACACGATGCCGGTAACGCGCTTGGCGGTCAGCGGCACATAGCGCAGCAATACACCGGCGTGGATGGTGAAGTAGTCGACGCCCTGCTCGGCCTGTTCGATCAGGGTGTCGCGGAACAGCTCCCAGGTCAGGTCTTCGGCGGCGCCGCCGACTTTTTCCAGGGCCTGGTAGATCGGCACGGTGCCAATCGGCACCGGCGAGTTGCGGATGATCCACTCACGGGTTTCATGGATGTGCTTGCCGGTGGACAGGTCCATCACCGTGTCCGAACCCCAGCGAATGCCCCAGGTCAGTTTGGCCACTTCTTCTTCGATGGACGAACCCAGGGCGCTGTTGCCGATGTTGCCGTTGATCTTCACCAGGAAGTTACGGCCGATGATCATCGGTTCCAGTTCGGTGTGGTTGATGTTGGCCGGGATGATGGCGCGGCCGCGGGCGATTTCTTCGCGCACAAATTCCGGGGTGATGATCTTCGGCACGCTGGCGCCAAAGCTGTGGCCGGCGTGCTGCTGGTCGAGCAGGCCACTGGCGCGGGCTTCTTCGAGCTTCATGTTCTCGCGGATGGCGACGTATTCCATCTCGGCGGTGATGATGCCTTTGCGCGCGTAGTGCATCTGCGTGACGTTGGCGCCGGCCTTGGCACGACGCGGGTTCTTCACGTGGGCGAAGCGCAACGCGGTCAGCTCGGCATCACTGAGGCGCTGTTGGCCAAAGTGCGAGCTGAGGCCCGGCAGCCGCTCGGTGTCGCCACGCACTTCTATCCACGGCGAGCGCACATCGCCCAGGCCTTTGCGCACGTCGATGATCACGTTGGGGTCGGTGTAGGGGCCGGAGGTGTCATACACGGTGACCGGCGCGTTGATTTCACCGCCGAAATCGGTGGGGGTGACGTCCAGGCTGATTTGTCGCATCGGTACACGAATGTCCGGGCGGGTGCCTTCCACGTAGATCTTCTGCGAGCGGGTAAACGGCTGCACGGAGCCGGAGTCGACCTTGGCCGATTCACTCAAATGCACGGTGTTTTTTAATGTTGTAGTCATCACGGGCTCTCCAACTTATCCAGGCGGTGGATTTTTGTCGGAGCGAACCTGTGACGGACGGACGCACTGGAACCAGTGCTGTGCTTGGCGCACGAGGGCTGTTCGATTGTCGAACAACATCCCGGACGAAGCACAAGAGGACTCGCCGGGTGACGAGAAATCTTGTTCCCTACGCAGGCGCTAACCTGATCAGGTTCAACGGGATCCGGTATTTACCGATCTCAGCCTTCCAACAAGGCACCCCGACAAGAACGCGGCCAGTCTAGACCATGCCGTGGGCAAATTGCCAATGGCGGTGCATTCAGCGTGATGAATGGCGTGATTGCGGGATTGTTGCGCCGAGTCAGCACCACTACACTCGGTTGCCGCCACAATGCTTGACGCCAGGAATGGCCGGCCTTAGCCTTGGGCGCTAAATTATCACCGTAATATTCAAACTAGGGATCGCCTCATGCTGCGCAAACTTTCACTGGCTCTTGCCGTGTCTTGTGCGACCAACGGAATGGTCTGGGCAGCTGAAGCGCCCTTGTCCGCCAAAACCGACTTGGTCAGCGTCTACCAGGAAGCGGTGGACAACAACGCCGACCTGGCCGCCGCCCGTGCCCAGTACGGCGCGCAAAAGGAAGTGGTGCCCCAGGCCCGTGCCGGCTTGCTGCCGAACCTGACCGGCGGTGCCGATATCAACAACGTGCGCACCCAGATCGACACCCCGGCCGCCACCGCCAACCGCGATGCGCACTCCTGGCGCGCCACCCTTAGCCAGCCGCTGTTCCGCGCCGACCGCTGGTTCCAGCTGCAAGCCGCCGAGGCCACCAATGAGCAGGCCGCGTTGCAACTGTCGGCGACCGAACAGAACCTGATCCTGCAGAGCGCCGAAAACTATTTCGCCGTGCTGCGCGCCCAGGACAACCTGGCCTCGACCAAGGCCGAAGAAAATGCGTTCAAGCGCCAACTGGACCAGTCCAACGAGCGCTTTGACGTGGGCCTGTCGGACAAGACCGACGTGCTGCAATCCCAGGCCAGCTACGACACCGCCCGCGCCAACCGCATCCTGGCCCAACGCCAGGTCGAGGACGCGTTCGAAGCGCTGATCACCCTGACCAACCGCCAGTACAACTCAATCCAGGGCATCGTCCACACGCTGCCGGTGTTGCCGCCGCTGCCGAACGACGCCAAGGCCTGGGTCGAAACCGCCGGCCGCCAGAACCTGAACCTGCTGGCCAGCAACTATGCGGTCACGGCCGCCGAGGAAACCCTCAAGCAGCGCAAGGCCGGCCACGCGCCGACCCTGGACGCCGTGGCGCAATATGAAAAAGGCGACAACGACGCCCTCGGTTTCAGCAACCCGAATGCCTTCGGCACGCCGTACCGTGGAGATGTCGAGCAGCGCACCATCGGCCTGCGCCTGAGCATCCCGATCTACAGCGGCGGGCTGACCAGCTCGCAGGTGCGTGAGTCCTACTCGCGTCTGGGCCAGACCGAGCAGCAGCGCGAAGGCCTGCGCCGCCAGGTGGTGGAAAACACCCGCAACCTGCACCGCGCGGTGAACACCGACGTGGAGCAGGTACAGGCGCGCCGCCAGTCGATCATCTCCAACCAGAGCGCGGTGGAAGCCACGGAAATCGGCTATCAGGTGGGGACGCGCAATATCGTCGATGTGCTCGACTCCCAGCGCCAGCTCTATGCGTCGGTACGCAACTACAACAACAGCCGCTATGACTACATCCTCGACAACCTGCGCTTGAAGCAGGCCGCGGGCACCTTGAACCCAGGCGATCTGCAAGACCTGGCGCGCTACCTCAAGGCCGACTACAACCCGGACCGCGACTTCCTGCCGCCGGACCTGGCCAAGGCTGCGGCCGAACAACTCAAGGCCCGCCCCGCCAACTGAATCCACTGCAACCCCATGTGGGAGGGGGCTTGCCCCCGATAGCAGAGTGTCAGGCACCGTATAGGTGACTGATATACCGCCATCGGGGGCAAGCCCCCTCCCACATTGAGTCAGGTGATGATTCAGTCAGCCAGCAGTCGACCTAAACCATCCAGTAAACGCTTCAACGCGCCCTGGTTGGCCTGCATCACCTTGAGCCCCGCCTGCGCCATCTTGCGCGCATCCTGCGGCAGTTCGAACAACTGGCGCACGGCTTCGGCCAACCCTTCTGCGTCATCCACCGCGCGCAACGCCCCGGCTTCACGCATCATCGCGGTGATTTCGAGGAAGTTGAACACATGTGGTCCCATGATCACCGGCAAGGCCAGCGCCGCCGGTTCCAGTGGGTTGTGCCCACCGGTCGCCACCAGGCTGCCGCCTACGAAAGCGCTGTCAGCCAACGCATAGAGAAACAGCAACTCGCCCATGGTGTCGCCGAGCAATACTGATGTGTTCGCGGTGACGGGTTCCCCACTGGAGCGACGCACCGTGGCAAAGCCTTGCTGTGCGCACAGCTCGAACATCGGGCCGAAGCGCTCCTGATGGCGCGGCACCAGAATCAGCAGCGCGTTAGGGTAGCTGTCGAGCAGTTGGCGATGGGCCGCCAGCACCACCTCATCTTCACCCTCATGGGTACTCGCGGCGATCCACACCGGGCGCTCGCTGGCGCCCCATTGCTCCCGCAACGCGGCGGCGCGCACCGGCAACTGGGGTTCGATGGTCAGGTCGAACTTGATCGAGCCGGTGACTTCGACGGTTTCCGGCCGAGCCCCCAAATCCAGGAAGCGCTGCGCTTCGGCTTGCGTCTGCACAGCGAACAGGCTCATTTCGGCCAACATCGGCGCTGTCAATTTGGCAAAGCGCGCATAGCCCTTGGCCGAACGCGCCGACAGACGCGCATTGGCCAATGCCACCGGAATCCCGCGCTGGGCGCAGGCATGGATATGATTGGGCCACAGCTCGGTTTCCATGATCACCGCGAGCTTGGGCTGTACGCGATCCAGGAAACGCTCGGCCGCGCACGGCAAGTCATACGGCAAGTAGCAGTGCTGGATTCGCGGTTCATTGGCGAACAACGCCTGGATGCGCTCGGACCCGGTCGGCGTCATGCAGGTGACGGTGATCGGCAGCGTCGGATAACGCTCCAGCAACCCGCGCACCATGGGCGCAGCGGCAATGCTTTCGCCCACCGACACGGCGTGCACCCAGATCCCGCCCGGCCGCATCACCGGCAAGCCATAGGAGAAGCGCTCGCCGACGCGCTTGGCATAGGCCGGCGCCTTGCGCGCGCGCAGCCACAGACGTAAAGCCACCAAGGGCAGCGCCAGGTAAAACAGACAGCTGTAGAGAGTTCTATTCATGGCGGCGGAGTTTATCGGCTTTTTCAGTCGATCGCCTGCAAGCACTCGGCAAATCGTTTGGCCAGGAAGCGCGCCGCCGGCCCCAGATGCTCGTCGCGCCGCCAGACCAACTCGACCACCAGCGCCGGCGGCGTCCATTCGCTGTCCAGTTCGACCATCTGTTGCTGGTAGGTCGGGTACTGCACGATATGCCGGGGCAGCCAGGCCCAGCCCAGGCCACTCATCAGCCATTCGGCCAACACGTAGAAACTGTCGGCGCGCCACACCAGCGGGCTGGCGGCTTCGCTGCCGGGGTAGACACTGGTCTGGGTCGACATCAGCAACTGGCGGAACTGCGCCAGGTGCTGGCACGTTACATAGGTTTCCTTGGCCAACGGGTGGTTCACCCCGCATACCGTGACCATCTCCACGCTGCCAACCACGCGCCGCTCCAGGGCTTCGGGGATCTGGTCGTGATAGAACAGCAGGCCCAGGTCAGCCTTGCGCTCCACCAGCTTGCGCGCCACATCACCCTGGGCCGCGCTGGACAACTGCACCTCCAGCAATGGGTACTGGCCCGCCAACGCCTCCAGGCTGTCGAGCACCGGTTGGAACAACATGGCTTCATCCTGGGCCAGGCGCAGGCAAGCTTCCTCGCCACGGGTCAATGACAGTGCCCGGCCATTGAGCCGCTCGCACTGGCGCAGCACTTCGCGCGCTTCCTCCAGCAGCACGCTGCCGGCTGCGGTCAGCCGAGGCTGGCGGCCGCTGCTACGCTCGAACAGGCTGACGCCCAGGTCCGCCTCCAGCATGGCAATCCCATTGCTGACCGCCGACTGAGCCTTGCGCTGCTGGCGCGCCACCGCTGAAAACGAACGCTGTTCGGCGACGCTGACAAACAGGCGCATCTGTTCCAGATCCCACTGCACGCTCATGACCTAACCCATCTCTGATTCGGATAGGTAATGACTTTACCCCATCTGACAAGACTCTAGAATGCCAGCCTTAACTGATCGCTTTACCCGAGGACTGCCCCATGAATGCCGCCTACTACTACCTGGCCATCGCCATCTGCTCGGAAGTGATCGCCACGGTTTCCATGAAAGCCATCAAGGGCTGGAGCACGCCCATCCCACTGCTGCTGGTGATCGTCGGCTACGGCGTGGCGTTCTGGATGCTGACGCTGGTGGTGCGCACCGTACCGGTGGGCGTGGCCTACGCGGTGTGGGCTGGAATGGGCATTGTGATGGTCAGTATCGCGGCGTTGTTTATCTACGGGCAGAAGCTGGATGTTCCGGCGATGCTGGGGATGGGCCTGATTGTGCTGGGCGTGGTGGTGATCCAGCTGTTCTCGAAAACCGCCGGGCACTGACCACTCCTCAACAGCCTGTATACTGCGCCTCTTGTCTTGAACACTGAGGTCGCCCATGCCATCCGTTATTTCCACCGACGTTCTGATTGTCGGCGCCGGGGTTGCCGGCCTCTGGCTGAATGCGCGCCTGCGCCGCCAGGGGTTTTCCACGGTGGTGGTGGAAAACGCCACCTTGGGTGGCGGGCAAAGCGTGAAGTCCCAGGGGATCATTCACGGCGGCGCGAAATACGCCCTGCATGGCGCGATCACCGGCGCGTCCGAAGCCATTGCCGATATGCCGCGCCGCTGGCGCGAAGCACTGGCGGGTAACGGCGAGCTGGACCTGCGCGGCGTGCGCCTGTTGTCTGAGGCGCATTACCTGTGGTCCCCCGGCACGCTCGCCGGCAACCTCACCAGCTTTTTCGCCAGCAAGGCCGTGCGTGGCCGTGTCGACCAAGTCAAGGGCGACGATTTGCCGCCGGCGCTGCAAGACCGCCGCTTCAAGGGCAAGGTCTATCGCCTGGCGGAGCTGGTCATCGACGTGCCAAGCCTGATTGAGCGCCTGGCCCAGCTGGCCGGCGATGGTTTGCTCGCTGGCCAGCACATCGAACCCTTGTTGGAAGGCGACACGCTGGTGGGCTTGAGGGTGGACGGTCGCGAGATCCGCGCCCAGCGCATCGTGTTGAGTGCCGGCGCCGGTACGGCTGATCTGCTGACCGCGCTGGGCATCAGCCAGCCAGCCATGCAAAAACGTCCATTGCACATGATCATCGCCAAAGGCCCCGGCCTCAAACCGCTGTATGCCCACTGCCTGGGCGGCGGCACCAAGCCGCGCATCACTGTCACCACTCACCCGGCCGCCGATGGCAATTGGGTGTGGTACATGGGCGGCGATATTGCCGAGGCCGATGGCGTGGCGCGCACGCCGCAGGAACAGATCGCCACGGCCCAGAAAGAGCTGGCGCAATTGCTGCCGTGGATCGACATGAGCCAGACCCAATGGGCGACCCTGCGCGTCGACCGCGCCGAGCCCCTGCAATCGGGCCTGACCCGCCCCGACAATGCCTTCATCGCCGAACAAGGCCGCCTGCTGGTGGGCTGGCCCACCAAGTTGGCGTTGGCACCGGACTTCGCCGATCGGGTGATCAACAGCCTGGAACGTGACGGCATCCGCCCAAGCGTCGACGAGCCGCTGCCCGAGCTGCCAAAACCCGCCATCGGCGTGCCTGCCTGGGAGCAACTGTTGCCATGAGCCTGCCTACCCTGCACGACCTTCATCGCCCCCTGGGCAGCACCGGCCTGATGGTCTCGCCACTGGGCCTGGGCACCGTCAAGCTGGGCCGCGACCAAGGGGTGAAATACCCCAGCGGCTTCCAGATCCCCGGCGACGACGAAGCGCGCATGCTGTTGCGCCAGGCCCGCGAACTGGGCATCAACCTGATCGACACCGCGCCAGCCTACGGCATGAGCGAAGAACGCTTGGGGCCGCTGCTGCGCGGCCAGCGCAAAGACTGGGTGATCGTCAGCAAAGTCGGCGAAGAGTTCGAGAATGGCGCGTCCAGCCACGACTTCAGCGCGGCCCACACCCGGATGTCGATCGAACGCAGCTTGAAACGACTTGAAACCGATTTTATCGACCTGGTGCTGGTGCACTCCGACGGTAACGACCTGCATATCCTCAATGACTGCGAGGTCTACCAGACCCTGGCGGCGCTGAAACAGGAAGGCAAGATCCGTGGTTTCGGCTTTTCCGGCAAGACCGTCGAGGGTGGCGTGAAGGCTCTGGAACAGGGCGATTGCGCGATGGTCACCTACAATTTGAACGAACAGGCCGAGAAAGCCGTCATTGAATATGCGGCGGCCCACGGCAAGGGCATCCTGGTGAAAAAGGCCTTGGCCAGCGGCCACGTTTGCCTGGAGCCTGGAATGGATCCAATTCGCGCCAGTTTCATGTTGTTGTTTGCGCAAACAGGCGTTGCCAGTGCTATTGTCGGGACCATTAATCCGCTGCACCTGGCCCATAACGTGGCGACCGCTGCCCAGGTCATTCGTCAACTCTGATGCCGCCGACGCGGCCGACCCCGTCGCAAGAAGGAGCCGACATGCCGCGAACGCTCATAAGAAAAAACCCCAGCAACTTCAAGACACTGCCGCTACACGTCGAAGCCACCCCCGAAGGCCTGAGCTACCAGAGCGTCGGCATGCCGCTCAACTTTGCCCAGACCCTGCAACGGCGCAAGCCGGTGGAGGTGGCAGACCCCGAGCGTTTCGCCCTGGAGCTGGCCAACCTTGGCGTGTCGGTGCGCCTGACCCTGCATTGGCAAAACAAGGATTACTGGGTGCTGGTGCGCCAGCGCCGCCAGGACCGTGGCGACGTGGTACTCAAGCTGATCTCCGGCTACGTGCCCGCCCATGAGCTGAACCTGCCGCTGCACACCGCCATCCAGGAAATTGCCGAAGAGTGCCTGCTGGAAACGCCGGAAGGCTGGCTGGGCGGGCGCTTCAACGACACCTGGCTGCCGGCGCCCTATTCCTCCGCGCTGCATTACCGCGAAGCCCTGCCCTTTCGCCTCAGCCCGCTGTCCGGCGCGGCTCGCCCGGTGCGCTGCGCCACCACCCAGTTGATCGAACGCCCGCGCGCCTATGTGCACCTGCCCACCGCCTCGTTGCAATTGATCTATGACCTGCGCCTGGAAGTGCCCAAGGAAGCCAAATCCCTGAGCCTGTTCCATGTCGACGAGCGCCTTGAAGGCGACCAACTGGTCGCCCGCCTGGACCGTCAACGCCCGGACCTGTACCTGATGCCATTGAAAGACGGCCAGCCCCTGGCCGAGCTCTACACCGTCAAGAAAGACCAGCTGTACCCGGCGAGCACGCGGGGTTTGTACCTGGCGGAAAGCTTCGCCCAGCAGGAAGGCTGGTTGGTGCGTGAGGAGCGGATTCGCTGGAAGGACTGGCTGCGCCAGCAAGGCCTGGCTGAGCCTGAGAAAGAGTCGAAATTGAAGCGCCTGGCCCAAAGGGTGCTGCGCAAGATCGTGCCGAAGAAAAAAACCAAGGCCTGAATCAGGCTACACATCGCGTCAGCCTTTGAGCAAGCGTTCCAATCCCACCTTCAATGGGGTGGGTTCGGGCAGGGTAAAACTCGCCAGTAACCGCTGGTTGTTCGCCCGCGAATGCCGGATATCCCCGGAGCGCGCCGGCCCGTAAGTCACTTCGGGCAGTTTGCCGACGATGTCTTCCAAGGCTTGCAGCACATCCTTGAGCGTCGTGGTGCGGTTCCAGCCGACATTGATTGCACCCAAGGGAGCCTCGGGCGCTTCAATCGCCTGCACCAACAAGTCCACCAGGTCGCCCACGTACATGAAGTCGCGGGTTTGCTCACCATCGCCAAACACGGCAATCGGTACGCCCTGCTGCACCCGCTCGCTGAAGATGCTGATCACACCGGAATACGGCGATGACGGATCCTGGCGTGGCCCGAAGATATTGAAGAAACGGAAGATCACCGGCTCCAGGCCATGCTGGCGACGATAGAAATCGAAGTAGTGCTCGCCGGCCAACTTGTCGGACGCATAGGGCGTCAACGGCGCCTTGGTGGTGGCTTCGTCAATGGAAGCGCCTTCGCCATTGTTGCCGTATACCGCAGCGCTGGAGGCATACACCACGCGCTTGATGCCGACCTTGCGCACGGCTTCGCAGACATTCAAGGTGCCGATGAAGTTGCTCTGGTGCGTGCTGACCGGATCATCCACCGACGCCTGCACCGAGGCCACCGCCGCCAGATGCACCACCGCGGCTGCGCCGACAGCGGCACGGGCGACCAGCTCGGCATCGGCCACATCGCCTTCCAGCAGTTCGACGCGCGGATTGTCCAACGGCAGGTTAGTGCGCTTGCCGGTGGAGAGGTTATCCAGCACCCGCACACCGTAGCCTTTGGCGAGCAGCGCATCGACCAGGTGCGAGCCGATAAAGCCCGCACCGCCGGTGACAAGAACCTGCTTACTCATTGTTGCGGATCTTCTCGACAATGGCGGTGGTCGAGCTGTTCTCGACCAGGCCCAGCACTTTGACCTTGCCACCGTAGGCGCTGACGATATCGGCCCCGACCACTTGGTCGACGGAATAATCGCCGCCCTTGACCAGCACATCCGGCTTGACCTGGGCCAGCAGGTTTTCCGGGGTTGCTTCAGGGAAGCTGATCACCCAGTCCACAGCGCCCAGACCGGCCAACACGGCCATGCGCCGGTCGACGCTGTTGATCGGACGGCCAGGGCCTTTCAGGCGGCTGACCGAGGCGTCATCGTTGACCGCGACGATCAGGCGATCGCCTTGGGCGCGGGCCTGTTCCAGGTAGGTCACGTGACCGGCGTGCAGGATGTCGAAGCAGCCGTTGGTGAACACAATGCTTTCGTTGTGGGCGCGGGCATCGTCAATCGCCAGCAGCAATTGCTCGATGGTCAGCACGCCCCGCTCCGAGCCTTCGGAACGCTGGATCGCACGGCGTAACTCAGGCGCGCTGATGGCAGCGGTACCCAGCTTGCCCACTACGATGCCCGCCGCCAGGTTGGCCAGGGCCACAGCGTGGGGCAGTTCTTCACCGGCGGCAATCGAGGCGGCCAGGGTGGAAATCACGGTGTCGCCGGCGCCGGTGACGTCGAACACCTCACGGGCACGTGCCGGCAAGTGCATCGCCGGGTGGCCGGGGCGCAGCAGGGTCATGCCGTGCTCGCCACGGGTCACCAGCAAGGCGCCGAGGTCGAGGTCGGCCATCAGTGCCGCGCCCTTGGTCACCAGGTCGTGCTCATCGGCGCAACCGCCGACGATGGCTTCGAACTCGCTGAGATTCGGCGTGATCAGGCTGGCTCCGCGATAAATCGAGAAGTCCTTGCCCTTGGGATCGGCCAATACCGGGATGCCCCGGGCCTTGGCGGCCTGGATCAGTTCCTGGTGATTCTTCAAGGCGCCTTTGCCGTAGTCGGACAACACCAGCACCTTTATGCCTTCGAGCAACTGATCGACCTGGCCGCTAAGGGCCAGGGCGTCGGTGGCGAAGGGTTCTTCGAAATCGATACGCAGCAATTGCTGGTGACGGCTCATCACCCGCAGCTTGACGATGGTCGGCTGGTGGGCAATGCGCTGGAACAACGCACGCACGCCAGCACCGCGCAGGCTGTTGGCCAGGCTGTCGGCGGCTTCGTCGTCGCCGGTCACGCCGACCAGCGAGGCCGGGGCGCCGAGGGCGGCAATATTGAGGGCAACGTTGGCAGCGCCACCTGGACGGTCTTCGATTTGCTCGACCTTGACGACCGGCACCGGCGCCTCAGGGGAAATCCGTGAGGTACCACCATGCCAGTAACGGTCGAGCATGACATCGCCGACCACCAAGACAGGGGCTTGATCGAATCGCGGCATGGACAACTTCATGGAGCAACCCACATACAAAATGAACAGGGGCGCGATATTAGCACAGGGTTGCGGGAGGTTTGCGGGAGGGTTTTGCAAGGAGCCGGCTTGCCGGCTCCTACCGGGAGGTTCAGGTAATGTCTGCGGAAATCGGCGCATCCAGGCCCATGGCATGCAGGCGGGCGTAATAGCCGTTCTGTGCCAGCAGCTCACTGTGCGTGCCACGCTCGACAATTCGACCGTCGTCCATCACCAGGATCAGGTCGGCCTTCTCGATGGTGGACAAACGGTGCGCGATCACCAGGGTGGTGCGACCTTGCATGACCTTGTCCAGCGCCGCCTGGATGTGGCGCTCGGATTCGGTGTCGAGGGCCGACGTGGCCTCGTCGAGAATCAGCAGCGGTGCATTCTTCAGGAGGGCACGGGCAATCGCCAGGCGCTGGCGTTGGCCACCGGACAGCAACACGCCGTTTTCGCCAACCTGGGTGTCGAAGCCCTTGGGCAACTGATCGATGAAGTCCTTGGCATTGGCGTCCGCCGCGGCCGCTTCCACGTCCGCCCGCGGCGCACCCGCCAGGTCGCCGTAGGCGATGTTGTTGGTCACGGTGTCGCTGAACAAGGTCACATGCTGGGTCACCTGGGCAATGTGTTTCCTCAGGTTGAGCAGCTTGTAGTCTTCGATCTCGACACCATCCAGCAGGATTTCGCCGCTTGCGTGGTGGTAGAAGCGCGGGATCAGGCTGGCCAGGGTCGACTTCCCGCTGCCCGAGCGCCCGACCAGGGCGATCATCTGCCCAGGCTCGGCGGTGAAGCTGATGTCCTTGAGCACATGGCGCTCGGTGCCTGGGTAGGTAAAGTTCAGGTTGCGTACGTCGAGACGGCCGCTGACCTTGTCGCGCTCGATGGTGCCGTTGTCGACTTCGACCTCTTCATCCAACTGTTCAAAAATGCTTTCGGCACCCGCCACGCCCTTCTGGATCGTCGAGCTGACTTCCGAGAGCTGGCGAATCGGCTTGGGCAGCAGGCCGGCCAGGGTGATGTAGGCCACCATGTCACCGGCCGATGCGTCACCGCGAAGATAAAGGACCAGGAACATCAGCACCGCCATCGCGGTGTAAATCACCAGTTGCAGCGCCGGTGTATAGATCGCCCCGGTGCGGGTCATGCGCAGTTGCTTGTCGGTGTTGCTCTGGCTGGCCTTGAGGAAGCGTTTTTCCTCGTAGACCTCACCCCCGAAGCTGCGCACCACGCGGTAGCCCTGGATGGTTTCGGAGGCCACGTGGGTCACGTCGCCCATCGCCACCTGGATCTTCTTGCTCTGCTTGCGGAATTTCTTGCTGGCCGTGCTCACCATCACTGCGATCAACGGCAGGATGGCAATCATCACCAGCGTCAGGCGCCAGTTCATGTAAAGCAGCGAGGCGAACAGGAAGATCACTGTCATGCCTTCACGAATCACCACTTTGATCGCATCGGTCGCCGCCCCCGTGACCATGGTCACGTTGAAGGTGATGCGAGAAATCAGGTGCCCGGAGTTGTGGTTGTCGAAGTAGCGGTTGGGCAGCGTCAGCAAGTTGTTGAACAACTGCACGCGCAGGTCATGGACCAGGCCCAGGGAAACCTTGGCCAGCAGGTAGTTGCCCAGGAACGAACCCAGGCCCTGCCAGGCCGCGATGAGGATGATCAGCAGCGGCACGGCTTGCAGCAGTTGCAGGTCCCGAAGGAACGGCACGGTAGGGAATAGCACGGCTTCAGGGTTGGAAAGGCCGTCGACGAAGTACTTGAGGATGTACCCCAGCATGGGCTGGGTCGACGCGAAAATCAGAAATCCGACGATACTCAGCGCGAACAAGCCGGCGTAGGGCTTAACGTAACTGAGCAGGCGGAAGTATATTTTCAAGCTCGAAGGGCTTGCGCTCGGACTGGAGTCGGTCATATCACGCGGCGTTTTGAAAAAGGAGGCTGACTTTAGCACAGCTTCTCTGTTGTACTTGCACCCTGCATGACCCTCAAACCGGTTGGCCTCAACCGGCGACATTATATAGCCACTACTTTAAGATGGTCGGCTTCTCAACACGGAATGGCTTTCCTGTATGCACTCCAAGCGGCTGATCTATGGCTCAAATCGCGTTTTCGACTTTCTGGTTCTGTGGATTTTACCCATTGGCTTGTTGTTGCTGCTGAGCTCACTGTTCTTCGTATCCAACCGAAACGTGCTGCATCGAATTGTCTACATCCTGTTCAGCGTACCGACGCTGTTCATGTTGTGCATGCGCCCCCGGGAGCTGAAAGCGTTACTGCGCGAGCCCCTGGCGCTCGCCTTCCTGGTCTTCTCCGCCTGGGCCCTGACCAGCCTGCTGTGGAGCCCCGAGCCCACCGCCGACACCGACCTGTTCAAGCGCCCGCTCAATACCTTCATGCTGTTTGGTGGCTGCGGGCTGTTGCTGCATTACCGCAACGATCTGTTCAAGCCGATCTTCTTCAGTGCGGCGGTAATCGCACTGGTGGTGAGCCTGTGCAACCTGGTGGCGTTCGTCAAAGGCTTCGAACCGGGCATGCGCATGATCGGTGGGCGTGGCGCTCTCGACAATCCGCTGCTCAGCTCTCATCTATTCGGTTTCTTCTGCGTCTACTGGCTGTATGTCTGCATGACCACCCAGCGCCTGAAAGTCCTGTGGTTCAGCGCCCCGGCTCTGGCAGTCATGCTCGCGGCGGTTCTGGCCACGGGCTCGCGCACACCGCTGGTAGCCCTGACACTCACCATCCTGTGGATGACCTTCGTCAGCCGCAACCGCCGCTCGGCTTTGCTGATAGCAGGCCTGGTTCTGGGGGCCATTGGACTGCTCCTGCTATACCCGGAATCCATTACCGAACGAGGCAGCTCATTTCGCCTTGAACTGTGGGGCATGTCACTGCAACGCATTGCCGAACATCCATGGATCGGCCACAGCTACGACTCCGAGCTGTACCTGACCCTGTCCGACGGCTATCAGCTGCGCGAGCCGCACAGTTTTGCCCTGGGCGTGCTGTATTACGTCGGCATCATCGGCTTTATCCCGTGGATCTTCATGATCGGCTGGGGGCTGTACAAGGGCCTGAAAGAACGCGCCCAGCCACTCTTCATCCTGGCTTCGTCGCTGCTGACCTATGGCATCGGCGCCGGGCTGACCGAAGGGGGTGGCATCCTGTCACGCCCGAAAGAGCACTGGTTCGTGCTGTGGATCCCACTGGCGATCATTGCCGGCCTGAGCATCGCCCAGCGCCGTCACAGCCTGTTGCGCATGCCGGTACAAGCGCTCAAGCCCGCAGCTTTCGACCAGCTGTGCAGCAATGCCCATGTGATCGAAGCCGACGGGCTGGGCCCGAAAGTCCTGCGCCTGGCCGACGGCCGCTTCCTGAAGATCTTTCGTGCGCGCCGCTGGTACACCTCGGGCAGCTTCAACCCCTACTCCGAGCGGTTTGCCAGCAACGCCGAGCAATTGCGCACCCTGAGCATCCCTACGCCGCAGATTCTAGGCCTCTATAGCCTGCGCGACGCCAGCACCGCCGTCAGCTACGCGCCACTGCCCGGCCTGACCCTGCGCCAGGCCCTGCAAGGCCTGGACAACAGCCTGCGTGAGTCGCTGATCGAACGTTTCGGCCAGTTCATGGCCAAGCTGCATGAGCGCGGTGTGTACTTCCGTTCGCTGCACCTGGGTAACGTGCTGTTGATGGATGACGGTGAGTTTGCCCTGATCGATATTGCCGACCTGCGCATCTTCCCGTCGCCGCTGCGCAACGCGTTGCGCCAGCGCAACCTGCGCCATATGCAGCGCTACCCACAGGACCGCGCCTGGTTGTTCGAGACACACTTCGAACAGCTGGCCAAAGGTTATGCGTCCGTTGCCAGCCAAGGCGCCACGGCGAAGATCCGCGAGCAAGTGCAGGCATTGGCCAGCCCCGCCACCTGATAAAAAAGGCGACTATCACTGCTGATAGTCGCCTTTTTCATACCTCCCCCGCCTCACTTCCTGAGGGGCGCCAGATACAACCGCACCAAGCCACGCAAGGTCTTGCGCCCCCAGAACTTCAGCGGGATCTGCTTGAGGATCTCCCGCGCCAGTGGCCGGTCCCGATCAGCCGTCTTCAGGAACATCGAGTTGAGGAAGTTGTAGCGCACCGCGTCATAGGCCGGGTGCTCGCTGAAATGGGCATAGGTCTTGAGAATGTTCTGGATCATGTAGCGATGGTTCTTGTAGGTGTTGCTTGCGTGCTGCCGATACTGCGCCATCACCACGCCGAGCGCGTCAATGGTGTAGCCCGCGGCGGTGATCTTCAATTGGATCAGCAGGTCTTCCAGAGGGATCAGTGGGTCGAAGCCGCCGACTTCTTCCAGCACTTCGCGGCGAATCAACATGGTCGGCGCCGGCGGGAAGGGCTTGCGGTCCATGAACATGTCGTCGAAATCCAGGCTGCGAAACGGTACGTCGCGGCGCTGCTTTTTCTCCGGGTGCAGGTTGCCGTCACCATCGATCAACTCGATATTGCCAGCGCACATGCCCACCTTCGGTTTACCTTCCATGTAGGCCACCTGGGTGGCGATACGGTCTGGCAGCATGATGTCATCGGAGCCGAAGGGTGCGATCAGGCTACCCTTGGCGCGGGCGATGGCACCGTTGAGCGTGGCGGTCAGGCCCTGGTTCTGCTGCACCTGGAAATCAAAGCCGTGCTCGGCCTGCAGGCGCTGGATCCGCTCGACACTGTCATCCTTGGAACCGTCGTCCACCACCAGCAGCTCGATGTTCGGGTACGTCTGGCCGAGCACGCTGAGGATGCTCTCCTCGATGTACCGGCCGTGGT
Organism: Pseudomonas sp. FBCC-B1565; assembly: GCF_059133265.1. Taxonomy (NCBI): domain Bacteria; kingdom Pseudomonadati; phylum Pseudomonadota; class Gammaproteobacteria; order Pseudomonadales; family Pseudomonadaceae; genus Pseudomonas; species Pseudomonas sp. FBCC-B1565. Next base: position 6,084,908 of record NZ_CP101438.1, read on the forward strand.
TGTAGGACGCGATGATCACCGAGACCAGGGGTTGTTGCGCTGTCATGCTCTACCTACTTCTTTCAAACCGGTTTCGATGAGGTTCAGGTACTTTTGCTGGAACTCGGCCAGGGCGTGGTTCTCTTCCAGATAACGGAATACCTGTTCACCCTTGGCGCGCAATTGCTCGTCGCTCATGGCCAGATAAGTGTCCAGGGCCGCTGTCAGTTGCTCGACATTGCCAGGCTCGTGGGACAAACCACCCGCCCCTTCCACCAGCGGCAGCATGGCCGGCCCGTTGGAAGCAATCACCGGCAGGCGTCCACTCATGCCTTCGAGCAACGCCAGGCCCAGGCCCTCCAGCAAGGAAGGCATGGTCCAGATATCGAAAGCGCGTACATATTTGAGGCCATCCTCGCGAAAGCCCAGCAAGTGCGCACGGCCAGTGAGGCCAAGGCGCTCGATATCCGCGCGCAAGTCGGCTTCGGCACGGCCGGAACCGATGATGCCGACCTGGACATTGGGGTATTTGTCCTTGAGACGGGCAAACGCCTGCAGCAGGTGCGTATGGCCCTTGATCGGCACCAAGCGCCCCAGCGCGCCGATGATCCGTGCGTCGAGCGGCAGCCCGAGCGCCTGGCGAGCCTGCTCGCGTGGCAACTGCAAGGCTTCGGCCTGGGGAATATCGATAGCATTGGTGACGAAGGTGGTGTTATCGCGGGTAAAGCCGCAGTTGAGGCCGATCAGGTAATCCCTGACTGCCGCCGATACCCCGACAAAGCGCCAGGCCGGGCTGACCAGGCGGCGCGTCTGGCGCCGGCGATAGGCGCGTTCGTACTCGCCGAAACCGTGGGAAATACCGATGCACAACGGAATCTTCAACCAGCGATTGAGCGACAGCATCATGTTCACCGACTTGAAGCGGTTACAGATGACTACATCGAATTTCTGCTCACGGCAGTACTTGTAGATTTCCCACATGGCGCCCAGGCGAATGCCTTTGAGGGCCTTCTCGGGAAACTCGAAATACTTGGAATGATCCGCCACGCTCAACGGCTGGCCCGGCTGCGGCCGACCGCTCAGGAAGGCTGACGTCACCTCGAACCGCTCCGTCGGCAGCGCCTTGACGATCTGCTCGCCGAGATCGGCGAAGTCATTCAGTTTGACGTTGTAGTCAGGCTGCAACTGCAAAACCTTGAAACGAGGCTTCATATCACTCCATGAGGCAATCGGGCTGCTACACGCGGGCAGCCCGACGAAAAAAGTCAATTTCAGTCCTGCTTCAGCACCCAAAGCAGCTCGTGACGGCGCACAGCCTTGCGGAAAAATTCGTTCTCGCCGTAAGGCGATGGACCACGGCCGGCCAGCCATTGCTGCAACAGGCGACGCACCCGGCGCTTGAACGGTGCACGGGGCTGCAGATCATGCATCATGCCCAGCGCCATGGCCTTGTCCTGCTGCTGGCTCAGGCTGAGCACCCGGCAATAGGGCTCAAGTACCTGGACGGCATCGAACTGCGGCGGCAAAGCGATGCCAGCGCCTGAATCACCCATGGGCCAACGGTCGTTATCGTGCAGATGGTTGGCATAGCCAAGCAACATGGTCGGCTGCCACTCAAGCCCCTGCAATGCCTGCACCACCGCGGTGTGGGCGCAGATATGGTCAGGGTGAGGGTCGAGCACTGGCGTCGGCAACACAATCACCTCGGGACGCGCCTTGAGCAACACTGCACGCAGGTCGGCAATCAGGTTGTTCCAGGTCGGCGCACCGTCCACATCCCCCGGCAACGCCAAGGCATTGAACTGGCGGAACAGCCGCGTATCGTCCAACTGCGCTTCGCGCGATGCCTGGGGTTGATCGGGGGCGTCACGCATGGCCGGCAGTTGCAGGCAGAAATACCCCAACTGCACGCAGTGCGCCTCGGGCACGCCGGCCCAGCGCGGCACGGCAATGCTGTCCCAGGCACGCAAGCGCCCTTTGATCCGCGCCGCTTCAGCCTTGGGCAAACCCATTTGCTGATAGTGCTCGGCCTCGATCTCACCCGCGGTCAGGGTCACGATCCAGCTTTCATCCGCCTGGCTGTAAAGGCCGAAGGCGGCCAGTTCGGCATCGTCGGCATGGGGGGCGATCACCATCACACGCTGACGGGCTACGTCAGGCTGGCGAAACACCCACAAGACCGGCTGTCCGATCACGCGGCAAAAACGACCGCGCAGGCGCAGTTCACCGCCGACCAATGCCGCCGCCGAACCGGTGAGGTTGAGGTAACGTTTGCCGGCCACCCCACGTTCGAACGCCTGGCGATCGTCCAGAAATTCAACTGCAGGATCAAACAAACGCCCCCATAGGTTGCTTTTGAGCTGCACTTCGACGATCAGCGTTTCATCGCCAGCCAGCTCGAGCGGCGTCTCTGCCAGCAACCTGCCGCCTTCCAGACGCAGCCCGACCTGTTGGCCACTCGACGCAAAACGATATTGGTAGTCGTCCTTGGGCGAATAAAACAGGTGGTCGGCAAACCAGGCTTCATGGGCCACCCACAGCACAACCGCGAGGATCAGTGGTAACCACCAGGCCACCAGCACACCGGCCGCGATCAACAGCAGCAGCCCGATCAGCAGGGCAATGCGTTTATTGCGCCGGTGGCGCTTGAGCAGTTGCTGTTTGCGGCTCATACGCTGAACACCGGCACCGGGTTGCACCAGCGCTCCTTGTACTCGCGGTCGGCACGCCCGAAGGAAAAGCGCAGCGGTTTATCCACGGCCCGCGCCTGTTCCCAGGCGCTTTGGGTGTTGAGGAAGCTCAGCACACTGCCGGGGCTGAATGCCCGGGTTTCAGGGTCGACACCGCCATTGACGTACTCGATGCTGATCCACTCCGGCGCCTCGACGCGGTACACAAGCTGTACGGCAATCGGAGCATCGTTGAGAAACAGCACCGAGCCGATCAGGAACTCTTTGAGCAGCGCCAGCACCTCGGCCAGGCGCTCGGCGCCTGTGGCGGGAAAGCCCCAGCGGCGCTGGAACAGATCGCAGTAGATCGCCGCCAGCTCCACACTGGAAAACTCGCTCACCGCCCGCACCACGCCGCCCGCCTCTTCCAGCAGACGCAATTCGCGGCGCTGGTTGTAGCGAAACTTCTTCGACAGGTCTTCGGGGGTACGCGCCATGGCCAACTGCTCGGCCTGGGACTTGAGGGTGCTGATGCGGCCCTCGTTCAGCGCTGACAGGTAGCGCCCGCGATGGCGCACCGGCAACTGCGCATCGGCAGTGATCGGCAGGATGATCTCGGCATTGCCCAGGTCAAACAGGCCTTTCTTGCCGCTGCGCTTGAGTACGTCCTTGGACAAGGCCAGGTCGCGCCCCCAGGTGGCAATCGCCCCTCGGAGTTCACCGTCCTGTTCCCAGCCCAGGTAACGCACCGGAATCTGCGCCAGGCCCGCCAAGCGCTCGACAAACTGCGGATGGGTCGCAACGCTGCCGCCAAACCGCTGCCAGGCCTGGGCGTAAACCTCGGCCTCGACAGGCGTCCAGCCACGCTCACGCCACGCCTGGAAGCGGTTCAGCATTTAGACCACGGCGTCATAAGGGTCCACGCCGTCCTTGACGACCAGGATGTCTTCCATGATCAGGTACTGCAGGTCGGAGCCGAAGAACATGTTCAGTGCGTCGGTCGGCGAGCAGATCATCGCTTCGCCGCGACGGTTGAGCGAGGTGTTCAGGGACACGCCGTTGCCGGTCAGCACTTCGAGTTCTTTCATCATGTCGTAGTAGCGCGGGTTGTACTCACGCTTGAGCACCTGGGCGCGGGAGGTGCCATCTTCATGGACCACCTCCGGCACGCGGGTCTTCCACTCTTCGGCCACTTCAAAAGTGAAGGTCATAAACGGTGCCGGGTGGTCGACCTTGATCATCTGCGGCGCAACGGTGTCGAGCATCGACGGGCAGAAAGGCCTCCAGCGCTCGCGGAACTTGATCTGGTGGTTGATGCGATCCGCCACGCCGGTGGCGCTTGGGCAACCGATGATCGAACGACCGCCCAACGCGCGCGGGCCAAACTCCATGCGCCCCTGGAACCAGGCCACCGGGTTGCCGTCGACCATGATCTTGGCGATGCGCTGGGGCATGTTCTCGATCTTGCGCCAGTTCGGCTTGCTCTCGTGCTTGGCGCACGCGGCAATCACGTCTTCGTTGCTGTAGGACGGGCCGAGGTAGACGTGCTCCATCTTCTCCACCGGCACACCCCGGGCGTGGGACACGTAGGCCGCCGCACCCACGGCAGTACCGGCATCGCCGGACGCCGGCTGCACGAACAGCTCCTTGACGTCGTCACGGGCAATGATTTTCTGGTTCAGCTTGACGTTCAGCGCGCAACCGCCGGCGAAAGCCAGCTTGCCGGTGTCCTTGAGGATGTCGCCCAGGTAGTGGTCGATCATCTGCAGGGCCAGCTTCTCGAACAGCGCCTGCATGCTGGCGGCGTAATGGATGTACGGCTCGTCGGCGATATCGCCTTCGCGCTTGGGCCCCAGCCACTCGATCAGTTTTGGCGAGAAGTAGAAACCCTTGCCCTTCTCTTTATAACGACGCAGGCCGATGACGTTGGCGTAGTCGGTGTTGATCACCAACTCGCCGTTCTCAAAGGAGGCCAGGCGCGAGAAATCGTACTTGCTGGCATCGCCATACGGCGCCATGCCCATGACCTTGAACTCACCGTCGAGCATCTCGAAACCGAGGAACTCGGTGATCGCGCCGTATAGGCCGCCGAGGGAGTCCGGATCGTAGAATTCCTTGATCTTGTGGATCTTGCCGTTCTCGCCGTAGCCGAAGAACGTGGTGGCGTACTCACCTTTACCGTCGATACCGAGGATCGCGGTTTTCTCCTGGAAGCCGGAGCAGTGGTAGGCGCTGGAAGCGTGGGCCAGGTGGTGTTCAACCGGTTCGATCTTGATTTTCTTCGGATCGAAGCCCAGTTGCTCCAGGCACCAGACGATCTTGTTGCGGTAGCGCTTGTAGCGACGGTTGCCCATCAGGATCGCATCGAGGGCGCGGTCCGGGGCGTACCAGTAACGCTTGGCGTAGTGCCAGCGCGCCTCGCCGAACAGGCTGATCGGGGCGAACGGGATCGCGACCACGTCAACGTCGGAAGGCTTGATGCCGGCCTGCTCCAGGCAGAACTTCGCCGACTCGTAGGGCATGCGGTTCTTTGCATGTTTGTCACGTACGAAGCGTTCTTCTTCGGCGGCCGCGATCAGCTTGCCGTCGATATACAAGGCTGCGGAAGGATCATGGCTAAGGGCGCCGGACAGGCCAAGAATCGTCAATGCCACAGGGGTCTAGCCTCTTTTAGTCTGCATGCAGGCGGGTTGCGCCTGAAAAAAGTGTGCCTCCCGCCTGGGCGGGAAACAGCTAAAGGGCGGGATTATAGCGTAAAAGCGGCGGGAAGCTGTTAGCGACGAGCGTCAAGAGGGATCAGCGGAAGATCTCGATGCTGCCGTCCTGGCTTTGGCGATAAACGGTGTAGGGCAGCACCAGGGTGTCCAGGACGCCGGAGGCGACAAACTCCACCGCGACAATGGGTAGCATGCTACCGCCATGGTCGATCAGGCTGTTGTCCTTCAGGCTCTTGTCGGGCGCCGGTTCGCCATTGAGCGTGCAGAACCCGTAGATCACCCCGCTGTAGACGCGCGGCACGTTTTCGCAGTGACTGCGCGAGTCCTTGAGGTTCTGGCTGGTAACCGCGTCTGGCCGGAACACGGTATTGATGGTTCCGCAGCCCGCCAACACAAGCGGCAGCACACTGCACAAGACTTTCGACCCCATCCTCATGACCCTCTCCTTATGGCCCATCTGCCATTGTTATTGCCAAGGCTGACCACGCTAACATCGCAAGGGCAGGTGACCCAAAGCAGCAACATTGATTTGCAGCGTAGGACGATTCCCAAATGATAAAAATCGCCCGAGCCACTAAACTCGCGCCCCTTTGCGCGTCTACCGCCTATGCGCGCCATGGATTCCCGCTGACCGATGAAAAACCTCGCCCGCTTCACCTTGCTGCTGCCTGGCCTGTTCGCCCTGAGCGATGCCGCTCGGGCTGAAGACGCCCCGCTGGTCCTCGACCCCAGCGTGGTCACCGGCTCACGCAACGCCAGCCCGACCTTCGACCTGCCGTACTCGGTGGACGGCATCAGCCGTGAACAGATCAACGACGGCCAATTGGGCATCAACGCCTCTGAAGCCCTGTCCCGCGTGCCCGGCCTGGTGGTACAGAACCGCCAGAACTATGCACAGGACCTGCAGATTTCCTCCCGTGGCTTTGGCGCCCGCTCGGCGTTCGGTGTGCGCGGCATCAAGCTGATTGCCGACGGCATTCCCGCCAGCACCCCGGACGGCCAGGGCCAGGCGGCCACGTTCAACCTCGACACTGCCGAACGCATCGAAGTGCTGCGCGGCCCTGCCGCGACCCTGTATGGCAGCAATGCCGGCGGCGTGATCCAGATGTTCTCCCGAGACGGCGAAGGCCCGCCGCGTATCGGCGCCGAAACCCTGGTGGGCAGCGACGGCCTGAACAAAAACCACCTGAGCGCCGAAGGCGCAGCGAATGACGCAGGTTTTGTGCTCGACGCTTCGCGCATGGACACCAACGGCTACCGCGACCACAGCAGCGCACGCCGCGACCAGACCTTCGCCAAGCTCAACGTCCAACCGGATGACGACAGCAAACTGGCGCTGATCTACAGCAGCCTGGAACAGAACGGCACCCAGGACCCGCTGGGGCAGACGTGGGCGGCGTACAAGGCCGACCCACGCTCGGTGAGCGCCAACGCGCTGACGTACAACACGCGCAAAAGCATTGATCATCAGCAATTGGGCATGAATTACGAGCGGTATTTTGGCGATGCGACGCTGCAGGTGAATGGGTATACGGGGCGGCGGAGTGTGATTCAGTATTTGTCGATTCCAAGAGGCACACCCGCCAACGAGCGTGGCGGCGGCGTGGTGCAATTCGACCGCAAGTTCTATGGCGGCAGCGTGCGTTGGATGCAGCCTATTGAAAGCGCACCGGGCGAGCTAATGATCATCTCCGGCCTGGATTTCGATCAAAGCGAAGACAGTCGCCACGGCTACCAGAACTACAGCGGCAACACCCTCGGCGTGAAAGGCCAACTGCGCCGCGATGAAATCGACACCGCCCGCAGCCTCGATCCCTATATCCAGGCCAACTGGGCCCTCGACCGCTGGACCCTGCAAGCCGGCGTCCGACACAGCACTATGCAGTTGGACGTTGACGACCAGTTCCTCAGCAATGGCGATTCCAGCGGCAACAAAACCTATCAGAAAAATACGCCGTCAATGAGCGTGATGTACGCGTTCACGCCTGAACTGCATGGTTATGTCAGCGCCGGCAAAGGCTTCGAAACACCGACCCAGGCCGAATTGGCCTATGCACCGGGCAGCGTCGAGGGTTTCAACTTTGGCCTGAAGCCATCGGAAAGCACCCAGTACGAGGTGGGACTGAAAGCTCAGCTCAACAACACACGAATCAACGCTGCCATATTCCAGATAACCACCGAGGATGAACTGGTGGTTTATCAATCCCTGGGCGGCCGCACCAGTTACCAAAACGCCGGCCGCACCCTGCGCCGCGGCTTCGAACTGGGCATCGAAAGCCAACTCAGCGAACAGTGGACCGCCAACCTCGCCTACACCCGCCTGCAAGCTACCTACGACAGTGACTTCGTCAGCGGCGGCAACACCGCCGTCGACAAGGGCAACTACCTGCCCGGCGTACCGCACACCACCCTGTTCGCAGAGCTCAACTGGAAGCCCCGCGACTGGGTCAGCACCGCCCTCGAAGGCATGTACCGCAGCCAGGTCTACGTCGAAGACACCAACAGCCAACACGCCGCCCCGGCCTACAGCGTATTCAACTGGCGCGCCCGCTTTGAGCAGAAAGTCGAACACTGGACCTTCCACCAGACCCTGCGCCTGGATAACCTGCTCGACCGCCAATACGTCGGCTCGGTGATCGTCGGCGACGGCAACAACCGCTATTACGAAGCCGCGCCAGGGCGTTCGTGGTATGCCGGTGCCGGCGCAGAATACACATTCTGAAATCACCCCAAATCAAATGTGAGAGCGGGCTTGCTCGCGAATGCGGTGTGTCAGCCGGTACATGTGTGACTGCTCAACAGCATTCGCGAGCAAGCCCGCTCCCACAGTTTGAACTGCATACGACCTGCCGGATCAGACCTGCTTGGGCAAGCGCTGATCGATGAGTTTGTACAACGCACTCTCCGATGACCAATTGCGCATAAACCGCGCCCTGTCCTTGGCATAGGCCGGGGCGAAGCTCGCGTCGGAGCCGTGCTGACACATGGCGTCCAGGTCGATCAGCGACCAGCGGTCGTTGTCCCAAAACAGGTTGTGGCCCTTGAAATCGCCATGGCTGATACGTTCACGGATCAGCTCGGCGAACAGGTGATCCAGCGCCTGCAGTTCGTTTTCCGGCGCGTCACCATTTTCAACGTAAGGTGCGAAGCGCTCGATGATGTCCGGGCCGGGCAGGTATTCGGTGACCAGGTAAGCGCGACTGCGCAACCAGAAGAAGCGTTTTTCCAGCACCGCCAGCGGCTTGGGCGTGGCGATGCCGAGGAACGCCAGGCGATTGCCTTCGCGCCAGGAGTGCCAGGCTCGGCTCGGACGCCAGAAGCGTTTGAGCCAGTGGGCGAAGCCCTTGATGTTGTAGCGCTTGATCACCAGCGGCCGACCGGCCACCTCGACCTTGGCCACGCTGGCGGCGCCGCCGGTCTTGTACAAATGGCCCTGGTCCAGCAGCGCATCAGCCTGTTCCAGCACCGGCAGCATGGCCGGTTCTTCTTCCCGGCGGATCGCACGCAAGGCAAAGGCGCCGCGCACCACGCTGAACAACGTGCATTCGCGGCCGACTTTGTTCAGGAAGTCCTTGAGGCGCCAGGCGCTGACCTTGCGCACCTGTTTCTCCAGGGCCTCCAGCGGCAGGGCATGCTCGCCGTTACTCAGCAGGTAGTACACCAGCAGTTCTTCGGTAAACGGCTCGAGATTCTTCGGCAACTGGGCGAAAAACACGCCGAGGTTTTCCAGCACACGGTTGCGTGACAGCGGTTTGCCCGCCTCTTCGACGCGGATCCCGGCGCCATCGATCAGGTACAGCTTGCCGTCCTGGCGCAGCAGGTTGTCCAGGTGCAGGTCTTCCTGCCATAGGCCCTTGGTGTGCATCTGGGCGATCGCACCCAGCGCTTCGGCCAGCACGGCGGTTTGCTCGTCAGCCAGCGGCGGCAGGTCTTCGATGGCCTGCCAGGCATCGGCCAGGCTTTCGGCGCCCTCGATGAACTCGAACAGCAACCAGCCGCCCTCGCCTTCCTGCAAGCCATCGGCCAGCAGCAACGGCGTGGTCAGGCCTTGCTCGGCGAGCAAGCGCACGCCGCCGAGTTCACGCTGAAAGTGCCGCGCCGCCTTGCCGCCCACCAACAATTTGGCCAGTACCGGACGACCACGCCAAACCGCCGCCCCCACATAACGCTCGCCCGGCAGCACACGCAACAGGCTCAGCAGTTGCAACTGGCCTGGGCCCGCCGCATCGGCCAGCTCAAGGGTCAGGGGCAGCTCGGGGGTACGGCCGGCGGTTTTCAGCTCGGACAGACGCATCAACGGTTTTCCTTGTGACTACGGCGCGCGGTCAGTTTCTGCAGCCAGGTGGCGACCAGCGCGCTGTCCTTCGATTGATCCAGATAGGCGGCCAACAGTTGGCGTACCTGTTCATCCGACCACTGCGGTGCACGTCGCAGCAACGGCTCCAGGTCCTTGACCCGATCACGCCAGCCGAACAGCAGCGGGCGGGTTTTCTCCAGGTCGATCAACTGCGCGGCATAACCGTCGCCGGTAGCCTGCATGAAAATATGTTTGGGATAAAAACAGCCATGCACCTGGCCGACGCTGTGCAACCGACGAGCAAGCTCACCACAGGCCCGCAGGATCGCGCGGTGCTGGGCATCGCTCAGTTGGGGCCACTGCTCCAGCAGCGAATCCAGGTCATTCCAGCCGTCCAGGGCACGGGTCAGCAGCATGGCGCGATGCTCGCCGCCCACCTTGCGTTCGCCGTAGAACGCCGCCTGCAAGGCAGGGATGCCGAGCTTGCGGTAACGACTGATATTACGGAACTCGCGGGAGAAACTCGGCTCGCCAAAGGGACGGTGCAGGCTGCGCGTCAGGTAGTTGCTCTGACGCTTGAGGTAATAACCGTGGCCGTCGAGCTCCAGGCGAAAGACGCTGCTCCAGCCGCCGCGACTGGTGTTGGGTTCATCCACTGCATCCAGTTGTTTGGCCCACAGGGCGTCGAACGTCGCCAAGCCGTTGCGCTCCAGCAGCGCCCGGTCCTCAGCCGCCAGGAAATCACTCATTCACGTCCCTCGAAAAACTTCACCACGTGGCGAATTCGCTGTTTGTCAGCTGCACTCAGGTGCTGGCGCTGACGGTATTGCATGTAGAAACGCAGGCGCTGGGTGGCGGACAGGTGATACTTGGCCACCTTGTCCAGGCAGGCCAGGTCTTTGGTGATGCGGTACTTGAGCCAGAACCCGCGCCAGAAATCGCCGTTGGGGCAGTCGATCAGGTACAGGGTCTGGTGGTCATCGATCAACAGGTTGCGCCACTTCAAGTCGTTATGGGTAAAGCGATGATCGTGCATGGTGCGCGTGTATTCGGCGAGCTGACGGCTCACCGCGTTGACCCACTTGGGATCGTGCAGGCGCGCATCGTTGCGCTCGGCCAATACCGAGAGGTCTTCGGTCTTCGGCAGTTCGCGGGTGATCATCGCCCCACGATCATAGGCCAGGCCCTTGCGCTCCAGCCCCCAGGCAACCACATCGGCGGTGGGAATGCCCCATTTGGCAAAACGCTTGAGGTTCTGCCATTCGGACTTGACCCGCGGCTTGCCCAGGTAGCGCCGCAGCCCTTTGCCGGCACCGATGTAGCGCTTGACGTAATAGTTGACCCCGCCGCGCTCCACGCGGATCACTTCCGACAGCGGATCGCGGGTCAGGCGCTCGCCTTGCAGGGCGAAGACCGCTTCGAGGCTGCCGAAATCATCCGCCAGGCTGGCGTACGCAGCTTCCAGGTTCCAACCCGCCATCAGATCGCATCCCCATAACGCAGCTTGCGCGCATACAGCTTGTCGGCCTTGCGCTGCATCAAGCTCAGGGACGCTGATTGCTCGGCGAGGATCTGGCGCAGCGGCTGACGGAAGTAGCCCTTGAGGAAACGCAGTTTGTCGCGACGGGTCAGGCCGATATCCAACGCCGAGTAGTACAGCGCGGAGAGGTCCTTGTCGCGCCAGCGCAGCGGCAGGTGGGCACGCAGTTGAGCGCGGTGCAGGTCGATCACCGATAGCTTGATGTTGTTCGCATCGATGGGCTTGGCAGTGTCCAGCAGGAAATGGCACAGGTAGCAGTCGCGGTGGTTCACACCCCCCCGGTGCATATCGCCGACCATGCGCGCCAGCTCGGCCGTGAGGGCATGACGCAACGCGGGTGCAGGCGGTTCGGCGACCCAGTTGATCGTGACGTCTTCGAGGCTGAGGGTCGGCGCCAGCTCTTCGGTGATGATGAACGAGTGTTGGTCCGCCGGGTTGCTGCCCTTTTCGCCGAACGCCACACCGGTCATGGTCGGCACGCCGAGCTCCTGCAGGCGATGAATCGCCGCCCACTCAAGGCCCGCCCCGAGTACCGGCAGCTTGGCGGTGATCAGGTTCTTGAAGATTTCACCCCAGCCGATGCCACGGTGGATCTTCACGAAATACGGACGGCCATCCACCTCGGTACGCAGGGTGCGACGCGCCGCCAGTTCACGGAATACTTCACCTTGCAGTTTCTCGACTTCGGCAAAGGCATCGAGCCCGGCCCATAAAGTCTTGAACGGTTCGGCAAGAATCAACTTCATCGTTTTGGCTCCGCCAGAATCACATCCGCAGCGTGCTGCGGCATGCTGTAAAGGTCGGCCGTCTCAGCGAAGGCCAAGCCATTGCGGCTCCAGGCCGCGCGCTGTGCAGTGTCGGTGAGCATGTGCGTCAGGTATTGATTGAGCTGTGCTTGTTCAAACGGCTCATCCAGTACCAGGCCACTGTCGGCCTCGGCGATGTAGTGGGCATACCCACACACGGCCGAGACCAGTACCGGCAGCCCGGCCACCAAGGCTTCGAGCAAGACGGTGCCGGTATTTTCGTTGTACGCCGGGTGGATCAACAGGTCGGCGCCCAGCAGGAAACGCGGGATATCACTGCGCCCCTTGAGAAACTGCACATTATCGCCCAGGCCCAAGGTAGCGCTTTGCAGTTGGAATACCTTGGGGTCGTCCTGGCCGATTACAAACAGGCGCGTGCGTTTTTTCAGTTCAGACGGCAACGCGGCCACGGCCTTGAGGCTGCGGTCGACGCCCTTGGTCTTGAAGCCCGAACCGATCTGCACCAGCAGCAGCTCGTCGTCACCGAGGTTGAATTCCTTGCGGAAACCTTCGCGGATTTCGGCGGCATTCGGCGGCGCGCGACGGTCCTGGGCAATGCCCGGCGGCAGCAGGTGGAAGCGTTCCACCGGGGTGTCGTAATGCTTGATGAACAGTGGTTGCTGCACTTCGGAAATCATCAGGACTTCGGTCTTGGCGTCCTTGGCGAACACCGCGCGCTCGTACTCGGCAAAATGCTTGTAGCGGCCAAAGTAGCGGTACAGCGAGTGCCGCAGGTTTTGCGCCTTGTCTTCAAAGCAACCGTCGGCGGCGTAGTACACGTCCAGGTTGGGCATTTTGTTGAAGCCGATCAGGCGGTCCACCGGGCGCTTGGCCAGGTCGGCGGCCATCCATGCGCTGAGTTTTTCGTTGCGCCGATGGTTGAAGAACGCCTTGACCGGCGCCACCAGCACTTCGAAGCCGGGCGGGATGTCGCCTTCCCAGATCAGCGTGTACACACGAATCTGATGGCCGCGCTGCTGGCACTCCAGGGCGATGCGCATGAAGTCGCGCTGCAGGCCACCGAAGGGGAAATATTTGTACAGCACAAAAGCCAGTTGCATCAGTGCAGCTCCTCAGCCAGTAACAACGTGCTCAGTCGGCTTGCCACACGCTCAGGGTTCAGGCGCGTGAAGCACAGGGGCGACTCGCGCTTGAGGTCGAACCGACGCAGGTCGTCGGCCGTCGGTTGATAGGTACATTGCTTTTGCAGGCACGGCGCGCAGGGGAAGTCGCTGGCCAGATGAATCTGGCCCTTGCCGTAGGCGCCGGTGAGGCCGGGGTTGGTCGGGCCGAACAGGGAGATGGTCGGCACGTCCAACGCAGCAGCCAGGTGCCCGAGGCCAGTGTCCACCGCCACACAGGCACGGGCGCCGGCCAATACACGGGCCACACCGGCCAGGTTCAGCTTGGGCAGCACCTCGGCGTTTTGCAGGCCCTGGGCCAGGCGTTCGGCACGGGCTTTTTCAGCGGCGTTACCCCAGGGCAATTTCACGTCGACGCCCAGGCGGCCCATGCGCTCGGCCAGCTCGCGCCAGTAGGCTTCGGGCCAGTGCTTGGTGTCCCAGGTGGTGCCGTGCAGCAGCAGCACAAAGGGCTTTTTCGGCGGCAAGCCCAGGAGTTTTTCCGTGCTCAGGCCGTAGTCGCCCAGGCCTTTGGGCAGGTCATATCCGAGCGCCACGGCGAACAACTGGCGCAGACGCTCCACCGCGTGCTGCCCACGTGCTACGGCGAGGCGTCGGGAATAGAAACGTGCGGCCATCGGCTCGCGCGCGGAATTTTTGTCGAAGCCGGCGATGGGCGCACGCACGTAGCGGGTCAGCCAGGCGCTTTTCAGCAGGCCCTGAGCATCGATCACCAGATCGTATTTGGTCGACTGCACTTGCTGCTTGAACCGCCGCCACTCGCCACTCTTGATGGTTTGCCAGATATTTTTGCGCCAGCGGCGGATCGCCACCGGGATCACCTTGTCGACCGCCGGGTGCCAGGTGGGAATCTCGGCGAAGCCTTCTTCCACTACCCAGTCGAATTGAATGCCGGGGTTCGCCCGCGCCGCGTCGGTCAATGCCGGCAAGGCGTGGATCACGTCGCCCAGGGATGAGGTCTTGATTACCAGTACGCGCAAACTATCGGACCTCGACCGCAGAGCCCTGCAACCGCTGCAAGGCTTCGTTCACCGGCTGCGGCAGCAATTGGCGCATACAGTTGTAGTGGCCGAAGCGGCAGGTACGGTCAAAACACGGGCTGCACTCCAGGCCCAGGCGCACCACTTCGACCTGATCGGCCAGCGGCGGCGTGAAGCCCGGCGAGGTGGAGCCGTACACCGCCACCAACGGGCGGTTCAGCGCAGCCGCCACGTGCATGAGGCCGGAGTCGTTGGACACCACCGAATCGGCACAGGACAGCAGGTCGATGGCCTCGGCCAGGGACGTGTCGCCACTGAGGTTCACTGCCTCTTCGCGCAGGCCGGGAATCAGGCGCTGGCGAATGTCTTCACCCACCGGATGGTCCTTCTTCGAACCGAACAGCCACACCTGCCAGCCTTCACGGATCTTCGCCTCGGCCACCTTCGCGTAGTGCTCCGACGGCCAGCGCTTGGATTCGCCGAATTCGGCGCCGGGGCACAAGGCCAATACCGGGCGGTCCAGGGTCAGGCCGAACTTGGCCAGGGCCGCGTCGCGGCTCGCCGGGTCGATCTGCAGGCTCGGGCGCGGATACGGCTTGGGCAACTCGGCACCCGGCTCGTAGGCCAGGGCCATGAACCGTTCGATCATCAGCGGGTAGCGGGCTTTGTCGAGTGTGCGCACGTCGTTGAGCAGCACGTAGCGGAACTCGCCACGCCAGCCGGTGCGCTTGGGGATGCCGGCAAAATACGGCACCAGCGCCGACTTGAGCGAGTTGGGCAGCAGGATCGCCTGGTCGTACTCACCCGCCAGGGATTTACCGATGCGACGGCGGGTCGCCAGTTCCAGGGCGCCGTGGCCGAGCGGGAAGCTCAAGGCCTTGCGCACCTCGGGCATGCGCTCAAGGATCGGGCGACTCCACTCGGGGGCGAGCACGTCGATCTGGCAGTCCGGGTAACGCACGCGCAGGCACTGGAACAGTGTCTGCGCCATTACCATGTCACCGACCCAACTGGGCCCAACGATCAGAATATTCATGTAGTTTCCACAAACGATGCGGGGAGGCTTATGCCTCCCCGCCGTAATAGTGTTTCAGCTCAACTCCAGCGCCTGCCAGATTCGCATCACCTGGCGCCGTTCGTCGGCGAACTGATCCCCGGCCACCGTACCGGCCTCGTTCTGCAAGGCCTGGCGGTGCGCGGCGGATCGGTAGGCCTTATACACCTCGCGCAGCAGATGGGCATCGGCGGCGGGCATCAAGCCCACCTGCTCCAGGCCTTCCAGAATGCGGATATTGTCGGTGTAGCGCAGCAACGATGGATGCTGCGCAGACCACGCCAGAGCCGCGTATTGCACCATAAATTCAATATCGACGATACCTCCGGCGTCCTGCTTGAGGTCGAACAGCGCCGTGGCTTCGAAGGCATTGGCGCCGGTGCCGGCCGCCGTGCCCTTGGTGCCCAGGTTGTCACGCATCTTGGCGCGCATCTCGCTGACCTCCTGGCGCAGCTTCGCCAGGTCCCGTTCCTGTCCCAATACGTTCGCCCGTACCTGCTCGAACGCCTGGCCCACATCCTGGCTGCCCACCAGCACCCGCGCCCGGATCAGGGCCTGATGCTCCCAGGTCCAGGCTTCATTTTGTTGATAGCGCTCAAACGCGCCCAATGAACTCACCAGCAAACCGGATGCGCCGGAAGGTCGCAGGCGCATGTCCACTTCATACAGTTGGCCCGAGTTGGTCTGGGTGGTCAGCAAATGAATGATGCGCTGGCCCAGGCGCGTGAAGAACTGCGCACCGTCGATGGGCTTGGCGCCATCGGTCTCGGCCTGGGGGTCACCGTCGTGGATAAACACCAGGTCCAGGTCCGAACCATGCCCCAGTTCGATGCCGCCGACTTTCCCATAACCGACAATGATGAAGCCAGGATCGCACAGGGTGCCGTCCAGGCGCTGCGGCGAGCCGTGTCGCGCCACGGTCTGGCGCCAGGCCAGGGCCAGCACTTGTTCGAGGATGGCTTCGGCGAGCCAGGTCAGGTAGTCGCTGACCTTCATCAGCGGCAGGCTGCCGGCGATTTCCGAGGCGGCCACGCGCAGGCGGTGGGCCAGCTTGAAGTGCCGCAAGGCTTCCATCTGTTGTTCAAGGTCGTCTTCCGGGATGCGCGTCAGGCGCTCGCGCAACTCGGCGGCCAGCTCCGGCGCCAACGGCGGCTTGAACAGGCGGCCTTCGTTGAGCAATTCATCGAGCAACAGCGGGAAGCGCGTGATCTGCTCGGCGATCCACGGGCTGGCGGCGCACAGGGTCAGCAGGCGGCGCAGGGCATCGGGGTTTTCCGTGAGCAGCACCAGGTAGGCGGAACGTCGGGCGACGGCTTCCACCAGCGGCAGCACACGTTCCAGTACCAGGTCCGGGTTGGCATGCTCGACCGCCTGGGCCAGAAGACGCGGGATGAACGCATCCAGACGCTCGCGCCCCAAACGCTGCATGGCGCGTAGTTGCGGGCTGTTGCGCAGGCCTGCCAACGCCTTGAGGGCCTTGGCCGCGTCGGAAAAACCACCTTCGGCCAACTGACGGCAGGCAGCCTCTTCATCTTGGGACTCTTCCCACAGCGGCAACCACTCACCGCCCACGACCAACTCGCTTTCTTCGCCCTCTTCTTCGTCCGGATCGGCAATCACTTGGCGGAAGTGCCAGTCCACCCGGCCACGCCAGTACATCAGGCGCTCATGGAAGGCGTCCCAGTCGGCAAAACCCAACATAAAGGCAATGCGCGCCTGGTCTTCGGGGCTGTCCGGGAGCATTTGTGTCTGGCGGTCGGCAATCGCCTGGATCGCGTGTTCGGTGTAACGCAGGAATTCGTAGCCATTGCGCAACTCGGCAATCACCGCCGGTGGCAGATAGCCCTGGCCTTCCAGAGTGTCGAGCACCTTGAGCAACGGGCGCTGTTGCAGGCTCAAGTCGCGCCCACCGTGAATCAATTGGAATGCCTGGGCGATGAACTCCACTTCGCGGATACCGCCCGAGCCCAGCTTGATGTTGTCGGCCATGCCTTTGCGCCGCACTTCCTGCTGGATCAACTGCTTCATGGTGCGCAGCGCTTCGATGGCGGAGAAGTCCAGGTAGCGGCGATAGACGAACGGCCGCAGCATGTCGAGCAATTGCGCACCGGCCACCTGGTCGCCGGCGACAACCCGCGCCTTGATCATGGCGTAGCGTTCCCAGTCGCGGCCCTGATCCTGGTAATACTGCTCCAGCGCGTTGAAGCTCAGAACCAGCGCACCGGCTGAACCGTAGGGGCGCAGGCGCATGTCGACGCGGAACACGAAGCCGTCGACGGTCATCGGGTCGAGGGCCTTGATCAATTTTTGACCAAGCCGGATAAAGAACTCCTGGTTATCCAGGGCGCGCTTCACACCCACCGTCTCGCCGCCTTCCGGGTAAGCGAAGATCAAGTCAATGTCCGACGACAGGTTCAACTCCACCGCACCGAGCTTGCCCATGCCGAGGATGACCATGTGCTGCGGCTCGCCGCTGCGTCGGCCGGTGGGCGTGCCGAACTGTACGCAGTGGCGTTGGTACAGCCACTGGTAGGCCTGGTCGATGCTGGCGTCGGCCATGTCGGAGAGGTCGCGGCAGGTTTGCACCAGGTCGGCCTGACGGGTCAGGTCGCGCCAGATGATGCGCACTTGCTGGCGTGTGCGCTGGCGACGCAGCACACGGCCCAGCTCATCTTCTGTTTCGGCTTGTCGCACGGCGCCAGCAATCTGCCCGCACAGCTCGCCAGGTGCGAAACCTCGGTCCAGTTCGCCCAAGGCGGCCAGCTCAAGCAACATCAAAGGGTCACGAACACTCTGTTCAATGACGAAATCACTGGCGGCGCACACGCGGGCGAAGTCGGCCCACCGTTGCGGCGTCCACGCAGAAAGTCCATGATCATCGTCCAGCGCGGCCACTGCGTCACGAAATGACTGCTCGGCCCGCTGGGCTTTTGGCAAGAGAATGGCCGGGAGTTGGGCCAGTGTTGGAAGGCTCATGGTCTATCCTTGATCGGCGTGTAATTGGCTACGTGTTGTGAACGCAAGAACCACGCTCTATGAAGGACTGTCGAACAAAGGTTAGAAATAGCTGAAATTAATTTCATTTTGGCAGCCAACATCAAACTTTCACCTTTTCTTGTTCGCAAAAGATCAACAATAACGATTATGCTCACCAGCCAGACCGAGCCATACGCTCAGTCTTGTGTAGTTTTACTACTCGTATATACATTCGAAAGGCTGAAATGGCCGACGATTTGTAGTAAAACTACAGGACGCCGAAGCAACCTTCGGCCATCCAAGAATTTATGTCGTCTGCCCACAAGGCCAGTCGCAAACTTCAGGCAACCGATTCTGGTAGCCTTTCCGCCCTGGAGCAAGCCATGCAAGACCTCGATCCCGTCGAAACCCAGGAATGGCTGGACGCCCTGGAATCGGTTCTCGACAAAGAAGGCGAAGACCGTGCTCACTACCTGATGACCCGTATGGGCGAACTCGCGACCCGCAGCGGCTCGCAACTGCCTTACGCCATCACGACGCCATACCGCAACACCATCCCCGTTACCCACGAAGCACGCATGCCTGGCGACCTGTTCATGGAACGCCGCATTCGCTCGCTGGTACGTTGGAACGCCATGGCGATGGTAATGCGCACGAACTTGAAAGATTCGGACCTGGGCGGTCACATCTCCAGCTTCGCTTCCAGTGCAACCCTGTATGACATCGGCTTCAACTACTTCTTCCAGGCCCCGACCGACGAACACGGCGGCGACCTGATCTACTTCCAGGGCCACACCTCGCCAGGCGTCTACGCCCGTGCGTTCATGGAAGGCCGCATCACCGAAGAACACATGAACAACTTCCGCCAGGAAGTGGACGGTAACGGCCTGTCGTCGTACCCGCACCCTTGGCTGATGCCTGATTTCTGGCAGTTCCCGACCGTTTCCATGGGTCTGGGTCCAATTCAAGCGATCTACCAGGCACGCTTCATGAAGTACCTGGAAGCCCGTGGCTTCATCCCTGAAGGCAAGCAGAAGGTCTGGTGCTTCCTGGGCGACGGCGAGTGCGACGAGCCGGAATCCCTGGGCGCCATCTCCCTGGCCGGCCGCGAGAAGCTGGACAACCTGATCTTCGTCATCAACTGCAACCTGCAGCGCCTCGACGGCCCGGTTCGCGGCAACGGCAAGATCATCCAGGAACTTGAAGGCGTATTCCGCGGCGCCCAGTGGAACGTGACCAAAGTCATCTGGGGCCGTTTCTGGGACCCACTGCTGGCCAAGGACGTCGACGGTATCCTGCAGCGTCGCATGGACGAAGTCATCGACGGCGAGTACCAGAACTACAAGGCCAAAGACGGCGCGTTCGTCCGCGAACACTTCTTCAACACGCCTGAACTCAAGGCGATGGTTGCCGACCTGTCCGACGACGAGATCTGGAAACTCAACCGTGGCGGCCACGACCCGTACAAGGTCTACGCGGCGTACCACGAAGCGGTGAACCACAAGGAACAACCGACCGTCATCCTGGCCAAGACCATCAAGGGTTATGGCACCGGTGCCGGCGAAGCGAAGAACACTGCGCACAACACCAAGAAAGTCGATGTCGACAGCCTGAAGTTGTTCCGTGACCGCTTCGACATCCCGGTCAAGGACGAAGAGCTGGAAAACCTGCCGTTCTTCAAGCCGGAGCCAAACAGCGCCGAAGCCCGTTACCTGGCCGAACGCCGCGCCGCGCTGGGTGGTTTCGTGCCACAACGCCGTGCGCAGAGCTTCAGCGTACCGACGCCGGACCTCAGCACCCTCAAGGCCATCCTTGACGGTTCGGGCGACCGTGAAATCTCCACCACCATGGCTTTCGTGCGGATCCTGGCGCAGTTGGTCAAGGACAAGGACATCGGCCCGCGCATCGTCCCGATTATCCCGGACGAAGCCCGTACCTTCGGTATGGAAGGCATGTTCCGTCAGTTGGGCATCTACTCCTCCGTCGGCCAGCTCTACGAGCCAGTCGATAAAGACCAGGTGATGTTCTACAAGGAAGACAAGAAGGGCCAGATCCTCGAAGAAGGCATCAACGAAGCGGGCGCCATGAGCTCCTTCATCGCTGCCGGTACTTCGTACTCCAGCCACAACCAGCCGATGCTGCCGTTCTACATCTTCTACTCGATGTTCGGCTTCCAGCGTATCGGCGACCTGGCTTGGGCAGCAGGCGACAGCCGTACCCGTGGCTTCCTGATCGGCGGCACCGCCGGCCGTACCACGCTGAACGGCGAAGGCCTGCAACACGAAGACGGTCACAGCCATATCCTGGCTGCCACCATCCCGAACTGCCGCACCTTTGATCCAACCTACGGCTACGAGCTGGCGGTGATCATCCAGGACGGCATGAAGAAGATGACCGAAGAGCAGCAGGACGTTTTCTACTACATCACCGTGATGAACGAGTCCTACCAGCAGCCAGCCATGCCGGCCGGTGTCGAGGAAGGCATCATCAAGGGCATGTACCTGCTCGAAGAAGACACCAAGGAAGCGGCGCACCACGTCCAGCTGATGGGCTCCGGCACCATCCTGCGCGAAGTGCGTGAAGCGGCTAAGATCCTGCGTGACGAGTTCAACGTCGGCGCCGATGTGTGGAGCGTGACCAGCTTCAACGAACTGCGTCGCGATGGCCTGGCCGTAGAGCGTCACAACCGCCTGCACCCTGGCCAGAAGCCACAGCGCACCTTCGTTGAAGAGTGCCTGACCGGCCGTAAAGGCCCGGTGATCGCTTCGACCGACTACATGAAACTGTTTGCTGAACAAATTCGCCAGTGGGTCCCGTCCAAGGAATTCAAAGTCCTGGGCACCGACGGTTTCGGCCGCAGTGACAGCCGCAAGAAGCTGCGTCACTTCTTCGAAGTTGACCGTCACTTCGTGGTGTTGGCAGCCCTGGAAGCCTTGGCTGACCGTGGTGAGATCGAACCGAAGGTGGTGGCTGACGCTATCGTCAAGTTCGGGATCAACCCGGAAAAACGCAACCCACTGGACTGCTGAGGAGATTTTTTGTGAGCGAACTCATTCGCGTACCTGACATCGGCAGCGGTGAAGGTGAAGTAATCGAGCTGTTTGTGAAGGTCGGCGACACCGTCGAAGCCGACCAGAGCATCCTGACCCTGGAGTCGGACAAGGCGAGCATGGAAATCCCTGCTCCCAAGGCCGGCGTGGTCAAGAGCCTGAAAGTGAAGCTGGGCGACCGCCTGAAAGAAGGCGACGAACTGCTGGAGCTGGAAATCGAAGGTGCCGCTGATGCGGCCCCTGCGGCGGCTCCTGCTGCCGCTGCTGCACCAGCGCCTGCTGCTGAAAAACCTGCTGCCGAGGCCGCTCCGGCCCCGGCAGCTGCACCTGCCGCCGCCAGCGTCCAGGACATTCATGTCCCGGACATCGGCTCGTCGGGCAAGGCCAAGATCATCGAGCTGCTGGTCAAGGTCGGCGACACCGTCGAAGCCGACCAGTCGCTGATCACCCTGGAGTCCGACAAGGCCTCCATGGAAATCCCTTCGCCGGCTGCCGGCGTGGTGGAAAGCATCGCGGTCAAGCTGGAAGACGAAGTCGGCACCGGTGACTTCATCCTCAAGCTGAAAGTACAAGGCGCTGCGCCGGCCGCCACGCCAGCACCGGCTGCTGCTCCGGCCGCCAAGGCTGAAGCGGCTCCGGCTGCTGCACCTGCACCTGCTGCAAAAGCCGAGGCTGCTCCAGCCCCTGCTGCTGCCGCACCTGCGCCAAGCGGTGCCAAGGTTCACGCCGGCCCTGCCGTGCGTCAGCTGGCCCGTGAGTTCGGCGTTGAGCTGAATGCTGTGTCGGCCACCGGCCCGCACGGCCGCGTGCTGAAGGAAGACGTGCAGGTCTACGTCAAGGCCATGATGCAGAAAGCCAAGGAAGCGCCAGCTGCTGGCGGCGCTACCAGTGGTTCGGGCATTCCGCCGATCCGCACCGTCGACTTCAGCCGCTTCGGCGAAGTCGAAGAAGTGCCGATGACCCGCCTGATGCAAATCGGCGCGGCCGGCCTTCACGCCAGCTGGCTGAACATCCCGCACGTGACACAGTTCGACCAGGCCGACATCACCGACCTGGAAGCTTTCCGCGTTGCGCAGAAAGCCGTGGCCGAGAAAGCCGGCGTGAAACTGACCGTGCTGCCGCTGCTGCTCAAGGCCTGTGCCTACTTGCTCAAGGAGCTGCCGGACTTCAACAGTTCGCTGGCGCCAAGCGGCAAGGCGATCATTCGCAAGAAGTACGTGCACATCGGCTTTGCGGTCGACACCCCGGATGGCCTGCTGGTACCGGTCATCAAGAACGTCGACCAGAAGAGCCTGCTGCAGCTCGCTGCCGAAGCCGCCGCACTGGCTGCCAAGGCCCGCGACAAGAAGCTCACCCCGGACGACATGCAGGGTGCATGCTTCACCATCTCCAGCCTCGGGCACATTGGCGGCACTGGCTTCACGCCAATCGTCAACGCGCCGGAAGTGGCGATCCTGGGTGTGTCCAAGGCGACTATCCAGCCGGTTTGGGACGGTAAAGCGTTCCAGCCGAAGCTGATGCTGCCGCTGTCGCTGTCCTACGATCACCGTGTGATCAACGGCGCCGCCGCTGCGCGCTTCACCCAGCGCCTGGGCCAAGTGCTGAACGATATCCGCACTATCCTGCTGTAAGCCGCCACGGCCTCCTCTTCACCGAGGAGGCCTGGCTGCATCGATTTTCGAGCGCCACGCTCGTACCTCAACCCCGCCACTTGGCGGGGCTTTTTTTGCCGGTTTTCAAGCAAGAAGCTGGACGCGCAAAACAGGTTTGTACACCTTCCATCACCTCGATTGCAGAAATCCCTTCTACAGCCGATAACCCCCTTATAGCACTTAGCCTTCATCCTCTCTTGTCAGCCCGCGCCGCATGATGCAACCTTGCCGCAGGCAACAGAAAAGAGGGCGCGAGCCCGGCGCCGTGCGCGTAATTTCAAGTGAGTTTCCCCCATGAAAAGCCAGCCCGATGTCGCCCGTATGGCGGCCGAGGTAGTGACGCAGTTACCGGTGCCTTCGCGCCTCGGTATGCTGCGTTTCGAGCGGCTGAATGAGGCAAGCTGGGCCCTCCTTTACCTCGACCCTAACTGCGAGCGCCAATTCGGCCTGCCGGCTGTCGAGCTGTGCGCGCTGATCGGCACCCCATACGCCAGCCTGATGGAGCCCCAGGCGCGCTATCAACTGCACGACACCATCCAGCAGCAACTGACCCAGAGCCCGCATTACCTGGTGCGCTATACCCTGCACACCAGCGACGGCCCGCTGAGTCTGCTGGAAATGGGTGAGGCCTATAAACAACACAATCGCCACTTGCTGCGCGGCTACCTGATGGTGGTTGACGGCCTGTTCAGTGAGATCCCCACTGCCGCACCCACGGCAGACCTGGAAAACCAGAACAGCCGCCTGCAGATCGCCCTGGAACTCAACCAGCGCGCCCAGCAGGAACAGTTGCAGCATCTGGAGCGGGTGCGCGCCCAGCAGGAACTGATCCTGCTGCTGGCCCGCCAGCGCTACACCACCCACAATTCATTGCAGGAAGCCGCCGAGCTGATCACCCGCAGCGCCTGCGATATCTACCAAATCGACTGCGCCAGCATCTGGAACCTTGAAGGCCAGCGCCTGGTGCCGATCTCCGCCTATCACCGCGCGGACGGGCAGCACCACTTGCCCGAGCCCATCGACGCCAGCTGTTTCCCGGACTACCTGGAAGCCTTGCACTCCAGCCGGGCCATTGACGCCACCAACGCACTGCGCGACCCACGCACCCGGGAAATGGCCGACAGCCTGCGCGACAAAGACATCCACGCCATGCTCGACGCCAGCATCCGTGTCGATGGTCATGTGGTGGGCGTGCTGTGCCTGGAGCAAAGCGGCAGCACCCGCGCCTGGCAAGCCGATGAAATTGCCTTTGCCGGCGAACTCGCCGACCAGTTCGCCCAGGTGATCAACAACCACAACCGCCGCACCGCCACCAGCGCCCTGCACCTGTTCCAGCGTGCCGTGGAACAAAGCGCCAATGCCTTTCTGCTGGTCAACTGCGACGGCGTGGTGGAGTACGTCAACCCAAGCTTTACCGCGATCACCCAGTACAGCGCCGAAGAGGTCCACGGCCACCGCCTGGCCCAATTGCCAGCGCTGGAGAACCTCAGCGAATTGCTCTTCGACGCACCCTCGAGCCTGGCCAAGAGCAACAGCTGGCAGGGTGAATTCAAAAGCCGGCGCAAGAACCTGGAGCCCTATTGGGGCCAGTTGTCGATTTCCAAGGTGTACGGCGACAACCGCGAGTTGACGCACTACATCGGCATCTACGAAGACATCACCCAGACCAAGCTGGCCCAGCAGCGCATCGAGCGCCTGGCCTACACCGACAACCTGACCAACCTGGGCAACCGTCCGGCGTTCATCCGCAACCTCGATGAACGCTTTGCCCGTGACAGCGACAGCCCGATCAGCCTGCTGCTGGTGGACATCGACAACTTCAAGCGCATCAACGACAGCCTCGGCCACCAGACCGGCGACAAGCTGCTGATCAGCCTGGCTCGCCGCCTACGCAACAGCCTGAGCACCGGCGGCAGCCTGGCGCGCTTTGCCAGTAACGAGTTTGCGGTGTTGCTCGACGACACCGACCTGGAAAGCGGCCAACTGGTGGCCAGCCAATTGCTGGCGACCCTCGACAAGCCGATGTTCGTCGACAACCAATTGATCAGTGTCACCGGCTCCGTCGGTCTGGCCTGCGCGCCACTGCATGGCCGCGACCCGCAGACCCTGATGCGCAACGCCGGCCTGGCCCTGCACAAGGCCAAGGCCAATGGCAAACACCAGGTGCAGATCTTTACCGAAGCACTGAATGCCGAGGCCAGCTACAAGCTGTTCGTGGAGAACAACCTGCGCCGCGCCCTCACCCAGAACGAACTGGACGTGTTCTACCAGCCCAAGCTGTGCCTGCGCAGTGGCCGTCTGCTCGGCATGGAAGCGCTATTGCGCTGGAACCATCCGGAAAAGGGCATGATCCGCCCCGACCAATTCATCAGCGTGGCTGAAGAAACCGGCCTGATCATCCCCATCGGCAAATGGATCGCACGCCAGGCCTGCCGCATGAGCCGACAGTTGACCGCCGCTGGCATGGGTAACTTGCAGGTGGCGATCAACCTGTCGCCCAAGCAGTTTTCCGACCCGGACCTGGTGGCCTCGATTGCCACGATCCTCAAGGAAGAACAACTGCCGGCCAACCTGCTGGAGCTGGAGCTGACCGAAGGCCTGCTGCTGGAAGCCACCGAAGACACGCGCCTGCAGCTAGATCAATTGAAGAGCTTCGGCCTGACCCTGGCCATGGACGACTTCGGCACCGGCTACTCGTCGTTGAGTTACCTGAAAAAATTCCCCATCGATATCATCAAGATCGACCGCAGCTTCATCCACGAAATCCCGGACAACCAGGACGACATGGAAATCACCTCCGCAGTGATCGCCATGGCCCACAACCTCAAGCTCAAGGTGGTGGCCGAGGGCATCGAGACCGCCGAGCAACTGGCGTTCCTGCGCCGGCACCGTTGCGATGTGGGCCAAGGCTACCTGTTCGACCGGCCGATCCCCGGCGCCGAGCTGCTGGCGATGCTCAAACGCTACCCGCGCGGGCCAATCGCCTGACAGCGCTGTAACACTCGGGCACACTGGCGGTCTCAATCTTTATTGCTAACTCAACCTGACGAGAGGACTGATCATGGTCTTGCGCTCGGAAATTCTGGTGAACAAAAACGTGCTGCCTACTCAAGAACAAGCTCTGCCTGGCCGTGAAACCCCGATGGCATTGCCGGAGACGCACTTCGTCAATGGCAACCCGCTGCTGGGCCCGTTCCTCGATGATGTCGGCTTTGCAATCTTCGGCCTGGGTTGCTTCTGGGGTGCCGAACGCCGGTTCTGGCAGCGCGATGGCGTGGTCAGCACCGTGGTCGGCTACGCCGGCGGCTACACGCCCAACCCGACCTATGAAGAAGTCTGCTCGGGCCTGACCGGCCACAGCGAAGTGGTGCTGGTGGTGTATGACCAGGCCAAAGTGAAATACGAAGATTTGTTGAAAATGTTCTGGGAACTGCACAACCCGACCCAGGGCATGCGCCAGGGCAATGACATCGGCAGCCAGTACCGTTCGGTGATCTATGCGACCACCCCGGAACAACTGGCGGCGGCGCAGGCCAGTGCCGAGGCGTATCAGGGAGAACTGACCAAGGCGGGGTTGGGTGCGATCACCACGGAAATCGCAGAAGCACCGACGGTGTACTTCGCCGAGGCGTATCACCAGCAGTACCTGGCGAAGAATCCGCAGGGCTATTGCGGGATCGGCGGCACCGGCGTGACCTGCCCGATCTGAAGCCGACACGGGTCAAAATGTGGGAGGGGGCTTGCCCCCGATGGCAGTGTGTCAGTCAGTACATCTGTAACTGACAGATCGCTATCGGGGGCAAGCCCCCTCCCACATTGTTTTTATATATGCCTGTAGATCCGGTTATTCAGCGATCAGCCAATCCATCTGCCACCCACCCTGGGTCTGCCCAAGCTTCTTGGACAGCCACGGCAGCAGCTCACGCAGTTCCTCTTCCAGCCCCCATGGCGGGTTGGCGATGGCCAGGCCCGAGCCGGTCAGGGTGTTGGGGGTGTCAAGCGGATGCACCAGCAACTCCACCCGCAGCAACTTCGGCGCACCGGTGCCAGCCAGGTCCTGGTAGAAGCGGCGCAACAGGCGCTGGTCCTTCACCGGGTACCAGATCGCCGCGACGGTCTGGCGCATGCGGCCCACGGCTTCCTTGAGGGAGGCGGCGCAGCGTTGCATCTCGTCGAGCTTTTCGAACGGCGGGTCGATCAGCATCAGCGCGCGTTTTTCCGGCACCGGCAACAGCGCGCGCGGTACGTGCCAGCCATCGCCCAGGTGCACTTTGACGCGGCGGTCACCCTTCATGTTGTCCTTGAGCAACACACCGTCTTCCGGGTGCTTCTCATTGAGCAGCACGCGGTCCTGAGGGCGCGTCAGGCGCCGCGCCAGTTCCGGCGAACCGGGGTAGTAACGCAACTCGCCATCCGGGTTCATCTCATGCAGCACGCGCATGTAATCGGCGGTCAACGGTGGCAGGTCGCTTTCGCCCCACAGGCGAGCGATGCC
Source organism: Pseudomonas sp. FBCC-B1565 (assembly GCF_059133265.1). Lineage (NCBI taxonomy): Bacteria > Pseudomonadati > Pseudomonadota > Gammaproteobacteria > Pseudomonadales > Pseudomonadaceae > Pseudomonas > Pseudomonas sp. FBCC-B1565. The sequence continues at coordinate 6,112,265 of NZ_CP101438.1, forward strand.
TTCCAGGTACTCACCGGTGCGGTTGGCCTGGTCGCCCTGCAGGTCGTACAGACCGATCCCGGCATGGGTGTCGAGGTAGGCGAACGGCTGCTCCTTGCGCGACATCAGGGCGATGAGGCGGATCAAGGTCAGGTGTTTGAAGACATCGGCATGGTTGCCGGCGTGAAAGGCGTGACGATAATTCATGGTTGCTCCTGCGCAGGGGGCGAAGTTTACCTTTTACGCGAGCGTTGGTGCAGAGCAACGTGCCGGGCGGTGCTTATATCGAAAAGACAGGTATCCACCTGGAAAAAGTCTAAATATCAGCCATGACTCGGACTTATTGTGGCGATCCACACTCCAGGGAGGTCCATCACCATCATGAAAGACGCCACTATCGCACTGCACCACGGCTTCACCTCAGACCCGACTACCAAAGCCGTGGCCGTGCCGATCTACCAGAATGTCGCCTTCGAATTCGACAACGCCCAGCACGGTGCCGACCTGTTCAACCTGGACGTGCCCGGCAATATCTACACGCGGATCATGAACCCCACCAATGACGTGCTGGAGCAGCGCATCGCCGCGCTCGAAGGCGGTATCGCAGGCCTGGCGGTGTCCGCCGGCAGCGCGGCGATCCACTATGCGATCCAGACGCTCACCCGCGCCGGAGACAATATCGTCACCACCCCGCAGCTTTACGGCGGCACCTACACCTTGTTTGCACACTTGCTGCCCAGTTTCGGCGTCGATGTACGCTTTGCCCGGGATGACTCCGCCGAAGCCATCGCCGAGCTGATCGACGACGACACCAAGCTGGTGTACTGCGAAAGCATCGGCAACCCGGCGGGCAACATCGTAGACCTGCAGGCCCTGGCCAAGGTCGCCCACGCGCGCGGCGTACCGCTGGTGGTGGACAACACCGTGGCCACGCCAATCCTGTGCAAACCCATCATGTTCGGCGCCGATATCGTGGTGCACTCGGTGACCAAGTACATCGGCGGCCACGGCAACTCCCTGGGCGGCGTGATCGTCGACAGCGGCAACTTCCCCTGGACCGACTACCCGCAGAAATTCCCCGGGCTCAACAACCCCGAGCCCGCCTATCACGGCGTGGTCTACACCGAAAAATTCGGCCCCGCCGCCTTCATCGCCCGCGCCCGCACCGTGCCACTGCGCAACACTGGCGCGGCATTGGCCCCGATGAACGCCTTCCTGCTGCTGCAAGGCCTGGAAACCCTGGCCCTGCGCATGGAACGCCACACTGAAAACGCCTTGAAAGTCGCGCAGTTCCTGCAAGGCCATGCCGAGGTAGAGTGGGTCAGTTACGCAGGCCTGCCGGGCCACCCGCACCACGAATTGGCGCAGAAGTACCTGCAAGGCAAACCCTCAGCGATCCTGTCCTTTGGCTTGAAAGGCGGCTATGAGGCCGGCGTGCGCTTCTATGACGCACTGCACATCTTCAAGCGCCTGGTGAACATCGGCGATGCCAAATCCCTGGCCTGCCACCCCGCCTCCACCACCCATCGGCAGATGAACGAACTGGAACAAGCCAAGGCCGGTGTGAAGCCGGAGATGATTCGCCTGTCGGTGGGCATCGAGGCCATTGAAGACCTGCTCGAAGATCTGCAGCAGGCGCTGGGCTCAACTCAGCTCTGAGGCCAGGTAGTCAGCCAGCGCTTCATGGCTGATATCCGACCGACGCGCAAAGTAGGCGACCTTGTGCTCCAAGGTCGTCGGCGCAAAAGCTGTGTAGAGGTCGGGGCGCTGCTCTTCGAGCCATTGCAACAGGTTACCGATCAGGGTTTGCGGCGATTGCTCCGCCAAGTGCTCCAGCAAAGGTGCCGGCACCCGCCACCATGGGCTGGCTTTGGCGGCAGTGACTGGGCCAGATGCCCCCGACAGTGGTTGGCCATTGATCAGGTAGCGCTGGAATACCGGCAATATTTCTTCACCCTGCTGTTGAAGGATCGGCAGAAACTGCGCCCCATCCCAAAAGCGCAAGAACACCTCCTGCCCATCGGCCAGGTACACCTTGGTCAGGCTTTGCAAGTGTGCGACCACCACGTCCAACGAGCTGGACGATACGGCCAGCCAACCCCAATCCGTAGCGTCAGTGGCGGCGGCCCATTCCAGGAACGCGCTCCCTGGATCGACGACGCCCACATAGGGCATCACCTCCTCCCAGGTCGCATAGGCCGTACCGGCCCAAACGGGATGCAAAGGCGCTCCGCTGGCCAGCGTTCGCCACGCATTCAAGGGCTCGGCGTCGCTGGCAGCGCCGAGTACTGCGAAGATCTTTTCACCAGCAAGCAAGGGTTGAAGCATCGACTTAGAGTCCTTCTAGATGGAAGTCAGGTGAGGTCGCACTGGCCGCTCCTGCAACGCTCGCACTCTTGGCAAAACGGTGCGCTGCGTTTCAGGCTGGCAACCTGCACGCGAGAAAGCGGAGCGGGGATCACTGCCAACAGTTTTGCCTTCACTCCCGGCATCAACGGCGCGGCTACAGCAGCGGGCCCACCGCCAGGCTGGATCGGTACGCTGCTGAAAATGCCGCCGGCAGACAGGGTGATCGACTGCCCACCCGCCTGAATCGTGACGGTCGCGCCCGCATCGATGACGATGCTTTGTCCTGCGCTTATCTGGATGGTCTGCCCGGCCCGCACCTGCTGCGAACCGCCCACCACCAGATGGTCGTCCTGCTTGAGCTCGGTCAGGCGGCTGCCATGGTTTATCCGCTGCTCTTCGCCCTGTACTTCATGGTGCGATTCGCCGTCCACCGTCACCCGATGGTCATGCAGCACATGCTGCGTCCAGTCCCGCTGGGCGCGCAGGTAGATTTCCTCGGCGCCCTTGCGATCCTCGATGCGCAGCTCGTTATAGCCACCACCCCCGGGGCTGCTCTGGCTGCGCAAGATGCTGCGGGTTTTGTCCGCTGGCAAATCGAGGGGCACCTGTGTTGCCGCATTGGGCAGGCAACCCATCACCAGCGGCATATCCGGGTCGCCATTGACGAAGCCCACCAGGACTTCCATGCCGACCCGCGGGATCAGTACCGAACCATAACGATCATGGGCCCAACCGCTGGCAACCCTCAGCCAGCAACTGGACTGATCGTTGCGTTCACCGGCGCGGTCCCAGGCGAATTGCACCTTGACCCGGCCGTATTCGTCGCAATGGATTTCACTGTCGGCGGGGCCCGTCACCACTGCGTTCTGGTAACCCGACATGGGCGGCCGCGCCATCAAGAGCGGTGTTCGAAACAGCACGTCCCAAGGCGTTACGACAAATTCATTGCGGTAGCCTTGAGAGGATTCATCGCCATACCCTTCAGGGGTAGATTCCTCAAACACCTGAGGTTGCCGCCCAACATGTTGCAACTGGGTGACCAGCCATAAGTCATTCCACTCCTGACGAGGGTGCCCAGCCATCTTCAGGAACTGTCCGGTGACCAACGCCGGTTGGTCGCTATGGCCGCTGGCCTGGCGGTAATCGCTGCGATGACGTTCCAACACGCGTTGCGCCAGGTACTTGCCACGCTCACGATCCACGAAGTGCCCTGGGTAACGCTGGTCGTTCAGCGTGGGTTGCTGCTGGCTGGAGACTGCGCTTTCCAACGTCAGGTTGGGCTTTTTGAAGTCGTAGTCCCGCAGGTTCACATCACTGGTGCGGGTCTTCAGCCGCAGCATAAAGCGCTTGATCGCAGGCCCATCGGCAACCATCCCGGAGCCGGGTGAATACGGCGTGGTGTGCTCCGGCCGCGCAAACACGCTCTGATCGTCGCCAAACACCAACAGGTGGCGCTCGGAGCTGTGCTGGAAGTGATAATGAATGCCCCATTCGGCACACAAGCGCTGAATGAATTCCAGGTCGGTTTCGCCAAACTGAACACAATACTCACACTCGGGATACTTGCCGCTCAGATGAAACGCGAAGGCATCAGCCTTGATGGCCTGGGCTTCCAATACCTGCGCAATGATCTGGGGCACTGTTTTTTTCTGGAAGATCCGCTGATGAGTGCTGTGCTCCAAATAAGCCAGCTGCGGCACCAGGGTGATCTGATAGCGCGTAAGGCGCCTGCCCGAATCGCCTTGGGCCACCCGGTACACCAGGCCATGAATGCCATGACCATTCGCGTCAAACCCCAGGAACGCCTGACGGTGCATCAAGCTCTCAAGGTCGAGGTCGGGTTGCTCGCTGACCAACTCCAGGTCAAAGCGAAAAGGCAGGCTGATGAACTCACTCCCCATGAATCCATGGACCTTGAATTCACTGGGCGCCCCATCGAGGGACAGGGTAAAGGCACTTTGATTGGCAGGAGCGAACATCCGGTGTTTCTCTGCGAGGGGTAAGGTGGCCGATTCTGCATCACGGCTGCCGTCATCCGAACACGCGCCGGACAAATCAGTAAAACCCTACAAGAACGCGTACGAATCCTCTCTGGGTCTGCGTAAAGCACACGCAAAAAAAGGCCCGCTATCCGTAGGAAGCGGGCCTTTCTTTCAACTCATCAGGCGCTTAACGCCCGGCGAATTACTTGTTGAGGTTGTAGTCTTTTTCCGCCGCATCAAAGCGCTCGACCATACCGGCAGTCGGTGCGCCCAGCTTGCTCACGAAGTAGATCGCGAGGCTGGCGAAGATGAAGCCTGGGATGATTTCGTACAGGCCCAGCAGCTCGAAGTGTTTCCACACGATCACGGTGATCGCGCCAACCAGGATACCGGCCAGTGCGCCGTTACGGGTCATGCCTTTCCAGATCACCGAGATCAGCACCACAGGACCGAACGCAGCGCCGAAACCGGCCCAGGCGTAGCTCACCAGGCCCAGTACGCGGTTGTTCGGGTTGGCGGCCAGGCCGATAGCGACCAGTGCCACCAGCAACACCATGGCACGACCGACCCACACCAGCTCAACCTGGGAGGCGGTCTTGCGCAGGAAGGTTTTGTAGAAGTCTTCGGTCAGGGCGCTGGAGCACACCAGCAACTGGCAGCTCAGGGTACTCATCACGGCGGCCAGGATAGCCGACAGCAGTACACCAGCAATCCATGGGTTGAACAGCAACTTGGCCAGCTCGATGAATACACGCTCGTGGTTTTCGGTCACGGGACCGGCCACTTCCGGGTGTGCCGAGAAGTAGGCGATACCGAAGAAACCCACCGCCACGGTGCCGCCCAGGCACAGGATCATCCAGGTCATGGAGATACGACGCGCCTTGGCAATCGACTTCACCGAGTCCGCCGCCATGAAACGCGCCAGGATATGCGGCTGGCCGAAGTAACCCAGGCCCCAGCCCATCAGCGAGATGATGCCGATGAAGCTGGTGTTCTTCAGCATGTTGAAGTTGTCAGGGTTCTTGGCTTCGATCGCCAGGAAGGTGGTGTCGACGCCACCGGTGGCCAGCAGCACGATGATCGGCGTGAGGATCAGCGCGAAAATCATCAGGGTGGCTTGTACGGTGTCGGTCCAGCTCACGGCCAGGAAACCACCGACGAAGGTGTAGGCAATGGTCGCCGCAGCACCGGCCCACAGGGCGGTCTCGTAGGACATGCCGAAGGTGCTTTCGAACAGACGGGCGCCGGCGACGATGCCAGAAGCGCAGTAAATGGTGAAGAACACCAGGATCACCACGGCGGAGATGATCCGCAGCAGGCCGCTTTTATCTTCGAAACGGCTGGAGAAGTAATCCGGCAGGGTCAGGGCGTCACCGTTGTGCTCGGTCTGGACCCGCAGGCGACCGGCGACGAACAGCCAGTTGAGGTAGGCGCCGACGATCAGGCCGATGGCGATCCAGCTTTCCGACAGGCCGGACATGTAGATCGCGCCCGGCAGGCCCATCAGCAACCAGCCGCTCATGTCGGAAGCGCCAGCCGACAAGGCAGTCACCACGCTACCGAGGCTGCGACCGCCCAGGATGTAATCGGAAAGGTTGTTGGTGGAGCGATAGGCCATGAAGCCGATCAGCACCATTGCTGCGATGTAGATCACGAACGTGATCAGGGTTGGATTACTAACGCTCATAAGAGTGACGCCCTGGCTTTGTTTTTATGTAGCGGCGGTCTGTCAGACGACCACCCACTGGAAGTAGGTAGACGTAGCTGCGTGCCGCGCATTTATGACTGACGTTTCCCCAGGAAAGCCGCCAGCCGATGAACCGAACCTCAGAGGTGGTTGCACCTTGGGCGCGAATGCTATTCAACAAAGCAAATAAGGTGCAACCAGTTTCGCGAGAATAAGTTGCACCTTGATGTGAAATGCGCAAAACACCCGGTTTTTGCTCCTTTTCGGAGCAAGAACAGCCGATCTCAGAAGCAAATGCACCAAGGCGAAGCGGATTCCGTCGAAGGCCGAATTTTTTCCCGACCACGATCGAAAAAATCATGAAGAAAATGGGTTGCACCCGGTTGCACCTCTGCATGCGCAAAGCTAATCTTGCCGCCAGCTGATGCCACTCGGTAGTGGCACCCATGAGGATAAGAAAATGGCTACGACCACCCTTGGGGTCAAACTTGACGACCCAACCCGCGAGCGCCTCAAGGCCGCCGCGACCTCCATTGATCGCACGCCGCACTGGCTGATCAAGCAGGCAATTTTCAATTACCTGGAGAAGCTGGAGGGTGGTGCAACCCTGACCGAACTCAATGGTTTGAGCAGCAAGGACGCTGACGACGCTGGCGAGGTCCAGACCGACCACGCCCACCAGTGCTTCCTTGAATTCGCCGAAAGCATCCTGCCGCAATCCGTGCTGCGCGCGTCGATCACTGCTGCTTACCGTCGCCCCGAGCCGGAAGTGGTGCCGATGCTGATCGAACAGGCCCGCCTGCCGGCGCCGATGGCCGAAGCCACCAACAAGCTGGCTGCCTCGATTGCCGAAAAACTGCGTAACCAGAAGAGTGCCGGTGGCCGTGCCGGGATTGTTCAGGGCCTGCTGCAAGAGTTTTCCCTGTCGTCCCAGGAAGGCGTGGCGCTGATGTGCCTGGCCGAAGCGCTGCTGCGCATCCCGGACAAAGGCACCCGCGACGCACTGATCCGCGACAAGATCAGCACCGGCAACTGGCAGCCGCACTTGGGCAACAGCCCGTCGCTGTTCGTCAACGCCGCCACCTGGGGCCTGCTGCTGACCGGCAAACTGGTCGCCACCCACAACGAAGCCGGCCTCACCTCGTCCCTGAGCCGCATCATCGGCAAGAGCGGCGAGCCGATGATCCGCAAGGGCGTCGACATGGCCATGCGCCTGATGGGCGAGCAGTTCGTCACCGGTGAAACCATCGCCGAGGCCCTGGCCAACGCGAGCAAGTTCGAAGCCAAGGGCTTCCGCTATTCCTACGACATGCTCGGTGAAGCCGCGCTGACTGAACACGATGCGCAGAAGTACCTGGCCTCGTACGAACAAGCCATTCACTCCATCGGCAAAGCCTCCCACGGCCGTGGGATTTATGAAGGCCCGGGCATTTCCATCAAGCTGTCGGCGCTGCACCCGCGCTACAGCCGTGCGCAGTATGAGCGCGTGATGGACGAGCTGTACCCGCGCCTGCTGTCCCTGACCCTGCTGGCCAAGCAATACGACATCGGTTTGAACATCGACGCCGAAGAAGCCGACCGCCTGGAGCTGTCCCTGGACCTGCTCGAGCGCCTGTGCTTCGAGCCACAACTGACCGGCTGGAACGGCATCGGTTTCGTGATCCAGGCCTACCAGAAGCGTTGCCCGTATGTGATCGACTACGTCATCGACCTGGCGCGCCGCAGCCGCCACCGCCTGATGATCCGCCTGGTAAAAGGCGCGTACTGGGACAGCGAAATCAAGCGCGCCCAGGTCGAAGGCCTGGAAGGCTACCCGGTGTACACCCGCAAGGTGTACACCGACGTTTCCTACATTGCCTGCGCACGCAAACTGCTGTCGGTGCCGGAAGTCATCTACCCGCAGTTCGCCACGCACAACGCCCACACACTGTCGGCCATCTACCATATCGCCGGTCAGAACTATTACCCCGGCCAGTACGAGTTCCAGTGCCTGCACGGCATGGGTGAACCGCTGTACGAGCAGGTGGTGGGCAAGGTTGCCGATGGCAAGCTGAACCGCCCGTGCCGTGTGTATGCACCGGTCGGCACCCATGAAACGCTGCTGGCCTACCTGGTCCGTCGCCTGCTGGAAAACGGCGCGAACACCTCGTTCGTCAACCGCATCGCCGACCAATCCATCTCGATCCAGGAGCTGGTGGCCGATCCAGTGGCCAGCATCGAGCAAATGGCCACGCTGGAAGGCGGCTTCGGCCTGCCGCACCCGCGTATTCCATTGCCGCGCGACCTGTACGGCAGCGACCGCGCCAACTCGGCCGGTATCGACCTGGCCAACGAACATCGCCTGGCATCGCTGTCCTGCGCGCTGCTGGCCACCGCTCACAACAACTGGAAAGCCGCGCCAATGCTCGGTTGCGCCTCAAGCGAGCAAGCGGCGGCGCCGGTGCTGAACCCGTCCGACCTGCGTGATGTAGTCGGTCATGTGCAAGAAGCCACTGTCGAAGACGTCGACAACGCGATCCAATGCGCCATCAGTGCCGGTCCGATCTGGCAGGCCACCCCGCCCGCCGAGCGCGCCGCCATCCTGGAGCGCGCCGCCGACCTGATGGAAGGCGAGATCCAGCCACTGATGGGCCTGCTGGCCCGCGAGGCCGGCAAGACCTTCGCCAACGCCATCGCCGAAGTGCGTGAAGCCGTGGACTTCCTGCGCTACTACGCGGTGCAGGCACGCAACGACTTCACCAATGACGCCCACCGTCCACTGGGCCCGGTGGTCTGCATCAGCCCGTGGAACTTCCCGTTGGCGATTTTCAGCGGTCAGGTCGCCGCCGCGCTCGCCGCTGGTAACCCGGTGCTGGCCAAGCCCGCCGAGCAAACCCCGCTGGTCGCTGCACAAGCTGTGCGCATCTTGCTGGAAGCCGGCATTCCGCAAGGCGTGCTGCAACTGCTGCCAGGCCAGGGTGAAACCGTCGGTGCCCGCCTGGTGGGTGATGATCGCGTCAAAGGCGTGATGTTCACCGGCTCCACCGAAGTGGCGCGCCTGCTGCAACGCAACGTCGCCGGACGCCTGGATGCCCAGGGCCGTCCGATCCCGCTGATCGCCGAAACCGGCGGCCAGAACGCGATGATCGTCGACTCCTCGGCACTGACCGAACAAGTCGTGATCGACGTGGTTTCGTCGGCCTTCGACAGCGCCGGCCAGCGTTGCTCGGCCCTGCGTGTACTGTGCCTGCAGGAAGATTCGGCAGACCGCGTGATCGAAATGCTCAAGGGGGCCATGGCGGAATGCCGCCTGGGCAACCCGGAGCGTCTGTCGGTGGATATCGGCCCGGTGATCGACGCCGAAGCCAAGGCCGGCATCGAGAAACACATCCAGGCCATGCGCGACAAAGGCCGCAATGTGTACCAGGTGGCGATTGCCGATGGTGAAGAGATCAAGCGCGGCACCTTCGTGATGCCAACCCTGATCGAGCTGGAAAGCTTCGACGAACTGCAACGCGAGATCTTTGGTCCGGTGCTGCACGTGGTGCGCTACAAGCGCAAAGAGATCGACCAGCTCATCGGCCAGATCAACGCTTCCGGCTATGGCCTGACCCTGGGCGTGCACACCCGCATCGACGAGACCATCGCCAAGGTGATCGACAACGTCCATGCCGGTAACGTCTATGTGAACCGCAACATCGTCGGCGCCGTGGTTGGCGTGCAACCGTTCGGCGGCGAAGGCCTGTCGGGCACTGGCCCGAAAGCCGGCGGCCCGCTGTACCTGTACCGCCTGCTGTCGACCCGTCCTACGGATGCCATCGAGCAATCCTTCGTACGCGGCGACGCACTGGCCGCACCGGATGTTCGTTTGCGCGATGCCATGAGCCAACCGCTGACCGCCCTCAAAACCTGGGCCGACAGCAATCAGTCCAGCGACCTGAGCGCCTTGTGCCGCCAGTTCGCCGCGCAATCGCAAAGCGGTATCACCCGCCAACTGGCCGGCCCGACCGGCGAGCGCAACAGCTACGCCATCCTGCCCCGCGAGCACGTACTGTGCCTGGCGGACGTGGAAGCTGATCTGTTGACGCAACTGGCGGCAGTGCTGGCCGTAGGTGGTTCGGCGGTATGGCCGGAAACCGACCAGACCAAGGCCTTGTTCCCACGCCTGCCGAAGGAGATTCAGGCGAAGATCAAGCGCGTGGCTGACTGGACCAAGGACGAAGTGGTATTCGACGCAGTTCTGCACCACGGCGATTCCGACCAGTTGCGTGCGGTGTGCCAGCAAGTGGCGCAGCGTGGTGGCGCGATTGTCGGGGTGCATGGTTTGTCGCAGGGCGAGACGGCGATTGCGCTGGAGCGGTTGGTGATCGAACGGGCGTTGAGTGTTAACACTGCTGCGGCGGGCGGTAACGCCAGCCTGATGACCATCGGCTAACTGCCTGACGAAATGCGGTAAAAAATGTGGGAGGGGGCTTGCTCCCGATAGCGGTGGATCGGCCAATGCACTTGGTGACTGACACATCGCCACCGGGGTCAAGCCCCCTCCCACATTTGCCTGTGCATCACCCAAATCAATCTTGCTATCCAGCCTCTATTCGCGCACTTAGACTCAGGCAAACTCCTCCATAGGTAATCCGCCATGTCCGAGACGCTGCTCAGTTCCCGTAATCTGGCTTTCGAGCTGTATGAAGTCCTCGATGCCGAGGGCCTGACCCAGCGCGAGCGGTTTGCCGAGCACAATCGCGAAACCTTCGATGCGGCCATCAGCACCGCCCGCAGCATTGCGGAAAAATACTTCGCCCCCCACAACCGCAAGAACGACGAGAACGAACCGCGCTACGAAGACGGCAAGGCCATCTTGATTCCGGAGGTCAAACCAGCGGTGGATGCGTTCCTCGAAGCGGGCTTCCTCAACGCCGCACGCAATTTCGACGCCGGTGGCATGCAACTGCCCACACTGCTTTCACAAGCCTGTTTCGCGCACTTCCAATCGGCGAACGCGGCGTCCACCTCCTACCCGTTCCTGACCATGGGTGCCGCCAACCTGATCGAAAGCTTTGGCACCGACGATCAGAAGCAACGCTTTTTGCAACCGATGATCGATGGCCGTTTCTTCGGCACCATGGCACTCACCGAACCCCACGCCGGCTCATCGCTGTCGGATATTCGTACCCGCGCAGAGCCAGCGGCTGACGGTACCTATCGACTCAAGGGCAACAAAATCTTCATCTCCGGCGGCGACCACCCGCTGTCAGAAAACATCGTGCACATGGTGCTGGCCAAGCTGCCGGACGCGCCCGCGGGAGTGAAGGGCATTTCGCTGTTTATCGTGCCCAAGTTCCTGGTCAACGACGATGGCAGCCTGGGCGAGCGCAACGATGTGTTGCTTGCCGGGCTGTTCCACAAGATGGGCTGGCGCGGTACCACCTCCACGGCGTTGAATTTCGGCGATAACGGCAACTGTGTCGGCTATCTGGTGGGCAAACCGCACCAGGGATTGAGTTGCATGTTCCAGATGATGAACGAGGCGCGTATTGGCGTCGGCATGGGGGCGGTGATGCTCGGTTACGCCGGTTACCTCTATTCCCTGGAGTACGCCCGCGAGCGCCCTCAAGGTCGCCTGCCGGACAGCAAGGATCCCACGACTGCACCGGTCTCGATCATCCAGCACGCCGACATCAAGCGCATGCTGCTGACGCAAAAGTCCTACGTGGAAGGCGCCTTCGACCTGGGCCTCTACGCCGCACGCCTGTTCGACGACACCACCACCCTGGAAACCGAAGACGCGCGCAAACAGGCCCACGAACTGCTGGACCTGCTGACCCCCATCGTCAAATCCTGGCCGTCGGAGTTCTGCCTCAAGGCCAACGAACTGGCGATCCAGATTCTCGGCGGCCACGGCTACACCCGTGAATACCCGGTGGAGCAGTACTACCGCGATAACCGCCTGAACCCGATCCATGAAGGCACCCATGGCATTCAGTCCCTGGATTTGCTCGGACGCAAGCTGGCACAGAATGGCGGCGCGGGCTTGAAGCAACTCATCCGGCTGATCGCCGAAACCGGCGCCCGTGCGCAGCAATACCCAAGCCTCACTGCGCTAAGGGAACCGTTGGAGCAGTTGGTAAACCGCCTGCAAAGCGTGACCATCGGCCTGCTGACGGATCTCGCCCAGGGCAAGGTCAACAGCAGCCTGGCGAATTCGGCGCTGTACTTGAAGGTGTTCGGGCATACGGTGATTGGCTGGCGTTGGCTGGAACAGGCCATTCGTGCCGAAGAAGGCTTGGCCAAGGGCAACGCGGCCGATGTGGCCTTCTATAAAGGCAAGCTCCAGGCCGCCCGGTACTTCCTGACCTGGGAAGTACCGGGCTGCCATCATGAACTGGCGATTCTGGAGGCACGCGATGATACGTGCCTCGGGATGCAGGATGAGTGGTTCTAAGGCGTTCCGATCGCCTTGGAAATCACATCGACCGTGGCGCTGACTTGCTCTTGGTAACGGTCGAGTTCCTGCTGGTGAGCCTGCTGCATTTCGATCTGCTCGGCGCACAGGTTCAGAGCCGCCAGCACCAGTAATTTGTCACCGATCAGGGTCGGGTACTTTTTCTTGGTGGTGGCCAGGGAGGCCTTGAGCAGGGTCACGGCGTGCATCAGGGTTTTATCTTCCCCAGGCGGGGCCTTGATCGAGTAATCCTCTCCGAGAATCGAAACGACCTTTATCCCTTCACTCATGCGCTGACAGGCCCTGCACTCACACGCTCAACCAGCGCCTGGATACGCGCGGCAGTGGCACCGTGCTTCTCTTCCTGTTCCATCAGGTTCAGTTGCAGGCTGTCGTTATCATCCTTGGCGCGGGCCAGTTCGGCCTTGAGGGATTCGTTGCTGCCCAGCAGGTCCTGATTCTGCTGTACGAGGTCACTGACCAGTTGTTCCAATTGGCTGAGGGATGCTTCTAACATTTTGATTTCTCGGGCTTTTTCAAAGGGCGGTGACGATAAAGAAAATTCACCTCGGATGCCAGGGTTATCCCCGGCGCGCAGCCCGATTTTTAAGGGCCGGGCCGCACTTTCGAGCCTTAGTGACTGCATTTACCCGATCTGGTTCCTGAATCGAGCAAACCCCTCGTCAGGTGCGACAAAAACGCACAGCGCCCTTTAGACTTTAGTCGTACGACCGATAGAGAGGGACACTCCGTTTCATGGCCGCATGGATCGCGCTCTCCCCCAGGATTCCCGCATGTCGCTTCGTAATATGAATATCGCTCCTAGGGCCTTCCTCGGCTTCGCGTTTATTGGTGCGCTGATGTTGTTTCTCGGTGTGTTCGCGCTGAACCAGATGAGCAAGATCCGCGGCGCCACCGAAGACATCACCCTGTCCAGCGTGCCGAGCATTCGCGCCCTGGATGAGTTCACCCAACTGACCCTGCGGCTGCGGGTGCTGTCGTACCGCCTGCTGACCAACCGCGAGCCGGACGTGCAGCAAAAGACCCTGGAAGCCTTCGAACTGCGCAACCAGCAGATCCGCACCGCCCAGGGCATCTACGAAAAACTCATCGAAAGCCCTGAAGAACGCTCGACCTACGACGAATACGTTCGCCTGCTCGGCCAGTACCACCAGATTGAAGAGCGCATGAAGAGCCTGTCGCGGGCCAACCAGGTGGAAGAATTGCGCAGCCTGCTCAACACCGAACTGCTGAGCAACTCCGAACAGGTCAACGCCGTGCTCACGCGCCTGCTGGACCTCAACAACAAGATGGCCCTGGAGACCAATAAGGAAGCCGAGGACCAATACAACATGGCCTTCAACTTGGTGGTAAGCCTGTTGGCGGTCGCCACCCTGCTGACCCTGTTGTTCGCCTGGCTGCTGACCCGCAGCATCACCCTACCCATTTCCCAGGCGTTGGAAGCCGCGGAAGAAGTGGCCGAAGGCAACCTGACCCGCCCGATCAAGGTCGACGGCAACGACGAAGCCGGGCGCCTGCTGGCGGCCATGGCCAAGATGCAGGACAAACTGCGTGACACCCTGCAACGCATCGCCGGCTCCGCCACCCAGTTGGCCTCGGCCGCCGAAGAGTTGAACGCGGTCACCGACGAAAGCGCCCGTGGCCTGACCCAGCAAAACAACGAAATCGAACAAGCCGCCACGGCGGTGAATGAGATGACCAGCGCCGTCGAAGAAGTGGCCCGCAATGCGGTGAGCACCTCCGAAGCGTCGCGCAACGCCACCACTTCCGCCGGTGATGGCCGTGACCTGGTACAGGAAACCGTCAGCGCCATCGAACGCATGAGCGGTGACGTGCAAGCCACCGCGACCCTGATTGGCGACCTGGCCAATGAGTCCCGCGATATCGGCAAGGTGCTCGACGTGATCCGTGGCCTGGCTGACCAGACCAACCTGCTGGCGCTGAACGCGGCGATTGAAGCGGCGCGCGCCGGTGAGGCCGGTCGCGGTTTTGCTGTAGTGGCCGATGAAGTGCGGGCATTGGCCCATCGCACCCAACAGTCGACCAGCGAAATCGAGCGGATGATCGGCAGTATCCAGGCCGGCACCGAGCACGCGGTGGATTCGATGCGCAACAGCACCGAACGCGCCGAATCGACGCTGAACATCGCCAAAGGCGCCGGAATGTCGCTGGATACCATCAATACCGCGATTGTGGAGATCAACGAGCGCAACCTGGTGATCGCCAGCGCGGCGGAAGAGCAGGCGCAAGTGGCGCGGGAAGTGGACCGCAACCTGGTGAACATCCGTGATTTGTCGGTGCAGTCGGCCACCGGCGCCAGCCAGACGAGTGCGGCGAGTAATGAGTTGTCGCGCCTGGCGGTGGACTTGAACGGCATGGTCGGCCGCTTCCGCCTCTAACTGACACACCTGATTCAAATAATGTAGGAGGGGGCTTGCCCCCGATTGCGATGGTTCAGCTACAGATAAGTTGGCTGACAGGCCGCCATCGGGGGCAAGCCCCCTCCCACATTTAGATCTACGCCTGTCTTTAAAAGCTTTTTGACAGCGCAGCAATTCAACAGGTTAGAATCGCTGGCACGCAGACTGCATGGTCAGTTTGCGCCCCGTCTTGTTTGCCCATGGAGTACTGCCTTTGAATGCGACGACCATCAACAGCCTGTTCCTGATCGGCGCGTTGCTGGTAAGTGCGAGCATTCTGGTGAGTTCTCTTTCGTCCCGCCTGGGGATCCCGATCCTGGTGATCATCCTGGCCGTGGGCATGGTCGCCGGCGTCGATGGCGGCGGCATCATCTTCGATAACTACCCAACCGCCTACCTGGTGGGCAACCTCGCCTTGGCCGTAATCCTGCTCGATGGCGGTTTGCGCACACGGGTGGCGAGTTTCCGCGTGGCACTCTGGCCGGCGTTGTCGCTGGCCACGGTGGGGGTGTTGATTACCACCGGCCTCACCGGCATGGCGGCGGCCTGGCTGTTTGATCTCAATATCATCCAAGGCCTGCTGATTGGCGCGATTGTCGGCTCCACGGACGCCGCAGCGGTGTTCTCGCTGCTCGGCGGCAAAGGCCTGAACGAACGGGTCACCGCCAGCCTGGAAATCGAATCCGGCAGCAACGACCCGATGGCGGTATTCCTCACCGTCACCCTGATCGACATGCTCGCCAGCGGCCAGACCGGCCTGCACTGGAGCCTGCTGACTCACCTGGTGCGCGAATTCGGCATCGGCGGCATCGTCGGCCTGGGCGGCGGCTGGTTGATGCTGCAGATGGTCAACCGCATCAACCTGGCCACCGGCCTGTACCCGATCCTGGTGATCGCCGGCGGCCTGTTCGTGTTCGCCGTGACCAACGCCCTGCACGGCAGTGGCTTCCTCGCCGTGTACCTGTGCGGCCTGGTGATCGGCAACCGCCCGGTGCGCAGCCGTCATGGCATTCTGCATATGCTCGATGGCATGGCCTGGCTGGCGCAGATCGGCATGTTCCTGGTGCTGGGCCTGCTGGTCACGCCCCATGACTTGTTGCCGATTGCCCTGCCGGCCCTGGGCCTGGCGCTGTGGATGATCCTGTTTGCGCGACCGTTGTCGGTGATGGTCGGCCTGCTGCCCTTCAAAGCGTTCCATGGCCGCGAAAAAGCCTTTATCGCCTGGGTGGGCTTGCGCGGCGCGGTACCGATCATTCTGGCGGTGTTCCCGCTGATGGCCGGCTTGCCCCATGCGCAGCTGTATTTCAACCTGGCGTTCTTTATCGTGCTGGTGTCGCTGCTGGTGCAGGGCACGAGCCTGCCGTGGGTGGCCAAGCTGCTCAAGGTCACCGTCCCGCCGGACCCGGCGCCGATTTCCCGCGCAGCCCTGGAAGTGCACGTCACCAGCGAGTGGGAGCTGTTCGTCTACCGCCTGGGCGCGGAAAAATGGTGCATCGGCGCCGCCCTGCGCGAGCTGAAAATGCCCGAAGGCACGCGGATTGCCGCGCTGTTCCGTGGCCAGCAACTGCTCCATCCGTCGGGTAGTACCGTGCTGGAAGTCGGCGATTTACTCTGCGTGATCGGCCACGAACACAACCTGCCGGCCCTAGGCAAACTGTTCAGCCAGGCGCCGCAACGCGGTCTGGATTTGCGCTTCTTCGGCGACTTCGTGCTGGAAGGCGACGCCCAATTGGGCGCAGTGTCGGCCCTGTACGGCCTGAAGCTGGAGGGTATCGACCCGGACATGCCGCTGAGCAGCTTCATCACCCAGAAAGTCGGGGGCGCGCCCATCGTCGGCGACCAGGTGGAGTGGAACAACACCATCTGGACTGTCGCGGTCATGGACGGGAACAAGATCGGCAAAGTGGGCGTCAGATTCCCCGAAGGAAGTCGCCCGGGCCCCGGACTCTTCCTCTAAACTGCGGGGCGACGACGCCCCCGATTCTTCACCTTGCACGACCGGTCTCTATGCCAACCTTGCGCACTCTTCTCGCCACTGCCCTGCTGAGCCTGACCCTGTGTGTCAGCGTCGTCCACGCCGCCGACCCGCCCAGCGCCGAGTCCATCCAGCAAACCCTGGACAAGCTGCCCGACCGCAAGCTGCCCGACGCCGACATGAAGGCCTTGCAGACCATCCTGCAGCAGACCCTGACATACCTGGGCAACAAGCAGGATTACGAACAGCGCCTAGTCGACCTCAAGCGCCAACTGGAAGACGCCCCGCGCGAGACCGCCGACAACCAGCGCGAACTGGCCCGGCTCAAGGCCACCAAAGTCATCCCGGTCGCCCAGCGCTACGCCAGCCTGCCGGTGCCGCAGCTTGAGCAATTGCTGGTGCAGCGCAGCACCCAGCAAGGCGACCTGCAAAAGGAACTGGCGGACGCCAACAGCCTGTCCATCGCCGCCCAGACCCGTCCTGAGCGCGCCCAGACCGAAATCAGCAACAGCCAGACGCGCATCCTGCAGATCAATTCGACGCTCAAGGCCGGCAAAGACAACGGCAAGACCCTCAGCGCCGACCAGCGTAACCAGCTCAACGCTGAACTCGCGGCGCTCAATGCGCTGATCCCCCTGCGCCGCCAGGAACTGGCCGGCAACAGCCAACTGCAAGACCTGGGCAACAGCCAGCACGATCTGGTGATGGAAAAGACCGCGCGCCTGGAACAAGAGATCCAGGACCTGCAAACCCTGATCAACCAGAAACGCCTGGCCCAGTCCCAGCAGACCGTGACCCAGCAGTCCATCGAAGCGCAAAAGGCCGGTGGCAGCAGCCTGCTGGCCACGGAAAGCGCGGCGAACCTGAAGCTGTCCGACTACCTGCTCAAAAGTACCGACCGCCTCAACGACCTGACCCAGAAAAACCTGCAGACCAAGCAGCAACTGGACACCGTGACCCAGAGCGACTCGGCCCTGGACGAGCAGATCAACGTGCTCAAGGGCAGCCTGCTGCTGTCGAAGATCCTCTACAAGCAAAAGCAGGCCCTGCCGCGCCTCACCGTGGACCGCGACCTGGCGGACGACATCGCCAACATTCGCCTGTACCAGTTCGAGGTCAACCAACAGCGCGAGCTGATCAGCTCGCCCAGCGCCTATGTGGATAACCTGCTGGCCAACCAGGCGCCGGAAGACGTCACCCCGCAACTGCGCCGCACCCTGCTGGAACTGGCGATCACCCGCAGCGACCTGTTGGAGCGCCTGAGCCGTGAGCTGAGCGCGCTGCTCAACGAATCCATCACCCTGCAACTGAACCAGAAACAACTGCTCAGCACCGCCACCACCCTGCGGGCCACGCTGGATGAGCAGATGTTCTGGATTCCCAGCAACAAGCCGCTGGATACCGAATGGCTGGAAACCGTTCCCGCGCACCTGAGCAAGCAAGTTGCCACCCTGCCCTGGGCCTCCAGCGTCAGCGAGCTGTATGACGGCCTGACCCAGCGCCCGTTGCTGTTCCTGCCGTTGCTGCTGTTGATCGGCGCGTTGCTGTGGCGGCGTAAAAATCTGTATCAACGCTTGAGCAAGGTGCACCTGGACATCGGCCACTTCAAGCGCGACAGCCAGTGGCACACGCCCCAGGCCATCCTGATCAACATCCTGCTGGCAATGCCGGTGTTCCTCGGCCTGGCGCTGTGCGGCTACGCGCTGCAAATCGACGCCCGTGGGCAAAACGCCAACCTCGGTTCGGCCCTGCTGCAGATCGCCCAGGCCTGGCTGGTGTTCTACACCGCCTATCGCATCCTGGCGCCGGGTGGCGTGGCTGAACTGCACTTCCGCTGGGAAAAACCCCAGGTCGAATTCCTGCAAGGCTGGGTGCGCAAACTCGGGCTGGTGGTACTGGCCCTGGTGGCCGTGGTGGCAATTGCCGAGCACCAACCGGCGGCGTTGGCTGACGATGTGTTGGGCATCGGCGTGGTGCTGACCTGCTACGCGCTGATGGCCTGGCTGCTGGGCCGCCTGCTGTTGCACAGCCCGACCCATGAAAAAGCCTCGCTGTTCCGCAAAGCCGTGGGCCTGCTGTTCACTGCGTTGCCCATCGCGCTGTTCATCGCTGTGTGCTTCGGCTACTACTACACCGCACTCAAGCTCAGCGACCGACTGATCAACACCCTGTACCTGCTGATGTTCTGGCTGGTGATCGAAGCCACCTTCGTCCGTGGCCTGGGCGTCGCCGCCCGGCGCCTGGCCTATGCGCGCGCCCTGGCCAAACGCCAGGCCGCCAAGGAAGCCGGTGACGGCGAAGCGGTGATCGAAGAGCCGACCCTGGACATCGAGCAGGTCAACGAACAATCCATGCGCCTGATACGCCTGGCCTTGCTCGGCGGCTTTATCGCCGCGCTGTATTGGGTGTGGTCGGACCTGATCTCGGTATTTTCCTACCTGGATAACGTCACGCTGTACGAATACACCAGCGGCACCGGTGCAAATATCAGCATGGTGCCCATCAGCATCGGCGACTTGCTCGGCGCGCTGATCATCATCGGCATTACCTTCGCGCTCGCGCGCAACTTGCCGGGTTTGCTCGAAGTATTGGTGCTGTCCAAACTGGACCTGGCCCAGGGCAGCGCCTACGCGACCACTACGCTGTTGTCCTACGTGATTGCCGGCGTCGGTTTCGTCTCCACCCTGTCGACCCTCGGCGTGAGCTGGGACAAGTTGCAATGGCTGGTGGCGGCGCTGTCGGTGGGCTTGGGCTTTGGTATGCAGGAGATCTTCGCCAACTTCATCTCCGGCATCATGATCCTGTTCGAACGCCCGGTGCGCATCGGAGACACCATCACCATCGGCAACCTGTCGGGCACGGTGAGCAAGATCCGCATCCGCGCCACGACGATCACCGACTTTGACCGCAAGGACATCATTGTCCCGAACAAGACCTTCATTACCGGGCAACTGATCAACTGGTCGCTGACGGACACCATCACCCGTGTCACGTTGAAACTGGGCGTGGACTACGGCTCCGACCTGGATCGCGTGAAGGAATTGCTGCTCAAGGCCGCCCGCGACAACCCACGGGTGCTCAAGGAGCCGGAGCCTCACGTGTACTTCCTCAACTTCGGCGAAAGCACCCTCGACCACGAGCTGCGCATGCACGTGCGCGACCTGGGCGACCGCAACCCGGTGATCGACGAAGTGAACCGCTTTATCAATCGCGAGTTCAAGAAAGAGCACATCAACATCTCGTTCCGCCAGATGGAGGTCTATCTCAAGAACCTCCACGGCCAGGAATACAAACTGGTGGAAGTCGACACCCCGGCCAAGCCCGCCAACGACGGCGGCGTGCAGGAACCACCGCCGAGCAAACTCGACTAACCGCGCCATCCCCAGCAGAATGCTCGGACATTCTGCTGGAGATGGCCGGTGAAAGCCCTCGACGAACTGACCTTCGACAACCGCTTCGCACGCCTGGGCGACGCGTTCTCAACCCACGTATTGCCCGAGCCCCTCGACGCACCGCGCCTGGTCGTGGCGAGCGAGGCCGCCATGGCCCTGCTTGACCTGGACCCCGCCGTGGCCGAAACGCCGGTATTTGCCGAATTGTTTGGCGGCCACAAATTATGGGCCGAGGCGGAACCGCGGGCGATGGTCTATTCGGGACATCAGTTCGGCGGCTACACCCCGCAACTGGGTGACGGCCGTGGCTTGTTGCTGGGCGAGGTGTACAACGAAGCGGGCGAGCACTGGGACCTGCACCTCAAGGGCGCAGGAATGACGCCCTACTCACGCATGGGCGATGGTCGCGCCGTATTGCGCTCGTCGATCCGCGAGTTTCTGGCGTCCGAAGCATTGCACGCGCTGGGCATCCCCAGCAGCCGCGCGCTGTGCGTAATCGGTTCCGACACCCCGGTGTGGCGCGAAAAACAGGAACGCGGCGCGATGGTGTTGCGCATGGCGCCCAGCCATATCCGCTTCGGGCATTTCGAGTATTTCTACTACACCAAGAAGCCCGAGCAGCAGGCGCAACTGGCCGAGCACGTATTGAACCTGCACTACCCCGAGTGCCGCGAACAGCCCGAGCCGTACCTGGCGATGTTCCGCCAAATCGTCGAGCGCAATGCCGAGCTGATCGCCAAATGGCAGGCTTACGGCTTCTGCCATGGGGTGATGAACACCGACAACATGTCGATCCTGGGCATCACCTTCGACTTCGGGCCGTTTGCGTTCCTGGACGACTTTGACGCGCACTTCATCTGCAACCACTCGGACCACGAAGGGCGCTATTCCTTCAGTAATCAGGTGCCGATCGGGCAGTGGAACTTGAGTGCATTGGCGCAGGCGCTGACACCGTTTATCAGCGTCGATGCGTTGAAGGAAGCACTGGGGCTGTATCTGCCGCTGTACCAGGCGAACTACCTGGACCTGATGCGCCGCCGCCTGGGGCTGACCACCGCCGAAGACGATGACCAGCAGCTGGTCGAGCGGTTGTTGAAGCTGATGCAGAACAGCGGCGTGGATTACACGCTGTTCTTCCGCCGCCTGGGGGATGAGTCGGCGGCGTTGGCCGTGGCACGGTTGCGCGATGACTTTGTCGACCTGGCCGGGTTTGATGCCTGGGCCGAGCAGTACAAGGCGCGCGTTGAGCGGGATGGGGAATACAGCGAAGAACAGCGCCGAGCGCGGATGCATGCGGTGAACCCGCTGTATATCTTGCGCAACTACCTGGCGCAGAACGCCATCGTTGCCGCCGAATCTGGGGATTACAGCGAGGTGCGACGGCTGCATGAAGTGCTTTCCAGGCCGTTTGAGGAGCAGGCGGGGATGGAGCAGTACGCACAGCGGCCGCCGGATTGGGGGGAGCATTTGGAGATTAGTTGTTCTTCCTAAGATCGTAAGAACGATGCCCTCCATTGTGGCGAGCGGCCTTGCCCCGCGTTGGGGCGCGAAGCGGCCCTGATTAGTCACCCGAAATCGCGCAACCATCTTGGGGGCTGCGACGCAGCCCAACGCGGGGCAAGCCCGCTCGCCACAATGATGCTGCTGTCTTGATAAATACCGGCCCTGGCTCCAAGTAGGATCCATCGACCACATTCTAGGAGCCCTCAATGTCCGAACCCCTCGTCATACCCTGCCCTCACTGCAACGGCCTCAACCGCATCCCCGGTGAACGCCTGGGTGATGCGCCAAAGTGCGGGCGCTGCAAGCAGCCGGTTTTGTTGAACAAGCCGTTTGAGCTGAAACAAGGCGACTACGCCAGCCAGATCAAAGGCGACCTGCCGTTGCTGGTGGATGTATGGGCCGACTGGTGTGGGCCGTGTAAATCGTTTGCACCGGTGTTCGAACAGGCGGCTGGGCAGTTGGCGGGCAAGTGTCGGTTGGCCAAGCTGGACAGCGAGGCCAATCAGCAGTTGTCGGCACAGTTGGGGATTCGCTCGATTCCCAGTTTGATTCTGTTCAAGAACGGCCGCGAAGTGGCGCGCCAGAGCGGGGCGTTTGCGTTGCCGCAGTTGATGAGCTGGTTACGTAGCCAAGGCATCTAACCTAAATTTCAAGAGCGTCGCCGGCCAATGTGGGAGGGGGCTTGCCCCCGATAGCGGTGTATCAGTCACATAGGTGTCGACCTGCTCTCCGTCATCGGGGGCAAGCCTCCTCCCACATTGAATCTTCGTTACGCGTTTTCCAGCAGGTTATGCAACTCTACAAACTGCTGCGTCAGCTTGTGCCGTGGGTCCAGGTGGATCAGCGGCTTGCTCTCCTGGTGCGACTCGCGCATGCGCACGGAACTGGCCAGGTACACCGGCAATACCGGCAAGCCTTCTGCAATCAGCTCATCCAGCATCTGCTGCGGCAGGCTCGCCCGGGCCTGGAACTGGTTGACCACGATGCCTTCCACTTCCAACCCTTCGTTGTGGTCTTCCTTCAGCTCTTCGATTTCAGCCAGCAGGCCATACAACGCCTGGCGCGAGAAGCTGTCGCAATCGAAGGGGATCAACACGCGATCAGCGGCAATCAGCGCCGAAACCGCATAAAAATTCAGTGCTGGTGGCGTATCCAGGTAAATCCGGTCGTAATCTTCGCTCAGCTCATCCAGCAGCTTTCGCAGCTTGTTGATCTTGTGCTTGGCTTCGAGCTTGGGCTGCAGGTCCGCCAGTTCTGCGGTTGCGGTGATCACATGCAGGTTGTCGAAGGGCGTCTCGTAGATATCCACCCGGTTTTTCTTCGAAAACGGCCCGGAAGACAGGGTTTGCTTGAAGAATTCGGCAATGCCCATGGGTATATCGTCGCCGGTCAACCCAGTGAGGTATTGGGTTGAGTTGGCTTGCGCATCGAGGTCCACCAACAGGGTTCGATAACCTTCGCTGGCGCTGACTGCCGCCAGGTTGCAGGCGATGCTGGACTTGCCAACGCCGCCTTTTTGATTGAACACCACACGCCGCATGGAAAAACCTCCGTGTATCAATGAATGTCCGAGTGTAGAGGGCAAAAGCGCCTGTTAGCTACCTCGTTCATCCATGCACTGCTGCATCACCATGCCATTGGCGCGATGACTGTCATACACAGCCCACAGATTAAAAAGAACGGTCCGACAATCCAGCCAGCCCCTGGGTAAAGGACAATCTGTAAATTCTTTCCACTATTTTGTAATCGACCGTGCACAAATCTTTACCAAAGTTTGCTAGAACCCCACGGCACCGGGATAATGCGCGCCATTCGGCTATTGTTCCCTGTCCCGGTATTCGGGGCCAACAGCCGCACATGGAAGCCCGCAGGGGCGGGATAACTTCTCAGTGATCACTTTCAACATCGCCCAATGGCGCGCCTGGGCCCCCGGGCTCGATAGCGTGGACGACTGGCGCGCCTGGTGTCAGGCCCCGGCGTTGCTGCCCGCAAGTGATGCAGCCCCTGACGTCTCGTTCCTGCCGGCCATGCAGCGCCGCCGCCTGAGCAGGCTGGCACGCATGGCATTCAGCGTGGGTTGGCCGTTGGCCGAAGGCCTGCAGGACCTGCCGCTGGTGTTCATCTCCCGGCATGGCGAAACCCCGCGCACCCTCGACATCCTCAGCGACCTGGCCAGCGAACAGCCGCTGTCGCCGACCCAGTTCAGCCTGTCGGTGCACAATGCGGTGATTGGGCTGTGGTCGATCCTGCGCAATGAAACCAGCGAAATGACCGCCCTCGCCGCCGCCGGCGATGGCCTGGAGCACGGCATGCTCGAAGCCGCCGCGCTGCTCAACGAAGGCGCGCCGGCGGTTTTGCTGGTGATTACCGAAGAGCAGCCGCCCGAAGCCTATGCCAGTTGGATCGTTGACGTGCCCTTCCCCTACGCCCTCGGTCTGCTGCTGACGCCGGGCGACGAGTGGCAGTTGGAACTGAACAGCGGCACTGTCCAACACACTCAAACCCAGTGGCCCCACGCCCTGAACCTGCTGCGCACCCTGCTCACTGAACAGGTCGCCTGCCAACATGCCTGGAAGAACCGCGTATGGAACTGGCAACGCAAGCCCTGAATGACAAACCACGGGACGCCTATTACTGGCGTCTGTTCGCCACCGCCGCCAGCTTTGCGCTGTTCGGCTTCGGCGGGCTGTGCCTGCGTTTGCTGGTGTTTCCGTTGCTCAGTTGCCTGCCAGGCAGCGCTGCAAGACACCGCAGCCGAGCCCGCCACACGATCAGTTGGCTGTTCTGGTTCTTTATCCGCCTGATGCAACGCGCCGGCGTGCTGACCTACAGCGTCGAAGGCGCCGACAAGCTCGGCCGCCCTGGCCAGATGATCATCGCCAACCACCCGTCGCTGATCGATGTGGTGTTCCTGATCGGCCTGGTGCGCCAGGCCAATTGCGTGGTCAAGCAGAGCCTGTGGCAGAACCCGTTCACCCGCGGCCCGGTGCGCGACGCCGGTTATATCAGCAACGACGGCAGTGCCGAGATGCTCGATGCCGCCGCAGACGCCCTGCGCAGTGGCCAGACCCTGATCATCTTTCCCGAGGGCACCCGCACCACACCCGGCGCGGCGCCTGCCTTTCATCGCGGCGGTGCCGCCATTGCACTGCGGGGTGCGACAATCATCACCCCCGTGGTGATCAAGGTCAGCCCGACCACGCTGACCAAGGCCGAACCCTGGTATCGCATCCCGAAATGCCGCGTGCACTTCAGTTTGCGGGTGGGTGCCGATATAGAACCACAGGCGTTCGCAACACTGGGGCCAGCGCCCCAGGCCTCACGCAAGCTCAACGATTACCTGCATCACTATTTTATTAAGGAGCTCGCCGAAGATGAGCGACCAACACCGCCTTGAGCACGACATAAAGGCGCTGATCATCGAGGCCCTAGGCCTGGAAGACATCAGCGTCGACGACATCGGCAGCGAGCAGACCCTGTTCGGCGAAGGCCTCGGCCTGGATTCGGTAGACGCCCTGGAACTGGGCCTGGCGATCCAGAAAAAGTACGGCATCAAGATCGATGCCGATGCCAAGGACACCCGCAATCACTTCACCAACGTGGCCAGCCTTGCGGCGTTCGTCACGGCCAGACAGGCAGCTTGAGACCGGACCATGCAAACTCGTGACGATATTTTCAACACCCTGCGCGATGCCTTGGTGGAACTGTTTGAACTGCCGCCGGAACGCGTCACGCTCGACGCCAACCTGTACCAGGACCTGGAAATCGACAGCATCGACGCCGTCGACTTGATCGACCATATCAAGCGCCAGACCGGCAAGAAGATCGCCGCCGAGGAATTCAAGGCTGTGCGCACCGTGAACGACGTGGTTGAGGCGGTGTACCGTCTGGTCACGCCTGCCGCATGAGCCGGCTGATCGGCCTTGGCCTGTTGTTGGCGGGGCTGCTGTACCCCTTCGCGGTGTATTACGGCACCGAACACTTCGCACCGTGGCAGTTCGGCCTGTTGCTGGGTGGCCTGTGGCTGCTGCGCGCGCTGACCGGTGCACGACGCCCCGGCAGCCGCTGGATGGCGCTGGCGGTAATTGTGTTCTGCCTGTTGCTGGCCTGGTTCGACAACCCGCACTTGCTGCGCTGGTACCCGAGCCTGGTCAGTGGGTTCATGTTGGCGTTGTTCGGCCTGAGCCTCAAATATGGCCCGCCGATGGTCGAGCGCCTGGCGCGCATGACCGACCCGGTGTTGCCGCCCCACGCCATCGTGTATACCCGCCAGGTCACCGTGGTGTGGAGTGTATTTTTTCTGTGTAATGGCCTGCTCGCCGCCGCCCTCACCCTGTGGGCGCCGCTGAGCTGGTGGACGTTGTACAACGGCCTGATCGCCTACGGGCTGATGGGGCTGTTGTTTGCCGTGGAATGGCTGGTACGACAAAGGGTTCGAGGCCGCGTATGAATGGGTTGAAACTTGAGCACGTGCTGCTTGAGCCGCTGGAACAGCGTCCGGTCACCACCGAACCTGCCATGAATCACGCCCAGCTGTGGGCAGACTCCCTGAGCCTGGCCGCAGGCCTGCAAGCGCGTGGTATCCAGCGCCTGGCCGTGTACCTGGAAGACGCGGGCCTGCTGGCGATTGCCCTGCTGGGTGCCTGGCGGGCCGGGGTCAGCGTACTGCTGCCCGCCGACCTGCAACCTCAGACCCGCCAACGCTGGGATGAGGCCGTCGATGCTTGGCTGACCGAAGCGGTTGACCTTGAGTCGCTGTATGCGGCGCCACTGAGCGCTGCCGCACTTGACCTGGACACTTGCCACCTGAGCCTGTGCACCTCCGGCTCCAGCGGCGAACCCAAGCGCATCGACAAGACCCTGCGCCAACTGGCCAACGAGGTCGAGGCCCTGGAAACCCTGTGGGGCCAGGACCTCAAGGACGCCTGCATCATCGGCAGCGTCGCCACCCAACACATCTACGGTTTGCTGTTCCGCGTACTCTGGCCGCTGTGCGCCGGCCGTACCTTTGTGCGCAGGCAACTGGCATTCCCTGAAGACATGCAGCGCGCCAGCCGCGAGCACGCGCACTTTGCCTGGGTTGCCAGCCCGGCACTGCTCAAGCGCATGGGCGATAACCTCGACTGGCCGGCGCTGAGCCAGGTGTCGCGGGTGTTTTCGTCCGGCGGCGCATTGCCGGTGGACGCCGCCGGCAGCCTGTACGACCGCTTGCAACAGTGGCCGACCGAGATTCTCGGCAGCTCGGAAACCGGCGGCATCGCCTGGCGCCAAGGCGCACAGCCTTGGCAGCCGTTTGCGGACGTGCAACTGAGCCAGGATGCCGACGGCGCCCTGCGCATTGCATCGCCATACCTGCCTGAGGGGCATGTCGAACAAACCGCCGACGCCGCACGCATCCATGCCGATGGCCGTTTCGAGCTGCTCGGCCGCCTGGACCGCATCGTCAAGCTGGAAGAAAAACGCATCTCCCTGCCCATGCTGGAACACGCGCTGATGGCCCACCCGTGGGTCGCCGAAACCCGTCTGGGCGTAGTCCAGGAAAATCGCGCTTCACTCGGTGCGCTGGTGGTGTTGAGCGCTGAAGGCCTGCATGCGTTGCGCAATCAAGGCCGCCGAACCGTCACCCAAACCTTGCGCCAACACCTCAGCCAGCACTGCGAAGCCCTGGCGCTGCCGCGTCGTTGGCGGCTACTGAGACAGCTACCGCTGAACAGCCAAGGCAAACTGCCTCAGGCCGACATCGAGGCACTGCTGCTGGCACCCCGGCCCAAGGCACCGGAAGTCTTGGAGCGCGTCGAAGCCAACGGCGAATGGACCGTGCAACTGAGCGTACCGCCAGATCTGGCCTACTTCAGCGGCCACTTCCCGGTCACGCCGGTGCTGCCGGGCGTGGTGCAGGTCGAGTGGGCGTTCAACCTGGGCCAGCAACTGCTCGATTTGCCAGCGAGTTTTGCGGGTATGGAAGTGCTCAAGTTTCAGCAACTGGTGCGCCCAGGCGATGCGATCGAACTGCACCTGCGCTTTGATGCGCAGCGCGGCAAGTTGTATTTCGCCTATCGCAATGGTGTTGCGGCCTGCTCCAGCGGCCGGATCCAGTTGGAAGCCGACCATGCATAGGCTCTTGTGGCGAGCGGGCTTGCCCCGCGTTGGGCTGCGAAGCAGCCCCAGTAAGGTAACCGAGTTGTATCAGACAGAACTCCAGCATAGGTTTTGGGGCTGCTTCGCAGCCCAACGCGGGGCAAGCCCGCTCGCCACAGGTTGTTTATCAGCCAGCTGGGTGAGCCATGCATAACCCCTGCGCCCTGATCCCGGTTTACAACCACGAAGCCGCCGTGACGGCCGTGGTGCGCAGCCTGCTGGACAGCGGCCTGCCCTGCCTGTTGGTGGACGACGGCAGCAGCCCGGCGTGCGCGGCGGTACTGGCGCAATTGGCGACCCTGGAAAACGTCACCCTGCTGACCCTGCCCAACAACCAGGGCAAAGGCGGCGCAGTGATGGCCGGCTTCCGCGAAGCCGCACGCCTGGGTTTCAGCCATGCCCTGCAAGTCGACGCCGACGGCCAGCACGACCTGCGCGAAGTCGAGACCTTTATCGACACCTCGCGCCGGCACCCCGATGCAATCATCTGCGGCTACCCGGAATACGACGACAGCGTGCCCAAGGGCCGTTTGTATGCGCGCTACCTGACCCACGTGTGGGTGTGGATCAACACCCTGTCGTTGCAGATCCGCGACTCGATGTGCGGCTTTCGCGTGTACCCGCTGGCACCGGTGCTGGCGCTGATGAACTCGGCCTACATCGGCACGCGCATGGACTTCGACTCCGACATCCTGGTGCGCCTGGCCTGGCGCAACCAGCCGATGCGCTGGCTGCCGACCCAGGTGCATTACCCGGCCGATGGACTGTCGCACTTCCGCCTGTTCCGCGACAACGTACGCATCTCGGCCATGCACACCCGGTTGTTCTTCGGCATGCTGATCCGCGCACCGATGATCCTGTGGCGACGGTGGCAGGCATGAGCGACAGCAGCAAACACTGGGCCGACCGCGAGGAACGCGGCAGCTATTGGCTGATGAAACTCACCGCCTTCGCCGCCAAGGTCCTTGGTCGTCGACTGCTGAGCCCGGTGCTGTACGGCATCGTCCTGTACTTCTTCCTGTTCGGCCGGACCGCGCGCCAGAGCGCCTGGCAGTACCAGCAGCGCCTGGCCGACTGGAGCGGGCGTGACGAACTGCGCCCCAGCCACTGGAAAGTCTTCGGCCAGTTCATGGCCTTTGCCGACGCCTTGCTCGACAAGCTCGACGTGTGGAACGGCAAGCTGCGTCTGGAGCAGATCGAAATCAACGACCCGGCGCAATTGCGCGGGCAACTGCGCAGTGAGCGCGGGCAGATGCTGGTGGGCGCGCACCTGGGCAACCTCGAAGTGTGCCGCGCGCTGGCCGAGATCGGTGAACAGGTCACCATGAACGTGCTGGTGCACACCAAGCACGCCGAACAATTCAACCGCCTGTTGGGCGAGGCCGGGGCGACGCACTTGCGCCTGATCCAGGTCAGCGAGCTGGACCCGGCCACCATGCTGCTGCTCAGCCAGCGCCTGGACGATGGCGAGTGGCTGGCAATCGCCGGCGACCGCGTGCCGCTGCATGGCGGGCGCACGGTACGCGTGGATTTCCTCGGCCACGACGCCGCCTTCCCCCAAGGCCCGTGGCTGCTGGCCGGCCTGCTCAAATGCCCGGTGAACCTGTTGATGTGCCTCAAGCACGGCAGCCGCTATCGCCTGAGCATCGAGCCGTTTACGCCGCTGATCGAATGGAAACGCACCACCCGCGAGCAGGTCATAGCCCTGTGGACCGCGCGCTACGCCGCACGCCTGGGCCAGTTCTGCCTGGAAGCGCCCCAACAATGGTTCAACTTTTACCCTTTCTGGAAGACCGATGACCACGCATCTTGAGCCGGTAACCTTTGGCGAACGCCCTTTGCGCATCGAAGACGTGCTGGCCCTGGCCAACCGTCAGGCGCCTACGCAGTTGCAGGATGACGCCGCCTATCGCCAGCGCATCGCCAAGGGCGCGCAGTTCCTCGACTCGCTGCTGGACAAGGAAGGCGTGATCTACGGCGTGACCACCGGCTACGGCGATTCGTGCGTGGTGGCCGTGCCCTTGCAGCACGTCGAGGCGCTGCCGCGTCATCTGTATACCTTCCACGGTTGCGGCCTGGGCAAGCTGCTCGACGCCCAGGCCACCCGAGCGGTGCTGGCCGCACGTTTGCAGTCGCTGTGCCACGGCGTGTCCGGTGTGCGCGTGGAGTTGCTGGAGCGCCTGCACGCGTTCCTCGAACACGACGTGCTGCCGCTGATCCCGGAAGAAGGCTCGGTCGGCGCCAGCGGCGACCTGACGCCGCTGTCCTACGTGGCCGCAACCCTGTCCGGTGAACGCGAAGTGATGTTCCGTGGCGAGCGCCGCCAGGCCGCCGACGTGCACCGCGAACTGGGCTGGGACCCGCTGGTGCTGCGCCCCAAGGAAGCCCTGGCGCTGATGAACGGCACCGCCGTGATGACCGGCCTGGCGTGCCTGGCCTTTGCCCGCGCCGACTATCTGCTGCAACTGGCCACGCGCATCACCGCGCTGAACGTAGTGGCGCTGCAAGGCAACCCGGAACACTTCGACGAGCGCCTGTTCGCCGCCAAACCGCACCCGGGGCAGATGCAAGTCGCCGCCTGGCTGCGCAAGGACCTGGCCATCGATGCGCCCACCGCGCCGCTGCATCGCCTGCAAGACCGCTACTCGCTGCGTTGCGCACCCCACGTCCTCGGTGTGCTGGCCGACAGCCTGAACTGGCTGCGCTCGTTCATCGAGATCGAGCTGAACAGCGCCAACGACAACCCGATCATCGACGCCGAAGAAGAACGCGTGCTGCACGGCGGGCACTTCTACGGCGGGCACATTGCCTTCGCCATGGACAGCCTCAAGACCCTGGTGGCCAACGTCGCTGACCTGCTCGACCGCCAGCTCGCGCTGCTGGTGGACGTGCGTTACAACCACGGCCTGCCGAGCAACCTGTCCGGCGCGCCGGCTGATCGCGCCATGATCAACCACGGCTTCAAGGCGGTGCAGATCGGCACCAGCGCCTGGACCGCCGAAGCCCTGAAAAACACCATGCCCGCCAGCGTGTTCTCGCGCTCCACCGAGTGCCACAACCAGGACAAGGTCAGCATGGGCACCATCGCCGCCCGCGATGCGATCCGCGTGCTGGAGCTGACCGAACAAGTCGCCGCCGCAACCCTGCTCGCCGCAAACCAGGGCGTGTGGCTGCGGGCCCAGGCCGAGGATGCACGGCCGCTGCCACCCGCCTTGGCGGCGATGCATGAAGAGCTGGCCAAGGACTTCCCACCGGTCATCGAAGACCGCGCCCTGGAAGGCGAACTGCGCCTGTGCCTGCAACGCATCGCCGAACAACATTGGAGGCTGCATGCGTAGCCAGGGCGTATTGCATTGCGACACTGAAATCCTCGTGCCGTTTTTTGACGTCGACACCATGAACGTCGTGTGGCACGGGCATTACGTGAAGTACCTGGAAGTGGCGCGTTGCGCGTTGCTGGACAAGCTCGGCCACAACTACACGGCGATGCTCGAATCGGGCTACGCCTGGCCGGTGATCGACCTGCAACTGCGCTACGTGCGCGGCGCCGTGTTCGGCCAGACCATCAACGTACGCGCCAGCCTGGTGGAGTGGGAGAACCGCTTGAAGGTCAATTACCTGATCACCGATTTGGCCAGCGGCGAGCGTTTGACCCGCGCCAGCACCGTGCAGGTGGCAGTTGAGATTGCCAGCCGCGAGATGCAGTTGGCCTCCCCCAAAGTCTTCACCGACGCCGTCGAAAGGGCCCTGAAATGAAATCCCATGTGGGAGGGGGCTTGCCCCCGATGGACTTCAACGATAACGCGATCCGCCGGACACTACGCAGCGCCCTCAGGCTCATCGCGGGCAAGCCCGCTCCCACATTTTTGATCGGGTTGTTCCTGAGTTTCAGTGCCCACGCTTTCGATTTGCAGCAACTCAGCGACCAACTGGCCAAACCCTCGGTGATCCACGGCAACTTTACCCAGGAAAAACACCTGCGCGCCCTGCCCAAGCCATTGGTCAGCAAAGGCACCTTCGTGCTCGCCAAGGACCATGGCCTGCTGTGGCTGCTGAAAACCCCACTACAACAGGACTACCGCATCAGCGCCCAGGGCATTGCCCGTCGCGATGCCAATGGCTGGCAACTGCTGCCGAACAAGAGCGCCGGTGCCGAGCAAAATCGGCTGTTCCTCGCCGTACTGCAGGGCGACAGCAGTGGTTTGCAGCGAGACTTCGAACTGCAATTGAAAGGCGAAGCCAACGACTGGAAGCTGACGTTGATCCCACGCTCGCTGCTGTTAAAACAAGTCTTCACCCAGATCAATATCGACGGTGGCGAGTTGGTGCAAAAAATCGAGCTGCTGGAAACCCAGGGCGACAGCACCGTGCTGCGCATGCAGGACAGCACCGCAGCCCAGCCCTTGAGCGACGCGGAGCAACACGACTTTGCCCAGTGAGCGCCTGCTGCCGCGCCTGTTCCTGATCCTGCTGGCGGCCGTGCTGGCCCTGGCCGGCTGGCAATGGCGTCACGGCGCGCCGCTGTCGGCCAACCTGATGGAACTGGTGCCGGGCAACACCCCGGATGCACTGGAACAGCAAGCCGAACAACGCATGCAAGAACCGCTGAACCGCGAAATGCTGGTGCTGGTGGGGCATGCCGACCGCCAGCAAGCCGTCGCCGTGGCGCAACAGTTGGGCGAGCGCTGGCAGGCCAGCGGGCTGTTTGAGAGGGTGCAATGGAACCTGCAAGCCGACTTGCCGGCGCTGCGCGAGCAATTGCTGCGTGGCCGCCTGGCGATGCTGTCAGCCAAGGACCGCGAGCAACTGATCGAGCATCCCGATGCGTTTATCCAGCAACGCGTACAAGCGCTGTTCGACCCTTTCACCGGGTTCAGCCTGGTGTCGAGCCAGGATGACTGGCTGGGCCTGACCGGACGTATCCAGAACAGCCAGCCGCAACACGGTTCGGTGCAGCTGGATATCGGCAGCGGTGCGCTGATCGCCGATGCCGACGGCAAAAGCTGGGTGCTGCTGCGGGCACGCACCACCGGCAGTGCCTTCGACATGAAACTGCCGCTGCAAGTGGCGGATCTGCTCCAGGCGAGCCGCGCGCAAGCCGGTCAGCAAGGCGCGCAGTTGCTCGCCGCCAGCGGTTTGTTGTACGCCGCCAATGGTCAGCAGCAGGCCACGCGGGAGATTACCTGGGTCGGTGGCGGTGCTACCGTCGGCATCCTGTTGTTGCTGCTGCTCGCCTTCCGCCGCTGGCGCGTGTTGCTAGCGTTTGTGCCGGTGCTGGTGGGTATGCTGTTTGGCGCGGTGGCCTGTGTGGCGCTGTTCGGCCATATGCATGTGATGACGCTGGTGCTGGGCTCCAGCCTGATCGGCGTGGCGGTGGATTACCCGCTGCATTACCTGTCGAAGAGCTGGAGCATGAGCCCCTGGCGCAGCTGGCCGGCGCTGCGCATCACCTTGCCGGGCTTGAGCCTGAGCCTGGCCACCAGTTGCATCGGCTACCTGGCGCTGGCCTGGACGCCGTTCCCGGCGCTGACCCAGATTGCGGTGTTCTCCGCGGCGGGTCTGGTCGGTGCGTACCTGTCCGCCGTGTGCCTGCTGCCAGCGCTGCTCAAGGGCGTCGAACTGCGCCCGGCGCAATGGCCGCTGCGCATCGCGCAATGCCTGTGGCTGGTGCGCGAGTCGTTGCTCAAGCGCGTGCCGAGCCCGGCATTGCTGGCGCTGGTGCTGCTGTTTTGCGCCGGTGGCCTGTGGCACCTGAACAGCAAGAACGATATTCGCCAATGGATCGGTGCGCCGCCACAATTGCTGCAAGAAGCCCAGGCCGTGGCGCGCATCACCGGGTTCCAGCCTACCAGCCAGTTCTTCCTGGTGCGTGCAGATAACCAGCAGCAACTGTTGGAGCGTCAACGCGCGCTGGGCCAACGCCTTGATCAGTTGGTGAACATGGACAAGCTCCAGGGCTATCTGGCGCTCAATCAGTTGGTCAGCCTGCCCGCCGAACAGCAACAAGTGCGCGATGCGCTGAACGCACTGCCGCAACACTGGCAACCACTGCTGGACCTCGGCGTACCCGCCAGTGCCCTGCAAGCCGAAGTCACCCAGTTGCAAGCACTGCCTACACAAGACATCGACGCCGCGCTGAAAGGCCCGCTGGCCGAACCTTGGCGCACGCTGTGGCTCGGGCCGGCGGACGGCGGCGTGGCGGCGATGGTCAGCCTGCAAGGCTTGAACAACCCCGCGCTGCTGCGTGTGCAAGCGCTGGATCTGCCCGGCGTGCAGTTAGTCGACCGCCTGGGCGACTTGAACCGAGTGTTTGCCGACACCCAGATCAGCGCCGCGGAATTGAAGTTGATGTCCTGCGTATTGATCGTGCTGCTGCTGATCCTGCCGTTCGGCTTCGGCGGTGCCTTGCGTATCGTCGCCCTGCCGTTGCTGGCGGCGCTGTGCAGCCTGGCCAGCCTCGGCTGGCTGGGCCAGCCGCTGACGCTGTTCAGCCTGTTCGGCCTGCTGCTGGTCACGGCCATCAGCGTCGACTACGCGATCCTGATGCGCGAGCAAATCGGCGGTCCTGCGGTCAGTCTCTTGGGGACCTTGTTGGCAGCGTTGACGACCTGGTTGTCGTTTGGCCTGCTGGCGGTGTCCAGTACACCAGCGGTGAGCAATTTCGGCTTATCAGTCAGCCTGGGCCTGGCCTTCAGCTTTATGCTGGCGCCCTGGGCCGGGCGACAGAAGCACGCCTTATGAATGTGATTATCGCCAATGTGGCAAGGAGCCCTCGTGCCCACAGTTGAAATGGAACGTCGCCAGGTGGTGGTGATCGGTGCCGGTCCATCCGGGGCCATCGCCGCCGCGCTGTTAAAGCGCAAAGGGCATGATGTATTGATCATCGAGCGCCAGCATTTCCCACGGTTCTCGATTGGCGAGAGCCTGCTGTCGCACTGCATCGACTTTATCGAAGAAGCCGGCATGCTCGACGCCGTGCAGGCGGCGGGCTTCCAGGTGAAGACCGGCGCCGCATTTGCGTGGGGCGAGCGCTACAGCGCGTTTGATTTCGGCGACACCTTCAGCAACGGCAAACCGACCACCTTCCAGGTGCAGCGCGGCGAGTTCGACAAGTTGCTGGCCGATCAGGCCGCCAAGCAAGGCGTGGATATCCGCTACGGCGAAACCATCGTCGGCGTGGACTTCAAGGGCGAGTCGCGCTACCTGCATGTACGCCGGGAGAACGGCAGCGAGTACCACCTCAAGGCTAAGTTTGTGCTCGATGCCAGCGGCTACGGCCGGGTATTGCCGCGCCTGCTGGAGCTGGATCTACCGTCGGACTTTCCGGTGCGCCAGGCGGTGTTCACCCACATCGAAGATCGCATCGAACACCCGGACTTCGACCGCACCAAGATCCTGGTGACCACACACCCTACGAAGCGCGATATCTGGTTCTGGACCATCCCGTTCAGCAACGGCCGCTGCTCGGTGGGCGTGGTCGCCGCCAAGCCGCATTTTGACGGTCGCGATGCTGACCTCGACGCCTGCCTGCGCGGCTTCATCGATGAAACCCCGAGCCTGTCCGGCGTGCTGCAAAACGCCGTCTGGGATACGCCGGCGCGGACCATCGGCGGCTATGCGGCCAACGTCAAAGCCCTGCACGGTCCGGGCTTCGCTTTGCTGGGTAACGCAGCGGAATTCCTCGACCCGGTGTTCTCTTCGGGTGTGACCATCGCCATGCGTTCGGCGAGCATGGCAGCCGGCGTGCTGCATCGTCAGCTCAACGGCGAAACCGTCGACTGGCAGACCGAATTTGCCGAACCGTTGAAGCGCGGTGTCGATACCTTCCGTTGCTACGTCGAAGGCTGGTACGCCGGGACGTTCCAGGATGTGATCTTCCATCCGGGCAGCTCGCCGGAGATTCGCCGGATGATCGCGTCGATCCTCGCCGGCTATGCGTGGGATGAGCGCAACCCGTTTGTGAGTGAGCCCAAGCGACGCTTGCGGATGTTGTCGGAAATTTGTGCAGGGGATGCCGCGTGAGCAGTCAGTATTTGAGTAAGAACTACGTCGAGGAAACCCGGTTCGGCTTCTGGTTCCTGCGCAGCCACACCTGGCAGCACCATGTGTTGCGCGTAGCGATCAATGACCTGCGCGGCCTGTTCACCGAGCCGCTGCCCCAGGCACCGGTGCTGCTGGACGCCGGTTGCGGC
The DNA here is from genome assembly GCF_059133265.1 of Pseudomonas sp. FBCC-B1565. Classification (NCBI taxonomy): domain Bacteria; kingdom Pseudomonadati; phylum Pseudomonadota; class Gammaproteobacteria; order Pseudomonadales; family Pseudomonadaceae; genus Pseudomonas; species Pseudomonas sp. FBCC-B1565. Next base: position 6,148,324 of record NZ_CP101438.1, read on the forward strand.
CAGGGCAAATCCTTCAAGCTGTTGCAGCAGGTATTCGCCCCTGCGCGCCTGATCGGCCTGGATGCGGACCCGCACAGCCTGGAACTGAGCCGTGAAGAAGCGGCGCGCCAAGGCTTGGCCATCGAGCTGATCGGCAGTGACTGCGCCACCCTGCAGGTGCCGGACGACAGCGTGGACATCCTGTTCTGCCACCAGACCTTCCATCACCTGGTTGAGCAGCATCGCGCACTCAAGGAGTTCTACCGCGTGCTCAAGCCGGGCGGTTACTTGCTGTTTGCCGAGTCCACCGAAGCCTATATCGATACCTGGGTGATCCGCTGGCTGTTCCGCCACCCGATGCATGTGCAGAAAAGCGCCGAAGAATACCTGGAGATGCTCCGCGAACAAGGCTTTGAGTTTGGCCCGCAAAACGTTTCGTACCCATACCTGTGGTGGAGCCGCGCCAGTGACTTCGGCCTGCTGGAACGCTGGGGGCTGCGCAAGGCACCGCCGGTGGGCCAGCGCGAAGAAACGTTGGTCAACTGCGTGGCACGCAAGCCTTTGGCGAGTACCGCGTCATGATGCGCTGGCTGTTGATCGGTTGCCTGTTGCTGCTGGGGGCCTGCGCCAGCCAGGCGCCGTTGCCCGCGAAAATCCCGGCCCTGGCCTTGCCGCTGCAACTGCATGTGCAACGCCTGGCTGACGGCCAGAGCCAGGACTGGCTGCTGGTGATCCAGCGCGAAGGCAGCGGCATTCGCTGGTCGATGATGGACCCGCTGGGCATCCCCCAGGCCCGGCAAAAGTTGATCGATGGCGAGTGGCAGGCCGATGGCTTGCTGCCGCCCAATCCCCAGGCACGCGAGCTGTTCGCCGCGCTGTTGTTTGCACTGACCTCGGCGGATGACGTGCGTGCGCTGTACCCCAGCGCGCAGGCGATGGATTTGACGCGTACGCTGCCGGGCCATTGGCAGATCGTGTACCAGTCGTCCGAGGTGTTCAGCGTGAACATGACCGGCCAGCCCTTGAGCTACCGCATCACGCCGCTAGGAACGGCACGATGAGCGCCTACCTCAACGCACTCGGCGTGATCTGCGCCCTCGGCCGTGGCCAGGCCGAGGTCAGCCGCCGCCTGTTTGCCGGTGACTGCTCCGGCATGCGCGCCGAAAGCGGCTGGGTCCCGGAACGTGTGCTGCCGGTGGCCGGTGTGCACGGCGAGCTGGCAACCATACCCACCGAGTTGGGCCAGCAGAGCAGCCGCAATAACCAGTTGCTGCTGGAGGCAGCGTTGCAGATCGAGGGCGAGATCCGCCAGGCGATCCGCATCTACGGCGCATCGCGGGTCGGCATCGTGCTCGGCACCAGCACCTCGGGTATTGATGAAGCCAGTCGCGGTATTGCCCATTACCTGCGCGAACACCAGTTCCCTGGCGACTACGACTACCAGCAGCAGGAACTCAGCGCCCCGGCGAATTTCCTCGCCGACTGGCTTCAACTGAGCGGCCCGGCCTATGTGATCTCCACCGCCTGCACCTCCAGCGCCCGCGCACTGATGAGCGCCCAGCGCCTGCTGGACCTGGGCATGTGCGACGCGGTGATCTGCGGCGGCGTCGACAGCCTGTGCAAGCTCACGCTCAACGGATTCAGTGCCTTGGAAGCGGTGTCGAACCAGCGTTGCAATCCGTTTTCGGTGAACCGCAACGGCATCAACATTGGCGAAGCAGCGGTGCTGTTCCTGATGAGCAAGGCGCCCGCACCCATCGCCCTGCTGGGCAGCGGCGCCAGTTGCGATGCACACCATATCTCCGCGCCCGAACCCACCGGCAAAGGTGCGTTGCAGGCGATGCGCAAGGCCCTGACCAGCGCGAAATTGCAGCCCGAGCAGATCGGCTACCTGAACCTGCACGGCACCGCCACCCAGCATAACGATGCGATGGAAAGCCTGGCCGTCGCCAGCCTGTTCCCCCACGGCGTGCCTTGCTCATCGACCAAACCCATGAGCGGGCATACCCTGGGTGCTGCCGGTGCGCTGGAAGCGGCGTTCTGCTGGTTGAGCCTGGTCCACCACCGGGTGCCACCGCATGTCTGGGACGGCCAGGCCGACCCGGCACTGCCCGCCTTGCACTGGGCGCAAGCCACAGAGGCCCTGGAAAAACGCTGCCTGATGAGCAACTCGTTTGCCTTCGGCGGTAACAATGTCAGCCTGATTATTGGAGAGGCCCCATGATCGATTGGCCACTCGCCGAACTGCTGCCCCATGCGGGCGACATGATCCTGATCGACCAGGTGCTGTCGTTCGATGAAGAGCAGATCCACACTCGCGCCACGGTCAAGCCAGGCGGCCTGTTCAATCGCGCTGACGGCAGCCTGCCGGCCTGGGTCGGCATCGAATTGATGGCGCAGAGCGTCGCCGCCTACGCCGGTTGCCACGCGCGCCAGAAAGGCGAAGCGGTGGCACTGGGCTTCCTGCTTGGCACGCGCAAGTTCGAGTGCAACGTGGAGCACTTTCCGGCAGGCGCCGAGCTGAGCATCCACGGCCTGCGTTCCCTGGAAGACGACAATGGCATGGGTGTGTTCGAATGCCACCTGACCGCTGACGGTATCCAGGCGAGCGCCCGCTTGAATGTATTTCGACCGCCCCAGGCGGCCAATTATTTAGATGAATCGAAGGACGTAACGCCATGACTGAATCCGTACTGGTCACCGGCTCCAGCCGTGGCATCGGCCGCGCCATTGCACTGCGCCTGGCCCAGGCCGGGCATGACCTCGTGCTGCACTGCCGCAGCGGGCGTAGCGACGCCGATGCGGTGCAGGCCGAGGTTGAAGCCCTGGGCCGCAAGGCGCGGGTGCTGCAGTTCGATGTGGCGGATCGTGCGCTGTGCAAGGAGATTCTCGAGGCCGATGTGGAGCAACATGGCGCCTACTACGGCGTGGTGCTCAATGCCGGCCTGACCCGTGACGGCGCATTCCCGGCCCTGTCGGAGGAGGACTGGGACGTGGTGATGCGCACTAACCTGGACGGTTTCTACAACGTGCTGCACCCGGTGATGATGCCGATGATTCGTCGGCGCGCGGCTGGGCGTATCGTGTGCATCACGTCGGTTTCCGGTTTGATCGGCAATCGTGGCCAGGTCAACTACAGCGCGTCCAAAGCCGGTCTGATTGGCGCGGCCAAGGCCCTGGCCATCGAGCTGGGCAAGCGCAAGATCACCGTCAACTGCGTCGCTCCCGGCTTGATCGACACGGCGATGCTGGATGAAAACGTGCCGGTGGAAGAGCTGATGAAAATGATCCCGGCGCAGCGCATGGGTACGCCGGAAGAGGTGGCTGGTGCGGTGAACTTCCTGATGTCGGCCGAAGCCGGCTATATCACGCGCCAGGTCCTGGCCGTGAATGGAGGTTTGTGCTGATGAAGCGCGTCGTCGTCACCGGCATGGCCGGCATGACCTCCCTGGGCAGCGATTGGGCAACCATTTCGGCCAACTTCCGCGCCAACCGCAGCGGCATCCGGCGCATGGACGAGTGGGACCGCTTTACGGAACTGAACACGCGCCTGGCCGGGCCGATCGACGACTTCGTCGTGCCCGCCCATTGGACGCGCAAACAATTGCGCAGCATGGGCCGGGTTTCGCGCCTGGCGGTGTGGGCAGCGGAACAGGCGTTGCAGGACGCCGGTTTGCTCGGCGATGAATCCATCAAGGACGGGCGCATGGGCGTGGCCTGCGGCTCGTCTACCGGCAGCACCGACGAGATCAAGGCGTTCGGCAACATGCTGCTGAACTCGGTGGCCGAGGGGCTGAATGCCAACTCCTACGTGCGCATGATGCCGCACACTACGGCGGCGAATATCAGCATCTTCTTTGGCCTGACCGGGCGACTCATTCCCACTTCCAGCGCCTGCACCAGCGGCAGCCAGGGCATCGGCTATGCCTACGAGGCAATCAAGTTCGGCCGCCTGCCGTTGATGCTCGCCGGCGGCGCCGAAGAGCTGTGCCCCACCGAAGCCATGGTGTTCGACGCGCTCTACGCCACCAGCCTGAAAAACGACGCCCCGCAAACCAGCCCACGCCCCTATGACAGCGGCCGCGATGGCCTGGTGATAGGCGAAGGCGGCGGCATGCTGGTACTCGAGGAACTCGAACATGCCCTGGCGCGCGGTGCGCATATCCATGCCGAGATCGTCGGCTTCGGCAGCAACGCCGACGGCCAGCACACCACCCGCCCGGAGCAGAAAACCATGCGCCGCGCCATGGAGCTGGCCCTGGAAGATGCCGGGCTTGAGCCGTCCGCGATCGGCTACGTGAACGGGCATGGCACTGCCACGGACCAAGGCGACATCGCTGAAACCCTGGCCACCAGCAGCCTGTTCGGCAGCCGCATGCCCATCAGTTCGCAGAAGAGTTTCCTCGGCCATACCCTCGGCGCGTGTGGCGCGCTGGAGTCGTGGTTCAGCATCGAGATGATGAACCGCGACCAGTACGTGCACACCTTCAACCTGGATTCGGTAGACCCGCAATGCGGCGAGCTGGATTACCTGCAGGGTGAGTTCCGCGAGATGCACCACGACTATGTGATGAACAACAACTTTGCCTTTGGCGGCGTCAACACCTCGCTGATTTTCCGCCGCTGGTCCTGACTTTTTAATCGATTGGAGAAAACGGAATGTCTTCCTTGCTACGCGTCACCTTGATCACCCTGGCCCTGCTGGTCACCGCCGGTTGCACCAGCAAGCCGATCCTCAACACCCAGCACGACCTGCCGGCCAACGCCCAGGTCAGCGAAGAAAAAATGAAAATGGTGATCGTCAACGCCCTGCAAAAGCGCGAATGGACGGTACAACGCCTGAGCCCGCAACTGGTGCAGGCCGAGATCAATGTGCGTAACCAGTACTACGCCGCCATCGACATCCGCTACACCCGCAACAGCTACGCCATCACCTACCGCGATAGCCGCGAACTGGGCTACAAGGATGGCAAGATCCATCGCAACTACAACCGCTGGGTGAGCATGCTGGATCGCGACATCATGGCGGGGTTGCGCAACAACGGCGCGGACGGGACCGGGGCAGCGGCGCAGCTGTTTGAGCAGACGGGCAGCTCCAAACAGAATTAAGGCCGGCGCTGCTCCAGAAACGACAAAGGGCGCCATTCGGCGCCCTCTTCACAAACAGGTTGGCTTGTCATCGCCGCTTCCTGCCTGGCTCTGCGATGGCTGGTTGCCCAGGATCCTCAGAGTCTCACAAGCCCCTTTCGGGAACTTGGGGCAGTATGCCTGAAAACAGCCTTCCGACAACCCGTGGCAAAGTGCCGATTTGACGACTAACGCAGTACCTGTGGCGAGCGGGCTGTTGTGGTGAGCGAGCTTGCTCGCGCTGGGCTGCGTAGCGGCCCCAAAGATCTTGGGAGCGCTTCGCACTCCAGCGCGGGACAAGCCCGCTCACCACAAAAAGCTCGCTCGCCACAACAACTTGCTTGCCGGAGGTTATTGGGCAGCCTTGCGCGTCAACAACTCCACAAAAGCCTTCGCCATCGGTGTCTGCACACCTCTGCGCTGCACCAGCCACACTGCCGTCATCGCCTCCTGATCCAACAACGTGCGATACACCACCCCATCGATCCGTATGCGCTGGTACGACGCCGGCAGCACCGACACCCCCAGCCCCGCCGCCACTAGGCCGATGATGGTCATCGCCTCGCCCGCCTCCTGGGCGAAGTGCGGGCTGAAACCCGCGTCACGGCACAGGTTCAGCAACTGCGCATAGAGCCCACTGCCGTAGGTGCGCGGGAAAAATACAAACGGTTCGTCCGCCAACTGCGCCAGGTGCAAACCACGTTCACTGCCGCGCACCAACGGATGCCCCGCGTTCAACACCGCCACCAAGGGTTCGCGCATCAACTCGACCACGCTCAAGGAATCCGGCAACGGCAGCGGCCGCATCAGGCCCACCTGGATTGACTCATCCACCAGCGACTCAGCCACTTCGGTGCTGCTCATTTCCTGAAGATTGAGGTGCACCGCCGGGAACGCCTGGCGAAACGCAAAGATCGCCTGGGGAATGCTGGAGTTGAAGGGTGCCGATGAAGTGAAACCAATCTTCAACTCCCCCAGTTCGCCCAACTGCGCCCGCCGCGCCACATCCGCCGCCTTGTCGACCTGCGCCAGTACCAATCGCGCCTCTTGCAAGAACAGCCGCCCGGCCTCGCTCAGCTCGACCCGACGATTGGTCCGCTCAAACAAGCGTGCCCCGACCTCTTGCTCCAGCGCCTGGATCTGCTGGCTCAACGGCGGCTGCGAGATGCCCAGCACCTGCGCGGCCCGGCCGAAATGCAGTTCTTCGGCGACGGCGATGAAGTACCGCAAGTGACGCAATTCCATGCAAGCCTCATTAGGTCGTTAAAGCTATCAAACAGGTCGAACAATATATTGGAAAGAATCATTAGGGAGCTATATTCTTTTTTGCATTGCCGGTCCCGGCAGGCTCTTCCTCCCCGAGGTCCCCGTGAAAGCTGCTGTCGCTCCACTCGCTCAAGAAATCCCGCCCACTGCCTTGGATGAGGTGGTGGCCCAGCTCAACGATGCGTACATCGAAAAAGGCACGCCGATGTTCATGCGCACGGTGCTGGCACTGTTCTCCGGCGGATTCGCCACTTTTGCGCTGCTGTATTGCGTGCAGCCGATGATGCCCGCGCTGTCCCTCGAATTTTCCATCAACGCGGCGCAAAGCAGCCTGATCCTGTCGGTGGCCACGGCGATGCTGGCGTTCGGCTTGCTGATCACCGGGCCGATCTCCGACCGGCTGGGGCGCAAGCCGGTGATGGTGTCCGCGCTGTTCTGCGCCGCATTGGCCACCATCGCCAGTGGCCTGATGCCAACCTGGGAAGGCATCCTGCTGATGCGCGCGCTGGTGGGCCTGTCACTGAGCGGCCTGGCCGCCGTGGCCATGACCTACCTGAGCGAAGAGATCCACCCGCAGCACATCGGCCTGGCCATGGGCCTGTATATCGGCGGCAACGCCATCGGCGGCATGAGCGGGCGCCTGATCATCGGCGTGTTGATCGACTTCGTCAGTTGGCACACCGCAATGCTGATCATCGGTGCCCTGGCGCTGATCGCCGCCACGGTATTCTGGAAAATCCTCCCCGAATCGCGCAACTTCCGCGCCACCAGCCTCAAGCCGCGCAGCCTGGTGGACGGCTTTGTCATGCACTTCAAGGACGCCGGCCTGCCCTGGCTGTTCCTCGAAGCGTTCCTGCTGATGGGCGCGTTCGTGACGATGTTCAACTACATCGGCTATCGCCTGCTGGCCGATCCGTACGACCTGAGCCAGGCGGTGGTCGGCCTGCTGTCGCTGGTATACCTCTCCGGCATCTACAGCTCGGCGAAAATCGGCTCCCTCGCCGACCGCCTCGGCCGCCGTCGCGTGCTGTGGGGCACCATCGTGCTGATGCTCGCCGGCATGGCCCTGACCCTGTTCAGCCCGCTGTGGCTGGTGGTGCCGGGCATGCTGATCTTCACCTTCGGCTTCTTCGGCGCCCACTCGGTGGCCAGCAGCTGGATCGGCCGCCGCGCGGTGAAGGCCAAGGGGCAGGCGTCATCGCTGTATCTGTTCTGCTACTACGTGGGGTCGAGTGTTGCCGGAACGGCAGGCGGGTTCTTCTGGCACTTCGCCGGGTGGAACGGGATCGGCGCGTTTATCGTGGCGTTGTTGATTGGCGCGTTGCTGGTGGCGTTGAAATTGGCGAAGTTGCCGCCGTTGGGGCAAGCGAAGGCCTGAGTTTCTCTGGCTTTGATGTGGGAGGGGGCAAGCCCCCTCCCACATTTGTTTTGCGTGTTATTCGTGATACTGCGCCGACAACTCATGCACCGCGCGCAGGAATGCGCCAGCGTGCTCCGGGTTCACTTCCGGAGTAATCCCATGACCGAGGTTGAACACATGCCCGGTGCCCTTGCCGTAGCTGGCCAGTATGCGGCCGACTTCGGTGCGGATCGCTTCCGGCTTGGCGTACAGCACGGTCGGGTCCATGTTGCCTTGCAGCGCGACCTGGCCACCAACGCGACGGCGAGCTTCGCCAATGTCGCAGGTCCAGTCCAGGCCCAGGGCGTCAGCACCCGCGTCGGCAATGCTTTCCAGCCACAGGCCGCCACCTTTGGTGAACAGGATCACCGGTACCTTGCGGCCTTCGTGTTCGCGGATCAGGCCGCTGACGATCTTGCGCATGTAGGCCAGGGAGAACTCCTGGTACGCCGCCGCCGAGAGGTTGCCGCCCCAGGTGTCGAAGATCTGCACCGCCTGGGCGCCGGCCATGATCTGGCCGTTGAGGTAGGACGTGACCGACTGCGCCAGCTTGTCCAGCAGCAAGTGCATGGCTTGCGGGTTGTCGTAGAGCATGGCCTTGGTCTTGCGGAAGTCTTTCGACGAGCCGCCTTCGACCATGTAGGTGGCCAGGGTCCAGGGGCTGCCGGAGAAGCCGATCAGCGGCACACGGCCATTAAGCTCGCGGCGGATGGTGCTAACGGCGTCCATCACATAACCGAGGTCTTTGTGTGGGTCTGGAATCGGCAGGGCTTCGATATCGGCCAGGGTGCTGACGACTTTCTTGAAACGCGGGCCTTCGCCGGTTTCGAAGTACAGGCCCTGCCCCATGGCATCAGGAATGGTGAGGATGTCGGAAAAAAGGATGGCCGCGTCCAGTTGTGGGTAGCGGTCCAGCGGCTGCATGGTGACTTCGCAGGCGAACTCCGGGTTCATGCACAGGCTCATGAAATCGCCGGCGTTGGCGCGACTGGCGCGGTATTCCGGCAGGTAGCGACCGGCCTGGCGCATCATCCACACAGGGGTGACGTCCACGGGTTGCTTGAGCAGGGCACGAAGGAAACGGTCGTTCTTGAGGGCAGTCATGTCGGCATCCGCAAAAAAAGTGCGGGCATTTTCTCAGAGCCAGACGCAAAAGGCACGGTATGAGCCGTGCCTTTTGTCTATCGGGTCAATTTGTCGCGGGCTTGAAAGCGCTGCAAAAATAAATGTGGGAGGGGCGGTGCGTCGAGTCGTCGCACCGCCCCTCCCACATTTTTGACCGCATTTCAGCTTGAACGAGATTAGACGTTCAGGTAATCCAGGATCCCTTCGGCGGCATTACGCCCTTCGAAGATCGCCGTCACCACCAGGTCAGAACCGCGCACCATATCGCCACCTGCGAAGATTTTCGGGTTGCTGGTCTGGTGCTTGTACTGGCCTTGTTCCGGAGCCACGACACGGCCCTGGCTGTCGGTCTGGATCTGGAACTGCTCGAACCACGGCGCCGGGCTTGGGCGGAAGCCGAAGGCGATGACCACGGCGTCGGCCGGGATGATCTCTTCGGAACCCGGGATCGGTTCGGGGCTGCGACGGCCACGGGCGTCCGGTTCGCCGAGACGGGTCTCGACCACCTTCACACCTTCCACGCGGTCTTCACCGACAATGGCGATCGGCTGGCGGTTGTAGAGGAATTTCACGCCTTCTTCCTTGGCGTTCTTCACCTCCTTGCGCGAGCCGGGCATGTTGGCTTCGTCACGACGATAGGCACAGGTCACCGACTTGGCGCCCTGGCGGATCGAGGTGCGGTTGCAGTCCATCGCGGTGTCACCACCGCCGAGCACCACGACCTTCTTGCCTTTCATGTCGACGAAGTCTTCCGGCGACTTTTCAAAACCCAGGTTGCGGTTGACGTTGGCGATCAGGAAGTCGAGCGCGTCGTACACGCCCGGCAGGTCCTCACCGGCAAAACCGCCCTTCATGTAGGTGTAGGTGCCCATGCCCATGAATACCGCATCGTATTCTTCGAGCAGTTGCTCCATGGTGATGTCTTTGCCGATTTCGGTATTGAGGCGGAACTCGATACCCATGCCGGTGAACACTTCACGACGGTTGCTCAGGACGGTTTTTTCCAGCTTGAACTCGGGGATGCCGAAGGTCAGCAGGCCGCCGATTTCCGGGTTCTTGTCGAACACCACCGGGGTCACGCCGCCACGCACCAATACGTCGGCACAGCCAAGGCCGGCAGGGCCGGCACCGATGATCGCGACGCGCTTGCCGGTCGGCTTGACCTTGGACATGTCCGGGCGCCAGCCCATGGCGAACGCGGTGTCGGTGATGTACTTCTCCACCGAACCGATGGTCACCGCGCCGAAGCCGTCATTGAGGGTGCACGCACCCTCGCACAGACGGTCCTGCGGGCACACCCGGCCGCAGACTTCCGGCAGGGTGTTGGTCTGGTGCGACAGCTCGGCGGCGGCGAGGATGTTGCCCTCGGCCACCAACTTGAGCCAGTTGGGAATGAAGTTGTGCACCGGGCACTTCCATTCGCAATACGGGTTACCACACCCCAGGCAACGGTGGGCCTGGTCGGCCGAGTGCTGGGGTTTGAAGGGTTCGTAGATTTCCACGAACTCTTTCTTGCGTTGACGCAACAGTTTCTTCTTCGGATCTTTGCGCCCGACATCGATGAACTGGAAGTCGTTATTCAGACGTTCAGCCATGTTAAAACCTCATCAAACTCTTCAGGCGCATATCACTGCGGGTTGGCACGGATGCTGGAAAGCAACGATTTCAGGTTGGCAGCCTTGGGCTTGACCAGCCAGAAACGACGCAGGTAATCATCGAGGTTTTCGGCGAGGTTACGACCCCATTCGCTGCCGGTCTCCTCGACGTACTCGTCCAGCACGTGCTGCAAGTGGTTCCGGTAGGACTCCATGGCTTCGCCGCTGATCCGCTGGATCTCGACCAACTCGTGGTTGACCTTGTCGACGAAGGTGTTGTCCTGGTCGAGCACGTAGGCGAAACCGCCGGTCATGCCCGAACCGAAGTTGTAACCGGTCTTGCCCAGTACCGCGACAAAGCCCCCGGTCATGTACTCGCAGCAGTGATCGCCGGTACCTTCCACCACGGTGTGGGCGCCGGAGTTACGCACGGCGAAACGCTCACCGGCGGTACCGGCAGCGAACAGCTTGCCACCGGTGGCACCGTACAAGCAGGTGTTGCCGATGATGGCACTGTCCTGGGTCTTGTACACGCTGCCTTTAGGCGGAACGATCACCAGCTTGCCGCCGGTCATGCCCTTGCCCACGTAGTCGTTGGCGTCGCCTTCGAGGTACATGTGCAGGCCGCCGGCGTTCCACACGCCGAAGCTCTGGCCCGCGGTGCCCTTGAAGCGGAAGGTGATCGGCGCTTTGGCCATGCCCTGGTTGCCGTGCTTGCGCGCGATTTCGCCGGAGATGCGTGCACCAATGGAACGGTCGCAGTTGCAGATATCCAGGGCGAATTCGCCACCGCTGGCGTCGTTGATCGAGGAGCCGGCCATTTCGACCATCTTCTCGGCCAACAGGCCTTTGTCGAACGGCGGGTTGCGGTCCACGCCGCAGAACTGTGGTTTGTCGGCCGGGATGTGATCGCTGCCCAACAGCGGCGTCAGGTCCAGGTGGTTCTGCTTGGCCGTCTGGCCTTCGAGGATTTCCAGCAGATCGGTACGGCCGATCAACTCTTCCAGCGAACGCACGCCCAGCTTGGCCAGCCACTCACGGGTCTCTTCGGCGACGTAGGTGAAGAAGTTCACCACCATGTCGACGGTGCCGATGTAGTGATCCTTGCGCAGCTTCTCGTTCTGCGTGGCGACGCCGGTGGCGCAGTTGTTCAGGTGACAGATGCGCAGGTATTTGCAGCCCAGGGCGATCATCGGCGCAGTACCGAAGCCGAAGCTTTCGGCGCCGAGGATCGCGGCCTTGATCACGTCGAGGCCGGTTTTCAGTCCGCCGTCGGTCTGCACCCGCACTTTGCCGCGCAGGTCGTTGCCGCGCAGGGTCTGGTGGGTTTCGGCCAGGCCGAGTTCCCACGGCGCACCGGCGTACTTGATGGAGGTCAGCGGCGAAGCGCCGGTGCCGCCGTCGTAGCCGGAGATGGTGATCAGGTCGGCATAGGCCTTGGCCACGCCAGCGGCGATGGTGCCCACGCCGGCTTCTGCCACCAGTTTCACCGAGACCAGGGCCTGCGGGTTGACTTGTTTCAGGTCGAAAATCAACTGCGACAAGTCTTCGATCGAGTAGATGTCGTGGTGCGGCGGCGGCGAGATCAGGGTCACGCCCGGCACTGCATAACGCAGCTTGGCGATCAAACCGTTGACCTTGCCGCCTGGCAGTTGGCCGCCCTCACCGGGCTTGGCGCCCTGGGCCACCTTGATCTGCAGCACTTCGGCGTTGACCAGGTATTCCGGGGTCACGCCGAAACGGCCGGTAGCAACCTGCTTGATTTTCGAGCTCTTGATGGTGCCGTAACGCGCCGGGTCTTCACCGCCTTCGCCGGAGTTGGAACGCGCACCCAGGCGGTTCATGGCTTCGGCCAGCGCTTCGTGCGCCTCAGGCGACAACGCGCCCAGGGAAATACCGGCGGAGTCGAAGCGCTTGAGGATCGACTCCAGGGGCTCGACTTCGCTGATGTCCATCGGCGTGTCCAGGGTCTTCACCTTGAACAGGTCGCGGATCATCGACACCGGGCGGTTATCCACCAGCGAGGTGTATTCCTTGAACTTGGCGTAGTCGCCCTGCTGCACGGCGGCTTGCAGAGTGTTGACCACGTCCGGGTTGTACGCGTGATATTCGCCACCGTGCACGAACTTGAGCAGGCCGCCTTGCTGGATCGGCTTGCGCGCACTCCAGGCTTCGGCTGCCAAGGCTTTTTGCTCGGCTTCGATGTCGACGAAACGCGCGCCCTTGATGCGGCTTGGCACACCCCGGAAGCTCAGGTCGCAGACTTCTTCGGACAGGCCGATGGCTTCAAACAGTTGCGCACCGCGATAGGACGTAACGGTGGAGATGCCCATCTTCGACAGGATCTTCAGCAGGCCCTTGGTGATGCCCTTACGGTAGTTCTTGAACACCTCATAGAGGTCGCCCAGCACTTCACCGGTACGGATCAGGTCACCCAGCACTTCGTACGCAAGGAACGGGTACACCGCCGAGGCGCCGAAGCCGATCAACACCGCAAAGTGGTGCGGGTCGCGGGCCGTGGCAGTTTCGACAAGGATGTTGGAGTCGCAACGCAGGCCTTTTTCGGTCAGGCGGTGGTGCACCGCGCCAGTCGCCAGCGAGGCGTGGATCGGCAGCTTGCCCGGCGCGATGTGGCGGTCGGTCAGGACGATCTGGGTACGACCGGCGCGCACGGCTTCTTCGGCCTGGTCGGCGACGTTGCGCACCGCGGCTTCAAGGCCGAGGCTTTCGTCGTAGTTCAGGTCGATGATCTGGCGGTCGAAGCCTGGACGCTCCAGGGTCATCAACGAGCGCCACTTGGCCGGAGACACGACCGGCGAGCTGAGGATCACACGAGAGGCGTGCTCAGGCGATTCCTGGAAGATATTGCGCTCGGCACCGAGGCAGACTTCCAGGGACATCACGATGGCTTCGCGCAGCGGGTCGATCGGTGGATTGGTCACCTGGGCGAACTGCTGGCGGAAATAGTCGTACGGCGTGCGCACGCGCTGGGACAGCACGGCCATCGGCGTGTCGTCGCCCATGGAGCCGACTGCCTCGTAGCCTTGTTCGCCAAGCGGACGCAGCACCTGGTCGCGCTCCTCGAACGTGACCTGGTACATCTTCATGTATTGCTTGAGCTGGTCGACGTCGTAGAACGCCGAACCGTGGTCGTTGTCTTCCATGGTCGCCTGGATGCGCAGGGCGTTCTTGCGCAGCCATTGCTTGTACGGATGACGGGATTTCAAGCGGTTGTCGATGGCGTCGGTGTCGAGGATCTGCCCGGTTTCGGTGTCCACGGCGAGGATCTGGCCTGGGCCCACGCGGCCTTTGGCGATGACGTCTTCGGGTTTGTAGTCCCACACGCCGATTTCCGACGCGAGGGTGATGAAACCGTTGGTGGTGGTGACCCAACGCGCCGGGCGCAGACCGTTACGGTCGAGCAGGCAGACCGCGTAGCGGCCGTCGGTCATCACGACACCGGCCGGGCCGTCCCACGGCTCCATGTGCATCGAGTTGTACTCGTAGAATGCACGCAGGTCCGGGTCCATGGTCTCAACGTTCTGCCACGCTGGCGGAATGATCATGCGCACGCCACGGAACAGGTCGATGCCGCCGGTGACCATCAGTTCGAGCATGTTGTCCATGCTGGAGGAGTCGGAACCCACGCGGTTGACCAGCGGGCCGAGCTCTTCCAGGTCCATCAGGTCGTTGGCGAACTTGGTGCGACGGGCCACGGCCCAGTTGCGGTTACCGGTGATGGTGTTGATCTCGCCGTTGTGGGCGAGGAAGCGGAATGGCTGGGCCAGCGGCCATTTCGGCAGGGTGTTGGTGGAGAAGCGCTGGTGGAACACGCAGATTGCGGTTTGCAGGCGCTCATCGCTCAGGTCCGGATAGAAGGCGGTGAGGTCCGCCGGCATCATCAGGCCTTTATAAATGATGGTCTTGTGGGAAAAGCTGCAGATGTAGTGGTCGGTGTCGGCGGCGTTGGCCACGGACGAGCGACGACGCGACGTGAACAGCTTGATCGCCATGTCCTGGTCGCTCAGGCCATCGCCTGCGATAAACACTTGCTCGATCTGCGGCAGGCGTTCCAGGGCCAGGCGGCCGAGTACGCTGGTGTCGATCGGCACTTTGCGCCAGCCGACGAGTTGCAGGCCGGCGGCCAGGATCTCGCGGTTCATGTTCTCGCGAGCAGCTTCGGCTTTGACCGGGTCCTGGTTGAAAAACACCATGCCCACCGCGTACTGCTTGGGCAGGTCGACCGCAAATTGCTCTTTTGCGACAGCGCGCAGGAACAGGTCGGGCTTTTGAATCAGCAAGCCGCAACCGTCACCGGTCTTGCCGTCGGCGTTGATCCCACCGCGGTGGGTCATGCAGGTCAGGGCCTCGATGGCCGTTTGCAGAAGGGTATGACTGGGCTCGCCCTGCATATGGGCTATCAGGCCGAAACCGCAGTTATCCTTGAATTCATCGGGTTGGTACAGACCTGCTTTCATAGACACTTTCTCACCAGGCTGCCTCTTATTTCGAGGCAAATTTCTTTTCAATTCAACCGGTTACCTTCCACGCCGAACGTACGCCGGCTTAGCGGGGGCAAAAGGGAGGTCATTGTACACACCGACACAGACGCTCACAAATTTAGCGACGAAATGTCGCAAATCTATGTCGCATTTATGAAAGGTTTAAAGCGATATGCTGTGCTAGTCAAAACTTTTTTAATTCTGACCGCTACGACTCAAAAGCCACTGTGACGCAGACACCACAAAGCGCGCGGCCTTCAGGGCTGCACGCTGTTGTAGTTTTTTTGAGGTGCCGGGAGGGCGGCCTGGGTAAGGCCGCCTGATCTTCAGCGAGTTGTTGCGAGTTCTTGTTGAACGCTGGCAACAGTGCGAGGCCAAGGTTTACCAGCCTGAACCTTCGCTGGCAAGGCCTTGATGGCAGAATCAGCCGCTGCACGGCTGGAAAAACTGCCATAGGTGATCACGTAGAGAGGCTTGCCGTTGAGCACTTTCTTGAAATAACGGTACTCGCCGCCCTGCTCTTTCACGAACGCCTGGGCGTTGGCTTCAGAGCTGGTGCCGAGGATCTGCACCACGAAGTTACCGGAAGGCTGGCTGCCGTACCAACCGCTACCCGCAGCACCGGCCTTGGCAACGGTGGCAGCTGGTTTTTCAGCGGGCTTGGCGGCCGGGGCTGGCGCTGGCTTGGCGGCTGGCGCAGGCGCGACCGGCTTGGTCACGGGCGCTGGCTTGGCGGTTGCAACAGTCGGTGCCGGCGTTGGTTTTGCCGCTGGCTGACCGGCTGGCACGCCAGCAGGTGGTGCTGTGGTCGTGACGGTCGGCGGTGTGGCGCTGGAACCTTCCACCGGCACGCCGTCGTCGCCTTCGGAAATGCCACCGGCTTCTTCGGCGAGCGGGCCACGCATGACAGGCTGGCCGACCATCGGCAGGTTGGTCGGCTGGCCGGAATTGGCGAACTCAACATTTGGCGTGGGTTTGCCCAGTGGCAATTGCGCCTGCTCGGTTGGCGCACCGGCGGTGGTCGGCGCCTTGCTGCGACCCGGAATCAACCAGGCGGCGGCAACAGCGACCACAACAACGGCGGAAATAGCCAATACGTGTTTCTTAGGCATAGTGAACCCCATCTTTGGACGCTTGACCGCGGTGCGGCTGGCAATCATGGCTTCGATCATGGCATCGCGGGCAACCTGGTTGATGGTGCCAGGCCAGCCGTCGGAGCTTTCGTGAATATCAGAGATCTGTTGAGCGGAGAAAAGTTCGATACCCGCCCCTGCACCTTCCAGGCGTTGAGCCAGGTATTCGCGGGTTTCCTCCTCTTCGTACGGCTGCAGTTCGATGACGTGGAACAGCTCCTGATCACCGCTGATCTGCTCCAGGTCGGCGATCAGCGACGACTCACCGAACAGGAATACATGCGGACGGCCTTCCGGCGTGCCCGCCGCCAGCGCCAGCAGCGCTTCGAGGGCGGATTCGTCGAGCTGCTCGGCATCATCCACCAGCAGGTAGACTTCCTGGCCGGTCAGGCCCAGCTGCACCACCTGCTTGAGGATCGCGTTAGGCTCGGCAGTGGCCACGTCCAGTGCCTGGGCGACCTGGCGCAGGACACCTGCCGCATCACCGGCACCACGGGCCGACACCACCACGCTCTGGACCGACTGCTTGTTGGTGCTGGCCACCAGGGCCTGGCGCAGCAGGGTCTTGCCGCTGCCCAGCGGGCCGGTCACGACTAGCAGCAACTGGCTGTAGCGCGCGAGATGGTGCAGTTGACCGAGCACTGGCTTGCGCTGGGCCGGGAAAAATTTGAAACCAGGCACCCGTGGAGCAAAAGGGTCGTGGCTTAACTGGTAATGGCCGAGGAACGCCTCGTCGGCATGCAAACTAGTCATCGGGATCTTATTAACCTTTAAGCTGGGCCAGGGCGCGGTAATCCGCTCCCAGCGTGGCCTGTAAAATCTCTTTCGGATAATCGTCGGTCACCACCGCTTCGCCCATGTGGCGCAGCAGCACCAGTCGCAGTCGACCGTCGATCACTTTCTTGTCTATTGCCATATGTTCGAGGAAATCCGCCTCGGTCATTTCCTCAGGCGGAATCACCGGCAAACCGGCGCGCTGGAACAGGTGGATGCCACGGTCACGCTCCTGGGCGCTGATCCAGCCCAGGCGCTGCGACATCTCCAATGCCATCACTGTGCCAGCCGCAACGGCCTCTCCATGCAACCACACACCATAGCCCATGTGGGTTTCGATCGCATGGCCGAAGGTGTGCCCAAGGTTCAACGTGGCCCGTACGCCGGACTCCCGTTCGTCGGCATTCACCACCAGCGCCTTGGCGGCGCAGGAGCGGGAAATAGCTTCGGTGAGTGCCGCCTGGTCCAGGTTGCGCAACGCGTCGACATGTTCTTCCAGCCAGGTCAGGAACGGTTCGTCGCAGATCAGCCCGTACTTGATGACTTCCGCCAGGCCCGCCGACAGCTCACGCGGCGGCAAGGTGTTGAGGGTCGCGGTGTCGATCAGCACGGCTTGCGGCTGGTAGAACGCGCCAACCATGTTCTTGCCCAGCGGGTGGTTGATGCCGGTCTTGCCGCCCACCGACGAATCGACCTGGGACAGCAGGGTGGTTGGCACCTGGATAAAGTCCACGCCACGCTGGTAGCAGGCCGCTGCAAAGCCGGCCATGTCGCCGATCACACCGCCGCCCAGGGCGATCACGGTGGTGCGGCGGTCATGGCGTGCAGTCAGCAGGCCATCAAAGATCAGTTGCAGGGTTTCCCAGTTCTTGTGGGCCTCGCCGTCGGGCAGGATCACAGAAATAACGGAGTACGCCGCGAGGCTGCGGCTCAGACGCTCAAGATACAGCGGCGCGACCGTTTCATTGGAGATGATCGCCACTTGCCGCCCGGCAATATGCGGTGCGAGCAACTCGGGCTGGTCCAGCAGACCTTCGCCAATATGGATCGGGTAGCTGCGCTCGCCTAGATCGACCTTAAGTGTCTGCATGTGTCCCCGCGTTGAAGATGTATTGACGACCGGCAACGTCAAACGCTGACGTCGCCTGATGGCTCTACGCCACACCTTGGGAGGTGTTGGCGCGCCGCCGAGAATAGCGCATTTCGGGCCTGGCTTTAACGGGGTGGCAGCCGTTGCAGGCGCTCAAGAATGTCGAGGACCACCATCCGGGGTGGCCGCTCATCGGTTTCTACCACCAGATCGGCAATTTCCCGATACAGCGGATCTCGCAGCGCCAGCAGATCCCGCAGGGTTTTCTCCGGGTTGGCCGTACGCAGCAACGGGCGATTGCGATCACGGGCGGTGCGGCCCACTTGCTGCTCGACCGACGCATGCAGGTAGACCACCCGACCACCGGCATGCAGCGCGCGGCGGTTCTCGTCACGCATCACCGCGCCACCACCTGTCGCCAATACCACGCCATCGCAGCCGCACAGCTCGGCGATCATCGCCTGCTCGCGGTCACGAAAGCCCAGTTCGCCTTCCTTATCGAAGATCCATGGGATATTGGCGCCCGTGCGCAATTCAATTTCCTTGTCGGAATCTTTGAACGGCAGGCGCAGCTCTTTGGCCAGCAAACGGCCGATGGTGCTTTTTCCAGCCCCCATCGGTCCTACAAGAATCAAATTTCGCACAGAATCAACGACTCACAGCAATCGCCTGGTTATTCATAATACGCGGAGTCAGGAATACCAGCAGCTCGGATTTTTTCTCCGCCAGCACATCGCGCCGGAAAAGGCGGCCAAGATACGGCACATCGCCCAAAAATGGCACTTTATCTACCACTTTGCTTTGGGTAGTGGAGAAAACCCCGCCAATGACGATGGTCTCGCCATCCTTGACCAGCACCTTGGCGTTAACCTCGTTTTTCTTGATCGGCGGCACATCGTTGAGTTTGTTCAGGTAGTCGGGCTCATCCTTGGTGACTTTCACCTCCATGATCACGCGGTCGTCAGGGGTGATTTGCGGGGTGACCTCCAGCGACAGCGAGGCTTCCTTGAACGACACCGAGGTCGCGCCGCTGGAGCTGGATTCCTGGTAGGGAATCTCGGTGCCCTTGAGGATGCGTGCGGTTTCCTTGTCGGAAGTGACCACCTTGGGTTGCGAGACGATTTCGCCGTTGCCGGTTTTCTCCATGGCGGTGAGCTCCAGGTCCAGCAGCAGGTTGTCGGTGATAAAGGCGATGCCCAGGCCCGATGAGCCGGTGAGTGACCCCAAGTCCACAAAAGGTGAACTGGGTGGGTTTTCCGCAGGCTCCGCGCCATCCGCCAGAGGCTTCGGAATACCGCCGGCGCCCCAGTTGCCGCGAGTGAGCCGCCCACCCCAGCGAGCGCCCAGGCTTTTGTCGTAATCGACATTGGCCTCGACAATCCGCGCCTCGATCATCACCTGGCGCACCGGCACATCCAACTGCGCCACGATCCTGCGCAGCTCCTCCAGCCGCTCGCCAGTCTGATAGGCGATGATGTTGTTGGTGCGATCATCCACCGCCACCGAGCCACGCTCGTCGGTGACGCCCTCAAGGCCCGTGACTGACTGAAACAACTTGGCCAGGTCCGCCGCCTTGGCGTAATTGACCTGCAACAGCTCCCGACGCAACGGCGCCAGTTCAGCCATTTGCTTGCGCGATTCCAGGGTCAGCAGCTCACGCGCCGCCAACTCCTCGGCCGGCGCGACCAGCAATACACCGGCCTTTACCCGCTTATCCAGGCCCTTGGCTTGCAGCACCAGGTCCAACGCCTGATCCCAGGGCACATCCTTGAGGCGCAGGGTAATCGAGCCCTGCACATCGTCGCTGGCTACCAGATTGAGGCCCGCTACATCGGCAATCTGTTGCAGCGCGGTGCGCAACTCGATGCTCTGGAAGTTAAGGTTCAGCTTATCGCCGGTGTAGGCGCCCGACGTGGCATTGCCAGGCGGTGGCAACTGGATCAGGTCTACACGATTGGGCACAGCAATAGCCATCGGCGCCGTGAACGCTATCCATAGCGCTACACCGAAGGACGAGAAAATCCTTTTCATTGATTCGATTCCGTTATGAGTTGACGTTTAACACCAGGGTTCGCGGGCGCTCCAGCCATGCCCCCTGACCATCGGGAAACAGCTCGACCAGCTCTATGTAACGCTCATCGATGGCCGTGACCCGGCCATGGTCCGGCCCCAGGTAGTCACCGACCGCCAGGCGATGCACCGTGGAGGCCGCACGCAGCAAGGCGAAGACCTGCGACCCGCGGGACAGCGTGCCGACCATTTCGAACTGGTCCAACGCAAGGCTTTCCAGGGCTGCGCGTGGCCGGGCGAGGTCTGGCGCACGCGCGGGCCGCCCAGGCAGGTGATCGACCTGAACGGCAAGCCGTTGAAAAGGGTCGCGCAGCCCGGAAGCCTCGTAGACAAAGAGTTGCCCCTGGCGGGCCTGACCACCTCCCCCGCCGCCCGGCTGCCAATAGGTCTTGACCAGCACATCAAGGCGCAGCAGATTGCCATCACGTCGCAGGACAACATCGTGCACCGTCGCGATTCGCGCCAGACCACCCAGGCTACTCAGGAACGTCGCCAGGTCGTGGTAAGCCCCTGCCACGCCGACCTGTACCGGCTGCTCGTGATAGTACGGCTGAGACTGTTCGTCCGATGGCGTGACACTCTCGACCACCAGACCATTGGCCACTGCCAAGTGCGCGATGTCTTCGAGCAAGCCGGGCATTTCGGATTTCCCCGGCAACGCCCGGAAAAGCTCATCCGCTTTCGCCTGCATTAATTGGAACTGCTGCACGCGCGCCTCAAGGGTGGCAGCCAGGGCCGTCTTTTCAGCGACTTGCTGTTGCAGGGCTACTTCCCGCACCTCAACCTGATGCAACCGTTGCCGCGACGGGCTCAGGCACACAAGGTCACCCACCACAAATATCAGGCTCGCCAGCGCACAGCCCAACAGGGCCTTGCCAGGTAGGGGCCATTTTGCAGCGTTGTGAGTGAGTGCAGAAAGATTGAGCCTCAACGGGCTCAAGGTTGCGCCTCGGCGGGCTCGCCCTGTCGCACCATCAACTGGAATTCATTGTTGCCGCGCGCACCTTCGGTGCGCACCTGTTGCAACCGCGTGGAATGGGCGCCTTGTGCGGCCTCCAGGCGACGCATCAGTTGGGCGATATCCTGGCTGGATTCGGCACTGCCGCTGATACTCACCGTATCGCCCTTCGCCACCACTTCATGCAGATGCACACCATCGGGTACTGCGCGCGCCAACTGATCCAACAATTGCGCGCCGGACGAGCGGGAGTCGTGCAGGTCCTGCACAACCTTCATGCGCTGTGCCAACTGCTGGCTTTGCTCCTGCAGGTCGTCGATGGTCCTGATGCGCGAATCGAGGCCGGTGATTTGCTTGCCCAGATGGTCATTACGGGTCACTTGCCGGTCAATGGCCTGGTCGATCACCTGGTCCGCCAGCCACACAGCCGCAAGCGCCGCGCAGGCGAACGCCAGCAAACACGCCAGCAGGTACTTGCGTCGCCGCTCCGCCAGCGCCTGGCGCCAAGGCAAAAGGTTGATTCGTGTCTTCAAGCGAAACTCCTCAGGGCCAACCCGCAAGCAATTCCCATCCCCTGGGCGTCCACGGCCCATTGTGCACCATCGACTCGATGGCTCGGCGTGAAGCTGGCGAAATCCTGACTGCAAGCGCGCGCCAATGCAAACGCTTCGACATCGATCACCCTCGGCACCAGCCCGGCCAGCGCCAGAACCGCCTCCCGTGCCTCGACATGTTCCTTCAGGCACGCCGCCAGCAGCACCTCGACACGACCTGGGTCCAGGGCGGTAGGCCCACGCACTTGAAAGTCGATGGCCACGTCATCCAATGGATAAGGAATGTACTGGTCTGCCTCCATCTGGATCATCCAGGCCATCTCATCGTCAGTCAGCCCCGCCTCCATCTCGATCATGCGCGTGATCACCGAAGGCCCGGACACCGCAGCGGCAGCGCCACGGACCGACGTCGCCAACCGTGACAATGCACTGCGCAAGGTGCGTCCCACGCCTTCGAGATCCAGGAATGTGCCGTCGACCACCGAGCGTATCGGCAATGCCTGGGTGACGTAGCCGCGAATGTTGTAACCAGAGGTTGAACGGCCCAGCTCCACCAGCCGAATTGCCGTGTCATTGATGTCGACGCCCAGCAAGGTGTCGAGTTTTCCCGTGAAAAATCCTTTTCCCATAAAACTCCCTAAAGCTTTGCCTGTCATACCGCCTGATTGCCGCCGGGCGTCATGCATTCGGTCGACTTGTTGAGCAGGTGCGAATGACGCCCCAAGTCGAAAAATGCTTTAATGCCCAGCGTTTTTTGCCGCTTTTTATCTGCAGCTCGGGTCGATCCATCGTTTGCCATGCCAGCCCCGACGCCTAACCCATTCTTTTCTCTGGAAATCCAAAAGCCTTGATTCGTCTGCTGAAGTTTTTCGGGTACTCCATTGTCGCCATCGTTTGCGGGCTGCTGCTCGTGCTCAGCGGGGCCTACCTCTACCTTAGTCCGGGTTTGCCCTCCGTAGAGGCCCTCAGAAGTATCCAGTTGCAGATTCCTTTACGGGTCTACAGCAGCGATGAAAAACTGATCGCGGAGTTCGGCGAAATGCGCCGCACACCGATCCGTTTTGCCGATATTCCACCCAATTTCATCAGCGCCCTGCTCTCGGCCGAAGACGATAATTTTGCCAACCACTATGGTGTCGACCCCAGCAGCCTGGTGCGTGCGGCCACACAATTGGTAAAAAGCGGACACATTCAATCCGGCGGCAGCACCATCACCATGCAGGTGGCGAAGAACTTCTTCCTCACCAGCGAGCGCAGCTTTTCGCGCAAGGCCACCGAGATCCTCCTGGCGTTGCAGATCGAACGCCAGTTGACCAAGGATGAGATCCTTGAGCTGTACGTGAACAAGATCTACCTGGGCAACCGCGCCTACGGGATCGAGGCGGCCTCGCAGGTCTACTATGGCAAGTCCATCCGTGATGCCAGCCTGGCGCAGATGGCCATGATCGCCGGCCTGCCCAAGGCGCCATCACGCTTCAACCCGCTGGCCAACCCGGCGCGCAGCAAAGAGCGCCGCGACTGGATCCTGGGACGCATGTACAAGCTGGGCAAGATCGACCAGGCCGCTTACGAAAGCGCCATCGCCGAGCCGTTGAACGCCAGCTACCACGTACCAACCCCGGAAGTGAACGCCCCTTACATCGCCGAAATGGCCCGCGCCGAGATGGTCGGCCGCTATGGCAGCGAGGCGTATACCGAAGGTTTCCGCGTGACTACCACCGTGCCGAGCGACTTGCAGGACATCGCCAATAATTCGGTGCATTCCGGCCTGATCACCTACGACCAGCGTCACGGCTACCGCGGCCCCGAATCACGCCTGCCGGGCAAGACCCTGAGTGCCTGGACCACCGAACTGGGCAAACAACGTGCGATCAGCGGCCTGGAGCCGGCCATCGTCACCCAGGTCAAGAAAGATGGCGTACAGGTCCTGACCCGCACCGGCGAAGCCCATGTGGCGTGGGACAGCATGAAATGGGCGCGCCCGTTCCTGAACACCAACAGCATGGGCCCGATGCCCAAGCAGCCGTCGGACGTAGCGCAGGTAGGTGACTTAATCCGCGTGCAACGTCAGAAGGACGACAGCCTCAAGTTCAGCCAGGTGCCGTTGGCCCAGGGCGCACTGGTGTCGCTGGACCCACAGAACGGCGCAATCCGCGCCCTGGTCGGTGGTTTCGCGTTCGAGCAGAGCAACTACAACCGCGCCACCCAAGCCAAGCGCCAACCGGGCTCTAGCTTCAAGCCGTTCATCTACAGTGCCGCGCTGGACAACGGCTACACCGCCGCCAGCCTGGTCAACGATGCGCCGATCGTGTTTGTCGACGAGTACCTGGACAAGGTCTGGCGCCCGAAGAACGACACCAACACCTTCCTTGGCCCGATCCGCATCCGCGAAGCGCTGTACAAGTCGCGTAACCTGGTGTCGATCCGCTTGCTGCAGGCAATGGGCGTGGGCAAGACCATCGATTACATGACGCGCTTCGGTTTCGCCAAGTCAGACCTGCCGCCCAACCTCTCCCTGGCCCTGGGCACTGCGACCCTCACACCGATGGAAATCGCCACCGGCTGGAGCACCTTTGCCAACGGCGGGTACAAGATCACGCCGTACCTGATCGACAAGATCGAAAGCCGCAACGGCGACACCCTGTTCACCGCCAACCCGCCACGCGTGCCAGGCGACGTGGTCAACGGCGTGGCCGCCACCGATGGGCTGGCAGCGCCGAGCAATGGCGGTATCACCATCGAGCCGACCCCAGGCACCACGCCAGCCGCCAACGGTACCCCGGCGGAGCCACAGGCGCCGGCAGTTGCCGAGCGTATTGTCGACGGCCGTACCACTTATATTCTCAACAGCATCCTGGAAGATGTGATCAAGAAGGGTACCGGCCGCCGCGCTCTGGCGCTGAACCGGCCGGACATCGCCGGCAAGACCGGTACCACCAACGAATCCAAGGATGCCTGGTTCTCCGGCTACAACGCCGACTACGTGACCACCGTGTGGACCGGCTATGACCAGCCGGAAAGCCTGGGCCGCCGCGAGTTCGGTGGCACCGTTGCGCTGCCGATCTGGATGAGCTACATGGGCGCAGCCTTGAAGGACAAGCCGCCGCACACCCAGCCGGAGCCGGAAGGCATCCTCAGCCTGCGCATCGACCCGATCAGCGGCCGTGCAGCGTCGCCAAGCACGCCGAACGCGTACTTCGAACTGTTCAAGAGCGAAGACACGCCGCCGTCGGTCAACGAGCTGGGCAATGGCGTTGCACCGGGTAGCCCGCTGCCGGCAGATGAAGCGGCGCCGATCGATCTGTTCTGACCTGTAGTGAGCGGGCTTGCCCGCTCACTACAAAGGCCATCGGCGAACACCACACAGCAAAAAGCCCCGACTCGCAAGAACCGGGGCTTTTTGTTGGTGCGCTACAACGGCTTAGCCGTTGAACACATCATCCACGCTTTGCAGCGGGTAGTGCTTCGGATACGGCAGGGTGGCCACGCCGGTCTCGATGGCGGCCTTGGCCACGGCATCGGAGATCAGGGTGATCAGGCGCTTGTCCATTGGTTTCGGGATGATGTACTCACGACCGAATTCCAGCTTGGCGCCACCGTAGGCGTCGCACACGTCCTGAGGCACCGGCAGCTTGGCCAGTTCACGCAGGGCATTGGCGGCGGCTACTTTCATCTCTTCGTTGATGCGCTTGGCGCGAACGTCCAGGGCGCCACGGAAGATGAACGGGAAGCCCAGTACGTTGTTGACCTGGTTCGGGTAGTCCGAACGGCCGGTAGCCATGATCACGTCGTTGCGGGTGGCGTGCGCCAGTTCCGGCGAGATCTCTGGGTCCGGGTTGGAGCAGGCGAACACGATCGGGTTGGCCGCCATGGACTTGAGGCCTTCGGCGCTCAGCAGGTTCGGGCCCGAGAGGCCGACGAACACGTCTGCACCGTCGAGGGCGTCAGCCAGGGTGCGCTTGTCGGTGGCGTGGGCAAACATCGCCTTGTACTGGTTCAGGTCGGTACGCTCGGACTGGACCACGCCCTTGCTGTCGACCATGAAGATGTTTTCCAGCTTGGCGCCCATGCTCACCAGCAACTTCATGCAGGAGATGGCCGCAGCGCCGGCGCCCAGGCAGACGATCTGCGCGTCAGCCAGGGTCTTGCCAGCGATTTCCAGGGCGTTGATCATGCCGGCAGCGGTAACGATCGCGGTGCCGTGCTGGTCATCGTGGAATACCGGAATGTCGCACTGTTCGATCAGGGCCTTTTCGATCTCGAAGCACTCAGGTGCCTTGATGTCTTCCAGGTTGATGCCACCGAAAGTGATGGAAATGCGCTTGACCGTGTCGATGAACGCCTGCGGGCTTTCGGAGTCGACTTCGATGTCGAAAACGTCGATGCCGGCAAAGCGCTTGAACAGCACGCCTTTACCCTCCATGACTGGCTTGGAAGCCAATGGGCCGAGGTTACCCAGGCCGAGAATCGCGGTGCCATCGGAAATCACTGCAACCAGGTTGCCTTTGCCGGTGTACTTGTACGCCAGTTCGGGGTCGCGGGCGATTTCACGTACGGGCTCGGCAACACCAGGGCTGTAGGCCAGCGACAGGTCGCGGGCGGTGGCAGTGGCCTTGGTGAGCTCTACACTCAGCTTTCCTGGACGAGGATGGGCATGATATTCGAGAGCGGCAGTTTTCAAATCAGACATATCGGCATTCCGCTTTTACTGTTGGTCGACGGACCGCCGAGGATACGCGTGTCGCAAAGTCCCTACAAGACTGGGTAGTCACAGGTGTCAAGGCCCCAAAGCGCCGTACTTTGGTCTAAGGCCACGGGATACAAGGGCTTAACTGTTCACAATCGAATAAAAAAATGTCTACAATTTTTTATTAATCAGTCGATTTGAGCATGCTGAGGTCGGTCAGTGGCAGCAACCAACGTGCCTGACCGTTTTTCCGGCCACCCCGTTTGGATCGATCCTGCACCCAGCCACGGGCTTCGATTGTCCTGCCTTGCAGACCACTGAGCAATGCGGAGTCGAAGTGGCGAGTGAGTTCGGGTGCAATGCGTAATACCAGTGAGCCCTGCAATTCGATCCAGATTCCGCCGCGATTGCGTTCGATCTTGCTCACTCGGCCGCTGACCAAGGCGAAGCCGGACTGCTTGAGTTGTGCCACGCTTAGCACGGGTGATTTGCGCCACAGGCCCAATCGCGCCTGACGGGCGCTGTTTTCAGCAGCCTGCTGACAGGTGACCAGATCGACGTTGGGCGCGACGCCCACTTGGAACCCCAGCCCCTCGGCCAGCAGTTGCGCCTCAAGGTTCTCGCCATCAGCGCCGTAAAGGTGGGCCAAGGTACGGCCGTAACGGTCTTTGCTCTCGCGCCCCAATACCAAGCCAACCCGGCCGCCACTGGCCTCAACCAACGCCTGCAAACGCTGGCGGGCCGCAACGGCATAGGGCTCGTCGGAGCGGCCTTTCTTGCCGGTTTCAGGCGCATTGAGGCCGATCATCCGCAGACTGCGGCCATCCTTCAGGCGCACGGTGTCGCCATCCACCACACGCTGCACATCCACCCGGGCCAGGGCGGCCGGTGCGGGGCAAAACACGTCGGCCTGTGCGACTGAAGGCCAAATCCCAGGCACAAAAAAGGCGCCCACAAGGGACGCCTTTTTCAACAGCTGGCAAAAGCCCATAAGGCTTTTGAGCCTTACTCTGCTGGAGTAGCAGCAGGCTTCTTGCCGAAAGCACCAAAGCGATCTGCGAAGCGCTGTACACGGCCGCCGGTGTCCAGAGTTTTCTGCTTACCGGTGTAGAACGGGTGGCACTCGTTGCATACGTCAGTACCCAGTGGCTTGCACAGGTTCGAACGGGTTTCGAACTTGTTGCCGCAGCTGCAGGTGACTTCGATGGTTTCGTACGCTGGATGGATATCGGCTTTCATGGCACTTCCTCGGGCTAGCGTGCCGCCACTCGACACTATTGTCGAATACCGCACGTAATTAGGCCGCGGATTCTACCAGACCTTTTCAATCGCGCAAGCCGCACATCCGGCTGAAAACCTCCTTTCATCAGAAAACCGTGGCATACCCAAGCCCTCCCCTGTCTGCTAGGCTCCCGCCCCTGCGCCACCGCCTGCCTTTATATGAGACTCCCCGCGTGCCCGACGCCATTCTGCGCCTAGCCCTGCCCTCGCCCCTGCGCCGCCTGTTCGATTACCGGGCGCCGGCCGGCGTACTGCGGGCGCAGTTGCAACCGGGCATGCGTGTGCGCGTGCCGTTCGGGCGCCGAGAGATGATCGGCATTCTGGTTGAAGTCACCGATCACAGCGAAGTACCGGCCGAGAAGCTCAAGCCCGCGCTGGCCATCCTCGACGCCACCCCACCACTGCCGCCCGCGCTGTTCAAGCTGTGCCTGTGGACCGCCCAGTATTACCAGCACAGCCTGGGCGACACCTTGAGCTGGGCGTTGCCGGTGCTGCTGCGCCAGGGCGAACTGGCCGAAGCGCGCCAGGAACGCTTCTGGTCGATGGTGCCCGGCGCGCGCCTCGACGACCCGCGTATCGCCCGCGCGCCGCGCCAGCGCGAGGCCCTGGCCACGCTGGCGCAGCATCCCCATGGCGTGGCGCATCAGCTGCTGAGCAAGCTGATGCTGAGCAAAGACAGCCTCGACCTGCTGCTCGCCAAAGGCCTGGTGCAGGTGGAAATTCGCAAGCACGCCCCCGACGCCCGCCACGAACACTGGCTGGCCCAGCCGGAATTGCCGCTGAACCCCGAGCAACGCGCCGCCTACGAGGCGATTCGCGCAGGCTTCGACAGCTTCCACGCGTTCCTGCTGGCCGGCGTCACGGGCAGCGGCAAGACCGAAGTCTATTTGCAGTTGATCCGCGAGACCCTGCAAGCCGGCAAACAGGCGCTGGTGCTGATCCCCGAGATCAACCTCGGCCCGCAGACCCTGGCGCGCTTCGAGCAGCGTTTCAATGCGCGCATCGCCCTGGTGCACTCGGCGGTCAACGACCGCGAGCGCCTGGAGTCATGGCTGGCGGCGCGGGACGGCGAGGCCGACATTATTATCGGCACCCGTTCGGCGCTGTTCACCCCGATGAAAAACCCCGGGCTGATCATCATCGACGAGGAACACGACGGCTCTTATAAACAGCAGGAAGGCCTGCGCTACCACGCCCGCGACCTGGCGCTGGTGCGCGCGCGCCAGGAAGACATCCCGATTGTGCTGGGCTCGGCCACGCCGTCCCTGGAAAGCCTGCACAACGCCTACACCGGTCGTTACGGCCTCCTACGCCTCAACGAGCGGGCGGGCGGTGCCAAGCAACCACGTTTCCTGCGCCTGGACGTCAAAAGCCGCCCGCTGGACAGCGGCATTTCCGGGCCGATGCAACAAGCCATCGGCCAGACCCTCGCCGCCGGTCAACAGGTGCTGGTGTTCCTCAATCGCCGGGGTTTTGCGCCGACCCTGCTGTGCCATGACTGCGGCTGGATGTCCGAGTGCGAACGCTGCGACGCACGCATGACTGTGCACCAGCGCCACGGCGAACTGCGCTGCCACCACTGCGGCCATGTGGAGCGGGTGCCACGCCATTGCCCGCAGTGCGGCAAAGTCGACCTGCGACCGGTAGGCGCAGGCACCGAGCGCGCCGAAGAGCGCCTGGGCATCCTGTTCCCGGATTACCCCGTGCTGCGGGTGGACCGCGACAGCACGTCGCGCAAAGACGCGATGAACCAGCTGTTCGCCACCATCCAGAAAGGCCAGCCGTGCATCCTCATCGGCACGCAGATGCTTGCCAAGGGACATCACTTTCCACGGGTGACCCTGGTGTCGATCCTCGATGCGGACGGCGGGCTATTCTCCGGGGATTTCCGCGCCAGCGAGCGCATGGCGCAGTTGATCGTACAGGTCGCGGGCCGTGCGGGCCGTGCCGAGGAGCCTGGCCGGGTGATTATCCAGACGCACCTGGCCGACCATCCGCTGCTGATCCAACTGACCGAGCAAGGCTACTTCGCCTTCGCCGAACAGGCCCTGAGCGAACGTCGCGCCGCCGGCCTGCCGCCGTTTTCCCACCTTGCATTACTGCGCGCCGAGGCGCACAAACCAGGGCAGGCCGAGAGCTTCCTGGATGAAGCGTGCAGCGCCGCCGAACGTTTGCTGGGCGAACTGGGTCTGAGCGGCATCGAACTGCTCGGCCCGGTGCCTGCACCCATGGAGCGCCGTGCCGGGCGCTATCGCGCTCAGCTACTTTTGCAGGCAACCTCCCGTGCGCCGCTGCACCGCCTATTAAGTAGCTGGTTGCTTGCCCTGGAGCAAATGCCCAGCGGCCGGCAAGTGCGATGGTCGTTGGACGTAGACCCGGTAGATTTGTATTAACCCTGGCCACAGGTCCCGCGAAGGTTGGCAAGCCCGCCCTCGCCACGGATAATGCCCAGTTTTTCCACCTGCGCATCGCGCGCCGCCGCTTGCGGTCGAAAGAGAACACCATGAAAGACACCATTCGCCAGCTGATCCAACAAGCCCTCACCCAACTCGTCAACGAAGGTGTGTTGCCTGAAGGCCTGTCGCCGGCGATCCAGGTGGAAAACACCCGCGACAAGACCCACGGTGACTTCGCCAGCAACATTGCGATGATGCTGTCCAAGCCGGCCGGCATGAAACCGCGCGACCTGGCGGAAAAAATCATCGCCGCGCTGCCTGCCGACGAAAGCGTCACCAAGGCCGAAATCGCCGGCCCCGGTTTTATCAACTTCTTCCAGAATACCCAGGCCCTTGCTTCGCGCCTGGATGCAGCCCTGGCCGACGCCAGGATCGGCGTGCGCAAGGCCGGCCCACTGCAGCGCGTGGTCATCGACCTGTCGGCACCGAACCTGGCCAAAGAGATGCACGTGGGCCACCTGCGCTCCACCATCATCGGCGACGGCGTGGCACGGGTGCTAGAGTTCCTCGGCGACACCGTGGTCCGCCAGAACCACGTGGGCGACTGGGGCACCCAGTTCGGCATGCTGATGGCTTACCTGCAAGAGAACCCGATCACCAGCAACGAGCTGTCGGACCTGGAAAACTTCTACCGCGCCGCCAAGAAGCGCTTCGACGAATCCGAAGAGTTCGCCGACCGCGCCCGTGGCCTGGTGGTCAAGCTGCAAGCCGGCGATCAGGAATGCCTGGCGCTGTGGAACCGCTTCCGTGAGATCTCGCTGTCGCACTGCCAGGAAATCTACGAGCTGCTCAACGTCAAGCTGACCATGGCCGACGTGATGGGCGAAAGCGCCTACAACGACGACCTGATCAACGTGGTCAACGACCTCAAGGCCAAAGGCCTGCTGGTGGAAAGCAACGGCGCGCAGTGCGTGTTCCTCGAAGAGTTCAAGACCGCCGATGGCGAGCCGCTGCCGGTGATCATCGTCAAGGCCGATGGCGGCTACCTGTATGCCACCACCGACCTCGCGGCCGTGCGCTACCGCAGTGGCGTGCTCAAGGCGGACCGTGCGCTGTATTTCGTCGACCAGCGCCAGGCCCTGCACTTCCAACAAGTCTTCGAAGTGGCGCGTCGAGCAGGTTTTGTCACCCACCCGATGCACATGGAGCACATGGGCTTCGGCACCATGAACGGCGCCGATGGCCGTCCGTTCAAGACCCGTGACGGCGGCACCGTGAAGCTGATCGACCTGCTGACCGAAGCCCAGGAACGTGCCTACAACCTGGTGAAGGAAAAGAACCCGGAGTTGGCCGAGGCCGACCTGCGCAACATCGCCCGCGTGGTGGGTATTGGCGCGGTGAAATATGCCGACCTGTCCAAGCACCGCACCAGCGACTACAGCTTCAACTTCGAGCTGATGCTCAATTTCGAAGGCAACACCGCACCGTACCTGCTGTACGCCTATACCCGTGTGGCCGGCGTGTTCCGCAAGCTGGGCAAGGACTTCAGCGAAGTTGAAGGGCACATCGTGCTGGACGCCCCGCACGAGCAGGAACTGGCTGCCAAGCTGGCGCAATTCGGCGAAGTGCTGAACAGCGTCGGTGAGAAAGGTACGCCGCACATCCTGTGCACCTACCTGTATGAAGTCGCCGGCCTGTTCTCCAGCTTCTATGAGAACTGCCCGATCCTGACCGCCGACGACGAAGCCCAGAAGCAAAGCCGCCTGCGCCTCGCCGCCCTGGCCGGACGGACCCTCAAGCAAGGCCTGGAACTGTTGGGTCTGGAAACACTGGAGCGTATGTAAGTTGGCTGCCAAGAAAAAACCAGCACCCAAGCGCGGCGCCAGCCGCTACCAGGCCCCGGCGAAGAAGCCGATCCCGGGCTGGTTGTGGATGGCGATCGGCCTCACCGTCGGCGCGTTTATCGTGTTCCTGATGAAACTGGATCCGGGCAAGGGCGATGACGTCAAACGGGTCAAGCAGGAGCAGCAGAAGGCTACGAAAATGGCCGAAGCCAACAAGACTGCGCCGAGCCCGACCGCCCCGGTGAAGCCGAAGTACGACTTCTACACGCTGTTGCCGGAATCGGAAGTGATCGTGCCGCCGGACGCCGTGCCGGAGAAAACCCTGCCGACGCCGCAAGTGCCGACCACCCCGGTCACCCCGGCGGAAGCCGCGAAGATCGACACGGCGCGTGCCCAAGCCGCATTGGCCGGGATCACCCCGCCGCCAGCCCCGCCGGTGGCCGAGACCAAGGCCGCGCCGGTAACCAAGTTCTTCCTGCAAGCGGGCTCGTTCCCCAAACAGGCAGATGCGGATCGCGTACGGGCGCAGATCATTCTGCTGGGCCAGTCGGTGACGGTGGAGTCCGGCACGGTGAAGGATGCGACCTGGTATCGCGTACTGGTGGGTCCGTTCAGCAACCGTGAACAACTGACTGTGGCGCAGAAGCAACTGGCTGGTGCGGGCTTTAGCAACCTGTTGTTACAACAACGCCAGAGCCGCTGATTCAAGCTCAACACCGATCAGAATGTGGGAGGGGGCTTGCCCCCGATAGCAGTAGATCAGTCAACATTTTCGGTGACTGACACACTGCCATCGGGGGCAAGCCCCCTCCCACATTTGGTTTTGCAGCTTTCTGGAGTGGGTGTCAGACCCGTGACCACCACTCGTCCGCCATACCCCCCTACGGTTGAAATCCCCCCCGCCACCCCCATATGAGTTTCCATCAGGGCATTTTCGCCCCGCTGCGTGGAGACTCTCCCCTTGACCACCATCGTTTCAGTACGTCGCCACGGCAAAGTCGTCATGGGCGGCGACGGCCAGGTTTCCCTGGGCAATACCGTGATGAAAGGCAACGCCAAGAAAGTGCGTCGCCTGTACCACGGCCAGGTTCTCGCGGGCTTTGCCGGCGCTACCGCCGACGCCTTCACCCTGTTCGAACGTTTCGAAGGCCAGTTGGAAAAACACCAGGGCCACCTCGTGCGCGCCGCCGTCGAACTCGCCAAAGAATGGCGCACCGACCGTTCCCTCAGCCGCCTGGAAGCCATGCTGGCCGTCGCCAACAAAGACGCGTCCCTGATCATCACCGGTAACGGCGATGTGGTTGAGCCCGAACATGGCCTGATCGCCATGGGTTCCGGCGGTGGCTATGCCCAGGCGGCAGCCAGCGCACTGTTGAAGAAAACCGACCTGTCGGCCCGCGAAATCGTCGAGACCGCCCTGGGTATCGCCGGCGATATCTGCGTGTTCACCAACCACAACTTCACCATTGAGGAGCAGGACCTCGCCGAGTAAGCCGTAGGCTTATTCCCGCTTGAGGCCGCCAAACACTATGTCCATGACTCCCCGCGAAATCGTCCATGAACTCAATCGCCATATCATCGGCCAGGACGATGCCAAGCGCGCCGTAGCCATCGCGCTGCGTAACCGCTGGCGCCGGATGCAACTGCCCGAAGAATTGCGCGTTGAAGTAACGCCGAAGAACATCCTGATGATCGGCCCTACAGGCGTCGGTAAAACCGAGATCGCCCGCCGCCTGGCCAAGCTGGCCAACGCGCCGTTCATCAAGGTCGAAGCTACCAAGTTCACCGAAGTGGGCTATGTGGGCCGTGACGTCGAGTCGATCATCCGTGACCTGGCTGACGCTGCCTTGAAGATGCTGCGCGAACAGGAAATGACCAAGGTCAGCCATCGCGCCGAAGACGCCGCTGAAGAACGTATCCTCGACGCCTTGCTGCCACCGGCACGCATGGGCTTCAACGAAGACGCCGCACCGGCTTCGGATTCCAACACCCGCCAGCTGTTCCGCAAGCGCCTGCGTGAAGGCCAGTTGGACGACAAGGAAATCGAGATCGAAGTCGCTGAAGTGTCCGGCGTCGACATCTCAGCTCCGCCTGGCATGGAAGAAATGACCAGCCAATTGCAGAACCTGTTCGCCAACATGGGCAAGGGCAAGAAGAAAAGCCGCAAGCTCAAGGTGAAGGAAGCGCTGAAACTGGTGCGCGACGAAGAAGCCGGGCGCCTGGTGAATGAGGAAGAACTCAAGGCCAAGGCCCTGGAGGCGGTCGAGCAGCACGGCATCGTGTTTATCGACGAGATCGACAAGGTGGCCAAGCGCGGTAACTCCGGCGGCGTCGATGTGTCCCGTGAAGGCGTACAGCGCGACCTGCTGCCGCTGATCGAAGGTTGCACCGTGAACACCAAGCTGGGCATGGTCAAGACCGACCACATCCTGTTTATCGCCTCCGGTGCGTTCCACCTGAGCAAGCCAAGCGACCTGGTGCCGGAGCTGCAAGGCCGCCTGCCGATTCGCGTGGAGCTCAAGGCGCTGACCCCGGGCGACTTCGAACGTATCCTCAGCGAACCGCACGCGTCCCTCACCGAGCAGTACCGTGAACTGCTGAAAACCGAAGGTCTGGGCATCGAGTTCCAGCCAGACGGCATCAAGCGCCTGGCGGAGATCGCGTGGCAGGTCAACGAGAAGACCGAGAATATCGGTGCGCGTCGCCTGCACACCTTGCTGGAGCGGCTGCTGGAGGAAGTGTCCTTCAGTGCTGGCGACCTGGCTGGGGCGCAGAATGGCGACGTGATCAAGATTGACGCTGAATACGTCAACAGCCACTTGGGCGAATTGGCGCAGAACGAAGACTTGTCGCGCTACATTCTGTAAGCCTCACTCAGAACTGCTTTGCTTTATTGTGGGAGGGGGCTTGCCCCCGATAGCGGTGTATCAGTACCAGATGGGCTGACTGACACACTGCTATCGGGGGCAAGCCCCCTCCCACATTTTGATGTCGGTTCGTTCAGGATGATCATCAATGACCAAATTTCCTACTGCAGTAAACCTGCACAAAACCTCCAACACCCTCAGCCTCACTTACGGGCCCGACGAGGTGTACCAGCTTCCTGCCGAACTGCTGCGCACCCACTCGCCTTCCGCCGAGGTCCAGGGCCACGGTAAGCCGATCCTGCAATTCGGCAAGCTCCACGTGAAGTTGGTCAAGATCGAACCGGCCGGCCAGTACGCACTGAAACTGACCTTCGACGATGGGCATGACAGCGGACTGTTCACCTGGGACTACCTCTACCAGTTGGCCGTGCGTCAGGACGCACTGTGGGCCGACTATCTTGCCGAACTCAAAGCCGCCGGCAAAACCCGCGACCCGAGCCAGTCGGTCGTACGGCTGATGCTCTAGCTCAGGCCTCTTGCTCTTTAGAGCGCATTTTCTAATTTCATCTGCTTGAATGCCCTGTCGCGTGGCCAACGATTGGCCCGCTTGCGAAAAAAATTAAACTCGGGTAACCAATGGAACTGGCAAGTTCCCTGCATTTGACGATGCGGTATCAACGGTCACCCGAGTCGCAGTACCAGGCTTGAGTTGTGTATCGAAACTGGGTGCGCAGCGGTCCCCGGTACTCGTCTTTCGGACAATGGAGCGTCGTAGATGAGTAACAAGAACAACGATGACTTGAAACGCCAGGCCTCGGAAAACACTCTGGGGCTCAACCCGATCATCGCGTTACGTAAAAAGGATTTACTCGCTTCGGCGAAGATGGTGCTGACCCAAGCCATCAAGCAACCGTTGCACAGCGTCAAGCACGTCGCCCATTTTGGCGTCGAACTGAAGAATGTGATGTTTGGCAAATCCGCGCTGGTGCCGGAAAGCGATGACCGTCGTTTCACCGACCCGGCCTGGAGCCAGAACCCGCTCTACAAGCGCTACCTGCAAACCTACCTGGCGTGGCGCAAGGAACTGCACGACTGGATCGGCGACAGCAACCTGTCGGAACAGGACATCAGCCGCGGCCACTTCGTGATCAACCTGATGACCGAAGCCATGGCGCCTACCAACAGCGCGGCCAACCCGGCGGCGGTCAAGCGTTTCTTTGAAACCGGCGGCAAGAGCCTGCTCGACGGCCTGTCCCACCTGGC
This sequence comes from Pseudomonas sp. FBCC-B1565, assembly GCF_059133265.1. Lineage (NCBI taxonomy): Bacteria > Pseudomonadati > Pseudomonadota > Gammaproteobacteria > Pseudomonadales > Pseudomonadaceae > Pseudomonas > Pseudomonas sp. FBCC-B1565. The sequence continues at coordinate 6,184,234 of NZ_CP101438.1, forward strand.
CAAGGACATGGTGCACAACGGCGGCATGCCCAGCCAGGTCAACATGGGTGCCTTTGAAGTAGGCAAGACCCTGGGCACCACCGAAGGCGCGGTGGTGTTTCGCAATGACGTGCTGGAGTTGATCCAGTACAAGCCGATCACCGAACAGGTGCACGAACGCCCGCTGCTGGTGGTGCCGCCGCAGATCAACAAATTCTATGTATTCGACCTGAGCCCGGAGAAGAGCCTGGCGCGCTTTTGCCTGCGCAATGGCCAGCAGACGTTCATTGTCAGCTGGCGCAACCCGACCAAGGCCCAGCGCGAATGGGGCCTGTCGACCTATATCGAAGCGCTGAAAGAAGCCGTCGATGTGGTCACCGCGATCACCGGCAGCAAAGACGTGAATATGCTCGGCGCCTGCTCCGGCGGCATCACCTGCACCGCCCTCTTGGGCCATTACGCGGCGCTGGGGGAGAAGAAGGTCAACGCCCTGACCCTGCTGGTGAGCGTGCTGGACACCACGCTGGACACCCAGGTGGCGCTGTTCGTCGACGAGCAGACCCTGGAGGCGGCCAAGCGCCATTCCTACCAGGCCGGCGTGCTCGAAGGCCGCGATATGGCCAAGGTTTTCGCCTGGATGCGCCCCAACGACCTGATCTGGAACTACTGGGTGAACAACTACCTGCTGGGCAACGAGCCGCCGGTGTTCGACATCCTGTTCTGGAACAATGACACCACGCGCTTGCCGGCAGCGTTCCATGGCGACCTGATCGAGCTGTTCAAAAACAACCCATTGGTACGCGCCAACGCCCTGGAAGTGTGCGGCACGCCCATCGACCTCAAGCAGGTCACCGCCGATATCTATTCACTGGCCGGCACCAACGACCACATCACGCCGTGGCAATCCTGCTACAAGTCGGCGCAGCTGTTTGGTGGCAAGGTCGAGTTCGTGCTGTCCAGCAGCGGGCATATCCAGAGCATCCTCAACCCGCCGGGCAACCCCAAGGCGCGCTACCAGACCAGCGATGGCCTGGCGGGCAAGCCGCTTGAGTGGCAGGAGAATGCGACCAAGCATACGGATTCGTGGTGGCTGCATTGGCAGGCGTGGCAGGCGGAGCGAGCGGGTAAGTTGAAGAAAGCGCCGACGAGTTTGGGAAATAAAACCTATGCCGCAGCAGAGGCGGCGCCAGGCACCTACGTACACGAACGCTAAATTGAAATGCATTCAAATGCGGGAGGGGGCCCCCTCCCACATTTGGCGCATTCCGGCTGTAACACTTCACAGGGTTTGAGCATGCCGCAACCGTTCATCTTCCGTACCATCGACCTGGATGGCCAGACCATCCGCACGGCGGTACGCCCCGGCAAGCCTCACTTGACGCCGTTGCTGATCTTCAATGGCATCGGCGCCAACCTTGAGCTGGTGTTTCCGTTCGTCCAGGCACTGGACCCGGACCTGGAAGTGATCGCCTTCGACGTGCCCGGCGTCGGCGGTTCGTCGACGCCCAATCGGCCGTACCGCTTTCCCGGTTTGGCCAAACTCACCGCGCGTATGCTCGATTACCTGGACTATGGCCAGGTGAATGCGGTGGGCGTGTCCTGGGGCGGCGCGCTGGCGCAGCAGTTTGCCTATGACTACCCGGAGCGGTGCAAGAAGTTGATCCTCGCAGCCACGGCGGCGGGTGCGGTGATGGTGCCGGGCAAGCCGAAGGTACTGTGGCTGATGGCCAGCCCGCGCCGCTACATCCAGCCGTCCCACGTGGTGCGCATCGCGCCGATGATCTACGGCGGTTCGTTCCGCCGCGATTCGAAACTGGCCGCCGAACACGCCAGCAAAGTGCGTTCGGCCGGCAAGCTCGGCTACTACTGGCAACTGTTCGCCGGGTTGGGCTGGACCAGCATCCACTGGCTGCACAAGATCCGCCAGCCCACCCTGGTGCTGGCGGGGGACGATGACCCGCTGATCCCGCTGATCAACATGCGCATGCTCGCCTGGCGCATTCCCAATGCACAGTTGCACATCATCGATGACGGCCACCTGTTCCTGATCACCCGGGCCGAAGCCGTGGCGCCGATCATCATGAAGTTTCTTGAAGAGGAGCGCATGCGCGCGGTGATTCATCCGCGACCGGCCGTGTAAGGACCACACTGCCGCGCAACTTGCCAGGAACCGACTATGGTTCTGAATTGGCGTGCCCGTTTGATGGCTTGACGAAGGAGTGTTGGCTCATGCGAGAAAGACCCGTGACGAACCCGGCGCCCACACCCGCCGCGTTCATCAACGCGCAAAATGCGATCACCGGCCTGCGCGGCCGGGATTTGCTGTCGACGCTGCGCAGCGTGGCTGCCCATGGCTTGCGCAACCCGGTGCATACCGTTCGGCATGCCTGGGCGCTGAGCGGGCAACTGGGGCGCGTGCTGCTCGGTGAAACCGTGCACGAACCCAACCCCAACGACAGCCGCTTCAACGACCCCACCTGGAAGCTAAATCCCCTGTACCGGCGCAGCCTGCAGGCCTATTTGAGCTGGCAGAAGCAGACACGCCACTGGATCGATGACAGCACCCTCAGCGCCGATGACCGAGCCCGTGCGCACTTTGCCTTCTCGTTGCTCAACGATGCGGTCTCGCCGTCCAACACCTTGCTCAACCCGTTGGCGATCAAGGAGCTGCTCAACTCCGGCGGCAACAGCGTGGTGCGCGGGGTGAGCAACCTGTTCGAGGACCTGCTGCACAACAATGGCCTGCCGCGCCAAGTCAGCAAGCACGCCTTCGAAGTGGGCAAGACGGTCGCCACCACCCCTGGCTCAGTGGTGTTTCGCAATGAGCTGCTGGAGCTGATCCAGTACAAGCCCATGAGCGAAAAACAGTATGCCAAGCCGCTGCTGGTGGTGCCGCCGCAGATCAACAAGTACTACATCTTCGACCTGAGCCCGGCCAACAGCTTTGTGCAGTACGCCCTGAAAAACGGCCTGCAGACCTTCATGGTCAGCTGGCGCAACCCGGATGTGCGGCATCGCGAATGGGGCCTCTCCACCTATGTCGCCGCGCTGGAGGAAGCGCTTAACGTCTGCCGCGCGATCACTGGCGCCCGCGAGGTCAACCTGATGGGCGCCTGCGCCGGCGGCCTGACCATCGCCGCGCTGCAAGGCCACCTGCAAGCCAAGCGCCAGCTGCGCCGCATCTCCAGCGCGAGCTACCTGGTGAGCCTGCTGGACAGCCAGATCGACAGCCCCGCCACCCTGTTCGCCGACGAGCAGACCCTGGAAGCCGCCAAGCGCCGCTCCTACCAGCAAGGCGTGCTCGACGGCCGTGACATGGCCAAGGTGTTCGCCTGGATGCGCCCCAATGACCTGATCTGGAACTACTGGATCAACAATTACCTGCTGGGCAAGGAACCGCCGGCCTTCGACATCCTGTACTGGAACAATGACAACACGCGCCTGCCCGCCGCCCTGCATGGCGACCTGCTGGACTTCTTCAAGCACAACCCGCTGAGCCATCCCGGCGGCCTGGAAGTCTGTGGCACGCCCATCGATTTGCAGAAGGTCACAGTGGACAGTTTCAGCGTGGCCGGCATCAACGACCACATCACGCCGTGGGATGCGGTGTACCGCTCCACCCAATTGCTGGGCGGTGAGCGGCGCTTCGTGCTGTCCAACAGCGGGCATATCCAGAGCATTCTCAACCCGCCGGGCAACCCCAAGGCCAACTACGTCGAGAACCTCAAGCTGAGCAGCGACCCACGTGCCTGGTACTACGACGCCGACCATGTCGAAGGCAGCTGGTGGCCGCGGTGGCTGGAGTGGATCCAGCAGCGTTCCGGCGTGCAACGCGAAACCCTCACCGCCCTGGGCAACCAGAATTACCCACCGATGGAAGCGGCACCGGGCACTTACGTGCGCGTACGCTGAGCTCAACGATCACATTAAGAAGACTGGATGAAGACCCGCGACCGTATCCTTGAATGTGCCCTGCAATTGTTCAACCAGAAGGGCGAACCCAACGTGTCGACCATGGAGGTGGCCAATGAAATGGGGATCAGCCCCGGCAACCTCTACTACCATTTCCATGGCAAGGAGCCCTTGGTGCTCGGGCTGTTCGAGCGCTTCCAGAATGAACTGACGCCCTTGCTCGACCCACCGGCAGACGCGCAACTGGAACCACAGGATTACTGGCTGTTCCTGCACCTGATCGTCGAGCGCATGGCGCATTACCGGTTCCTGTTCCAGGACCTGTCAAACCTGGCGGGACGCCTGCCGAAATTGGCCAAGGGCATCCGCAACCTGCTCACGGCGCTAAAGCGCACCCTGGCGTCCCTGCTCGCGCGATTGAAGGCCGCCGGCCAGTTGGCCAGCGACACCCAGGCACTGGGGCAATTGGTGGAACAGATCACCATGACCTTGCTGTTCTCCCTGGATTACCAGCGCATTCTCGACCGGGAGGGCGAAGTGCGAGTGGCGGTCTACCAGGTCATGATGCTGGTCGCGCCGCACTTGTTGTCGCCGGCGCGACAGGCTATTGAACAATTAGCGCTAAGTTACCTGGATAACGCGAATTAACTTTCGAGCGCAAGAAAACTTTCTTACAGCCTTTTCACTATTCAAGTACGTCAAACTGCTGAGTGAACTTGAAAAGTTCACTGTCGGTCTTGATACCCAACTTCCGATAGGCTGATTGCTTCTGCGTGCTGATCGTACTCGCGCTGCGCGAAAACTTTGCCGCAATTGAACTCACTGACATCCCATCGAGGAAACAGCGCAATACTTCTTGCTCCTTGGGTGTGAGGCTGGTGTTCAGCCGTAATGAACTTGATGGGTCCATTTTCGATTTCATGTTGCCCATCTCAGAAACAGGCTGCATGCCCTGGATGGCCGACAGCATACAAGGCTGCAAGTAGATACGGCCTTGGGCGACCGTTCGGATAGCCGTGATTAACTCCGTCAGTTTCTGGGTCTTGCCCAAGACTCCCCAACTGCCCGCCTTCAACGCCAATGAAACGGTCGCCGGGGTGTAGTGCGAGGATACGACAATCGGCCTGCATTGCCTGAAGCGTCGACTCAACGTCTGGATCAAGCCAAGGCCGTCCAGGTCGGAAGGGCCGAGGATGAAGTCCATCACCACCACATCCGCCGGCCTCAGCGCCAAAGCCTCCAGCAACTCCTTGCCCGTGCCGAAAGAGCCGATCACCGCAAGGTCTGCCTCATTGCCCAACCCCAGCTCGATCCCCTGTCGAACCATCTCATGATCATCAAGCAACATGATGGTGTGCATATTGGATGTGGAAGTAGGCATCAAGAAACCCGCTCAAGTGATTACCGCTCATTACGAACATTCTCTCTTTAGTTCGAGCACGGTATATCCCAGCTACACGCAGGTATCAACACGCAACAATAATAAGTCCTTTTCTTTCAGCTGCGTCTTACATCCACCTCTTACAAAAAAAGTAAATACAACTACTTTGAATCAGCCAGGAGATTTTCGAATAATCACGAGGCAAATCTAGAGACTTCTCTATAGGCAACATACTCTTTCCACGACACATTATGTGCTCCGCCACTTGGATAAAACCCGGTGCAGCGATCGCTGCCTGTGGCGGATCAAAAAGATAATTCACGAAGTGGGAATACTATGAAATTCAACACGCTCTCTACCCTCGCGGCCGCTATTGCCCTGGCCGCTGCTGCATCGCAAACCGCACACGCTGCCAATGACGGCACCATCAATTTCACTGGATTAGTGAACGATGTGACCTGCACGGTTGAAGGTTCGGCACCGGGCACCGGGGCAGTGGTCAAGGACGTCAACCTGGGTGGCGTTTCGGCAGCACGCCTGGCCAGGCCGGGTGATCGCGCCAACCTGACCGGTTTCACCATTCGCATTGGTGCGCCAGGTGAAGGCAGTTGCACCAACGGTCGCACCGCCATGGTTGCGTTCGACCCTACCAGCCCCGCCATTGACGTGGCGACCGGCCGCTTGAACATCGATGGCTACGATGACCCGGACGACACCGCCAACGCCAAGAACGTCCAGGTTGAAGTGACCAACCGCGATGGCACGCCAATCCACGTGTACACCGAGAAATCGGAAGGCGTGGTGATCGCCGACAACCAGGCAGTGATTCCACTGGCCGCGCAAATGTACGCCACCGCTCCCGCCACAGAGGGCACGGTCAAGACTCGCGTTGGCTTCATGGTCGTGTACGCCGATTAAGGGACCAATGGGCCTGCGCCAGCAGGCCTCGCATGAAACGGGCCTGCCGCAGTCAGGCAGGTCCATCCCCCCGATTCGAAGAGTTGCGACACTATGAAAAAAATGGCTCGCCTTGCGCTTGCCACCTGTGCCGTTGGGTTGCTGTCGCTCAAAGCGATGCCGGCCCATGCAGGGGTGATTATCTATGGGACCCGCGTGATCTTCCCGGCCGAACATCAAGAGGTCGTCGTGCGGCTGGAGAATAGAGGGGACCGACCCGCACTGGTGCAAGCCTGGCTGGATACGGGTGACATCCGCTCAACACCCGCGACGGCGCAAACACCGTTTACGTTGTCACCACCGATCTTTCGCATTGAGCCTCATCAACAGCAGGCATTGCGCTTGCGCTACTCCGGCGAGCCCGCCCCCACCGACCGGGAAAGCCTGTACTGGCTGAACGTGTTGGAGGTGCCACCGGTGACAGCGGGCGCCGAGCAGAACAATCAGATCGAGTTGGCGTTTCGGACCCGCTTGCGTGTGTTCCTGCGCCCTCAATCGTTGCCCTACCCGGTGGCCAGCGCCCCTTCGAAACTGCAATGGCAGCTGGTACCTCACAATAACGGCTACGCACTGCAAGCGACCAACCCGACGCCTTACCATATTTCGCTGACATCGGTTGACCTGCTGAGCCAAGGCAAACGGTTCAGCAAAGCCGCGAACCAAGACCCCAATGACGGTCTGTTGATGCCGTCCGGCGATGTGAAACTGTTTGCGCTGCCGCAGTTGCGCGATCGCCCCAGCGGCACGCCCAAAGTCGAATTCACCAGCGTCAGCGACTTCGGCGCCCGCGTTCGCCACTCGGCGAGCCTTAGCCCTTCAGCCGTGAGATGAGCACCGCCATGAACGTAATGTCTCTCACACACCTGCCCAGGTTCATCGCAGTCGCCTTCGCGCTGTTCGGCACTGCCGTCGCACACGCGAGTGTTGTCATCGGCAACACCCGCATTGTCTACCCGCAGAACGACAAAGAAGTCACGGTTCGGCTTGAAAGCAAGAATCAGGCGCCGGTGCTGATCCAGGCCTGGCTGGACAATGGCGACGAGTACTCGACGCCGGATCTGGCGGGCGTACCCTTCGTGACCACACCGCCGATCTTCCGCATGGAGCCCGGCAAACAGCAGGTCGTGCGCCTGGCGTATACGGGGGAAGCCCTGCCGTCGAAACAGGAAAGCCTGTTCTGGTTCAACGTGCTGGAGGTGCCTTCCCAGGCGCAAGGTTCCCCGCAGAATAATCAGTTGCAGCTGGCTTTTCGCTCGCGGATCAAGCTGTTTTTCCGTCCGCCGAATTTGCCTTATAGCGTGGAGGAGGCGCCAGGCAAACTGCAGTGGCGGCGCGAATCCACCGAGCAGGGCCAGGTCCTCGAAGTCTATAACCCCACCCCGTATCACGTGACGTTCGACCAGGTCGATGTGCTGGAGTCACAGCAACGCCATGCCCGCAAGGCAGTGGCGTCCGGCACGGACAACATGGTGGTGCCGGGAGGACGCAACCGCTTCGAGCTGCCCAGCCTCAAGTCACCGCCGAACCCCTCGCAAACCGTGGAGTTCCAGACGCTCGACGACTTTGGGGTAGCCATCCCTCACCGCGCCAAGCTCGCCAAATGACGGCCTGAATACGCCAGCGGCGACATCCGTCCAGCCGCTGGCAACGCTATCCACTTCGTTACACACATTCGGTTGATGCCTCTTTTTTTGGGCAGGGGTTCCCTTTGCCCGAATTCGGACAGTCCTTATTTTTGAGAATGGTAAACATGAGTTCCAACACGCCTGCCAGCGTAAGCGCCGGATCCCTGTCACGTCGTCAATCGATGCTCATGGCGCGCTGCCTGTTGCTGCTCAGTAGCGCCAATGCCATGGCCGCCTACGGTGCCGAGAATGTCGAGTTCAACCCCGCCTTCTTTCCGGATCGGGCGGTCGACCAGCAGGTCGATATTTCAAAATTCAGCCGCGGCAACATCGTGCTGCCCGGTACTTACCGCACCGATGTCTACCTCAACGGCCAGTGGATCGGGCGTGAAACCCTGGTCTTCGTCGCCGTTGAAGGCCAGGACTCCGCGCAGATGTGCCTTGAGCGCGACGCGCTTGTCCGCTTTGGCATCGACCTGGACGCGCCGAAGAATCAACCCGCCGAAGCCGGCCAGCCGTCGGCGCCGGAGTTTTCCCGTTGCGATGACATCGCCACCTACCTGCCCGGCAGCAGCAGCCAGTTCGACTCGGGCGAGAACCGCCTGGAACTGCAGGTGCCGCAGATCTATCTGCTGCGCCAGGCAAGGGGTTATGTCGACCCCAAGCACTGGGACAGCGGCATCGATGCCGCCTTTGTGCGCTACAACGTCAACTCCTTCGCGACACAGACCAATGGCCGCACCATCGATTCCCACTACCTGGGCTTGAACACCGGCCTCAACCTGGGTGAATGGCACTGGCGACACAACGGCAGTTTCAGCCGCAACGATAGCAGTGCCGGCTATCAAAGCAGCAGCACCTACGTGCAGCGCGAACTGGCCCCGCTGCGCTCTCAATTGGTGGCGGGTGAGATCTTTACCTCGGGCGAGCTGTTTGACAGCGTACGCTTACGGGGCGCCAGCCTGTTCAGTGACGACCGGATGCTGCCTGACTCTATGACTGGCTTCGCACCGGTCGTACGTGGCATCGCCGAAACCAACGCGCGGGTCACCGTGCGCCAGCGCGGTGTGCTGCTCGATGAAGTGTCCGTGGCTCCCGGCCCGTTTGTGCTCAACGACCTGTTTGCCACGGGCTATGGCGGTGACCTGACCGTCACGATTACCGAGGCCGATGGCCGCAAGCGTGAGTTCATTGTTCCCTTTGCCGCCAACGCCAACCTGTTGCGCGCCGGCTACAGCCGCTACTCATTGAGTGTCGGCAAGCTGGATGAAATCGGGCTGCGCTACCCGCCGACCTTGATGCAAGCCACTTACCAGCACGGCCTCAGCAACCTGCTGACCGGCTACACCGGCGTGGTGATGGGCGAAGACTATCAATCGCAGTTGCTGGGGGCGGCTTTCAACACGCCTTTCGGCGCGCTGTCACTTGACCTGACCAACTCTTCCGCGAAGCTTCCAGGCCACGACTCCCGTGACGGGCGAAGCGTGCAGTTGCGCTATAGCAAGAACTTTACCGACACCGGCACCCACTTTGCCCTCGGCGCCTACCGCTACTCCACGGAGGGCTTCCTGAGCGTGGCCGACGCCGCACGGGTGCGCGACCTCGCCATCGACGACCGCAGCCTGGACAACCTTTCACGCCTGCGCGACCGGATGGACATCAGCCTCAACCAGAGCCTGGGCAACGGCTCGGTGTACCTGACCGGTTCCTCACAGAACTACTGGAACCGCAGAAGCGGCAACCTGACCTTCACCACGGGCTACACCGGCAGCTGGAACGGCCTGCACTACACCCTCAGCGCCCAGCGCACCAAAGACTTGCTGAGTGACCGCGTCGACAAGCAAATCGAGCTGAGCCTGAGCTTCCCGCTGGGCAGCAGCCCTCGCTCGCCAACCCTGACCACCACGGCGTATCGCGGCAATCGAAGCAGCGGCGAGCGCGCCAACCTCGGTGGCAGCCTGGGCGACCGCAACGAATTCACCTACGGCGTGGGTGGCAGCCATACCCAGGGCGGTGGCAGTTCCGCCAGTGCCGACATCAAGTACCAAGCCAGTCAGGGCGTGCTGTCCGCCAGTTATGGGCAAAGCAACACCTACCGTACAGCGTCCCTCGGCATGACCGGCGGTGTGGTCGCCCACGCAGGCGGCGTGACCTTCGCCCCGGAACTGGGCGACACCATTGGCCTGGTCCAGGCCCCCGATGCACAGGGCGCACGCATCAACGGCAACCACAGCGCCCAGGTCGGTACGAGCGGTTACGCCGTGGTGCCCCACCTCACGCCATACCGCCAGAACGTCGTCGAACTGGACCCCAAGGACCTGTCCGTCGATGTCGAGCTCAAGACGGCCGCACAAAACGTTGCACCTCGTGCAGGCTCGGTAGTGAAGCTGCAATTCGAGACCGTCAGCGGCCAGGCGATCCTGATCACCGCACGGCGTGAGGATGGCAGCCTGCTGCCGTTCGGTTCGGATGTGTTCGATGAAAGCGGTGCGAGCGTCGGCGTGGTCGGCCAGGGCGGCAAAGCCTTTGTGCGGGTTGCACATGATCAAGGGGCGTTGAACGTCAGGTGGGGCCCTAATGCCAATGCCACCTGCCAACTGAACTACCGCCTGGACAAGGAGCCTGGGGCCGAGGGTGGCAAGCGCCTGCGCCAACTGGACGCTGGCACCTGCCGGGCCGGTACAGGCGGTTGATCGAGGGTGAGGGGCGCGTCGCTCCTCGCCCTTAAACACCCTTTCTCATGACGGGACTGAAGATGAAACATCTCCATCACATTCATTTCGATACTGCTGGCCCTGGGCATGCCGATTGCCGCCCACGCGGCGTGTGATCGGTACCCCAACATGCAACACAGCGTGACCTTCCCCAACACCATCTCCGTCCCGGAAAACCTTGGCGTAGGCCAACTGATCACCAGCCAGACGTTCGCAGGGCCGTATCCGACGTTCTATATGTGGTGCCCCACCGCGACACCGACGTTTCTCACCGGGCGATTTACGTCAGCCCAATCGGCGCCGGGCGGGCTGATTTATCACACCAACGTTCCCGGTATCGGCATGCGCGTCATGGTCACGCTGACTTCCGGTGCGCCCTACTCCGCGAAACTCAAGACGGAAAGCCTCGTATCGGCGCCTGGGCGAATCCTCTGGGGGGCGACAAGGTTGGTGGCGGAGTTCTACAAGTTGGGCCCGGTCACCACCGGCACCCTGCCCAGCGGCGAGATCCAGCACAACAATTGGGATGGCGGCAAGGGCCATTACCGGATGGTGCTGAACAACTCCATCCGCTTTGTGAACCCGGCCTCCACCTGCGACCTGGCTGCAGGCGACGTCAACCGCACTATCCCTTTGCCGACCGTGCGAGTGAGCGCGTTCGACAATGCCGATAGCGCAGGCGCGAGCAATTTCGAGCTGACGGCCACGTGCAGCAACGCGTCCAGCGTCACGTTCCGCTTTACGGGCGCTCCTGCCCCCGGGAACGCCTCGCTCTTCAGCAACACCGGCACCGCCGGCGGTGTGGCCCTGTGGCTGTACTCGCGCACCAGTGGCGCGAACCAGACCATCAGTAACAACGGTACGCGTACGGTCGCCGTTTCCGGCAATCGTGCGGTCTTGCCGCTGGGCGCGGCTTATCACAAAAACGGCACGGTTCGCCAAGGCACGCTCGCCACTACCACCACCGTCAACATCACTTACAACTGAGCACGCAGGCAGGCCGCCACCGCCTCCGAGTAGAGCGGGCCTCTCTGTCATGGGGAAACCGAGGAAAATGAAACCAACAATAAAACTTGTTTCGCTAATGCTGTGGATCGGGATGCCAATCGCCGCCCAAGCAAGTTGCCCCAAGTATCAGAACGACACACTAACCCTCAATCTGCCGGCGACTATCCCTGTACCTGACAGCCTGCCCGTCAACGGTGTGATCATTCGCCAGGCATTCAATGGTGCGGCTCCCGGCTGGAACACGTTCTGCGTACTGGCAACCCAGTGGATCAACGGGCGCTACCCCAATAATCATAACCAGGGCCTGCACCCAACCGAAGTTCCAGGCGTTGGCGTGGCCGTCAGGATGACAACAAATAGCGGACTCAACGCAATTTTTACGCTTCATAACACCCCCCGGGTCAATATTACCGGGCCGGTCTCAAGCTTCACTTCGGCAGAGGCGACCTTCTACAAAATCGGTCCCGTCACCAGCGGGACAGTGCCTCCAGGTTACTTCTTCGAACAGAAATGGCTGAAATCCTCGAACACTTTCCGCCTGCAAATGGGCAGCGCCGTACGTTTCGTAAGGCCTGCCGCCACCTGCGACCTAGCGACAGGCGACGTCAACCGCACCATCCCACTGCCGACCGTGCGGGTGAGCGCGTTCAACAACGCTAACAGCGCAGGTGCGAGCAACTTCGAGCTGTCGGCCACTTGCAGCAATGCATCCAGCGTCACCTTCCGCTTTACCGGAACTCCCGCCCCCGGGAACACCTCGCTCTTCAGCAATACCGGCACTGCTGGCGGTATCGCCCTGTGGCTGTACTCGCGCACCAGTGGGGCAAACCAGACCATCAGCAACAACGGTACACGTACGGTCGCCGTCTCGGGCAATCGTGCGGTCTTGCCGCTGGGCGCGGCCTACTACAAAAACGGCACGGTTCGCCAAGGCACGCTCGCCAGCACCACCACCGTCAACATCACCTACAACTGACCCCCAAAGGACCACCTGATGAAGATCCAAACCCTGCCTCTCCTGCTGGCAATCACTGCAAGCCTGGCCACCCATGCGGTGCAGGCCGCGACCACCGGAACACTGAGATTCACCGGCCAGGTCAATGCCGGTACGTGCAACCTGGCGGCTGGCGATGTGAGCCGCAGCATCGTATTGCCGACCATCAAGATTTCAGACTTTGACAACATCACCTACACCGGCGAACGGCAGTTTGACGTTACCGCCGACTGTGAGTCCGATATCCGCAACGTGCACTTCCTGTTCACAGGCACCCCTTCGGGTGGAAACGCCGGGTTGTTTGCCAACACAGGCACATCCAAGGGCACGGGCTTATGGCTGGTGCATCGCACGCCTTCCGCGGTGACCATCCCGGCCAACGGAACCCCCGCCCAACGTACCCGTACGGTGCCAACCAGCAACCGGAAAGCCGTGCTGCCACTGTCGGGCTACTACGCTGTCAGCCACACCGCTGCGGATGTCACTCAAGGGACGCTGGTCACCAACGTGACCGTGTCGATCACCTACAACTGACGCTCTGAGACTCAGGCAAAAAAATGCCCGACCTTCGCAGGCCGGGCATTTTTGTGTGCCCCGGAAAATCAGGACTGACTGGATGGCGTCGGTGTTGCCGGCGTTGCAGTCGGGGTAGCAGGTGCTGGCGTTGGCGCGGACACCGAGTTGGCTGTCGAAGCGACTGGCGCTGTTGCAGGCTTGGCGGCGGCGGGTTTCTTCGCGGCCGCTGGCTTCTTGGCGGCGGCGGGTTTTGCCGCAGGCTTGGCAGCGGGTTTCGCCGCAGGTTTTGCAACTGCTGGCTTGGCGGCTGGTTTCGCGGCTGCCGGCTTGGCAGCAGGCTTGGCGGCTGCGGTTTTAGCGGCTGGTTTGGCAGCCGGTTTTGCCGCGGCTTTGGCCGCTGGTTTTGCAGCAGGTTTAGCGGCCGGCTTGGCAGCAGCCTTGGCGGCCACTGGTTTAGCGGCCGGTTTTGCGGCTGCGGTCTTGGCGGCTGGCTTGGCAGCAGCTTTAGCCGCAGGTTTTGCCGCAGGTTTTGCCGCAGGTTTTGCCGCAGGCTTGGCGGCGGCTTTTACCAGAGGCTTGGCCGCAGGTTTCGCAGCGGGTTTGGCCGCAGCAGTTTTAGCCGCCGGCTTGGCAGCCGGTTTTGCAGCGGCCGCTTTCACGGGAGCCACTTTAGCGCCGGTGAGTTTTTCAATTTGCTTGGTCAGGGTATCGACCTTGCTGTGCAGCGTTTTCAGTTCAGCCTTGCTCGGCACGCCCAGTCGCGAAACAGCACTGGCGAGACGCTTGTCGAAAGTCTGTTCCAACTTCTCCCAAGTGTCAGCAATGCTGGATTTGGCGGAGCCGGCAGTTGCCTTGGCCGCTTCAACTTTTTTTCCAACCGTGGTTTTGGTCAACTTCTCGGCTTTCTCGCCGTCCTTGACCAAAGTCTCGAAGTATTTACCGCCGTCAGTGCTAACCTTCGAGTACACGCCTAAACCAGCAAGCCAGATCTTACGGGAATATTTTTCAACTTCCCCGACCCACGAGCTGCCTTCTTTCTGAGTAGTCTTTTTAACAGCCATCCCGATGTCTCCTTAGTGTTTACGCGCGACACGTTCTAGCAATGTCGTCAGCTCTTCGAGCTTAGCAGAGAGTGTCTCAACGTCATGTTTAGACGCAATGCCGATTCGATTCAAGGCACTGGCAACGCGAGTATCAAAAGCTTTTTCAACTTTATCCAGCTGAACTTCTACCAGACCTTTGACCGTGGAGACATTACTCTTTACTTGGTCAATCTGACTGTTGGCGGCTTCAAGTTGTTCAACTGCAACTTTTTTGCCTTTGCTTTCAACATGTTGACCGGTTTTAACCAGCTCTTTGAAGTACTCGCCGCCCTCGCTTCCGACTTTGGCGTAAGCACCCAGACCGGCCAACCAAATCTTGCGGGCGTAGGACTTAACCTCGCTCAGGGTGGTGGTCTGGGCGTCGATTTTTTTCTTCAGGATAACTTTGGCCATGGTGCACCTCACGCAGAATAGGGGGGAGGAACGGCCCACAGGAGTTGAGGGCTTGGGCACAAAGTAGGCGGGAAAATTAGAATCGGCACCCTAAGAACAATGGGATCACGCCAACGCCTTGTCCAACGCCTTTTCGATTTCGGACTTGATGGTGCCACTCATGGCTGACATCAACAGACCCAGCTCCACATCAATACGCAGCGAATCTTCGGCCACTACCACTGTGCCTTTAACCCCCGAACGCTTGAGGTTCAAGGTATCGCCGGACCACGACGGCTCCAGGCCGTATTGCTCCTTGAGTTTGTGCGCCAACTTGTCGGCCTTTGCCCGCGCGCCCTCTTTACCCAGGGAATGTGCACGCTCAACAGTTATACGGGCCATTGCAATGACTCCTCTTTATAGGGACTTGGATACCTTCGATGCGGCAAAAGGTCTCGCTGACCGCCCATCTTACCTTCAGCCTTGCCAAGACAAAGCAGGCCTTGGGGATTATCATGTCCCGCATTCTCTTTTGGTGACAGCGATATGACTGATCAGCGCAAAGGCAGCGATGCCGAACCCACCACTCACTTCGGCTTCAAGAACGTCCCGGAAAGCCAAAAGGCGGAAAAAGTCGCCGAGGTGTTCCACTCCGTCGCGGCCAAGTACGACCTGATGAACGACGTGCTGTCAGGCGGCATGCACCGCCTGTGGAAGCGCTTCACCATCGAGTTGTCGGGCGTGCGCACCGGCAACCGCGTGCTGGACATCGCCGGCGGCACAGGCGATTTGGCAGCCAAGTTCTCCAAGCTCGTTGGCCCAACCGGCCAGGTCGTGCTGGCCGACATCAATGGTTCGATGCTCAAGGTCGGTCGTGATCGCCTGCTGGACAAAGGCGTGGCCGGCAATATCGAGTTCGTCCAGGCGGATGCCGAGAAGCTGCCGTTCCCGGACAACCATTTCGATTGCGTGACCATCGCCTTTGGCCTGCGTAACGTCACCCACAAGGAAGACGCGATCCGCTCCATGCTGCGCGTGCTCAAGCCGGGTGGCCGCCTGTTGGTGCTGGAGTTCTCCAAGCCGACCAACGCGCTGATGTCCAAGGTCTACGACACCTACTCGTTTGCCTTCATGCCGTTGATGGGCAAGCTGATCACCAATGACGCCGAGAGCTATCGCTACCTGGCCGAATCGATCCGCATGCACCCCGACCAGGAAACCCTGAAGTCGATGATGGTAGAGGCCGGTTTCGACCGCGTGACCTACCACAACATGACGTCGGGCATCGTCGCCCTGCACCGCGGTATCAAGCCCTGATGCTGATCAAAGGTCTTCTCGCCAGCGCAGAACACGGCCTCAACCGTGTACTGCGCCTGGACAGCACCGCCCTGGCGCGGCTTGCGCACCTCAACGGCAAAGTGATTGCCGTCGATTGCCGCAGCCCCACCTTGCAGCTGTTTATCCTGCCCAGCGAAGAAGGCCTGATGCTCGCGACCCAATGGGCCGCCGAATCCGACTGCACCCTGCGTGCGCCGGCATCGAGCCTGTTGCACTTGGCCCTGAGCCGCAACAAGACCGCCATCCTGCACAGCGCCGAAGTGGAGTTGGAAGGCGACAGTTCGGTGCTGATGGACCTCGCCGCCGTGCTGCAGGACCTGGAACTGGACTGGGAATACGAACTGTCGCGCTGGATCGGCCCCGTCGCCACCCAGTTGATCAGCGGGCACCTGCGCAGCCGTTCGCGCTGGTACCAGCAAGGGTTCGCCAGCCTCAACCAGAACCTCGCCGAATACCTGAGCGAAGAATCGCGCACCCTGGTCGGGGAGCGGGAAGCGCAAGCGCGCTTTCGTGAACTCGACAAGGCCAAAATCGACCTGGAACGCCTTGAGGCGCGCTTCGAGCGCCTGAGCCGTTCCCTTGATCCAAGCGATAACGCATGAAGCTGCTCGCCGTCCGCCGTTTGTTTCGTATCCAGCGCGTCGTAATCCGCTACCGCCTCGATGACCTGCTGTTCGCCCTGCCCCTGCCGTGGTTCCTGCTCGCCGTGCGCTATGTGCTGCCGTGGCGCTGGTTCCCACGCAAACAGCTGGAACTCAGCAGAGGCGCGCGCCTGCGCCTGGCCTTGCAGGACCTGGGGCCGATCTTCATCAAGTTCGGGCAGATCCTCTCGACGCGCCGCGACCTGCTGCCCGAAGACATCGCCGACGAGCTGATGCTGTTGCAGGACCGCGTGCCGCCGTTCGACTCTCAGCAATCGATGAAGCTCATCGAAGAGCAACTGGGCAAGAAGATCAGCGACGTGTTCAGCCGCTTCGACGTCGACCCGCTGGCCTCGGCCTCGGTCGCCCAGGTGCACGCCGCGCAGCTCAAGACCGGCGAAGAAGTGGTGGTGAAGGTGATCCGCCCCGGCCTCAAGCCGATCATCGGCCAGGACCTGGCGTGGCTGTTCATCCTCGCCCGCGCTGCCGAACGCTTCAGCGCCGATGCACGCCTGCTGCACCCGGTGGACGTGGTCGCCGACTACGAAAAAACCATCTACGACGAACTCGACCTGCTGCGCGAGGCGGCCAACGCCAGCCAGCTCAAACGCAACTTCGAAGGCTCGCCGCTGCTGTACGTGCCGCAAGTGTATTGGGACTGGTGCCGCCCCAAAGTGCTGGTGATGGAGCGCATCTACGGCGTGCAGGTCACCGACCTCGCGACCCTGGCCGACCAGCGCACCGACATGAAGATGCTCGCCGAGCGCGGCGTGGAGATCTTTTTCACCCAGGTGTTCCGCGACAGTTTCTTCCACGCCGACATGCACCCGGGCAACATCTTCGTCAGCACCGTCAACCCGTGGAGCCCGCAGTACATCGCGATCGACTGCGGCATCGTCGGCAGCCTCACCCCGGAAGACCAGGATTACCTGGCGCGCAACCTGTTCGCCTTCTTCAAGCGCGACTACCGCCGCGTGGCGCAATTGCACATCGACTCAGGTTGGGTTCCGGCGGAAACCAAGCTCAACGAGTTCGAAGCGGCGATCCGCACGGTGTGCGAGCCGATCTTCGAAAAACCGTTAAAAGATATTTCCTTCGGCCAGGTGCTGATGCGCCTGTTCCAGACCGCGCGGCGCTTCAATATGGAAGTGCAGCCGCAGCTGGTACTGCTGCAAAAAACCCTGCTGAACATCGAAGGCCTGGGCCGCCAGCTGTACCCGGACCTCGACCTGTGGAACACCGCGCAACCGTTCCTCGAACGCTGGATGCGCGAGCGGATGAGCCCGAAAACCGTGCTGGGCAACCTGCACAGCCAGATGGAACAACTGCCGCACCTGGCCAACATGACCCGCGACCTGCTGGAGCGCATGTCCCAGCCCCACGCCAAGGACCCGGCGCCGCCGTGGCACAAGCGCAAGGACGACTGGTTCCTGCGCCTGCTGGGCGCCGCACACCTGGTCGGCGGCGTGATGCTGACCATCGGTGGCCCGCTGAACCCACTGGGCCACTGGCCGGCCGGCATCATGGTCGCCGTGGGTGTTTATCTGATCGTGCGTCGGTAGCCAATCCGGTTATACACTGTCGCAAATTGCCGGAGCCGAACATGAAAGACTGGCTGGACGAGATCAAGTGGGACAGTGACGGCCTGGTGCCGGCCATTGCCCAAGACTACAAGACCGGGCGCGTGCTGATGATGGCCTGGATGAACCGCGAGGCCCTGAGCCTCACCGCCACTGAGCAGCGCGCCATCTACTGGTCACGCTCGCGTGGCAAACTGTGGCGCAAGGGCGAAGAGTCCGGGCACGTGCAGACCCTGCACGAGATGCGCATCGACTGCGACGCCGACGTGGTGATCCTGATGGTCGAGCAGATCGGCGATATCGCCTGCCACACCGGCCGTCACAGCTGCTTCTATCGCGTGTTCGAGAACGGCGAATGGAAAGTCGTGGAACCGGTGCTCAAAGACCCGCACGCCATCTACTCGGCAGGACACTAGACATGAGCGATACCCTGAACCGTGTGGCCCAGGTGCTGGAAGACCGCAAAGGCGCGGACGCCGACAGCTCCTACGTCGCCAGCCTGTACCACAAGGGCCTGAACAAAATTCTGGAAAAACTCGGCGAAGAGTCCATCGAGACCATCATCGCCGCCAAGGATGCGCAGCTCAGCGGCGATTACAGCGATGTCATCTACGAGACCGCCGACCTGTGGTTCCATAGCCTGGTCATGCTCGCCCAACTGGGGCAGCACCCACAGGCTGTGCTGGATGAACTGGACCGTCGCTTCGGCTTGTCCGGGCACGCCGAGAAGGCCTCGCGCCCGTCCGCCTGAATAACCAAGACTAGAGGATACGCAGCATGGGCATTTTTGACTGGAAACACTGGATCGTCATTCTGGTGGTGGTGGTACTGGTATTCGGCACCAAGAAACTCAAGAACCTGGGCACCGATGTGGGCGAGTCGATCAAAGGCTTCCGTAAAGCCATGAACGACGACGAAAAGCCGGCCGACCCTGCCGTCAACCCCGTGCCTCCGGCGCAGCCTGTGCACCCGCAGGCTACCCAGCCAATCACTGAGCGTCGTACCTTCGACGTACAGGCTGAGAAAGTCGAAGAGCCGACCCGCAAAGACTCGTGAGCACTGACTAATGTTTGGTATCAGCTTCTCTGAACTGCTGCTCGTCGGCCTCGTGGCCCTGCTGGTATTGGGGCCGGAACGCCTGCCCGGTGCCGCGCGTACGGCCGGCCTGTGGATCGGGCGCCTGAAACGCAGTTTCAATGCGATCAAACAGGAAGTTGAACGGGAAATCGGCGCCGACGAGATCCGCCGGCAACTGCACAACGAGCACATCCTCTCGTTGGAGCAGGAAGCCCGCAAGATTCTGTCGCCCGTGCAGGAGCCTGCCAAACCGGTGGAGCCTACGGTTGAAAACAGCATCGCGCCGACCGTTGAAGCCGCCCCCGTCGCACCGACCGCCCCAACCGAGCCTGCGCCGACGCCTGCCGCGTCGCCCGCGCCCCATGACCCTACATTGCCGCCGCGAGCCCCATGAGCGCTGATAAACCGGAAAACGACCAGCATATGCCGCTGGTCTCGCACCTCACCGAGCTGCGTACCCGCCTGCTGCGCTGCGTAGCGGCCATCTTCATCATCTTTGCCGGGCTGTTCGCCTTTACCCAGCAGATCTACACCTTCGTCTCCACGCCGCTGCGCCAGTACCTGCCGGCCGGCGCGACGATGATCGCCACCGACGTGTCGTCGCCGTTCCTCACGCCGCTGAAGCTGACCATGATGGTTTCGCTGTTCCTGGCGATCCCGGTAATCCTGCACCAGATCTGGGGCTTCATCGCGCCGGGCCTGTACAAGCACGAGAAACGCATCGCGGTGCCGTTGCTGGTGTCGAGCATCCTGCTGTTCTACACCGGCATGGCGTTCGCCTACTTCCTGGTGTTCCCGCTGATCTTCAAGTTCTTCGCCGCCGCCACCCCGGCCGGTGTGGAAATGATGACCGACATCACCAGCTACCTCGACTTCGTGATGACGCTGTTCTTCGCCTTTGGCGTGGCCTTCGAAATCCCGGTGGCCGTGGTGCTGCTGGTATGGATCGGCGTGGTCAACGTGGCGTACCTGAAGAAGATCCGCCCGTACGTGATCATCGGCTGCTTCGTGGTCGGCATGATCCTCACGCCGCCGGACATCTTCTCCCAGACCCTGCTGGCCGTGCCGATGTGGATGCTGTTCGAGATCGGCATCCTGTTCAGCAACCTGATCAGCAAGCGCGGCGAACACCCGGATGACCAGCGCGACGACGACCAGCCGCCAGCGACCCAGCCGTGAACCTGCTGCTGCTGGAGGAGGCCGATTTCATCGCGGCCGACCGCGTGGTGTTGCGTGATCGGCGCCTGGTGCACATGCAGGAAGTCCACCGCGCCGCCGTAGGCGACAGCCTGCGCGTCGGCCGCATGGGTGGCTTGATGGGCAATGCCCAACTGTTGCGCCTGGAGGCCAGTGAAGCCGAGTTGCATGTGAGCTTCGACCAACCGCCGCCGGCCAAACTGCCGCTGACCCTGCTGCTGGCCCTGCCGCGCCCGAAGATGCTGCGCCGGGTGCTGCAGACCGTGGCGGCCATGGGCGTGCCCAAGGTGGTGCTGGTCAACAGTTACCGGGTGGAAAAGAGCTTCTGGCAAACGCCGTTCCTGGAACCCGAGGCGATTCGCGAGCAACTGATCCTCGGCCTGGAACAGGCGCGGGATACGGTACTGCCCGAGATCATTATCGAGAAGCGCTTCAAGCCGTTCGTCGAGGACCGCCTGCCGGCGATGACTGAAGGCACCCTGGGCCTGGTCGGTCATCCTGGCGACTATCCAGCCTGCCCCCGCGGGCTGGATGAGCCGGTGACCCTGGCCATCGGCCCGGAAGGTGGCTGGATTCCCTACGAAGTGGACCTGCTGGCCAAGGCCGGCTTGCAGCCGGTGCAACTGGGCGCCCGCATCCTGCGCGTCGAAACCGCCGTCACCGCCCTGCTGGCCCGACTCTTCTAACTTCCCTAAGCAACCCGGTGGGAGGGGGCTTGCCCCCGATAGCGGTGTGTCATCCAGCTTATCCATTGCTGAACCACTGCAATCGGGGGCAAGCCCCCTCCCACATGGGTACAGCTTCGCTACAGAATTGCGCGTGCTGGCCGATATCCTCTGGATAAGTCCAAGCCTTGTTCCAGGGGAGTTCGCAGCATGTATCGTTGGTTAGCCGAAAAGCTGGGGAATGTCAGCGTCAAAACCAAACTTGGCGTGGGCTTCGGCCTGGTATTGCTGCTCACGTTGATGATCACCTTCACCGGTTGGACCGGCTTGGGGGATGTCACCAGTCGCGGTGACAAGCTGGGCTATATCTCCAGCCTCAACGGACTGACCAAGGACTTGCGCCTGGCGCGCCTGGACTTCGAAATGCGTCGCGGCGAACAAGGCACGGACGCGGTCAACGGCCTGATCGCCAAACTGGACAGCGGCCTCAAGACCGCCGCCGACCTGATCGAGCAACCCGACGACAAGGCCTTGGTGGAACAGCAACAGGACGCCTTGAACCAATACAAAAAAGCCTTCGGCGCCATGGTCCAGGCCGGGCTCAAGCGTGAAGGTGCGCGCAGCAAGCTGGGCGACACCGCCGACAACGCCGTGGCCAAGATCAATGAAGTGGAAAAGTCCCTGCTGCAAGGCGATAGCGTCACGCAGTTCAACAGCGTGGTCGACCTGAGCAAACTGATCCAGCAGGCACGCTTCCAGGTACGCGGCTACACCTACAGTGCCAAGGTCGAGGCGGAGCAGCCGGCCCTCGACGCGATTGATAACGCCGTGAAGAAAATCACCGCGCTGGAGGGCCAATTGCCTGCGCAGTACCAGGCCAACCTGCAGGAGGCCAGCACTTCACTGCAAGCCTACCGCGCGGCCGTCAGCCAGTACCGTGACTCCCAGACGGCCGCCGCCGACGCGCTGAAAATCATGAGCGCCCAAGGCGAGACCCTGCAGAACCACAGCGAAAAACTCACCACCTCGCAAACCGTGGTACGCGACGCCGACGCCGCGCGGGCCAAACAACTGTTGCTGCTGGCGACCGTGCTGGCGCTGATCTTCGGTCTGGTGGCCGCCTGGGCCATCACCCGCCAGATCATCATTCCGCTGAACCAGACGCTGCAGGTGGCAGAACGCGTAGCCTCCGGCGACCTGAGCCACAACCTCACTTCCTTGCGCCAGGATGAACTGGGCCAGTTGCAACGCGCCATGCAAAGCATGACCGTCGGCTTGCGTGAGCTGATCGGCGGGATCAGCGACGGCGTCACCCAGATCGCCAGCGCCGCCGAGCAGCTGTCGGCCGTGACCGAACAAACCAGCGCCGGCGTCAACAGCCAGAAGGTCGAGACCGACCAGGTCGCCACCGCCATGAACGAGATGGCGGCTACCGTGCAGGAAGTGGCGCGTAACGCCGAGGAAGCCTCTGAGGCCGCCGTGGCCGCCGATCAGCAGGCCCGCGAGGGTGACAAGGTGGTGGGCGAAGCCATCGCCCAGATCGAACGCCTGGCCACCGAGGTGGGCAATTCCACCGTCGCCATGGGTGACCTGAAGCGCGAAAGCGACAAGATCGGCAGTGTGCTTGATGTGATCAAGTCCGTAGCGCAACAAACCAACCTGCTGGCCCTCAACGCCGCGATTGAGGCCGCACGTGCCGGGGAAGCCGGACGAGGTTTCGCCGTGGTGGCGGATGAGGTGCGCAGCCTGGCCCAGCGCACGCAGAAGTCCACTGAAGAGATCGAAGAACTGATCGTCGGCCTGCAAAGCGGCACCCAGCAGGTCGCGACCATCATGGACAACAGCCGTGGCCTCACCGACAGCAGCGTCGAGTTGACCCGTCGCGCCGGCAGCGCGTTGGCGAGCATCACGCGCACGGTCTCGACCATCCAGGCGATGAACTCGCAGATTGCCACTGCCGCAGAACAGCAAAGTGCGGTGGCTGAGGAGATCAACCGCAGCGTATTGAACGTGCGCGATGTGTCGGAACAAACCTCTTCGGCCAGTGAAGAAACCGCCGCCTCCAGTGCCGAGCTCGCACGCCTGGGCATTTACCTGCAGACACTGGTGGGGCGCTTCCGCATCTAATCAGCACCTTGTGAAATTTCCTACGCAGTTATCAGCCCAGCAATACTCCGAATCGAATTAGCGTTTCTTTTGTCGCGAAACGCTTTTTCAGATTTGGAGGTTCATCATGCTTCCTCTACTGACCCGTTGGCTGGTCAATGCCAGCGTCCGCCTCAAGCTCGCCCTGGGGTTTGGCCAGGTGCTCATGCTCAGCTTCGCCATCGCCGTGGCCGGCTGGCAAGCCCTGAATGCGGTGTTGTTCCGCTCAGGCAACCTGACTGCCTTGAGCCAACTGTCGGTTGTTGCTGAAGCCATGCGTGCGGACCGTATCGTGTACCGGACCCTGGCGGACACGGCCAGCCTGGACAAAATGAAGAGGCAAGTCGTTCAGATCGATGAGCACCTCCGCTTCCTGTCAACCCATCTGAAAGACCCAGCCGACTTGCAGCGCGTCCAGGAAGCGGAACGCCTGTCGGCCAGCTTCAAGGCGGCGCTGGTGGAGCTGCCGCCGTTGATCCAGGCGCGCGAGAACTTGCGCTCCCCCCTCCACGCCACAGCACTCCAGGCCAGCGACACGCTCGCACAACTCGCCAGCGAACTGCCTGACCAGCAGGACCAGCAGGCACTCGATGCCATCGAGAACCTGCGCCAGGCTATGGAGCAAGCCGAGGACCGCGCCCGAAGCCCCGCCTGGGCGGAGGAGTCGCTGCAAGCCTATGCCGAAGCCGTCGGCCAGGCCCTCGATGCCCTGGACATTGCCCAAGCGGCCGTGACAGACCTGCCGATCGATTCAACCTTGCTTAAAACCGACCTGGCGAACTATCGCGCGCAGTTGATCAAGCTCAAGGACGCTCAGCTCACCACCGAAACTGCGCAGGGGCGGTTTGAAACGCAGCTCAACCAGTTGCTTGAACAAAGCGAAGCGGTGAGCAATGGCCAGATTCTCAAGCGCGGCAAGGAAGCCGACAACACCCGGACACTGCTCATCAGCGTCACGGTGGCTGCCCTGCTGCTCGGTGCCCTTGCAGCCTGGTGGATCGCTCGCCAGATCGCCGTGCCGCTACGCCAGGTGCTGGTGTCTGCCAACCGCATCTCCCAGGGCGATCTCAGCCATGACATCCAAGTGGAACGCCGCGATGAGTTGGGGCAATTGCTGCGAACTATCAGTGACATGAACCGCAACCTGCGCAGCCTGATCAGCGGCATCGGCGACAGCGCCCGCCAGGTCGCCAGCGCCGCCACACAGCTGTCGGCCGTTACCGAACACAGTCACACCGGCATCAACCACCAAAAAGACGAAACCGATCAAGTGGCAACCGCCATGAACGAAATGCTCGCCACCACACAGGAAGTTGCCCGGCACGCCGAGCAAGCCTCGGTCGCGGCGAACGAAGCCGATCTGCAAGCCAGCGCCGGGGAGAAAGTGGTGACCCAGGCCGTTGAGCAGATAAGCCAACTGGCAGATGAGATGGCCCTCGCGGGCCGGGCGATGCTGGCGTTACAGCAAGAAAGCCAGAAGATCGGCAGCGTGCTGGATGTGATCAAATCGGTGTCCCAGCAGACCAACCTGCTGGCGCTGAACGCCGCAATCGAAGCCGCACGCGCGGGCACGGCCGGCGAAGGCTTTGCGGTGGTGGCCGATGAAGTACGCAGCCTTGCACAGCGCACCCAGGAATCGGCCGAAGAAATCGAAGGACTGATCCAGGGGTTGCAGACCGGCACCCAGCAAGTCGCCGACATCATGGACAGCAGCCGCAGCCTGACCGACGACAGTGTCGAGCTGACCCGCGACGCAGGTGACGCCCTGGCGGCGATTGCGCGCACGGTCTCGGTGATCCAGGAAATGAACCCGCAGATTGCCGCCGCGGCCGAACAGCAAAGTGCGGTGGCCGAAGAGATCAATCGCAGCGTGTTGAAGGTGCGGGATGTGTCGGAACAGACCGCCGCCGCCAGCGAGGAAACAGCGGCGGCGAGCGTCCAACTGACCAAACTGAGCCTGGATTTGCAGACGCTGGTCGGCAAATTCAGGCTCTGAGCCTTACAGGACCTGGCGCAGGAAAGCCTGGGCTCGTGGGTCTTTCGGTGCATCAAAGAACTCGGCCGGGGCGGCATCTTCGAGCAACTTGCCATGGTCGAAGAACAGCACGCGATCAGCCACTTCGCGGGCAAAGCCCATTTCGTGGGTGACGCAGACCATGGTCATGCCTTCCAGGGCCAAGGTCTTCATCACATCCAGCACTTCGCCGACCATTTCCGGGTCCAGCGCGGAGGTGGGTTCATCGAACAGCATCACCTTGGGCTCCATCGCCAGGGCCCGGGCAATCGCAACCCGTTGCTGCTGCCCGCCAGACAGGCGCGACGGAAACTCGTTGGCTTTCTGGGCGATGCCAACCTTCTCCAGCAGCGCCAGGGCTTTGGCCTCACGCTCCTGCTTGCCGCGCTTGCGCACGACTTTCTGCGCCAGGCACAGGTTCTCCAGCACAGTCATGTGGGGGAACAGGTTGAAGTGCTGGAACACCATGCCGACTTCGCGGCGGTAGGCGTTCACATCGGTCTTCGGGTCAGCCAGTTGCAGGCCGTCGATGCTCACCGAGCCGGAGTCGAATTCCTCCAGGCCGTTAAGGCAACGCAGGAAGGTGGACTTGCCGGAGCCGGACGGGCCGATGACCACCAGCACTTCGCCCTTCGCCACCTGCGTGGTGACGTGGTCCACCGCGCGGACCACATGGCCACGGGTGTCGAAGACTTTTACCAGATCGCGGACTTCAATCACTTTGCGCGAGCCTCCGCTCAAGCCGGCTGGCCATTTTCGACAGCGGCAGGTTGATCAGCAGGTACAGGCCTGCGACACAGAACAGGATTTCAAACGGTGAGAACGAGGTGGTGATGACTTCACGACCGCTCTTGAGCAGCTCGGTAATCGCGATCACCGACACCAGGGACGTGTCCTTCACCAGGCTGATAAATTGCCCGGCCAACGGCGGCAGCACACGCTTGAACGCCTGCGGCAACACCACGTGGCGCATCGACTGGCTGGCACTCAGGCCCAGGGAGCGGGCGGCTTCGTTCTGGCCACGGGTGATGGACTGCACGCCGGCGCGGACGATTTCCGCCACATAGGCCCCGGTGAACAGTGACAGTGCGGCGATCCCGGCAAATTCCCGCGACAGGTTAAGCACCGTGCCGATAAAGAAATAGAAAATGAAGATCTGCACCAATAGTGGTGTACCACGCACCAGTTCGACGTAGATCGTCGACAGATCCCGCAGGGTCGGGTTGCTGGACAAGCGACACAAACCCGTCGCCAGCCCGATCGCCAAACCGAGGATGCCGGACACCACCGACAACCACAGCGTGGTCCACAAGCCCCACATCAACGGGCCCAACGCCCACTGCCGGGTCACGCCCACCACGTCGCCTTCGGCCACATCGTCGCCACGCGCCACTTGCAGGCTGTTGTCGGCCACGGTCAGCTTTTGCTCGGCGCCTGCATCGTTGCGCAGGGTGACTTCGGCCACATCGCCTTTGCGTACCAGCTCGACCACGGTGGAGATGTCAGCGGCACGCTGGGATGTTTCCGCCTGGTAAGCGAAGTACTGCGGCACGCGGTTCCAGCGCCACTCGTAGGACATCAACGAGGTGGCGTAGTACAACGCGCCGGCCAGGCCGACCAGCACGACCACGGTCAGCAGGTGCCAGGGCCATTGGGCTTTTTTCTGTTTCATTTCACTTTCCGCGATTTGTGTTGCCTGTGAGGCCGCCATCGCGGGCAAGCCCCCTCCCACATGTTGATGTGTGAACACCGTCAAATGTGGGAGCTGGCTTGCCTGCGATACAGGCAACTCGGTCTGAAGCGTTATTCCATGTCCTTGAGCCACTCGGAGCTCTTGAACCACTTGTCATGGATGCGATCGTAGGTGCCGTCGTTGCGGATCTGGTGCAGGAAGTTGTTGATGAAGTTGATGCTGTCGTAGTCGCCCTTCTTCAAACCAAACGCCAGGGGTTCGAAGGTGAAGGGTTCTTCCAGGAACACCAGCTTGCCGTTGCCGACTTTCTTCTCGGCAACCACGTTGTACGGCGCGTCATACACGAAGGCATCGGCCTTGCCGTTGACCACGTCCAGCACACCTTCCTGCTCGTTGTCGTAGCCGTGGTACTTGGCCTTGGAGATCAGCTTCTTGGCGACCATTTCACCCGTGGTGCCCAGCTTGGAAGTCAGGCGGTATTTCTCGTCGTTCAGGTCTTTGTAGGACTTGATGGTGCCTTCCAGCTCCTTGCGAATCAGCAGGGTCTGGCCGACCACGATGAACGGTTCGCTGAAGTTCAGGCGCAGGTTGCGTTCCTGGGTCAGGGTCATGCCGCTGCCGATCATGTCGAACTTGCCGGTCAGGAAGGCCGGGATGATGCCGTCGTAGCCGGTGGAGACCAGCTCCAGCTTGACGCCCATGGACTTGGCCATGGCCTTGAGGATGTCGACTTCGAAACCGATGATTTCACCGCGTTTGTCTGTCATTTCGAACGGCATGTAGGTCGGGTCCATGCCGACCTTCAGCGTGCCGCGCTTGACTGCATCGTCAATCGCACCGGCCTGGGCCGCATTGGCCGCGACCAGCGCGGTGACGCCGAGCAGCAGCATCGAAAGATACTTTTTCATCATCAAGTCCCCTGAACCATTCTTATGAGGTCGGCGCGCAAAAGGGCTGCACCATTTCGGGGTGCGATCCTAACCCACTCGCCTGCCGCCACAAAGGTTTCACGGCTATTTGTTGTCGGCGTATGTCGGAAAAGCCCCACAACGCTGCAGCAAACCGCAGGGGTAGACACTTGCTCAGGCAGCTCGGGCAACGGCTTGATGTGTAAGCAGTTATGACTTTCAGTCGATTTCCACCAGCCAGTCGGTGTCTTTAAACCACTTGTCGTGCAAGCGATCATAGGTCCCGTCCTGCGCCACCTGATTGAGGAAATGGTTGATCCAGTTGAGGCTGTCGAAATCACCTTTTTTCAAGCCGAACGCCAGGGGTTCGAAGGTGAAGGGTTGTTCCAACGCCAACAGCGCGCTGTTTTCCGGGCGGTTCAGGGCGATCAGGTTGTAGGGGGCGTCATGAATAAAGGCGTCAGCCTTGCCCTGCACCACCTGGCGTACGCCTTCCTCCGGCGTGGCAAAACTGCTGAGTCGCGCCGCCCCCAGAAAACGTCGGGCCGATGACTCGCCGGTGGTGCCTTCGGTGGCGGCAATTCGGTAGCCGGGATCATCGAGGTCTTCGACACTGGTGACCTTGCCCGCAAGGCTTGGGTGCAACAACACCGACTGGCCAACGACGATGAACGAATCGCTGAAATTCAGCTTGAGGTTGCGTTCCTGGGTGACGGTCATGCCGCTGCCGATCAGGTCGAACTTCTTCGCCAAGAGCCCCGCCACCAGTTCGGTGTAGGGCACCACGACCAACTCAAGTTCGACCCCGAGGGCTTGGCTCATGACCTTGAGCAGGTCGATTTCAAACCCGACGATGCGCCCCTGTTTATCGGTCATTTCGAAGGGCACGTAAGTGGGTGTGGTGCCGACTTTCAGCACGCCGCGCCGAACGGCGTCATCAATCGCGCCGGCCTGGGCCAGGCCCATGTGAATGAAAGCGACAGCGCCTATGAGCAGCGCCAAAACATACCGTTTGATCATGAATCCCCCCGTGCCAAGTCAAATGCGGGGGCGATGCTAACTCAGCCACGGGCACGGCAATACGCCTCAAGCGAGGGTCTTTTGTTTCGAAATAACAAGGTGTTGGCACAACAGAGAAAACGCGGGAAACGCTGTAGGACCAGCGCTGCGAACACCCCCGAGGCGAGCCCTCGGGGGTGCCTGAATCAGGCCGGTTGGGCCTGGGACGACAGCGGTTTCAGCGGCAGCAACGGTGCATGCGGATCTGCCTTGATCGAGTCCCGCCAGGCGGCGAGCCACTCGGCGTGACCTTCGCTCCAGACCTGCTCGTGCAGGCGAGCCAAGGCGACCGGGTCACTGAGCAACGCCAGGCGCTCGCCGTTGTTGAGGCCGGCAGGGCCGACTTTCAACGCGTGGCGCACACGTTCGGTACGCAGGTACTCGATCGGCTCGGCCTGGGCGTGACGCGAGGTTGCCAGGGCGCAAGCCAAAGCGTTCTGCTGCGGATCGACCACCGAGCGCACAAAGCCGTCATTCAGCGCGTGCCAGCGGTTTTCGTGGGTGTACTTGTCGGTAGACAGCAGCGCTTGCGGCGGGTTGTATTCCTCAGGGATCAGGAACAGGCTCTCGTCGCGAGACTTGAGGCCCAGCCCGACACGGCTGGAAATCACCGACACCGGGATCGACAGCATCAACGAACCGACGATCGGCACCAGCCACCACAGGAAGCTCGGGTTCAACCACACCACCAACAGCGCCCACAGGAAGCCCAGCACGGTTTGCGGACCATGACGCTTGACGGCCTCGCTCCACGGGGTGGAGTCGTCGTCACGCTGCGGTGAGTTCCAGGTCGCGGCCCAGCCGAGGAACGCGGCGAGGACGAAGCGGGTGTGGAAGATCATCCGCACCGGCGCCAGCAGCATGGAGAACAGCATCTCCAGCAGCATCGACAAGGTCACCTTGAACTTGCCACCGAACTCTTTGGCGCCCTTGGCCCAGATCAGGATGATGCTCAGCAGTTTCGGCAGGAACAGCAGCACGATGGTGGTGGAGAACAGCGCCACCGCCTTGTCCGGATGCCATTGCGGCCACAGCGGGTACAACTGGCGGGGTGCCATGAAGTACTGCGGTTCCATCAGGGTGTTCACCGCCAGCAAGGCCGTGGACAGCACCAGGAACAGGAACCACAACGGCGCCGACAGGTAGGACATCACACCCGTCAGGAACACCGCACGGTGCACCGGGTGCATGCCTTTGACCAGGAACAGGCGGAAGTTCATCAGGTTACCGTGGCACCAGCGACGGTCACGCTTGAGTTCATCCAGCAGGTTCGGCGGCAGCTCTTCATAGCTGCCCGGCAGGTCGTAGGCAATCCACACGCCCCAGCCGGCACGGCGCATCAGCGCGGCTTCAACGAAGTCGTGGGACAGGATGGAACCGGCGAACGCGCCCTTGCCCGGCAACGGCGCCAGGGCGCAATGCTCGATGAACGGTTTCATGCGGATGATCGCGTTGTGACCCCAGTAGTGGGATTCACCCAGCTGCCAGAAGTGCAGGCCGGCGGTGAACAGCGGGCCGTACACACGAGTAGCGAACTGCTGCATGCGCGCATACAGGGTGTCCATGCCCGACGCACGCGGCGCGGTCTGGATAATCCCCGCATCCGGCGTGGCTTCCATCAGGCGCACCAGGCTGGTCAGGCATTCGCCGCTCATCACGCTGTCGGCGTCGAGTACGACCATGTATTTATAGTCACCGCCCCAGCGACGGCAGAAGTCGTCGAGGTTGCCGCTCTTACGCTTCACGCGACGGCGACGACGACGATAGAAGATCTTGCCGAAACCACCGGCTTCGCGGCACACGTCAAGCCAGGCTTGCTGTTCGGCGATGCAGATGTCGGCCTCGTTACTGTCGCTGAGCACGAAGAAGTCGAAGCGATCCAGGTCACCGGTGGCGGCGACCGACTCGAACGTCGCACGCAAACCGGCAAACACCCGGGGCACGTCTTCGTTGCAGATCGGCATCACCAGCGCGGTGCGGGCGTCTTTCGGGATCGGCTCGTCGCCGGCGCTTTTACCGGAGATGCGGTATTTATCGTGACCGGTGAGCAACTCCAGGAAGCCCATCAACGCGGTCCAGAAACCGGCCGATACCCAGCAGAACAAGATCCCGAACATGATCAGGATGCTGGTTTGCAGGGCGTAGGGCAGTACCTGGGTCGCGGTTTGCAGCAGGGTCTGGTTGCGGATCTCGTCGAAGTCGACCAGCGACCAGCCCTGGTACGGCATGATGCCTTTCATGTACCAGCCGGCCACGAGGGTCTGGCCGATCATCAGCACCAGCAGGATGTAGCGGCGGATCGAACCGACGGTACGCCAGCGGGCAGCCGGCAATACGCGCTCATCTTTCGGCGGGGCCGGCGGGTTGCTGCGCCCGGTGATCCGGCGCCAGCCGCGCACCAGGATATTGGTGCGCCACGGCTCCGGGACCACACGAGTGCGACGGATCGGCGGCGTAGCCTTGAGGCACACGCGGCCCTCGGCGTCGAGGGCCAGCATTTCGGCGTCCTGCAGCTCTTCGGCGGTGCTGAGGGTCAACCGCGTGCCAACCGACGCCTGGGCGGCGTCGATGGGCGCGTCGAAGGTCTTCGACGACAAACGCTCGTGCAACTCGCTGAAGGATGAGCAGCCCGCCAGTTCGGCGCGCTGCTCAGCGGTCATCGGTAGATGCGCCAGGTACTCGGACAGAGTCTCCGGCTGGATTTGAGAATTACTCATCGGCAGGCAACTGATAGCTCCAGGTTTCGGTCAGGACTTGTTCGGTCTTGATCGGCTCCGGCGTGGCTGGGGCAGCTTCTGGCTGCTTGGCTTCCTTGTCTTTTGCGTCTTTCTTGGCCTGTTTCTCGTGTTGCTTGGCCAGGACCTTGTCGGCCTTGAGCACATGGCTCGTGTCCTGCTCAGGGGCCGGAGGCGGAACGTCCTGCACCAGCGCCGCACGCATTTCGGTCGGCTTGCCTGCGTCCTTGATCTTCATGCGCAGGGTCAGGCGCCAGCCTTTGGTGTGCTCGTTGTAGCGCACGCTGTTTTCAACCAGTTCGGCGTTGTCGCTGACACTCACCTGGCTGCGTACCGCGGCATCCGATGGCAGGGCCTTGAGGGACGGGCCCTCGAAGTCCACCAGGTACGCCACGCTGCCGTCAGGCTGACGGATCAGGTTGGATTGCTTCACATCACCGGTGGAACGCAGGGTCTGCTTGACCCAGGCGCTGTCGGCCGGGTGCAGGGATTTTTCGTCCATGGTCCAGTGCAGGCGGTAGGAAACGTCCAGCGGCTGCCCCACTTCCGGCAGTTTTTCCGGGCTCCAGAACGCAACGATGTTGTCGTTGGTTTCATCGGCGGTCGGAATCTCTACCAGATTGACGGTGCCCTTGCCCCAGTCGCCTTCAGGCTCGATCCAGGCGCTTGGGCGCTTGTCGTAGTTGTCGTCCAGGTCTTCGTAGTGGCTGAAGTCGCGGCCGCGTTGCAGCAGGCCGAAACCACGCGGGTTCTCGACGGTGAAGTTGCTGACCGACAGGTGTTTAGGGTTGTTCAGTGGGCGCCAGATCCACTCGCCGTTGCCGGCATGGATCGACAGGCCGCTGGAATCGTGCAGCTCACGGCGGTAGTTCAGCACCTTGGACGGCTGGTTCGCGCCGAACAGGTACATGCTGGTCAACGGGGCAACACCCAGTTTGCTGACCTTGTCGCGCAGGAACATCTGGGATTTCACGTCGACAATGGTGTCGGTGCCCGGACGCAGGATCAGCCGGTAAGCACCGGTAGCGCGCGGCGAGTCCAGCAGGGCAAAGATCACCAGTTGTTTCTCACCCGGTTTCGGACGCTCGATCCAGAACTCGGTGAAACGCGGGAATTCTTCGCCGGACGGCAGTGCCGTGTCGATTGCCATGCCACGGGCGGACAAACCGTAGGCCTGGCCCTTGCCGACCACGCGGAAGTAGCTCGCGCCCAGCATGGTCATGATTTCGTCTTGCTTGTCGGCCTTGTTGATCGGGTACAGCACACGGAAGCCGGCATAACCCAGCTGTTCGGTGGCTTTGGGATCAAACTTCACATCACCAAAATCGAAGCGCGTCGGGTCGTACTTGATTTCCTGGACGCTGTCGGCAGTGACTTCATTGATTTTCACCGGTGTATCGAAGTGCATACCCTGGTGATAGAAGGACAGCTTGAACGGGGTGTTCTGATCAGCCCACTCGGCTTTTTCGTTGCGGAAACGAATCTTCTGGTAGTCCGCGAATTTCATTTCGCGGAATTCGTTCGGCAGATTGCTGCGCGGAGCTTCGTATTTCTGCCCGGCCAGCTCTTTTGCCTTGGCCGACACATCATCCAGACTGAATGCCCACAGTTGACCCGCGCCGAACAGGCAAAACAGGGCGGAGCCCGTCACCAGTGCGTTTCGTAACCGTTTGGCAGACAATTTTGGTGCATTACAGGGACTAACAATCACGAGCAACCCTCGCCGAAAACAGATCAAAAAACCAACGGCCAGCTATCTATATGCCAGGTTGGCGAGCATTGTTCCGACTCCCCTGGGGCAAAATGATTCCCCATTGGCTATCGGACAAGTCTCTACCTAAGTCAAAAATGGACCAAACAACGCTGATCCCCGTAGCGCGCGATTATCTAGTAGCCCGCGAGACAACGCATCAGGGACAACGAAGTATTTGTAGCGAAACCCTGCGTTTTTAGGCATTAAAAGTCGTTTTTAATACATTCACGTCTGCAAGAGGAAGGTCACAGGGCCATCATTGACCAAATGCACCTGCATATCCGCGCCAAAACGGCCCGACGCCACCTTGCCATGCAATTGTTGCGCTTGTAACAGCAAGTGATCAAAAAGCGCCGCTCCCAGGGCCGGCGGCGCCGCTGTGGAGAAGCTCGGCCGCAGCCCGCTCTTGGTATCCGCCGCCAGGGTGAACTGCGACACCAGCAACAAACCGCCGTCGATATCCTTCAACGACAGGTTCATCTTGCCTCCGTCATCGCTGAACACCCGGTAGTTCAGCAGCTTGTGCAGCAGCTTATCGGCACTTTCCGGCGTATCCGCAGGCTCGACGGCCACCAGCACCAGCAAACCCTGGTCGATGGCGCCGACGATTTCGCCCGCGACCTCGACCCGGGCGCCGCGCACCCGTTGCAACAGGCCCTTCATGCTTCTTCAGGCGGCAGATCGAGCAAGCGTCGTGCCATTTCGCTGGTCGCACGTACCAAGGCATCGGTGATGCCGGGTTCGGACGCCGCATGGCCGGCTTCGCGAATCACCTGCAGCTCACTGTTGGGCCACGCCTGGTGCAACTCCCAGGCGTTATCCAAAGGGCAGATCATATCGTAGCGCCCGTGGATGATTACGCCAGGCAGATGGGCGATCTTGTGCATATCGCGGATCAGCTGGTTCGGCTCCAGGAACGAGTTGTTGGTGAAGTAGTGGCACTCGATCCGCGCGATGGACAGGGCACGTTGCGGCTCGGAGAAGCGCTCCACATGCGCCGGGCTCGGGCACAGGCCCAACATGCGCCCTTCCCAACCGGACCAGGCCTTGGCCGCGTGCATCTGGGCGATCTGGTCGTTGCCGGTGAGGCGCTTGTGGTAGGCCGCGATCATGTCGTGGCGCTCTTCCACCGGGATCGGCGCGATGTAGTCCTGCCAGTAATCCGGGAACAGGCGGCTCGCGCCCTCCTGGTAGAACCAATGAATGTCCTGCGGGCGGGCCAGGAAGATGCCGCGCACGATCAGGCCATGCACGTGCTCCGGGTGGGTTTGCGCGTAGGCCAGGGACAGGGTCGAGC
Organism: Pseudomonas sp. FBCC-B1565; assembly: GCF_059133265.1. Classification (NCBI taxonomy): domain Bacteria; kingdom Pseudomonadati; phylum Pseudomonadota; class Gammaproteobacteria; order Pseudomonadales; family Pseudomonadaceae; genus Pseudomonas; species Pseudomonas sp. FBCC-B1565. The sequence goes on from NZ_CP101438.1 coordinate 6,218,897, forward strand.
CCCAGGAACCGCCGAACAACACCCATTTTTCGATGCCCAGGTGCTCGCGGATGCGCTCAAGGTCGGCGACCAGGTCCCAGGTGGTGTTGTTTTCCAGGCTGGCGCGCGGGGTGGAGCGCCCGCAGCCGCGCTGGTCAAAGGTGACGATGCGGTACAGGTTGGGATCGAAGTAGCAGCGGCTCTGCGCATCACAACCGGAACCAGGGCCACCATGGATGAATACGACGGGCAAGCCTTCGGGGGAGCCACTTTCATCGACGTACAGCGTGTGGATGTCATCGACTGCCAGATCGTGCCGGGCGTAGGGTTTGATCTGCGGGTACCAAGTCTGCATTGCGCGCTCCGTAAGGGGTCGGGTTCATCCCTGGGGGGACGTCTTTTATTTTGCCGTCTGGCACTATAAACCCGAATTGTGCAATGAGCATGTCCTAGAGCGCTTAGACCTGTGTCAGCCCTTCGCTCCCCAGGTAATCCAGCAGGAAATCGTAGAGCCGGTCCACCTCCGGTACGTGCCGCCGGGCCCTCAGGCAACCGTGCACCAGGCCTTTGCCGGGATACAGCACGCTGCTCACACCCGCCGCTTGCAGGCGCTCGGCGTAAAGCATGCCGTCATCACGCAGCGGGTCGAACTGGGCCACGGCAATGAATGCCTTGGGCAAACCGCTGAAGTCGTCGACCAGCAGCGGCATGGCATACGCCGTGGGCTTGCCGCTGCCCTGCAGGTACAGCGCCAGGTAACTCTCAGTGTCGGCGCTGCTGAGCAAGGGCGCATCCGCACAGTCGCGCCGCGACGGCAGTTCAGGTGGGCCGCCCAGCCCCGGGTAAATCAGCACCTGGGCCAGCGGCAGTGGCTGCCGGTCGTCGCGCAACCCCAGGCACACCGCCGCGGCCAGGTTGCCGCCCGCGCTGTCGCCGATCACCACCAGGCGTTGCAGGTTGATGGCATGCGGCCCCTGCCCCGCCTGGATCGCCTGCCACACGGCGCGGCAATCCTCATAGGCCGCCGGAAACGGATGCTCGGGCGCCAAGCGGTAATCAATGGCGATTACCAGCACCTGCAAGGCCGTGGCCAATTCGAAGCAGATGAAGTCGTGGGAATCCAGCCCGCCGACCACCCAACCACCGCCGTGCATATAAAGAAGGCACGGCCAGCCAGCCAAGGGCGCGGGGGCAGCGGGCAGATAACTGCGCACACTCACGCCAGCCAGGGAAAAATCCGTCATCGCCAGCCCGTCGGGCACCGGCGGGGTAAACGCCTGGCACATGCGGTCGTAGCCGTGGCGCAACCCAGCCAGCGACGTGTCGTCGCTGGTGAACGACTCGGTCTTCGCTACGAACGCTGCCAGTTCGGGCGAAATCGGGTATGGGTTCATTTAAGGCTCGCCTGCACCGCCGCTACACCATCGCCGCCATCAAATGCCTTTACCCCAGCCAACCAGCGCTGCAAATCCTCGGGATGATCACGCAACCATTGCCTGGCCACCTCCTGCGGCGACTGGCGCTCCATGATCGGTACCATCAACTGGCTTTCCTGGGCGGCGGTGAAGGTAAGGTTCTCCAACAGGCGGTTGGCGTTGGGGCAGCGCTCGGCGAAGTCTGGCGCGGTGACGGTGGACACGGTGGCACGGCCTTCGTCGGGGCCGAACACGTCTTCGCTGCCGGTGAGGTAGGCCATTTTCATGTTGATGTTCATCGGGTGCGGGGTCCAACCGACGAACACCACGAACTCCTTGCGATTCACCGCGCGCTGCACGGCGGCGAGCATGCCCGCCTCACCCGAGGCCACCAGCTTGAAGCCACCCAGGCCGAAGCGGTTGGTGTCGATCATTTTCTGGATATCGGTGTTCGCGCCGCTGCCCGGCTCGATGCCATAGATCTTGCCGCCGAGCTTGTCCTTGAAGCGGGCGATGTCGGCAAAGGTCTTCAAGCCCGCGTCGGCCACATATTGCGGCACGGCCAGGGTGGCCTGGGCGTCGGCGAGGCTCGGGGTGTCGAAGACCTTGACCTGCCTGGCCGCCAGGAACGGCGCGATGTTGTTGTCCATCGCGGGTTTCCAGTAGCCGAGGAAGATGTCCAGGCGCTTGTCGCGGATGCCGGCGAAGATGATCTGCTGCACCGCGCTGGTCTGTTTGCTGTCGTAGCCCAGGCCATTGAGCAGCACGTCGGCCATGCCGGAGGTGGCGATCACATCGGTCCAGCTGACCACGCCCATGCGGATGCTTTTGCAGGAGGCCGGTTCGGCGGCCATGGCGTGTGCACTGAGCAGTGCGACACAGGTGAGGGGCAACAACAGTTTTTTCATGGATGAGCGCTCACTCGGCTGTTTTTATTCAACAACCTTACGCAGTGAAAATGCATTCAACACGAACTGTGGCGACCGGCAGTTGCACTGGGGCGACGGTGAGACCGCCATCGGGGGCAAGCCCCCTCCCACATTTGACTGGGTTCATAAATCAAAAGGTGGGAGGGGGCTTGCCCCCGATAGCTATTCCAGCAGCCCCGCAATTCACCGATAACGCGCTTGCCCCCAGGCCAATAGCCCTTCCAGCAATTGCTTCAGCACCACCCGCGTCGGCTCGGCCAAATCAGGGCGATATCGGAACGGCTCAACCTCTTCCATATAAGTGCTCTGGCACAACTCCAACTGCACCGCGTGGATATCCTGCGCCGGGTCGCCGTAATGCCGAGTGATGTGGCCGCCCTTGAAGCGTCCGTTCAATACATGGGAGTACTGCGGATGCGCGGCGCAAATGGCTTCCAATTGGCTGGCCAATTCGGGATCACACGCGGCGCCATTGAACGTACCAAGGTTAAAGTCCGGCAACTTTCCGTCGAACAGGTGCGGGATCACCGAGCGGATCGAGTGTGCATCGAACAGCAAGGCGTAGCCGAATTCGGCCTTGAGGCGTGCCAGCTCTTCTTGCAGGGCACGGTGGTACGGCCCCCAGATTTTCTGCAGATAGCTGACGCGTTCCTCCTGGGACGGCTCCAGCCCTTCGCGGAACAACGGCACGCCGTCGAACAGCGTCGCCGGGTACAGCCCGGTGGTCGCACCGGCGTACAACGGCTTGTCGTCGGACGGCCGGTTCAGGTCGATGACAAACCGCGAGTATTCGGCGGCCAGGGTGCTGGCGCCCAGCTCTTCGGCGAAGTCATACAGCGCAGGAATGTGCCAATCGGTATCCGGCAGGCTTTGCGCCTCGGGGATCAACCCGGCTTCGACCGCAGGCGTCACGCGCAGGCCGGCATGGGGCATGCTGATCAGCAGCGGCACGCGGCCTTGTTTGAAGTTCAGAACCTTATCCACAAGCAGTACTCCTCATACAGTGGCGTCGACGCCATGGCGCACGACGCGTTTATCCAGCTCGCCACCCAGCCAGTACGCCAGGTCGGCGGGACGATCAATCTGCCAAGCGACAAAATCCGCGACCTTGCCCACCTCCAGCGAACCGTGGGTGTCGCCCATGCCTAATGCGGTAGCCGCATGTTGCGTGGCACCGGCCAGGGCTTCTTCCGGGGTCATGCGGAACAGGGTGCAGGCCATGTTCAGCATCAGGCGTACCGACAACGCCGGCGAAGTACCGGGGTTGAGGTCGCTGGCGATGGCAATTTTCACGCCGTGCTTGCGCAGGGCCTCCATCGGCGGCAATTGGGTTTCGCGCAGGAAGTAGAAGGCGCCCGGCAGCAACACCGCGACGGTGCCGGAAGCGGCCATGGCGATGGCATCTTCTTCGGTCATGAATTCCAGGTGATCCGCCGACAATGCCTGGTAACGCGCGGCCAGGCTGGAACCGTGCAACGAAGAGAGCTGCTCGGCGTGCAGTTTCACCGGCAGGCCGAGTTGCTGGGCAACTTTGAACACGCGCTCCACTTGTTCGGTGGAGAACGCCAGGTACTCACAGAACGCATCCACCGCGTCCACCAGCCCTTCCGCCGCCAGGGCCGGCAGCATGTCGGCGCAGATATGGTCGATGTAGTCGTCGGCGCGGTCCTTGTACTCCGGCGGCAACGCATGGGCCGCCAGGCACGTGGCGCGCACGCTGACCGGCAGCGCTTCACCGAGGCGACGGGCCACACGCAGCATCTTGCGTTCGTTGGCCAGGTCCAGGCCGTAGCCGGACTTGATCTCCACGGTGGTGACGCCATCACGCAGCAGACTGCGCAGGCGTTTTTCAGCACTGGCAAACAGCTCATCTTCGGTTGCGGCGCGAGTGGCGCGCACCGTGCTGGCAATACCACCGCCCTTGGCCGCGATCTCGGCGTAGCTGACGCCTTCGAGGCGTTGCTCGAATTCGCCGCTGCGATTACCGCCGAACACCGTGTGGGTGTGGCAGTCGATCAGCCCGGGGGTGACCCACGCGCCGTGCAGGTCATGCACCTGGGCGTAATCCGCCGTGGGTGCCTGGCTGCGGGGGCCGATCCACTCGATGAGCGAACCCGCGGTGACCATGGCGGCATCCTCGATGATCGAGTACTTGCCCTGGGCCATGGTTGCGACGTGGCAGTGTTGCCAAAGCGTTTTCATCAACGCCTCCCTAGATTAACGATGAGACAAAGCCGGGTCGTAATGGACCTTGGCCGCTTGCCCGGCAGCGGGTTTGACCCACAGCAGGTAGGCCACCACCAACAGCACGATCCATACGGCACCGACCAGCAAGGCAGCCTGGGTGTCCGGGAAGTAACCCAGCACACCAAACACGAACAGCATGAATACGATGGCGGCCGCCGGCGCATAGGGCCAGAACGGCACCGGGAATTTCAATTCGGCGACCTGCTCCTTGGTCATTGAGCGGCGCATGGCGACCTGGGTGAACAGGATCATCAGCCACACCCAAACGGTGGCGAAGGTGGCAATCGAGGCGATCAGCAGGAATACGTTTTCCGGGATCAGGTAGTTGAGCACCACGCCACCCAGCAAGGCTGCGCCCATCACCACCACAGTCATCCACGGCACACCGTGTTTCGACAGTTGCGCGAAGCCCTTGGGTGCCTGCCCCTGCTGGGCCAGGCCGTACATCATGCGGCCGGCGCCGAAGATGTCGCTGTTGATGGCCGAAACAGCGGCCGAGATCACCACGATATTGAGGATGGTCGCCGCCGAGCCAATGCCCAGGTTGCTGAAGATCTGCACGAACGGGCTGCCCTGGCTGCCGATCTGCGGCCATGGGTAGATGGCCATCAGCACGAACAGGGTCAGCACGTAGAACAACAGGATACGCAGCGGCACCGCGTTGATCGCCTTGGGGATCACGCGCTGCGGGTCCTTGGCTTCGCCGGCGGTGATGCCGATGATTTCGATGCCGCCGAAGGCAAACATCACCACCGCAAACGAAGCGATCAGGCCGCCGATACCATTAGGCATGAAGCCACCGTGGGCCCACAGGTTGCTGAGGCCACTGGCCTGGGTCTCACCGGCCGAGTGGATGCCGAACAGCATGATGCCGAAGCCGCCGAGGATCATCGCCACGATGGCGCCGACCTTGAGCAGCGACAGCCAGAACTCCATTTCGCCAAACACTTTGACGTTGCACAGGTTCAGGCCGCCGATCAGAAACACGATGCCGAGCACCCAGACCCAACGCGCGACCTCGGGAAACCAGAAGCCCATGTAGATGCCGAAGGCGGTGACGTCGGCCAGGCACACGATGATCATTTCAAACGCGTAGGTCCAACCGAGGATAAACCCGGCCATGGGACCCAGGTAGGTGCTGGCGTACTGGCCAAAGGAACCGGCGACCGGGTTGTGCACGGCCATTTCACCGAGGGCACGCATCACCATGAACACGGCGGCGCCGCCGATCAGGTAGGCCAGCAGCACAGCGGGGCCAGCCATCTGGATAGCCGAGGCGGAGCCATAGAACAACCCGGTACCGATCGCGGAACCGAGTGCCATGAAGCGAATATGTCGGGCGCTGAGCCCGCGTTTCAAACCTTTTTCTTGCTGGTGCATTTCTCGTCCTTAATTATTTTTATCCTGAGAAAATTTAGAGCCAGTTGCCTGACAACTGTAGTGAGCGGGCTTGCCCCGCGCTGGGCTGCGAAGCGGCCCTGAAGTTGCCACCGCATTTCTTCAGACAGAACGCGGCGGCAGTTTTTTGGGGCTGCTGCGCAGCCCAGCGCGGGGCAAGCCCGCTCACTACAGGGTGTGGCGGTTACAGGCTCGGCAGCAGCTTGGCCGGCACCAGCTCATTCAGGCAGCGAGTGGCGAGCAGTTCGCTGGCGGCGTTGATGTCCGGCGCGAAAAAGCGGTCCTTGTCGTAGAACGCCACTTTGCTGCGCAGGATGCCACGCGCCTTTTCCAGCTTCGGCGAAGTTTTCAGGCCTTCGCGCAGGTCCAGGCCCTGGCACGCGGCCAGCCACTCAACCGCGAGAATGCCACGGGTGTTCTCAGCCATTTCCCACAGGCGTTTGCCCGCAGCCGGGGCCATCGACACGTGGTCTTCCTGGTTGGCGGAGGTCGGCAGGCTGTCGACGCTATGGGGATGGGCCAGCGCCTTGTTCTCGCTGGCGAGCGCGGCAGCGGTCACCTGGGCGATCATGAAGCCGGAGTTCACGCCGCCATTGCCCACCAGGAACGGCGGCAGTTGCGACATGTGCTTGTCCATCATCAGCGAGATACGGCGCTCACTCAGCGAGCCGATTTCGGCGATGGCCAGCGCCATGTTGTCGGCCGCCATGGCCACCGGTTCGGCGTGGAAGTTGCCACCGGAGATCACGTCGCCTTCAGCGGCAAACACCAGCGGGTTGTCCGACACGGCGTTGGCCTCGACCACCAGCACTTCAGCGGCCTGGCGGAACTGGGTCAGGCAGGCGCCCATGACTTGTGGCTGGCAGCGCAGCGAGTACGGGTCTTGCACCTTGTCGCAGTTCTGGTGCGACTGGGACACCTGGCTGCTGTCGCCGAGCAGGTCACGGTAGGCTGCCGCCGAATCGATCTGCCCGCGCTGGCCGCGTGCCGCATGGATGCGCGCATCGAATGGCGAACGCGAACCCAACACCGCTTCCACAGTGAGGCCGCCGCAGGCCAGGGCGCCGGCGAACAGGTCTTCACCTTCGAACAGGCCGCGCAGTGCATAAGCAGTCGACACCTGGGTGCCGTTGAGCAGCGCCAGGCCTTCTTTGGCGGCAAGGGTCAGCGGCGTGAGGCCGGCGACTTTCAGCGCGTCAGTCGCTTCCAGCCACTCGCCTTTGTAGCGTGCCTTGCCTTCGCCCAGCAGCACCAGGGACATGTGCGCCAACGGCGCCAGGTCGCCGGAGGCACCCACCGAACCTTTCAGCGGAATATGCGGGTACACCTCGGCGTTGATCAGCGCAATCAGTGCGTCGATCACCTGTCGACGAATGCCGGAGAACCCACGGCTCAGGCTGTTGACCTTGAGCACCATGACCAACCGCACCAGCGCATCGCTGATCGGCTCACCGACGCCAGCGGCGTGGGACAGCACCAGCGAACGCTGAAGGTTTTCCAGGTCTTCGCTGGCGATGCGGGTCGAGGCCAGCAGGCCGAAACCGGTGTTGATACCGTAGGCGGTGCGGTTCTCGGCGAGAATCTGCTCCACGCAGGCCACACTGGCTTCGATCTGCGCCGTGGCGCTGTCATCCAGACTGAGGGTTACCGGCTGCTGGTAGATGGCTCGCAGTTGGGCAAGGCTCAGTTGGCCTGGAATCAGGTTTAGCGCAGTCACATTCATACTCCTTCTGAATTGTTCTTTTAAAAGTGCACATTCGGTAAATCGGTGTTTTTCAGCAGTTGAGCGGCGGCGGCAATGTCCGGCGCCAGCCAACGGTCCTGTTCATAGGCCGGCACGACGTCGCGCAGCAGACGCCAGGCACGTTCGGTGCCGACGCCGAAACGTTGTTCCTTGAGAAACTCGAACGCCTGGGCCGCCAACAAGTACTCGATGGCGAGAATCTGGGTCACGTTGGCCAGCACCTGGTGCAGCTTGAGCGCCGCATTGGTGCCCATGCTCAGGTGGTCTTCCTGCAGGCCCGAGGTGACGAAGTTGTCGAGCACCGCCGGTTGCGCCAATTGGCGGTTTTGCCCGCACAGCGAGGCGGCGACGTACTGCACGATCATCATCCCGGAGTTGACCCCAGGGTTGCTGACCAGGAACGCCGGCAAGCCGCTGACGTGCGGGTTGATCAGGCGGTCCAGGCGACGTTCGGCCACCGCGCCGATTTCGGCCATGGCAATCGCCAGCATATCGGCCGCCAACGCCACGGACTGCCCATGCGGGTTGGCCTGGGACACCACGCGGTAGTGTTCCGGCGTGCCGAGAACCAGCGGGTTGTCGGTGGCGCTGTTGAGTTCAGTCTCGATCTGGCGCGTGGCGTGCTCTACCTGGTCGCGTGCCGCGCCGTGGATCTGCGGGATCGAGCGAATGCTTAACGCATCCTGTGTGCGAATGCCCTTGCTGCTGGCGATCACTTCGCTGCCATCAAGCAGGGCGCGCAGGTTGATACCCACTTGCTGCATGCCGGGGTGCGGCTTGAGGGCGATGATTTCTTCATCGAAGGCATCGATCTGACCACGCTGGGCTTCGAAACTCATGGCGCCGATCACGTCGGCCCATTGCAGCAAGTGATGCGCGTCGGCCAGGGCCAGACAGCTCAGGCCAGTCATGCACGGCGTGCCGTTGACCAGGCACAGACCGTCCTTGGCGCCGAGCACCACCGGCTGCAGACCTTCCGCGTTCAATGCCTCTTGAGCCGGAACGATCCGACCTTGGTAACTCACATTGCCCACACCCAGCAGCGCCACGCCAACATGGGCCATATGGGTCAGGTAACCCACCGAACCCTGGGACGGCACTTGCGGCGTGATGCCGTGGTTGAGCAGCGCCAGCAGCGAATGCACCACCTGCGGATGCAGGCCGGATTTGCCGTGGCTGTAGTTGATGATGGCGGCGCAGATGATCGCGCGGGTCTGTTCGTCGCTCAACACCGGGCCGACGCCACAGGCGTGGCTGAGCAAGGTGTTGCGCGAGAGTTGGCTGAGTTGCTCGCCCTTGAGCGACACATTGCACAGCGCGCCCAGGCCGGTGTTCACGCCATAGGCGCGCTCACCGCTGGTGACGATGCGCTGCACGATGGCCTGGGCATTGTCGATGCGCGCCCAGGCCTGGCCCGAGAGTTCGAGCACCGCGCCGTGGCGGGCGACGGCGACGACGTCCTGCCAGCGCAGTGGGGTGTCGGCGATGGTGACTTTTGTTGCCTGGGGCATGTTCATACTCTCTTCAATTCTTGTGCAGCCTTACCGGCCTTATCGGGGGCAAGCCCCCTCCCACATTTGGAATGCATTCCCCTGTGGGAGGGGGCTTGCCCCCGATGAGGCCATCAGCCTCACCAACAATTCCAGCTCAGACCACCGCCGCCCGCCGCTGGACAAACCGATCCACATACTCATCCGCCGGCGAATGCAGGATCTCCCGCGGCGTGCCGACCTGGATCAACTTGCCGTCCTTGAGGATTGCAATGCGGTTGCCGATGCGCACGGCCTCGTCGAGGTCGTGGGTGATGAACACGATGGTTTTGTGCAGGGTCTTTTGCAGCTCCAGCAACTGGTCCTGCATCTCGGCGCGGATCAGTGGGTCGAGGGCGCTGAAGGCTTCGTCCATCAGGATGATGTCGGTGTCGGCCGCTAACGCACGGGCCAGGCCGACACGCTGGCGCATGCCGCCGGAAAGCTGGTGCGGGTATTTGTTTTCGTAGCCCTTGAGGCCCACGGTTTCGATCCAGTGCAAGGCGCGCTCGGCGCAGACCTGCTTGGTTTCGCCACGCACCTTCAGGCCATAGGCGACGTTGTCGAGCACGCTCTTGTGGGGCAACAGGCCGAAGCTCTGGAACACCATGCTGATCTTGTGCCGACGGAATTGGCGCAGGGCTTCCATGTCCAGTTGCAGGATGTCTTCACCGTCCACCAGGATCGCGCCGCTGGTGGGGTCGATCAGGCGGTTGAAGTGGCGCACCAGAGTGGACTTGCCGGAACCCGATAGGCCCATGATCACGAAGATCTCGCCAGTGCCGATGCTCAGGGACAGGTCGTTCACACCGACCACGCAGCCGGTTTCGGCCAGCACCTGGTCCTTGGTCTTGCCCTGGCCGATCAACGACAGCGCATCCTTGGAGCGGGCGCCGAAGATCTTGAAGACGTTTTTGACTTCGATTTTGCTGACAGTAGTCATTTGCTCGCCTCATGCCGTGGACGACCATAGGCCTGGGTAATGCGGTCGATGACCACTGCGAGAATCACGATCGCCAGGCCGGCTTCAAGGCCACGCCCGACGTTGAGGGTCTGGATGCCGACGAGCACATCTTCACCCAGGCCACGGGCGCCGATCATCGAGGCGATCACCACCATTGACAGCGCCATCATGGTGGTCTGGTTGATACCGGCCATGATGCTCGGCAACGCCAGTGGCAGTTGCACGCCGAACAGTTGCTGCCAACGGTTGGCACCGAAGGCGTTGATGGCTTCCATGACTTCGCCGTCGACCTGGCGAATGCCCAGGTCTGTGAGGCGAATCAGCGGTGGCGCGGCGTAGATCACCGTGGCGAAAATCGCCGGGACCTTGCCCAGGCCGAACAGCATCAGCACCGGGATCAGGTACACGAAACTCGGCATGGTCTGCATGATGTCGAGCAGCGGCATCAGCACCGAACGCAGGCGATTGCTGCGTGCGGACAGAATGCCCAGCGGAATGCCGATCAGCACCGAGATCACCGTGGCGACCATCATCAAGGCCAGGGTCTGCATCAGCTTGTCCCACAGGCCAACCGCGCCCACCAGGAACAGCAGGCCGACGATCACTGCCGTGGTCGCCACCTTGCGGGTAGCGTGCCAGGCGACGGCGCCGACAATGGCCAGCATCAGCCACCACGGCGCTGCGCGCAGCAACCCTTCCAGGTTGACGATGGCCCACAGCAGGGTGTCGGAAATGTGCCGGAACACATCACCGTAGTTGGTGACCAGTGAGTCCACCCAACCGTTGACCCAGTCGGCGATGGAAAACGTAAAACTCTCAGGAAACATATCGTGCTCTCGATCCAGTGGGTTGTGGCCAGGCGCCCGGCTGCCCCTCAGGGTAGCCGGGCACGCTTGACCTACAAGGCCGCGTCGATTTTCTTGGCTGCGTCGTCGCTCACCCAGGCGTGCCAGACTTCAGGATGTTCCTTGAGGAAAATTTTCGCCAGTTTTGGCGACTCAATTCGCTCCTTGGCCATGCGGCCCAGGTTCTGGTTCAGCAGGTCGATGGGCAGGTTGACCTTTTCCAGCACGGCCACCAGTTCTGGAGCTTGCTCGTGGAAGGTCTTGGACAGGCCGACCTTGATGCTCACGCTTTTATCCACGCCGGGTTTTTCTTCCAGCTTGACCAGGTCGACCTGGCCCATCAGCGGCGTGGGCGACCAGTAGTAGAACAGGATCGGCTCGCCACGCTTGTAGCTCGACAGCACCGCCGCATCCAGCGCCGGGCCGGTGCCTGGGCGGAAGTTGGTGTAGGTGCTTTCCAGGCCGTAGCTTTTCAGCATCTCGCTGTTGTCCAGCTCGCAAGTCCAGCCGGCCGGGCAATTGTAGAAGCGGCCCTTGGAGGGCTCTTCCTGGTCCTTGAACACCGAGGCGTACTTGGCCAGGTCGGCGATGGTTTTCAGCTCCGGGGCCTTGGGCTCCAGCTTGCGCTTGGCATCGCCTTCGATCACATAACGCGGCACGTACCAGCCTTCGATAGCGCCCACAACCGGGGCGCCGACGCCGACGACTTTGCCGGCCTTCTCGGCCTTGTTCCAGACTTCACTGCGGCCGACCCACTCTTCGGCAAACACCTGGATGTCGTTGCTGCTCAGGGCGTTTTCCATGGTGATGGAGTTGCCCGGCAAGCTGTCGGTTTTGCAGTCGTAGCCTTTTTCCAGCACGGTTTGCAGGATGTCGGTGAGCAACATGCCGCTCTCCCAGTTCAGGCCGGCGAATTTCACCGGCTTGCCGGATTCGCACCAACCGGCTGCCTGGGCGCCAGCGCTGGCCAGCAAGCCTGCAGAGAGCAAGGTAGCCATCAGGGTCTTATGCATTTTCATTGTTGTGACGCTCCCAATCTTGAAATGGATTACGGCAGTCAGTAGGCATCCTGCCCTGTCCACGTCCCATCAGGCCTGTGCAGCCAGCCCGTTTGTTGTGGGTATAGCGCCCTGCTCTGTTGGCAGGATCAGTTGATCGGGCACGGTGCCGTGCCATTTTTTCGCACACAGGTAATACAGCGCTGCGGGCAGTACCAGGCCGATGATCCAGGAGATATCCACATCACCCAGCGCGGCCACCAAGGGACCTGTGTAGAACTTGGTGGAGATGAACGGCAACTGCACCAGCACGCCGAACACATACACGCTGATCCCCAGCAGGTTCCAGCGCCCGTAGCGACCGTTCGGGTCGGCCAGCGCTGGTACGTCATAGCGCTCGCGGGTGATGCAGTAGTAGTCCACCAGGTTGATCGCGCTCCAGGGCGTGAAGAACGCCAGCAGGAACAGGATGAAGGACTTGAACGCCCCCAGGAACGAGTGCTGGCCGAGCAATGCGATCAGGGTCGCCGTACCGACAATCGCCAGCACGAACACCAGGCGTTGCAGGCGCGTGACCTCCAGGCGGCCACGAAAGCCGCTGACGATGGTCGCGATGCACATGAAGCTGCCGTAGGAGTTCAGCGTCGAAATGGTGACCTTGCCGAACGCGATGCTGAAGTACAGCAGCGCAGCGGTAGCGCCGGTGCCGCTCAGGCCCACGATGTAGGCCACTTCATGCCCGGCGAACTGACCGTTGGACATGGCCGCGGCAAACACGCCGAGCACCATCGCCACCTGCGCGCCCACCACCGAACCTGCACCGGCGGCGAAAAAGGTTTTCACCGACGAGGTCTTGCTCGGCAGGTAACGCGAATAGTCCGCCACGTACGGGCCGAAGGCTATCTGCCAGGAGGCCGCAAGCGACACCGCCAGCAGGAAACTGCTCCAGCTGAAGTGGCGGATCTGCAGGAGCGCGCCCACATCGGTCTGGCTCATCAGACGGCTGAACAGGTACACAAAGGCAATCACGCCAATCACGCTGGCGACACGCCCGATGAAATGGATCACCCGGTAGCCGAGCACCGTGACCAGCACGATGACGCTGGCGAAAATCAGGATGCCGACGCTGTCGCTGACCCCGAACAACTGGCCCAGCGCCTGCCCCGAAAGCACGGTGCCAGTGGCGGTGAAGCCCAGGTACATCAGGCACACCAGCACAATAGGGATGGCCGCGCCATACACACCGAACTGCACCCGACTGGAAATCATCTGCGGCAGGCCCAGCTTGGGCCCTTGCGCCGCATGCAACGCCATGACCCCACCGCCGATCAGCTGACCGATCAACAGACCGATCAACGACCAGAACACATCGCCGCCCAGCACCACGGCCAAGGCCCCGGTGACAATCGCGGTGATCTGCAGGTTGGCGCCCATCCACAGGGTGAACTGGCTGAACAGACGACCGTGTCTTTCGGTTTCCGGGATGTAGTCGATCGAACGCCTTTCGATCAACGGGGTGGTGTCATTTGCAGCCATGTCGGTTCAACCTCTGATGGATTGTTTCAGGGTGGTACTGGCTTACTTGATCATCGGCAGGTTCAAGCCCTGCTCCTTGGCGCAATCAATCGCGATCTGGTAACCGGCATCCGCATGGCGCATCACACCGGTGGCCGGGTCGTTGTGCAACACACGGGCGATCCGCTCAGCCGCTTCGTCGGTGCCGTCGCAGACGATGACCATCCCGGAGTGCTGGGAGAAGCCCATGCCCACGCCGCCGCCGTGGTGCAGCGATACCCAGGTCGCGCCGCTCGCAGTGTTGAGCAGGGCGTTGAGCAGCGGCCAGTCGGACACGGCGTCGGAACCGTCCTGCATGGCTTCGGTTTCGCGGTTCGGGCTGGCGACCGAGCCGGAGTCGAGGTGGTCGCGGCCGATCACCACCGGTGCCGACAACTCGCCGCTGCGCACCATTTCGTTGAACGCCAGGCCGAGCTTGGCGCGCTGGCCCAGGCCAACCCAGCAGATACGTGCCGGCAAGCCCTGGAAGCTGATGCGTTCGCGGGCCATGTCCAGCCAGTTATGCAAGTGCGCGTCGTCCGGGATCAGCTCTTTGACTTTGGCGTCGGTCTTGTAGATGTCCTGCGGGTCACCGGACAGCGCCGCCCAGCGGAACGGGCCGATGCCACGGCAGAACAGCGGGCGGATGTAGGCCGGGACGAAACCCGGGAAATCGAAAGCGTTTTCCACGCCTTCTTCCTGGGCCATCTGGCGGATGTTGTTGCCGTAGTCGAAAGTCGGGATGCCTTGTTTCTGGAACTCGAGCATGGCTTTGACGTGCACGGCCATGGACTGCTTGGCGGCCTTGATCACGGCAGCGGGCTCGGTCTTGGCGCGGGCGCGGTATTCGTCCCAGGTCCAGCCCGCCGGCAGGTAACCGTTGAGGGGGTCGTGGGCGCTGGTCTGGTCGGTGACCATGTCCGGGCGTACGCCACGCTTGACCAGTTCCGGCAGGATTTCGGCGGCGTTGCCCAGCAGGGCGATGGAGATGGCCTTGCCTTCCTTGGTGTACTTGGCGATACGCGCCAGGGCGTCGTCGAGGTCGGTGGCTTGTTCGTCGACATAGCGGCTGTTCAGGCGGAAGTCGATGCTGACCTGCTGGCACTCGATGTTCAGCGAGCAGGCGCCGGCCAGGGTGGCCGCCAGCGGCTGGGCGCCGCCCATGCCGCCGAGGCCGGCAGTCAGTACCCAACGGCCTTTAAGGTCACTGTTGTAGTGCTGGCGACCGGCTTCGACGAAGGTTTCGTAGGTGCCCTGGACGATGCCCTGGCTGCCGATGTAGATCCAGCTGCCGGCGGTCATCTGACCGTACATGGCCAGGCCCTTGGCATCCAGTTCGTTGAAGTGTTCCCAGCTGGCCCAGTGCGGCACCAGGTTGGAGTTGGCGATCAGTACACGCGGGGCGTTGCTGTGGGTCTTGAACACGCCGACCGGTTTGCCGGATTGCACCAGCAGGGTTTCGTCGTCATTCAGGTTAGTGAGGCTCTCGACGATCTGGTCGTAGCACTCCCAGTTGCGTGCTGCACGGCCAATACCGCCGTACACCACCAGTTCTTTCGGGTTCTCGGCCACTTGTGGGTCAAGGTTGTTCATCAGCATGCGCAGCGGCGCTTCAGTCAGCCAGCTTTTGGCGGTGAGCTTGTTACCGTGGGCGGCACGGATTTCGACGTCACGGTATTTTGTAGGCTTGGTCACTGCTAGGACTCCTCGGCGATCGATGCGCGAACATGGATGGTGCGAAGGAGAGTCTTACGCACACATCTTTACTTGTACATACAAGCATATGCAATCGAGCGGCCAACTTTTTCGGCGAGGCGTTTGGATTTTTTTTGAAAGCGCGTGCGAGCCTTGAAAATCAAGGTGTAGAGGCGTGATGAAATTTCTTGGGACGAAGGTTTACGGCGAGGGAGGTTTGTCACGACAGCGTGGTTTTGCGCCACGCTGGGGCATTCGGTAACAAAGTGGTGCGCTGGTTGGGAACAGTTTTAGCGGGCAGTCAGTTCGATGATGCAGCTGCGTCCCGCTACGCAGATATCCAGCAGGCCGGTGTTACCGTCGATCTGCAGGCAGTCGTGATGGCCGAGCTTGTGGTCCAGCACCTTCACTTCATCAGCAACGCTGAACACCAGCACGGTCTGCGCGGTACTGAAGAACCGCTGCACACCGTCCACCCATTGCAGCCTCGCGTGGTAACGCTGTGGCGAGTAGATCAGGTTGAAGTCGCGGATCGGCCCGATGATCAAGCGGCATGCCACCTGGCTGTCACCCTTGAACGCAAAGGGTTGCAGCGGTAACAACCCGCGCTGCTCTTCGCCATCCACGGTCAGCACCATGCCGGCGCCCTGGATCACGGTGATGACACGCTGGTAACCGGCAAAGGTGGAAAAGCCACCCGACTCAGCGATATCCGCAATCGACAAGCGCCAGCCAAAGCCATCCAGCCCTGCACCTGCATCACGGGTGATTTCTTCGGTACTACCACCGCCGTTTTTCCACGGCATGCGTACGTACTCGGCGGCGCGCCAGACTTTTACGCTGCTCATTTGCTGAAGCGTCCTTCCAGGCTGTGACGGGAACCGGGGTGGATCAAACGCGCGGCGGTCACCGGCTGGCGACCCGACCAGGTGCGCCGGCGAATCAACAGGCACGGCTCGCCGGGTTCGATCTGCAGCAGTTTGCACTCGGCCGCATCGGCGAGGATGGCTTCGACCACATGCTCGCCTTCGGTCAGCGGCGCCACCTGGTTCAGGTAGGCGTAGGGCGTTTGCTGGGTGAAATCCTGTTGCAGGTATTCCGGCGCGACCAGGGCGTTGACGAAACGGTCTTCGATTTGCACGGGAATATCGTTTTCGAAGTGCACGATCAGCGAGTGAAACACCCGCCCGCCTTCACGCATCTCCAGGGCAACGGCGCGCTCGGAACCGGCAGCCTCTTCACCCAGGGTGATGACCTGGCAGGTATGCCGATGACCACGGGAGGCAATCTCATCGGCAATGTTGTGCACCTCGAACAGCGCCGACTGGCTCTTGGGTTCGGCGACAAATGTGCCGACGCCTTGCATGCGCACCAACAACCCTTCGGCGGTGAGCTCGCGCAGGGCGCGGTTGATGGTCATGCGGCTGAAACCCAGCTGGCTGACCAGTTCGCTCTCCGAAGGCACGCGGTAATGGGGCGGCCAGTTGCCGTTGAGAATCTGCTGGCTGATCATCTGTTTGACGCGGGCGTACAAGGGCGCCGGACTTTCGTCCATGTGGGCAGCCAGCGAAGAGTTGGCGGGCGGAGTCGGCACAGGGAATCCTTGCAGGGGGAAAAGATGCATAGATTGCCGGAGTTTACCGAGCAGGCAAACGTCTGTATATGTATATACAAATAAACACACGACCGGGGTGCCTTGATCATGTCCGCTTTCTTTGCCGAACGCGCGCTGCTGCCTAATGGATGGGCCAATGATGTACGTCTTGAAGTCAGCGCCGATGGCTTGCTGACCAGCGTTGAGGCCAATGCCAGCGCAGAGGCTGCCGAACGGCTGAGAGGCCCGGTGTTGGCGGGTATGCCGAACCTGCATTCCCACGCATTCCAGCGTGCCATGGCCGGTTTGGCCGAAGTGGCCGGCAACCCGAATGACAGTTTCTGGACCTGGCGCGACCTGATGTACCGAATGGTCGGCAAGATCAACCCGGACCAATTGCAGGTGATCGCGTGCCAGTTGTATATCGAGATGCTCAAGGCCGGCTACACCTCGGTGGCCGAATTTCATTATGTGCACCATGACGTCAGCGGCCAGCCCTATGCCGATCGCACGGAATTGTCGCGGCAGATCAGCCAGGCGGCGGCCAGCAGTGGGATCGGCCTGACGTTGTTGCCGGTGCTCTATACCCACTCAGGGTTTGGCGGCCAGGCGCCGAATGAAGGCCAGCGACGCTTTATCAACAGCACTGAAAATTACCTGGACCTGCAAGCGCGCCTGCAGCCAATTCTGGCCGCGCAACCGGCGCAGCAATTGGGCCTGTGCTTTCACTCCCTGCGCGCCGTCACCCCGCAACAAATCCACCAAGTGCTGGCCACCAGCGACCAGACCTGCCCGGTGCATATCCACATCGCCGAGCAGCAGAAGGAAGTCGACGACTGCCTGGCCTGGAGCGGCAAGCGCCCGCTGCAATGGCTGTATGACAATGTCGACGTCAATGAACGCTGGTGCCTGGTGCATGCCACCCATGCCGATGCCGATGAGGTATCGCGCATGGCCAAGAGCCGGGCGATTGCCGGTTTGTGCCTGACCACCGAGGCCAACCTGGGTGATGGGATTTTCCCAGCGGTGGACTTTCTCGCCCAGGGCGGGCGCATGGGGATCGGGTCCGACAGCCATGTGTCATTGAGTGTGGTGGAAGAATTGCGCTGGCTCGAGTACGGCCAGCGCCTGCGTGATCAACGGCGCAACCGCTTGTATCGCAGTGACCAGCCGATGGTTGGACGCACGCTGTTCGATGCCGCGCTGGACGGTGGTGCCCAGGCACTGGGCCAGCCGATTGGCCGATTGGAAGTGGGCAAGCGCGCGGATTGGATTGTGCTGGACGGCAATGATCCGTACCTGGCGACGGCGACCGAGGACGGGATTCTGAATCGCTGGTTGTTTGCCGGCGGTGATCGGCAGGTGCGGGATGTGTGGGTCAACGGCAAGTGGGTGGTGCGTGATGGGCGTCATGCCGGCGAAGAAGAAAGCAGCCGAGCGTTCACAAAGGTCTTGAGGGATTTACTCGGTTAAAAACGGTGGGAGGGGGCTTGCCCCCGATAGCGATGTATCAGAATCAGATGTGCTGACTGACACACTGCAATCGGGGGCAAGCCCCCTCCCACAATTGAATCGGTGGTGATCCAGAGTTATTGCGAAGTCTTCGCCATCTGCTTGTCCGACGTACGCCAGATCAACCGTGTGGTGTCATACCCCTGTTGCCGCGCCCTGCTCAGCAGGTCTTCGCGGGTGTCCGCATTGACCGTCGGCGTGCGCGACAGGATCCACATGTAGCGTCGGCTCGGGCTGCCCACAATGGCGGTCTTGTAGTCATCGCTGACATACAGCACCCAGTAGTCGCCCTTGGCGACACCCGGCAGCAGCGAGGTGAACCAGTTATTGAATTCCACCCAGAGCTTGTCGGTCTTGCCCGGCACTTGCGGGGTGGCGGTGCCCTTGGCTTCTTCCCACTTCCACTCGGTCGTCAGGCAGCGGTTGAACACCGACATGTCGCCGTCAGGCAACAGGGTGTAACGGGCTTCGGACTGCGCACAGTTGCGCTGGAAGTACATCGGCAATCGGGCCAACTCATACCAGGTGCCCTGGTAACGCTTGAGGTTGACGTTGCTCGCTGTCTTGGGTTGCAGATCATCGCCAGAATGGCTGGCACAGCCCGCCAAAAACAGGCTGGCACAAAGGAACAAAACAAAACGCATCATTCTTCTTCTCCCGCAGGCTTGCGCCCCGGTTTACTTCAGGCCTTGCCCGGAAAACATCAGAACCTTGTCACCGGCATATTGAACGCTGATAAAGCTGTTTTTATCGCCCCAGGTGCAACTGGACATACCCAGTGCGCCGGAACAATCGGTCGGCTTGCCCAACAATGACTCCACCTCAGCCTTGGCCATGCCAGCCGACAATTTTTGATAGTTTTCTTGGTTGACCTTGCTGCAAGCGGCCAACAGCACGCAAAAAGCCAGCAACGCGAGACGGCGTAACGACATGGAAACACTCCTGGAGGGACAAAGCAGCGTGGGTATCTGCCAGAAGCTTAGAAGGGAAAAGAGGTGTCTGGTTCCCGATGAGCAAAAACAAAAAAGCCCCGAAAACGCTGAAACGTTTCGGGGCTTCTTCAAGGGTGAACCGGCTCACAACAACGCCGGTCACTTGTCGCCGCAGCTTACTTCTTGTGGTAAGCGGTCACGCGCTCAACTTCTTCCTTCGAACCCAGGAACACCGCCACACGCTGGTGCAGGCCTTCCGGCTGGATGTCGAGGATGCGCTGGTGGCCGTCAGTGGACGCACCGCCTGCCTGCTCCACCAGGAACGACATCGGGTTGGCTTCGTACATCAGGCGCAGTTTGCCCGGCTTGGATGGCTCGCGGCTGTCGCGTGGGTACATGAACAAGCCACCACGGGTCAGGATGCGGTGCACGTCGGCGACCATCGCGGCCACCCAGCGCATGTTGAAGTTTTTCTTCAGCGGGCCTTCTTCGCCTGCCATCAACTCGCCTACGTAACGAGTGACCGGTTCTTCCCAGTGGCGCTGGTTGGACATGTTGATCGCGAATTCCTGGGTCGACGCAGGAATGGTGATGTCCTCGTGGGTCAGTACGAAGCTGCCCATTTCACGGTCCAGGGTGAAGCCCTTGACGCCGTCGCCCAGGGTCAGCACCAGCATGGTCTGCGGGCCGTAGATGGCGTAGCCGGCAGCCACCTGCTCGGTGCCTGGCTGCAGGAAGGCCTTTTCGTTCAGCGCTTCGTTCTGGCTCAGGTATTCGTTCGGGCAACGCAGTACCGAGAAGATGGTGCCAACCGGTGCGTTGATGTCGATGTTGGACGAACCGTCCAGCGGGTCGAATACCAGCAGGTACGCGCCTTTCGGGTATTTGCCGGGGATCTGGTAGGCATTGTCCATTTCTTCGGACGCCATGCCGGCCAGGTGACCGCCCCATTCGTTGGCTTCGAGCAGGATCTCGTTGGACAGGACGTCGAGCTTCTTCTGCACTTCGCCCTGCACGTTTTCAGTGCCCATGCTGCCCAGGACACCACCCAGTGCGCCTTTGGACACGGCGTGGCTGATTTCCTTGCAAGCACGCGCCACCACTTCGATAAGGAAGCGCAGATCGGCAGGCGTGTTGTTGCTGCGGGTCTGCTCGATCAAATAGCGACTCAAGGTAACGCGGGACATGTAAGGCTCCGGAGAATGGGGGGCTTGAAAACCCGCGCAGTTTAACGCGAGTCGGGGCGTATTTCCTCCTATCAGAGGATTTAAACCCAATAGAGTTCATGGACTTTATTTAACGTGCCGCCGGCGGCTTGCGCAGCAAACTGTAGGCCATGGCGCCCAGTGCCGCCACGCCGAGCAGCAGCACGGCCCAGAGCCCGAGCTTTTTCCAGTTCGTCCCGGCATCGGCAGCGCCTACCACCGCAACCGGCGTGACCGCGACTTCCCCGGCGACCTTGGCCTGCCCCAGCGTCTTGAAGCGCTCGGGTTTGTAGTCCGGGATCAGGGTCGACAGCGGCAGGCTTGCCGCCTTGGCCGACGCATTGCCCAGCGCCAGCGTAAACGGTGCCTCACCCCGCGCCAGGAACACCAACTGCGTGGCGCGCACCGCAAAGCGCAGGGCGGGCGCTTCGACGCCCAGGCCGCCACCGCGCTCATCCACCTGCAATTTGAGCTCGGCCACCGTTTGCCCCGGCAACTGCAGTTCATCCTGCACCACGTCCTGGCCATTCTGGGTCAGGCGATACAGCAAGCCATTGCTCAATGGTTGCCAAGCCTGCTTGCTGTCCCTTCGACCGGATAACGTCACGGGCGCCAGCGTATTGGGTTGCTTGAGCTCGATGCGCAAGCGTTCGAGACTCAGCCCCGCAGGCAACTGCCAACTGTATTCCCCGGCGCTGAGCCGCTTACCCGCCAGCGGCTGCGACCACACCAACGGCAGCGGCACGCTGCTGCGGGTAGCGCTCACCAGCTTGGCCGAGGTCAGCAACGGCGCCGCCTGGCCCTGCCAGACCAGCCGCAGGTAGCGCGCCGATTGCCCGGGCAAGTTCACGTCATGCTGCTCGACCCGCTCATCGGCAAACGATAAGCGCGCCATCTGCCCATCGCCCCAGGCGTCCCAATGCTGCAAGTCATCACTGGCCTCGATGCTGAAACGCTGGAAGCCCTCCTGCTCGCGGCTCCAGTCCAGGCTCAATTGCTGCAAGGGCGCCTTGATCGCACTGGCGTCCAACACCCAGCCACGCAGTACTTGCTTGCCGGGTTTGGGTGCGGTGGACGGCTTGATTTCCACCAGGGTGCCGGTGGTGGTGGCTTTCATCACCACGTCGGGCAGGGCTTGCTGGGTGTCGGCGGCGTACAGCGGGAACCACTTCACATCGGTAACTTCGCGGCTTTCGGTGCGCTGCGACGCCTGGCGCGACAACGCATAGGCCTGGGGCTCGCCGGCGGCGTTGAACACCCGCACATCGGCGAGATCCGCCTGGCGCGCGTTCAATTGCACCGCCAGTGGCAACTCCAGGCGATACCAAGGGCCGTTGCCACTGACGCTCAGCGGCACCTGGGTGGTGAAGTCGGCGGGCGTTTCCTGCGCCCACACGGACAAGGTCGTACACAGGCCCAGCACGGCCACGCTCAACTTACCGATCAAGAGGATGCTCCTTCAGTTTCCAACACCGCTTCGGCGCGTTTGGGCGGAAGCGGCGCAAAGTAGCCCACCACCAGCAACAACCCGCCCACGCCGATAAACGACACGATCCGCGCCAAGCCGCCGCGGTTACTCAATTCGACAAAGAACAGCTTGGCCACCACCACCGCAATCAGCACCGCGCCGATCAGCCACACTTCGCGGCGATGGCGCAGGTGGCCGCCGATCATCAGGCCGAGGGCGATCAGGGTCCAGACGATCGACAGGCCGGCCTGCACCAGCATCGACTCCAGCAACGCATCCAATTGAAACGGCACACCGCCCCAATGGTGGGCCGTGCGCATCACCAACGCGGTAAAGAAGGCAAACAGCGAAAGCCCAGCGACGCCTTGTGCGATCAGCTCGGCACGCGGCCCGCGTAGCGGCGCGACACTTCGTGCGCACACATACACGCCCAGCAGCGCGAACAGCAGGCCCAGGTCCAGCGGGTTGATCAGCGGCACATAGGGCAGCGGCCTGGCGGTGCCATCGCTGAAGCTGTTCGCCAGCCAGAACCAACCGAGCATCAGCACCGCCAATGGCACGGCCGCCAACACTCGATATTCCCTTGGGTACGCCGAGACCGGCCATGGCCAATGGCGCGGCGCGGCAGCCAGCATAAGGTAGAGACTTGGCAGGATCGCCCAGCCCAGCCAGCGCCAGGCGTTGTATTCGGCAGAGAACCTGAGCAGACCGTAACGCAACTCCAGCGCCAGCATGCCGATCAACATCCAGCAGCCGAGCACGTGGGCCACGCTCAGCGCCTTGGCGGGAACGATTGTCGCCAAACGCCGCAACGAGATGAAATGCACCACAAAGACCGCCGGCCACGCCAGCCAGCCATACTGCGCCGCCGGGTGGTAATAGGTATGCGCGCATACCAGCAGCACCACGCCCACCGCCGGCATCAGCAACGTACACAGCACGCCCAGCGACACCCACTTCAGGCGCGCAGCCAGCAGCATCCAGATTGCCACGCTGATCGCCGCGCACCCCAGCAGGAACGCACCCAGCAATTCCTGCGGTATAAACCGCAACACTTCGCCGGCCAGCGCCAACGTCCACCACGCCGCGCCCCACACCAACAGCACGTCGGACAGCCGCTGCAGCTTCAACACGGCAAACACCGGCGCATGGGGTTCGCGCTGCAAGCGCCAGGCGCCGACCATTGCCGCCAGGCCCAGCACCATGGGTGTCCAGAAACCGCTGTGGGCCAACGGGCGCAACCCCTCGCCAGACAACGGCCCCAGCAACTCGGGCACCGCCAGCAGGAACGAGCCGCCGCCGACCACTTGCAGCAGCAGGCCGAACACAAAGCTGACGCGCTGCTGCAGGTACAGGCTCAGCCAGATGATCAGCAAACCACTGGCCGCCCACACACCGCTGGCGCTTTCCCACGGCAGCACGAACAGCACCGCGAGGTTGATCAGCACCAGGCCCGCCAGCAGCACCACCGACAACCCGCGCAACAGCCGCACGTCACTGCGCACCAGGTCGTCACGCGCCGCCAGCAGCATGCCGCCGATCAAGGCCAGGCCGATCAGTGACGCTGTGAGCAAACCGCTCCAGCCTGTGCTGAACACCGCCGCTCCGTCGCCACCTTGCAAACGCAGCAGGAACAACGCGCCGCCCAGCAATTGCACGGCGAACGCGGTAAACAGGAAGGTGCGCGAACCAATGCGCAGCCCGACGAACAACGTCGCCAGCCCGGCGATTGCCCAACTGACGGCAGTGCCTTGGGTATCCAGCAGCAACGGGGCAAGCAGATACAGAAAGCCCAAGCCCAGGGCCGCCAGTACCGGCAAGCCTCGACGCTCCCTGTCCGCCGCCTGCTCGGTGGATGCCTTGCGCAGTTGATCGAAGCTGAACAGCAGCGCCGCGCCCAGCAACAACGCGCCCAACGGTGCGCCATCCAGCAAGGTGTGCTCACCGATGCGCAGCTCACTGAGGAACGCCAGCGCCGAGCCCAGTTGCAATAACAAACCGAAGGCGCGTGCCAACGGTCGCTGTTGACGCAAACCGAGCCAGAAGATCCCGGCGCCCTCCACGGCCCAGGCGGCAGCGGTCCAGCGCGCATCGAGGCCCAGCGGGATCGCCAGGCTGGCGAAAATCACGCCCAGGGCCAGGCACGTCTCCGCCAGCAGCAAGGCGCGACCGCCGCTCAACAGTCGCGCCAACCCCATATAAATAATGCCCAGGCCGAGGGCGCTGAACGCCGCTGCGAACTCCAGGTGCTGCACCAGCGCAAACTGCAAGCCAAAGCCCACCAGCGGCGGGCCGAACAGCATGCTGCCGTCGACATAATCCCCCTTGGCCGCCGACCAGCGCAGCAACGCACCACGGCTGTCATCCTCTGGAGCATCGCGCATCTCCAGCAATTTGCGCCGGGCGAACAGCAAGCCGATGGCCAGGTACATCAGGAAAAACAGGATCAGGAACGGTTCAGTACTCCATAACAGCTCAGTCGTGTAGGAACGCATGCCCCACGCGAAACCGATCCCAAAGGTGCCGACAAAGCCGATCAGGTTGAGCAGGCGCCAGGCCTTGAACCAGGCGATGGCGAGAATGCCGGCATTGAGCAGGGCAAAATAGCTGAACAGCGCCACATGGTTGCCAGCGCCTGTTGACGTCAGGATCGGCGCGGCAAACCCACCCAGCGCCGCCGCGCAGGCCAGCCCAAGCGCATCCTGGGTAATCGCCAGGATCGCCGAGAACACGGTGACTGCAACCAGCAGGCCGAGTGCGGCACCGGGGTCGATCAACGGATGCAGGCGCATCGCAGCAAACACCGTGAGGTACAGCACGGCAATCCCGGTGCCCTGCAGCATCAACCCGTAGTTGCTGTTGCGCAGCCGCAACCACCAGCCCAGGCCCAGCAGGCCCAACGCCGCCGCGGCTACGCCGGCATAACGCAACTCGATCGGCACCACCATGCCTTCGGTGGCGTAGCGCAGCAGGAATGCCAGGCCGAGGAACAGCAGCACCACGCCGACGCGCAGCACGGTGTTGCCGCCAAACAGCCAATTGCGTGCGCCGCTGAGGGCGCGCTCGATCAAGTTGGGGCCACGCGGGGCGGCAGGTTCTTTGGGCTTTGCTGTTGGGCTGGGCGCCCATGTATCAGACGGCAGCGGTTGGCTCGGCTCGGCAACGATGGCAACCGGCGCCAATTCAGCCGGCAGCTCCCAAACCAGCTCGGGCGCCTTGGCAACAGGTGTGGGTTCAGGGATTGGGGCTTCGACGACGGTAGTGCTCGGCGGCGTGGGCACTTCCAGTTGCCGCAGGCGCTCACCCAGCGCTATCAGCGCCTTCTGCGTGGTTTCCAACTGACGCGCCTGTTGGTCCGCCTGGGCTGACAGCTTCGCCAGGCGGATCGCCTGGCCAATACCCAGCCCCAACAGCGCACCGATGCCCGCATCGCTGAACGTCTCATCGAGCGTCCACCCGAGCACCAGGCCAATCAGCATGAACATCCATTGCATGGTCGATATTCCCTAGGCAAACCGGCGCCCAGTATATCAATGCAGAACCAATGTGGGAGGGAGCTTGCTCCCGATAGCGGTGCACCAGTCGACATATCTGCAAACTGACAGGCTGCTATCGGGGGCAAGCCCCCTCCCACATTTTTGGATCAGCGATGTTTACTCGAGGGCTTTCCAGATCTCGGTCGCGTACTCCCTGATGGTCCGGTCCGAGCTGAACCAACCCATCCGCGCCGTATTCAGCACTGCCGAACGCCACCACGCCTTGGAATCATGCCAATGCGCCTCGACCCGTGCCTGGGCGTCCCAGTACGAATCGAAGTCAGCACATACCAGGAAACGGTCGTAATCGACCAACCCGTCGATCAACCCCACATAGCGCCCCGGATCATCCGGCGAGAACACCCCGCCCCGGATCGCTTGCAGCACATCGTTCAACCGATGGGACGCCGCAATGTCCGGCCCGGCATTGAATTCACCGGCGTGCTTGCGAGCTTCCACCTGCTGCGCGCTAAGGCCGAAGATAAACATGTGCTCGGCCCCGACACGCTCGTGCATCTCCACGTTGGCGCCGTCCATGGTGCCGATGGTCAGCGCGCCGTTGAGGCCGAACTTCATGTTGCTGGTGCCCGAAGCCTCAAAGCCGGCGGTAGAGATCTGCTCCGACAAATCCGCCGCCGGAATGATGCTTTCCGCCAGGCTGACGTTGTAGTTGGGCAGGAACACCACCTTGAGCAGACCGCGCACGGTCGGGTCGTTATTGACCGTGCGGGCGATGTCATTGGTCAGTTTGATGATCAACTTGGCCTGGTGGTAACTGGCGGCCGCCTTGCCCGCAAAGATCTTCACGCGCGGCACCCAGTCGGTGCCCGGTTCGGCACGGATCGCCTGGTACAGCGCCACGGTGTGCAGCAGGTTGAGCAGTTGGCGCTTGTACTCGTGGATACGCTTGACCTGCACGTCGAACATCGCCGCCGGGTTGACCGCAATGCCCAGGCGCTCGTGGATGATGTCGGCCAGTGCACGCTTGCTGTGCAAGCGTTGATCGGCAAACGCCTTGCGGAACGTCTGTTTCTCGGCAAACGGCTCCAGCTCCACCAATCGCTGCTCGGGCTTGTCGAGAATGTCCGGACCGAGCGCCTCCACCAGCATGGACGTGAGCTTGGGGTTGGCCTGGTACAACCAGCGGCGGAAGGTAATGCCGTTGGTTTTGTTGTTGATGCGTTCCGGGTACAGCTTGTGCAGTTCGGAGAACACCGTGCTGCGCATCAGTTGGGTGTGCAAGCCTGATACACCATTGACGCTGTGGGAGCCGAGGAACGCCAGGTTACCCATGCGCACACGGCGGCCGTTGTCTTCTTCGATCAGTGAGACGGCGCGCAGCACATCGAAATCGTGGATACCTTTGGCGCGCAGCGAATCGATGTGCTGGGCGTTGATCAGGTAAATGATCTGCATGTGCCGGGGCAGCATGCGCTCCATCAGACCTACAGGCCAGGTTTCCAATGCTTCAGGCAACAGCGTGTGGTTGGTGTAGGAAAGGGTTTCAACAGTGACGTCCCAAGCCGCCTCCCACGGAATGTCGTGCAAGTCCACCAACTGGCGCATCAACTCGGCCACGGCGATGGACGGGTGAGTGTCGTTGAGCTGGATCGCCGCGTGTTCGCCCAGGCTCAGCACCGAGCCGTGCATGTTCTTGTGACGGCGCAGCAAGTCTTGCAACGAGGCGGAGACGAAGAAGTATTCCTGGCGCAGGCGCAGTTCCTGCCCCGCTTCGGTGCTGTCGGCCGGGTAAAGCACCCGGGAGATGCTTTCGGCACGGGCCACTTCGGCGACAGCGCCCAGGTGGTCGCCGGCGTTGAAGCGCTCCAGGTGCAGGTCTTCCACGGCACGGGCGCGCCACAGGCGCAGGGTGTTGACGCTGGCGCCACGCCAGCCGACCACCGGCGTGTCATAGGCCACGGCCCGCACGGTTTCGTTGGGCGACCACACCTGGATCATCTTGCCGGAGGCGTCCGCCAGGGTTTCGACGCTGCCGCCAAAGCCGATCGGGTAAATCACTTCGGCCCGCTCGAACTCCCACGGGTTGCCGAAATCCAGCCAGCGCTCGGTCTGCTCCTGCTGCCAGCCATCGACTATCGCCTGGCGGAACAGGCCGTGTTCATAGCGGATGCCATAGCCATGGCCGGCAATGCCCAGGGTCGACATGCTTTCCATGAAACACGCCGCCAGACGGCCCAGGCCACCGTTGCCAAGCGCCGCGTCGGGCTCCAGCAGGCGAATGCGCTCCAGGTCGACGCCCAGCTCGGACAGCGCTTCGCGCGCAATCTCCAGCACGCCGAGGTTGCTCAGGCTGTCGTAGAGCAGGCGGCCGATCAGGAATTCCAGGGAGAGGTAGTAAACGCGTTTCTGGCCTTTGCGGTAGATACGCCGCGTATGGTCCATCCAGTGGTCGACCATCTGGTCGCGGGCGGCCAGGGCAATGGCTTCGAACCAGTCGTGGTCGAAGGCGTGATCCGGGTCCTTGCCCACCGCGTAGGTGAGTTTGGTCAAGACGGCATCGCGGAATGCGGCTACCTCTGCTTCTCGTGCAAGTGGTTCCTGAGACATCAATTGCGACCTCGGGCGAGATAGAAGGAGTTGCTAGAGCCTAGACGGTCTGACAGACGGTAGACGCGCTGGTTCGGCAGTTTTTTAACTCATTCACCGTTGCGTGAATTAGATGCAGGGGTCGTGCCCAATCAGCCTTTGAGCTGAAACCCAGAAAATATTGTTCAAAAAATCACCAATCCCGGTATGATCGCGCGCCCGGATACAGCCCCACCTTTTGGAACCCTGATGAAGCCTCAATTGATCGCCGCCGCGGAACTCGACCGTCTTGAAACGTGGCAGAAATATTCCGCGCATATGTGCGGTGGTTGCGTGTCCAGCTGCTGCACGCTGCCGGTCGAAGTGAAGATCAAGGACCTGATCCGCATTGGCATCGTCGATGAATTCGAGCGCGGCGACCCGCCGAAGAACATCGCCAAGCGCTTGCAGAAGGAAGGCATCGTCGAGCGCTTCAATTCCAAATCCGAAATTTTTACCTTGCAGCGCATGAGCAACAACGATTGCCTGTACCTGGATCGTAAGACGCGCTTCTGCACTATTTATGACAAGCGCCCGGATACCTGCCGCAACCACCCGAAAATCGGGCCGCGTCCTGGGTATTGCGCTTATAAACCGAAGGAAGTGGTGCGCGAGACCAAGTTCAAGACCCTCGACAAGTTCTGATCCGGGCTTTGTGGGGCTCTCAAGGGCCTCATCGGGGGCAAGCCCCCTCCCACACTTGAAAGTGTTCACAGTTCAAAATGTGGGAGGGGGCTTGCCCCCGATAGGGCCGGCACAGTCACCACAAAACCTGCAGGCATAAAAAAACGCCCCCGGCCTTTCGACCGGGGGCGTTTTTCATTCAGCCTGAGTTAACTCAGTTCTTGGCTTTCTTGGCAGCGCGGGTACGCTCGCCTTCGTCCAGGATCTTCTTACGCAGGCGGATCGACTTAGGCGTCACTTCGCACAGCTCGTCGTCCTGGATGAATTCCAGGGCCTGTTCCAGGGTGAAGCGAACAGGTGGAACCAGAGCGATGGTTTCGTCTTTACCCGAAGCACGCATGTTGTCGAGCTTCTTGCCTTTGGTTGGGTTGACGCCCATGTCGTTGTCACGGCTGTTCAGACCAACGATCTGACCGTTGTAGATCTCTTGGCCGTGTTCAACGAACAGCTTGCCACGCGCCTGGAGGGTTTCCAGGGAGTAGGTCAGCGCCTTGCCGGTTTCTACCGATACCAGAACACCGTTCTGACGGCCGGACATGTCGCCGGACTTCATGGTGTCGTAGCGATCGAAGATCGAGGTCAGGATGCCAGCACCGTTGGTCAGGGTCAGGAACTGGTTACGGAAACCGATCAGACCACGCGCAGGGATGTTGTATTCCAGACGTACACGGCCCTTGCCATCCGGCACCATGTTGGTCAGGTCGCCCTTACGCAGGCCCATCTCTTCCATGACCTTGCCCTGGGATTCTTCAGGGGTGTCGATGGTGACGTTTTCGAACGGTTCCTGCTTCACGCCGTCAACCTGACGGATGATCACTTCCGGACGACCAACGCCCATTTCGAAGCCTTCGCGACGCATGGTTTCGATCAGTACCGAGAGGTGCAGCTCACCACGGCCGGAAACCTTGAACTTGTCAGCCGAGTCGCCTTCTTCAACGCGCAGTGCAACGTTGTACAGCAGCTCTTTGTCCAGACGTTCCTTGATGTTACGGGAAGTCACGAACTTGCCTTCTTTACCGCAGAAAGGCGAGTCGTTTACCTGGAAGGTCATGGAAACGGTTGGCTCGTCAACGGTCAGAGGCTTCATCGCTTCTACCGCGTCCGGGTGGCACAGGGTGTCGGAGATGAACAGCGAGTCCATACCGCTGATGCACACGATGTCGCCAGCTGCTGCTTCTTCAACGTCGATGCGGTGCAGGCCGTGGTGACCCATCAGCTTCAGGATACGACCGTTGCGCTTCTTGCCGTCGGCGCCGATAGCGACAACCGGGGTGTTCGGCTTGACGCGACCACGGGCGATACGGCCAACGCCGATAACACCCAGGAAGCTGTTGTAGTCCAGTGCCGAGATTTGCATCTGGAACGGACCGTCACGGTCAACAGCCGGCGCAGGTACGTTGTCGACAATCGACTGGTACAGCGGGGTCATGTCTTCAGCCATGTCGGTGTGGTCCAGACCGGCAATACCGTTCAGGGCCGAGGCGTAGACGACTTTAAAATCCAGCTGTTCTTCGGTGGCACCCAGGTTATCGAACAGGTCGAAGATCTGGTCCAGAACCCAGTCCGGACGCGCGCCTGGACGGTCAACCTTGTTGATGCACACGATCGGACGCAGGCCGGCTTCGAAAGCCTTCTTGGTCACGAAACGGGTTTGCGGCATAGGGCCGTCTTGAGCGTCAACCAGCAGCAGAACGGAGTCAACCATCGACATTACGCGTTCTACTTCGCCGCCGAAGTCGGCGTGGCCCGGGGTGTCCACGATGTTGATGTGGTAGCCGTTCCAGTTGATGGCGGTGTTTTTCGCCAGGATGGTAATGCCGCGCTCTTTTTCCTGGTCGTTGGAGTCCATCACGCGCTCGTCGTTGAGCTCGTTGCGCTCCAGGGTGCCGGATTGACGCAGGAGTTTGTCTACCAGGGTGGTTTTACCATGGTCAACGTGAGCAATGATGGCGATGTTACGTAGATTTTCGATCACTTGTGTATCTCGATCAGAGGATTCGGTGTGCTGACAGGTCGTGGCAGCGATTAACAGTAGAGTCAGGCCTTGCCGTTACAGCTTGACGGCAGAGTCGGGGGGCCGGTGACGCAGGCCACAGGCAAACAGCCCCGGGCTCTTAGCTCGGTCGATAAACGCGCACATTGGCATGCCCCTCACTGAGCAAATGGTGGGCATGCAGGCGACTCATCACGCCTTTGTCGCAATACAGCAGGTACTGACGGCTGTTATCCAGTTCCTTGAAACGCGCGTTCAATGCATAGAACGGCAGCGTTTGTACGTCGATGCCGGCGATTTCCAGCGGCTCATCCTCAGCGGCATCCGGGTGACGGATATCGATGACGATCTGGCCGGCCAGGGCTTCGCTGACTTCTTCGATCTTGATGTCCTGGCCCAGTTCGTCGATCACGCGATCGATCGGGACCAGCTTGGCGTTCTCGAGCGCACGCTCCAGAATCGCCATGTCGAATTCTTTCTCTTCATGCTCCACGCGGTGACGCTTGGCGTGGGTCTTGGGGTTCACCGAGATGACCCCGCAGTACTCAGGCATGTGCTTGGCAAAGTCGGCGGTGCCGATCTGCTCTGCCAGGTCGATGATGTCCTGCTTGTGGCTGGCGATCAGTGGGCGCAGTACCAGCTTCTCGGTAACGCAATCGATGATCGACAGGTTCGGCAGCGTCTGGCTCGATACCTGGGAGATCGCTTCACCGGTGACCAGCGCGTCGATCTGCAACTGGTCGGCGATCCGCGAGGCAGCGCGCAACATCATACGCTTCAATACCACGCCCATATGACCGTTATCGACTTTGCCGAGAATTTCGCCCAGCACTTCCTCGAACGGTACGCTCACAAATAGCACGCGCTGGGAGCTGCCGTACTTCTTCCAGATAAAGTGCGCAACTTCCATCACGCCCAATTCGTGTGCACGCCCGCCCAGGTTAAAGAAGCAGAAGTGGCTCATCAGGCCGCGACGCATGATCTGGTAGGCCGCCACCGTGGAATCGAAACCGCCGGACATCAGTACCAGGGTCTGTTCCAGGGCGCCCAGCGGGTAACCGCCGATGCTGTTGTGCTGGCTGTGGATCACAAACAACCGTTGGTCGCGAATTTCCATGCGCACTTCAATTTGCGGTGCTTTCAGGGAAATTCCGGCGGCGCCGCACTCGCGACGCAGCTTGCTGCCGACGTATTTCTCGACATCCATGGAGCTGAAGCTGTGCTTTCCGGCACGCTTGCAGCGCACCGAAAAGATCTTGCCTTCGAGCTCACTGCCATAGTGCTGTTTGCACTTCTCGGTGATGTCGTCGAAGTCGCCCAACGGGTACTCATCGACCTGCAGGAAATGCGCGATGCCCGGCATGCAACTCAGGCGCTCGGTCATGTCCTTCAAGGCTTTGGGCTCGGTGACACGGGTTTCCAGCTCGAGGTTGTCCCACACACCGTTCACCACCACAGCCGGGTCCAAGTCACGGAGCACGGCACGGATGTTCTTGGCCAACTGACGGATGAAACGCGTCCGTACCGGTCGGCTTTTGATGGTGATCTCGGGGAAGACTTTAACGATTAATTTCATGGAAACAGCGCGCGCCGGGCCTGCTGAAAAAGGGGGGCGCGGATTATAGCGGAAATCGCTCAAGGTTTAACCAGTTAATATGCATCGCAAGCGCAACGCACTAAAGAGGTGCATTTACGCGTCCTTGCGCTACATTGCGGTGCGCTATTTTTGGGCTTTTGTCGCAATGCACCTTTATAGGGGCGTTTTTGGAGCAGAAAACCCATGTTGGCGCACTGGCATGCAATTTGCTCTCTTGTGAGGCAGGTTGCCATGGCGGAGTATCCGCGCCGGCATCACCCACATTCTAAGGGCTAACTCCACTACCCCAGCCCGAAGCCACCCGGAGGACACTATGTCGAAGTCGGTTCAACTCATCAAAGATCATGACGTTAAATGGATTGATCTGCGCTTCACGGACACCAAAGGCACTCAGCACCACGTGACCATGCCGGCTCGCGACGCGCTGGATGAAGCTTTCTTCGAAGAAGGCAAAATGTTCGACGGTTCCTCCATCGCCGGCTGGAAAGGCATCGAAGCCTCCGACATGATCCTGATGCCGGACGACAGCACTGCCGTGCTCGACCCGTTCACCGAAGAAGCCACCCTGATCCTGGTGTGCGACGTGATCGAGCCTTCGACCATGCAAGGCTACGACCGCGACCCACGTGCGATCGCCAAGCGTGCCGAGGAATACCTGAAGTCCACCGGTATCGGTGACACCGTATTCGTGGGCCCAGAGCCAGAATTCTTCATCTTCGACCAAGTGAAGTTCAAGTCCGACATCTCCGGTTCCATGTTCAAGATCTACTCCGAACAAGGCTCCTGGATGTCCGACCAGGACGTTGAAGGCGGCAACCATGGCCACCGCCCAGGTATCAAAGGTGGCTACTTCCCGGTTCCGCCGTTCGACCACGACCACGAAATCCGTACCTCCATGTGCAACGCCATGGAAGACATGGGCCTGGTCATCGAAGTGCACCACCACGAAGTGGCCACTGCCGGTCAGAACGAAATCGGTGTGAAGTTCAACACCCTGGTTGCCAAGGCTGACGAAGTACAAACCCTGAAGTACTGCGTACACAACACTGCCGTGGCTTACGGCCGTACCGCTACCTTCATGCCTAAGCCTCTTTACGGCGATAACGGTTCGGGTATGCACGTTCACCTGTCCATCGCCAAAGATGGCAAGAACACCTTCGCTGGCGAAGGTTATGCCGGCCTGTCCGACACCGCCCTGTACTTCATCGGCGGCATCATCAAGCACGGTAAGGCCCTGAACGGCTTCACCAACCCGTCGACCAACTCCTACAAGCGTCTGGTCCCAGGTTTCGAAGCACCGGTAATGCTGGCCTACTCGGCTCGCAACCGTTCCGCTTCGATCCGTATTCCTTACGTGTCCAGCCCGCGTGCTCGCCGTATCGAAGCCCGCTTCCCGGACCCAGCAGCCAACCCATACCTGGCCTTCGCTGCCTTGGTCATGGCCGGCCTGGATGGTATCCAGAACAAGATCCACCCTGGCGATGCCGCCGACAAAAACTTGTACGACCTGCCGCCTGAAGAGGCCAAAGAGATCCCACAAGTGTGCGGCAGCCTGAAAGAAGCCCTGGAAGAACTGGACAAGGGCCGTGCGTTCCTGACCAAAGGCGGCGTGTTCAGCGACGACTTCATCGACGCTTACATCGGCCTGAAAAGCGAAGAAGAAATCAAGGTGCGTACCTTCGTACACCCACTGGAATACGAGCTGTACTACAGCTGCTGATCCGGTAGCGCTGCGTCCTTAAGAGCGGCGTGACGAAAAAAGACCTCCCTCGGGAGGTCTTTTTTTTGCCTGGGATTTAGCGGGTCGGGGCATGGCGGTCGAGCATCTGGCCGACCATCTGCGTGCCCAACGCACTCAGTTGGTGAATGGCCAAGGTGGTGTCACGGTGCTTGCCGCCCAAGTCCTCGGATAAATCCAGCAACAGGGCGCTGACCGAGGTGAGGGTTTCGAAGGTATTGATCATCAAGGCTTCGTCGTCGATATCGGCGGCGATGGTGAAGACAGAGGGTGGTGGATTGGGGGTTGGCTTGAACATGTCTTAACTTCCTCAAGTGAGGCCGCCATCGACTCGCTACTAAACGTTAGGGTGGCGGCTGTGCGCAGGTTAGTAGACCGGGGAAGTTAAGCAAAAGCCGGCGCACCCGAAGATGCCCTACACACAGCCACCATAAAGAACGGTGCGGTACGAGCTTAACTTAACCCTCAGGCTACTAAACCTGATCGCTGATGAGCAGCGACCGAGCAACCTTAGAGACGACAAGCCAGCCGTACAAGCCGGCGGATTCTGGCGTAACTGTAGGCAAGCACGCAAGTTAAGGTAGCCTCTGACTGACGCCGCTGTAGACCTGCAAACCCCATTAAAATGTGGGAGCTGGCTTGCCTGCGATGGCATCAGCTAGGTATACCTGATGCATCGAGTTGCCCGCATCGCAGGCAAGCCAGCTCCCACAGGAGATCGCCTTTGAAACATCGATTTGTGTTCGCTCTGTTATTTGTCAGCGTCAGTGCGAGTGCTGCGCCGCCCACTCTGGAGCCCCTTCTCAACAGCGTCGCCGAACGCCTGGAGATCGCCGACCAGGTAGCCCTCAGCAAATGGGACAGCCACAAGCCGGTAGAGGACAAAAAGCGCGAACAAGAAGTGATCGCCAGCGTTGTCGCCCAGGCACCGGGCTACAACTTGGCACCTGCCGCCGTTGAGCAGTTTTTCGCGGCGCAGATCGAGGCGAACAAGCTGGTGCAGTACACCCGTCTGTCAGACTGGCAGTTCCAGGGCAAGGCACCTAACGATCCGCGCCCGGACCTGGTGAAACAGATCCGCCCGCAGTTGGACGAACTGCAAAAACGCCTGCTACAGCAATTGGCTGACTTCACCCCGCAGCGCACCGATCCGCAGTGCCCACAATGGCTGGCCGAAGCCGTGCATGAGCCGCTGAATGATCCGCTGCGTCAACTGGCGATGATCCGTGCCACGGCCGAGCTCTGCGTTCGACCTACCTGATTTGAGGAACCGTCCTGCATCGTCACCTGGGCCGACAGCCATAGCCTGAGCGTTCACTCAATGAACAGGATGGAACCATGGACACCTTCAAGTGCTTGATCGCTGCTGCGGTAGGCTTGTCGTTGCTGGGCTGCGGCACGCAGGCAAAGGATACGGCACAGATCGAGAAAGAGGTTTTGCTTGAACGCAGCGAGTCGTGGGATGGCACACCCTACAAAGCCTACCCCTCCGGCCCGCCGCAGCTCACGCTGATTCGCCTGAAGATCCCTGCGCACACCCAATTGCCCTGGCACACCCACCCCATGCCCAACGCCGCCTACATCGTTTCAGGTGAGCTGACCGTCGAGGCCCGCAGCAGTGGGGCTACGCGCACCTTGAGGCAAGGCCAAACCCTGGCCGAGATGGTGAGTACCGAACATCGCGGCGTCACCGGAGACACCCCGGTGGAGCTTTTGGTGTTTTACGCGGGCACACAGGACATGCCGCTGTCAGAGCAGCACTGACCCTCCCGGATCATTTTCACTCGCGCTGGAAACGGTCCGTTCACCACTTCCTGAACAACCTTCACAAAACCGCACTATATTGGTGCGATAGACTGCACCCTTCCCAGCTGTCCAGCCCATTTTGGTTCGAAACTTCCCGAGCAAGCTGGCAGAACGCCACAGTTTCGCGCCTTAAACCCCCATTTCAGGGCTTTCACGCTTCTTTTCGGAGCCTTGGTTTGGTTTTTGCATTTTCCTTGTATCAGCGTGTGCCTCAAGCCCGCGCCTTGCTCCAAAAGAGGTCCTGATGACCATCAGCGATGCACTGCACCGTTTGCTACTCGACAACCTGACCACCGCGACCATTCTGCTCAATGACGACTTGCGTCTTGAGTACATGAACCCGGCGGCGGAGATGCTCCTGGCCATCAGCGGCCAGCGCAGCCATGGGCAGTTCATCAGCGAATTGTTCACCGAGTCGGCCGAGGCCCTGAGTTCATTGCGCCAGGCAGTGGAGCAGGCACACCCGTTCACCAAACGCGAAGCGATGCTCACCGCCCTGACCGGCCAGACGCTGACCGTCGACTATGCCGTGACGCCGATCCTGAGCAACGGCGCGACCTTGCTACTGCTGGAAGTGCATCCGCGTGATCGCCTGCTGCGCATCACCAAGGAAGAAGCGCAACTGTCCAAGCAGGAAACCAGCAAGATGCTGGTACGCGGCCTGGCCCATGAGATCAAGAACCCGCTGGGCGGTATTCGCGGCGCCGCGCAACTGCTGGCCCGCGAGCTGCCAGAGGAACACCTCAAGGACTACACCAACGTCATCATTGAAGAGGCCGATCGCCTGCGTAACCTGGTGGACCGCATGCTCGGCTCCAACAAGTTGCCGTCCCTGGCGATGACCAACGTGCACGAAGTGCTTGAGCGCGTCTGCCAACTGGTCGAGGCCGAAAGCCAGGGCTGCATCACCTTGGTGCGTGACTACGACCCGAGCATCCCTGACGTTCTGATCGACCGCGAACAGATGATCCAGGCGGTGCTCAACATCGTGCGCAACGCGATGCAGGCCATCAGCAGCCAGAATGAGCTGCGCCTGGGTCGCATCAGCCTGCGCACCCGCGCCCTGCGCCAGTTCACCATCGGCCACGTGCGCCACCGCCTGGTGACCAAGGTCGAGATCATCGACAACGGCCCGGGGATTCCTGCGGAACTCCAGGAAACCATTTTCTTTCCCATGGTCAGTGGCCGCCCGGACGGTACCGGGCTGGGCCTGGCCATTACCCAGAACATCATCAGCCAGCACCAGGGTCTGATCGAATGTGAGAGCCATCCCGGCCACACCACCTTCTCGATCTTTCTGCCCCTGGAACAAGGAGCCCCATCGACATGAGCCGTAGTGAAACTGTCTGGATCGTCGATGACGACCGTTCTATCCGCTGGGTCCTCGAGAAAGCCTTGCAACAGGAAGGCATGACCACCCAGAGCTTCGACAGCGCCGATGGGGTGATGAGCCGACTGGCGCGCCAGCAGCCCGACGTGATCATCTCCGACATCCGCATGCCCGGCGCCAGTGGCCTGGACCTGCTGGCGCGGATTCGCGAGCAGCACCCGCGCCTGCCGGTGATCATCATGACTGCGCATTCGGACCTGGACAGCGCTGTCGCGTCCTACCAGGGCGGCGCCTTTGAGTACCTGCCCAAGCCGTTCGACGTGGACGAGGCGGTGGCGCTGGTCAAGCGCGCCAACCAGCACGCCCAGGAACAGCAGAACCAGGAAGCCCCTCCGGCCCTGACCCGCACCCCGGAAATCATCGGCGAAGCGCCGGCGATGCAGGAAGTGTTTCGCGCCATCGGGCGTTTGAGCCACTCCAACATCACCGTGCTGATCAACGGCGAGTCCGGCACCGGTAAAGAGCTTGTCGCCCACGCGCTGCACCGTCACAGCCCGCGGGCGGCTTCGCCGTTCATCGCGCTGAACATGGCGGCGATTCCCAAGGACTTGATGGAGTCCGAGCTGTTCGGCCATGAAAAAGGCGCGTTCACCGGCGCAGCCAACCTGCGGCGCGGGCGCTTTGAACAGGCTGACGGCGGTACGCTGTTCCTCGATGAGATCGGCGACATGCCGGCCGACACCCAGACCCGCCTGCTGCGGGTACTGGCTGACGGTGAGTTCTATCGCGTTGGCGGGCACACGCCGGTCAAGGTCGACGTACGCATCATCGCGGCAACCCACCAGAACCTGGAAACCCTGGTACACGCCGGCAAATTCCGTGAGGACTTGTTCCATCGCCTCAACGTGATCCGCATCCACATTCCACGCATGTCGGACCGTCGCGAAGACATCCCGACCCTCGCCCGCCACTTCCTCAGCCGCGCGGCCCAGGAGTTGGCCGTCGAGCCGAAGCTGCTGAAAAGCGAGACCGAGGAATACCTGAAGAACCTGCCGTGGCCGGGCAACGTTCGCCAGCTGGAGAACACCTGCCGCTGGATCACCGTGATGGCGTCCGGGCGCGAAGTGCATATCAGCGACCTGCCGCCGGAGCTGTTGAGCCTGCCACAGGACTCTGCACCCGTGACCAACTGGGAACAGGCGCTGCGCCAGTGGGCCGACCAGGCCCTGGCACGCGGCCAGTCGAGCCTGCTGGACAGCGCCGTACCGGCCTTTGAGCGGATCATGATCGAGACTGCCTTGAAGCACACCGCAGGCCGCCGTCGCGATGCTGCGGTATTGCTGGGCTGGGGGCGTAATACCTTGACCCGCAAGATCAAGGAATTGGGGATGAAGGTTGATGGCGGGGATGATGACGAGGCCGACGAGGGCTAAAGGTGCACCGCTTCAATGCACCATGAACTAGCATCGGGCACGGATCCAATACCGAAAACTCCAGCGCTGCTGAAAAAACCCTGAAAACCAAAAGCACCAAAGCCCCGTATTCCGGGGCTTTGCGTTTTATACAGATTTTTTTTGGCACAACCTGGCCACTCTGGCACGCGCCCTGCAATAACCCCTGTACTACCCAGTTTCGGGGACCTTGGTACAGGCAGGCCGAGAATCCCCTCTTTACACCCGGGGCGCTGGATGCGAATCGCATCGCGCTCCACACCGTTTCGGGAACCTCGGTACAGGCAGGCCGGGGATTCCCTCTTTAACACCGAAGCCTTTCGAGGCTTCACCCCGTTTTGGGAGCCCTGGTACAGGCAGGCCGGGAACTCCCTCTTTTATTCCTCCTGGAGATGGATCTCCAGCCGCCAGCGGCCATCGGCCTTCTCGCCCTTCCACTCCCCACGCAACGGCCGAGCCGCCACCAGGTTCAGCAACAGGCCGCCATCGGTCTTGCGTACGCGCCAGTTCACGTCCTTGTCATTGACCTTGAGTCGCCCAGCCGCAGCCTTGCCCTGGGCGTCGAACAACAGCGCCACGGTGCCATCGATATGCTCACCGTGCAGCTTGGGTTCGCTGTTGAACCACACCACCACGCCGTCCGCTGCGGTCTCGACCTGTTGCAGTTCGACCGGGTCCGGGGTGGTCAGGCGACCGATCATCAGGCCGACCATCATGCCGACAATCGCCAAAGAACCCATGACCCTCGGCATAAGCTTCGGCCTCGGGTCCTCTTCGAGGGTAGAATGCAGCGCATCTTTGCCTTCGGAGCCGTGCATGTTTCACGTCATCCTTTTTCAACCAGAAATTCCGCCGAATACCGGCAACGTTATCAGGCTGTGCGCCAACAGTGGCTGCCACCTGCATTTGATCGAGCCGCTGGGCTTCGACATGGACGACAAGCGCCTGCGCCGTGCCGGGCTGGATTACCACGAGTACGCCACGCTCAAGCGCCACGCCGATCTGGCCAGTTGCCTGGAAAGCCTGGGCCACCCACGGCTGTTCGCGTTCACCACCAAGGGTTCGCGGCCGTTCCATGATGCCAGTTTTGCCGAGGGCGATGCCTTCCTGTTCGGCCCCGAAAGCAGGGGCCTGCCGGCCGAGGTACTCGACGCCCTGCCCGACGGCCATCGCCTGCGCTTGCCGATGCGCGAGGGGTGCCGCAGCTTGAACCTGTCCAACACCGTGGCCGTGGCCGTCTATGAAGGCTGGCGCCAGCTCGGCTTCAAGTAACACACATAACAAATGTGGGAGGGGGCTTGCCCCCGATGACGGAGTGTCAGTCGACATCTATGTGACTGATCTACCGCTATCGGGGGCAAGCCCCCTCCCACATGGGGTCCTGCACCGGGTTCGAGATTACTGAACCGTCGACGAGCCTTCCTGTTGCATGCGCTGCAGCTCTTGGGCGTACAGGGCATCGAAGTTCACCGGCGCCAGCATCAGCGCGGGGAACGAGCCACGGGTGACCAGGCTGTCCAGGGTCTCACGGGCGTACGGGAACAGGATGTTCGGGCAGAACGCGCCCAGGGTGTGGCTCATGGAGGCTTCGTCCAGGCCCTGGATCAGGAAGATACCAGCCTGTTGCACTTCTGCGATGAAGGCCACTTCTTCGCCGTTCTTGACGGTCACGGACAGGGTCAGCACCACTTCGTGGAAGTCGCTTTCCAGCGCCTTCTGGCGGGTGTTCAGGTCCAGCGCAACGCTTGGGGTCCATTCCTGACGGAAGATGGCCGGGCTTTTCGGCGCTTCAAACGACAGGTCACGCACGTAGATGCGCTGCAGCGAGAACTGTGGAGCTGGGGCTTCTGCTGCTTCGGTGTTCTGTTGGTCAGTCATCTCAGATCCTTGTGATCTTGGGGTCTTTTAGGGTTTAAGGAGTCAGACGAGCAGCAGCGCATCGAGTTTACCGGCGCGCTCCAGGGCGAACAGGTCGTCGCAGCCACCGATGTGCCTGGCGCCGACCCAGATCTGCGGCACGGACGTGCGCCCCGCCTTCTGGGCCATTTCGGCGCGCACATGGGGTTTGCCGTCGACCTTGATCTCTTCGAAGGCGACGCCCTTTTTCTCCAGCAAGGCCTTGGCCCGCATGCAGTAAGGGCACCAATCGCTGGAATACACGACAACCTGACTCATATCACTTCACCAGCGGCAGGTTATCGGCGCGCCAGCTGCTGAT
The DNA here is from genome assembly GCF_059133265.1 of Pseudomonas sp. FBCC-B1565. Classification (NCBI taxonomy): domain Bacteria; kingdom Pseudomonadati; phylum Pseudomonadota; class Gammaproteobacteria; order Pseudomonadales; family Pseudomonadaceae; genus Pseudomonas; species Pseudomonas sp. FBCC-B1565. The sequence goes on from NZ_CP101438.1 coordinate 6,259,844, forward strand.
GCCACCGGACAACTTGGCGGCGGTGAAACCGGTCTTGAGCATTTCGCGGGCGTGGGTGCCGGCGTGCTGGCCTTGGGCGTCGACCAGGATGATGGTCTTGGCCTTGTGCTTTTCCAGCTCGGCCAGGCGCGCGATCAGCTTGTCCTGCGGAATGTTCAGGGCGCCGACGATATGGCCGGTGGCGAAATCCTTGGCCGGACGGATGTCCACGACAACGGCCTCATCCTTGTTGACCAGCGCGGTCAGCTCCGCCGTGCTCAGGCTGCGGCCACCGCGGCTCAATTCGTGAGCGATCAACAGCGCCAGCAGGATGACGAAGGCACCCACGAGCAGATAGTGGGCAGTGGCAAATGCAATCAGGTGATCAACCATCAAGGAGGTTCCAGGGCGTTAAAATGGCGGTAAGTATACACAGCCGTCAGGGGGGGCCAACCCCCGTAAAGCGGTGACGTGGTCGGAACTTCGCTTTAAACTGCCACTCCCTTTTCAATTGTCTTCCTTTATTACCGCCACGAGAGGATCTATGACTACTACGCCTAAACCTTTGGTCCTGATAATTCTCGATGGCTTCGGACACAGTGAAAGCCACCACGACAACGCGGTATACGCGGCCAAGAAGCCTGTACTCGACCGCCTGACCGCCACCGTACCCAACGGCCTGATCTCCGGCTCGGGCATGGACGTGGGTCTGCCGGACGGCCAGATGGGCAATTCGGAAGTCGGCCACATGAACCTCGGCGCCGGACGAGTGGTATACCAGGACTTCACCCGTGTGACCAAAGCGATCCGCGATGGCGAGTTCTTCGAGAACCCGACCATCTGCGCGGCAGTCGATAAAGCAGTGGCTGCCGGTAAGGCCGTGCACTTCATGGGCCTGCTGTCCGATGGCGGCGTCCACAGCCACCAGGACCACCTGGTCGCCATGGCCGAGCTGGCCTTCAAGCGCGGCGCCGACAAGATCTACCTGCACGCCTTCCTCGACGGCCGCGACACCCCGCCGAAAAGCGCGCAGTCGTCCATCGAACTGCTCGACACCACCTTCGCCGCCCTCGGCAAAGGCCGCATCGCCAGCCTGGTGGGCCGTTACTTCGCCATGGACCGTGACAACCGTTGGGACCGCGTCTCCCAGGCCTACAACCTGATTGTCGACGGCCAGGCCGAATTCAATGCCGCCACCGCCCAGGAAGGCCTTGAAGCTGCCTACGCCCGTGGCGAAAGCGACGAGTTCGTCAAAGCCACCACCATCGGTGAGCCGGTCAAGGTCGAAGACGGCGACGCCGTGGTGTTCATGAACTTCCGCGCCGACCGCGCCCGCGAGCTGAGCCGCGTGTTTGTCGAAGACGGCTTCAAGGAATTCGAGCGCTCCCGCCAGCCGAAGGTGCAGTACGTGGGCCTGACCCAATACGCCGCCAGCATCCCGGCCCCCGCCGCCTTTGCCGCCAGCAGCCTGGACAACGTGCTGGGCGACTACCTGGCAAAAAACGGCAAGACCCAGCTGCGCATTGCCGAAACCGAAAAATACGCCCACGTGACCTTCTTCTTCTCCGGCGGCCGTGAAGAGCCGTTCCCGGGCGAAGAACGCATTTTGATCCCTTCGCCAAAGGTCGCCACCTACGACCTGCAACCGGAAATGAGCGCGCCGGAAGTCACCGACAAGATCGTCGACGCCATCGACCACCAGCGTTACGACGTGATCGTGGTCAACTACGCCAACGGTGACATGGTCGGCCACAGCGGCAACCTGGAAGCTGCAACCAAGGCCGTGGAATGCCTGGACCAGTGCGTCGGCCGTATCGTCGACGCGCTGGAAAAGGTTGGCGGCGAAGCGTTGATCACCGCCGACCACGGCAACTGCGAGCAGATGTCCGACGAATCCACCGGCCAGGCCCATACCGCGCACACCACCGAGCCAGTGCCGTTCATCTATGTCGGCAAGCGTGATTTCAAGGTACGTAGCGGTGGCGTGCTGGCGGATGTGGCGCCGACCATGCTGATGTTGATGGGGCTGGAGAAGCCGGTGGAGATGACCGGGACTTCGATTCTGGTCTGATTTCCAGCTTCACCGAAAAACAATGTGGGAGGGGGCTTGCCCCCGATTACGGTAGATCAGCTGACACCTATGTGGCTGACACACTGCAATCGGGGGCAAGCCCCCTCCCACATTGGATCTGCGCAGTTTGGAACATGTCTTTTTGCCATACCACTGCCACTCGGCACCTATCTTGCGCTACAGCCCGAATTGGGCGTTTTTTTTGCCGCGCTTGGCGGGCATACTAGGCCGTCCATTTCCCTGGTGTCGCCCGCCTCTATGCTTCGCGCCTTGATTACCCTTGCTCTTGTCTGCCTGCTCCAACCGGCGTTTGCCGACGAGCGTGCACAAACCCAACAACAGTTGGACGCTACGCGTCAGGACATTACCGAGCTGAAAAAGCTGCTCGGCAAGCTCCAGGAAGAGAAATCCGGGGTGCAGAAAGACCTGCGCGGCACGGAAACCGAGATGGGCAAGCTGGAGAAGCAGGTCCAGGAGCTACAAAAAGAATTAAAGAAGAGCGAGTCGGAACTGGAGCGACTCGACGCTGAGAAAAAAAAACTCCAGAGCGCACGCGTTGAACAGCAACGCCTGATCGCGATCCAGGCCCGTGCCGCCTACCAGAACGGCCGCCAGGAATACCTCAAGCTGCTGCTCAACCAGCAGAACCCCGAGAAATTCGCGCGCACCCTCACCTACTACGACTACCTGAGCAAGGCCCGGCTGGAGCAACTCAAAAGCTTCAACGAAACCCTGCGCCAGTTGGTCAATGTCGAGCAGGAAATCGCCAATCAACAATCCCAGCTGCAAGACCAGAAGGTCGCCCTCGACACCCAGCGCAGCGAGTTGGACAAGGTCCGCAAGGAGCGCCAACTGGCCCTGGCCAAGCTCAATGAGGATGTGAAGGCCCGCGACGCCAAGCTCCAGGCCCGCGAGCAGGACCAGGCCGACCTGGCCAAAGTGCTTAAAACCATCGAGGAAACCCTGGCACGCCAGGCACGCGAGGCCGAAGAAGCGCGGCAGAAAGCGCTGATCGCCCAGCAGGAAGCCGAAAAAAAGCGCCAGCGTGAGGCCGAACTGGCCGCCACTACGGATGCGCCGGCACCGCGCAAACCGGCGCATGCAGCGCCTGGCCCACTGGTTTCCAGCGCCGGCGAGTCGTTCGGTGGCCCTTTTGCTTCAGCCCGCGGCAAACTTCCATGGCCAGTTGATGGTCGATTGCTGGCACGCTTTGGGGAAACCCGTGGCGATGACACCCGCGCCAAGTGGGATGGGGTGATGATCAGCGCCTCCGCTGGCAGCCAGGTCCACGCCGTCCACGGTGGGCGTGTGGTGTTTGCCGATTGGCTGCGGGGCGCCGGTTTATTGGTGATTCTCGACCACGGTAATGGCTATTTGAGCCTTTACGGCCACAATCAGACATTACTCAAGTCGGCAGGTGATGTTGTAAAAGCCGGTGAATCCATCTCCACTGTGGGTAACAGTGGTGGCCAGGACACCCCGGCGCTGTACTTCGCTATTCGTCAGCAGGGTCGCCCAAGCGATCCCGCACAATGGTGCCGTTCCCAAGGATAGGGCCGCATCTACATTAGGAGTTCGTTCGACATGCTGCATTTGTCCCGCCTCACATCGCTGGCCCTGACGATCGCCCTGGTGATCGGTGCGCCCCTGGCTTTCGCCGACCAGGCTGCCCCGGCGGCCCCGGCCAGCACGGCCGCGACCACCAAGGCGCCGCTGCCGCTGGACGAGCTGCGCACCTTTGCCGAGGTCATGGACCGCATCAAGGCCGCGTATGTCGAACCCGTAGACGACAAGACCCTGCTTGAAAATGCCATCAAGGGCATGCTCAGCAACCTCGACCCGCACTCCGCCTACCTGGGTCCTGAAGACTTCGCCGAGCTGCAGGAAAGCACCAGCGGTGAGTTCGGCGGCCTGGGCATCGAAGTCGGCGCCGAAGACGGCAACATCAAGGTGGTCTCGCCGATCGATGACACCCCGGCGTCCAAGGCCGGCATCCAGGCCGGTGACTTCATCGTCAAGATCAACGGCCAGCCGACTCGCGGCCAGACCATGACCGAAGCCGTCGACAAGATGCGCGGCAAGATCGGCCAGAAAATCACCCTGACCCTGGTACGCGACGGCGGCAACCCGTTCGACGTGACGCTGACCCGCGCGACCATTGTGGTCAAGAGCGTTAAGAGCCAACTGCTGGAGTCGGGCTACGGCTACATCCGCATCACCCAGTTCCAGGTCAAGACCGGCGACGAAGTCGCCAAGGCCCTGGCCAAGCTGCGCAAGGACAACGGCAAGAAGCTCAGCGGTATCGTGCTCGACCTGCGCAACAACCCGGGCGGCGTGTTGCAGGCGGCGGTGGAAGTGGTCGACCACTTCATCACCAAAGGCCTGATCGTGTACACCAAGGGCCGCATCGCCAATTCCGAGCTGCGCTTCTCGGCCACCGGCAACGACCTCAGCGAAAACGTGCCATTGGCCGTGCTGATCAACGGCGGCAGCGCCTCGGCTTCCGAGATCGTCGCCGGCGCCCTGCAAGACCAGAAGCGCGGTGTGCTGATGGGCACCACCAGCTTCGGCAAAGGCTCGGTGCAAACCGTGTTGCCGCTGAACAACGAACGTGCGCTGAAGATCACCACGGCGCTGTACTACACGCCAAATGGTCGCTCGATCCAGGCCCAGGGCATCGTGCCGGACATCGAGGTGCGCAAAGCCAAGATCACCAACGAGATCGACAGCGAGTACTACAAGGAGGCCGACCTGCAAGGCCACCTGGGCAATGGCAACGGCGGCGCCGACCAGCCCACCGGCAGCGGCAAGAAAGCCAAGCCGATGCCGCAGGACGATGACTACCAACTCGCCCAGGCGCTGAGCCTGCTCAAGGGCTTGAGCATCACGCGCAGCCGTTGATATGCGTTTTGCCCTGATCATCGCTGTGCTGTGCAGCCTGGCCGGGGTCGCCCATGCGACCCCGGCCGGCGAGCCTCAAAAAGCCTACCTGACCCTCATCATCGACGACCTCGGGCAAAACCTGCCCAGGGATCGTCGCGTGCTGGCCCTGCCCGGGCCAGTGACCACGGCGATCATGCCCGACACGCCCCACGCCGCCGAATTCGCCCGCGAAGCGCACAAAGCCGGCAAGATCGTGATCCTGCACATGCCCATGGACCCGGCCACCGGCCCTTTCGCCTGGCACCCGGAGCTGCCCATCGAAGAACTCGGCAGGCGCCTGGACGCTGCCTTCAAGGCAGTGCCCTATACCGCCGGCATCAACAACCACATGGGCAGCCGCATGACCGCGCAGCCCCAAGCCATGGCCTGGTTGATGGGCGAGTTGCAACGACGCAACAAGTTCTTTGTCGACAGCCGCACCAGCGCCAAGACGGTCGCCGCCGCAGAGGCGCAGAAGATCGGCCTGGCCAGCGTCTCGCGGGACGTCTTCCTGGACGACGAACGCACCGAAGCGGCGATTACCACGCAGTTGCAGACTGCAATCAAGCTGGCGCACAAACAGGGTTCGGCGGTGATGATCGGCCACCCGTATCCACAGACACTGGCGGTGCTGGAACGCGAGTTGCCCAAGCTCAAGGCCCAGGGCATCGACTGGATCGATATCAAGTTGATGATCAGCGTGCGCAGTAACCAGGCAATGGCAGGGCACGGCAAGGACGGCACCTACCGACCGGCCTCTAGATAAGTACTGCCCCCACCTATTCCCATTCCTGAATAGTGAGCTTTCGGTTCACTCTTACAGGACGTTACATGAACATCATCCACATCGCTGTTTCCGGCCTGTTGCTCGGCAGCCTGGCGGGCCCGCTCGCTGCAGCCCCCCGAGATTTCGGCGAAGGCCTGGCCAACGCCAGCCCCGCACGCACGCTGACCAACGCCAACCATCAACACGACCACTGGAACGGCATCGGCCGGATCAGGAACCAGGCCCAGACATTGTGCACCGCGAGCCTGCTCGACACCCGGGACGACGCCGGCCGGTCGGGCCCCGCCTACGTAGTGACCAGCAGCCATTGCCTGCACCGCCTCAACGGTTCGGTACAAAAAGACTTGCCGATCAAGGGCAGTGTCAGCTTCAACTACTTTGATGACACCTTGGAAGCGCTCAAGACCTACCCCCTTAAAACCCTAAAGTGGGGCAGCAGCCAGGGCGTCGACCTGGCAATTATCGAGTTGAAAGCCTCGCTGGCAGACTTGATCAAGGCCGGTATCACGCCATTGAAGCTGGCTGAAGAAATACCTGCCGACGGCAACGACATTCTCGCTGTAACAGCCCCCGAGTGGGACACCCTGCATCTGTCCGCCTGCACCCATCAAGCCTCACGCGAGTTGGTGGAACAGCCGTTCGTGTGGCGCGTCACCATGAAGAACCAGTGCCAAGGCGTCGGTCTCGGCGGTTTTGGGGGACCTTTGCTGGACAGAGCCACCAACACGCTTTTCGGCGTTCTCAGCACCAGCACCACCGGCCAGCCCGAGGAACGCAAATGCCAGCGCGATGCACCCTGCGAGGTCAATAGCGGCATACCTGTCTGGCATGCCGAGACCAACTACGGCAGCCCGGTCACATTCCTTAACCAGTGCTTTGTGCGAGGCGTGCTGCAAGCCGATAGTGAGAATTGCAACCTCTACCCCACTACGACCATCACGTTCACCAGTCCGGAACCTATCCAGCAATATTTCACCCGCAAGGGAGACGGGAAAGGCAAAGACATCGTGCCGCGCTGGAACCTGAAGTTCACAACCAACACGCCGTTTTACCGCTACAAGACCACTCGACGCGCCATCGACTGCGAAAACCCGGTGCACTACAGTTCGCCGATCAAGGCCGACAACGCCTTTGTAAACGACGCCATCGGCCCGCAAACGGGCATGCATATGCTGTGCATTGTCGGCGTAGACTCCGCTGAGCAACGGGTCACCGACGGCATGATGAGAAACGCCCTGACCCTGGCGGTCGAGCTTGCCGAACCCGGCCCGGCGCGTACGCCGAACCTGACGATCAACCTGGACAAGCAAGGCTTGGCAGCCTACACGGTGATCTGGAACCTGGCCTCTCCATTCATGCATCGCTACACCTACAAATTCGGGCCGGCCGCCACCACCGATTGCCTGCGGCCAGTCGGCTACCTGCCCATTCCACCAGCGCCCACGCCACCGGAAGATGACGACGACATCATCGATATCGTGCATCCCCTCAATGACCACCCCGACATGCCGCTGGAGAAATATCTACGCCTGATTACCGCCAGGGACACGCCTTATAAAATCTGTACGTATGCCTACGACCAGGCCGACCAACCTTCCACGCTACGGGTCGATTTGCTCAAGCCGCGCTGATGGCTAGAGATAGCGCGCCATGATTTCGTCAATCACGCCGTCGTTGCGCAACTGGTCGAGCGCCGCCTGCAACTTCGCCACCTGGTCATCCGGCACCGCCTTGTTGAGGGCCAGGTAAAGCTGGGCGCTATTGAAACGCAAAACAGTCTTGAGCCCGCTGATACCGACCTGACGGGCCAGATAGCGCCCGGCCGGGTCGCCGGTGGCCCACAGGTCGATCTGGCCATCCAGCAGCTTTTGCGCGTTGTCCTGGTCGCGCAGCACGACGACCGGGTTGAGTCCCTGCTTCTCCAGGGTCTCGGCGATGGCATCGCCCTTGTAGGCGCCGATCTTGTAGCGGCGCGCGTGTTCGAGGTCGTCCAGTTGGATCTTGCTGTCAGCCTTGGCCAGCAGCACCCAATCGTCCGGACCGATGGGGCCGACCCATTTGAACAGCGCTTCACGGTCCGGCAGGCGCGCCATCACGAACACACCGTAGCCTGGTTTCTCCAGGGCGAGCTTATAGATGCGCTCCCAGGGAAAACGCAGGGTGAGGTTGTAGGAGATGCCCGCCCGCTTGAAGGTTTCGCGCACGATGTCCACGGCGATGCCTTCAATGTTCTCGTCCTTGGCGAAGTTCTTGCCGTTTTTAGCCATGTTGTAGGGCGGGAAATTTTCCGTCAGCAACACCAGGGAGGCGTCGGACGGTTCTTCGGCGTGGGCCGGAGCGGTCAACAGGAGGGACGTACTGGCGAGGGCGAGCAGCAGGTGCTTGAACATGAAAGTTACCGGAATCCATGGCAAGCGCAGAGAGTGCCTCTGGCCTGCCATGCTGTCCAGCAGCGTTTAGCGCACGACGATACCGCGCGCCGCCATGTAGGCCTTGGCCTCGGGAACGGTGTATTCGCCAAAGTGGAAAATACTCGCTGCCAGCACCGCACTGGCGTGGCCTTCGATCACGCCGTCAGCCAGGTGCTGCAGGTTGCCGACGCCGCCCGAGGCGATCACCGGGATGCCCAGCGCATCGCTGATGGCACGGGTCACGCCCAGGTCGAAGCCGTTTTTCATGCCATCCTGGTCCATGCTGGTCAGCAGGATTTCACCGGCACCCAGGCCTTCCATCTTCATCGCCCACTCCACCGCGTCCAGGCCGGTGGGCTTGCGGCCGCCATGGGTGAAGATCTCCCAGCGCGGGGTTTCGCCCGGGCCGGAGACTTTCTTCGCGTCGATGGCGACCACGATGCACTGCGAACCGAAGTGTTGCGCGGCTTCGCCGACGAACTCAGGGTTGAACACCGCTGCGGTGTTGATCGAGACCTTGTCCGCGCCAGCATTGAGCAGGTTGCGGATGTCTTGCACAGTACGCACGCCACCGCCCACGGTCAGCGGGATGAACACCTGGCTGGCCATGCGCTCGACGGTATGCAAGGTGGTGTCGCGGCCGTCGACGCTAGCGGTGATGTCGAGAAAGGTAATCTCGTCGGCACCTTGCTCATCGTAGCGACGGGCAATTTCCACCGGGTCACCGGCGTCACGGATGTTCTCGAACTTCACGCCCTTGACCACGCGACCGTTGTCGACGTCCAGGCAAGGGATGATGCGTTTGGCCAGCGCCATGGTCAGTCCTCAGCCGTTGTAGGCATCGCAGTAAGCCTGGGCTTCGGCGACGTCCAGGGTACCTTCGTAGATCGCACGGCCGGTGATGGCGCCGATGATGCCGGGTGCCTTGGCATCCAGCAGCGACTTGATGTCACCCAGGTTGTGGATGCCGCCGGAAGCGATCACCGGGATCTTCGTCGCGGCCGCCAGCGCAGCGGTGAACGGCACATTGCAGCCCTGCATCATGCCATCTTTGGCGATGTCGGTATAAACGATGGCGGAGACGCCGTCGGCTTCGAACTGCTTGGCCAGGTCGATCACCTGCACCGTGCTGATTTCAGCCCAGCCGTCGGTGGCGACGAAACCGTCCTTGGCGTCCAGGCCCACGATCACTTTGCCCGGGAACGCGCGGCAGGCCTCGGCGACGAACGCCGGATCCTTCACTGCCTTGGTGCCGATGATCACGTAGCTCACGCCAGCCTTGACGTAGTGCTCGATGGTTTCCAGGGAGCGGATACCGCCACCGATCTGGATCGGCAGGTTCGGGTAACGCTTGGCAATGGCGGTGACCACTTCACCGTTCACTGGCTGGCCTTCGAAGGCGCCGTTCAAGTCCACCAGATGCAGACGACGGCAGCCCCCTTCCACCCATTTGGCGGCCATGCTCACCGGGTCATCGGAGAATACGGTGGAGTCTTCCATGCGGCCTTGGCGCAGACGTACGCAGGCACCGTCCTTGAGATCGATAGCGGGGATAATCAGCATCTGGCAAACCTTATTCGATATTCAGCAATGCTTGGGAAATCAGGGTTTCTCAAGCGACCACAGGTCGCTTTCGATGCTTTCGAACCTTTCTTTAAGGAGCGTCTGCGTGTCGAAAATCGCCCTGTTGTAATAGTGCGGAGCCACTTCGGTGGTGAACAGTTCAAGGATCTCGGCGACCTCGAACGACCCCAGCTTGAGCTCGAAGCGATCTTCCATGAAACGCTTGATCTTGAGGGTAGCCTCACTCTCCTGTTCAGGCGTGAGGTTCAAGACCGGCTGCTTCGGCTTCCGGGCCATTTACCAGCGCCCGTCCCAGGCGGCGAAGTTCTGCAGCAATTGCAGGCCATGGGTATGGCTCTTCTCCGGGTGGAACTGCACGGCAAACCGCGAGCCTTCGGCCAGCGCAGCGGCGAAGTCGACGCCGTAGTGCCCGCCACCCACCACCTGGCCCGGTTTGCCGGCGGCGATGTAATAGCTGTGCACGAAGTAGAAGCGCGCCAGGTCCGGAATGTCGTGCCACAGCGGGTGATCCACGGTCTGGCTGACCTGGTTCCAGCCCATGTGCGGGACTTTCAGGTGGGCGCCGTCTTCATGCAGGTCCTTGCCGAAGAACTTCACTTGCCCAGGGAACAGGCCGATGCAATCGACGCCGTCGTTCTCTTCACTGCGGTCGAGCAAGGCTTGCATGCCCACGCAGATGCCGAGGAACGGGCGGTCCTGGCTGACTTCGCGCACCAGGCTGTCAAAGCCCAGGCGGCGGATCTCGGCCATGCAGTCGCGAATCGCGCCGACGCCGGGAAACACCACCCGGTCGGCTTCGCGAATCACGTTGGCCTCGCTGGTGATCAGCACCTTGCCGGCCCCTACGTGCTCGAGGGCCTTGGCCACCGAGTGCAGGTTACCCATGCCGTAATCGATAACCGCGACCGTCTGCATTACAGGACGCCCTTGGTCGAAGGCATTTGCCCGGCCATGCGCTCATCCAGCTCCACCGCCATGCGCAGGGCGCGGCCGAAAGCCTTGAACACGGTTTCGATCTGGTGGTGGGTGTTGGTGCCGCGCAGGTTGTCGATGTGCAGGCTGACAAGCGCGTGGTTGACGAACCCCTGGAAGAATTCCTGGAACAGGTCGACGTCGAAGCCGCCCACGGTGGCGCGGGTGTAGGGCACGTGCATCTGCAGGCCTGGACGGCCGGAGAAGTCGATGACCACACGCGACAGCGCTTCGTCCAGCGGGACATAGGCATGGCCGTAGCGACGGATGCCTTTCTTGTCGCCGATGGCCTTGGCAAATGCCTGGCCCAACGTGATGCCAACGTCTTCCACCGTGTGGTGGTCGTCGATATGCAGGTCGCCCTTGCTGACGATATCCAGGTCGATCAGCCCGTGACGGGCGATCTGGTCCAGCATGTGCTCAAGAAAAGGTACACCGATATCAAATCGGGCCTTTCCGGTGCCATCCAGGTTGATCGAGGCTTTGATCTGGGTTTCCAGAGTGTCGCGCTCGACGGACGCCTTACGTTCGGCCATCACCAGCTCCGCAAAATCATTGGGCGAAAAAGGCAGCCATTATAGGGGCGCGGGCGCTAAACAGAAACATCGAAGGGGATAAGACTGACGAGTTGGAGGGAGGAATGTCGGGGATAGACATGTGCATACATGTGGGTACCCGCTTATGTGGCGAGCGGGCTTGCCCCGCGTTGGGCTGCGTAGCAGCCCCAAAACCAGCCAGCGCGTTTTAACCGAGAAAACGCGTTGGCCTCATTGGGGTCGCTTCGCGACCCGACGCGGGGCAAGCCCGCTCGCCACAAAAAGCGGGTCCCTACAGGTATTGCATCAGTGGAACAGTACCGCCGTTTTCTGCAGGGTCACCCACACACCCCACGCCAACGGAATACCCACTACCAGCCAGGCGGCAATCGCCAACGGCACGGTACCTGGGGCTGCTTTCCACTCCAGGGAGGTGGTCGCATCCGCGCCTTTGTCATGGCCCAGCGCCTGTTCGGCGGCCAGTTCGGCGTCGGTCATGAAGTACTTGTCCGCCACCGGGCGCACCAGCAGGTTGCAGATGAAGCCCAGCACCAGCAGGCCAGCGAGGATGTACAAGGTGATGTCATAGGCCGCAGCGCGTTCAACGCCGATGCTCAGCTGATACTCACGCAGGTAGTTCACCAGCACCGGACCCAACACGCCAGCCGCTGCCCAGGCAGTCAACAGGCGACCGTGGATCGCGCCGACCATTTGCGTACCGAACAGGTCGGCCAGGTAGGCCGGGACGGTCGCAAAACCACCGCCGTACATCGACAGGATGATGCAGAACGCCGCCACGAACAGCGCCACGTTGCCCAGGTGCCCCAGGTTCGGGATCAGCGCGTACAGGGCAAAGCCCAGGGCGAAGAACACAAAGTAGGTGTTTTTACGGCCCAGGTAGTCGGAGAACGACGCCCAGAAGAACCGGCCACCGATGTTGAACAGGCTCAGCAGGCCAGTGAAGCCCGCCGCAATGGCAGCGATGGAGGCCAGTTGCCCGGCGTCCAGTTGGCCGAACGGCACATCCAGGCCCAGCAACTTGCCGCCGAACACTTCCTGCAGCAGGGGCGAAGCCATGCCGAGGATGCCGATACCGGCGGAGACGTTCAGGCACAGCACCAGCCATACCAGGCGGAATTGCGGGGTTTTCCACGCCACGTTCACGTGCACGTGACGGTGGGTGATCATGGCGTTGCTGGCTTTTTTCGCCGGTGCGGTCCAGCCCTCAGGCTTCCAGCCGGTCGGCGGAACGCGGTAGGACAAGGCGCCACCGATCATGAACACGAAGTAGATCGCGGCCATCACCAGGAAGCTCTGCCACACACCCACGCTGGTAGGCGTGGCGAAGTGGCCCATCAATGCCGCTGCCAACGGAGCACCGACCATCGCGCCACCGCCGAAGCCCATGATCGCCATGCCGGTGGCCATGCCACGCTTGTCCGGGAACCATTTGATCAGGGTCGACACGGGCGAGATATAGCCCAGGCCCAGGCCGATACCGCCAATGACCCCGGAGCCGATCCACATCAGCCAGATCTGGTGGGTATAGATCCCCAACGCCGAAATCAACAGGCCGCCACACCAGCACAGCGCCGAAACAACGCCCGCCTTGCGTGGCCCGGCATGTTCCAGCCAGCCGCCCCAGATCGCTGCCGAGCAGCCCAGGAAGATGAAGAACAGGGTGTAGATCCAGCCCAGCATGGAGATGGGCCAGTCGCATTGGGACGAAAAGACTTGAGCGATAAAGCTCATGTCCGGCGCGCAGGCGACCGGTTTGGTGATACCCAGCGCTTTGGACAGTGGCAGCCAGAACACCGAGAAGCCGTAGGCCATGCCGATGCACAGGTGGATGGCCAAGGCGGCCGGCGGAACCAGCCAGCGGTTGAAGCCGGGCTTGGCGATAATGCGTTCCTTGGACAGGAACGCAGGCTGCGCGGCAGATGAAGCTGCCGCAGTGCTAGTGCTCATTGGTGTTTCCCCCAGTTGTTAGTATGTGTCCGTCAGGCGCTCTCTCCCTCGGCCTTGCACGCAAAGCGTGGCCGTTTTGTTGAGTGAAGCTCCGTTTTAGGCGCGACGTTAAGTCGCAGAAGGCGGACGAACATGCAGAGATTAGCATCTGTGCATGACAGAAAAACCAAACTGCCATCACCTTTTTCAGGAAATCTGCTTTGTTTGACGTCAAAAACCCGTTTCCCGCCCCCTGGATACAATGTAACGATCGGGGCACTGACGCAGGCCGTCGGGCGTTATACTCTGCGGCTAAATTTTGAAATCGACATACAAGGACTCGCCCATGAAAGCGTTCGGCAAAATCCTGGGTCTGGTACTTCTCGGGCTGTTGCTGATCATTGTGGCCCTGGGCTTTGCCCTGACCCACCTCTTCGATCCCAACGACTATAAAGACGAGATCCGCCAGATTGCCCGCGACAAGGCCCACATCGAGCTGACGCTCAATGGCGATATCGGCTGGAGCTTGTTCCCCTGGCTCGGGCTGGAACTGCACGAAGCCAGCGTGGCGACCCTGACCAACCCAACCAAACCGTTCGCCGACTTGCAGATGCTCGGCCTGTCGGTACGGGTTTTACCGCTGCTGCGTCGTGAAGTGCAGATGAGCGATGTGCGTGTCGAAGGCCTCAACCTGCGCCTGAACCGCGACAAACAAGGCCACGGCGATTGGGAAGACATCGGCAAGAACGCCAATGAGCCGAGCGCTAGCGCACCCGCTGCCGTGGAACAGGCCGCCGAGCCCGAGCCGGAGAAACCCTCGAAACCTATCCGGCTGGACATCGACAGCCTGACCATTAACAACGCCCGCATCGAATACAACGACGAGCAGACCGGCAAGCAGTTCAGCGCCGAAAGCATCCAGCTGAGCGCCGGCGCTGTGCACGAAGGTGCCAGTATCCCGGTGAAACTCACTGCCTTCTTCGGCACCAACCAGCCGGTGATGCGCGTCAAGACCGAGCTCAATGGCAACCTGCGCATCCAGCGCGCCCTCAAGCGTTATGAGCTGGAAGACATGAAGATCACCGGCGAAGCCACGGGCGAGCCGCTGCAAGGCAAGACCGTGACCTTCTCCACCCAGGGCCAATTGCTGGTGGACCAGGCGGCCAATATCGCCGAATGGACCAACCTGAAACTCTCGGCCAACCAGTTGCGCGCCCTGGGCGAGCTGAAGGTCAACGACCTGGACAAGACCCCGCAGCTTAGCGGCGCACTGTCCATTGCCCAGTTCGACCTGGCCAAGTTCCTCGACAGCGTCGGCCACCCCCTGCCACCGATGGCCGAGGGCAGCCTGGGCAAGGTCGAACTGGTCAGCCGCCTCAAGGGCACCCCGACCAGCCTGGCGCTGGAAGACCTGAACCTGAAACTCGACGGCAGCACCTTCACCGGCCGTCTGGCGGTGGACGATTTCGCCAAGCAGTCCCTGCGTGTGCAGCTCAAGGGCGATACGTTCAACGCCGACAACTACTTGCCGGCCAAGTCCGAGTCCGCCAAGGGCGCCAGCGCCGCACGCCAGGCCGAGGTGCAGAACAGCGAAGCCGGCGCCATGGCCGCCGGCGGCACCACACCACTGCCCGACGCGCCGACCAAAGGCGCCTGGAGCACCGACAAGCTGCTGCCATTGACGCGCCTGCGCACGCTGGACGTGGACGCCGACCTCGCCTTCGGCCAACTGACCCTGAGCAAATTGCCGATCCAGAATGCGGCGCTCAAGGCGTCCGGCGTCGATGGCCAACTCAAGCTCGACACCTTGAGCGGCGGCCTCTACAACGGCTCCTTCCAGGCCAACGGCAGCCTCGATGTGCGTCAGGACATTCCGGTGCTGGCGCTGCAAAGCCGGATCAAGCAGGTGCCGGTCGAACGCATCCTGCAAGCCCAAGGGCAGAACCCGCCGGTGAAGGGCCAGATCACCCTGGACAGCAACCTCACAGGCCGCGGCAACAGCCAGAAAGCCCTGATCGACAGCCTCAACGGCACCGCCAGCTTTGTGATCAACAACGGCGTGCTGCTCAACGCCAACCTTGAGCAACAACTGTGCACCGGCATTGCCCTGCTCAACCGCAAGACCCTGAGCAGCACGCCGCCAGGCAAGGACACGCCGTTCCAGGAGCTGAAAGGCAACCTGACCTTCCGCAACGGTGTGGCCAGCAACCCGGACCTCAAAGTGCGCATCCCGGGCTTGACCGTCAACGGTAACGGTGATGTGGACTTGCGCGTGCTGGGCATGGACTACCGCGTCGGCATCATTGTCGAGGGTGACCAGCGTGAAACGCCGGACCCTGCCTGCCAGGTCGGCTCCAACTTCCAGGGCATCGAAGTGCCGCTGCGCTGCCGTGGCCCGCTGGAACTGGGTGCCAAGGCCTGCCGCCTGGACAAGGACGGCTTGACCCAGGTCGCTATCAAGGCGGCCGGCAACAAGCTCAGCGACAAGCTGGAAGAGAAACTCGACAAGGTAAACCCGCAGCTTAAAGACGCGTTGAAGGGCCTGTTCAAGCGATGAGAAACGAGCAGTTTTCAGAGGCCGTGCTCAATTGGTACGACCGCCACGGTCGCCATGACCTGCCCTGGCAACAGGGCATCACGCCCTACCGGGTGTGGGTCTCGGAGATCATGCTACAACAGACCCAAGTGAGCACGGTGCTCAATTACTTCGACCGGTTCATGGCCTCATTGCCAACGGTGGAGGCCCTGGCCGCCGCGCCGGAAGATGAAGTGCTGCACCTTTGGACCGGCCTGGGTTACTACACCCGGGCGCGCAACCTGCAAAAGACCGCGAAGATTGTCGTGGCCGAGTACGGCGGCGAGTTCCCCCGCGATGTCGAAAAGCTCACCGAGCTGCCTGGTATTGGCCTGTCCACCGCCGGCGCGATTGCCAGCCTGAGCATGGGCCTGCGTGCGCCGATCCTCGACGGCAACGTCAAACGCGTGCTAGCGCGTTTTACCGCGCAGGAGGGCTACCCCGGCGAGCCCAAGGTGGCCAAGCAGCTGTGGGCCACCGCAGAGCGCTTCACGCCCCAGACCCGCGTCAACGCCTACACCCAGGCGATGATGGACATGGGCGCCACCCTCTGCACCCGCAGCAAACCCAGCTGCCTGCTGTGCCCGCTGGAAAAAGGCTGCGAAGCCCACATGCTCGGCCTGGAGACGCGCTACCCGATCCCCAAGCCGCGCAAGACCATCCCGCAGAAGCGCACGCTGATGCCGATGCTGGCGAATGCCGAGGGCGCGATCCTGCTTTACCGTCGCCCTTCCACCGGCCTGTGGGGCGGCCTGTGGAGTTTGCCGGAGCTGGATGACCTGCAAGACCTGGAACACCTGGCCCACCAGCACGCGCTGGAACTGGGCAACCAACAGGAACTGCCGGGATTGATCCACACCTTCAGCCACTTCCAGCTCGCCATCGAACCCTGGTTGATCCAGGTCGAGGAAACCGCCCATCACGTGGCCGAGGCCGACTGGCTCTGGTATAACCTCGCCACCCCGCCGCGCCTGGGCCTTGCCGCCCCGGTGAAAAAACTGCTGAAGCGCGCGGCCGACGTATTGAATGCAGGAGTGTCGTCATGACCCGCACCATCATGTGCCGCAAGTACAAAGAAGAATTGCCCGGCCTGGAACGCCCTCCGTATCCGGGCGCCAAGGGCCAGGACATTTTCGAACATGTCTCCGCCAAAGCCTGGGGCGATTGGTTGAAACACCAGACCCTGCTGATCAACGAAAAACGCCTGAACATGATGAACGCCGAAGATCGTAAATACCTGGCGGGCGAGATGGACAAGTTCTTTTCCGGCGAGGAATACGCCAAGGCCGACGGCTACGTGCCGCCTGCTCAATAATTGATCAAAAACCGGGGTCAGCACGTAAGCGACGGTAATAATTAAATATTTTTCGAAAACTTGCTTGACGACCCCCT
The DNA here is from genome assembly GCF_059133265.1 of Pseudomonas sp. FBCC-B1565. NCBI lineage: Bacteria > Pseudomonadati > Pseudomonadota > Gammaproteobacteria > Pseudomonadales > Pseudomonadaceae > Pseudomonas > Pseudomonas sp. FBCC-B1565. The sequence continues at coordinate 6,277,020 of NZ_CP101438.1, forward strand.
GAAAAACCCGTTTAATGCGCCCCGTTGCCCAGATAGCTCAGTCGGTAGAGCAGGGGATTGAAAATCCCCGTGTCGGCGGTTCGATTCCGTCTCTGGGCACCACCTTTCGTTTTCAGGTGATGCCAAGCACACCCGGAAACACACAAGAAGCCCGCCTCGTGCGGGCTTTTTGCTTTCTATGGTTCCCCACCGTTCCCTTGTAAGCCCAAACAGATGTGAGTAGATTCGTGAGTAGATCCAGTTCGGTCTAAAAATCTACTCACACCACGCCGGCAGAACGCCCGCCTGGTGCGGCCTGCAAGGGGGCTGCTTTGCCACTGTCAGATACCACCATCCGTACCGCCAAGCCCAAGGACAAGCTTTATCGCCTGACCGATGCCAACGGTCTATGCCTTGAAGTCACCCCTACGGGCTCAAAACTCTGGCGCTACCGCTACCGCTTCAACGGTAGCGCGAAGATGCTGGCTCTCGGCACGTACCCAGCTGTAACGCTGCTCAAAGCTCGCCAGATGCGCGATGAGAGCCGTCAGATGCTGATTGAAGGCATTGACCCCGGCGAGCAGAAGAAAGCCACCAAGCAAGCGCAGAAGGTCGAAGGGATCACATTCGAGACACTCGCACGTGAGTGGTTCGCCTATAACGCGCCGCGCTGGGCAGAAAGCACCACCTACAAAGCCAAGCTTTATCTGGAGAATGATCTGATCCCCGGCATTGGATCACGGGCTCTGAAATCCATTACCCGACCAGAACTGGTAGATCTTGTTCGCAAGGTCGAAGCTAGAGGCACGTTGAATGCCGCCGGCAAGATTCGCCAGTGGCTTCACCAGATCTTCCGCTATGGCCTGGCCAAGGGCGTCGTTGATGCGAACCCTGCCACCGATCTGAGTGTGGTTGCAGCGCCAGCCAAGGCAGCTCGGCACCATCCACACGTCCCTTTCGCTGAGCTGCCCGAGCTTTTGAGCAAGTGCGAAGCCGCGAACATTCACACCCTTACCCGCCACGCGATCAAACTTCTGGTACTAACCGCTGTTCGTCCGGGTGAACTGCGTCAAGCGCCATGGGCTGAGTTCGATCTGGACAACGCCACCTGGACAATCCCGAAAGAGCGGATGAAGGCCCGGCGCCCTCACATCGTCCCTCTGCCCGGCCAAGCGGTATCCATCCTGCGCCAACTCCAAGAGATCACAGGACGTTATTCACTGGTATTCGCTGGCGCCAATCCCGAAAGACCCATGAGCGAAAACACAGTCAACAAGGCTTTGCGCCAGATGGGCTACGAAGGGCGACAGACCGGCCACGGATTCCGCCACTTGCTCAGCACCGAATTGAACGGGCGCGGCTACAACAAGGACTGGATCGAACGGCAACTCGCTCACGGTGACACCGATGAGATCCGCGGGACTTACAACCATGCGGCTTACGTTCCACAACGCAGGGAAATGATGCAGGCCTGGGCCGATTCTATCGACGCACTGTGTGCAGGCGCGAACGTGGTAAGTATTCAGCGACGAGGTGCTCAATGACTCACCAAGCCAAAAAATTCAACACCTGGGCACTACGCGGCGATACCGACGCAGACTGGTACGAGTCTTACGCTAACCGATCCATTTTTGAGCTTTGTGATGCGGCTTACATTTTGGCGGATGTGCAACCGGAATACCCTGGATCTTTAGATACAGCCTCTAATGCTGCGATCAGCCAGTGGGTCGACACATTGAAAGCCAACATTCATGAATTGCTCGCTCCGTCTGGATACAACGAAAAGGAGCCACTTCACCACCGACTATCACACCAAAAACTAAGAGCTTGGTGCGGCGACACCGGCACACCCTGGCCAATCCCTGAAAGCGCTACTGACCGGATCAAGGTACTCGAGCAACAGCTCGAGGATGAGCGGAAGCTTCGACTCAAAGCCCAGCATCTTGCAGATCCTGTAATGAGCTTCCTTGTTCCGGCAGACACCATCCCCTCACCTACAACCCTGCAACTTGGCGAGCCTGAAGAGGTTTACCGCCACCTTGATTACCTGACCGCAGATCAAGCGCTGGATTGGATGAGCCGTACATCTGGCCACCAGGTGGAATGGGACACGCTCTGGGGGATGATCGGCTTCAATATGTGTAGAGCCTTCATGGACTGCCGAGCCGTCTCGGGGCTGACACATGCAGCAGAAGGAGAACATGAACACCGGAAGGTGTTCGGCCTGGGCATCTGCCAAATCATGAACGCAGTGAGAGCTGAGGTCGCCCCTCTTCATCTCCGTGGGCCTGCAATTCACGTCGACATGTATGGTCTGCAGGAGGTCGTGCCAAAACGCTCTTGGTGGATAAACAACCTTGAAAACTACGATGTGCTTTTCCGACCATCTGACATTGAGAACATGGGCCAGATCGTTAATGAGCGCGGCGGCTGGTCGGGCACAACGCCGATCATGGAAATTGAGTGCGACCAGTTTGGCGAGCAAGCCCCGGAACACAGTGGCTCAGAACTGGCTCAACGCCTCGGGAAGCTGCAGATAACAATCGATAATTTGCATGATCAAATTCGCTACTGCGTTAGGTTCGAGGATGGCCAGCTTCTGGCCGAACTAGGATCCAACTTGCTTCCCTTGGCCGCCGCTGCGCCCGCCAACCCCATTGATTGGACGGATGGCGCCAGCCAAGCTGATGAAACTGAGATTGCGAGACTGCGTGAACTGGTAGCAACCCAGGCCCGGCTCCTGGATGAGGCTTCAGCCAGAGTGACAGAAGTATCTGAGTTTGCTGGGCAAGTCGTGTTCCCATATCCAACTAAGATTCTGCTGGCTATGCGCGAGGCAGCGGTGAAGCACTGGAAGAACCATGATCCAAGTAAACCAGCACCCTATGGAATTCAGAAAGACGTGCAGAACTATCTCTCTAGCATAACCAAACATAAATCAAGGAAGCTCGCCGAGCTCGCCAATGCAATCAAACCGGACAACCTGCCCAAAAACTGACCAAAATCAAAAAAGAATACTGACATGTCAGTATGTCACCCCTAGCTGACACCCATATCCCATACCCCAACATTGCCATCGTCGATTACCCAAACCGCCCTAGGAGGCGCAGACGATGGCAAGCGCAACCAATCAAGCCCCGTCCCGCAAGTTCATCAAAATCATCCACGTCAAAGAGCTGTCCAGTCTTTCGACGTCTGAGGTCTATCGGCGTATTGCCGCCGGCACATTCCCAAAGCAAGTCACCCTGGGCCCTAAGTGCGTTGTCTGGATCGAGGCAGAGGTTTTGGCCTGGCTAGATGCTCGCATTGCAGAGAGTCGCGGTGAAGCGGCATGAATCGTTATCAGCAGTTCCCGACGCTTGCCAAGCCTTCTCAGGACGACTACAGTTCGCCTGTCACTGCAAATTCAGTGGCCGGGTGTAGGAACCCGAGTAAGCAAAAGGCGCCCAGCGCCCAGAACTCTATCTCAGGCGTTTTTTTATGCCTGAAATATCGTTTTATGGCGGCTGTGTGTGGGAGGGCTTCGGCCCTGCCGGGTTCCTTTTGCCCCGGTATTCCTACCCTGCACACAGCTGCCACCCAATCCCGTAGGAAGGATCGTGGCAGCTCCTCAGCAGAAGGAGCTCCACCTATGCACGCCCTCACTCCGTCCAAAATTCGCGCCCTTGTTCATCGCCGTCTGGCCTTGAGCGCTCTCTGCGCAAACTCGTCCCTTGCTGTTCGCTTGAATCGCTACAACGCCCACATGTCGGCCGCTCGCACCCTAGATAATCTCGGAGGTGCGCAATGAACACTGTCGCCTCCACCGCCATCACGCATGGTGAACTCCAAGCCCCAACAAACGCTAACGGCTCCGTCATTGGCCCAGTTTCGCTCTCTACGTCCGAGCTGATCGGTCTGCGTAATGCCCGAGCGATGTTTGATGAATTAAGGCTGCTCCTTGCCGATGCTGTTCTCCCTGCTATTGGAGGTGCGCGCCACCCGGTGAGCGTCCGACTGACAACACTGCTGGGCGAGATTCATCTTCACTCGGCCGGTTTCCTTGCTCAGCACTGGCGTGAGGCTGATCGCTTCGCGGAAGCCAAGGAGGTGGCAAATGTCGATCATCGCAATCACTAATCCTGGGGCAGCACGAGGTGACAGCTACTTCATGGTCATGACGCCGGCTAAACAAGGCAATGGCATCCTCATCGCCAGAATCATTGCCCCGTTCGCGACAGAGGCTGATGCAACAGAGGCAGTAGAACTCTTGAACCGTCGCTATCCAGGCAGCACATCAAGCATCGGCTCGTCCCAATACACGGCCGATCACAATGCTGAGGATCTGGACTGGCTCTATTGCCAAGCTCGAGGCGACCTCGCCGAAGTGCTGACAGACCTAACAAAGAGGGCCGTCCAATGATCCGCGCCACTCATTGCACAAGCGACGTGCCCAGTGGTTTCGTTCGCTATGTAGTAAACGCCTACTTACCAGAGGCAGGCCTGAACATCCAAGTGGCTCAGTTGACACAAAGGGCGGCGGCGATTGATCTGGCCAACTTGATAGCTCCTGAGTTCCCCGAAGCCAAGGTACGAATCAGCATGTGGGCAGCTGAGTTCAAAGAATTGCCCGAGGCGAAACGAGTCAATGCAGCGTTGATGGAGGCGCTCGCGACCTCATTGCAGGCGGAAAGGCCTGGACACGAGTTCTTGACCCTAATCGGCTACCGCTCTAAGTCTCAAGGGGCCTAACCAATCATGAACAACCAAACCTGCAAATTGGCGGGAAAGCCGAAGGCTTGCCTGAAAAAAGTCACTGAGCTGTTTTTCGTCACGCACCCCAAAGCACCGAAACCGCTCATGGGGCCCTTTCTGACTGCGTCTGACGCCGAATGTGGACGCGTAGTTATGCGTAGCCCTGGAGCCTTGGTGACATCGAGCCAGGTTGAATCCTTGGACGAGCCGACCTATTGGCGCTGCATGAACAATGGGTCAATCGCCCGAACGTTCGCTGGCACAGAACCTTCACAGCCAATCACAGTGGAGACACTGCCATGTCCGTGATCCCGTTCGATCCGACAATGAGCGTGTCAGCCAAAGAGCGCCCACATATAGACGCTCGTAGCCTGAGCATGGTCAACGTGGGCCTGAATCATCTGATCAAGCTGCGTGATCGCGAGCAGGATCCTTTGGGCAAACATTGCTTGGAAGGCATGGTGGAATTGCTGACCGCAGTCGTCGAACGGCACACCCCACCAATGGGTGCCGCATGACTGACGCAATCGTCCTATTCCGTGACGCACTCCAAGCCACCTATGGGCAACTTGATTGGCTTCCCGAGCCAGACGGTGCCATTCACCGGTTCCGCGTTCCAGAGGACAAGCCCGGCACTCTCAACGGTTGGTATGTCCTGTACCTGGACGGTATCGCTTCCGGTGCATTCGGTAGCTGGAAGTCCGGCGGCGCCAGCACCTGGTGCAGTCGTGAGCCTGTGGACGCTCGCGAAGCCGCACAGATCCGCGAGCGAGTTGACCAGGCACGACGCCAACGCAAAGCAGAGCAACTCCAGCGCCAGCAGAAGGCAACAGAACTCGCCGACCGTTGGTGGCGAAATGCACGGCGCGCTAACCCAGATCATCCATACCTGGCCGCCAAGTCAGTGCGCCCTCATGGCCTGCGCCAGCGAGGTGCTGACCTGCTCATCCCTCTGTACTTGGATGGTCGCCTGATCAACCTGCAAAGGATCGCCCCGGACGGAGCCAAGCGTTTCCTACCTGGCGGCCGCGTGAAGGGCACCTATTCGCCGCTGGGCATCATCGAGCCAGGTTCAGTTCTCTGCATCTGCGAGGGATGGGCTACGGCAGCCAGTCTCCACCAGCACGGTGGCTACGTCGTCGCCGCAGCCATGAACGCGGGGAACTTGATCCCGGCAGCTATGGGGCTGCGCGCCCGTTACCCAGGCCAGCCAATCGTTATAGCCGGCGACGACGACCGACTCACAAACGGCAACCCAGGTCGCTCAGCAGCAAATGCGGCGGCGGCGGCTGTAGGCGGCCAAGTGGCATTCCCAGAGTGGCCGGAAGGTGCACCCGATGACCTCACAGACTTCAACGACCTCGCCAACTGGAAGCTCACAAATGGCCAAGCCTGATACCAACGTGATCAACCTTCGGCCTGATGCAGCAGTAATTGCGCCTAATCGTCCCTGCTGGGCGGTGTACGACCAATGGGTCACCAACGAGAAAGGCCGCAAGCTCAAGCCTGGCGTTTACTGGCACGGCTTCAAGCGCGACTCAGATCAGGACGACGTTGATGGCGCCAGCGATGACCGAGCAATCACCGATGAGTGGATCTCTAGCCCCGTCAAAGTCGTAGCTCGCACTACCAACAGTGATGACGGTAGTGAGGGCCGCTTGCTCCGCATGGTCACCGACAACGGGGTGAAGGACTGGATTATTGCCATGGAGGTGTTCGGCGGTAGCGGTGAGGAAGCCAGGCGAGCTCTGTTTTCTATGGGGGTGATCATTTCCCTCAAGAAGCGCAGCCACTTCATGGAATACCTGCTTGAGCAGCACCCGACCGAAGTTTTCGTCACCACGAGCCGGCCAGGCTGGCATGAGTCGGGGGCGTTTGTTTTGCCTGGACGAACTATCGGGAGTGACAAGGTTCGCTACCAAGCCAGCAGCCAAGCGCAAAATCTGTTCAAGACGAAGGGCGACCTGGCCACCTGGCAACTGGAAGTCGCGGCCAAGTGTGCCGGCAACCCGGTACTGACACTTTCCATCGGCTGCGCGCTTGCTGGGCCACTGCTGAGCCTGGTCGGCGTACTCGGCGGTGGCGTTCACCTCGTAGGTGACAGCTCAAGCGGTAAGTCATTGGTTCAGTTGGTTGGATCATCAGTATGGGGTGACCCCGGTGTCTTCGCGGCATCGTGGGACATGACCAAGGGTGGTTTGGAAATTGAGGCGTCATCACGAAACGACACCCTCCTTCCATTGGATGAAATCAAGCGCGCCGATCCCAAGCGCGTTCAAGAAATGGCCTATGCACTGGCGAACGGGCAAGGCAAAGGCACGATGACCCGGGAGCGTGAAGGCAGGGCCAGGCTGAATTGGCGCCTGCTTGCACTCTCAAGCGGCGAGCGGTCTCTGTCCGAGCACGCTGCGATCTCGGGCAATGCCGCCCACGCCGGTGCCGAGTTGCGCATGGTCGACGTGAACGCGGGCACTCGCACCCACCGTGCCTTTGACGAACTGCACGGACTTGAGGGTGCGGACTTCCACCGCCAACTGACTGTCGCTGTCACTCGCAGTCATGGCCACGTCGGGCCGGCGTTCGTTGAACGGCTACTGGCTAACGATGATCGTCCAGGGTTACTGGAAGACTTCGCCAAGGTGCGCGCCACATTCGCGGAAGACAATGCACAAGCCGGACGAGTGGCTGACCGCTTTGCGGTCATCGCGTTGGCTTGCGAAATGGCAGTCGCCTACGAACTGCTCCCATGGCCTGAAGGTAGCGCCCTGGCGGACTGCCAACTGCTGTACCGCGAATGGCTTAACAGAGTTGGTAGTGGCAACGCTGAAGACCGCCAGATCTTGTCCGGCATCCTGGACTTCATTGACCGCCACGGTAGCAGCCGATTCTCCGATGTAGCCGAAGGTCAGTCAGAGGTGAAGGTTTCCAACCGTGCCGGCTATTGGGAAATGTCCGGCACCAAGCGGCTTTACCTATTCAACAAGTCCGCGTTGATCGAAGCAGCGCACGGTTATGGACTGAGCCGCGTCGTCAAAGCTCTTGAAGGCGCGGGAGCCCTTGCCAAACGCGACTCCGACAAGAAGCGCCATACCAAGAAATACCGACTTCCAGGAGGGGGCACTAGCGGCCTGTACGTAGTCGACTCAGAGGCCATGGATCGCGAGGCACTCGGCCAATGACCAGTCTTCGCCCCCCCATCCAGCCAAATTCGTGCAGCAGCTCTGTTCCCACCAATTCTCATAGTGGGAACAAGTGTGAACGCCTGGAGCCCTTACTGGCCGGGCTCGTTCCCCCGGTTCCCACTGTTCCCACCGTTTTCAGAATCACAGAAACACATTGTGGTGATCGTGCTGAGAAGACTCGATTCGCGCCCCACGCTTTCGAGCTACTGCATTGGGCAAAGGGAAAAAGTGGTGGGAACAGTGGGAACGGTGGGAACAGCCAGAGCGGCCGTGGGCTGCGAGCGTTCCCACTAAAACAAAGAAGTGTGAACAGGTGGGAACACACATCTGTTCTGGAGAACCGGCCATGACAGTCCTGCGCGGCATGTTTGAGCGGTTGAGTGCGGCGGCGCCGCCAGAACAAACACAGCCAAACCTCGAAATACAGCCCGATGCATACGCAGAGCCAATAGAGCCAAGCCATTCCCATTGGTGCGTGGTTCGAGACGGGAAAGTGCTCTGCAGCATGATCGGAGAGCCCATGACAGAAGCCCAGGCCTTGGAAGAAGTCCGGTACCGCTGGCCAGACGCCGAGGTTATCCGACCGGATCCAGGCCCCGTCTCACCACTCACGCCAAGCTCTCGTCCTCAACCACAAGTACACGCACAGGAACCAAGTCATGGGCATTGAAACGATTATTCGAACCTGCACGGTGGCCGAACTGGAGCAGGCCGGCGCATTGCCTGAGTTACTGGCTGCCTATGGCGATGAATCGAGCATCCCTGAGTTCGGCGAGGTTGATGCCTGCTTTTCAACGTATCGGGCAATGGAGGCGAGCGGCGCACTCCACATTCTCGGTGCGTTCGGCCCTGACTTGGTCGGGCTTGCCTCACTGCTGGTGTATGGGTTGCCGCACTACGCGGGCCGTCGCATCTGCGCGATGGAGTCATTCTTCGTTGAGCCGCATGCACGCAAGGGCGGGGCAGGTATCAAGCTGTTGCGTGCAGCCGAGGCCCGCGCCCTAGCACTGGGCGCATCTGCCCTGATGATCAGCGCGCCCATCGGCAGCAGGCTGGCGATGGTTTTGCCCCGCTCCGGATACCGCGAAACCAACCAGGTATTCCTGAAGGTGCTCGCATGAACAGCATCGCCTCCGCGGCTCCATCACTCCCCGCTATGACAAGTGCCGACGTTGAGAAAGTTCGAGGGTTGGAGTCGCATTTGCTTGGTATGGCGCAAGTGGCCATCCAGACCCAGCACCACTTTCACGCGGGACTCTACTCCCGAACCATCCGCATTCCCGCCGGCGTAATGATCACTGGCGCCCTGATCAATATCCCCACTCTGCTGATTGTCTCGGGCCACGTCACGGTTTTCATCGGTGGCGAAACACTTGAGCTGAAGGGATACCACATCGTCCCGGGACAGGCCGGCCGCAAGCAGGTGTTTGTAGCGCATGCCGATACCGACCTGACCATGACCTTTGCCACCCAGGCCAAAACGGTTGAAGACGCCGAATCTGAATTTACCAATCAACCCACAGCACTCATGTCGCGCCAGCAAAGCAACGACCTGACCATCACCACTGGAGAATAACCATGTCTGGATACACCACCGCTGTCGCTTTAGCCACTGCCGTTGCCGGTACGGCCTATTCGGTCTACTCAACGCAGCAGGCCGGTAAGCAGGCCAGCTTGAACGCTGATGCTCAATCCGAGCAGGCACAAAACGACGCCAATGCGGCCGCCAGTGCCTCAATGGTGCAAGCCGACCGTATCCGACGGATTGCCCGCAACCAGGCCAGTGAGGCCAACACGGCCCTTGCAGGGTCTGGTGTTGAAGTTGGTGAAGGCACCGCGGTCAACATCAACGAAGAAATCATCGGCAATGCCGAGGAAGACGCGGTGTTGACCATCTTCAATGGCCAGAACCAAAAGGCCCGCGGCTCCGTCGATGCCAGCAACTACAAGCTGGCAGGAAGCCAGGCTCGATCCAACGCGAACGCCCAATCCATTGGCACCGTGCTTTCCAGTGGGGCTCGGATCGCTAGCGGGTGGAAAGCATCCGCTGCAGGTCGAGACATGCAGGGCCAAACGCAAGAACTGAATACCAATCCAGCCTGGGTGAGGAATTCCTGATGGCACAGATACCACTTGGCCCGGGCGTACGTGTATTGCCAGAGGCGCCCCAAAATCGCGTTATTACACCAGACCCAAATAATCTGAATCGTGGCGCGCAACAGTTAGCCGGCACAGTTCAGAACGCAGCGCTTTCCTTCCTTGACCAAAAAAACAAAGAAGACCAGGAGCTCTCTAAGGTCAAGGTAAGCAACGCGCTGTTGGACTATGAGAGCCAACTAGACACCGGGGTAAACGAACTCAGCGGCAAGCTGAAAACCCTGGAAGTCCAACCTGATAAAGGCGAATCAAGCTATCAGCAATTCATCAGCAAGCTGGAGCCGGTGAAAGTCGCGGGCCTGGATGCATCTGACCAAGAGCATTTGAATCTCGCTGTACGCAAGATGCAGGCAAACAAGCTTCAACAGATCCAAGGATCGGTGCTGGAGGCCCGCACAGGCGTGGCTAAAAGTGAGCTCAGGTCTCGGTTTGATCTGTTGGAGAACGCAGCCGCCAGGCCGGATGCTGACCTGGGCCAGATCCTCAATCGAGCGCGGGCGGATGGTGTTCAGACCGTTGGCCGCAGTGCTTATGGCATCGATGGCTGGGATAAAGAGGTGCGCACCTTTGAACAGTCGGCCTATTCCGCTAACGCACTGGCGCGTATCCACAACGCAGGGAACAATCCGGAACAACTGCAGCAAATCCAGCGTGATCTGTCTAACTGGGACGACGGCCCATATTCATCGCTCACCCTGAAGAACCGAGAAAGCCTGATTAAAACCCTGAACCCGCTGCTGGATCGAAGCATCGGCGTCAGCGTTGGAGCACAGGCGGTCGAGCAAGCCAAAAGCGGGAGCGGATCGGTGTTCGCGGCAATGCTTCAGGCCGAGAGCGACGGTCGCCAGGTCGACGCATCCGGAGCGCCACTTACATCCAACCGTGGAGCGGTAGGCATCGCCCAGGTGATGCCAAGCACTGGCCCTGAGGCTGCTCAGGCTGCTGGCTTGCCTTGGGATGAAAAGCGATTCAAGACCGACGCAGACTACAACCGCTCACTTGGAGAGGCGTACTACGGGAAGTTGCGCCAAACGTTCGATGGTTCGGACGCGCTGGCCGTCGCCGCCTATAACGCGGGCCCTGGAATGGTTAACGATTGGATCAACGGCACCAACACCACGGGCAAGAATGAAAGCAAGCTGAAACTGGGTGACCCCAGGAAGGGCGAAATCAGCGAAGCCGACTTCATCAAGGGTATCCCCTTCAAAGAAACGAAGGACTATACCCAGAAAGTTCTCAGCAGCGTCCAGCAGGAGGCCGAACCGACATTCGGCCAAATCGCCAAAGGCATTGATGCTCGCAGCGATCTAACCCCTGATCAGAAACGCATCGCCATCGCTGATGCACGCGACCGATTCAGTTGGCAGCAAGATCAGCAAAAGCAGGAGCACATTCAGAACCAAGGGCAGGCTTGGGACTTCATGCTCAAGGGCAACAAATGGCAAGACTTGGATCCCGACCTTTGGGCCAAGCTACCTGCAAAAGACCGCAAACAATTGATGGCGTACAAGCAGAATCAGCAAACCGATCCTGAGGTGTATACCAATGCCAGGGATCTCATCGCCCAAGGGAACGAAGTCAACCTGCTCGACATGCGTGACAAGCTGAGCAATGAGGACTTCACCCGCCTGACCGACCTGCAGATTAAGCGGCTGACCGGCGGGCCAGCAGCAACAGCATCGATCTCGACGAGCACAGCACTGTTCAACGACGCTTTGCGCAACGCAGGCATGCCTTCCAGCCCTAAACCGGGATCAGCGGTAGCCAAGCAAGTGGCAACGGCACGTCGCTATGTGGATGACCAGATCCGGGGGCTAGAGGCGCAACAGAACAAGAAGGCCACACACGAGCAGGTGCAACAGATCGTGGATCACGCCTTCATCGAAGGAACGGTTGAGGGATCAGGACTGTTCGGTTTCTTCACCGACAAGCAACGCGCGTTTGAGCGGAAGCCTGGGGACAACGTTCGGGTCACGGACATCAAGCAGATTCCCGCCGATGAGCACGAGCAGATTACCGCGGCGCTTAAGCGCCACGGCCGCCCTGCGAGTGATGCCGACATCCTCAACCTGTTCAATGAGGCCAACCAATGAGCCAGTACGACAACATCCTCGCCGGCAAAGAAGAACCTCAGGGCGTAGAGGCAAACAAGTACGACGTTGCCATCCAGCGCCAGCAGAGCAAGCCCAACCCCCGCACGGCTCTGAGCTACGTTGCTGATACCAACCCGGATGAGCAAGCCAGCATTCAACGCCTGGCCGAACTGACAGGGCTCGCTCCTGACATGGTTGTCCGTAACCGTAAGCAGGTTGAGCGACAAGCCAAGCTGGCATCGGTGGACTATGACGCCCTGATCGAACGAGCGCCCGCCACCAACCAGTTTCTAACTGACCCGGACAACGCCAGCGTGGCCCACGACGATATCGACGAGCTGTCGAACGTCGAAGGTGCCTTTGGTAACTTCGTCAAAGAGTCCGGTCAGCAGCACTCAACAAGTAAGAACGATGCATTGACCAAGGGTTTTGGTCAGCTGGGAATAATCGGTGAGGCCGGCGCCAACATGCTGGACAGGGCGCTGTCTTCGGTTGGTGGTTTTTTCGTGAACGCACTGGCACCACAGAGCGCTTTGGATCGCAACAAGGGAGAAGAGCCGAACTATACGGGCCGCACAGAAAGCAACATCACCAACACCGCCCAGGGATACCTGGCTCTACCACGCGACCAACGTATTGCTTTCGCAGGACAGATATTCGACAAAGCCCGCGACGGCGGTGCTGGTGTGGGTGGCGCGGCGAGTGATACCGCCCTGTACGCATTACGCAACCCTGGATTGATCGGCAGCGCACTGACTGAATCGCTACCTAGCCTTTTGGCAGGCGGGGTTATAGGCGGGATTGCGGCGCAACCGGTGAAGAACTTCGCTGTCAGTCGTCTTGCCAGCACCTTTGCGCAACGTGCTGCTGAGAAGGCAATCGTAGTGGGAGGGGTAAACCTCGGTACCAGCATCGCCGGCGGTGCAGGAGAGAACCTCGCCGAAGGGTTCAAGAAAACCGGCGACTTAGACCAGGCATACGCCTACAGCTTCAAGCGCACTGCGGCCGAAGCGGCGATCAACGCATTAGGCGGCATGGTGCCGATTCCGTTTGCCGGCCGCGGCATAGCAGGGAAGCTGGGCAACGTCGCAGTTGAAGGTGTAGCCCAAGCTGCAGGCGCTGTTGGTGGCACGGTCGCAGGTGCTGCTGCCGTCGGCGAACAGGCAACTGGGGGAGAAATGTTCTTGAACGCCTTCCTGGGCCTGGCAACGTCACCGGTTGATGTCGCTATCGCAAGTGCCAGCTCTGGCAGACGGTATTGGCAGATCGAGAAGGATCTGGCTGCCGTGCAACAACTAGGTGACATGGCTCAGAACTCCAAGATGTTCAAACGCTCGCCACAACGCGCCGAAGCACTCGTGGCCAGGCTGAAAGAGCAGGCAGGTGGTGCCGTAGAAAACATCCTGATACCCGCCGAGCAGTTCCAACGCTACTTCCAAGAAAACAACCTCGATCCTGAGCAGTTCGCCAAAGCGGCGACAGGCAACCCCGATGCCCTTGGAGAAGCCCTCGCCCTCGGTGCAGATATCTCAATTCCACTGGAGAAGTGGGCGTCGGTCATTGCTAAGGATGGGCACCACCGAGGCCTTGAGCAGGATATGCGCGCAACTCCCGACGCGATGACGCTACGAGAACTTGCTGAGTTCCAGCAACGCGCCCCTGAGGAGCTTGAGCGCCTTCGTGATCGTGTTGAGCAAGACCATGTCGCCGCATCGGATCGCCGAGTGTTTGAGGATGTTCGCGGTCAGCTGCTTGGTATTGGTCGCGAAGCACAGACAGCAGACAGAGAGGCATCGCTTTATCAGTCCGCCTTTCGCTCTCTGGGAGAGCGCTCAGGTATCGACCCTTACGATCTGTTCAACCAGTATCGGCTCCGCATCGGTCAGGATATTCCTGAGGTGCTGCGCAAGCCTGGCGGATCTGATCAGCTTGACCTGCTGATTGATCGCCTGCGCGCCGCCGATGTTCCCGACGACGCGAAGATCTACGGCGCCTCGCTAATCGACTTCATTCGTGAGCGCGGCGGCATACGCGACGATGGTGGCGAGCTGGCGGCCCGTGATGCTGATGTGGGCCGTCGAGGTAACAACCGAATTGCCAGGAAGGGTGGGCGCAGTCTGGACGATATGGCCACTCAAGCTGCAGAAGCCGGATACTTGGGAAATGTGCCAACCGCAACGCCGGAAATGCTCTTGGCCTCACTGGACAAAGAACTGCGCGGCCAACGCCAATCAGCGCCCGCCAATCTCAACCAAGAGCTTCTCAATGCACGCGGCTCGCTAGATGACCTGCAACGAGCACTTGATCAATCTGGCCTTGATCTGAACGTCTTGGACAACGCCGCAGTACGAAAAGCATTGCTCGGGAGCGACGCCGTCCGCTTCGATCAATCAGAGGACGGTACACGCGGCTTTATCCAGTTCGGCGCCGACCGCAAGTTCGAAATCAAACTGACCGACAAGGCGAACCTTTCTACCTTCCTACATGAAACCGGGCATTTTTACCTTGAAGTGATGGGTGATCTCGCATCGCGCACGGATGTCCCGGATCAGGTGAAACAGGACTACCAGACAATTCTGGATTGGTTCGGCGTCAATGAGCGCACCGACATCAAAGTCGATCAGCATGAACAGTTTGCGCGGGGCTTTGAAGCGTACTTGCGCGAAGGGAAGGCACCCAGCGGAGCATTGCAGTCGGCATTTTCACGCTTCAAGGCGTGGCTGACCCAGATCTATCGCGATGCCAGTCGGCTGAACGTCCAACTCAATGACGACGTACGTCGGGTGTTTGATCGACTGTTGGCCACCGATGATGAAATTGCTGTTGCTCAAGCCCCCTTCCGCACTCTGTTCAGCGATGCCCAGGCCGCCGGCATGTCACCGGCCGAGTTTGAGATTTATCACGCTGCTGCCAACAAAGCTGGCCAGGCTGCAGAGGAACGGCTGACAGCCGAGTCGCTACGCGAGCTGACCCGTGAACAGGAAAAGTGGTGGAAAGATGCACGCGAGAAGATGCTGGGTGACGTCACCAAAGACGTCGACTCACAGCCGGTGTATCGCGTTCAAGACTACTTGCGCAAAGGGGTGCAGACCGATGGGACGATTGGCGAGCCGGTAAAACTGCTGCGCGAACCGCTGCTGGAACGCTACGGCAAGACGGTCGTAACACGCCTGCGCGGCATGACAGGCGACGATGGGATTCATCCCGACCTGGTTGCCGAACAGTTCGGGTACACATCAGGTGATGAACTGGTGCAGGCCATGGTAGGTGCCCGTGCACGAAAGGAGCTCATCCAAGCGGAAACAGACGCCAGGATGCGCGCCGAGTATGGCGACATGCTTAACGATGGTTCTCTGGCCGACCGTGCCATTGAGGCAGTGCACAACGATGATCGTGCCAGGGTTCTACGCGAAGAGCTGCGTGCTATTGATCGTCTTCGCCGCCAGGTCGACAAGGTGCAGAGGGCTCAGGATGCGGACTCTCGGGCTCTGCGCAACGATGCCTACGATGCCTACGATGCCATACCTCCTCTGGAGGCTATCCGTTCAGTTGCCAAACAGGTGATCGCGGACAAGGTTGTGCGAGATATCCAGCCTCACCTGTATCTCAATGCCGAGCGCAAGGCCAACCGGGACGCCTTCAACTTCGCCACGAAAAACCGCTGGCAAGAGGCCGCCGAGGCCAAACAACGGGAGTTGCTGAATCATTACTTGTTCCGGGAAGCGACAGCTGCCCGAAAGGAAGAAGACCGGATTTATACCTTCATGCGCCGCTTTGAGAAGCCAGCAACCCGGGAGCGCATAGGCAAAGCCGGGGCCAGCTACCTGGAGCAAATCGAGGGACTGCTGGATCAGTACGAGTTCCGCAAGGTCAGCGGCCCGCAGGTTGATCGTCGCCGTAGCCTCGCCCAGTTCGTCAGGGAGCAAGAGGCCGCCGGCAACATCGTCGCGGTACCGCAACACCTGATTGAACAGAGCGCCCGCGTCAACTATCGGGAACTGACATTCGAGGAGCTTGGCGGCCTACGTGACGCAGTGGCAAACATCGAGCATATGGCCAGGCTGAAAAACAAGCTGCTGAACCGCAAGGACAAGCGCGATTACGAACAGGCAAGGACTGATCTCATAGCTGCGTTAGACACAAATGTGCCCGTACGCGCACGACAAGTGGCTGTATCCGAAAGCAGCGAAACCATCGGTGACAAGGCAGTAGGTCTTCTGCAGGGGCTGGATGCCTCATTGACGCGGATGGAAAACGTGATCAACCGCTTAGACGGCAGGGACACCAGCGGCCCCTGGCACCAGTTGATCTGGAGCCCACTCGCAGAGGCCCAAGCCAATGAGCGTCAGTTGTTCAATGCCGGCATCCGCTCGATAGTTGAGCGCTTTGCGGACATGAACGCCGAACGCCTGGCAGATCGGTTCCACATCCCCAGCCTTGGAAAATCATTCAACCGCCGCGAGCTAATCATGCACGCGCTCAACACCGGCAACGAGTCAAACCGCAACAAGTTGTTGAAAGGGAACAAGGTCGATGAAGCATCACTGGCTGACATGCTGGGACGCCTCGACAAACAGGATTGGGATCTGGTGCAGTCTGTATGGGACTCGTTCGGCGGCCTGTGGCCCGATATCGCAGCAATGTACAAACGCCTCTCCGGTGTGGAGCCTCCCCGCATTGAGCCGAAACCAATCACAACTGCCTTCGGTGAATACCGTGGTGGCTACTTCCCAATCATCTATGACCGCAAGCGTGCAGGCGCACCGCCAGCGGCAGTCGGCGGCGAGCTGTTCGGTGAAGGGTTTGAAGGAGCGCTACCGGGTAACGGTTTCACCAACCAGCGTAACGAGAGCGTGTCAGGGCCACTACTGCTCGACCTCAGCGCCATCCCCCAGCGCCTGGCCCAGCATGTCCACGACCTGACCCACCGGGAAGCGTTGCAGGACGCCCACCGCCTTACGCAGGATCCCTACGTCCGGGCTGTGCTCATCAATAAGCTTGGCCCACGCGGAGCTGATGCATTCCTGCCCTGGTTGAGGGCCATCGCTAATGACCGAAACCCTCCGGAGACTGGCAACTTCAACCAGTTCCTCGACACGGCACGGACAAACACGTCCATCGTAGGACTAGGACTTTCGACAACAACCCTACTGGCCCAGGCAGCTGGACTTATACCTGGCCTGCTGTACGTGAAGCCTCGTGAACTCGCTACGGCCCTGCTTGAAGGCGTGCGGTCGCCGGTTGATACCTACCGGATGATCACCGAGGCTTCTCCTGCGATGCGCCTACGCTGGGACATGGAAGACGGCCGACTGCAATCCAACATGAGCGCCCTCATCGGCCGCAATGCGTTCTTCCGCAAGAAAGCCGACCTGGTACGGTTCTCGTTCAATCTGCTGGGGTATCTAGATCGGGGCATCTCGGGCGCGATTTGGCTCGCGGCTTACCGTGAAGGTGTTGCAGCAGGCAAGGAAAGCACGGCCGCAGTGTTGGATGGTGACAAGGCTGTACGGCAATCCCAAGGCGGCACCGGAGCCATGGACATCGCGGCAATCCAACGCAAAGACCAGGGCGCCGCAATGCGCTTGCTGACGATGTTCTACACACCGTTCAGCGCCTACTACAACCAGAACCGAGACTTGGCCTTTGAGGCTCGCCAAGGGACAAGAACTGTCGCCAGTGCCGCAGCTTCAATGCTGGCGTTGGCGTTCTTTCAGGGAGTAATCGGCGATCTGCTGACGGGTAAGGGCCCAGAAGAGGACGAGAACACCGCAGCCTGGATGGCGAAAAGCACACTGGGTTTCGGTGTCTCTGGCTTTCCGGTCATTCGGGACACTATCGGCTCCGCACTGAGCGGTCACGCAGGGTCGTTGTCACCTGCATGGCAGGCGATCAATGCAGGCCGCCAGCTAACCTCTGCCGTCGCTGGCGTAGCAAGTGGTGACAAAGACCCAGGGCAAGTGGTCAAATCTGCTGTAACGGCAACTGGCTACCTGCTAGGCATCCCGGTCAAACCGCTCACCAGGCAAGGCACTTACCTGTGGGATATAACGGTTGGGGATGAAGAGCCGGAGGACGCTGCTGCGTTCATGAAAGGACTTCTCACAGGGAAAAAATAGCCATGATGCGACTGCTCGGTATCGTTTTGAATCTGGCCCTGATCGGGGTGGTGGTATTCCTAATCAGCGAAGAAGGGATGCCGAGTGGAGGGTGGCAGATTGCTTTGGTTGTGCTGCTAGTGCTCGCCCCATTGTTCAACCTGGTGCTTTTGCGAAGCTACGCTGGTCAATCAAACGGTCAGGGGCTGTTGTCCCTTTACCTGGAACGAAAGGCTTTGGAAGAGCGCCAGAAGATCGCAGAACTGAAAAAGTAACCTGGTGACACAGAACAGAAGACCCGCTGATGCGGGTCTTTTGCTTCCCGCTCCCAGCTGTAACGGCGCAGTAACGTTTCATGTAACGGTGATGCAAGTTCGTTGCAACAAAGCGTCAACGAGCGTTCAACGACCGTTGGTTGCTAATCCCTCAATTTCCGTAGCAATTCCAACCGCAGAAGCCCAAAGGTCGCGCACTCCACCGCTAACTAGCCTTGGTTGCTCATCGGTTGCTGATCATCGTTCTCTCCAAATATCAAACATCTGAATGACGGCCGTCGCTACCAACACCGAGCCGCCGACTAGGATGCTCCGCATTGGCATCATAAGAGCGTGAAGCCTGATAGCCGGCCACAGATGCGTGCGCCTGCTCCAATGATCTTCCACGGCACGTGGCGAACAACAAAGCTTGCTTTGTGTAGTGAGTACACAAGCTGAAGGCTTGGGGTGACTTGCGCTGATCTTTGCTCCACCCGCAGGCTGAAGATGAACACCGTCAGCACGGGGGCCGGTATGCCATACGCAATACTAAGAACAAAAAAGCTCAAAGCGATCACAGGGGTACTGGGATCGGGGCGGCACACATTCCGAGAGATGCCAACGCCGAACTCCGATGGCACCCCCAGCATGCATATGGCTGGTGCAACAAGCTCCGTCGAACTGGGTCGCGCAGTCTTGGCCAGGCTTCCGCAAAAGCGACGGAAGGACGCAGTGATCTGCATCGAATACCTGATCACAGCAAGCCCTGAGGCGTTCGCCATGCATGGCGGGGCGATGCCTGACACCGGCGGTTACTTTGATCGAGCCTTGGCATGGCTCAAGGCGCGTCATGGGTCAGCAAACATCCTGTGCGCCGAGGTGCACCTGGACGAGAGAACCCCGCACCTCGTTGCTTACGTCACACCTCTGACACGTGACGGGCGTTTGTCGGCCCGCGACTTCCTCGGAGGCCCCGCCAAGCTGCGTAAGATGCAAACCGACTTCCATCATTGGTGTGGGAAGCCTCTCGGACTGTCTCGCGGCGTTGAGGGGGCCAAGGCGCCTCACCAGAAGGTTTCCCGGTATTACCAATCCCTCGTTGCAGTCGAACCAAGTATTGCCAGATCAGACCTAGCGGCGGCCGCTATGGGCATACATACGCAGGGTTATACGGCGTTACTGGCTCGGGCTAAGGCTTCGGTAACACAGGTCAAGCTCCAAAGTGCCGCTGAGGCGGCCCTACAGAATCGGCGGATTGCACTCATGCGACAAAAGACACAACTCGAATTCCTTCAGCGTGAACTCGATGGTCGTGAGGTTGCGTTAGAAAAACGGATTGATCAGTTAGCAGAGGTTGATTATGCGTTGCAGCAAGCGGGTCTGATAGCAGACAGGGAGAGGGGGCGGGCTGACATCCTAGAAGCAAAACTACAGCGGATCTGTAGAAACATACCTGCCAGCTCCCTAAGTACCTTGGATAGCGCAGACCCGGCATTTCGATAATAAAAAGCCCGGCTCAAGGCCAGGCTCAAATTAAAAGGGAACCACCCTGGCTATTTCACCAAGCGGAGATGCCCCCCGATAGGAGTAACCGCATAGTGATTTTCATATCCAGTGCCGAGAAGCTCTTTTAAAAACTCAGGCTTGACCTGAAGTATGGTAGCAATATCAGAAAGCTTTATCCCTTTACGTTTAGCTAGAAGATTGAGGGAGGCGCCAATTATTTCAGGCGGTTCTGAAGGGATTAGATAATCATCTTTCTCATGTGTTCCTTCATGCTTCTTCAGGGTAATCACGCCAGTTCTATACTGTGCATCTGAGATCAACTCAAGCTGTCGAGCGCGATACAAGATAGCGGCCTTACTCACCTTCCAAGTTTGTTTAAACTCCCTTATTCCCTTCCAATCCAGTCGCGTACCTGTAGGTCTAGGGAACAGCTTTATCATCATGCTACGAGGAACAAGAAATGAGCTAGCGAATCTGTTCGCTTGATTCTCGGTTAACCTATCACCTGTAACAACGCCTTCGTGCATAACTAGGTGGCCCAACTCATGAGCTAGATCAAACCGTTGTCTGCTATTACTTTCCTTGGCAGTGTTCCGCACAATAAAAGGCCGCTCAACCGCTACCGATAAAGCATCAATCTCTTGAGAGATACCATCGAAAGACATCACGATTGCACCCAGATTTTCGGCCAGACGCGTCATATTTTCAATCGGCCCGAGCCCAAGATCCCATTGTTGTCTACATGCTTCAGCAGCTTTTTCGATACAGTCGGTGCTGTGAATTTCTGGGATGCTGGGAATATTTACCGTAGGTAGTCGAAGCTCTTTTTCTAACGCCTTGATAAAGAGGTTTGTTACCTCACCGCGAGCAATTGCAACCTGCTTTATCGTTTTCGTGGTGCTCATCAGTTTTCTAAAATGAAACTGATCTTCATGCAATCTGTGCTGCCTGGACGAAAAAAAGCCAACTTCGACGTTCAACGCATCAGCTAGGTCTTGCGACAACGCATCAGTGGGGGAACTCTGATTTGTTTCTAACTTATGTAGGTATTGCCGAGTTTTCCCTACTTGCTCGGCAACCTCTTCCAGAGCCATGGCATTGAATATTCTAGCTAGCCGAAGGGAGGCTCCATCAAAAATTGCGCTCATCAATTACTCACTAACCGCTTCATCACTAGCAGCTTCATCATCAAGCAAGCCGACAGCAGCAGGCCGCAAGCTTTTAGCCACAGGAACTTCTTTATCCACAGAGTGAAGAGAACGAATCGAATCACCAAAAGTCCACTGCGATACTTTCTCTTGAAAGGCGTTAAAACCTATCAGATGAACACGATCCTCATCCTCGTCAGTCTCCGCACGTTCTACAACGAATCGCCACATGACTGGCTCGCCCTCATCAGTCGCGAAGAGGTTATCGACCAGATTTCGTTTGAAGAACCCTCTTTTCTTGGGCGACTCGGGATCATCCCTGAAAAACCTGCACGGAATGCTACCAATACGAAAGGTCACATCCATCGCGGAACTGGCCAAGCGTAACCAGTCATGCCCTTTCTCTAGACACATATCTATCAACAGGTTGCGAGATCGCTCAAACGCAGTCCCTTCACGGCTATAATTCGAATCATATTTTGAATTTAGTTCCCGGATCGTCGTGTGACGAATGTCCAGCAAAGCCCGAGCGATGACCTCGAGACGCTCATTAGATAAGTCCGGGCTGAAATGTGAGGGTTTCTTTATAGCCATGGAGGAAAGCCTGCTGGGTCTGGTTTCCGAGAATAATCTGGCAGATAACAGGATCTGTCAACCTGAAAAGATTGCAGATTTCTTTTTTTGTCAACCAAATGCCTACATCTCCTGCGCGTTTACCCTCACCTCGGCAGATGAGGAAACGTAAACTCTCGGCAAGCATCTTAGTGGCAGTCAGCCCTGGCCCTGCGGCCAATGTAGCCAGTAGATATTTTTATGAAAGGTGAGCGTTTGAAGACGTTTTTATCGCACCTCAAACGGTCTGCCTCGCGCGCGCGCGCGTTTGTGGGTGATTGATGAGCCGTCGTGCGCCGCCGGCGCGCTCAATTGATTGGTTTCAAGTGATCAACGAAATATCACGCGCAGGCCTTCCGATGCAGGCGATTGCAGAGTCAATCGGGGTGGCCCGAACCACGTTGATCGGCTGGAAGCAGGGAGCTGAACCTCGACACTCCGAAGGCGACCGACTGCTAACGTTCTGGACTAACGTGACCGGGCGCGACAGAACGGCAGTACCTATGGTCTCGATCCACGATTGGTGGGCGTATCACGCAAAATAGGTGCTCCCCCGGTGACAAAGGCGAATAACACCAATGTCACGCAGCGTCACACATAGTCACAGGGCAATTGCTGCTCACATCTCATTACTGGTTGCGAGCAGCCTTCTTGTTGGCGATCCACTGTTCGACCTCGACCGGATCGAAGCGGCATCGAGCACCCCGCGCATCGCTGGTTTTGATCGGTACAGGGAAGGTCTTGTCGCGAACCCGCAGCTTATTGAGGCCGGACACGCTTTGCATGCCTAGCATCTTGATTACTTCTGCGTTGCCCACTAGGGCGGTGCGTTTTTGCTCCACGGGTATTTCCTCGCTTTGATCGGCCTCAACTAGATGCCACTTTGTCGCATCGCATGCTGGCCGACATGCGCCGTCCTTGCATGCGATGCCGAGTCAGCGCGCTCAATATTGCTTGCCTGACTGTGGCGTTATCCCTATTTAAACCGTAGTTCCGGTTGCCTCTTCTCCTCAGCACCGCCGAGCCGGGCGATCACTACCTGTCGCAGTACCTTTGGTTTTCCGTATCCATCAATGGCAAATCCATATCTCCCGGCCTTAAGCCACTTAATTTGGGCGCTCGATTTAACGTAGCCTGTGAGTTCGGCTACTTCCTCATGGGTCAGGAACATGCAGGGTTCTCCAAGTCGTTTCCGGCTGGTTGATTTGCTCGCGGGAAAGTAGCAGAAATAGTCAATTTCATTGCCGCCAACCCCGCCATATGCAACCACCAGCGGTCGTCTGGCGCTTAAGGAATCAAAATATGGATATCCCCTCCGAGTCGATGTTCATTAACGCTCAGGACATTGTCGAACTGACAGGGAATGCTCGTCCGTCTATCCAGGCCCGATGGCTGCGAGCAAATGGAATGCCGTTCATCCTCGGTGGCGATGGCATGCCCAAGGTTGCTCGGCAAACGCTACTCAACAAACTTGACCAGGCTACACCTGACCCCGAACTACCGATCACGCCTATGCCAAGCCTCGTCGAGATAACGGACAACTGGGACAAGGTCACGGAAAGCCTTATGGCCGAGCTTTTAGGTGTCACACAACGCGCCCTAGAAGGGAGGCGCTCTAATGGATCAATCCCGGGGGATATCTGGAGAAAGGTGGATGGTCGAGTGATGTACAGCATGAAGCGTTATGAGGCCTTCCTTGAGGGACATTGGCCGCCGTTTGTCGAGCTTGCAAGGAGCCCAGGTAAGAAACCGGCTCGCCGGAAACAGGCAACTCAAGGCACGGGCAAGATCATTCACAAACTGGTATGACCTTACGGATTACTTTCGATCCAGACCGGAAAGTTTTCCGACCCTGATCGGATATTTTTCCGAGGTGGGTCGGATATTTTTCCGGCCCCTCATGCCTCCTGCTCTACTCCTGGCCCTTCGCAAGCGCAGTCGTAATAAAGGAATCGGCGACAAGTGCTTATCGGTCGGTCTGCCAAGCTGGCAGCGCTGTAACTGACGCCATCCAATGCGATCCCCCTCAGTCGAATGAACAAGGAGCGACAATGGTTATGCAGTCACTACTACCTCGAATCCTCCGAGCCCATGAGGCTCCGAAATATCTGGGCATGTGTCGAGCCGTGTTCAATGAAACCGTGAGGCCACACGTCCGCGAGTTCCCCATCGGCAAACAGGGCGTAGGGTTTGACCGACTAGAGCTGGACGCATGGGCAGACGCATACATTGCTGCTCACTCGATTGATAAGCGCGCGCCATCTCAAAATGCATTGCCGTCTAAGCCGCATGCGGCGCTGAAGAGGCCACAGGTCACCTCCAGTAAATCAAACACTGCAGGAGCGCCAGATCCTCATGCGAAATCGAAAGAAGAATTCCAGAGAGTGCTCGACCTCGTGAGGGGGAAAAAGAGGCCATGATTAGCCGACCCATGCCAAAACGTGTTCCACAAAGGTAAGCTGCGGCCACAGGCACTGACGCCAAGGAATATGGCCATGACTAACGAAGTAATCTTTTACACCCAGCTCGCTTCAATCGTCTCCTTCATCATCGCCCTTTTCACAGTTTATAGCGTCCTGGTACAGGCAAAGGAGGCATCGATCCAGGTGCTCAAAGAACGTCTGATCAATAAGGACGAGCAGATTGCGGCGCTAAAAGCTCAGACGCCCGACTCACTGGTGTCCATCCTCAATGATCGGATCAAGATCACTCAAGATGAAATTAGCCGCCTCGAAGCAGACAGGGACGTACATCGCAGCGAGATCGAGCTGAAGAAGGGAGAACTCCAAGGCATTCAGGACAAGCTGTCAGCCCTATCCGAACTGATCCGTAAAAGCGATTTAGTGTGCCCCAAATGTGGGGATCCGTTGGCCGGCCGTCAATCACATACGATTTATGGTGGTGTGAACGGTGAGCAGGAAGCCGATATCGAGACACTCAATTATGAATGCGGCTACTCAATTGCAGACGATGGGAAAGAGCTGGGCCGCTGCGCACATCACGTTGACGGATAATTAAAACCGTCGCGACCACAACCGACATCACCAACAACAAACCTTATTGCTGCAAATTGTGGAAGAAACGCTGCTAGCCGCCAAGTATTTTTTTGTGCTGCTGCCTTACTCGAGCGTACAGCCAATTCACCTGTTTCTGAGGTTTTTCACCCTCTGCCTTCCTTAACAAATCCTCGAGACGCAACAGCAAATTAGTATAGATTTCGACTGCCTTGTTCGTTGGAATCCCCATGAACGTACCATCTGGAATCGACTCCTTCCTTAGATAATCTGACTTGATGAACTCCAGCGTGTAAGGGTCGACGTACACTCCGAGGGCGTCAGCGCCCACCATACCCTCAACGAGCTCGACGTCTTTCAGCCCCAGGATGCTTTTATCCAAGATAACTCGAGGGTAGAACCCATTGGACTCTAGGCTATGAGCGACGTTGAGCGCTGGGCCAAATACAATATCGTTTTCGTGATGGATATCTCCGACGGTGACACCTGCTCGTAGCAGAAATCCCGATAAGGCTGCCCCTACAAACACGTTGGATAGACCATAAATCACTTGAGAAAGCTCCTCCTGCTTAAATGGAATACTGATCACGCAGCAGTCGGAGAAAGAAGTGATCCGCGCCTCTCCAGCCCCTACAGCCTGCAAGACTGTCGAGCTTTTCAGCAGTCTAGGTATCAGCGAGAGATTCCCGACTTTTACGGGATCGCTGCCTGCATCTGTGACAAGTGTTTTCCAGCCCATGACGTCAAAAAAAACGACGAGCCTCTCGGAGTAAGTGATCGGGCTGTTGAAGTCTGTGCTATCCATTAGTGTTCTTCCTTGGCTCGAAAGCTAGTTTGGGTGCAAGCGAGTGATCCTATCAGCAACCCACAATCAGCAAGAACGTGCTTTGAGCAGCCTCTAGGCGCTACCTAACGCGTTCGCAGGTCGAGATTTTTTCAGGCAGCGTAGGATTATTGCTCGATGCAGAATTACACAGAGTCTTTTAAATTGGCGATGGCGCGAACCGATGATTTAACCGGTCGAATGTCAAACTACCCGCTTGAGCTCGATACGAGCATGACGATAAACCAGGTCGCGGTTGTGGCAGCTATTGCCAAGGATTTCGCAGAGTTTTTACCTCACACCGACGTCCTGCCGGGCAAGTGCTTCCGAGTTGCGCGTGAACTTTCCTATGTTTTGTTCCATCTCGGCATCAGGCACACCGTGACAGTTGGAGACGTTGCACTGATTGATGGTCTATATGCGGGCGTGGCGCCAGATAAGCTGCTGAGCGATGTCTCGATGGGGTATCAACTTGACTTTATGGATGGCCGCCCCGTGGGACGGCCAATTGATGCTCACGCCTGGATAACGCTGGAGAACGGCTGTGTCATCGATGCAACGGTGCTCGCGTCGCAGCATCGTAAAAGCTTGAATCCATCGGAGTTACTGTCTTTTCAAGACGCCATCTATTACACCGGCAAGCCGAATACCCCAGTGATTCACCATATACCGATGCTAACCGGGCTGGTTTATCACCAGAAGGTTTTGACAGCTCCCATGGATGGAGACTTCCAGAACTACTGTCAATGGTATGAAGATTACCCAAGGCTGATGGGCCGACTAGATCTGTTGAGACTGGTGCCCGCCCTTGCACCCACGTGAGCCCCGCCCATCTATCAAGACTCTTGCTTTCCACTCAGGCATAAAACCGCCCTGATCACCTCGAGGGTCAATCATGGCCGAGTGGACACCCGAGAAGCTCAGAGTTTTTTAAAGTGCTAGGCTTCCTCGAGACACGGAGAGCCACAATGACGGATATCAAACTGATAGCCAGCCTGTTCGACCGCCTCACTCAAAACCAGCTCGCCCTGGGCGCCGCAGTGGAGGAGCTTTCCAATTGGGTCGAGCAGCGCGGATCGGCGGACATTGCCGACAACGTGCGCGGCGCGCTGGAAACGCTCGACGAAAACCTGGTGTTCATTCGCCAAGGCATTGCTGAGCTGACCGTCGCCGGCAGCCTGGGGCAGTCGTGACGCAGGCTAGGATTCTGGACAGGCTCTGGACGGCTGGAGAGGCCGCAGCTCATCCAAATCGGCCCGCGGGCCAAAGCCAGCAAAGGCTGGCGGCAGATCGGACATGCGGCCTGGTAGCTACCTCGTCCAGAAACAGGGGCAAATAGCGGAAGTCACTTCCGGGACAACTGGCTCAGCGTCGACCCAGGCAAACGCGGCCATAATCCTTGACCAGCGTTGACGAAATTTTTGACAGGTCTTGACGGATTTATCCGGCGCCGTCAGCGGTTAGCGCGCTGAAATCCACGCAGTTCAAGGCTTTGCGAGCATTCGGGCTGCCTGACCAGCACCAGCCCCGTCTAAAATTCGGGAGGTGGCCGTCAAGGTGGGTGCTCGATCAATATCCTGGCGCGATGGAGTGGTGAAATACCGGGCCAGAAAAATGCTTAGCGCGCCTGGCAATACTAGACAGGCTCTAGACAGATTTTAGCCGACTGACCACGGGCAAATTGTCCGCAGCCCAAGCAATGCCCAGCTTCCAGCGCTAACGGTGGCGTGCTGGTGCTTGAGGCTCGCAAGCATTTGCCGGGGCTTTCAGCGACCTGCCTGCAAATCTTAGCGGGCTTATTTGAAGCCTTGATCAGCGTTTGGGTTGATCTCGCCTCGCCACAGCCTCAACAGCTTTTTCCGGCATCTGTTGATAAAAAGCAGCAATCTGTTTCGGCTGGCTGATCCGATTTTCCACAATAAAATTTATCAACCCAAAGAGAGGCACTACAAGCGACGGTGTATTGGCAACATCGAGCTCAAGGATGTGAAGCGCATTGTTACCAACAATCCTGGTGCTATCCAATGCCTGCTGAACACCTACAGGAAGCCCAGCAACTACCAGTTTCTTAATCTGGTCATTGATCCTGTCCTCCGTGCCGACCAATTGATTACAGAGCTTTTCCAAACAAAGCCTTAGCAAGGCAGCAGAGGAGCGAGGTGATACGGAGAACACCTCCCTCGCCTCATTAAAATCAGCTTTGCAGCTTTCGGGCATATCCTCATGAGCAGGAGGTGCGGTTACGATCACAGGGAAGATCATTTTACCGTCTGAATACTGACCGATTATGTTTGGCCGCCCGGTACCCAACCAAAAGCTCGAGTCACCGCATGCGCATGTGGCTGCCATGAGGACGTTGAATGGAGGGTTCTTCGATCCTAGCCACTCCATGTGGGAGTTCGCCTGGCAATGCGGGCAGGTGAAAATGCTTTCGTTGAATTTGGGCAGGATGTGTTTCAAGGTGCAATCCTTGCGGAAAAAGAACAACTTTAAGCCAAATGAATCAAATCGGCAGCAGCTTCGAGGAAGCGAGATCAAGACAGGGTAAAAAAAACCGCTCTCGGATCGCAGGCCTAGGCTGTGAAAACCGACCCCATGAATGACCACTACCCTGATCCGGAGTGGTGCTGACACAGGGGAATGGCAAGAACGCCTCAGTGCGGTGGAAGTGCCACGCGGCGGCGCCATCACAGCCACCGCAAAAGTGAGGAGCCAACCAATGAGGCGATTCAAGAGCGCTTACCACTCGTCGGGCATCGAAAGAGGAAATCAACACCGTTTTCGGCCGCCGTGTGTGGGTTCAAAATAGGGCCACATTTTAAAAAGAGAGTAGATATGTGAGTAGATTTATATATCGACCAAAGAAAAATCCTTAAAAAACGTGACCTGCAGCCAATTGTTCGATTCCGTCTCTGGCACCAAATACCGAAACCCCTGATTCCGCAAGGTCTCAGGGGTTTTCTCGTTTCAGGGCTTAAAAATTGCGCCCCTACGTCGTACCAGCGGGTGCGATCCCACCCAAAATCCTGTAGACGCTTTTCCGGCAATCACCGCCTGGGAATCGATTCGTACTGCCCGCTCAACGGCATCAGGGCCGATACAGCGGGAACGCCTCTATCAGCGGCA
This sequence comes from Pseudomonas sp. FBCC-B1565, assembly GCF_059133265.1. Classification (NCBI taxonomy): domain Bacteria; kingdom Pseudomonadati; phylum Pseudomonadota; class Gammaproteobacteria; order Pseudomonadales; family Pseudomonadaceae; genus Pseudomonas; species Pseudomonas sp. FBCC-B1565. The sequence continues at coordinate 6,305,746 of NZ_CP101438.1, forward strand.
CTATTTCCCGGCCGGCCTCTATCGCGCTTTCCGAGGGATTGCTCGACCTTGGGATATTCCTGGCAAAGTGAAAGATGATGGTCTGCCCGGTGGTGCCGTCCCTGTAATACTTGAAATAACTGATTTCCGAGAATTGCCCGTCTTTACGCAATGACGTGGGATAAAACATCATCGAATAATCGATTCCGGTTTTATTGTCGGTCAGCAGGATCGCCGGCATGTTCGGATTTTCTTGCTGGTGGAGCTGGATGGCGCGCTTGCCGAGGTCGAGGGGCTTGAAGCGGTTCATCTCGCGAGGGACGACGGTAAAGTCCACCATTTCATTCCAGGCATCGATGCTTTCCTCTGCGGGGAAATACTCCCACAAACCCGGCTTCTGGAATTTCAAGACGAACGTCTTGCCGCCGAACACCACCGTTTTGGTGTCGGCAATTGAAGGGCTGGACATGTCAGAGGTCAGCGGCGTGGTGCAGCCGCAGAGCAGCAGAAGGAAGGCGGATAACACGAGAAATGTGGCTTTCATTTCAATCCTTGAAAATGTGCGTCAGTGAATTTTGCGCAGGCAACAGTAGCCCAACGCATCACTGAATACTTCCTTTATCGGGAACCGCATTCACTTGGAGAAGGCCTGGCTCGCTCCGCCCATCACACGCCCCCCAGACCAGGAAGTCCGTGCTGATTCACTCCAGCAAAAACACCATCAGCGGGTTGTCGTTCAACCGCCCTTCGAAGCTTGGCGCCAGGTGTTCCACAGGCGTTCCCTGCAACAGCGCGGTTTCCTTGCGCGCGACGATCACCCAGGCCGGGCGGGGCAAGTTGCCCAGCCGCTCAAGCTCATTGCTGCGGATAAATACGGGCTGCTCATCGTGATCCAGGTTCATCATGTAGCGCACCGCCCAGGTGTCCCGGCCGAGATTGATGAACACCAGCGGCCCCGGCTGCGTGGCACGCAGCGCCTCCACTTGGCCGACAAACTTGCGGGTATCGAACTGCATATCCTTGGACGGCTCTACCACAGTGACCAACAACACCCACTGCGCCATCAACGCGATCAGGCTGAGCCACACCAACCGCCCTACCCGATGCCAGGCGATCAGCGCCGCCACTTGCAGCACCACCAGCCCGCCAATCAGCAGCGGCAGTGAAACGTCCGGCCAGTAACCATGCTTCTGCCAGCCATGCCGACACACAAAGATCGCAACCACACACAACGCCGGTAGCGCGACGACAAGCCCTTCGTAGCAGCGGCGCACACCCGCAAGCCAGCCTTGCGCCTGGAGCAGCCCATAGGCCGCGACAGCCGCGAACATCGGCACCATGGGCAGGATGTAATAAGCGCGCTTGAAGTGCGGTATCGACAGCCCGAGCAAGATCATCAAGCCGCAGGCACCCAGCCGCGCGACCAATTGCATGTCGCCCTCAAACCGCTCGGGCCAGCGATGACGCAGGGCAATCATCGTGGCCAGCGCCAACGGCACCACCGGGAAGTAGCGGTACAGACTCAGCTGGAAATAGAAGTAGAACGGCTCGCCGGTTTCATCCAGGCGTCCGCCGACTTGCATCTTGAATACTTCATCGGCAAACGCATCGCCCCCGCTGATACGCGCCAACTTCACCAGCAGCCACCAACACACTGCCAGCAGCACCAGGCCGACAACACCGTGAATCAGCACCTGTTTCACGCGCTCGCCAGGCTTGCCCAGCGCCCAATACACACACACCACACCACAGACCTCGATCAACCCCAATGGCCCGCGTATCGCAAAACCCAGGACAAACAGCGGGAACACCGCAATCCGCCTCCAGCGTCCGCCGCTGTGCAGCAGGTAGAAACTACCTACACAGAGCAACGCCACCATCTGGTCCAGGCAGACCGAGCGGGACTTTTCGAGCAGTTGGGTGGTGAGCAAGGTCAGCAGCACCGTGAGCAGCGCCCAAGGCCGGCTTGCAGGCACCAACAAGCGGTAGACCACCGCAACTACGCCAGCAGAAGCCAGGGCGGTCGGCAGGATATTCGCCAGATGGTTGGGTGCACCGAACAGCCGGGCAAACACATAGCTGAAGAAGGTCGCGGTGCCGGGGTAATCCGCGTAGGGCTGACCATAGGTGGTAGGGAAAAAACTCACGCCATGGCGAAACATCTCTTGCAGGAACAGCGCCCAACGCCCGTCAAACCCTTGGGGCTGCTGATCCCAGATGCCCAAGGTGAACAACAACAGAGCGAAGAGAAAAATCCCTGAGGATTCCAGGCGAAAACGGTTGCGGTGGTCCATCGGTTGACCTGTCAGGTAAGGGGCGCCGACTTATGGTGCCGACTGCCCTGCTGAATAGCGCCTGAACAGACTGGAAGATTCCCGCGCCTACCGACCTGCGGGCCACACCCACTTCGGGATCAACCTTACGTAAATCAACTCCCCCACCAGTTCGACCAGGGTTTGCAGGATCACCGCCGTCGCCGCCAACCCGCGCACCTCTTCGGGAAGGGCCAGTGCCAAGGGCAGCACCACCAATGAATTGCGCGTTGACGCGCTGAATGTCACCGCCCGCGCCGTTGCAGCAGGGAGTGCAAACAGCCGCGACGCCAGCGCCCCCATCAACGGGGCCAGCAACAGGAAGCCGATATACACCGGAATCACCGGCAACAGCAGGTTGATATCCCGCACCACTGAAGTGATTTGAGAACCGATCACCACAAACAACACCAGCGCCATCGCGGGTACGGGCAACCATGCCCAGGCGCTGCTCCACGCGTTGAAGACAGATGACCGCCGCGCCAGGGAAGTCGTGAGCACTGCCAGAATCATCGGCAGCACAATCAACAACAGGAATGCCTCGACGAATGGCCCCGCCGCCACCACGACCTCAGACTGCGGCCCCAGCATCAACCCCAGGTATAACGGCAGCAGCGCCAACTGCAGCAGCAACAGCACCGGCGTCGCCGCCAGCATCAGCCGCGAATCGCCCTTGCCGATATGGGTAAACACCACCACGTAGTCGATGCAGGGCGTCAGCAACACCAGCAACGCGCCGACCAGCAACGCCGGGCGCCCCAGCAGGCTTTGGGTCAAGGCCCACACCAGCAAGGGCACCAGGATGAAGTTGGCCAGCAGCAATGCCGACAGGAAGCGCTTGTTACCCAAGCCCTGGCGCAGGTCCAGAAACGGGATTTGCAGGAACATCGCGTACATCAGCATGGCGATGGCGGGGGTGACCAGTGCGCTGAGGCTATGAGCAAATGAGGGAGCAAGCAGACCGAAGATGCTGGCCAGCAGCACGGCTAAGAAGTAGACCGGGATCTGGTTTTGTTCAAGGGTGTCGCGGGTCATTAGGCGCCCCAATAGATCACAAAGCTGCAAGCCTATGCATCTATTGGCGCAAGGTCGAGTGAAACGGAGCGCTTGTATCAGAGGGGTATTCTTGACGTGTATGTAGCACAGTCAGAACTTCAACCTGCTCCATCACGCGATAAACCACTAAATAGTTTGGGTGGACAACCATTTCCCGAGTACCCGCCAAGCGGCCTTGCTTGAATCCGTATGGCATCGAAGACAAATGCTCGGTGGCCACCACAATGCTACGGTGCAGCGATGCGGCAGAAGCCGGATTGTATTGCTCTATGTAATCAATGATTTCCGTCAAGGCGACAATAGCCTCGGGCCGCCATTTAACGAGAAGCACGGCGAGCCTTGCGCCTCTCGTCTAGCATCCTCTCGACCTCAGCCATCGCCTCATCGTGTGGAATACTAGGACGCGGATCATCAATTGAAGCCTGCACCTTGGCACGAAACCAACGGTCATAGCTGGCAGCCTGCTCTTCGGTTTCAAACTCTGAAACGATGGGAGAAAGTGGGATGCTCATAGGGGCCTCCTTGATGGATGCCTGCCAGTCTAATCGGTCCATGGCTTGCTGTCGTTCCTCTCGGATGTGTGGCTTTATCAGCGGGTGTCGAAGGTTAATAACCTCGCCAGACAGCGCACAAGTACTGGCAAACTGACCAACTGTTACTAAAAAAATAAGAAACCGATCAGGGTCGAGAAACCAATGAATTTGAACGACGCCTCTTTACAATTGCCTCCGGCCCCGCCCGCACGCGATCACAGCACCCCCTTCAAGGAGCCCGCCGCCGACGGCCATATCCTGGGCGGCTTCACCTGGCGCCATATCAGGACCGACCCCGCACGCCCGGTGGTGATCATCAACGCCGCCACCTCCGTACGCTGCCGCCACTACGCGCGCTTCGCCGACTACCTGTTCGCCAACGGCTTCGATGTCATCACCTATGACTACCGGGGCATTGGCGAATCCCGCAACGGCTCGCTGCGCCACTTCCAGGCCTCGTGGTCGGATTGGGGCGTGCTGGATTTCGAGGCGATGCTCAAGCGGGCGCAACGAGAATTCCCGGGCCAGCCCGTTGACGTAGTCGGCCACAGCTTCGGCGGCTGCGCGGCCGGGCTAGGGGAGTCGGGCACGGTTATTCGTCGGATCGTCACGGTAGGCGCGCAGTTCGCCTACTGGCGCGATTACGCGCCAAGCGGACGCTGGCGCATGTTTGCCAAGTGGCATGTGGTAATGCCGCTGCTGACGGCACTGTGCGGATACTTCCCCGGCAAGCGCCTGGGCTGGCTGGAAGATACGCCAGCCGGCGTAGTGCGCGACTGGAGCACGCCGACTCCCCGATATGAAACACGCCCCAGCGGCCGAGCGCTGGGCGACCTGCCCTTCAGCCGTGTGAAGGCGCAGATACTGGCGATCAGCATCACGGATGACCCCTTCGGCACCGTGGCGGCCATTGAGCGGTTACTGGGTTATTTTGACGGCAGCGAACGTACGCATCTGCGCATAGCGCCGGAAGACATCGGCGAAAACCAGGTCGGGCATTTCGCTTTTTTCCGCAGCGAATATCAGGACCGGTTGTGGCCGATTGCATTGGCGTGGCTTCAAAACGGTCAATTGGCCGCGGATACCCTTGGGATTTCCCCCAACCTGCGCTTCAATACTCCACCCTGACTCAGAACCCTAGGACGCCAACCCCATGGCCTCGCCGAACAAGCAGCAAAAACGCGCCCACCGGGCAAAGGCCAAGGCCAAGCAGAACCGCACCCAGCGCGCCGTCGCAGTCAAACCGGATGCATTTGCCGGCGATGACAGCCGCATCGACTTGGAGTCGGTGGATTTAACGGAGATGTTCATCGAGATGCGCACTGCAGGCGAAACCAGCCAGCAGGCTTTGTGCGCGGCATTCCTGGCGCACCCGCTGTTGGCGCTGGTGCTGGAGCAGGAAGGTGAAGAGCAAGCCACCGATTTCATCCTCGCAGCGCTGATCGAGTATCGACAGTGGGCGACGGATACCGATGATGAGGCGGCTGCACTGGCATGGATCGAGTCACCGGCGTTTCAGGCGGATTACGTCGCGGCGTCCCAGGCGCTGATCAACCCAGAAGCCTGACGCGAAAACAAAGTGGGAGGGGGCAAGCCCCCTCCCACATTGGGTCAGTTAAGTACCGCTGCACCCACCCGCTGTGCCTTGCGACGACTCGCCACAATCAGCCCCGCCGCCACTACCAGCAAGCTCAGCACGCCGGTCGCGATGATCTCGACCCGGTGCGCTTCCTGGAACAGCATGATGGTCAACGTCCCCACGATGAACACCATCACCGCATAGGTCAGGCCAGGGAACAGCCACATCTTGAAGACGATCTTTTCGCCCGCCGCCGTGCGTTTCTGGCGCATGCGCAGCTGCGACACTGCGATCACCAGGTACACCAGCAGCGCGATGGCGCCGGAGCTGGCCAGCAGGAACTCGAACACCGCCGCCGGGGCTACGTAGTTGGCGAATACCGCCAGGAACGCCGCGCCGGTGGACAGCAACACCGCCCAGTAAGGCGTGCCGCTCTTGTTGGTGCGCTTGGCCACAGCCGGTGCATCGCCGCGACGGCCCAGGGAGAACAGCATGCGCGAAGCGGTGTAGAGCGCCGAGTTCAAGCAACTGGTTACGGCAACCAGCACCACCAGGTCGACGATCAGCTTGGCGTTCGGGATACCCATGCGCTCCAGCACGGTCTGGTAGGAACCTACGGCCGCCAGGGTCGGATCGTTCCAAGGCACCAGAGACACCACGATGAAAATCGACAGCAGGTAGAACAAACCGATCCGCCAGATCACCGAGTTGGTGGCCTTGGTGATTTGCTGGCCTGGGTTCTTCGATTCAGCGGCGGCGATGGTGACGATCTCGGTGCCCATGAAGGAAAACATGGTGGTCAAGATCGCAGCCAACACAGCGCCCATGCCGTTGGGCATAAAGCCTTGGGTGTCGAACAAGTGCGAAACGCCGCTGACCTGGCTGGTCGGCAGGAAACCGAAGATCGCCGCCAAGCCGAGGATCACGAAGCCCACGATCGCCACGACCTTGATCAACGCGAACCAGAACTCGAACTCGCCGTAGTTCTTCACGCTGAACAGGTTGGTCGCCGTCAGCAGCAAGGTGATGATCAGGGTAAAGGCCCAGATGGCCACATCCGGGAACCAGGCATGCAGGATGGTCGCGGCGGCGTTGGCTTCCAAAGGAATCACCAAGACCCAGAACCACCAGTACAACCAGCCGATGGTAAAGCCGGCCCAATGGCCAATCGCACGGTCGGCATAAGTGGAGAACGAACCGGTGTCCGGCGACGCCACGGCCATTTCGGCCAGCATGCGCATCACCAATACCACCAGCGTGCCCGCCGCGGCATACGCCAGCAGTACGGCCGGGCCGGCGGCAGCAATCGCGTGGCCGGAGCCGACAAACAGACCGGCACCGATGACGCCGGCAATCGACAGCATGGTGACGTGACGCGGTTTGAGCCCCTGTTCGAGGTCATTGGAGCTTTGCGTACTACTCATTGACACACCTTTGCGAGGAATTGCGAAAACGGTCCACCCGGCCCGGGATCTTTCTCGTGAAAAGAAACCAACAGGGCGTTCTTTATTTTTTACGCAAGATTTGCGCCAAAATGTTACAGAGCCGCGATTGACGCGGGCTGTAGGACGATTCAACAACCATCGCAAGTCATTGAGAACAATGGCATTCCGCTATAGCGTTACCGTGCGACCCACATTGAAGACGAATAAACGCACCATAAACACACACAAAAAGTACGTGACGCCCCACAAAAGGGCTGATATGCACCGTTTGCCCGGTTAACCCTTCCAACACCCGGCCAAAGCTGGCACCATCGCGCCCTTTTTTACGCAAAGCCTGCGGTTTTCCGGGTTCAAACGGTTGTTCGGTTGTTGATGGCGCGACACGCTGCTGTGCCGATGCGACACCCCGCCGCACACCACCGGTTTACCGCCGGCCGCGCTGTTGGCTGCCATCAGGACGCTATGCTAGCTTGGCGCCTCGCCAGGAAGGCGGCCCAACAGCAGGATTGCAACGAACACAATGAGGACCCCACATGGCCGAGGCCACGCCCGCGCTTGAAATCCGCAACTTGCATAAACGCTATGGTGAGCTGGAGGTACTCAAAGGTATCTCGCTGACCGCTCGCGACGGCGATGTGATCTCGATCCTGGGTTCCTCCGGTTCCGGCAAGTCCACCTTCCTGCGCTGCATCAACCTGCTGGAAAACCCACACCAGGGTCAGATCCTGGTGGCCGGCGAAGAACTCAAGCTCAAGGCCGCGAAAAACGGCGAACTGATGGCCGCCGACGGCAAGCAGATCAACCGCCTGCGCAGCGAAATCGGTTTTGTGTTTCAAAACTTTAACCTGTGGCCGCACATGAGCATCCTCGACAACATCATCGAGGCCCCGCGCCGCGTGCTCGGCCAAAGCAAGGCCGAAGCCATCGAAGTCGCCGAAGCCCTGCTGGACAAGGTCGGGATCGCCGACAAGCGCCACGCCTACCCCGCGCAATTGTCCGGTGGCCAGCAACAACGGGCGGCCATCGCGCGCACCCTGGCGATGCAGCCTAAAGTCATCCTGTTCGACGAGCCCACTTCCGCGCTTGACCCGGAAATGGTTCAGGAAGTACTTAATGTGATCCGCGCGCTGGCCGAAGAAGGTCGCACCATGCTGCTGGTCACCCATGAAATGGGCTTCGCCCGCCAGGTGTCCAGTGAGGTGGTGTTCCTGCACCAGGGCCTGGTCGAAGAGCAAGGATCGCCACAGCAGGTGTTTGAAAACCCGCTTTCGGCGCGCTGCAAACAATTCATGTCCAGCAACCGCTAACGGAGCAACATGCATGCAGAACTATAAAAAATTCCTTCTGGCCGCGGCCGTCTCGATGGCGTTCAGCGCCACGGCCATGGCAGAAACCTTGAAAATGGGGATCGAAGCCGCCTACCCGCCGTTCAACAATAAAGACGCGAGCGGCAACGTGGTCGGCTTCGACAAAGACATCGGCGACGCCCTGTGCGCCAAGATGAAAGTCGAGAAATGCGAAGTGTATGTGTCCGACTGGGACGGCATCATCCCGGCCCTGAACGCCAAGAAGTTCGACTTCCTGGTGTCCTCGCTGTCGATCACCGACGAGCGCAAGCAAGCCGTCGACTTCACCGACCCGTACTACTCCAACAAGCTGCAATTCATCGCGCCTAAAGCCACCGCCGACTTCAAGACCGACGCGGCTTACCTGAAAGGCAAGGTCATCGGTGCACAACGCGCGACGCTGGCCGGCACCTACCTGGAAGACAAGCTGCCGGATACCGAAGCCAAGCTGTACGACACCCAGGAAAACGCCTACCTCGACCTGACCTCCGGTCGCCTGGACGGCATCCTCGCCGACAAGTACGTGCAGTACGAATGGCTCAAGAGCAAAGACGGTTCGGCCTACGAGTTCAAGGGCGACCCGGTGGTAGAAAGCGACAAGATCGGTATCGCCGTGCGCAAGGGCGACCCACTGCGCGAGCGCCTGAACAAAGCCCTGGCAGAGATCAAGGCAGACGGCACCTACAAGAAGATCAACGACAAGTACTTCCCGTTCAGCATCGAATGATCTGAACGGTATGCCCGGCGCGCTCAGTTGAGCGCGTCGGCTTTTTGCAATGCCTGCCGCGATATGAAAACACCATGAATTTCGATCTCTACGGATTCGGCCCGGCGCTTGCCGCTGGCGCGCTGATGACCGTCAAACTGGCGCTCACGGCCCTGTGCCTGGGGCTGGTGCTCGGCCTTGCCGGGGCCTTGGCCAAGACTTCGCCGTACAAGCCGCTGCAATGGGTGGGCGGTGCGTATTCGACCATCGTGCGTGGCATTCCCGAATTGCTGTGGGTGCTGCTGATTTACTTCGGCACGGTCAACCTGATGCGTGCCCTCGGTGAGTTCTTCGGCAACCCCGACCTTTCCCTCAGCGCCTTTGCCGCCGGGGTGATCGCCCTGGGCCTGTGCTTTGGCGCCTACGCAACGGAAGTGTTCCGTGGCGCGATCCTCGCCATTCCCAAGGGCCACCGTGAAGCCGGTGTCGCCTTGGGGATGTCGAAGTTGCGGATCTTCACCCGGCTGATCATGCCGCAGATGTGGCGCATCGCCCTGCCGGGCCTGGGCAACCTGTTCATGATCCTGATGAAGGACACCGCCCTCGTATCGGTGATCGGCCTGGAAGAAATCATGCGCCATGCGCAGATCGGCGTGACCGTCACCAAGCAGCCCTTCACCTTCTTCATGGTCGCCGCCTTCATGTACCTGGGCCTCACCGTGCTGGCCATGACCGGCATGCACTTCCTGGAAAAACGCGCCGCCCGCGGCTTTGCAAGGAGCACCCAATGAGCGGCGACTACAGCTGGCTGGCGCATTTCGACCTGGGCCTGAACTGGGCCGTGATCATCAAGTGGCTGCCCAAGCTGGCCCAGGGCGCCATCTTGACCCTGGAGCTGGTCGCCATTGCAGTGATCGCCGGCCTGTTGCTGGCGATCCCGCTGGGTATCGCCCGGTCTTCACGCCGCTGGTACGTCAGCGCCCTGCCCTATGCCTATATTTTCTTCTTCCGTGGCACGCCGCTGCTGGTGCAGTTGTTCCTGGTCTACTACGGCCTGGCGCAGTTCGATGCAGTGCGCGAGAGCTTCATGTGGCCCTACCTGCGCGATCCGTTCTGGTGCGCCACCGCCACCATGACCTTGCACACCGCCGCCTATATCGCCGAGATCCTGCGCGGCGCGATCCAGGCCATCCCGCCCGGCGAGATCGAAGCCGCACGTGCGCTGGGTATGTCCAAGCCGAAGACGCTGTTCTACATCATCCTGCCGCGTGCCTCGCGCATCGGCCTGCCGGCGTACAGCAACGAAGTGATCCTGATGCTCAAGGCCAGCGCCCTGGCCAGTACCGTCACCCTGCTGGAACTGACCGGCATGGCACGGACCATCATTGCCCGTACCTACTTGCCGGTAGAGATCTTCTTCGCTGCGGGCCTGTTCTACCTGTTGATGGCCTACGTGCTGGTACGCGCCTTCAAACTGCTGGAACGCTGGCTGCGCGTCGATGCCTGCCAAGGACGTTGAGGCACGCTTCCAGGCGCTGGATGCGTTCCTGTTCGAGCACCAAGGGCTGTGGAAACCACGGCCCTTTACTCATCTGTACTTGCCTTGGGAAACCCAGCACCCCGAACTCGCACAGTGGCTGCGACAGCGCTCGTTGGACGATGCCGAAACCTGTCACAACCACCCCCATGACCTGCCGGCACCGGCACCGTTTGCGCAGCTCGCCGCGCAAGCTCGCGCGATCAGTGCTGTGGATAAGTTACCGACGCAGCCCCTGGCTCCCGCTCGCCATCGCCTGAATGTCGATGTTCCAGGTCGCAAGTGGGAGCAAATTGAAGCCTTCGGCAGTGCGCTGCTGTTTGCGCAAGCCACCACCCACTGGCTGGACTGGTGTTCAGGCAAGGGCCACCTGGGCCGCCGGCTGGTGCACGCCGATCAAGCCCTGACCTGCCTGGAATACGACCCCGCACTGATCGCGGCGGGCCAGGCCTTGAGCGATCACCACGGCCTGCCCGCCACCCATCGCCTGCAAGACGTGATGGCCGATGTGGCGATCCGCGCCGAACACACCCCCGTCGCCCTGCACGCCTGTGGCGACCTGCATGTGCGCCTGCTGCAACTGGCCAGCGCGGTCGGCTGCAAGCAGCTGGCGCTGGCGCCGTGCTGCTACAACCGCATCAATGCCGACACTTACCAGCCATTGTCCAAACGAGGCCGTGCTTCGACCCTGCAACTGTCCCTCGATGACCTCGGCCTGCCGTTGAGCGAAACCGTCACCGCCGGCAAACGCGTGCGCTTGCAACGCGATACGTCCATGGCACGGCGCCTGGGCTTCGACCAACTGCAACGCGAACTGCGCAACCTCGACGAGTACCTGCCCACACCGTCCCTGCCCGCCAGTTGGCTGGACAAGCCCTTCGCCGACTACTGCCGGGAGCTGGCGAACCTCAAAGGGTTATCCACAGGTGAACCGGATTGGGCGGCGCTGGAGGCCCACGGCTGGCGCCGCCTGGCTGAGGTGAGAAACCTGGAGTTGGTGCGTGGTCTGTTTCGGCGCCCGCTGGAGCTGTGGCTGGTGCTGGATCGGGCATTGTTTCTCAGCGAGCACGGCTACCAGGTCGACGTAGGCACCTTCTGCGATCCCACACTGACACCGCGCAACTTGATGGTGCTTGCCGAGCGCGATTAGAGGGCAAAATTGTCGCAGTGCAGCCTGTGGATAACTCTGTTGATGGATTCTTTACGGAGCCTGTAGGCATCTGCGCTACAGGCCAAAAGCCGGGCTGATCATTTTTTGTTCACAAAATAAAACGCACGCAAAACAGGCAGTTGCAGCGTGATGAGAACGGCTCCACAAAATGGCTGTTGGGTGACAGGTGCATCCAACCAATTGTGCATAAGCATCTGGCGTCAAGCGTATAAAAGCGCGCTTTACCGTTGTTTTCTGCGCGCTATCAACAGCCGGCAAATCTCATTGATATCGTCCCCGGCCAAGGTCAATGCCTGGCTGTCCAAGGGGTCGGTGCCAAACGCCAGCGCCTCGCTGATCGCCAGGTCACGGTGCACTTCCAGTGGTTCTTTAGCGCCCAGGCGCTGCTTGAAAGCCTCGACCATGTCCAGGCTGAAGGCATTGTCTTCATCCAGTTGGTTGATCACGAAATGCACGTGTGGCGCACGCTCGCGCTCAAGGTGCGGTGCCAACAGCACGTCGAGTTGGTCCAGGGTGCCCAGGGATGCAGCATCTGCCTGGGCGATCACCAACACCACATCGGCCACGCTCAGGGCTTGATGGAAATAGACGTTATTACCGGCGGGGGTGTCGATGATCACGGTATGACGGGCGCTCAGGTCCAAGGCGGACAGGCGTTGCGCCAGCCAATCCGGCTCATGCTTGAGCCAGCGTTGCAGGTCGTCTTGCTGGCGCAGGTCGGTGTCGCCAAAGGTGATCACGCGACTGCCGACAAAGCCGGGCTGCTGGAGAGCGTCCCAGTGCGCATTGCGCAGGCTGCTCGGGCCGATACCCGGCGAACCCGGACTGACGCCGAAGTGCATGCGCAGCGCGTTCTGCGGGTCCAGGTCGACGGCGACCACTGATTCACCCAGGCGCTGCAGGCCGCTGCTCAACGCGGTGGCCAGGGTACTGCGCCCCACTCCACCATTGACCGACACCAATGCCACCACGCACGCACGCCGCACAGCCTTATCTACCGGCTGGGACTGTGCATTCGCACTGGGGATTTGCGAAGGGAACGGGGTGCCGTCATCCACAGGGATGCTGCCAAAAAAATGCAGCCGCGCATTCAACCCCTGAACGTCACGGCTGACATCTTTTCCAAGCAACACAAGCAGACCATCAGTAAAGCTCATAGCGAATTCCTCATCACGGCGAAGCCCAAAGACGTGAAAAGGTCAGCTGATACGACTGCTTACCGCAGGTCTTTTTGTGGTCGCCCTAGTGCAAGCAGTCTGCTTCAGGCGCGCAAAAGTGTCATTATTTTGATGATAAAGCTGTATATTTTTTAGACAAACGGCAAATCGTCAAATTACTGACCAAGCGTGATCACATCGTAGGGTGTTTGCAGATCCCGCTCCGGTATCTCCCAAATCAACAGCTTGGGCGGTGTTTGCTTGAAGGCCGGGCTTTCGAAATAGGCCTTGGCCGCCCCCGAGAACTCGCCCCCGTCCTTGCTGAAATTGCCGACCGGCGCATTCAGGGCTTTTTGCAGGAAGCCGACAAAGTTGGAATTGCGCGAAAACGAGGTGCCGATCAACGCCACATTGGGCAGGCCGGCGTCGCCAAACAGGTCGTCGGCGTTGCTGGTTGCGCCGCCGGTTTCATGGGCGGTGCTGGCCGCGACCGACTCCCCTGGCGGCTGCAACTTGGGCGGCAACCAATCCAGACCGGCCAGGCGCACCAAGTCACCCGGGCGTACGGCGAGGGGCGCCTGGGTGATATGGAAGGTCTGCTCCGGCGTTGCCTGGATGCCGCGCTGCCGGATGCGCTGCGCGAGCGCCTGGGCGCCAGCGTTGGAACCGATTTCGCTCCAGTGGGTGTCGGTGCGCAAGTAGGCATTGGCGCCCAGGGGCTTCAAGGTGTCGGTCAGGTCCAGCGCGGAAACGCCGGCAGCTTGCAGCCGTTTGGTCCAGTCCTGAATGCGGCCGTCGAGCACCGCCGGGCGGTACAGGCCACAACGTTCGGCAGCGGCGATGCGGCTCTTGTCCGGCACCACCACCACTTGCAGGTCGATGCCTTTTTGACCCAGTTGTTTTTGCAGGTCGATCACCGCCTGGGCCTTGGTCTGGGCATTGGCCTCGGCATGCCGGTTGATGCGCAGTTCATCGCTGATAAACAGCCAGCCCGGGCAACCCTGACGTACCCGTGGCCCGGTATCACCGAACGCCAGCCAGCTGCCGCCGCGCTCCAGGTTGGCGGCCTGGATCGCCATCGGCGCCTTGGCCAGTTCCTTGGCGAAACGGTGGGTCAGGTCGCCGTGCAGCAGCATGTCGCTGTCGACCTTGGCCGGCACAAAGCTGATCGGGCCCTTCACCATCAACCAGGCGCAGGACAGCAGCCCCGCCGCCAAGAAGGGCACCAGCACCCAGGCCGCCAGGGGGCTGGTGCGGACGGCCAGTTCACTCGGAGGCGTGGGCGCAGTAGGAGCAGGCATGGTCGGGCGTCCTTAAAACTGAAAGTACAGAAACGGTACGGCGTCGCGGCTGGCGATCAGCGCGAACGACAACACAAACCCGGCCACCGGCCACAGCGAAGCCGCCAGCACAAACCACGGCTGGGTGCCGAAGCGCTGTTCGCAACGCACCTGCCAGATCGGCGCGATGATGCACACCAGGCCCAGCAACGCCGCCATGCCATGGGCCGGGCGCATGGCCACGGCCATCGCGTCACCCAAGGCCATGCCGTGCAGGCCGAACTGGCCGGCGTACATGGTCAGTGCCGAATGGAAGTCCGGCGCACGGAACAAGGTCCAGGCCAGGCACACAAACAGCAAGGTCAGGACGTGCGACAACACCGGCGGAATGCTCGGCAGGCTCGACCGCGACCAGGCCCGGTCGACACACAACGCCACGCCATGGGCCGAACCCCACAGCAAGTAGTTCCAGCTGTCGCCGCCGTGCCACAACCCGGCAATCGCCATGGTCAGGAACAGGTTGCGGTAGGTGCGCCACACACCGTCGCGGTTCCCGCCCAGGGCGATGTACAGGTAGTCGCGCAACCAGCTGGACAACGACAAGTGCCAGCGCCGCCAGAAATCCTGGATGCTGCTGGCCAGGTACGGCCGATTGAAGTTTTCCGGGAAGTGGAAGCCCAGCATCAGGCCCAGGCCGATGGCCATGGCGCTGTAGCCGGCGAAGTCGAAGAACAGTTGCAGCGAATACGCCAGGCAACCGATCCAAGCGTCCACCAGGCTGGGGTTTTCCAGGTGGAAGGCAATATCCACCAGCGGCGACAGGGTGTCGGCCACCAGCACTTTCATGCCCATGCCGATCATGAAGCGCCGCGCGCCGAGGGAGAAATTCGCCCAGTTGAAATAACGCTGGTTCAGCTCGCGGCGAACCCAGTCGTAACGGATGATCGGGCCGGCAATCGAGTGGCCGAACATCGAGATATAGGTGGCGTAGTTGATGAAGCTGCGCTCCACCGGCACCGTATGCCGGTGCACATCCACCAGATAGGAAATCGCCTGCAGCACGATGAACGACAAGCCGGCCGGCAAGGCCACGCGCTGCCAGTCCAGCGGCATCGCACCGTACCAGGTGATCACCTCGCTCACGGTGCCAGCGACGATGTTGGCGTATTTGTACCAACACAGCACCGCCGTGTTGAACACGATCAACGCGATCAACAGGCGCACGCGGCCTTTGCCGTCCTCACGGGAGCGGTCCACCAGCAAGCCGCCGACCCATGCCACCACGGTCAACACCATGTGCAGGAACAGGAACAGCGGGCTTAACCAGCCGTAGAACAGCCAGCTACCGATCAACAGGATGACGTTGCGCCAGCTCGGACGAGCCAGCGCGTAGATCAACAGGAAGGCCGGCAGGAACAGTGTGAGGAATTCGAGTGAGGCAAAGACCATGGTGGTGTCGGGCCTGATCAGTTAGCGAGCGTGTCAGGCGCGAACAACAACCGGGTACCGGCAGCCGCTGGCAATGCCAGCACACTGTAGCGCTCGCCGGCTTTGAGGGCGAAGGTCAACGGTTGACCGGTGGGCGCACCGGCGCACTTGAGCTGTACCGACAGTTCCACCGGGTTGATCATGCGACGCTGCACCGAACCTTCGGCGGCGTTCTTGAACAGCTCGGCCTTTTGCGCCACGGCTTCCAGGCTGGCATCGGCACACGCGGCGTCGGCATTGACGAAGGCCAGCGAGGCTTTCAGCGCGTTGAAGTCATCCGGTTGCTCGTGAATCACCAGTTGGCGAATACTGCCTTTGGCATCGGCGACGGCGATCACCGTAGCGAACTCGCCTGGGGCGACAGCGACAGCCAAATCAGCGTTTTTGCCGCCCTGGCTCAACACGCCTTTGATCGGCGCGCTGCCGCCCGACACGGGCAGGTAGTCGGAGACAAGTTTGTCGCCACCCAGTACCAGGCTGGCCTTGGACCCTTCGGCCACCAGCTTCAACTCGCTGCTGGTGCCGTTGGCAAAGCGCAGGAACGCCGAGTCTTTTTCCGGCCCGGTGGGGTACAACGGGATGTCGGCGCTGTAAGCGCTGACGCTGGCGAACAAGGTCGCCAGGCCCAGGGAAATACGCTTCATCACTTGGCTCCCTTCACAGCATCCGCCGGCAATGCCGACAGCGCGCCACCGATGGCCTTGGCCCACTTCTGATAGCCATCAATGGTGAAGTGCTGGCCGTCGGTGGTGATCCACTCGCCTGGCTTGGAGAAGGTCAGCGAGTCGATGTAGGTGCACGGCGCCACGTTGGTCGCCAGGAACGACGACATCAGCTTGGTGCGCGCGTCATCCTTCTTGTACATGCTGCCAACCTTGCCCCAGGCCGGGCCGACCCACACGCATTTGGTGCCGGTTTCGCTGATGGCTTTGGTCAGGGACGTCACGCTTTTCCACGCCCAGACTTTCGGGAACTGCGGGTCCGGGTAGGAGGCCATGGTGTCGCCAATGATGATCACCACGAGGTCGGGTTTGTCCTTGGCGATCAGGTCCTTGACCGGCGTGGTACTCATGGCGTTCTTGCCGAACACCTGTGGCTTGGCGCCCGGCAGGTTTTCGGCGCCGCAGTCGACTTTCTTCGGCACGATCCAATCGGCCGCGCCGGCACCGCAGGCGCCGATGGTGTGGACCTTGGCGCCTTGCGCCGTCAGGTTGGCTTGCAGCGGATCGAGCAAATGGTCCGGGAAGCTCAGGTGGCTTTCGCCGAGTACCAGCAGGGTCAGGCCGGCAATTGCGGAAACAGGCATGGATGACTCCTATCAATCAATTCGAATACGGGGAACGGTAAGGGCTGACCGGCAGCGGCATAGGCCCGCTCAGGTCTTCAAACAGGTAGCGCAGGTACGCGTTGCCGACGTACTGGCGATAATCCTGGGCGTTGTCGACACCGACTTCGCCACCCAGGTAAAAGCGTGAAGAAAGACGGTATTCAGCAGCCGCGTTGAGGCTGTAGCCGATGCCGGTCTTGCTGCTGCTGTCGTATTTTTTGGTACCCGTAGCGCGTTCCTGAAGATCGCTGTCTTTCGGGAAATAATCGGCGCCATCTTGCGCGATATATTGCACGCCCACCGAACTTTTCAACTCATAGCTGAAACGGTCGAAGCTCTGTGCCCATCGGACTGGTACGGCCAGGGAGAAGAAGCGTTGCGGGCTGAAATAGCCGCCCTGCCCATAGGTGTAGAAACCCTGGTTGTCCTTGAAGCCCATGGCCATGCCGCTGACGCCCAGGGTGAGGGTGTCGGTCGGCGTGTTGCGCAGGTACCAGTAGACGCCGCTGCCCAACTCCATACGGGTGTTATCCTCGACATGATTGCCAAGCAACTTGTGCAATGACGCGTAGCCGTATGCACCCACCTCTTGGTCGTCGTAGCTCAGCTCGGCACGCCCGCCGTTAGCGGTGACGCCGCCCCACTTCTTATCGTGGACCTGGCCATCAGCCTCAGTGATCCTGGCGGTCGAACCGGCAAACGAGGTCACGCTGTCTGTCACCGGACGCCGTGAAACATTGACGCCATAACGCAGGTTGCCGCCTTCGGTAAACGGTCGATTCACACTCGCGCCACCGACCACCGTGTTGTAGGTAAAGCCCAGGGGGCTCACGCCGATGTCAGCCTTGACGCCTTGCGCCGGGTCCTCAACGGCAACAGCCAGGCCGACACCGTTCTCTCGCTTGGAATCATCGGTACCTTTGCCACCACCAAAACGCGCAGCCGAAATGGCTTTGACCGTCCCCGAACTCAAACTCACCGGCGTCACACGCAACGCCACGTTCATGTCGCCCACCGGCATGCGCGCTTCGAACGGCGTGTCCACTTGGGTAATTTTGCTCAAGCCACTTTCACCGTTGTTGCTGCGCACGCTCAGGCCCTGGACCAGGTAACCGCTACGGTCACGCAGCATCGAATCGAGGGCCCGTTGCGCAGGGCTCAAGGTCGGGTTGTCCAGCGCGGCA
This sequence comes from Pseudomonas sp. FBCC-B1565, assembly GCF_059133265.1. Classification (NCBI taxonomy): domain Bacteria; kingdom Pseudomonadati; phylum Pseudomonadota; class Gammaproteobacteria; order Pseudomonadales; family Pseudomonadaceae; genus Pseudomonas; species Pseudomonas sp. FBCC-B1565. The sequence continues at coordinate 6,323,846 of NZ_CP101438.1, forward strand.
ATCCGCGTTGGCGGCACAAACGGATCACTCAAGTTGTTCGACGGCGCATAGCCGTTGCTTGCCATGGCATTTGTCGGAACAGTGGCCGCGACCGGCGCTGGCATCACGTTGGCCGGCGCATCGATGGGCGGCGGCACGGTGCCGCGATCCACCGCCAGGTCGGTAATTTGCCGACGCTGGCCAGGCAAGCCGACGAAGGGGTTGTAGGCCACGCCCTGGGCGTCTGCCAGGGCCGACCGCGCCTGGGCACGCTGGGTGTTTTCGATGGCCAGCGCGCGACGCAGCAATTCAGTGGCTTCGTTATTGCGACCCAGGCCACGGTAGATACCCGCAGCCGACGTCAGCACTTCGGCACTCGTAGGTTCCAGGGTCAATGCCTTGTCGGCAGCCGATTGCGCCAGGCCACGGTCGCCCCCCTTCAAGGCGATGTCCGCCAGACCCAGTTGCAACTGAGCGTTACCCGGGTTTTGCTGGACCAGCGGCCGGTAGAGGTCCATGGCTTTTTTGCCATCGCCGCCCGCAGCGTACATGCGCGCCAGTGCACCAATGGCCGACGTGTCGTTAGGTCGCTGGGCCAGGGCTGGCGAGAGCATGTCGTACGCCGCCACCAGGTCGTTCTTCTCACGCAATGCGTCGGCTTGCTTGACCCGGTATTGAAAGATCAGGTCTTCGTAGCGCTGGCGTCCGGCGTCGCTCAGGGGTTGGCCCTGCAACTCACGCAGGATATCGCCGGCTTCGGTGTAGTGATTGGCCTTGAGCAATACGCTGGCGTAGAGCAGCTTTTGGTCGGCGGTCGGGTTCGGAGTCTTTTCCAGCACGCCTTGCATGATCTGCAGGCCTTCTTCCGGTGCGCCCACATCGACATAGGCAGACGCCAGCACCGCCAGGCGTTCCGGTTTTTTACCGGCCAGCGCGGCACTGCGACCGAGCAAGGCCAAGGCCTCGGGACGCTGACCACGGCGCGCGGTTTCGACAGCGATGTCCGTCTGTTTGTGCAGGGCGATATCGCTCGCCAACTCATTCATATCCGCCGTGCGCTGGCCGACCGGAATGCGTGACAAGGTGGCGTCGGCCGCCTTCCACTCGCCCAGCTCAACCGACAGCAAGGTGCTGGTGTACAGCGCATCCGGCTGGTTCGGCTGGCTTTTGAGCAGGCCATCGATCAAGGCGCGGGCGTTGCGGATCTGGCCATCCCGCAGGTAGACCCGCGCAAGGGCGAAACGTGTCCAGGGGTTTTCCGGATCGGCATCAAGCGCTTGCTGATACGCCGCCTGGGCGGCTTTCAAGTCGCCGCGCTGATCGGCCAACTTGCCCAACTGGGTGGCGCGCATGGCTTTGATCTTGGCCGTCGAGGAGAACTTGGCACGGTCGGCCGGCGACACCGAATCGATCAGCTTCAACGCTTCGTCCGGGCGACCCGATTGGGACAGCACGCCGATCAGGCCATTCAAGGCATCCGGGTCGCCAGGGTTGCGCGCCAGCACTTTGCGGTACGTGGCTTCAGCGGCGTCGAACTGATTGTCCTGGGCCTGGAAGCCGGCCAGGGCCACGGCGGCGTCGGCGCGACTCGGGTTCAAGCGCTCGGCTTGGGCCGCCAGGTCAAGGGCTTGGCTGCTACGGCCGGCAGTTTGCGCGTCGCGTGCCTGGTTGAGCAGGCTCCAGTAGCGCACTTCGTTCAGGGCCTTTTGCCAGGCAGCGCCGCCAGGCAGGCGTGTGGCTTGCCCGAGGTAATGCTCCGCCTCGCTGAAGCGCTGTTGCTGCTGGCGCACCACGCCCATGCCACCGAGGGCATCGACATCGTTGGGCTTTTCCGCGAGGCGCGCCGCCAACAGCGGCTCGGCGGTTTTCAGGTCACCGTCGTCCAGCGCCTTGAACGCTTTGACCAACTTGGGATCACGCTGCCAGCCGCCATCGCCCTTGCTCTGGGCAATGCCTTTGTTCATCAGCGCACGGATCTCAGTGTCATCCGGATGCTTGGCCAGGAACTGCTGGAACAACGGCACCTGGTCACGGTTCGGTGCACCGAGCCACACCAGTGCAAAACGCCAGCCTTCATCGGCGGCGCCGCCCACGTCGTTGTCGGTCGACAGGCGCTCCATCGCACGAATACCTTCGACGCGGGTGGACGGGTTACGCGCCAAGTGCCGGGCCAGGAACAGCGCGGCGATCGAATCATTCGGGCGCTCACGCGTGACACGTTGCAGGCCGGCGATCCCTTCGGCCGTGCCCTTGGGGGTGAACGCCAAGGCGTTGTAATACTCACGCGCGATCAGGCCCTGAGGCTGGCGCCCCTGGAAAATCTGGCGGTACAGCGCCACGGCTTTTTCGCGATCTTCAACCGGCTCACCCAGCTCACGGGCTTGCTCCAGCAACTTGGCGTTGGTGGGGGTGTTGACGGCAATGTCTTGTTCAAGCTGCAAGGCCTGGCGCGGCAGGGGCGAAATTGCACGCAGGCGGGCCAGGTATTTCTGCGCCTCTTCCGGGTGCTGCTGTTGCACCTGGATCAGGCCGATGCCATACAGCGCGTCCGGCTGCTCGGGGCTCAGGCTGAGCAGTTTCTGCCAGCTTTCCAGGGCGCGCTCGGGGTTTTTCTTCGACTGCCAATAGTTACCCTGCTCGATCAGCAAGGCTTGTGGGTCGCTGGTTGCAGCCAGGCTGGCGCTGGACGCCAGGGTGGCCAATATCGCAAGGGCTAGCGTGTGGCGGCGCATGCGCCCTCCCAGAATAATGTGACCGTACCGTCTTGCTCGAAACGGTACTTTTGATCGGCAAAACCTTTGCCGAACAGGCTAAGCATGTAGTCGTAATAAACCGGCTGCGCGGCATCGGGCGCGTCGGGGGCCATGGCCTTGCCCAACACGTCGTCGAGCTTGTGCTTTTGCAGTTGCGCCAGGGCGGTCTCGCCCCGTGCCTGGAAGAACACCATGGCCGACGCCGAGAACCCCAGCGGCGAGTAGCCATTGTTCTTCTCGACTTCGCCGGTGAGCACATGGACCTTCTCCGGCGGCAGGCCATTGACCGACGCAGCCGTCGCCCGTGACAGCCCACCCAACGCCTTGAGCATCGGCGCCGCGAGGGGGTCGCTCTTCGCCGTCATCCCGGCCCACAGGTAGGTGCGGATAGCGTCGTAACTGCCCAGATCGTCAGAGTACGGGTCAACCACAAACACGCCGGTATTGGTACTGGTGGCGCGGTAGCCCACCCAGTTGGCGGCAAAGCCATGAGGGTTGCTTTGGGGGTCGGCCAGCATCTTCGCGTTGCTGTCGGCCACATCATTCCAGCCGCCGTTCGGGCGCTCTTTGTGGAAGCGGCGCAATTGCGCCAACACTTGATAGCTGGGATTGAAGCGCCACAAACCACCCGGATACGAATAGCCCACAGGCCCCGGCAACAGCATCTTGCCCAGGCCCGGTACACGTACGATCAGGGTCTTTTCCACATTGGCCAACACCAATTGCGCGTCGGCACGGTACTGCGGCACATTCCAGATGCGCGCAGCTTCGAGCAACGCATAGGCGATCCACAGATCGGCATCGCTGGCGGAGTTGGCATCGATCACGCCCCACTGGCCATCTTTGTTCTTGCCCCACAGCCAGGCGAACAGGTTGTGGCTGAGGTCATTGCCGGCCATGTTGGACTTGGTCCACGTCCACAGCTTGTCGAAGCGCGCGCGATCGTTGCCGACCAGGGCAAAGAACATGGCGTAGGACTGGCCTTCGGAATTGCTCTCGCTGGGGTTCAGGGACGAGTTCAACACCCGCCCGTCATCCTGCACAAAGCGCGTGGCATAGTTCTGCCACAGCGGCCATTGCGCATCACACGTCTGGGCCTGGGCTGCCCCCGCAAACATCGCGGCGCCCACCCAGGCCCAAGCGGCTGGACGCATCATGCCAACCGCCGTTTTGCACGGGCACGCAAGGACAGGTAGATCAGGCAGGTGACAATCGCCAGGCCCAGGAAGGTGAACAACAACATCCAACCCAGGTTTTGCGACAGTTGCCATTGCACCGACTTGAACCAGCCCAATTTGCCGACGTAGTACTGCTGGTCAGCCACCAGTGAGCTGACCTGCGTGCCCTGCACCACCGCCAGGCTGCCCTGGATGGTTTCTTTATATTGATCGCCGCCAATCAGCACAGCGGTCGCGGCTTGCAGGCCTTCGGGCCTGGAACTGGAGATCAGCACCACACTGCGCCCGACCTTGAGCGGCGACTCGAAACCGGCAAACCACGTGCTGGTGCTCAAGCTGTTGAAGCTGATGGCGGCGTTGGCCGCGTGCTTGTTGGCTTCGGCGTCCGGGCTGACCCAGTTGCTGACGTAGCGCGGCAGGTCCGACAGTTTGAAGTGCTGCTGCGGGCCATCGACCGTCGCCGGCAGGTACTGCTGCCATTGCTTGAACAAGGGCTGGTCGGCACCGGTGGCGATCACCAGCAGGTCTTTGTCAGCCACACTTTGCACGTCCTTGGCTTGCACCACTTTGACGGCGGTCGCCGGGTAACCGGTGGACTCGCCGAAGCGGCCCAGGATGGTCAAGTAGGCACTCAACTCGTCGGTGCCAAAGGTGTCAGGCAACACCACGGCCGACTCGGACAGGTCCGCCAGGCGGGTGAACGGGAAACCGGCATCGTTGAACACGCCCAGGTTGGGCATGGCGATGAAGTGTTGGTAGCCGCTGATGTCCAGGCTCGAATCCGGGTCGATGGTACCGCGCATGTTATCGACGATGATGTCGCGGCATTCGCCTTCCTTGATGTAGTCGTACATAAAGCGCAGCTGCAGCTTGGACATCGGCGACGCCGAGCTGATCGGCAGCAACACCGTGGCTTCGCGCGGCAGCGTGTTGTCTTTCTGCATCATGCTCAACAGGGTCTTGCCGTCTGCCAGGCTGGTGATCGACGGCAGTGGCATCGACTTCATGAACTGGTCATCCAGCCCCACCAGCAATGACGAATTGGTCGACACTTGCTGCGGCGTGTAGCGGTACTTGAGGTGCAGCGGCACGCCTTCTTCACGCCAGTTGAACAGGTCGGGCGGCAGGCGGAAGTCGACGTTGATGGCGCCCGGGTTGTAGCCCGCGACGCTGAGCTTTTTCAGCTCGACCAGTTCGCCCAGACGTACCGGGCGATCACTGGGCACCCAGTTCGGCGCGTCATAGGGGCGGCGCGGAGCCAGGCTTTCAAGTTTGTCGATGACCACGCTGTTGCCGGCAAGCACCGGGTTGCCCAGCGCCACCGCCGTGGCGGCGCGCTTGAGTTCGGCGCCGTCGCGCCCCGACACGATCAGCAACTTGCCCTGGGGGTCGTTGGGGTTGGCGATCAGGCTCAGGGTCGGCCCGCTGGCTTGCGCCACTTTCACGCCATTGACGTCGACCGCATTCGGGCTGAGCACCAGCACAATGGCGTTGCCCTTGGCCGGGATCGTGCCGTAGGCAGCGGGGAAAGTAGCACCACGGTAGCTGGCCATTGCGCCAAACCATGACGACAGCGTCGCCGCTGCTTCCAGCGTGGCGTTATCCGGTGCGGTTGCGAACACGAACGGCAGGTTGACCTGACGCGCATCACGCTTATCGAAGAACGGCAGCGGCAGCACCGACAGATCGTCTTTCAACAGGATCGGCGAGACCTGCACTTTCAGCTCGCTGGTGTTGCTGATTTTTGCCCAGAGGCTGCTGTGCAGCGGGTCCTCGCAGGACATGGTGTAGTGACCGATGAACTGCAAGCGCAGGCGGTTGAACTCGGTGATCAGGTGCGGCGCAATTTGCACGACGGCCTGTTGCGGGGTGCCGGCGCCCTCTTTTGGCAACGGCAGGCTGGCGGCGACTTCGTCGTTGACCAGCACGTTGATCTGCGACAGCTCCGCCAGCAGCGCCGGCGAATAGCTGTAGTTGAGCAACAGTTGGGCGCCCGTCACGACCTGGTCAGCACGGATGTCGAAGTTGACGCTGTCAGATGACTCCACACCCTGCAGGTTCATGCTGTCGCGACGCCCCAGTTGCTTGAGCGTCAGGCTGTAGCCGTTCTCGGCACCTTGCACGGCAGCGGGAGCAATCACTGCTTTGTCGGCCGCTTGCAGCAGTGGGCTCAGGCCCAGCAGCGAAGCGATCAGCAACGCATGTGCGGCGCGCGAATGAGCGCGCGCGAAAAAAGGGGTGGAGGTCATGGCTTGTCCATCAACGTATCAAGCGGTTGTGAGGGCGTGCGGCGCAGGGCCATACGTAATTCATGCAGGGTGGCGCGGCACAGCGTGAACAGACCGCCGATGCCGATACCGCCGACTTCACGCAAGGCTGCCAGCGGTGTGTCCGGCTGGCCGGCGCCCCAGCTGGCGGCCCAGGTGTCGGCACGTGAGAACGTCAGGCGCACCAGTTCGCTTTGCTCGCGCAGGGTCAATGACTCGAACTGCGCACCAATCTGTGTACCTTTGCTGAACGCCACCCGCGCCTGGAACAGGTTGTCCTGACCGTTGCGCGACAGCACCAGCTTCACCCGTTCACCTTGGGTGATGGAGTGACCATCATCGAGGATCAGGCCGAAGCCATTCTGCGAGAAGTCCTGGGTGATCCCGTGAAGCACACGACCGTCGGAACAAATAATACTCACCGGCAGCTTCGCACTCACACGCGGCTCGGAACGCACTTGGCGCGTCTCGGAGGCCACCGCCACGGCGGCGCTGGTGATGATCAGGTTGTAGAGGGTCCAGGTCAGGTTGATCGCCACGGTGACAGCGGTGGACTCATCGCCATACACCAACTGATGCACGCCGAAACCAATACCAATCAGGTTGACCAGCAGCAGCACCAGGTACGGGCGCGCCAGTTTCCAGTCGAAGAACTGCTTGTCGATGATGCCGCCCTTGTCGGTGACGTTGAAGCCACCGGCCTTGGGGTTGACCAGCGCGACCAGCACCGGCGGCAGGATGTACCAGGCCAGTACGGTCTCGTAGACCTCGTTCCAGAACGAGTGACGGAAGCGCCCCTGGATCCGTGAGTTGGTCAGGCTGGAGTGCACCAGGTGCGGCAGCACGTAGGCGACGATCATCAGCGCCGAGGCGTGGAAAATCTCGGCGCCGAACACCAGGTAGGCCAGCGGCGCAGTGAGGAACACCAGGCGCGGCAACCCATAAAAGAAGTGCAGCATGGCGTTGGCGTAGCAGATGCGCTGGCCCCACTTCAGGCCTTTGCCGAGCAACGGGTTGTCGGTGCGGAAAATCTGCGCCATGCCCCGCGCCCAGCGAATCCGCTGGTTGATGTGGCGCGACAGGCTTTCGGTGGCCAGGCCCGCGGCTTGCGGGATGGCCAGGTAGGCGGTGTTGTAGCCGAGGCGATTGAGCTTGAGCGCGGTGTGGGCGTCTTCGGTCACCGTCTCGATGGCCACGCCGCCGATTTCCAGCAGCGGCTCACGGCGGATGACGGCGCAGGAGCCGCAGAAGAACGTGGCGTTCCACAGGTCGTTGCCGTCCTGCACCAGGCCGTAGAACAGCTCACCCTCGTTGGGCACGGCGCGGAAGGTGTCGAGGTTCTTTTCGAACGGGTCCGGCGAAAAGAAGAAGTGCGGCGTTTGCAGCATCGCCAGCTTCGGGTCCTTGAGGAACCAGCCCAGGCTCACTTGCAGGAAGGAACGCGTCGGCACGTGGTCGGCGTCGAACAGCGCGATGTATTCGCCGTCGGTGACTTTCAACGCTTCGTTGAGGTTACCGGCCTTGGCGTGGAAGTTGTTGTCGCGGCGGATGTAGTTCACCCCGACCTTGCGGCAGAAGTCGCGGAAGTCGTCGCGGCGGCCGTCATCGAGTACGTGGACGCGCAGCTTGTCCTTGGGCCAGTCCATCGCCTGGGCGGCGAAAATGGTCAGCTTTACGATGCTCAGCGCTTCGTTATAGGTGGGGATGAACACGTCGACCGTCGGCCATTCCTCCGGCTCGGTCTTGAGCCACACCGGCGTGCGGCGCAGCGGCCAGGCGGTTTGCACGTAGCCGAAGATGAGCACGACCATGGCGTAGAACTCAGCCGCGACCAGGCCATAGCCGAAGAACATGTCGACCCAGGTTTCAAAGCCGAGGGTGGAGGTGAGGCGCCAGAACATGTAGCGCAACGACGCCACCAGCGACAGCACCACCAACGCGAGGATCGCCAGGCGCCCCGGGATCTTGCGCAGCACCAGCACCGCGAGGAAGCACACACCCGCGAACAGGCACTGGCTGTAGAGGTCGAGCGGCGCGCTGATAATGCCCATCAACAGCAGGGCACCGAGCACGCAACTGGCGACAACCAGTACCGTACGCAGCGCCGCAGGCCACCGGTTGAAGCGCGCGATGGCGCCATTGAGGCGCTGTTCGGCGCGCCCTTCGACGAAGGGCGTGGAGGACGTAGTGTCGGTCATGGAAGGTCCGAGTCGATGCGTTCGAGCAAGGTGCGGCACAGGGCGTGGACGTCCTGGCTGCCGATACTGTTGACGGTTGGGTCGAGGGGATCACGCCCGTAGGCCTGGGCTTCGCTGAACGTGGGGTCGCGGTGGACCGTCCCCAACAGCGCAGCGCCCAGGCGGGTCTTGAACACCTCGGCCATGTCCAGGCTGAAGCGGTGGGCACAGTCCAACTGGTTGATCACGTAGAAGCGTTGTGGCGGTTTGGCACGCTGGAGGTATGGCGCCAGGATGCTGTCCATCTGGTCGAGCGTGCTGAACGAGGCCACGTCTGGCTGTACCACCACCAGCACCGCGTCGGCGACTGACATGGCCTGGCTGAGGTAGACGGTATTGCCGGCGGGGACGTCGATGATCACGGTGTCCTGGCCGTTCAACTTGAGACCGGACAGGCGCTTGCCGAGCCACTCGCTGTCCTGGCCCAACCAGCGATTGAGGCTGTGCTGTTGCTCGTGGTCAGTGGCGCCGAATGCCACCAGTCGGCAACCGGCAAAACCACGTTCGGGCAGGGCTTCCCAGCCTTCGTTGCGCAAGCTGGTGGCGCCAACGCCGGGCATGTCGAGCCCCAGGCACAGGTGGTGGCGCAGGGCGTTTTGCGGGTCCAGGTCCAGGGCCAGTGCCGGGCGGCCCTGGCGCTGCAAGCCACTGGCAAGTGCAGCCGCGAGGGTACTGCGACCGACGCCGCCCTTGACCGAGACCAACACCACGACTTTCGGGCTCGATTGCTCGGAGTACACCTGGCCGTCCCGCCCTTCCACCACTTCGGGCGGCTGCAGGTGGTCGGCTTCGCCTTGGCTCAGTTCCTCCAGCAAGCGCAGCAGAGGCGCCGAGGGGGCTTCGATCTCAAGCGGGGCTGGAGTGACTGCGGGGGCTTCCAGGACCTCGACTTCGTCCTCGATGAACTCATGGACAAAGTCGATCTCGCGATAGCCACTCGGGTTGGCACCGAGCTTGTTGAATAGCTTTGAAATGTCATCTGCCCGACTCACTCACTGCCCCTCCCCACCTGATTTGCGCTTTATAAAGGCGATAAAAAGGCCAGCAAGGAGCTGACCTGGTTTTTTCTAGTTATGTGGTGTCGGGCGCATTCTGTGATATCACAATGATGGTGTCAGTATTTTGATGTTTTAAGTTCAATTTAATCCGACGAACGGCCTGGCGCCATTTTTACGACGATTTTATGAAGAAAAACCCATTCGTTTTAAGAACATGTACTTGCATCGTTATTTCACAAAAAATCTTGGCCGACTGGACAAAAACGACACAAAACTGACATATGCATCAACAGATATTCAGTTGCCCTACATTGTCTCGAAAATTTGCCTACACGAAACCGCGATTAAACTGACGGTTTATATCGCGGCACAGAATACGGAAACCGCACCTGTATTCAAGGGAAAACCGGCTGAGCGGTCGATCCAAATGACCCACACGGCTACGGCCGATGTATCGCTTTGTATGCAGCCAAGGTCTCGCTACACAACGAAGCAAAACCCGCGCCGCATGACACAGTGCAGATACCTCCAGGGCGCTCAATAAGCCCACACCCACTTGTTGAACCCGGAGGATACCCACCATGAACTGGAACACCTTGATCGCCGTCAGCCTGCTGGCTTTTGCCGTCAACGCCCACGCCGACGTACAGCCCAAGCTGGATGTCCAGCGCGTGCTGACCACTGTCGAAGACACAAACGGAGCGTGTGGGATCGTGAATGCGCACATGACCTACCTGGATTCCCACGGGCAGCAACAGGTATTGGACTACAAGAAGTTTGCAGATAACTGCGCAGAAGGCAGTTGAGGCTTGCGCGAACCGGGCACCTGAGTGCCCGGTTTCGGAGCGTTTTCTGAAGGCTTAGCGCACACGACGCTCGGTGAACGCGTAGTCATCCTGGCAATCGCTGGTCGGATCCGACGCCACACTCACGTAATGCACCGTGTCTGCGTCCAGCAGCTTATAGGTGTACACATCCGGCGAACGCACACCGTCGGTACGCAACTCATTCCTGCCATTGGCTGCCGACCACGAACCCTGCTCGGTCTGAATCACCTTGGTCTGCTGCGCATCGCGGTAGAAGGTAATCACAAAACGACCGTCGGGCTTGAGGGTATTGGTCCACGACAGGAACTGACATTTACCGGTCTCGGTGCGCAGGCCCTTCCAGGTGCCCACCAGCGCGGGGTCGTTGGCGGGTTTGTTGGACGAACACCCAGCGAGCGCGGCAGTGAGGAGGATGAGGGACAGCGAGAGAGTCCGTTTCACGTGGGGCTTCCTTGGGTTTGGAGAAGATTTTTGCCGGGGTAGACCCTTCGATGGCAAGGGAGAAATCCTACACTCGCCAGCAGGAAAAAGGGGCGTGCGTGGAAAAAGCGTGGGGTCTGCAAAAATAGTCAGAATTCAGGGGTTTACAGAACCTTGCCAATCGCTATAATCGTCGCCCTAACACGCCGGTATAGCTCAGTTGGTAGAGCAACTGACTTGTAATCAGTAGGTCCCGGGTTCGACTCCTGGTGCCGGCACCATATAAGACAAAGCCCCTGCAGAAATGCAGGGGCTTTGTTGTTTCTGAAACGTCCCCCCCCCTGAAACCCTTGGGAGCGAGCCTGCTCGCGATGAGACCATCAAACCCAGCGACGATCTATTCACCAAAGAAAGGCCTGCGTTTCCCAAGACACCAAAAACGCAGCGACCTCAACCAAACAGCATCCTTTGCCAATGATCCTCACCCACAATGGCAATCGAAGCTCCTGCCTCCCGCAACTCCACTGCCTTCATGATCTTCGTCCCATAGGTACTGTGGCGCCACTGCTCATTACCCACGCTTCCGACCACTAGGTAATGCACCTTCTTGCTCACACCGCCCCCAATCAAACCACCTCGTTCTTCGACCAGCGCCTGACAATCCTTGCGCGGCCCAAAGCTCATGACACCCGTAAATACAAACATCCGGCCATCCCACACCAAATCAGGGGCTGGTGAATTGAAGGGCAGGTCCGTAGGAGTAACGGCAACTGTGCCGCCGACCTTCGCTCTCTCAATGTCCACTCCAGAAAAACCACGCAGAATGTTAAGCAACTCCTGGGACTCATCCACGTCTAGCGCATCGTCCTGAAGCATGCACGCCAAACGCGAATACAGCAGATTGATCACCGGATCGTTCAGATGCGCGAGATTGTTTTCCAGCCATTGCTTTAGAAAAACCGCTTCCGATGTGTTCACCACACCATCCGCCGTAATTCCAGCGGCCAACCCCACCAAGGCGTCGGCGGCGCGACGATCGATACGGGCACGGTTGAAGAATTTACTGTTTTCGAACTCGTGGTGTAGATCCATTACGGGTTTTCCTTGGGGTGGGAACTGGCTTGATATCGACGCGTTAGTAAGTAGATGTTGTATTCAACGCTAGCACCACTGCGCGTACATATCCCATTTTGAATCTGGAAAATAGATCCGTCCCCTTTCCCACAGATAGCCAAAACCTTTAAGGCTACGCCACACCGTGGTGGTTCTCCCAAAGTGCGATTAGCGTCCGGCGGCTCGCACGCTCACAGCAATGTGATGGATGCCTACTTTTACCAGTGTGCCCACTGCGGCAACTCATCCCCTGTCATGGCTGCCCTGCAGCAACCTATCCGTTTGGCCATTTCATTGCGCCAACCTGCGCCCGTCTCTTTCTCCGGGAAAGAGACGGGCGCTCCTACCGCTGCTGCAGCCCAACTCGTACAAGGCTTTGCGGCATTGCCCCTCGTGACAATCGGCGTGACAAACACCGAAGTCACCAGCAACAGCGATGCAGATGATGGTGCCGCAGCCCAAGGAATGGACTGCACCTGACTGACAGTCAGGCATGCCCCGGTCATCGCGTCACAGCCTTCACCTGACTCAGGATCTCGCGGCGCTGGTCTCGTCAGCCAGTGCAGCCTCCACCCGCCCACTCCTTCAGGAGTGTTCAGGAGGCCAGATCATTAGATGACCAAGCTTCTGGTCGTAAGGAGCCGTCAGTCCCGCGTTAGTGGACAACCCTCACAGGTCGCAGGGGCCTTGATCCCTGATAACACTCAGCATTCTTGGCGGGATGACGTGGGGCGAGGACTAGAGAGCAGAAGATGAGGTGACCGACATGGCATTGGTGGGTAGACGCGATAGCCGCAATTTCGGCTACGGCAGGCAATTGAGCTACGCGGGGCCGCAGGCTTTGAAAGACATGTTCGGCGGCGGTCATTACGGCACGGTCAAGGCGCACTCTGATCAGCGGAAGGCATTTGTGAAATGGTGCCGCTCCGCACAGGGGCCCGGTATCAATGATGCGCGGCAGATTGATCGAAAGGTGTTGGCCGACTACGCGGCGTATCTGCGCAACATGGTTAGGCGCGGTGATCTCGCCGTCAGCACCGCACAAAACCGCCTATCCAGCGTTAACAGGACCATGGCGGCGCTTCGCGGTGATCAGGACGTGAAGGCGCCAAGCCCGAGCAAGGCGTTGGGTATGCGGCGCAGCGGGGTTCGACAGTCGGTGCCGCAGGGCAGATACCGCGAACAGGTTAAGCAGATCGTTGATGCGCTTTGCAGCCGCGATCAGGGAAGGTCCGAAGCGATTGTCCTGTTAGCGCGAACTACCGGCATGCGCTTGCGTAAAGCCATCTTGGCCGATCTGCCGCGGCTAATCCATGAGGCTGAAGCCTGCGGCAAGATCAACATCCAGGACGGTATCAAAAGGGGGCGCGCCGGCGCCTCGGCACCTCGTTGGATTGCAATGAACAACCATATTCGAGGCGCACTTGCGTTTGCACGACAGGTTTCGCCTACGAGTAGCCGCAACCTGATTGCGGCCCACTATAGCTACGTGGATCTTCTGCAACAAATCATCCGCCCGGCACGGGGTATCCTGCATGTACACAACCTCAAAGGCTTCCATGAGCCACGGGCGGCATACTCGTGTGAGCGTTATGAACAAATCACCCATAACCGCGCGCCTATCAACAGCGGCCAATGTTGCCAGGTAGATCGGAACCTTGATCGTGAGGCCCGGAGACAAATTAGCTACGAGCTGGGGCACGGTCGGATCGATGTGGTCGCGGCTTACATTGGAGGACGGACATGAGCAAGCCATTCGATATGGAGTTGTTCTTGGCTGGCGTGCTAACCGGGTCGCACGCGACGCGGCAACACCATGTACGGCAGGCGAAACTTATCCACGCTCAAATTGCAGATCGCTGGCAGAGACAGACACCTTGGGCTTGGCAGAGAAAACATTTGGCTTGGTTTCTTGAGCATTACCTAGATCGGCACTGCCAGCCGACTCGGTATTACTATTTGTTGACCGTGCGGTTACTCACACTTCGCTTAGAGAAAAAGTGGGTGTTCAGGTCCTAATCTAGTTTGTGATCTCGAAGAAACCTATAGGCTTGCTCGCCGAAAACGCTAAAAGAAGCAATTCCTACACGCTCGCGTACGAACATTTCAAACCGCCCGCTGTATTTTTGTGCTCCATAAGCGCATACCCGAAGAGCAGGTTTTTTGGTGGATTTTGATTTCTTAGATACGGATAACTAACGTCTTTCGCAAAAGATTTCCTGGCTTATCGAAATTCGTCCAACTGCGTAATTTGATTCACCCTTGGCTAAATCTTACGAATATTTTCATGCCAGCGTCTACGAGGGAGGGGGGAGGCATGGCATTTCAATATCATTATCGTATATTCTGCAGATGCGCGGCCCCTGAGCACGAGCGCATGGCACGTGATTTTTTGGCTAGAAAAATATACATAGAAAAAATTGCATATAAGAGGGGTGGGTTATTACTCAAAAGAATTTGGCGGCGTACCTTAAACTCTATAGTTCAGTTGATTTAACGGCGGACTACAGATTTAACTCATACAGAAGACTAAATAGCTTGGAAGGGGCGTCAAATGTTGCCTTAATATTGGCGTCTACTGCGCTAATAGTTGTATCTTTCATAGTCGCTCTGTATAGCAAAAACCTAGGGCAAGATGAAATATATGTAAATATCGGACAGAATTGTCTTCCTGTAATTATTTTGGCGTTATCAATATTGGTGTCTGGGGCGAAGTATGGTGCGCGCGCAGAAAAAATACATGAATGCGCCCAATCGCTAAACCACTTCAAGAAATTATTAAAGTACAAAATTGAAGATGGTGCATTCGCTCCCTCCGCAGAAAACTTCAAGAGTTATGCAGAAAAATATGCTGAAATAATTGCCAAATATGAAAATCACAGCAAAGTAGACTTGAGCATAGAAAGTATCAGGGGCGCGACGTGTTGGTTTTTCCCAAAGCCTCTTGCAGAGCTAGTTGCTGGTTTGATTGGGCGGGGAATGCTTTACTATTTCTACATATTGATGTCTTTAATGTCAGTCGGCTGGATGTTTCTTGGGATTTACCTAGCAATAAAAGGAGTTATACCTTGCTAGATCAGAACTTTACTGGGAAAAGCTTATTGCGGTTGACGTCTATTAAAGACATCATCAGATTCAGGCTAGGCAGGAAACGCAGTGACTATCTGGAGAAGCTTGATCTAGTCGCCAAAAATATTTTGGACAAGGGGTGCGATTTCTCTAGTCTTGCTTTTTATACTAAAAAAGGAAAGATGGTATTTAAGCCCCAGTCACTGGAGAGCGTGTACAGCCTAAGGCGCGTCAATAAAATATTAGGGCGGATCTATAAGGTTAAACAAGCGGATCGTGATACTATTACAAAGCAAATAAGCTCTCTGGCCTCAGATACTAGTTCTTACACTATAATAAAAGGAGATATCAAGAGTTTTTATGAGGCAATCCCTAGAGATACAGTTATCGCTAAAGTAGAGTCGAACCGAATTCTTTCATACCAAAACAGAAGAATCATAAGACAGGTATTTTCCTGCCCTGCGGTGTCGGCTACTCCTGGGCTACCAAGGGGTATCAGCATAAGCGCCTCACTCTCGGAGTTATATATCCGGGAATTTGACAGGCATGTTAGAGCATTAGAGGGGGTCTATTATTATGCAAGGTATGTTGATGATTTTATAATTTTTTGCCATGCGGAAAGCGATAGAGTTAAAGGAGAAGTCGAAAGAAAGCTCAAGCAGCTTGAGCTTGACGTTAATCATAAAAAAATTAAAATAATTAATTCAGATGATATGTTTAAAAAGGCTCATTGCCTCAGCTTTTTGGGCTATGAGCATATTATCGGTACTGCCTCGTCCCCTATCATACGCATTTCAAAAAATAGAATAAGAAAACTGAAGACCCGTATCGCCTTAGCTTTTCTGGATCTTGCCAAAAACAAAGACGTAGATTTGTTGTGCCTTCGGCTAAAATTTATTACTGGCAACTATCTCATTCGTGAGCCATCCAAAGAAGATGGCTCGTCACAAGGTTTAATGGCTGGATTCTACTATAATAATAAAACCTTGTCTGATATCCAGCAAATAAAAGACCTTGATACATATCTAATGAAGCTCTGCCGCTCTAAGCGAGGCAGCATATATAGAGCGGCGGGCTCAAAATGTATGCGGGAAGCCAGTATCGCAACGCAAGGCATAAGTTTTAGCAAGGGATTTAATCAAAGGGTGATTTACCCAATCGCCAAAACTGAATTTGCATTAATAAAAGAGTGCTGGAAAAGAGAAGGCGAATATGAGAAGCAGTAGGAAAGAAGAAAAACTTAAAAGAGTCTATAAGTCTAATTATCGCCGAGTACTGCTGACGGAGGTCCTCCCGTACGAGGTTCCAATTTTACTCACAAATGAGGGGTTCTATTCAAGATCAGGCGATCAAAAAGATGAAGGCCTTCTAGGCGAGATATTAAAGCAGGGTAAGGAGACACATCCATTCATCTACAAGATAGTTAAGAGCTCTTCAAGCTATCGAACACTCCATCTTATACATCCCTCTAGCCAACAAGACTTTGTGGGATTCTACAAAACTTACAGCAGCTTGATGTGCGGACTTACTGCCAGGAGTGAGTTCAGTTTGCGCGCGCCTGCTGAAGTTGCAACGTGGTACTATGAGCCAGATAATACTCTACGTGACAACTCAATAAGAGACGAAGGAGCTGAAGCTAACGTCGATGACGCTATGGCTGTGCAGTTCAAATACGCAAGCTCGTTTTTTTTGTATAAAAAATACGCGTTCCTATATAAGTTCTATGATTCATATGAGTTTCATAGGCTGGAAAAGAAATTCAAGAAACTTATAAAGTTTGATATATCAAAGTGCTTTGATAACATCTCTACAAAACGACTTGGAGAGGCTGTCAAAGACGAGATCTACCATAAGGAGCACTTTGGGGCGAGTAACTTTGAGAACAAGTTCTCGAAGTTAATGGAATCTGCAAATTTCGGCCGAAATGATGGCCTGGTGATAGGACCTGAATTTAGTCGGATTTTTGCCGAGATAATACTCCAAAATGTAGATAAAAATGTGCTTCAAGGAAATCTCCACCTTCAAGGTAGTTACGACATAAGGCGTTATGTCGACGATTATTTTTTATTCTACAATGATGACAAGGTTGGTGAGCATGTGTTGGACGAATTTCAGAACTCATTAGAAAAAGTTAAGCTATATTTAAATGAATCAAAGATTTCGCGCCACAGGGCCCCATTCCTAACTGGGATCACCATGGCGAAGAAAGATATTCAAGATATTTTCTCCGCATTATTTGATACCTTCGACGAATCCAAGAAAGGTGTGATCCCAGACGCAGATGTGGTTGAGGGGGCAGACAGTCATGTTGACCAGCCTGAAGAAAGAATAACATTTATTAAGTATTTCAAAGGGCCTGGGATTGTTGCAAATAGACTTATCCGAGACATCAAAGCGATTGTTCGAAGTAATGAGGTTGAGTTTGAAACTATTACCGGGTACTTTTTCACGGTCATAAAAAATAAGACTCATGAAGTGTATGGTTATAGTGCTGCACTTGATGAAGGCCAACAAGAAAACGTTCTGAAATTTCTACTGGTGATTATAGATGTAACCTTTTTTGTGTACTCGATGGATGTAAGGGTTAGAAGCACATTCTTGGTTAGTCAGATTTCAATAATCTGCTGTAGAATTGCTAAGTTGATGAATCCCGTGTATGGCGATGAAATAGTAAAAAAAATTCAAGATGAAATAACATTCACCATGAAGAATAAAAGGGCGGACAAAGTATCTTCAGGTGTGGAGGTGATAAATCTTCTTATTGCTCTCAGAGAGATATCTGGAGGGGAAGATTTGGTTTCAGCTGAAGATATTTCAAGGTTTGTATTTAATGACTCGATTGAAAAAATAAAAAATGGCAATTACTTTCAATTAATATCTGTATTATTTTATATAAAAAATAATGCAGACTATGGCGATCTTAAAACAAAGCTAAAATCTATTATTATCACAATCTTAAAAGCTCAGAGAGCATCTGTTTACTCTGAGTCATCACACCTTTTGCTGGACTTAGTACGCTGCCCGTATCTGGATAGGGCATTTAAAGCGCGGATGATAAATTGCTCATTCCAGACGGAGTTCGGCAGGCGTCCAACCTCATCAGAACTGAAAAAAGAATACAAAGCTATATCTATGCATGATTGGTTTATAGATTGGAGTGAAGCGGGAATTAAGATCGAAAGGCTTCTGCAGAAAAAGGAGTTGAAAACCGCATACGAGTAGCGGCACAATGGCATTGCGGGCGTGTTTACAGGTTAAGAGCCAAATACCCATGCGAGGCTGTTTCTCCCATGATGACTCCGGCATTCGTGCCGGACACACACCAATGACTTAACCTCAGCGCCTGCCTCTTCCCATACTTCACCTTTTGAACGCAAGCTGGTACGCGCGGTCATTGTGGAAGCCGCGTTAGGCTCAGTCGTATAGCTTTCGTCGTAGAAAGCTCCCGCAGACTACTCATCTATTTGTACTCTATGGAGATCAGGCAGATCAGTACCTCTGACGGCTCTACAGCTTAACCAGCGTATGCCGTACTCTCCACAGCCATCGCCCTAAAATTAATATTCAAAATCCGACCTGCCAGACCTGATGGATCTGATGGATCTGATGGATCTTCAAAGCCAGCATCCATTAGATTATTGACAGGATGATGCCAGCAATGGCAAAAAAGCATCACTACTAACCACTGAATGTCGGCCATCCGATCCCTAAGTGGTACTCCAGTGAGGCGAAAATATGCAAGCGAATGCAATCAAACCAAATTTATACCGTGGACAACCTCTTCCACTTAATGACCTTTCTTCAAGTGCATTTGAAAATTTCACATACCAAGCTTTGTCTCTTCTAGGAACGAAACACGATTTCAAAATGAAGAGCGGCCCACTTCAATCAACTGACCAAGGGTATGATTGCACGGCTGAATCGACCACTGACAAACACATAATTTGCATTCAGTGCAAAAGATACAATGCAGCCCTCAGTCTAAAAACAGTTGCTGAGGAAATTATCAAAGTTGCACTAGACAAAGAATTAAACGGCTCAAATACCAAGCAGCATTATATAATTACTTCTGGAGAAGTCACTGGAAATTTACGGAAAGCTCAACGTCAAGATGGTTTAATTGATCTGAGGAGCGAGTGCAAAAAATTAATAAGCGAGCAGAAACTTCAGTCTAAACTAATCTCAAAGGCCAAAAGCCTAAATCTTGACCCGATTCAGGTCATGATGGATTATCTGAACACATTAGAAAACCTCACCATTTGGTCAGGCACTGATCTCCAGAACGAACTCATCACTATCTGGGGTCAACTATCCGACACTCTAGAGCAAAATTTCTCTATTGAAAAAGTCCTGATAGATCGCCCTACGCCGGACTTTGACCTCAGAGCCTATCTACATAAACTCGCGAATGATGAAGTTAAGCTCACGCCCCTAAACTACTTTTCGACCATACTACCTTCAAACTTAGTTAGTAATAATGTGGTAGATCTAGGTGATAGAGTAATTACGATATACGACCTTCTTGAAATTTTAAAAACTGGAAAGAACGTAGTGCTGTCATCCCAAGGAGGAAGTGGTAAGTCATCTACTTTAGTTATAATCGAACAACAACTTATTCAACCAGCAACAGATATACGATGGCTGCCAGTAAAGCTAAGACTAAGAAGCTATTCTAGAAACACGCTGAACCAGATGATCGAGAATGCTCTTGGTATAAATTATGGATCCTGGAGTAGCCTTCCATTTAAATTTATCTTTCTTCTCGACGGGTTGGACGAGATGCTTGAATACGACACGCAAGCATTGTTCGACGACATAGAAAGGACCATCAATGAATACAGTTACGTAGTAACATTAAGAGATCGCGGGGTAAGTATAGAGACAAACTCCAACTCGATAGATTTCTGTCTAGCCATACAGCCGCTCTCTTATAGGAGCGCATTCAGCATAGCCAGTTCAATATTCCAATCCCCTGAACTCGATCAGTTTTACGAACAATATAGAAACAGACTAAATTCTGTAGATTTCAACTTGTTCTCACTTCCATTTGTACTTTCGAGATCAATAGACTACTACAAAAAAAACAAAATACTCCCAACCAGCACTGAGGAGATTCTCGACGACTGGATCTCCAGCAAGCTGAAAAATGACCAGTCTCGCGTAACAGACACATCTGTCAAGATAAATAAACTTCCCATTCACAAAGTGGTTGAAACCTTGTCAACCGTCCTCTACAAAGCCAACTTTGGTGGCGGAGTATCATCTATTCCTGAGGACAGTTACATAGATTTAATGGTGGCCTGCCACGACGAGGTAATTGCTTCAGACGCTTATCTTGCAAAAGCATTGAGTTTTGATGAGTTCTTAAAATTGATCACTAACTATGAAGTGTTGTATAAGTACGCAGACGGGCACTACTCGACACCACACCTTATTATTTCTGATTACTTAGCCTCCAGAGCATTAGCTAAGAATTGGCGCGAGCACCAGACGTCCGATTATAAAAACTCTCATCATGATATTTGGTTTTTCAGTAGTAACTTCATTGCGGCATCGGATAGACGCGACTATTTAGACACTGTTTTAAGTTTCGATATCTCTTTGTCGGCGAAAGTTGCGCGAAAATTCCAGGGCGATTTCCTCACCTACGCCGAGGAGAAAATTCTTGAGCTTGAAACAAGCGAAAAGGTAATCACCAGAAGCAATGCAATATATGCGCTGGGAATATTAGGCACTGATGGCAGTCTGCGAAGACTCAAATCAAAGTATGGTCTTAAAGACTTTCAGCAATATTATCAACGCAGAAGAGCATTAGCACTAAATGGCGACGAAGAGACACTTATTGATATACTCCGCGATAATGAACCACGCGCTCAAATGCCAGCTAAAATTTCCGGAGGGGAATATGACCTATGGTTTAGATGCCCCCCAACTAAAATAACCAACCTAGCAAGAAATCGAATAACCACCTGGATGTCCGATGGGCAACCCGAATTATGCATGAGCTTACGGACATTGCAACTTTTTGGTGATAGCACTGATCGCGACAACCTTCTACATGTATTAAAAAACACAGGGTATATTAGAGAGTTTTTTGACGCGTCCCGCGCACTGCTGGAAATCGATAGGCGGTTAGCGTGCGAAACTCTGATCGCCTTGAGTAACGAGGATGCTGTAGTCTCATACTGGTCTAAGCAAGTACTCGCAGCAATAGGAATTCGATTTAACATTGATAAAGAATTTGAATATTTCATTCATCTGGGCCTTCAAGGAGATGAGCAGTTAGCTAGCGAGCACACAGCAGAAGTCGCTAGAAAAATTGTAGACCTATTAAAAGATGCCGATCTAGATAGCAACAAGATTGACGCATTAATATCAACGTATACAATCCCAGCGCTGACAAAAGACTACTATTACTACAATCTGATATGGCAACTCGGATTACGTGGAGAGCCGGGCTGTTTAATCCCCCTAGTAAAATTGGCTTACTCAAGAAAATGTTCGCACGAAATAAATAACGCGATATGGTATCTTTCTCAGTCCGTAGGCATAGAGATAGACCCGGAGCTTGAGCGCGAAATTGAAGACTATTTCAATTTAATAGCCGAGCACCACCTAGGAATTTATCATAACTACCTAATGTACTATAAAAAAATCAAAAATAAGGCCTATGTGCTAGATCTGGTGCGTGAAAAAATAGCCGTTTTACTCAGAGGCTTAAGCCCTGATGCCTTAACATCTGACAGCTATACAGCCAATGGAGTTTTCAAATATAACTTAGTGTTTGATTTGATATCGATGTTCTCAGGCGAGACATGCATTAGCACCGAAGACTCATTGAAACTGCTACTCATTAATACCGATTTTTTAGACCAGAAATCTAAACAGGCTAAACTTCAAGTATTGGTTAAGATAGAAAAGTCAAAAATAGCAGATTACCTGAGCGTAATTGAAGATGGTGGTGCCAAATTACGGGTTATAAGCTACATGCTTGAAAACAATCTCGCCCAAGATCCGATAACTCTAGCCGAGAATCATTTCTCTGTATTCTTCTCACATCATGCATTCTACTCCGCCATAGCATCCCTTTGTGCCAAACATTGGAATGACAAATTAGCGAATATATTTCTTAACGAGCTTTGCAGATTCGCTTGGAATCCTTACCAAGTGCAAATGTTTGATCGCTACACAGACTTCTATCTCAAGCTACTTACGAGGGAACAGTTGGAAGATTTTGAGGATTCTCGGACAACTCCTGTAAACGAACACATTGAGCGAACTTACAAAATATTCATTGAGTCTAATAAGTTATCTATGCGATAGCCATATAGGTTTAGGCAGGTTGCAGACATTCAATTCTGCAACCTTTGAAATTTCTACTATATGTATTCAATGCGCACTCGGCGACAATCCTACAAAGCAGCCACATAAAATATTAGAGCGCTTTAAATCATTAAGTCTCATACTTTTACTCATGCCTGGCAGTAATATTCCAATCTTTCAGCAACTCTTCCAGCGCTAGCGATACTCTTGGCTTGTCTTCAGTTTCGACGTCATGGAAACTGACTACGACCGCAAGAATTAACTGTCAAGCATTAATTATCTAGTAGCCTATTTTACCATGGCTGCACGTCTCTTCTCGAGCATCACTAAGTGGCTGCGTTCCCTGAGTAATTCGAAAATGAATGGGAGTAAAAATTACGATTCGATTCCATTGAAGTCTATATCTAGCTGATTTATTTATAGAAACCTTATGAGGTACGGCTAGAAATTCACCCAATTCCAGCCCCGCGAAAACCGTGCCCTCACGTCCTACAACCGTCAGTCTGGCGCCGCACCATATAAGACAAAGCCCTCACAGAAATGTGAGGGCTTTGTTGTTTCTGGAGTGTTCATAGCTGAATCACACCCCGCCCCTCGCTTCAACCAATCTCTACTCCCTTAAAAAACACCACTTCAGCCTCAAAGCTTCATCTTTCAGCCTTTATGCCAAATTATGAACTGCCAATAATTATGACCCAGCCATAAAAACAACAATTTCAGTAGCAACCTTCCCCCCTAATGAGGCCCTGAAAACCATCCCATCAATATTCCTGATTGCTCCCCACGTCCCACCACGCTACCCTCCGTTCCATCGCTGCCAATTCAGCGATCGGGCCTGATAACCCGGCAAGATGCAGGCGCACCAAGCGCCCCCAAAACCCGATTTGCAGGCGTTTTTTTTCGCCCACCATTTCGTGCAATGGCGGCTGTGCGTGGGAGACCTTCGGGTCTGCCGGGTTCCTGTATCTCCGGTTTATCAGCCTGCGCACAGCTGCCACCCAATTCGCCTGATAACGAATGTGGTAGCTCTCACCAGATATGGGAGTTTTACCAATGACCGCTACAAGTCCGTCTGCGTTAACCACCCTCGGCGTCACCCCCTTCTCCTTTCACTCCGACCAACCTCTGTTCCGCGTCAATAGCGGTGTTTCCCTGCATGAAGCCTTGCACCACGTTTCCGACCTGCTCCATGTCGCCAAGCTGCTCGCAGAAGATGCGGCGATGACGCGGGAGACGGACCGTTATGCCTGGGCTTCGCATTACTTGCAGGAGATGAGCAAGGCGGTGATTGATGATGTGGTGAAGGTGTTGGAGTCACCCGGCAATAGCTCGCAGTAGGCCTCACTGAAAAGGCCTGTCCTCGCCATGGTGCAGTTCAACTTGTGGCGAGGTTTGTTATCGCTCCCTATAAAGCGCCATCCGGCCTCCAACAAAAAAGGCACTTGCCGCGAACGCCAAGTGCCTTTTTCACACCACCTGCAACCCAGTCACCGCGCCAACATAAACGTCTCATACTCCAGATCTTCCAGCGCCGACGACAACCGCGCCAGCCCCAGCAGTACACACACCAGCAACGACAACGTAAACCCGTAGCCGAAGAAGCTAGGCCCCAGGTGCATGCTGAGCAGTGTCAGGGCTGCGTTGAGTACGGCAAACAGTACGCACAGTTCCAGCACCACGCGGCGTTTGTCGAGGTAGAAGAACACGTTGAGCAACGCCATGAAGACCACCTGGATGCTCACGCCGATCAAGTCGATGTAGAACAGTGGCAGGTAGTAGCTGGAGATGCCGATCCATTCCAGCAGGCGCGGGGCGAAGAGGAACAGCAGCACCACGGTCAGGCCTTGGACTTTGCAGATTTCCAGCAGGCCCTGGCGGATGGAGAGGGTCATCTCGGTTTTCAGCGAGCCAATGTGCTGCAAGGTCTCGCCATCGCGGATGGCACGGAACAAGCGGTCGTACCACTCGGCAAAGTCGGTCTCGATACGCACCAGGAACACGGCCATGCCGGGGATGATCGCCAAGTAGGCGATGAAGATCGGCATGTCGTACAGGATCGAGGCGCGCAGCGGGCCTATCACCGTGTTGGACGTGCCTGGGTTGAACCAGAACAGGATTTTGTCGACCCAGATGCCAAAGTTGTAGAAGAAGCCGGTCACCAGCAGGCTGACGAACACGTTGCGACGATTGAGAAAATCAAACGCAATCATTTTCTCGGCACGGTACTCGCGCAGGATGTCGTACAGGTACAGGAACAACAGGCTGCCGTGGCCGATCAACAGCGCCAGCAACAGGCCGGGCATTTTCAGGAAGCTCAGCAGGTAAGCGCACGCGACCATCAGCGAGTAACCCACCACCATCACCAGCAGGATGCGGTTGTACTTTTTCATCCCCGAGAGAAAGATGATTACCAGCCACAGGTTGCACAGCACCACGAAGTTCGACAGCACCAGCACGCGGTAGATCAGCGGTTGATCGAACAGGAGCGCCAGCACGATCACCCCCAGCACCCCGGCACCGACCGTCACCATCAACAATATGCCCAGCAGGTTGGGCAGGATCTGATCGTAGTTGCGCTCGAACAACTGGTCGGACACGAAGCGGGTGAAGAACAACTGCAGGCCACCGGTCAGGATCAATGAGCTGGCCATCAGGTACGTCACCGTGACCAGAAACTGCCCCACCAATGCGTTGGGCAACAGCAGGCCCAGGCTGATGATCCCCACCAGCATCACGCTGATGATCGACAGCACCCACGGGCCGGAGCTGATCAGGCCTGCATACACATAGGCGTGCAAGGTGGCGGTGTATGAGTCGCGCGAGAGGATCTTGCGCAGTTCGAAGCCAATACCGGCCATTTAACTGTTCTCCATGGCGGCCTGGTACAGGTCGCGGTAGCGCTGCAGCATCAAGGCTTCGGTGTAGTAACGGTTGACCCGCAGCAAGCCGGCGGCCTGTGCAGCTTTCCAACGCTCGGGGCTGCGCAGCAGTTCGAGGATGGCGGCGGACGTCGCCTGTGGGTCAGCAATTGCCACCACCTTGCCCGCCACGCCGAGGTCGCGGTCTTCGGCGCTGCCACCTTCGATCAGTTCGCGGCATGAGCCGACGTCGCTGCTGACGACCGGCGTACCGGCGGCCCAGGCTTCGAGGATCACCAAGGGTTGTGCTTCGCTGATCGAGGTCAGCACCATCAGGCCAAGCTTGGGCAAGATGTCCTGGATGCGCTGGAAACCCAGGAAGTGCACTTTGCCTTCGAGCCCCAGGCTCGCCATCAGGCTGCGGCATTCGCTCACGTATTCCGGGTCTTCTTCCTCGGGGCCGACAATCCAGCCTTCGGCGTGCGGCATGGCGCTGATCACGCCGCGCATGGCACGCAGGAACGTTTTTACGTCCTTGATCGGCACCACGCGGCCGATCAACCCGACAACGGGCGCAATGCCCGGCTCCCGGGTTTCCATGGCACGGGACCATTGCGACAGGTCGATGCCATTGGCGATCAACGCCGTGCGGCTCGGGTCGGCACCGTCCTTGATCTGACGCTGACGGTTGCCGTCATACAAGGCAATGATCTTGTCGGCGCTGTTGTAGGCCAGTTGGCCGATCCGTTCGAAATAGCGTACCCACAGGGTCCGGATATACCCCGAGCCCCCGTCGAGGCTGCGGTTGAGCGCCTGCCCGGAGGTTTCGGCAATCCAGGTGGCCTGGGCCAGATCGATCTTGCGCTCCTTGGTATAGATACCGTGTTCGCTCAGCAGGTAAGTGCATTTCCAGCGGTGCTTGAGGATGCACCCCAGCAGCCCGGCGTAACCGGTGGAAATCGAGTGCAGCACCCGCGCCGGCGGCATCTTGCGCGAGGCCTCGGCGAGCATCAGCAACGGCGACTGCAACGAACGCAGCGTCCAGAAATAGTTGACGAAAGACGGGTCGGCGCAATGCTGGCGGTAGCCTTCGCTGAGGGTTTCCCAGCTGGCACGGCTGCGCAGCACATCATCCAGGGTCATATGGCCCTCGGCGATGCAGTTGAGCAGGCGCTCGCCCAGTTCCCGCTCGGGCGGGTCCGGGTGGTGCAAAAAGCGATACAGGTCGGCCAGCTGCTGCGGGTTGGCATCGCGTGGCGTGCCACGGATATCGGCGGGGTGCGTCGCGTCTTCGAGGAACACCTCTTCGATGTGCACC
This sequence comes from Pseudomonas sp. FBCC-B1565, assembly GCF_059133265.1. Taxonomy (NCBI): domain Bacteria; kingdom Pseudomonadati; phylum Pseudomonadota; class Gammaproteobacteria; order Pseudomonadales; family Pseudomonadaceae; genus Pseudomonas; species Pseudomonas sp. FBCC-B1565. The sequence continues at coordinate 6,350,186 of NZ_CP101438.1, forward strand.
ACATTCACCGGCACTTCATAACGCCGCGAGGTGTACGCCGAACGCTGACCACCAATGAACATCACCGAAAAAGTCAGCTCCGGCAGGCCGAGGATCATCTGGTGGATCCAGCTCGATACACCGCCGCGCACGTACGGCCAGGTGCCTTCCAGCAGCAGGCAAATGTCGGCCGTCGGGGTGGTTTCCTTATGATTCATTCCAGCTCCTCACCAACTCAGCAAACGGTGGCCGCTGACGGGTTTCTTCCGGCAGGCTGGCGAGCAGCCCGGGGATTTCGTGATAGCGACCCGCTTCAAACGCCAGCTCGGCATGGAAAGGCAGTAACTGAGCCGGCCCCAGACCGTTTCGCTCAGCCTCGTGCAACAGGGTCTCAGCCCGCTCGTTTTCACCGCGCTCCAGGGCAATACGGCCGGCCAGCAGCAACAGCTCGCCGCCCTCACCGGCCGCCAGACCTTGTTCGGCATGTTCGCTGGCCTGGTTCAGCACGTGCTCAAGCACGCTGCCTTGGGCCAGGCCGAGGTAGGCCAATTCCCAATACCAGCGCGCCAGCATGCTGTGCACCGGGCCGGCAGTTCGGGGGCCGACGCCGGCCAACTGTTCCAACGCCATCTGGATGTGCAGGTTGATGTCGCTTTCCTGCTTGTCGAGCATCGAGTACGCCAGCAGACGGACGTCATCACTGGGGTCACCCAAGGCCAGCTTGAGGATGGGCACCGCGTCCTTGCCAGGCATGCGGCGAGTCGCCAGCAAAGCGGCCAGTCGCTGATCGGGATCGGGCGCGTGGCGCAGCACGTCCTGCAAACCACCATCGGCGAAGATCGGCGTGCGTGTCTGGGCCTTTGCACGGAACGGCAGGCCGGGAATGCCGACCGATTGCCACGCTTGCTGGTCGCGTTTACGCGGGAGGTACAGCGCCGGGAAGATCGACGCGACCACGCCCAGGGTGCCGATCACCGGCACAAAGAACGCCAGGCTGAAAATGAACAGTGGGCTCCACGGCAGAGGCGCCCGGTAGCGCGCCGGCAACAGCAACCATACGGCGCCGCACAGCATCAGGCAGGCCAACCCATGGCTGAAGGTGAACACCAGCAGTTGGTGCATCTGCGGCGCGTCGAGCCACAGGCTGGCCCAACTGCCCGCCTCCAGCAGCACGGCGCCGCTAAACAGCCACTTGCTGATCATTCAGGCCACACTCGTTGTAGAGGAAGTTACGCAGCCCGTTGCGATCACAGCCAGGCTCCAGATTGAAAGGCATGACCCGCACACCCAGGCTGTCCAGGTCGGTATCGATACCAAAGTGCTCGTGCAACAACATGCCGATCCGCGCCAGGTAGCCTTCGGTACCTTCCGGGCTGGTCAGCGGCAACAGCACCAGCAGCAGACGATGTTCGCGGTTGTTGCGTACCGCCAGGTGCAAGTCCAGGCCACGTTGGCTGCGCTCCATCAAGCGCGACAGTTCCTCATTGGCGCGCGTCATCTCGAACGCGAACAACCCGGCGGGCAACGTGTGTTGTTCCACATCTACCAGCGACCGCTTGAGCTGCAACGAAAATTGCTGGGCGTGCGCATCGGGCAGGCTCAGCACTTGCGGATCGCGGCGCAACAGGTCGGCAATGTGACCGGCCAGCAGCGACAACAAGCTCAAGGTGCGGTCCTGGAACGCAAAGAACGGCATCTGCCGAACCGCCAGGATCGCCAGCAAGCGGCCTTCGGCATCGATCAACGGGATGCAGGCCTGCAGCGCGGAAAACTGCGCGGCGTTACCGGCGTCGATCAGCTCCTGGCGTACGCTCACCAGTTCGCCGCGCTCCAGGCATAGCCGGATCAAGCCGTCATCGGTTTCCAGCGGCCCCATCACGCCGATCATTGCCAAGGCCTGAGGCAGTAGGTTTTTCTCGCTGTCGTCGACGCGGTACAAACCTGCCACGCGCAATGCACCGTATTGGCCGAGCATCGCCACGATCGGCTCGGCCAGCTCGCTCAATGCGTCGCCTTCGACCGGCATGCCGCGCAGTTTTTCACGCAGGCCCAGCAACGAGCTGCGCAGGCTCTGGTCACTGCCGGCCACGCGTTGCTCCAGCAGGTCATGGGACACCCGCAGGATCTGATGGGCACGGGTGAACTCGTCGAGGCGGTACTGACGGTATTCGTTAGCCATCTGCAGACGCTCCAGGCGGCGCACCCACAGGTCGCGAACCTCGCCTACCAACATCCCGCACACCAGCACACCGACGATGAACGAGGGCTCAAGCTGGGTATAACCTGCATGCCCGGTGTAGCGCAGGGCAAACAGCGCCGCCACCAGCAGCACGGCGCTGAACAGGCCGCGCACAAAACCGTAACGCACACCCAACAGCAGCGGCGCCAGGATTGGCCAGGGGAAACCACCGTGCATTTGCAACGGGTCTTCGGGGGTCAGCCAGAAGCCGAGGCCAATGGCCAAGCCCGTTACCAGGAGTGTTTCCAGCCAAGACACCGGCCCGCTGGCGCGAGGCGCCAGGCTGTAATCCATGTGTGGAGAATTCATTGCGTTCACTCGAATCGAAGGGCGCCAACCAGTTTGTCGATTACCGTCTGAGCATTGCCCGCCAGGCTTTCACGGGACCAACCGGCGCGCGCGCCGCTTTTGCTCCAGAGCACACGACCACTGTTGGCGTCGAGTACGCGCAGGCTGATGCCCACCGCCGGCTCGCCATCCAGGCCGTTCTTGTACTGCCACTCTTCAACGCTGCCGGCGACGACGTAATCGAGCTTCTGCTCACGTGCCCATTCCAGGGCACCGTTCAGGCGCTCGTTGTCGTCCATCAGCGCCTGTTCACCCTGGGTGCTGGTCGGGTAAACACGCGGTTGCAGGCCATGGCTGCTGAGTACGCTGAGCAGGATCTGCTCGCTGCGTTCACCAGCTTGCGGGGTCTGCGAATAGTTGATCATCGGCACGATCCCCCACTGCGCGCTGCGCGGCAGGTTAGGGCTGTTTTCACTGGTGAAGCTGGAGCAGCCGGCGACGAACAGCACTGTCAGGGCCAGGCTCAGGTTACGAATTGCTTGCATAGGTTTTTCTCCCGTAGATTCTGTAATCAGCGCCCGAAACGCACGCCGTAGCTCATGCCCAGCGTGCCGCCGGACTTGCCATCCCCGCCTTGTGGCGCAGATTGGTAGCCGAAGGTGAGGGCCAGTTCGTCGTCACCCAGCACTTCGAAACCAATGCCCGTGTTGACGCCATAGTTGAAGGTTTGGTCGGTCCACTGCCAGCCCGCCGTCATGTCCACCAGCCAGGTGTATTGCGGCTTGCTGCGCACCAGCGCACCGGGGATGCCGCGACGCCAGGACGTGCCGACGTAAAGTTGCCCGTAGCGGCTTTGCAGCAGGTCGCCCGACGGGATGGTCTGCAACTCGATCGGGTCACCCGGCTCAGGCGGCGCGACATCAGGCACTCGTATCGGGCCTTTGAAATCGCTGGAGAGGTAATCCAGGTTGCGATCCTTCACGTTGTTCTTCTGGTAATCCACACCACTGCGCACCGTCCAGTTAGGCCCGGCAAATTCCAGCGTGTGGTTAAGCTCCAGCTTCAGCGCATGACCACTGCCCAACGAGTCGCCGGCACGGGTCGAGAACGAGCGCTGTGCCACTTCCCAGCTCAACTGGTCCCGCGCGGTCAGGCCATGACGGCCGCCGACCCAGGCGCGGTCCTGCTGGCCGAAAGCCCGCATCAGGCCGCTGTCGTCGCTCTTGCGATGCCAGTCCAGCCCGGTCTCGATCTGGTGGCTGTTGCCCAACTGCCACAGGCGCGACAGGCCCAGGCCGTTACGGTCGTCGTCCTTGCGTTGGCTGGTGTCGGCAAACAGCTTCCAGCTGCCGTTTTCTACCGAGCGCACCAAGGTCAGGGCCGCGTTGCTCTCGTCGCCGATGCGCGAAGAGATGACGTCGTCGCCTTTATAGTTGCCGTGTTCCATCTCGACATCGGCGTACCAGTTGTCACCCAGGTTGTGGGCGATTTCCAGGCGCGGCGCGTCAAACGACAAGCCACCGAAATCCTGCTTCTGATACGACAGCAACGCACCTTGCGGGGTGGCTTCGTGGATCTCCACCGCCTGGCGACGCAGTTGCTCGTTCACCGAATCCGGCTGGTCGTCGCCCAGTGCCGACAGGCTGGTTTCCAGTGCCTCGTTGGTACGCCCCAAACGGCTGAGCGCCTGTGCGCGCTGCGCCGGGTTCAGGTCGCTGCTGGCCAACAGGGTTTCGACCTGGGCTTTATTGCGGCTGCGCAAGGCTTCCTGGATTTGCTCGTAACGGTCGACCTTGAGCCCTTGGGTGCGCGCCCAGGCCAGCCAGTCGTCTTTCTGCGCTTGCTGGTTGGTCGCATCCAGGCGGGCCAGCAGGCGTTCGAACCACAGCTGTTTCATCGACGGCGAACCGTCTTTCCACTTCAGCAGTTCTTGCTGGGCCTTCTGCGGCAAGTAGCTGCTCGACATCAAGCGCAGCCAGATCGCATAGCGTTGGGACGACGGTTGCAAGTTGTCGGCCTCGGGGCTGCGCAGCAACTTCAAGCGCAGGCGCTGGGCGGCGTCCTGGTAGCCGGAGGTGTCCAGTGCGTCGGCATACGCAGCCTGCACCAGCCAGTCGTTCGGGCTGAGCTTGAGGTACATGCGATACCAGGCCAACGCCTCGGCATCGCGCCCCAACAGCTGGCTGGCACTGGCGAACGGCAGCCAGAGCAGGCGGTCTGCCCGTGCATAGGCACGCCATTTGGCCAGCAGGGGCTTGAGTTTTGCCGTGTCGGCCTGGTCGACATACAGCCAGGTCAAACGCTCGCGGAACAGGTTGTCATCGGGGTAGCGCGACAAGCCCAGCCGATAGAGGCGCTCGGCCTCGGAGGGATCGCCCTGCTCCACCGCCAAGGCACCGCGTACCGCCAGAACCTGGGCTTGCTCGTAGGCCTGCGGGTATTGCTTGGCGTCTTCCAGCAGGGTAACGACCTGATCCCACTCCTGCAGCTCCTGGGCCAGTTGCAGTGCCTCGACCAACCGTTGCGGATCCTGGGCGCGGTGCCAGCTGTCGACCATCAACTTCAAGGCGCGCTGCGGGTCGCTGGTGCGATACAGGGTGATCAACTGGCTCTCGTCACCGCTGGTCAGCTTGCCGTTGAGGGACAGCAGTTTTTCCAGGGAGACGCGCAAGTCCTCGTCGCGCTCCAGGTCCCAGGCGAGCGCGGCACGGGTGCGCCAATATTCCGGATCATCGATGGATGAGTCGTCCGACTTGACCACTTCCCAGGCCGCCGGCTCATCAAACAACTTCATTTCCGTACTGGCCCAATCGACCCGTTCGGCGGTGGTCAGCTTGTAGCGTTTTGCATAGTCCTTGTAGAGCTTGCCTTTGGCCGCGAACTGCCCGGTGTTTTCCAGGTTCTGCAGCAAGCGAGTCCAGGCCAGGCGATGGGCCGGGTACTTGCGCAGGTAGGTGCGCAGCCATGCCTCGGCTTCGGCCGGTGTGCCACGGGACTCATGACCGTAGATCAACGCATCCAGCTCGATGTCCGTGAGCGCACGCTGCTGCATGATGTCGGCGAGCAACGGGACCGAGCGGGCGAAGTCGAATTGCAGGCTGGCAAGGCGCCAGGCGTGCTCGCGGGTTTTCGGGTCTTCCTTGAGTTTGAGCAAGCGAATCCAGTAATCCAGCGCGGCTTCGTTATCACCGCGCCACTCACCGAGCTTGGCCATTTGCTCCAGCAACTCGGTGTCATCCGGGTAATCGATGACCAACTCCTGACCGGTTTCCCACGCACCCGCCAGATCATTGATGGACAGGCGCACCTGGAATTCCTTGACCAGGATCTTGCGGTTGTCAGGCTCCAGGTCATGCCACTGCTGGAGCACGCGCTGGGCCAGGTCGAACTGCTTGGTTGCAACGGCGATATCCACGCCCTGCTCCAGCCACGCCACGTCGGTCTGCGGGTTGGTCAGCTGGGGCAACTCGTCAGCCAGCACTTGCGCGGCCTGCTCGTCACGACCGGCCGAGAGCAGGCTGTTGAACGCAAGTTGCGCGTACTCCCGCCGTTCGCCCGGCTGCTGGGCGTCACGCTTGAGTTGCAGATAGATGTCTGCCGCGCGCGCAGGCTGCTCACCCGCCAAGTACCACTGCGCGGCTGATTTGAGCGCCTCGGTGCGTTGCGCCGGGTCACGCCCTGCGATCTCTTCGAACACACTGGCGGCAAACGCCGGCGCCTGCAGGGTCAGCGCCAGCTTCGCCAGGCTTTGCAGCTGGGCCACCGGCAGCTTGCGATGATCGAAGCTTTGCAGGCGCTCGACCAACGCGTGCTGCGCAATCAGGTCGTTGCCACTGGCGGCGACCAGCGCGTCCAGTTCCAGGCGATAGTAGGCCTGAATCTCCGGCTGCGGCTTGGGCCAGGCGTCCACGTGTTGGCGCGCTTTGGTGTAGTCACCGAGGCGAATCAGCAAGTCGACCAATTGCAAACGCAGGTGGTCGTCATCCGGGTGCGCCGTCAGCAACAGCTCGGCATAGTTGGCCGACACGGCGTCGGGTTCGCGCCCGTCGGGCTGGAACACTTCTTCACGCTGGAAGGTTGCCCACAGCAGGCCGCCCACGGCGACCGCGACCACCGCCAGTGCCCATGGGTTGAGCAGGCGGCTGCTTTTAGTTGCAGAGGAGTTGACCATTACTCACCTGCTTCATAGGAAGTTGAAAAGTCCAAAGGCCGGCCGAAGCCTTGCCCGCGAATCGTTGCCCATCGACTTCCACGCGGCAGGCGGTTGCCGAGCGCACGGTGAAGGTCAGGTCGAACTGACCGGCGAAGGAAAAGCTCACGCGACGATCGTCCAGGTAACGCCAATCGAGCAACGGCACGTTGGCCTCCTCCAGCGCAGGACGGGGATCTCTGTCCGCACGCAATGCGAGCAACGCCTTGTCGCTGCTCAGGGCCACATAGCGCCCTTGCGGCAAGTCACGTACACCCGCGACACCTTGGGATTTGAGCAAGTCCGGCCAGCCCATTTGTGCATCCAGGCGCACGGTACGCAGCGCGTCCATCCCGCGAATCTGCCAGGCGCCGTCGGCCGTACGGGCCAGGCTCGCCTGGTACAAGCCATGCAGACGGTCGACGTAGTCGCTCATCCACAACGACATCGGCTGTTGCTCGCGCATGTAGCCGTAGATCTCGTGCATGGCCTTGATCGAGGCTTGCTTGGTACTGGAATAGAAGTGGTAGTAGAGGTGCAGCCCGCGCAGGCGGCGTGGGCTGTCGGTGAGCTCGAACGTCTCGATCAACTCACGGAAGCCGTAGTACGGGCCTTTCCACAGGTTGGTGTAGAGGTTTTCGTTGATGATCGGCGCGTAGTACTGCAACCCCCCAGGCGTCGGCCGCAGCAACGGGTTCAGCCCGGTCAGCGACGGGTTGGCCTTGGTCATGATGGTTTCGGCGCCGTTGACGTTTTTCAAGCCCGCGTCATAGGCCAGCTTGATGGTGCTGGCGGATGGCAGCGCATCGCCTGGCCAGAACACCATCTTCACCGGCTTCTGTGGCGTCGTCAGGTTCTGGTTGATGTAATCGCGCGAGCCAAAAATCTCCCGACGAAAATCGATTTTGTCGTAGCCGACGATTTTCATGTTCAAGCCGTATTCCGCGTTGAAATTCTCGCGCTTCTTGGCTTTCTCCGGCTGCATGAAAAACGGGTGGCTGTAGGTGTGCGTGGCCACTTCGACTTTAGGGTTGGCGAAGATCTCACGGGCAATCGGCTCCAGCTCGCGGGCCAGGAACGGGAACGCGCCGCGCGGCGAGATCTCGCCCTCGATGATCGACACCGAGGTCAGGAACGGGTTGGGCTTGATGTAATCGTCCAGCGTATGACGACCCGCATAGGGCGTGCCACGCACTTCGGCGCGGGAGGGAAACCCGTCGCCATCGATGTGCACGGTCGCAATGCGCCGGCCATTCTCGGTGGTGGTGTCCGGCCGAGGTTGCGCCGGTAGACGCAGGCTGGCCTGAAGGAACGCGAACGGATCAAGAATCCAGCGGCTACGCTCGTTGTTGATTTCGAGCAGGTAAGGCGCCAGCGCCAGGCCCCCCCATTTACCGACCACCACCGGGTTGAAAACAGCGCCATTGGCACCGCTCAAGGACAACGCCGGGGTTGGGCCGTTGGGCAATACAGAGACCGCCGCCAGGTCACGGGAGCGCGGCACCACCGGTGCCTCGAATGCGCCCAGCAGGGCCTTGTCCTGGTGGGTGATGGTCAACACTTGAGTGGCGGGCGGCGCATCCCGCTTGAGGCCCAGGCGCTTGAGCAACAACTTGTCTTCAACCGGCAGGCCACTGAAGAACACCACGGGCACCTGTTCGTCGAGACGGGCGTTGATAAAGCGATTGAACGCCGGTGCATCCTGCGGCGGGCCGCTGGTCATCCAGGTGACCACACCCGCGTACAAGCCACTGAAACCGTAGAGCGGCAGGTCACTGTCGGCAGGCAGGTAATCGACTCGGTAACCGAGGTACTCCAGCAATCCGCCCAGGTTGCTATGGCCGGCGGCATCTTCCAGCGCGCCTTCGCGCGGGTCGTAGATCATCGCGATACGGCGCGGCTGCACCTCGATGCTGCTGATGCCCAGGGTGTTGAGGTCCGGGGTACTGATGTAGGGAATGAACCCCTCATCGCGCAGACGCTTGGCGAGCGTGCGCGCCTCCTCACGACGCTCGGGTGGCAAGTAGTCGATGGCCACCAGCGGCACACCCTTGGCGCGCAGCGGTTGCAGGTGGGTTTCGAGCCACTGGCGATCGGACTCGGACACCGGGCGATAGCGTTTGGCGGAAGCATCCCAACCGGCATGGATCGACTCGACCGCCACGGCGGCGGCAACGCCGTCCAGCTCAGGCAACACTTCGAAACCACGGTTGAAGAACAGCTTGAGGTTCGGCTGACGCTTGTGCAGCTCACGCAGCAAGCTGGCCAGGCCGACGCGCTGGCTCTCGCGCGAAGCCTCGGGCATCAGTTGGAAACTGTCGAGGGTGTCCAGGAACAGGCCCGCATAGCCTTGCGCTTCCAGGGCCTTGGCACGTCCGAACAGATACTCGCGCCAGACCGTCGAGGTGAGATCCATCACCTGGCTGTTCCAGGCGTCATTCCGCACAGGGGAAACCGCTTTGCTCAACCCGGCTTTCTCGACCTCGGCCTTATTGCCGTCAAACTCACCGATGGACAGGTAGGCAAACGGCGCGCTGCCCAACGCCCGCAAGGTTTTCACATCGCCAGGGGTCATGTGCCCCGGTTCGACCACGGCCCAGTCGAATTGCGCCAGTTCCGGCAGCGGTGGTTGCTCGGCGTACCAGAAAGCCACGCTGTTCGGTGGGGCCATGGTGGCAGCGTGCACGCTCGGCCCGCCGACAAATAAGGCAAGAGCAGCCAACAGCCGCTCAGCGATCGCGCGGATACGCGTCCTGCGGAAAACGATTTCCATAATTCACTCTTGAAGATGACTGAGCCGATACTGCGTAGACGTCGGGCGAAGTGACCGGCGAGCTACAAACTGCGCAAAAGCTGCGCCAAACCCTGGCCAATGGAGGTCGGTTGCGGGAGTGCAAAGCGCTCCAGCAGACGGGCGTTATCAGCGCGCGAATGACGGATGTCGCCTTGACGTGAAGCTTGGTAGGTCACGTTCAACGCGGTGCCGGTGGCATTGCCCAGTTCAGCGATCAGGTCGTTGAGACTGGTCGAACGGCTGAGCCCTACGTTGATGGCTTCAGGTGCCGGTTCGCGGGTCTCGACTGCCTGGACGAGGATGCTCACCAGGTCCTGCACGTAGACGAAGTCGCGGGTTTGCTCGCCGTCACCAAAGACGGTAATCGGCTTACCCGCCAACGCGCGCTCGGTGAAGATGCTGATCACACCGGAGTACGGCGAAGACGGATCCTGGCGTGGGCCGAAGATATTGAAAAAGCGGAAGATCACCGGCTCAAGGCCATGCTCGCGACGGTAGAAGTCCAGGTAATACTCACTGGCCAACTTGTCGCTGGCATAAGGCGTCAGTGGGGACTTGGGCGTGTCTTCGGCGATGGCCGTGCCTTCGCCGTTGTTGCCGTAGGTCGCCGCGCTGGAGGCAAACACCACACGCGCCACACCGGCCTTGAGCATGCTTTGGCACACGTTGAGTGTGCCGACGAAATTGGCCTGGTGAGTGGCGACAGGATCGTCTACCGAGGCCTGCACCGACGCAACCGCCGCCAGATGCACGACTGCGCTGCAATCACGCATGGCCTGCTCGACCACGGCGCTGTCGGCGACATCGCCAACCAGCAGTTCCAGATCAGGATTACCGGCGGGCAGGTTAGCCACCTTACCGGTCGACAAGTTGTCCAATACGCGAATCTTGTAGCCTTTGCCCAGCAACGCATCGACCAGATGTGAACCAATAAAACCTGCACCACCGGTGACCAGAATTCGTCCTACAGCCATGAAGTTTACTTCCTAAAGACCCGAGCGCAGGCAGCGACAAACGAGCCTGCTAATTAAAGGTGACAGTGTTTTAGGGCTACCCTGACCAACGTCGCCTGGCCATCCGAGTCCAAGCCGCCTTATCCCTGAATCTTGAAGAACCACAGCATGGGACGAATGCGCGTTGCTAATGTCATTTTAATGGCTTAGAGCCATCAAATTCGTGGCGATCATGGTGGATCCAAAAGAGACTGTCAATGAATTGTCTAATTTGCCGCTAAACGGCAACAAGCGACAAAATCAGCCACTTATTTGACGCTGGTAATAGGGCGCAGCCTGCTTGTCACCCTTCAAGGCATCACGTCTACTGCACCCATATTGGTGTCCCAGGCTGTGTGGTCGAAACGACTTGCGTGACGATTGCTGCCTCCGACTTCATGGGCGGCTACACGGTGTTGGGCGATGAAAGCGGGCAGTTTCTGCCCGGTTTTTCAGTGTTGGGCAGTGCTGAGGCGCGATTGCCTGCGCAGGAACACCATTTGCGCCGTCACGCCGATCACCAGCACCAACGCAATGCCTGCCTGCGCACCCAGCAGCACCGGGGATTTCAGGTCAGTGACGAAGGGGTGGCCATCGGGAACGCGACGCAACGTCTCGGACACGGTGGGCACCATCAGGAAAAAAGCCGTCAGGCTCAGCAAGATCGTCTCCACATACACCCGGGCTTGCCCCAGCCAGGCCACGCGCCCTACCCCATAACCCGCCAACAGCAGCGTAATCGTAATAATGCCGATGGCGTTGCTGACGGGCTGATGCGCGACCAGGAACACGGTGAGGCCGCCGATCAACATCGACACAAAATACAACACGCCCGGCACTGAGCGCGGCACGATGCGGCCATGCCGGATAAACATGTAGGCGGCCAGTGGAATGGCCGGCAAGCTGCCGAGGGTGTGCAGCCAGCCGAGAGCGGAGATTCCGAACATAGTGGTGTTCCCATGTGGTTGGATGATGTGCAAAAACGGTCAGCGCGGGAAAGGCTCATCCCGATGGCGCCGGCGCGCTATGATCTCGGCGGTCAGCTTAGTGAGGGCGGGGTCGAACCGACATGATGAATCCCCTGGAAAACTTGATCATTCATCCACAAATGCAGCTGGAAGGGCTGGCCAAGGGCGACCTGCTGTCCCAGGTACTGGCGCAGATCCGCCTGACAGGTGATCGGGTCTATTCCTGCACGCTGACGGAGGCACAGCCCCTCACGCTGGATGAAAAAAGCGCGCACATCTGCGTGCTCCAGCACGGTCGGTTGCATCTGAACGTTGCCCATCAGCCACCCCTGACGCTGCAGCAAGGCGATGTGATCCTGCTGCCCCACGACCCCAAGGGCATTACGCTGACCGCCCTGAATGGGCCGGCAACCGTGGTCATCTGCCGCTTCTGGTTCGACGCGAGCAGCTTCCAGGCCATGCTGTTCGCCCTGCCGCGGCTGATCCATATCCAGCAAGCCGACGCCGCCGCGTGGGCGGAAGGCATTCTGCATTTCATGTTGCTCGAAGCTCACGACACGCAACCGGGCGGCGCGTTGATGATTTCGCGCCTGATCGACCTGGTGGTGATTCGCATCCTGCGCACCTGGGTGCACCAGGGCGCCGCTTCCGGATGGTTGGGTGGGCTGTCGGACGCGCGTATCGCGCGCGTGCTGAAAGCCATTCACGAAACACCAGGCAAGCAATGGCGCATCGACAATCTGGCCGAGGTGGCGGGCATGTCGAGGTCTAACTTCTGCGAACGCTTCAGCGCCTTGGTCGGCCGCTCGCCGCTTCGGTATCAGAATGAATGGCGGCTGACCCTGGCAAAAACCATGCTGGCCAAACAGGACGGCCGCATCGGGGAAGTGGGTTTTGCGATTGGCTACGCGTCCGAAGCCGCGTTCAGCCGGGCTTACAAAGCCTTTTTCGGCCGCTCGCCACGGGATGACAACGCCCGGCCGGGTTAGGCCGGGACGTGTGTATCAATGCCCGGCGCTTTGCCCGCCGTCTACATGCAGAATCTCACCGGTCACAAAGCCGGCGGTTTCCAGGTAGACGATTGCCTGGGCGATGTCACTCACTTCCCCCATGTGCCCGACCGGGTGCAATTGCCCCAACGCCATGTGGGTTTCTGCACCGTGCATCGGTGTCTTGATGATCCCCGGGCTCACGGCATTCACGCGAATCCCGCGCTTGGCGTATTCAATCGCCAAGGATTTGGTCGCCGAATTCAAGCCGCCTTTGGTGAGGTTGGCGAGTACCGACGGCACGCCGTCAATGGCGTGGTCAGCCAGGCTGGTGGTGACGTTGACGATGTGGCCGGCGCCGTGTTTTTCCATTTCGGCAATGGCGAGTTGGGTGATGTAGAAGAAACCATTGAGGTTCACCGCGAGCACGTTGGCGTAGTCCTCCTGGGTGTAGGCGGTGAAGGGTTTGGCGATGAAGATGCCGGCATTGTTGATCAGGCTGTCGATGCGCCCGAAGGTGGCCAGGGTGTCGCGGATGATGCGCTGGGCCGTGGCCGGGTCGGCGATGTCGCCGGCGACGGTGAGGATGTCGGGGTCGGTGGACGGCTGGATCGAGCGCGAGGTGGCGACCACGCGATAATCGAGGGCACGGTAGGCCTGGACCACAGCGGCGCCGATACCTTGGGACGCGCCGGTGATGATGACGACTTTTTTCATGATGATGCTCCGGTAGGGATTCAGGCTTGGGATTTGCGGTATTCGGTGGTGGTGATGCCGGCGTAGCCCCAGTTATCGGTGTCGACTTCTTCGATGACGATATGGGTCAGGTCCGGGCGTTTGTGCAGGACCCGTTCGAGGGTTTCAGTGAATTCGGCGATGACCTGGGCTTTTTGCTCCGGGGTAACGCCGTCACGGGTAATGCGCAGGCTGACAAAGGGCATGGCGAAGACTCCAGTGGCCGACCATCGGGGTGACGGGCAGGCAGTGGGGCCAATTTAGGCTTGCGCCGGGAGGGGATAAAGGTGGGCACGGGTACTTCATTAGTGATTCGATGTAACAAGTCTGCCCTGCACAGACGGGCATAAAAAAACCCCGAACCAGTCGGGGTTTTTTATCGCCTGAAACTCAGGCGCGACGCCGGATCAATTAGAAAACGTTGATCGGGTAGTCGGCGAACAGACGGATTTCGTTACCGCCTACGTTGTAGTTGCTGGCGTTGTTGGACACGCGCAACCACGACGCGCGCGCGCGCAGGCTCAGGTCTTTGGCCGGGCCGCTCTGGACCACGTACTTGAACTGGTTCCAGATTTCGCGCTCGGTGCCGTCGCCGCGGTTGGTACCGTCGTCGATGTTGGTACCACGCACGTAGGCAACGTTGTAGGTCAGGCCCGGCACGCCGAAGGTGGCGAAGTCGATGCCATAGCCCACTTGCCACGAACGCTCGTCCTTGCCGTTGAAGTCGGACCAGTAGGAGTTAGCCAGCAGGATGGTGTTGCCACCGTCGCCGATGCCGCCAGCGTTGCGGTAGCCGCCGTACAGGTAGCCGGTGTCGCCGGTGCTGCGCTGGTGAGCCACGGTGAAGCTGTGCGGGCCAACGGCCCAGGTCGCGCCCAGGCTCCAGATCTTGTTGTCGCGCGCGTCTTCACTGCCTTGGTTTTCCAGGGCGAAGCTCTTGTCCAGCTTGGTTTTGTAGCCGTTGAAGTCAAAAGTCAGCGACTGCTTCTCTGGCAGGGCCAGTACGTAGTTGACGTTGACGTATTGCTTCTTCAGCACGTCCTGCATGTCGGAGGCGTACAGCGCGGCAGACAGGCTTTCGGTGAATTTGTAGCTACCACCGATGTAGTCGATGCTTTTCAGGCGACCGCTGTCGGTGCCTTCCGTGCTCTTGCGCGCTTCTTTGGTGAAGTGACCCGCGTCCAGTTGCAGACCGGCGATCTCTTTGGAAACGATCGAGGTACCGGTGTAGGTTTCCGACAACAGACGGGAGTTGTCGTACTGCAGCACAGGCACGGCCGGGAACTGATCACCGTACTTGAGCACGGTGTTGGAAACGCGGAACTTCACGGCAGCGCCGCCTTTGGCCAGGTCGTGTGGTGCCGAGCCAGGGTTGTTGGCAGTGCCATTACCCGGTTTGAAGAAGTCGATACCGCCCGCGCCAGCGCGACCTTTACCACCGTCCAGGCGGATAGCGTATTGGCCGATCACGTCCACACCCACACCGACGGTGCCCTGGGTGAAACCGGACTCCAGCTTGCCGATGAAGCCTTGGCCCCATTCGGCTTTGTCTTGCTTGCCGTTTTTGTAGTCGCGGCTGATGTAGGCGTTACGTGCGGCGATGTTCAGGTGGCTGTCTTCGATAAAACCCTTGGACTGGTCCTGGTCGTTTGCCATTGCTGTCGATGCGCTCAAAATCCCCAGAGCGATCAGACTCATCCGTTGCTTCAACATTTTCTTGTATTCCTTATTCCTGGTTGAGTACGCGCTGTGACACCAGGCTCCGTAATGCTTTTTCTGGTGTCGACTGAATCCGGAAAAAAGAAGGCCCGCGGACGACTGAACATGCCGCGGGCCTTTTTTATTGGATGAGTCATGGCGGTTAGCCACAGGCGTTGGGCGCAATCCTAGTCGCGCCCGGAACTATGTGTCAATTTCGCGAATCGTCTGTATTTAGGCGAAATAATTCTAAGCGCAGGCCTACAACCACATTGAAAGCGACAAAAAACCGCATGCAAAACGGCAAAAAACACATTCCGTAACATATTTAAAAGCCGATACGTTTGGCAATTGATAACGCGCGCAAATGCAAAGCATTACCATTAACGCGTAGTTTTCCTCCCAAACCATTCGGATACATTCCTTAATGCCTGCCCCTCGCCTGACGCCCATCACCCTTGGGCTTTCCGTTCTGCTGTCTGCCGGTTTTGCCTGTGCGGCCACCACCTTGCCCGAAACCTCGATCAGCGCCGAAGCTGACGAAGACGACCCACGCGTCAAGGAAACCAGCACCGCCACCCGCACCGCTACGCCGGTGCGTTATGTGCCCCAGGCCATCGACTCGGTTAAGACCGAAAGCCTGCGCGCCTACGGCACCAATGACCTGGGCCAGGCGTTGAGCGGCATTCCCAACGTCAGCAGCGGCGCCGACACGCGCTTCGACAGCCTGCGCATCCGGGGTTTCGATGCGAGCAACGACTTCTACCTGGATGGCATCCGCGATGACAGCCAGTACGTGCGCGACCTGCACAACATCGAGCGCATCGAAGTGCTCAAGGGGCCAGCTGCCGTACTCTACGGGCGAGGCGGTCAGGGAGGGATCGTCAACCGTGTGAGCAAACTGCCTACCGCCGGCCACAAATCGAGTATCGAGGCCCAAGGCGGCAGCAACGATTTGCGCAGCCTGTATGCCGACCTCAGCACCGACCCCACCGATAACATCAGCCTGCGCCTGAACATGGGCAACCAGGACAACAACAGCTTCCGCGATGGCGTCAGCGGCAATCGCCAGCTGTTCGCACCGTCCATGAGCTGGCAGCTCACGCCGGACCTGAATTGGCTGGTGCAATACGAATACAGCCGCTACAACCGCACGCCGGACCGTGGCATTCCCGGGGTCAACGGCCGGCCGGCGGATGTGAGCCGCAGCACCACCTACGGCGACAGCCGCGACTACATCGACGACAAATCCCAGTCCCTGCGCTCCAAGCTGGCCTATGAGCTCAACGACAACTGGCAACTGCGCCAGACCCTGGGCGTGTTCAAGCTCGACAGTGATTTCGACAACACCTACCAGACCGCCTACGTGCCTGCGACCAACAGCGTGACACGCCAGCGCTGGCAGCAAGACCTGACCACGCGGAACCTCTTCAACAACGTCGAACTGGAAGGCGGCTTCAGCACCTTCGGCCTGGAACACCGCCTGCTCACCGGCGTCGAAATGGGCAGCCAACGCCGCGATCCGAAGCTCTACAACGGTGGCAACACCGTGCCGAGCCTCAACCTCAACCAGCCCAACCGCCACCTGAGCCACACCGGGCGGATGAGCGTATCCAGCAACAACCACACCGAAGTGGAAAGTCGTGCGGTTTATATACAAGACCAACTGCGCCTGAACGATCAATGGCAGCTCCTGGCTGGCCTGCGTTACGACCGCTTTGAAGTCGATACCAAGAACAAACTCAACAACCTCCAGCAAGATGTCGACAGCCATAACGCCAGCCCGCGCATCGGCCTGGTGTGGACGCCCCTGGAAAACCACTCGTTCTACGCCTCGTGGAGCAAGACGTTCTCCCCAGCCGGCGGCGGCCTGATCGGCATCACCCCGAGCGCCACCAGCGGCGCCAACGACCTGAGCCCCGAACTGACCAAACAGAAGGAAATCGGGGTCAAGAGCGACTGGCTGGACGACCGCCTGAGCACCACCCTGGCGGTGTACGAACTGGAACTCTACAACCGCCGCACCAGCGACCCGCTGGACCGCACCATCACCCTGCTCAGCGGTTTGCAACGCTCACGCGGCGTGGAGCTGACTGCCACCGGCAAGATCGTCGGCAACTGGTACGTACGCGGCGGTATCGGCCTGCAGGACGCCACGGTGGTGAAGGACAACAACGGCTTTGAAGGCAAGCGCGTCAGTGATGTGGCCAAGCGCAACGGCAGCCTGTTTATCACCTGGAAACCAGAAATGGGCTGGTACGCCGAAACCGGTTTGACGCTGGTGGGGGATCGTTACGCCGACAGTCTCAACACCGTGGTGCTGCCGGGTTATGGCCGTTGGGATGCGTTGGCCGGGTTCCGCCAGAAGGAATGGGACGTGAGGGCGGCGCTGAACAATATCGCGGATAAAAACTACTATGCGTCGGCGACCAGCGTGGCGCAGATCCAGCCGGGAGAGCCGCGCAGCGTGGTGGTGACTGGGACCTACAGTTTCTAAACCGAATACATCCAAAAGGTGTAGCAAGGGGCTTGCCCCCGATGGCAACCGGTCGGTTGATATTTTTGCCTGACACGCCGCTATCGGGGGCAAGCCCCCTCCCACATTTGTTCTCTGTGTTGCTTAGTTTTTCAGCAGGTCACACAACGCGTGCACTTCATCCTCACTGAACAACCCCGCCGGATAGCGTTTACTCATCACGCTGCGCAAGTCAGGCTGTTGCCTGATCTGTCGCGAACCGTTTTCCTTCAACCAGAGCGCCAGCGCATGGATCGCGTCGCCGTTGACCCGCAAGGGGTGGAACGTGCGCGTGTACATCAGGTTGATATCGGCATTCATTTCAGCGCTCTCTCCTACTGCGTGAGCGGCTAACTTACTCAAGGTTTATGACAGAACTGCGCAGTCATTAACTTGGGCCACTGTGACGACACCGATACAAGAGCTATGCCAATGTCTCGTGTTTATAGGCATACGCACACAAAAAAGCCCGCGACCTTGCTGGGCCGCGGGCTTGCTGTAAGCGCTCGAACCAGATAGCCCCTGGCTCCGGTTAAAGCACTGTTACAACTGCACTCAATTTTTGTGCGGAGCAGGCTGTTGTTGGGTCAGGCAATGGATATTGCCGCCCCCCAGTAACAGTTCGCGGCCCGGCACCATCACCACTTCGTGCTGCGGGAACAGGTCCTGCAGGATCGCCTTGGCCTGGCTGTCCAGCGGGTCGTCGAAGCTTGGGGCGATGATGCCGCCGTTGACGATCAGGAAGTTCACGTAGGAACCGGCCAGGCGCACGGTCGGATTGCGCTCCTGGGAGCCGTCAACCGGGTCGACACCGGCGCATTCTTCCTCGGTGGCGTACAGCGGCCCCGGGATCGGCATTTTATGCACTGTGAACGAGCGGCCCTGGGCGTCGGTGCTGCTTTGCAGCACGTCCAGGGCGGCGTGGCAGCGCGCGTAGTTCGGGTCGTGCGCGTCATCGGTCCAGGCCAGCAACACTTCGCCCGGGCGCACGTAGCAGCAGAAGTTATCCACATGGCCGTCGGTTTCGTCGTTGAACAGGCCATCCGGCAACCAGATGATTTTATCCACAGCCAGGTTGGCGCTCAGCACTGCTTCGATCTCGGCCCGGCCCAGGTGCGGGTTGCGATTGCGGTTGAGCAGGCATTCTTCGGTGGTGATCAGGGTGCCTTCGCCGTCAACATGGATCGAACCGCCTTCCAGCACAAAACCTTCGGTGCGGTAGCGCGGCGCGCGTTCGATCTCGAGGATCTTGCCGCCAACCTGGGAGTCGCGGTTCCACGGCGCATACAAGCCGCCGTCAAAACCGCCCCAGGCGTTGAAATCCCAGTTCACGCCGCGCACTTCGCCGCTGTTGTTGATCACGAAGGTCGGGCCGGTGTCGCGCACCCAGGCGTCATCGCTGGACATCTCCACCACGCGGATATTCGGCACATCCAGGCGGGCGCGGGCGTTTTCGTACTGGCCGGCGGATACGGCAACGGTCACCGGTTCAAAACGTGCGATCGCCTTGGCCACCGCCACATGGGCAGCCTGCGCCGGCTTGCCGCCCAGGCGCCAGTTGTCCGGGCGCTCGGGCCAGATCATCCAGGTTTGCGTCTGTGGCGCCCATTCGGCGGGCATGTGGAAGCCATCGGCGCGAGGGGTACTGTGCAGGGTGGTCATGGCGGTCAGGGCTCCGAATGGGGTAAATGCCGACTTTATAACGGATAAAAATCGGCTTTAAAAGCAACAGAAAATCATAGGCGGTAAATATGACAGCAAATAACCGATAACAATCGATTAATCACAATTGCTCATCCAGCACCTTCGACAGCATGTCGACAAAGAAGTCCACGCTGCGCCTCGACGTGACCATCGGCGGCTTGATCTTGAGGATGTTCAGATAGTCGCCGGTAGGCTGCATGAAAATTCCCAACTCCCGCAGACGATCACACAACAAGGTGGTTTCTTCGGTGGCGGGCTCCAGGGTTTGCCGGTCGCGTACCAATTCCAGGCCGAGGTAAAACCCGGAACCGTGGACGGCGCCAACCAATGGATGGCGCTCGATCAGAGCTTCCAGGCGAGCCTTGAAATGCCCGCCGACCACTTGGGCGTTTTCCCACAGTTTTTCTTCCTCCATCACATCCAACACGGCCATGCCGATGCGACAACTGACCGGGCTGCCTCCTGACGACGAGAAGAAATAACCTTCAGCCTCCAGCGCTTCGGCGATTTCACGCCGGGTGATCACCGCCCCCAGGGGCTGGCCATTGCCCATGCCCTTGGCCATGGTGATGATATCGGGCACCACGCCCTGCTCTTCAAAGCCCCAGAAGAAGTGCCCCATGCGGCCATAGCCCACCTGCACTTCATCGGCGATGCACACGCCGCCTTGGGCACGCACAAGCGTATACACCTGCTGCAAATAGCCCGGCGGCAACGAGATACCACCGGCATTGCCGTACACCGGCTCACAGATGAAACCGGCCAACTGGCGTTTGCTTGCAGCGATTTTCGCCAGGTTGTGCTCCACACTTCGTACGTAATCGGGCGCACTGTCCTGCCCGCGAAACTCGCCGCGATAGGTATTCGGCGCCGTCACCGGGTGCACCCAGTCCGGCCGGCTGCTCAAGGCCTGGGGGTTGTCGGCAATCGAGGTGGACACCGCATCCGCCGCCACCGACCAGCCATGGTAGGCCTCCAGCACACTGAGCATGTCGCGCCCGCCGCTGTAGGCCCAGGCCAGGCGGATCGCCAGGTCATTGGCCTCGGTGCCGCTGTTGACCAGGAACACCCGGTCCATGCCCTCCGGTGCCAGCGCCAGCAAGCGCTCGGAAAACTCGGCAATCGCCGCATAGTGAAAGCGCGAGTTGGTGTTGAGCAACGACCACTGCCGCGCCGCCACCGCCGCCATACGCGGGTGGCCGTGGCCGAGTACCGCCACGTTATTGAGCATGTCCAGGTAGGAGCGGCCCTGCATGTCGATCAGGTGGTTGCGCCAGCCGCGCTCGATACGCGGCGGGTCGACGTAATAGTGCTTTTGCGAACGGGCGAAACTGGCGTCGCGCCGGGCCAGCAGGGCCTCGGGGTCCAGCTCGGGCTCGGCGTCGCAGGCCAGCCCCAGCAGCGCAGCCGGCGATGGGCACAGTGCTTGCCACGCCAGTGCCCGGGACGGTGCGCAGAACAGCGGTGCGGGCAAGTCAGCCCGGCAAAGCTGTACCGTCAGCGGCCCCTCGACCTCACCGATCACCTGGCCCTTGAGCACCGCAGCCCCCGGCTGCAAAAGCGGCTTTACACCCCACAGCCGCACGGTCGCTTCGCTGTTATGCACCTGCAGTTCGCCATTGGCCCCCCGTCGCACCACACCGGCAAACGGCGCTTCGACGGAAGTCGCCAACGACACGTGCAGTTCAACGTGCAACGGGAACGTCTCCGGCTCGGTCGCACTGTCGGGCCGAGTACACGACAACCGGTACTGCCCATAGCGACTCGCCGCCAAGCCATGCACCGCCGCCGCCTCCTGCAACAGGCGCTGATCGATGCCGGGTTGCTCCCAGTTGCCGGCCTCGAAATGCGGGCTGAGCACGCCCAGGTCGATCAGCGCGAACTCGCGGCCTACCAACCCCGGCAACAAAGGAGCAAAGCCTTGGCTGGCGATGGGTGCGGGTGCCTGGCCAACACTGCTGAGAATCGCCGCTTCCATCAGCTCAAACGGCACCGAGGTCGCTACATGGAAGATTTCCCACTCATGCTCGGCATTTTTCAACAGGTAGCTGTTATGCGGATCCAGCCGTTGTTGCTGCTCGCTGCTCAAGACCAGCACCGCCGCGCGGGCGACGATCAGCGGCCATAGCGCCTGTAATTCTTCATGCTGCAACGGCGTCACCGCATGGCAAGCCTGGACCGCCGGCAAGATAGCAAAGGGGTCGCCCTCGGCATGGTGCAGCAGCGCGGCGCAGGTCACCGACAGATCGGCAATGCGCCAGGTGCGCACCAGGTCGCCGAAATCGATCACGCCCTGAAGTTGCCAGTGGCGTTGCGCATCACGCTGCCACACCACATTGTCGTCGGTGATATCCATGTGCACGGCTTGCCACGGCAGGTGGTCGGCCAGGGGACGCATACGGTCCTGGACCTGCTCAGCCACTTGTTCCAGCGCTTGGCGGTGAGGCAAATCTTCCAGGGTTGCCAGCAGATGCCTGATCAATTCCAGGGCATGGCGCGGGTCCCATTGCAACGTACGCTCCAGGCCCGGATGTTCAAACGACGCCAGCGCCTGGCTCATCCGACCGCAAAGGTCGCCAAAGCTTGCGATCACCCTGCGCCCCAAGTGGGGCAGATGGGTCAACGGCTGGCCGTCGATATAGTCCAGCACCCGCACATGCAGGGTTTGGCCGTCGAGGGTCAGGGTCAGCAGTTCCTCACCTGTCAGGGCCTTGATGACCTTGGGTACGCGCACCGCCTGCAGGCTGTTGAGCGCCGCGTGCTGGGCCTGAAGTTCCACGGCAGCGTAGTCGCCCCGGCAGATTTTCAGAACGAACCGGCCACGGGCACTGTCGACTTTGTAGTTAAGGTCTTGCTGGCTGCCCAGCGATCGCAACGTGCCACTAAGGCCGTAATACTGCTCAAGCAATCGAGCCGCCTGATCGGGGCTGACTTGCGGGCAGGGTAGACTGGCGCGATGGATCAGGGTGGCGAGCAACATGGGGGTGGCCTCGGTTTTTAGGGGTGTATATCGCCATTGTTCAGGGGGCTTACGCAACCCCCTGCGCAAACCACGCTTGCACCGCTCGGCGTCACAACTCAAGCTATGCTCCATTCGCTTGATGTCCGTCTAAGGAAAAGGCCCTCTGACATGCGCATTCTCATCACCGGTGGCGCCGGTTTTATTGGCTCTGCCTTAATCCGCCACCTGATTCAACACACCGAGCACGAAGTGCTCAACCTGGACAAACTCACGTATGCCGGCAACCTGGAATCGCTGACCAGCATCGCGTCCAACAGCCGCTACGAGTTCGTCCAGGCCGATATTGTCGACCAGGCCACTGTCAGTGCCGTACTGAAGCGCTTTGAGCCCCAGGCGATCATGCACCTGGCGGCCGAGTCCCATGTAGACCGCTCGATCGATGGCCCGTCGGACTTCATTCAGACCAATATCGTGGGCACCTACAGCTTGCTGGAAGCCACCCGCGCCTATTGGCAGACGCTCGACGAGCCCGCCAAGCGCGCGTTCCGCTTCCATCACATCTCCACCGATGAGGTGTACGGCGACCTGCATGGCGTGGACGACCTGTTCACTGAAACCACACCCTATGCACCCAGCTCACCGTATTCGGCCAGCAAGGCGGCGTCCGATCACCTGGTCCGCGCCTGGCAGCGCACCTACGGCTTGCCGGTGCTGCTGACCAACTGCTCGAACAACTACGGGCCATTCCACTTCCCCGAGAAGCTGATCCCGCTGGTGATACTCAATGCCCTCGCGGGCAAGCCGCTGCCGGTCTACGGTGATGGTTTGCAGGTGCGCGACTGGCTGTTCGTCGAAGACCATGCCCGCGCATTGCTCAAAGTGGTCACCGAAGGTGTGGTCGGCGAGACCTACAACATCGGCGGACACAACGAGCAGAAGAATATCGACGTGGTGCGTGGTATCTGCGCCCTGCTCGAAGAACTGGCGCCACAGCGCCCGGCTGGTGTCGAGCAGTTCACCGACCTGATTACCTTCGTGAAGGATCGCCCGGGCCACGACCAGCGCTATGCCATCGATGCAGGCAAGATCGAGCGAGAGCTGGGTTGGACCCCCGAAGAAACCTTTGAAACAGGGCTGCGCAAAACCGTGCAGTGGTACCTGGATAACCTGGAATGGTGCCGCAGGGTCCAGGACGGCAGTTACCAGGGTGAACGTTTGGGCAACACCGACCTTAAGGATCTGATTGCATGATGAAGGGAATCGTATTGGCCGGCGGCTCCGGCACGCGTTTGCACCCCATTACCCTGGGCGTGTCCAAGCAACTGCTGCCGGTGTATGACAAGCCGATGATCTACTACCCGATCTCGGTACTGATGCTGGCGGGGATCAAAGAGATTCTGGTGATATCAACACCGGTGGACTTGCCGCAGTATCGCAACCTGCTGGGCGATGGCAGCCAGTTTGGCGTACGTTTCAGTTATGCCGAACAGCCAACCCCGGATGGCCTGGCCCAGGCCTTCATCATTGGCGAGGAATTCATCGGCGATGACCCTGTGTGCCTGATCCTGGGTGACAACATCTTCCATGGTCAGCACTTCGGCGAGCAATTGCTCGGCGCCGCCAAGCGGCCGACGGGCGCTACTGTCTTCGGCTACTGGGTCAAGGACCCGGAGCGCTTCGGCGTGATCGACTTCGACAGCGAAGGCCGTGCCCTGTCCATCGAAGAAAAACCTGCGAAGCCCAAGTCCAGCTACGCAGTGACCGGCCTGTACTTCTACGACAACGACGTGATCAAGATCGCCAAGGCAGTCAAGCCTTCGCCTCGAGGGGAGCTTGAGATTACCGACGTCAACAACGCCTACCTCAAGCGCGGCGACCTGCAGGTAGAGCGCTTCGGCCGTGGCTTTGCCTGGCTGGATACGGGGACGCACGACAGCTTGCTGGAAGCCTCGCAGTACGTGCAGACCATTGAACACCGCCAAGGCTTGAAAGTGGCCTGCCTGGAAGAAATCGCCTACGAAAATGGCTGGATCGACCGTGACCACCTGCTGGAACGTGCCAAGTACTTCGGCAAGACCGGCTATGGCCAGTACCTGTACTCGCTGGCCGGAGAGAACCAGTGAACGTCGTTGAAACCACTTTGCCCGGCGTGCTGATCCTCGAACCCAAAGTGTTCGGCGATGAACGCGGCTTTTTCTACGAAAGTTTCAACGCCCGCGCCTTTGAAGCGGCCACCGGGCTCAAGCGTGACTTCGTGCAGGACAATCACTCGCGCTCGCAAAAAGGCGTGCTGCGGGGCCTGCACTACCAGCTCGAACACACCCAGGGCAAACTGGTGCGCGTCATCGCCGGGGAAGTGTTGGACGTGGCCGTGGACATCCGCCGCAGCTCGCCGAACTTTGGCCAGTGGGTCGGCGTGCGGCTGTCAGCACAGAACAATCGCCAGCTGTGGGTGCCGGAAGGTTTCGCCCATGGGTTCGTGGTACTGAGCGATCACGCCGAGTTCCTGTACAAAACCACCGATTACTACCAGCCCAGCGCCGAACGCAGCATCCTGTGGAATGACCCGACGCTGGCCATCGATTGGGAGCTGACCGAAGCGCCCCGGTTGTCCGCCAAGGACCAGGCCGGTAAACCCCTGAAGGAAGCCGACTTGTTCCCATGAAGATCCTGATCTGTGGCCAACACGGCCAAGTCTCCCGCGAACTGCAACAACGCCTCCAGGGCCTGGGCGAACTCATCGTCCTGGGCCGCGACCAGCTTGACCTGGCCAATGCAGAGCAGATCCGCCAGCAAGTGCGCGCCCACCGCCCCAGCCTGATTATCAACGCAGCGGCTCACACCGCTGTCGATCAGGCCGAAAGCGAACCAGACGCCGCATTTGCCATCAACGCCATCGCCCCCGGCATTCTCGCCGAGGAAGCCAAGGCCCTGGGCATCCCGCTGATCCACTATTCCACCGACTACGTGTTCGACGGCAGCAAACCGGCGCCCTACATCGAAGCCGACACCCCGAACCCACTGGGCGTCTATGGCCAGAGCAAGCTGACCGGCGAGCAGGCGATTGCGGCCGTGGGCGGCGAGTACCTGATCCTGCGCACCAGTTGGGTCTACTCCAACCACGGCAAGAACTTCCTGCTGACCATGCAACGCCTGCTGCAGGAAAAGCCGCAGATGCGCATCGTCGCCGACCAGATCGGTGCACCAACCTGGGCCGGCAGCATCGCCGACAGTACGCTTGCATTGATCGAACGCTGGCAAGCAGGCACAGCGGGGGAATGGGGGGTGTATCACCTGACCGCCCAAGGTGAAACTTCGTGGTTCGGTTTTGCCGAGGCCATCGGCGAGCATCTGCGCAAGCAAGGCAAAGCCTGCGCCGAGCTGGAAGCCATCCCTTCCAGCGCCTACCCGACACCCGCCCAGCGCCCACTGAACTCACGCCTCGATTGCAGTCGCTTGCAACAACAGTGGCACGTCAGCCAGCCACATTGGCAAGACGCATTGCGCGAGTGTCTTGCACAGCAGCACTAGGCATAATGCGCCTGTACCCACAGGCGCACGACTCCCATGACTCCACCCCTCCCGCGTAGACCCCGCTGGCGCAGCCTCGCCCTCTTGGCGTTGTGCCTGGCACCGCTGTTGTGGCCGCTGGAGCATCTGGCCGAGCGCTATTACCGCAGCGAACTGGCCGGCCAGAACCGCCAGACCCTCGACCTGTACGTCGCCAACCTGCTCGGCACCCTGCACCGCTATGAAGTGCTGCCGCAAATCCTGGGTGACCTGCCGGCCCTGCGCACTGCATTGGACGCGCCCAACGTCAGCACCAACCTGGTCAACGCCAACCTGCTGCTCAAAGAGGTTGCCGCCCAGGCCGGGGTGGAAGTGATGTACCTGATGGACACCACCGGCAAGACCCTCGCGGCGTCCAATTGGGATAAACAAGACAGCTTTGTCGGGCGCAATTTCTCGTTCCGCCCGTATTTCAGCGAAGCCATGGCCGGGCGCCTGGGGCGGTTTTTCGGCCTGGGCACAACCTCGGCCAAGCGCGGTTACTTCTTCGCCGCCGCCGTGCGCGACGGCGATACGATCATCGGTGTGCTGGTGGTCAAGGTCGACCTGGACCACACCGAAAGCCTGTGGGGCAACACCCCGGAACAACTGCTGGTCACCGACCACAACGGCGTGGTGATCCTGACCTCGCGCCCGCAATGGCGATTCCGCGCGACCCGCCCGCTGACCGCTGAAGAACGCCAGGCGATCATCGCTATCCAGCCCTACCCGACTCGCGACCCGCAGCCGCTGAGCCTGAGCAGCACCGCGTGGCTGCGTCAATCCACGGCCATCGCCGAGACCGGCTGGAACGTGGAGATCCTCGCGCCGCGTTCGTTGATTAGCCGTCCGGTGCGCACTGTGGTTGCCGTCGGCGGCGCGACGCTGCTGGTGTTGATGTTGTTGTTAGGCTTGATGATGCAACGTCGCCGTCACTATCTGGAGCGCATTGCGTTCGAAGCCAAGGCCCGGCGCGAGCTGGAAGCGCGGGTGGTCGAGCGTACCAGTGACCTGGAAGGCCTCAACCGGCGCCTGAAACAGGAAGTGCTGGAGCGCGAACACGCCCAGCAGGAGCTGGTACGCGCCCAGGACGACCTGGTGCAAGCGGGCAAACTGTCGGCGCTGGGCACCATGTCGGCGAGCATCAGCCACGAACTCAATCAGCCCCTGGCGGCGATTCGCAGCTACGCGGAAAACGCCGAAATCCTGCTCGACCATGAACGCACCGATGACGCCCGCGGCAACCTCAAGCTGATCAGCGAACTGACCGGGCGCATGGCCTCGATCATCGCCCACCTGCGCGCCTTCGCCCGCCGCGACCGCCACGCGCCCGAAAGCGTGGCCCTGCAACCGGCGCTGGACGATGCACTGGCGTTGCTGGCCAAGCGGCGACGGTCGATGGAGGTGGAACTGATCCGCGATTTGCCGGAAGCCACCCTGTGGGTACAAGCCGGCGAAACCCGCCTGCGCCAGGTACTGGGCAACCTGCTGGCCAACGCCCTCGACGCCCTCACCGAAAAAGGCCCGCCGCGCAGACTCTGGCTGAGTGCCGAAACCACCGAACAGGGCGTCAACCTGTACATTCGTGACAACGGCCCGGGCTTCTGCATGGAAGCCCTGGGGCGCGCCAGCGAGCCGTTCTATACCACCAAGACGCGCACCCAGGGCCTGGGCCTGGGGCTGGCGATCTGTGAGACCCTGATGCGTGCCTTCGGTGGCGAACTGCTGTTTGCCAACCACAAGGAAGGCGGCGCGCTGTTAACCTTGAAATTGCGTGCCGGCTCGCCGGGCGTCAGTCTGCAACCGTCCGAGGACCGCAGTGTATGAGTATCGATAACCAGATTCAGGTGGTGTTGATCGACGACGATCCACACCTGCGTCAGGCCCTGTGCCAGACCCTGGACCTGGCCGGGCTGAAAGTCCTGACCCTGGGCGAAGCCAGCGGCCTCACAGCGCGCCTGTCGCGGGACTGGCCGGGCGTGGTCGTCAGTGATATCCGCATGCCCGGCATGGACGGCCTGGAGCTGCTCGCCGAACTGCACGGCCAGGACCCGGACCTGCCGGTGCTGCTGATCACCGGCCACGGCGATGTGCCGCTGGCGGTACAAGCCATGCGCGCCGGGGCCTATGATTTTCTGGAAAAACCCTTCGCCAGCGACGCCCTGCTCGACAGCGTGCGCCGTGCCCTGGCCCTGCGCCGCCTGGTACTGGACAACCGCAGCCTGCGCCTGGCGCTCAGCGATCGTCAGCAATTGAGCACGCGACTGGTCGGGCATTCGCCGCAAATGCTGCGCCTGCGTGAACAGATCGGCGCCCTGGCTGCGACCAAGGCCGATGTGCTGATCCTCGGCGAAACCGGCGCCGGCAAAGAGGTGGTGGCGCGTGCGCTGCATGACCTGTCGAGCCGCCGCAGCGGGCCGTTCGTGGCGATCAACGCCGGGGCGCTGGCTGAATCGGTGGTCGAAAGCGAGCTGTTCGGCCACGAGCCGGGTGCCTTCACCGGCGCGCAGAAACGCCGCATCGGCAAGTTCGAGTTTGCCAACGGCGGCACCTTGTTCCTCGATGAAATCGAAAGCATGAGCCTGGACGTGCAGGTCAAACTCTTGCGCCTGCTGCAGGAGCGTGTGGTGGAGCGCCTGGGCGGCAATCAACTGATCCCGCTGGATATCCGCATCATCGCCGCCACCAAGGAAGACCTGCGCCAGTCCGCCGACCAGGGCCGCTTCCGTGCCGACTTGTATTACCGTCTCAACGTCGCGCCGCTGCGTATTCCGCCGCTGCGTGAGCGGGGTGAGGATGCACTGATGCTGTTCCAGCATTTCGCCGATGAGGCCAGCAGTCGTCACGGCCTGCCGCTGCACGAACTGCAACCGGGCCAGCGCGCCCTGCTGCTGCGCCATAACTGGCCGGGCAATGTACGCGAACTGCAAAACGCCGCCGAGCGCTTTGCCCTGGGCCTGGAACTGGCACTGGATGCCACGCCGGACAACCCTGCCGCCGGTGTGTTGACGTCCACCTCGGGTGGCCTGAGCGAACAGGTCGAGCAGTTCGAAAAAAGCCTGATCGCCGCTGAGCTGACCCGCCCCCACGGCTCCATGCGCAGCCTCGCCGAAGCCCTCGGCGTACCACGCAAGACCTTGCACGACAAGCTGCGCAAGCACGGCCTGAATTTCGCCAACCAAAGCGGCGATGACGAATGACCGCCCCCACTCGCCAAGAGGCCCCCATGAACCGCGACAGCCGTTACCTGGAATCCATCCTTCACCACGACATCCCCCTCACCCGGGAAATGGGCCTCAAGGTGCTCGACTGGCAACACGGGCGGCTGGAACTGCATCTGCCCTTGCAAGCCAACATCAACCACAAGAGCACCATGTTCGGCGGCAGCCTGTATTGCGGCGCAGTGCTGGCGGGTTGGGGCTGGCTGCACTTGCAACTGCGTGAAGAAGGCATCGAAGACGGACACATCGTGATTCAGGAAGGGCAGATCAGCTATCCGCTGCCGGTCACGCGGGATGCGACGGTGGTGTGCCAGGCACCGGAGGAGAAGGTGTGGAAGCGCTTTGTCGCGACGTACAAGCGCTATGGTCGGGCACGATTGACGCTGGAGACATGGGTTGTAAATGAGGGCAGCGAGGAGCGTGCAGTGGCCTTTACCGGGCAGTACGTCCTGCACCGCTGACCGCCACACCGCCCCTCCCACCTTTGGCCTTAGGATCGGGCCAGGGTCAGCAAGCGCTCGCGCCACGCGGCCTTGGCCGGCAACGCCAGAAAGAACGGGTTCAACAGCGATGCCCGCGCCGGGTAGCTGAACGGCTCACCGCTCAATTCCAACACTTCGCCCCCCGCGCCTTCCAGCACGCCTTGGGCTGCAGCCGTATCCCACTGCGAGGTCGGCGCCAGGCGCGGATAGCAGTCTGCACTGCCCTCGGCCAACAGACAGAACTTCAGCGAACTGCCGATATTCGTCAGTTTCAACGCGCCCAGGCCTTCGCTGAGCCCGCCCAGCAAACGCTCCTGCTCCGGGCTGGTGTGCCGACGGCTCGCGACCACGGTGAACGACTCGCCCGCTGCCGGCGCTTCACGCACCTGGATCTGCTTGGGCGCTTCCTTCACGTCGGAGCGCCAGGCCCCCAAGCCAGCGCCACCGAAGTAGCAACGGCCATTGGTGGGCATCGAAACCACACCGAACACCACGCGACCCTGTTCGATCAGGGCGATGTTCACGGTGAATTCTTCGCTGCCGGAGATGAACTCCTTGGTGCCGTCCAACGGGTCCACCAGCCACCAGCGCTGCCAGCCGGCACGCACGCTCTGGTCGATATCGGCATCTTCCTCGGACAGCACCGGAATACTCGGGTCCAGCGCGGTCAGGCCGGCCAGGATCAGGTGGTGAGCGGCCAGGTCCGCTGCTGTAACCGGCGAATCATCGGCTTTGGACGTAACGGCCACGTCAGCGCGCCAGTACGGCAGGATCACTTCACCGGCCTGACGGGCCAGCTCGATAACCGGGGCAATAAACGGGTGGCCTAAAAACAGTTCGCTCATGCGTTAAAAGCTCCTCGCTGGGTCAACAGGTCTCGTACCAGGTACAGCGCGGCCAGGGCGCGGCCTTCGCTGAATTGCTCATTTTGCGCCAGCATCGACAGCTCACGCAGGTTGACCCGGTCCACACGCATCGGCTCAGGCTCATCGCCTTCCAGGCGTTCTTCATAGAGGTCGGTGGCCAGTACCACCTGGATTTTCTGGCTCATGTAGCCAGGCGACAGCGACAGTTCGGTGAGGTGCTCCAACTGCCGTGCGCCGTAGCCGGCCTCTTCCTTGAGTTCGCGATTGGCCGCCGCCAGCACGTCTTCGCCGGGTTCGATCAAGCCCTTGGGCAAGGACAGCTCATATTCGTCGGTGCCACCGCAGTATTCTTCCACCAGCAACGCATGCTCAGCGTCGATCATCGCCACGATCATCACCGCGCCGTAGCCGGCACCGCGGCCCACCAGGCGTTCGTAGGTCCGCTCAACGCCATTGGAAAAGCGCAATTGCACTTCCTCCACGCGGAACAAACGGCTACTGGCGACTATTTCGCGAGCGAGGACGGTGGGTTTCTGGCGCATGAGCGGCTCCTTGGCGTGATCGGGTTACTATACCGTGGCTTTTCCGATTGTCTGTGTCGGATATCTTTACTTACATGAGACCGCCCCATGCCCTCTTTGCCCTGGCACGCCATCGACACTGTCCTGCTGGACATGGACGGCACCCTGCTCGACCTGCATTTCGACAACCACTTCTGGATGGAACACCTGCCCCAGCGCTACGCCGAGTTGCATGGCGTGAGCCGCGCCATGGCCGAGATGGAGTTGCAGCCGCTGTTCGAGCGTAACGCGGGACAGTTGCAATGGTATTGCCTGGATTTCTGGAGCACTGAGCTGAAGATCCCGGTACGCGAACTCAAGCTGGAAACCGCTCACCTGATCGCCCTGCGCCCGGATGCCGATACCTTCCTCGCGGCGATCAAACAGGCTGGCAAGCGTGTGATCCTGATCACTAACGCTCATCGTGATTCGCTGTCATTGAAGTTGGAACGCATTGAACTGGCGCCGTATTTCGAACGGTTGATCAGCTCCCACGATTATGGTTTCGCCAAGGAACACCCGCAGTTCTGGGATGCCCTGCAAGCGGATATCGGCTTCGACCCGGCACGTAGTCTGTTTATCGATGACACCTTGCCGATCCTGCGCAGCGCCCAGGCGTTTGGCGTGGGGCATTTGCTGGCGGTGAAGGAGCCGGACAGCAAGAAGGGGCCGAAGGACACAGCGGAATTTGCGGCGGTCGACGACTACCGAGATCTCATTGCCGGACTCTGAACCCATGTGGGAGGGGCGGTGCGACGATTCGACTTGCCCCCTCCCACATTTCGTCCTGCGTTTTACTCAGGAATACGCAGTGTCTGCCCTGGGTAGATTTTGTCTGGGTGCGACAGCAGCGGCTTGTTGGCTTCGAAGATCTTGTTGTACTGGTTGGCGTTGCCATACACCGCCAGGGAAATAGCGCTGAGGGTGTCGCCCTTTTTCACCACGACGAAACGGGCGGCAGTAACCGCCGGACCGGTTACGGTGATCTGGTCATCCACACTGGCCACACCGGCAATATTGCCCAGCGCCAGCAGGATCTTCTCTTTCTCTTCCTGGGTGGCGACTTCACCGGTCACGGTCACCTTGTCGCCATCCACGGTGGTCTGCACATTCGGATTACCCAGACCCACTTTGGACACGTGCTCCTTCAACTGCTCACTGGCGTTTGCATTACCCGGCGTCAACAGGTCGACAATCTTTTCGCCGGCTTCCTTGATAAAACTGAAAATGCTCATAGTGCGCGCTCCTTGTTAATTGAATTCCAGATGCCCAAGACTAGACCAGTCCTACAGACTTGGGTTCCAGCCCGGCAAAAGACCCAAACGCGCTAGAATCCCCCCGCCATTGGAATAAGCCCTGGAGCGAAGATGGACATCAAGCAGCTGAAATTCCTCATCGCCCTCGACGAGACGCGTCACTTCGGCCAGGCGGCGGCGCGTTGCCACATCACTCAACCGACCCTGTCGATGCGCCTGCGCAGCCTTGAAGAAGAGCTGGACCTGCCCTTGGTCAATCGCGGCCAGCGCTTCGAGGGCTTTACCGCCCCCGGCGAACGCGTGCTTGCCTGGGCGCGCACGGTGCTGGCGGCGTATGACGGTTTGCAGGCCGAAGCGGCCGCCTGTCGCGGCAACCTCGTCGGCACATTGCGCCTGGGCGTGGTGCCGCTGTCGAGCTTCGATCCCTTGGCGTTGATGCAGCAACTGCATAAAGAGCACCCGAACTTGCGCTTCGAGTTGTCGGCGCTCAGCTCCGAACAGATCCTTGAGCAACTGGCGAGCAATCGCCTGGACCTGGGCGTGTCTTACCTGGAGCGCCTGGACAACGAGCGCTTCGACTCCCTGGCCTTGGGCGAAACCCGCATGGGCCTGCTTTACGACCAACGCTTCTTCAGCTTTGGCGACACGCCGTTGAGCTGGGAAGCCCTGATCGAACTGCCGCTGGGCATGCTCACCAGCGGCATGCACTTTCGTCAGTCCATCGACCACAACTTCCACAGCCGTGGGCTCAACCCGCAGCCGCTGTTGCAGACCGATGCCGTCCATCAGTTGTTGCAAGCCGTGCATGGCGGCCTGTGCTGTGCCGTGATGCCTTTGGATGGTGGCCTGGACGCACTCACCGAGCATCTGCGCCTGCAGCCGATCGAGGACGCCCATACACTCGCTCGTCTGGGCTTGATCATGCGCCGCGGTGCACCGCGCTCGGCGTTGGCCGAGGCGTGTTTCGCGCTGTATCAAAAATCGCAAAACGAGCCTTGATCGACGTCATCTATCGGTAGATCAGTACTGGCAATTAGACGCGACGCTTTGTCGCGCCTAGTCTAAACACTGATCAATCCGCCGGTGGTACTGCCCCATGAACGCCAAGCGCCCAGTCTGCGCGGCGCCCGCTCTTGAAACGCCAGCGCCCGCCGCCAGCCAGAGCTACCAGTATTGCAATCTCGAACACACGGAATTCGCCAGCACAGCCCTGGCCGAGGAAGTGGCGTTGGCGATTGCCTACAACGACATCAGCCAAGCGGTAATGCTGGTGACGCCGACAGACCTGGAAGACTTTATCGTCGGCTTTAGCATCGGCAGTGGCATTATCGCCGACGTTAGCGACATTTATGACCTAAAGCTCAGCGGATCAGGCTCTGCCCAGTACGCTCAGGTGCAGATATCCAGCCGCGCCTTCTGGAACCTCAAGCAGCAGCGCCGCCAATTGGCCGGCACCAGTGGCTGCGGCCTGTGCGGCGTGGAAGCGGTCGAACAAGCGCTGCCCGACCTAGACGTGTTGCCGGGCGCGCCATTGCCGCCCGCCGAGTGGCTGGATGGCCTGCGCCAACGCATCAGCGCGTTCCAGCCCTTGGGCCAGTACAGCGGCGCCGTGCATGCCGCCGTATTTATGAACGGCCAGGGCGAATTGTTGCTGGGCCGCGAAGACATCGGCCGGCATAACGCCCTGGATAAATTGATCGGTGCATTGATCCGCCAAAAAATTCCGACCGAAGGCGGCCTGGCGATTGTTACCAGCCGTTGCAGCCTGGAGTTGATCCAGAAAGTCCTGCGCGCGGGTATCCAGACCCTGGTCAGCCTGTCGTCACCCACCGGCCTCGCCCTGCAATGGGCGCGCCGGCATAACCTCAATCTCATCCACCTGCCGCAGAAAAGTGCGCCGCGGGTCTACAGTCCTGCGATGGAGAACCAGCCATGAGCCAACATCACCAAGCCGACCAAACCCCGACCCCGCGCTACAAGCCCTACAAAGGCCCGGCCGGCGGCTGGGGCGCACTGATCAGCGTGGCGCAGGCCTGGCTGACCAGCGACAACGCGCTGAAAAACCTGCGCATGATGCTCAAGACCAACCAGAACGGCGGCTTCGACTGTCCGGGCTGCGCCTGGGGTGACTCGCCGGAAAGCGGCATGGTCAAGTTCTGCGAAAACGGCGCCAAGGCGGTCAACTGGGAAGCCACCAAGCGCCGCGTGGATGGTGCATTTTTCGCCAAGCACAGCGTCACCGCCTTGCTGGAACAGAGCGACTATTGGCTGGAATACCAGGGCCGCCTGACCGAGCCGATGCGCTATGACGCCGAAACCGACCGCTACACGCCCATCAGTTGGGAAGCGGCCTTCGACCTGGTCGGCAAGCACCTCAACGCCCTGCCCAGCCCGGACATGGCCGAGTTCTACACCTCGGGTCGCGCCAGCAACGAAGCAGCCTACCTGTACCAGCTGTTCGTGCGCGCCTACGGCACCAACAACTTCCCGGACTGTTCGAACATGTGCCACGAAGCCAGCGGCGTTGCCCTGGCGCAAAGCGTGGGCGTCGGCAAAGGCACCGTGACCTTTGATGACTTCGAACATGCCGATGCGATTTTCGTCTGGGGCCAGAACCCCGGCACCAACCACCCGCGCATGCTCGAACCGCTGCGCGAAGCGGTTAAACGCGGCGCCCAGGTGGTGTGCATCAATCCACTCAAAGAGCGCGGCCTGGAACGCTTCCAGCACCCGCAACACCCGCTGGAAATGCTCACCAACGGCGACAAGCCGACCAACACCGCCTACTTCCGCCCGGCGCTGGGTGGCGACATGGCCATCCTGCGCGGCATGGCCAAGTTCCTGCTGCTGTGGGAGCGCCAGGCCCAGGCCGAAGGCAAAGAGGCCGTGTTCGACCACGATTTTCTCAACGAACACACCGCCAACGTGCTGGAATACCTGGGCAAGATCGACGACACCTCCTGGGATGAGATCGTCGAACAGTCCGGCCTCACCCTGGTCGAGATCGAGCAAGCGGCGCGCATGTACGCCAAAGGCAAGAACGTGATCATGTGCTGGGCGATGGGCATCACCCAGCACCGCCATTCGGTGCCGACCATCCAGGAAATCGCCAACCTGATGCTGCTGCGCGGCAATATCGGCCGCCCAGGCGCCGGCCTGTGCCCGGTGCGCGGCCACAGCAACGTGCAAGGCGACCGCACCATGGGCATCAACGAACGCCCACCGGTGGCATTCCTCGACGCCCTGGAGCGTCGCTTCCAGTTCCAGGTGCCGCGTGAAAACGGGCACAACGTGGTGGAAGCCATCCACGCCATGCTCGAAGGCCGCTCCAAGGTGTTTATCGGCCTGGGCGGCAACTTCGCCCAAGCCACGCCGGACAGCCTGCGTACCTTCGAAGCCCTGCGCAATTGCGACCTGACCGTGCAGATCAGCACCAAGCTCAACCGCAGCCATTTGATGCACGGCAAAGATGCACTGATCCTGCCGTGCCTGGGCCGTACCGACATCGATATCCAGGCCGAAGGCCCGCAAGCGGTGACGGTGGAAGACTCATTCAGCATGGTCCACGGCTCCAATGGCCAGCTGCAGCCGCTGTCGAAATTCATGAAGTCCGAACCGGCGATCCTGGCCGGTATCGCTGCCGCGACCCTGGGCAGCAAGCCGGTGGACTGGAACTGGCTGGTGGCCGACTACAGCCGCATCCGCGACCTGATTGCCGACACCATTCCCGGCTTCAAGGACTTCAACGAGAAGATCAAGCATCCGGGCGGTTTCTACCTGGGCAACTCCGCGGGCGCGCGCCGCTGGAACACCCCGTCGGGCCGCGCCAACTTCCGCCCGAACATCCTGCCCAAGGACCTGATCCACGAACGCACCCACGCGACCGGCCGCGTACCGGACCTGATCATGCAGTCGATGCGCTCCCACGATCAGTACAACACCACCATCTATGGCCTGGACGACCGCTACCGTGGGGTCAAGGGCCAGCGTGACGTGCTGTTCGTCAACGAAGCCGACATCATCCGCCTGGGCTTCAAGCCAGGGCAGAAGGCCGACATCGTGTCGTTGTGGGAGGACGGCCGTGAGCGTCGCGTGAAGGGTTTCACCTTGCTGGCATTTGATATTCCGGCGGGGCAGGCAGCGGCTTACTACCCGGAAGTGAACCCGCTGGTGCCGCTGGAAAGCACCGGGGATGGCAGCCATACGCCGACGTCGAAGTTCGTGGCTATCCGGTTGGAAGCGGCGAGTGACAACGGCTTGATCATGGCGCGCTCGGCCTGACACAAATCCGTCGGTTTGCTTTGGTTGTGGTGAGCGGGCTTGCCACAGGGAATTACCCCGCCAAAGGAATTCCGGGCACAAAAAAGGCCGCTTTTGCATAAAAGCGGCCGTTCCGAAGTAGCTAAAGACTCACGAATTTGACTTAAGTTCCCCAGCAAAAACAATAAGTTATGGAATTGTGTACAACTCGTGCTACTGGTCGGATTTCTATTGTCACAATTCAGATACAGCCTCAGGATCGCGCCGTCATCCTCTTGAGGTCTCCCTAATGAAGTTCTCCTCGATTCTCTTGTTGTCCCTTGGCCTGGTCAGTGGCGCAGCCATGGCCGGTGGCACCACCGAAGCCGGTGTGGGCGGCGCATTGGGCGGGGTTCTGGGTTCGGTCGTTGGCCAGCAGCTAGGCGGCAACACCGGTTCGACCATCGGCGCAGCCTTGGGTGGCGCGGGCGGTAGTGCGGTGGGCGCCGACAAGCGCAGCCGTGGCGAAGCCGCCATTGGTGGCGCATTGGGCGCGGCGGGCGGCAACGTTGTAGGCCGCAGTGTCGGCGGCAGCACCGGCGCACTGATCGGCTCAGCGGCTGGCGGTGGTGCCGGTGGCGCGCTGGGCAACTACATGGGCAACAAGAGCGATGACGACGACCGTCGCAGCCGTGGGCGTGATCACCGTCGTTATGACCGTGATGATCATCGTGGGCGCGGTCATGCCTATGGGCATCGCAAGAACAAGCACCACTACCGCGACTGATTGTTGCTGAATATGGAGCCGGCTTGCCGGCTCCTACAGCGTGATCAACCGCTGCAACGCCTCGCGCAACCGCGCTGGAATCGTCACCGGCTGGTTCGACCCGCGATCCACAAACACATGCACAAACCGCCCCGCCGCACAGGCGTCTTCTTCGCCCGCCTTGAACACCGCCAACTCGTACTGCACTGAGCTGTTGCCCAACTTGCCTACCCGCAGGCCGATTTCAATGCGCTCGGGAAAGGCGATCGAAGCAAAATAGTCGCACGCCGAACTCACCACAAACCCCACCACGTCGCCGTCATGAATATCCAAACCACCTTGCTCGATCAGGTAGGTATTCACTGCCGTGTCAAAGAAGCTGTAGTAGGTCACGTTGTTCACATGGCCATACACATCGTTGTCGTGCCAGCGCGTGATGATCGGCTGGAAGTGAGGGTAATCGGCGCGTTGCGGTACGGTGTCAGGCATCGGGTCATCTCGTGAAAGTGAGTTACAGATCATTCAAATGGGCCTGGGCCCATTCGCGCACCTCGGCATACGGATAGTCTTCCAGCACGGCAAAACCCGGAATACCCCGCGCCTTCAACCTGGTGAACAGCGGCACGCTGATGCCCCCCAAGAAACGCGTCAGGCGTTCCGCCCCTGGCAGTTGGCCGGTGTGTTCATGATGCCTGTGGATAAAATCACCGCACAGCCCCATGAAGTTCTTATCCACAAGTGGCGGCAAGCCCGGCGGCGGCGGTAGATGCGCAACATGGCCATGGCACACTGAGCAATGCCCACAGCGCTGCGGCGCGTTTTCATCGCCAAAATACTTCGCCAGTCTCTGCCCCAGGCAGTATTCGGTGGCGAACAGATCGAGCATCGCGTGAATCCGCGCGACTTCTCCCACCTCGTGCTGCTTGAAGCCTGTGTATAACTCAGCGCTCAATACCTGTGGATCGAAATCGGTCTCCAGCAGGCTGTAGACCTCAGTCATCTGCTTGCTTTCCAGCTCGATCAGGCCCTGCTCCTGGAAGTAATCCAGCGCCTTCACCACCCGTCCGCGCTCGGCATTGTGCTGTTGATACAGTGCATCGAAATCCACCGTAGCCCAGGTCTTCGCCCGTTTGCACACCTGGATGATCGCTGCAACAAACTGCTGCCTCTCACCGGAAAATCGCGCCAGCAGAACCTCAGGCTCGACCAGATATTTGAAACGGTACTCGGCATAAAACGCGTAGCGCGGCGCGATCACGCCCTTGAGCTCCAACTGCACCAGCAGCGTCTTCAATGGGAGCTCGCGGATGTTGCTGTGGTCCGACAACGACCTGAGCAAGAATTCCCACTGTCCATCGCCCCGCGCGGCCTGCAACTCCACCAGCACCCGCCGGATTCCTTCCTGCTCCGGCGTATCGCCGTACACGAAGTTTTCCAGCACGTTGAGGCTGTCGCGATTGGCCAGTACCAGGCAGTCTGACGGCTGCCCATCACGCCCGGCCCGGCCAATCTCCTGGCTGTAGTTCTCGATGGATTTGGGCAGGTCAAAGTGCACCACGTTGCGGATATCACTCTTGTCGATACCCATGCCGAACGCGATGGTGGCGACGATGCAATTGGAGCGCCCACCCATGAAGCGCTGCTGGATGCCCTCGCGTTTATCGTGGGGCAAACCGGCGTGATAGGCCTCGGCCTGGATGCCGTTGCGATTCAAGTGCTCGGCAATCTGTTCGGCAGTTTTCTGCAGGGTGACGTAGACAATGCTCGGCTGGCCGACGCGCTCACTCATCCACTGCACCAGCCGGCGACGCTTGTCTGCACCGCTGACCGGCTCCACCAGCAGGTTGAGGTTGGGCCGGTAGAAACCCGTGGTGACCACATCGTCCGGGGCAATGGCGAACTTCGCCTGCATATCGGCAATCACCTTGGGCGTGGCTGTCGCCGTCAGCAACAGTGCTTGTGGGATATTGAACTGACGCTGGTAGTCCGGCAGCTTCAGGTAGTCCGGACGGAAGTTGTGGCCCCATTCGGAAATACAGTGGGCCTCGTCCACCACCAACAACGAGATCCGCACGCTTTGCAGGAAGTTACGGAAGCGCTCGTTCTTCAAGCGCTCCACCGAAATCATCAGGATCTTGAGCTCCCCCGACCGCGCACGGGCCATGACCTCATTGGCCTCATCGCGGCTCTGGGCCGAGTCGATACTGCCCGCCGAAATGCCATGGCGCTGCAGGAAACCCAGCTGGTCCTGCATCAACGCCAACAATGGCGACACCACCAGCGTCAGGTGCGGCAGCAGCACCGCCGACAGCTGGTAACACAGGGACTTGCCCGACCCGGTAGGGAAAATAGCGGCCGCCGAACGCCCCGCCAATATGGCGCTGACCGTTTCTTCCTGGCCCAGGCGAAACTGTGGATAACCAAAGACCTGTTGGAGGGTGTCGTGCATAGGCTGTCACTCCATTGACCGCTGAGTTGGCTCAAAAACATAGCCTGGGAATCTCGGCGAATCGAGAAAGGTCGCATGGAAAAAAGAGACAGGATGATACACAGGGCGAAGGATGGCCTAGGGCCGAAGTGGGAATAATCCGAGGGAGGAACAGGAAGGATACAAACCCGATGTGGGAGAGGACCTGCCCCCTCCCACAATTTAGTTCTGTATCAGGGCTGAATCAGCGGTTCTGCACCCGCTCGATCGCCGTGTCATACACCGGGTTGGCCTTCTGCTCCTTGGCCAACTGATAGTGACGCAACGCATCCGGGAACTGCCCCGCCGCTTCGTAGATCCGCGCAATGTTGTAGTAGGCGCCCGCTCGCACCGTCGCAGCGTTCGCGCCGGTTGCCAGGGCGATAGCCTTGCGGTTGGCCCAGATCGACTCGGCGGTGTTGCCGGCCTTCTGATACGCCAGGCCCAGGTTGCCGTAGGCCTTGCCGAAACCGTTGTCCAGCTCGATAGCCTGGCGGAAGAGATCGATGGCCTGGTCCAGCTTGGCGGCCTGGTAGGCCGCTTCACCTTGCACGTTCAGACGTTTCGCATCGGCTTGTGCAGAAGAGCTGACCGCAACAGCGGTAACGGCCACGCTGTCATCCAGCAACGGTTTGACTTCGTTGAGCACGTTCGCCGCGTTAACCGTCACGCCACTGAAGGTGTTGATGTCCTGGAAATCGCCGCTGCCGGTCATACGGAATACGGTCCACAGGTTGCCGCTGCGGTTTTTCGGCACGTAGTAGGTGCGTACCAGCGATTGGCCCATGTACACGAACACCTTGGCTTCGCTGTTGGACAGCTGGCGCGAACCGGGATTGCCGCCGTTGGTGAAGTCATGCACGGCATACACGTAGCTTTCGCCGTAGTGTTTTTTCTGCAGGGTGATGGTTTCCGGGCCGTAGCTGTCGACGTCATCCACGTCCAGTTCGGCGTCGGTGCCCGTCTTGTTCTCGAAATAGATATTGTTGCCCGGGAAGATCATGTGGGAGTCGAGGTCTTCCGGGGTCTTGCCCCAGGTCAACACCACACGCAGGCCGTCGAGGTTTTCCATCACCGGGCTGATGGCATACGTCATGCCGGCGCACGGGCACTTCACCACCAGGTTCGAGTAGCCAGGCTTCTTGATGATCAGAAGATTGGTGGCGTCATCTGCGGCTTCGCTGGTGAGGGTCACCTGGCCCTGGGCGTTGGTGCGGCCCACTACGTTCTGCGCACCGTTGCGTTGCAGCAACACCTCGGCATCCGCGATCTTCTGGTCCTTGACCACCGCACTGAGCACTTCAATCGGCAATTGCGCCGCCTGGACTGAAAACGCGACCGCACACAATGACATCGCCGAAGCAACACGCAGCAAACCCATGCTTAACTCCCTTTAAGTAGCGGGCGGAATCGCCCTGCAAGATTTTGCGGTGAAACATACTCTTAAATGCGCCCACTGGAGGATTATTTATACAGAATGTGACGTGGTTTTTATCCCGCCTGCCCGTTGACGCATTGCGCTACAATCAAGCCTTGCTACCCAGGAGTACGCTGCCATGAGCGAACCGACGTTTGAGCAAAAACAGGATCATTACCACAAGATCCGCCGTTCCAATTACCTGGCCAGCCTGCGCCTGGAAGGGTTCGACACCCAACCGGCCGACGTCGACAAACCACTGCCGACCCGCGAAGCCGTCCTTGCCAAGTACCGCAACACCCCACGCTGATGCTCGACAAATATGGGGTGGGCCAGGACCCGTACTGCTATCCCGGTAGCAGCGTCCTGCGCAACCGCCTCAATTTGCTCGATGAAACCCGACTGCACCAGGCCGAGCGGGAGTTATCCGAAATCGCCGTAGGCAACCTCCCCCTCTTCCCACCACCCTACGACCTCGAACGCCTGCAACACATCCACCGCGTCCTGTTCAACGACCTCTACGACTGGGCCGGCGAACTGCGCAGCGTCAACATCCAGAAAGGCGACACCCTGTTCTGCACCCCGGAACGCATCCCGCCGGAAGCGGCGAAGATCATCCGGCAAATGGAGGCAGCGAACTGGTATGTCGGGGCGAGCCAGACCGAGCTGGTGACGCAGATTGCCGAAGCCTATGGCGACCTCAACGTTATCCACCCCTTCCGCGAAGGCAACGGCCGGGCGCAACGGATTTTGTTCGAGCAGATCATCGTGAATGCCGGGTTTTCCGTGAACTGGTGGCTGGTGAAACACGCGGCGTGGATACCCGCGAATATTGATGCGGTGGCCTGTGATTATCGGGGGTTGGAGGCGATTTTTGAGCGGTGTGTGAGTAGGCCGGTCGGTGCCTGATCGGACCGCGCACAGTTAAACCATCTGTTTATTGCCCGAGAACTAACTGACTTCTAAGGTTCGCTCCGTCGCTGCCAAATCAGCGACCGGGTTTGGTCACTCGAAAAACAGCACACATAAGTGCCATTACTTACTCTTCGAACGTCTATCGTCTCGTATCGCAGTGCTA
Organism: Pseudomonas sp. FBCC-B1565; assembly: GCF_059133265.1. Classification (NCBI taxonomy): domain Bacteria; kingdom Pseudomonadati; phylum Pseudomonadota; class Gammaproteobacteria; order Pseudomonadales; family Pseudomonadaceae; genus Pseudomonas; species Pseudomonas sp. FBCC-B1565. The sequence goes on from NZ_CP101438.1 coordinate 6,392,139, forward strand.
TGGCGGCTGTGTGGGGGACGTCTTCGGACGTGCCGGAGTGCTGTTTCCGGCTGGCCAACCCGCGCACAGTCCGCCACCCACCGTTTGGCCACGGTGATGTCGGTTACTTAACAGCAAACCGAGTACCTTCAAATGCAAATACCTGAAACGATGGACCGCTATCGTCAGCTACGCACCAACTTCACCGACACCCATCCGCTTATCATCGACACACAAGCCAAAGCCGAAGACATCCAGTCCGCCGCGCATCAACGCATCCGCGCTGCCACAGACTTGCTGGAAACCTTCTCCTGCCTGACCTTCGAACACGCAGACCTCAAAGACATTTCCCACATCACTAACGCCCTGTACCTGCTCGTTCAGGACGGCTGTGATTTGCTGGAAGCAGCGCAGCACGTGCAGCTACAACCTCAACAGCTATACACCTAAGCTCTAACCTTTTGTAGGAGCGAGCTTGCTCGCGAAGATCGTCAACGATGACGCGGTAAACCTGGAAAACTGCGGCGCCCTGGGGTTCTTCGCGAGCAAGCTCGCTCCTACAACTGAACGCTTTAACCACCGAAAATCACTGCCATACAAATAATCACGGAAAGCCCTGTAAGAAACCTCCAAATACCGCGAAATCCCCTTCCGAAACTGCTTAAAACTCCTGCCCACCCCTCTATAAATCTCACCTTTCTCTGACTGAAACTGGCGCCCTTTCAACAGCCCCGGCAAATACTAGTGAACATCGAAAGGACTCAACATATCGGCCACCACGGTGTGATATTCACAGTGATTCGCTTCACTGTTGTACGTAGCAACCAGCAGGCTTTAGTCAATCTGTGCTTGCTGGAAGCAAAAGCGGCAGCACAGCAAGTTCGCGATCATGTACGCAGACTTTACGAAAGAATGCTGGCTAGAGATTTGCCATGCGAAATGGCGATCGCAATTTCGTACCCACTAAGGCGCAATCAAGCCGATCGGTTTAACGACCAAAACATACTGATCAAGCAAATAATCTCTGGAGCGGTTGCAGCACCAGCAATTGTAATCTCTGCAGCTACGGCAGGCTTTGTTCGCGATACGATTGACAGCAAGCTTCGCAGGTATCACGCAGGGGATATCATCATTGGTCTGGATGCCAGTGTGAGAGGCGGCATAGGTCCTCAGCGGTCAACACTATCAATGCATGTCTACTCGGACGAGCCTTAATCACATGGCCCTGTACCTGCAATCCGTCGTTTTTTTCATTTTCTATCTGGTGCTGCACTACCAAATCACCGACCCCGTCCTCAGAAAGCGCTTCGCCCTCACATTCCTTGCAACAGGCTTCACCTTGACGTTCCTACTACCCTACGTCGCGGTGATCCTCAGAATGCCTTTCCTACCTGTCTTCGTATTCTTGATAGGCTTGGCACTCTTCCTCACTCGAAACCAATACCAGATCCACCGCAACCGATCCCCTCACCCACTCCTGCGTGCCCCCACCATGAACCTCGCCCCCAACTTCCCCGAAGACCCCGTCATGCAGCAACTCCTGCAGCTCTTGCACGAAGAAATCGGCCTGCCAAAACACAAGACGATCCGCCTGCAAACCTCGATCAACTTCGACCTGGGCTGTGACGGCAGTGAGGCCAAGCAACTGATGGAAGCGCTGGAGCAGGAATTTGCGCTCGACCTGGGTGACTACGACACTTATCGTTACTTCAACCCGCCGGTGTTTGATGTATTTCTAAAGCGTCGGGCCAAGGGGCGCGGCGAAAAAGTGCCGCTGACCATCGGCATGCTCTACCTGGCGATCAAGACTCACAGCTGGGACACGCAGACCCTGGAAAACCTGAGCTGAGCGAACACAAATTCCAGGCACACCGGCACTCAAATGTGGGAGGGGGCTTGCCCCCGATAGCGGTGCGTCAGGCACAGATATACAGGCTGATAAACAGCTTTCGGGGGCAAGCCCCCTCCCACATTCGATGAGCGTGCTCAAAACAACAAGGACCTTACATGGACGTAACTATGGGCCTGCTGGCCGCCCTGCTGTGGGGCGGCACGGATTTTCTCGTGGGCCTCAACGCCCGCGCCGTGGGTGTTAAGCGTGCGGTGTATTTCGGCCAGGCGCTGGGCTTCCTGATCATGACCCTGCTGCTGGTCATCCTCCCGACCTTCCTGTTCAAAGCCCTCGACGCCGCGCTGAGCGTCTGGCTGCTGGGCATCGCTGCCGCCCTGTTCACCGTCTCCGGCGCCCTGGCGCTGTCCAAGGCCTTCGCCCTGGGCAAAGCCGCCATCGTGGCGCCGCTGGTGACCTCCTACGGCGTGGTGACCACCTTGCTGTCCTGGGCCAGCGGTGAACAGATCAGCCTGACGCAACTGGGCTGTATCGCCCTGTGTGTGATCGGCGTGATCTTCTCCAGCATTCACAAGGACAACGGCACCCCCCATAACAGTCCACGCCTGTCCATCGCCTACGCCATGCTTGCCGCCTTGCTGTATGGCACCAGCTTCTGGCTGCAAGGCCGCTACACACTGCCGGCGCTGGGGCCGATCACCATGTTGTGGCTGGGTTACATGGTTGGATTGTGCGTGCTGGTGGTGATGGTGTTGAAGATCAAGGACGGCCTGAAAATCCCAGCGCTGAAAAACTGTGCGACGCTGACCGGGGCAAGCCTGATGAACCTCGGCGGGTTCTCGGCGTTTTCGTGGGGGGCAATGGCGGGTTCGGTGTCGGTGGTGACGGTGATCAGTACGTTATCAGGCGGGATCGCGGCGATCCTGGGGTTCGTATTTTTCAAGGAGCGGTTGTCGGCGGTGCAGGTGCTGGGGGTTGGACTGGTACTGGCCGGCGCGGTGGTTTTACATATCGCCGACTAAACCGCACACAAAAAGCCGCCTCACAAGAGGCGGCTTTTTCACAACGACTGAATCTTACAACTTAGGACCTGCCGCCTTGATCGCATCGCTCACTTCAAACTTCTTGAAGTTCTCGATGAACAGACCGGCCAGCGCCTTCGCCGCTTCGTCGTAGGCAGCCTTGTCGGCCCAGGTGTTACGTGGGTTCAACAGGCTGGTTTCAACGCCCGGTACGGCCAATGGCACGTCGAGGTTGATGGTGTCGAGGTGCTCGGTTTCAGCACCGACCAACGCGCCGCTCTGGATCGCTGCAATCACGCCGCGAGTGGTCGGGATGTTGAAGCGCTTGCCGACGCCGTAGCCGCCGCCGGTCCAGCCGGTGTTGACCAGGTAGACCTTGGAGCCGAAGCCACGGATACGCTTGATCAGCAGTTCAGCGTATTCGCCAGCCGGGCGCGGGAAGAACGGTGCGCCGAAGCAGGTGGAGAAGGTCGACTTGATACCGCCGCCGGAACCCATTTCAGTCGAACCCACCAGCGCGGTGTAGCCGGACAGGAAGTGGTAGGCCGCCTGTTCTTCGCTGAGGATCGACACCGGTGGCAGTACGCCGGTCAGGTCGCAGGTCAGGAAGATCACCGCGTTTGGCTCGCCGCCCAGGTTCTTCTCGGAACGCTTGGCAACGTGCTCCAGCGGGTAGGCGGCGCGGCTGTTCTGGGTCAGGCTGACGTTGGTGTAGTCGGCGTGCTTGGCGTCGTCGATCACCACGTTTTCCAGCACGGCGCCGTGCTTGATGGCTTTCCAGATGACCGGCTCGTTCTTCTCGGACAGGTCGATGCACTTGGCATAGCAACCACCTTCGATGTTGAACACCACGCCTTCGCCCCAGCCGTGTTCGTCGTCACCGATCAGGTAACGGCTTTCGTCGGCGGACAGGGTGGTCTTGCCGGTGCCCGACAGACCGAAGAACAGGGTCACGTCGCCTGCTTCGCCAATGTTGGCGGCGCAGTGCATCGGCAGTACGTCGGAAGCCGGCAGCAGGAAGTTCTGCACCGAGAACATGGCTTTTTTCATTTCACCGGCGTAGCGCATGCCGGCGATCAGGACTTTTTTCTGGGCGAAATTGAGGATCACGCAACCGTCGGAGTTGGTGCCGTCACGCTCTGGCACGCATTCGAAGTTGGCCACGTTGAGCACTTGCCACTCTTCACGACCGGCCGGGTTGTACTGGGCCGGGTTGATGAACAGGCACCGACCGAACAGGTTCTGCCAGGCCGTCTGGGTGGTCATTTTCACAGCCAGGTAGTGGTCTTCGGCAGCCCCTACGTGAACGTGGGAAACGAAATGCTCTTGCGCGTTGTTGAATGCCTCGACGCGAGCCCACAGCGCATCGAACTTGTCGGCCGGGAACTTGCGGTTGATCGGGCCCCAGGCGATGGAAGCCTGGGTGGAAGGCTCTTCAACGATGAAACGGTCGACCGGCGAACGGCCAGTACGGTGACCGGTTTCGACGACCAGCGCGCCAGTATCGGCGAGCACGCCTTCACCACGCTGCAGGGCTTCTTTAACCAGATCGTCAACACTCAGATCGGTGTATACGGCGTTGTTGGCTTGCGTCATGAGGTTCCCCGTCGGCCTATGGCCGAGTGCTCCAAACGTTTTGTAGTAGAAAGTTGCGCACTACTACCGCGAAAAAAGTGGGCCGGATTATGCCAGAAAAGCCCAAAAAGAGTAGGGCCCTCCCGTCAGAACTGCGCTAATCCGGCGTTTGTCAGGTGATTTACCTGTGCTTAAACGTTTTAGTGGCGGGTGTCGGAAGGCGTGTCGATGCCTGCGCCGGCGAACAATTGCGCTACATCGGCCGCATCGAACAGGTAGCGCTCGTTGCAGAACTGGCAGTCGATCTCGATATGGCCGCCGTGCTCAACCACCAGGTTTTGCGCATCTTCCAGGCCCAGGCTGACCAGCGCATTGGCCGAACGCTCACGCGAGCAACTGCAATTGAAGCGCAGGCCCTGTGCGTCAAACAGTCGCACGGCCTCTTCGTGGTACAGGCGGTGCAGGATGGTTTCGTTATCCAGGCCCAGTTGCTCTTCAGCGGTGAGGGTGCCGGCCAGGGCGGTCAGCTTGCGCCAGCTGTCGGTGCGCTCATCCTCGTCCTTGATGCGGTCGGGCGGCAGTTGCTGCAACAGCATGCCGCGGGCGCGCTTGCCATCGGCGTTAAGCCAGAACTTGGTGCCCACCTGCTGGGACATCACGAAATAGTTGGTGAAGCAGTCCGACAGGGTTTCGCCATCCAGATCGACAATGCCCTGGTAGCGCTGGCCTTCGGTCGGATCGACGGTAATTGCCAGCACGCCGTTGGCCATCAGGTCGGACAAGGTGGCATCCGGCGCAATCTGGTCGGCTTCATAACGGGCCAAGCCACGGATTTCACGCTCGCTGGAGCATTCGATCATCAGCATCGGCACCGGGCCTTCGGAGCGCGCCTGCAGAATCAGCAAACCATCGAACTTCATGGTGCCCACCAGCAACGCTGCCGCTGCCATCAGTTCACCGAGCAGTTGCGCGACCGGCTCCGGATAGGGGTGCTTGGCGAGGACTTCGGCATAGCTGCGCTCCAGCGAGACCAGCTCGCCGCGGGCGTCGCTCTCGTCGAAGATGAAGCGTTGGGTGAAGTCGGTATCCGGTAGATCAGTCATAGGTCTGGGTATCTGAATTGATGACAAATTGATTACAAGGTTTATAGAATTAAACGCTTTAGCACCGTTTTGGTGCAGTTTTCTGAAGCCGTGGGGGACAGTTTATGAACAATCCGGGTTTGTTCCAAGCCAAGTGGAACCTCGGGCGATGGGCCGTTTGCAATCTACTCGCTGTCGGGTTGCTGTGTTTTTGGCTGTGGCCCACGGGCCAGATGCTGTGTGTGATGTTCGACGAGTGGCTGTTTCACCTGCTCAACGACCCGCTGGCGAGCAACTCCGCATGGCTGCACGTGTGGGCTGTAGCGAGTTTGCGACCGTTCGATGCGGTGGTCGGGGTGATTCTGCTGACGCTGTTGATTCGCGGCGATTGGGTGTTCAAGGCGGTGCAGGTGCGCCAGGCTTTGTTAGGTTTTGTCGGCATTCTGTTGCTGTTGCTGTTTATCCGCATGCTGTTTTCCAAACTCGCTGCGCACATGGGCTGGCAACACCATAGCCCGTCCATGGTGATCAGCGGGGCGATCCAGATGAGTGACTACTTCCCAGGCCTGGAGAAGACCTGGGAGTTGAAGGACCGTTCGAGCCAGAGCTTCCCCGGGGACCACGCCTCGGTGCTGCTGATTTGGGGGATGTTCATGACCGTGTTCGCCAAGCGCGCGGGCCAGGTGCTGGTGATCTGGGGCCTGGCGCTGCTGTTCATGATGCCGCGCCTGGTGGCGGGGGCGCATTGGGGGCAGGACGATTACATCGGCGGTGTGTTGCTGGCGCTGTTGGCGCTGGGCTGGGGATACTACACACCGTTTGCGGCGACGGTATCGAGTGGGTTGTTGCGGGTGACGGCGCCGGTGTTTGGGCTGGCTGCTCGTTTACCCATAGTGGGGCGAATGAGCGTTGTCAGGCCTGCGCAATAATTTGTAGTGAGCGAGCTTGCTCGCGCTGGGCTGCGGAGCGGCTCCAAAAAACGGGAGCGCTGCGCACTCCAGCGCGGGGCAAGCCCGCTCACCACAGCAAGCCCGATCGCCACAAAGGCCCGTTCGATTGAGGCTAGTCATCGTTGCCACTGCCGCGAAACTTGAACAGGTCGCGGCGTTGTTTCTTGCTCGGTTTGCCATCGGTGGTCATGCCCGTGGCGCCGGCCTTGCGCATCGCCGCCGCGTTTTCACGCTTGGCGATGCTGGCTTCGGTTTCGGCGTATAACGCTTGCGCTTCAGGTGCGCCACGACGAACGATGGATAGCGCCTGAACTACGACCGTCTTTTCATCAAACCCTGCACGAATCTGAAACTCATCACCGACACGTGGCTCTTTGCCCGGCTTGCAGCGCTCGCCGCGATGATGCACCTTGCCGCTTTCGATGGCGGCCTTGGCCAGGGCACGGGTTTTATAGAAACGCGCCGCCCACAGCCACTTGTCCAGACGGACCTTTTCTTCCTCTTCCTGCTTTTGAGCCACTTGAATTCCTCGCTCTGAAAAATGTCGCAACTTTACCGTTGAAACCCTTCGACGCATAAACCCCAAGGCTCACCTAAGATACGCCAGGTAGCACCCTGTTTTCGCGAGGTATGCTGTGACCGAATTTCCCCTTTCACTCACCTCGCCCAACCAGCGCTGTGTGGGTTGCCAGCAAAGCGAGCCCCTCGGGTTCGATTTTGCGTTCGCTTACCAGCCTATCGTAGACCTGCGGGACCATTCGATCTTTGCCCACGAAGCCCTGGTGCGTGGCACACAAGGCGAAGGGGCGCTGTCGGTGCTGGACCAGGTCAACGAAAGCAACCGCTACCGCTTCGACCAACGCTGCCGAACCCAGGCGATCGCCGGTGCGGCGACCTTGGGCATGCAAACGCACCTTTCGATCAACTTCATGCCCAATGCCGTGTACCGCCCGGAACTGTGCATCCGTAGCACCCTGGAGGCGGCTCGCGCACATAATTTTCCGTTGAACCGGCTGATTTTCGAAACCCTGGAAAGCGAGCATGTAGATAACTATCGCCATTTGACGAATATTCTGCGTGAATACCGCGAATTCGGCTTCAAGACCGCCATCGACGATTTCGGCGCGGGCTATTCGGGGCTGAACCTGCTGGCTGATTTCCAACCTGACCTGATCAAACTCGACATGGCGCTGATCCGCGATGTTGATCAGGATCGTGTTCGTCAGGTCATCGTCCAGGGGATTGTCACAATCTGTGAGCAGTTGGGGGTTACTGTCATCGCCGAAGGCATCGAAAGTGCCGGCGAACGGGACTTTCTCTCCGACTGTGGAATATTTCTGATGCAAGGCTACTGGTTCGCCAAGCCTGCATTTAAAGCCCTGGCCGAGGTATCCCCTCAGGCCTGGGCGAATTGATCGGTTATCCATATTGAAGACATTTGACCATTTGACCGTTGTGGGTCTGCGTGAGTGGGTGGCACTTCCCGATCTGGGAGTGGCAGGCCTGCGCGCGAAGATCGACACCGGTGCCAGCACCTCAAGTCTGCACGCCACCGACATTGAGCCGTTTGAGCGCGACGGCGAGCAGTGGGTGCGTTTTACCGCGCACTTGGGCAGCGTCGTGCAATTGCGTCACCGCCGCTGCGAAGCGCCCCTGGTGACGATGAAAACCATCAAGAGCTCCAATGGCCATGCGCAGGTGCGCTATGTCATCAGCACCACGTTGGCGCTGGGTGATCGGGTATGGCGGGTGGAATTTACCCTGGCCTGCCGCAAAGCCATGCGTTACCGCCTGTTGCTGGGCTCCAAAGCCTTGATTGACGGCCAATTGGTGGTCAATCCCGGTATCAAGTACGTTCAAGACAAGCCGGTGTTCCCGGTCTCTACCCTATCTGTCCCAGGTGCTGCATGAAGATTGCTGTGCTGTCGCGAAACCCGCGTCTGTATTCCACCCGCCGCCTGGTTGAGGCCGGCACCGAACGTGGCCACGAAATGGTGGTGATCGACACGTTGCGTGCCTATATGAACATCGCCAGCCACAAGCCGCAGATCCACTACCGGGGCAAGCCGCTGGAGGGGTTTGATGCCGTCATCCCGCGTATTGGCGCTTCGGTGACGTTTTATGGCTGCGCGGTGTTACGCCAGTTTGAAATGATGGGGGTGTTTCCCCTCAACGAATCGGTAGCCATTGCCCGCTCGCGGGATAAGCTGCGCTCCCTGCAGCTGCTGTCGCGCCGAGGTATCGGCCTACCGGTGACTGGCTTCGCCCACTCCCCCGACGACATCCCTGACCTGATCGACATGGTCAATGGCGCGCCGCTGGTGATCAAAGTGCTGGAAGGCACCCAGGGTATCGGCGTGGTGCTGTGTGAAACCGCGACGGCGGCCGAATCCGTGATCGAGGCGTTCATGGGCCTCAAGCAGAACATCATGGTGCAGGAATACATCAAGGAGGCTGGTGGTGCGGATATCCGCTGCTTCGTGGTGGGCGACAAGGTGATTGCGGCGATGAAGCGCCAAGCCAAGCCGGGGGAGTTCCGCTCAAACCTGCACCGTGGCGGTAGCGCCAGCCTGATCAAGATTACCCCGGAAGAACGCATGACCGCACTGCGGGCGGCCAAGGTCATGGGGTTGGCCGTGGCGGGTGTGGATATCTTGCGCTCCAACCATGGGCCACTGGTGATGGAGGTGAATTCATCGCCGGGGCTGGAAGGGATCGAGACCACCACCGGGAAGGATGTCGCGGGGATCATCATTCAACATCTGGAGAAGAATGGTGGGCCAAATATGACCAGGACCAAGGGCAAGGGCTGATCAACCGCCACAAACCAGTGTGGGAGCGGGCTTGCTCGCGAAAGCGGTGGATCAGTCAAATATGTATCGACTGACCCCCTGCATTCGCGGGCAAGCCCGCTCCCACATTTGACCTGTGTCGGTGCTTAGACCGCGTCGCGAGGCAACATCAGCCCAAGCGGCAAGCGCACCCGCGCCTCCAGGCCACCCTCTTCGCGGTTGCGCAACTCAACATTGCCCCCATGCATCGAGGCAATCCGCCGCACAATCGCCAACCCAAGGCCAGTGCCCTTGCCACCCCGGGCACGGTCGCCACGGGTGAAGGGGTTGAAGATGCCTTCCAACTCATCCGGGTCGATGCCTGCCCCCCGGTCCATCACGCTCAGCACCACATAGGGCGCTGCACTGTCGCCAGACACATACGCCGCCACTTCCACATCGGAACCGGCGTGGTGCAAGGCGTTGCCAATCAGGTTGTTCAACAGGCGCTTCATCGACACTCGACGCAACGCAAACGGCTGGATCGGCTCCAGACGCATGCGCACCTGTTCGCCGTTCTGGTTATAGGGAGCGACCACCTCACGCACCAGGTCCGTCAGGTCGACTTCCTCCACCACCTCATCACGGCCATCGCGGATAAACGCCAGGAACTGGTCGAGAATCGCGTCCATGTCCTCAATGTCGCGGACCATGTCATCGGTGAGATCCGTATGGTTGCCCATCAACTCCAGCGACAGGCGCAATCGCGTCAACGGTGTGCGCAAGTCGTGGGACACCCCCGCCAGCATCAGCTCGCGCTCGCGCCCAGCCTGTTCGACGTCTTCCGCCATCTGGTTGAACGCGCCATACACCTCGGTCATTTCGCTGGGCGTATCGCTGACTGGCAGGCGCACACTGCGTCCCTGACCCAATTGGCGGGCGGCAAACACAAGACGCTTGAGCGGCTGGTTGAGCTGACGCACAAAGATCCACGCCGACGCCGTTGAAAGCAGCCCGATCGCCAGGAACCAGCCCAGCACGTTCCAGATTTTCTGCCCGCGCAGCGGATGCGGATACAACGGCACTTTCAACCAGTCCTCGCCCAGGCTCGGCGCACGCACCCACAATGCCGGCGATACATGCATGCGCAACCGCACCTCGGTGTCTTCACCCAGCTCGGCCTGCATCTGGCGCTGGTAGATCTCACTGTAGGGCCAATGCTGCTCGCCTTCCGGCACACCCGCGCCCGCCACACGCACCAGAGTGGCGGCCTTGGCGATTTTCTCGCGATTCTCGGGGTCAGCGGCCCAATAGGCACGCAACGTCAGGGCTACGCCGTGACTGTATTGTCGATCCACCAGCACGTCCTCGTTCATCAACAGATAAACCAGCGTGAGTGCCTTGGAAAACAGAACGACGATCAGCACCAGCCAGAGGGTGCGGGAGAAGAAACTTTGGGGGAACCACAACGGGGTTTTCATAGAAGACAGCTGGATACCTTGCAGAAACGAGCGGCGCTCGCAGAATTGCAGACGCCGGGCATCCCGTCGACCCTCATGGAGTCAGACACCGGGAGGCCCGTAACTGCAAATCATCGGTCAACTGGTTTTGTTGCCATCCGGCACAAACACATAACCTACGCCCCACACCGTCTGGATATACCGTGGCTTGGACGGGTCCGGCTCGATCATCCGACGCAGACGGGAGATCTGCACGTCGATGGAACGCTCCAGGGCATCCCATTCCCGGCCACGGGCCAGGTTCATCAACTTGTCGCGGGTCAGCGGCTGGCGAGCGTTCATCACCAGGGCCTTGAGCACGGCGAATTCGCCGGTGGTGAGCATGTGCACTTCATCGCCACGCTTGAGCTCACGGGTCGCCAGCGACAGTTCGTAGTCGCCAAAGGTGACACTTTCGTCTTCGCTGCCCGGTGCGCCCGGTACCGGCGGGGCCTGGCGACGCAGTACGGCCTTGACCCGTGCCATCAGCTCATCGGGGTTGAAGGGTTTGGCCAGGTAGTCATCAGCGCCCAGTTCGAGGCCCTTGATACGGCTCAACTCATCGCCCTTGGCGGTGAGCATGATGATTGGAATCTGGTTGTTCGCGCCGCGCAGGCGCTTGCAGGCGGTCAGGCCGTCTTCACCGGGCAGCATGAGGTCGAGTACGACCAGGTTGAACACTTCGCGCCCCAGCAGGCGGTCCATCTGCTCGGTATTCGGCACCGCGCGGGCACGGTAGCCCTTGGAGTTGAAGAAACGCTCCAGCAGGCTGCTCAGCCCCGGATCGTCATCAACGATGAGAATTTTTTCGCCTTCAGCAGTTTGTGCAGTGCTGCTCATTGGATGCTCCTCTTATCTCGGCGCGCATTATGGCCTAGCTGCCGTTATACGCACCGTGTGCATTGTTAGCAGATTTTTCCTCTACCGCCAGCGAACCCGCGCCCTACAACCGTTGGCGCAATCCCCCCCAAGGACAGAACGCTGGTTATAATGCGCCGCCGCCGTGCAGGGCAACGTCAGATCGTTACCGTTTGCTGCCGGGGCTTTTTTTACCCGCTTGTCGCGAATTTTTCGATTTCGAGGGTCAATAGGCTGCCTCTTGACCCAGGCAGCGGCGCCAGTCGGGCCGCTCAACCAGCCTCCCAGGGCCTTGTTTTCCGGGCCTGCGAGCTGCTTTTCAGAATTTCAGGTGGTTTTATGGACAGCATCAACAGCCGCATCGCCGAGGAACTCGGTGTACGCCCACAACAGGTCGAAGCGGCCGTCGCTCTACTGGATGAAGGCTCCACGGTGCCCTTCATCGCCCGTTACCGTAAAGAAGTGACCGGCAGCCTCGACGACACCCAACTGCGTCACCTGGAAGAGCGCCTGCGCTACCTGCGAGAACTCGACGAACGGCGCATCAGCATCCTCGCCAGCATCGAGGAACAGGGCAAGTTGACCCCACAACTCGAGCGCGACATCAAGCTCGCCGACACCAAGACCCGCCTCGAAGACCTCTACCTGCCGTACAAACAGAAGCGTCGCACCAAGGGCCAGATCGCCCTGGAAGCCGGCCTGGGCGAGCTGGCCGACGGTCTGTTCAACGACCCGTCGCTGGCCCCGGAAGTTGAAGCCGCCCGCTTCATTGATGCAGAAAAAGGCGTCGCCGACGTCAAGGCCGCCCTCGAAGGCGCCAAGTACATCCTCATGGAACGCTTTGCCGAAGACGCCAGCCTGCTGGAAAAACTGCGCAGCTACCTGAAGCAGGAAGCCATCCTCAGCGCCCGCGTCATCGCCGGCAAAGAGGAAGAAGGCGCCAAGTTCCGCGATTACTTCGAACACGACGAGCCGCTGAAAAGCATGCCGTCCCACCGCGCGCTGGCGATTTTCCGTGGCCGCAACGAAGGCATTCTCAGCTCCGCGCTGAAGGTCGGCGACGAATTGCCAGGCACCATGCACCCGTGCGAGGGCATGATCGGTCAACAATTCGGCATCCAGAATCAGAACCGTCCTGCGGACAAGTGGCTCGGCGAAGTGGTGCGCTGGACCTGGAAGGTCAAGCTCTACACCCACCTGGAAACCGACCTGCTCGGCGAATTGCGCGACGGCGCCGAAACCGAGGCGATCAACGTGTTCGCCCACAACCTGCACGACCTGCTGCTGGCCGCCCCGGCCGGCCCGCGCGCGACCCTGGGCCTCGACCCGGGCCTGCGTACCGGCTGCAAGGTCGCCGTGGTCGACGCCACCGGCAAACTGTTGGACCACGCCACGGTGTATCCGCATGTGCCGCACAACAAGTGGGACCAGACCCTGGCGATCCTGGCCGCCCTGTGCGCCAAGCACGCGGTGGACCTGATCGCCATCGGCAACGGCACCGCCAGCCGCGAAACCGACAAGCTGGCCGCCGAACTGATCAAAAAATACCCAGCCATGAAGATGACCAAGGTCATGGTTTCCGAAGCCGGCGCTTCGGTGTACTCGGCGTCGGAACTGGCGTCCAAGGAATTCCCGGACCTCGACGTGTCGATCCGTGGCGCGGTATCCATCGCCCGTCGCCTGCAGGACCCGTTGGCCGAGCTGGTGAAAATCGACCCTAAATCCATCGGTGTCGGCCAGTACCAGCACGACGTGTCGCAGCTGAAACTGGCGCGCGGCCTGGATGCGGTGGTGGAAGACTGCGTAAACGCCGTGGGCGTGGACGTGAACACTGCCTCCGTGGCACTGCTGGCGCGAATCTCCGGCCTCAATGCCACCCTGGCGCAGAACATCGTCAGTCACCGTGACGAAAACGGCGCGTTCAAAACCCGCGCCGCGCTGAAAAAAGTCGCACGCCTGGGTGAAAAAACCTTCGAACAGGCCGCCGGCTTCCTGCGCGTCATGAATGGCGACAACCCGCTGGATGCGTCTGCGGTCCACCCGGAAGCCTACCCGCTGGTGCAACGCATCGCTGCCGAGACCGACCGCGATATCCGTTCGCTGATCGGCGACGCCGCTTTCCTCAAGCGCTTGGATCCCAAGAAGTACACCGACGAAACCTTCGGCGTACCGACCATCACCGACATCCTGCAAGAGCTGGAAAAACCGGGCCGCGACCCACGTCCCGAGTTCAAGACCGCCGAGTTCCAGGACGGTGTCGAAGACCTCAAGGACCTGCAACCGGGCATGATCCTCGAAGGCGTGGTGACTAACGTGACCAACTTCGGCGCCTTTGTGGACATCGGCGTGCATCAGGACGGTTTGGTGCACATCTCCGCGCTTTCGGAGAAATTCATCAAGGATCCCCGCGAAGCGGTCAAGGCGGGTGACGTGGTCAAGGTCAAGGTCATGGAAGTCGACATCCCGCGCAAACGCGTCGGCCTGTCGATGCGCATGAGCGACACCCCCGGCGAGAAAATCGACGGTGCCCGTGGTGCACGCCCAGGCTCGGCACCGCGCCAGTCGCAGAACCGCTCTGAAAACAATGCACCGCGCAAGGAAACCGCCCCCGCCGCGCCAAGCAACAATGCCATGGCTTCGCTGTTCGCCAACGCCAAACAGCTGAAGAAACGTTGATGGAAATCCCGGCCGGCTTGACCCAGAGCGCCTTCAGCGAACTGATCGGCTGCCGCCTGCAACGCCTTGAAGAAGGCGTTGCCGAGGTGGCCCTGACCCTGGAGCCGCAACTGCGCAACCGCGCGGGCAAGCTCCATGGTGGGGCGATTTTCAGCCTGGTGGACATTACGATGGGACTGGCCTGCTCCAGCTCCCATGGTTTCGACCAGCAGAGCGCGACCATCGAGTGCAAGATCAATTACATCCGCGCCGTGTCGGACGGTGACGTGCTGTGTACCAGCCGGGTGATTCATGCCGGCCGCCGTACGCTGGTGGTCGAGGCGGAGGTGTATCAGGACGAAAGACTTGTCGCAAAAGCACAGGGCACCTTCGCTGTCCTATAGCTCCCCACCCCCGATTTGAGTTAATTTCGGCGCTGCACTAACGGCGTCGGAATTTTCTCGCTGCGCTGTAGCCAAATTCATGGAGTGAAGTCGGCATATTCAGAGCGGGTCAAATCGACTCAAAACCAGGCGATCACGCCAGTTTCAACTTCACCCTTGTAGACCGTCCTGCCCACCCCCATATTGGGGCGACTGACGCGTGAAGGAATCCAACTTGAGCGAACTTCTCAACCGCCGCCTGGCCCTGCTCGGCAAGCGCGAACACCTCTCCCTGCTAGAGCAGTGCTTGCACGGCATCGAGCGCGAATGCCTGCGTGTCACCGGTGAGGGTCGACTGGCGCAAACGCCGCACCCCGAAGCCCTGGGCGCCGCGTTGACCCACGAACAGATCACCACCGACTACTCGGAATCGCTGCTGGAGTTCATCACTCCCGCCCTGCCCAACCCGGCCGATACCCTGAGCAGCCTGGACAAGATCCATCGCTTTGCCTACACCAAGCTCGGCAGCGAATACCTGTGGAGCCCCTCGATGCCGTGCCCGTTGCCGGCCGAGGAAGACATCCCGATTGCCTACTACGGCACGTCCAATATCGGCCAACTCAAGTACGTGTACCGCAAGGGCCTGGCCCTGCGTTACGGCAAGACCATGCAGTGCATCGCCGGCATCCACTACAACTTCTCGTTGCCCGAGGCACTGTGGCCGTTGCTCAAGGAAACCGAAGGGTTTGTCGGCACCGACCGCGACTACCAGTCCAACGCCTATATCGCGCTGATCCGTAACTTCCGCCGCTACAGCTGGCTGTTGATGTACCTGTTCGGTGCGTCACCGGCCCTGGACGCCGGGTTCCTGCGTGGTCGTTCGCACCAGTTGGAAGTGCTCGACGCCGATACCCTGTACCTGCCCTACGCCACCAGCCTGCGCATGAGTGACCTGGGTTACCAGAGCAATGCCCAGGCCGGCCTCACGCCGTGCTACAACGACCTGGCCAGCTACACCGACAGCCTGCGCGAAGCGGTGGCAACGCCCTATGCGCCCTACGTCGAAATCGGCACGCACAAGGATGGTGAGTGGGTACAGCTCAACACCAACATCCTGCAGATCGAAAACGAGTACTACTCCAACATCCGCCCCAAGCGCGTGACCTACACCGGCGAGCGGCCGATCCAGGCGCTGATGGCCCGTGGCATCCAGTACATCGAAGTACGCTGCCTGGATATCAACCCGTTCCTGCCCATGGGTATCGACTTGCAAGAGTCGCGCTTCCTCGACGCCTTCCTGCTGTTCTGCGCACTGAACGACAGCCCGCTGTTCGCCAACAACGAGTGCGGCAACGCCACCTCCAACTTCCTCAGCGTGGTCAAGGAAGGTCGCCGTCCGGGCCTGCAACTGCAACGCCAGGGCCAGCCGGTGGACATGAAGGAATGGGCCGCCGAGCTGCTCGAACAGATTGCGCCACTGGCTGCCTTGCTGGATGAGAGCCACGGCATCACCGAGCACAGCCAGGCGCTGGACGCCCAGTTGGCCAAGGTCAACGATTCGTCCCTGACCCCGTCGGCCCAGGTGCTGGCGGCGATGGCCGAGCGTAAAGAGAGCTTTGCGCAATTCTCCCTGCATCAGAGCCAGCTGCACGCCGAGCATTTCCGCAAGGAGCCGCTGGCGGCTGAAGAGCAGGCGCGTTTTGAAGAACTCGCGCGTGCCTCACTGGCACAGCAAGCCGAGCTGGAGCAAAACGAAGTGGGCGACTTTGACGTGTTTGTCGGCTCGTACCAAGCCAGCATCCTCGCCATCAGCAACTAAGTAAGCTGAAATCGGGGCAAATGTGGGAGGGGGCTTGCCCCCGATGGCGTGGGTCAGCTACCTATACAGTGGCTGACATGCTGCTATCGGGGGCAAGCCCCCTCCCACATTTGACTTCCACCCGATTGAAGGTCAGCGCTCACAACTCTTCTCATAAGCTAATTCGAAAATGTTATTTATTTTCGGATTCTTAGATCATTTAGTCTCCTCACACGCCGACCCTCGGCCGCCTGATTGAGGAGCTTCCCCTTGAAACTGTTAACCCCTCTGCGTCTCCTGGCCGCATTGTCCCTGGCCGGTGCCAGCCTGTTTGCCCAGGCGGCGGACGTGACCATCGCTTACCAGACCACCGTGGACCCGGCCAAAGTCGCCCAAGCCGATGGCGCCTATGAAAAAGCCACCCACGCCAAGATCAACTGGCGCAAATTCGACAATGGCGCCGACATCATCGCCGCCATCGCTTCCGGTGACGTGCAGATCGGCTACCTCGGTTCCAGCCCGCTGACCGCCGCGATCACCCGCAAAGTACCGGTGGAAACCTTCCTGGTGGCCACCCAGATCGGCGGCGCCGAAGCCCTGGTGGCGCGCAACGGTTCGGGCATCAACAGCCCGCAGGACCTGATCGGCAAAAAAATCGCCGTGCCGTTCGTTTCCACCGGCCACTACAGCCTGCTGGCCGCACTCAAGCACTGGAACATCGACCCCTCCAAAGTGACCATCCTCAACCTCGCGCCACCGGCAATCATCGCCGCCTGGAAGCGTGGTGACATCGACGCCACCTACGTATGGGACCCCGCCCTGGGCGTGGCCAAGGAAAATGGCAAGGTGCTGATCACCTCCGGCGAACTGGCCAAATTTGGCGCGCCAACCTTCGATGCCTGGATCGTGCGCAAGGACTTCGCCGAGAAGCACCCGGAAATCGTCACCGCGTTCGCCAAAGTCACCCTGGATGCCTACGCCGCCTACCGCAAAGACCCACAAGCCTGGCTCGCCGATAAAGGCAACGTCGACAAACTGGTGAAACTCTCCGGCGCCAAGGCCAGCGACATCCCACTGCTGCTGCAAGGCAACGTCTACCCGCTGGCCGCTGACCAGGTGACCCTGCTGGGCGCACCGACCACCAAGGCTGTGACCGACACCGCCGCGTTCCTCAAGGAACAAGGCAAGGTCGACGCTGTACTGCCGGACTACGCCCCTTACGTCAGCGCCAAATTCATCACCAATTGATCGGGAGTTCATCGCGATGGCCTTGCTACAGCTGGAGCGCATCAGCGCACAGTACCCAGGCGCCACAGAACCGGTACTGTCAGATATTTCACTCGACCTGGGGCCCCAGCAGTTGCTGGTGGCTCTCGGCCCGTCCGGCAGTGGCAAGACTTCGCTGTTGAACCTGATTGCCGGTTTCGTCGAACCTTGCGCCGGGCGCATCACCCTCGATGGCGTGCCGGTCAAAGGTCCCAGTGCCGAACGTGGCGTAGTGTTCCAGGACGACGCCCTGCTGCCTTGGCAAGACGTGCTGGCCAATGTCGGCTTCGGCCTGGAGCTGGCTGGCGTGCCCAAGGCGCAACGTGAAGTCCGCGCCCGGGAAATGCTCGCGCTGGTGGACCTCGCCGGTTTCGACAGCCGCCGTATCTGGCAGCTTTCCGGCGGCCAGAAGCAACGCGTCGGGCTGGCCCGCGCCCTGGCGGCCGACCCTCGTGTGCTGCTGATGGACGAGCCCTTCGGCGCCCTTGATGCCTTCACCCGCGAACAGATGCAGGAATTGCTGCTGCAGGTCTGGCGGCGCACGGCCAAGCCGGTATTCCTGATTACCCACGACATCGAAGAAGCGGTGTTCCTCGCCACCGACCTGATCCTGTTGGCGCCCAACCCCGGCCAGATCGTCGAACGCCTGCACCTGGACTTCGGCCAACGCTACGCCGCCGGTGAGTCGGCGCGGGCGATCAAGTCCGACCCACGCTTTATCGAAACCCGCGAACACGTACTGGGCAAAGTGTTCTCCCAACGCCAGGTGTCCGCATGAGCAGCTACGAACTTCCCGCCACGGTGACCAAACCGGCGGCACACGCAGTGGTCCCGGTACGCCGCAGCCTGAGCACGCGTTGGATCAGCGTGTTGACCCTGTTTGCGTTGCTGGCCCTCTGGTGGGCGGTGACCGCCAGTGGCTTGATCGAGCCGCTGTTCCTGCCACCGCCGTCCGCCGTGCTGCAAAAGGGCTGGCTGCTGGCGACCAGCGGCTATATGGATTCCACCTTGTGGCAGCACCTGGGCGCGAGCCTCAGCCGTATCGGCCTGGGCCTGGGCTTTGCCGTGCTGACCGCCGTGCCGGTGGGGATCGCCATCGGCTCCAACCGAATCGCCCGTGGCATCCTCGACCCGCTGATCGAGTTCTACCGGCCGATCCCGCCGCTGGCCTACCTGCCGCTGATCGTGATCTGGTGCGGCATCGGCGAGCTGTCCAAGGTGCTGCTGATCTACCTGGCGATTTTTGCGCCGATAGCCATTGCCACCGCCACCGGCGTGCGCACCGTCGACCCGGCCAAGCTGCGGGCGGCGCAGTCGTTGGGCGCCACCCGTGCCCAGTTGATTCGGCATGTGATCCTGCCGAGCGCACTGCCCGACATCCTCACCGGCGTGCGCATCGGGCTGGGTGTGGGTTGGTCGACATTGGTCGCCGCAGAATTGATCGCGGCCACCAGCGGCCTGGGCTTCATGGTGCAGTCGGCGGCGCAGTTCCTGGTCACCGACGTGGTGGTGCTGGGCATCCTGGTCATTGCCCTGATCGCCTTCGCCATGGAAATGGGCCTGCGCGCCCTGCAGCGTAAACTGGTGCCGTGGCATGGCCAGGCACATTGAGTGAGAACAGCATGAGCAGCCTGACCGTTACCCCCATTAACACCGCATTGGGTGCCCTGATCAGTGGCGTCGATATCACCCAGCCGTTGAACATTGAAGAGCGCGATGCCATCGAACAGGCGTTGCTCCAGCACTCGGTGCTGTTCTTCCGTGATCAACCAATCACCCCCCAACAGCAAGCACGGTTCGCGGCGCATTTCGGTGACCTGCATATTCACCCGATCTACCCCAACGTGCCGGACCAGCCCGAAGTGCTGATCCTCGACACCGCCGTCACCGACGTGCGCGACAACGCCGTGTGGCACACCGACGTGACCTTCCTGCCGACACCGGCGCTCGGCGCGGTGCTCAGCGCCAAGCTGCTGCCGGCGTTTGGTGGCGATACGCTGTGGGCCAGCGGGATTGCGGCCTATGAAGCATTGTCCGCACCGTTGAAGCGCTTGCTCGACGGGCTGACGGCGACCCATGACTTCACCAAGTCCTTCCCGCTGGAGCGTTTTGGCAACACCGCCGAAGACCTGGCTCGCTGGGAAGAAACCCGCAGGAAGAACCCGCCGTTGTCGCATCCGGTAGTGCGCACGCACCCGGTGAGCGGGCGTAAGTCGCTGTTCGTGAGTGATGGGTTTACCACCAAGATCAATGAGCTTGAACCGGCGGAGAGTGAAGCAATCTTGAAGCTCTTGTTCGCCCACGCAACGCGTCCGGAATTCACCATCCGCTGGCGCTGGCAGGAGAATGACGTGGCGTTCTGGGACAACCGCGTGACCCAGCACTACGCGGTGGATGACTACCGGCCGCAGCGGCGGGTGATGCATCGGGCGACGATTTTGGGGGATGTGCCGTTCTAGGCCCACACAATCTCAGCAACACTGAAGATCAAAGTGTGGGAGGGGGCTTGCCCCCGATAGCAGATTGTCGGCCAACTAATCAGTGATTGACCCACCGCCATCGGGGGCAAGCCCCCTCCCACAATGGCCGAGTGATGACCAGTTATTCAGCCGTGGACGGCTTTTCCCACAGGTTGATCCCGCCTTCCTGCGCAAACCGATCAATCTCCGCCAGTTCTTCCGCGCTGAAGCTCAAATTTTTCAACGCCCCGACGTTCTCGATAATCTGCTCCGGCCGACTCGCACCGATCAGCGCGCTGGTCACCCGTGGGTCACGCAGGGTCCAGGCCAACGCCAGTTGCGCCAGGCTCTGGCCACGCCGCTGGGCGATTTCATTCAGCGCACGCACGTGGGCGATGTTGGCTTCGGACAAGTGCTTGGCCTGCAACGAACCACCACCCGGACGGTTGACCCGCGCATCCGCCGGTACGCCGTTGAGGTACTTGTCGGTCAGCAACCCCTGGGCCAGCGGCGTGAAGGCAATCACGCCGGCGCCGAGTTCTTCGGTGGTGTCCAGCAGGTCTTTTTCCACCCAGCGGTTGAGCAGGTTGTAGGCCGGCTGATGGATCAGCAGCGGCACTTTCCACTCTTTCAGCAGGGCGGCGATTTCGCGGGTTTTTACCCCCGAGTAGGACGAGATACCGATATACAACGCCTTGCCTTGTTGCACGGCAGTAGCGAGTGCACTGGCGGTTTCTTCCAGGGGGGTGTCGGCGTCAAAACGGTGGGAGTAGAAGATGTCCACATAGTCGACACCCAGGCGTTGCAGGCTCTGGTCGAGGCTGGCCAGCACGTATTTTCGCGAGCCGCCGCCCTGGCCGTAAGGGCCGGGCCACATGTCCCAGCCGGCTTTGCTGGAGATGATCAGTTCGTCGCGGTAGTGCTTGAAGTCTTCGCGCAGCAAACGGCCGAAGTTGATCTCGGCGCTGCCGTAGGGCGGGCCGTAGTTGTTGGCCAGGTCGAAGTGGTTGATGCCCAGGTCGAACGCGGTGCGCAGCAGGGCGCGCTGGGTGTCGATCGGGGTGCTGTCGCCAAAGTTGTGCCACAGCCCCAGGGACAGTGCGGGCAGCACCAGTCCACTGCGGCCTACGCGGCGATACGGAATAGATTCATAGCGGTTTTCGGCAGCAATGTAAGTCATCGAATCCTCTCTTGAACTTGGGACAAATAAGGCCCGGGAATAACGCTATTCCCAGGCCTTTTAAGCAGCTGAATCGCTTAAGTCTGCCGTTCCGTTCTACAGCAATTGCCTACCAGAGGGGAACGACATAACTCACATAGAAGCGGTTTTCATCCTGCACGGTGGCACCGGTGATATCCGGGCTGGCGTGCGCATTTTTCCAGGTCACGCCCAGGCCTTTAAGGGTGCCGGTCGGTACTTGGTAAGCCACGGCAATGTTGCGCTCCCACTCGCTGGTGGTGCCCTGCACGGTGCGGATGTCATCGCCGTGGGCATAGGCGGCGGAGAACGTCAGGCCCGTGAGGCCCAGCTTACCGAAGTCATACTTGTACTGCGCAAGCCAAGTACGCTCACCGGCGTGTTGAAATTTATTCAACTGCATGTTGGTCAGCGCCGGGGTGTCGGCGCCTGAGCCTGGGCCTTGGCGGTTGTCACCGCTGTTCAGGCCGGAATCCAGGTACGGAAAGTCGCTGTCGCCGCTGTTTTTCTGGATGCCCAGGCCAACGGTATGCCCGTCCAGGCTGTAGCTCTCAAGCAGGCTGGCGGTGGTCTGGTTGATGCGACCCTTGCCCGTGCCGTCACCGTAGAGGCCGGCCGCCGCGAAGTCTTTGTCTCCGTCGGCGTTGCCGCCCACGCCCAGGCTGCGGAACACCCGCACATCGGTGTCGATAGCGCCCACCGACAAGGCATCATGGCGCTTGGCGCCAAGGAAGAACTGCTGGTAGTAATCCTCAAGGTTGGAGTACCACAGGCTGACCGTGGTGTTCTGGATGCCGGTGTAGTCCGCACCGCCGAACAGGAAACGATCGCTCTCTTTGGTGCCACCGGCGGTAATCATGCCCTGGTCGCCGGTTTCGTTGCGGATCTTGGTCTTGAAGATATCGCCACCGGTGAAGGTGAAATCACTGAGGTCCTTGGACACCAGTTGCACACCGGTATTGGTCTGCTGGTACAGGCGCCCGTCGGTGTTGGCCAGCACCGGGTTGTTGCCGTAGAGCGTACCCAGGCGCAACTCGTCCTTGGCGAAACGCATCTTGAACGTCGGGCTCAACACGCCGAACTGGTCGGCGGACTTGCCGTTGTCCAGCGGGAACATGCTGCCGGGGTAGCGGCCCTGGTGATCCTTGTCGTTGAGATCGCCACCGGAGTCTAGCTTCAACCCGTAGAACGCCTGCAGGTCCAGGCCAAACCCCACCGGGCCTTCGGTGTAGCCGGACTTGAAGTTGAACTCAAACCCCTGGCCCCAATCGCGAATGCTGTGGGCCTTGGCGTTGCTGTTCACCACGTCACGCCCCTGCTGGTTGAGGTAGCGGTTGAGCAGGGTCACATCGGCGTGGCTGTCATCGATAAAATCGGCATGGGCGGACAGCATAAAGCTCGCCATGGCGGCACCCACCATAGGGCTTATCAACGTCTTCATTGGTACCGGTCTCCGTCACTGTTCTGAAATGAAAGCGTCAAACGCTTCACACAATTACGCAGTGGCCAGATGACAGTTGCGCGTCAAAACAGGCGGGCGACGGATGAAATTAAATTTAAGAAAACCCGAAAATTCAGGGCCTTGCACATACTTTTGTGGGAGGGGGCTTGCCCCCGATTGCGGTAGGCCAGCCAGCTCATCGGATACTGACACTCCGCTATCGGGGGTAAGCCCCCTCCCACATAAAGCTTCTCTGACAGGTCTGCGTTGAGCGTCAACGCACCAAGTGCAGGAACTGCAAGTGTCGCTCGTATTGGTCGAGGATGTCGTTGATGATCTGCTCCTTGGTATAGCCGACCAGGTCATAGTCCTGGCTGCCCTCGGCCAAGTGCACTTCCGCCCGGTAGTAGCGACGGTTGTTGATCTCTTTGGAGCCCATGCCACCACGGGCAAACGACGGCGTGAAGTAGCCGCGCATCTGCACTTGATAGACGAAGGGATGTTGCTCGCCATGGCCGATTTCCAGGCTGACGCTGTCGTTGGACGGGTCGGGCTGGGTGACCACACTCAGGCCCTTCTCGACGAACACCGCCGTCACCTCTTCAATCGCCGGGCGCACGGTTGATTCCAGGAAGCGATACACCTCATCCCGCGACGGGAAATGCACCGCCTGGCTCAACCGCTGACGCCAGCCGCCCCGGCCTTTGCGCGCTGCCGAAACCGGCGCCAGCGAGTGCAACTGGGCGATCTGCTTCTGCGATTCGAGGTAGAACGCCTTGTGCAGCCCCCACATCATCAGCAGCAGGATCATCGAGAACGGCAGCGAGGTCAGCACCACCGCTGACTTGAGCGAGTCGATGCTGCCGGCGAACAGCAAGGCACTGGTGACCAGCGCTGTCATCGCGCCCCAGAACACCCGCAGCCATTTCGGCCCGTCTTCATCGGCGTTGCCGCCCTTGGACGACAGGGTCGACAGCACCACGGTGCCGGAGTCGGCCGAGGTGACGAAGAACACGAAGCTGATAAACACCGTGACCGCGATAACGGTCTTGCTCCACGGGTAGGTTTCCAGCAGCAGGTAGAGGCTCATCGACGGGTCATCGATGGCCGATTGGCCGAGTGCGGCCATGCCGTGGTTGAGCACCTGGTCGATAGCGCTGTTGCCGAAGATCGACATCCACGCCAGGGTGAAACCCAGCGGGATCAGCAACACGCCGAACACGAATTCGCGGATGGTACGGCCACGGGAAATACGCGCGATGAACAGGCCCACGAACGGCGACCATGCAATCCACCAGGCCCAGTAGAACACGGTCCAGCCGCCCAGCCAGTCGCTGGGTTTGTCGTAGGCATACACGTCGAAACTCTTGGTCGGCAAGGCTCCCAGGTAGTCACCGATGTTCTGGATCAGGGTGTTGAGCAAATGCTGGGTGGGGCCGGCGAACAACACGAACAGCAACAGCGCACAGGCCAGCAGCATGTTGATGTCTGACATCACCCGCACGCCCTTGTCGACGCCGGCCACGGCGACCAGGATCGCAGCGCCCATCATCAGGGTGATGAGGCCAACCTGGATCCACTGGGTATGGGCAATGCCGAACAGGTAATCCAGCCCTGAGTTGAGGTGCAGCACCCCAAAGCCCATGTCCGCGCCCAGGCCGAACACCGTGGCGATGATGCCGAAGCCATCCACTGCGTAACCGATGGGGCCATTGATGCGTTTGCCGATCAGCGGGTACAACGCCGAGCGCAACGCCAGCGGCAGGTTATGCCGGTAGGCGAAGTACGCCAGGGCCATGCCGACAAAGGCGAACACGCCCCAGCCATGCAGGCCCCAGTGCAAAAACAGAATCTGCATGGCCTGGCGTGCGGCGTCGGCGTTCATCGGCACGCCTTGCGGCGGTTGCACCAGGTGCGTCAGCGGCTCGGAGACGCAGAAGAAGAACAGCGTGATGCTGATCCCGGCGGCGAACAGCATGCCGGCCCAGGACAGGTAACTGAATTCGGGCTCGTCGTGGTCGGCACCGAGTTTTATCTTGCCGTAGCCCGATAGCGCGGTGACCACCACGAAGACCAGATACAGGGTCATCGCCAGCATGTAGTACCAGCCGACCGTGTTGGCCGCCCAGTTTTGCGCTGCCAGCAGCCAGGCACCGGCCTGTTGCGGGATAGCGATGACAGTAATGCCGAACAGCAGGATAAACGTCGCGGCAAAGTAGAAGACCGGCGCATTCATGCGCACCAGGCCGCTGGATGGGGTGGACGATGCACTCATGAACGATGCACCCCGAGGGTGAGGGATGTGGCTGTCAATAACGGACTCAGCAAAGGTAAGCCTCCTGTTGTGAGCGGGCAGCGAACCACCGGGTTTAACTTGAACGAACATTCAAGTTAAACATGGATAGGCGGTCTGGGACTAATCGCAGGGCTGAGTGGTAGGTGATTCCTACACTAGCTCAAGGATTGGTATGACGGGCGAGAAGAGGAAATCGTTCAGCAGTCTGGAGGTGAAATGCACACAAAATGTGGGAGGGGGCAAGCCCCCTCCCACATTCGGTAAGCATGCTGCTTATTTTTGCGTACCGTCATCATGTTGCAGATTGGCCTGGGTGATATTCGCTCCCGCCGGCACGCTGCGGGTCAGCCATACGTTACCCCCAATGGTCGAGCCCTTGCCGATGGTGATGCGCCCCAGGATCGTCGCCCCGGCGTAGATCACCACATCGTCCTCGACAATCGGGTGACGCGGATGGCCCTTCTGCAACTGCCCGTCCTCGTCCGCCGGGAAGCGCTTGGCGCCCAGGGTCACGGCCTGGTAGATGCGCACGCGCTCGCCGATGATCGCGGTTTCGCCGATGACCACACCGGTCCCATGGTCGATAAAGAAACTCGGGCCGATCTGCGCGCCGGGGTGGATGTCGATCCCGGTGGCCGAGTGCGCGATCTCGGCACTGATGCGCGCCAACAACGGCAGACCGGCGCGGTACAGGTGGTGGGCCAGGCGATGGTGAATCACCGCCAGGATGCCGGGGTAGCACAGCAGCACTTCATCCACGCTACGCGCCGCCGGGTCGCCGTGGTAGGCGGCCAGCACGTCGGTGTCCAACAGGCTGCGCAGGGACGGCAAGGCCAGGGCGAAATCCTGGATCAAGCGGATGGCGTGGGCGTTAACGGCGCTGTCGTCCTCGCCGCTCTGGCGCGCGGCGTAGCGCAGTTCCAGGCGCGCCTGGCCGAGCAGGGCATTGAGCGCCACATCCAGGGTGTGGCCGACGTAGAAATCTTCGCTTTCTTCACGCAGGTCCACCGGCCCCAGGCGCATCGGAAACAACGCACCGCACAGCGACTCCAGAATCTGCGCCACCGCCTCGCGAGAAGGTAACTCGCGGCCACCATGCTCACCGCTCAAGCGACCATTGCGCGTGCGCCACTGGTCCCGGGCGCCGCGCAACTGGCTGACGATGGTCTGTAATTGCCAATGACTGGAACGCTCACTCACGGTTTTCACTCCTGACGTAATGGCGCTCACTTTACGGTATGCACCCTGGCCGCCCTTAAGAACCAATGGTGCAATACTAAGAACCATCCGGAATAAGCGATTGGCGGTTGCCCGATGAAAAGTGCCTGCCTATAGTCGCCCCATCCTCATCAACCGTGCGTAGCCATGATCAAACAACAGCTCGACCGTTTTAACCGCCTGGAACTGCTGGGTGGCGCCACCGCCCTGGAAAAACTCGAGCGGCTGTCGGCCTGGTTGGGCAGAGACATCTACGTCAAGCGCGACGACACCACACCGCTGGCCATGGGTGGCAACAAGCTGCGTAAACTCGAATACCTGGCCGCCGATGCCATCGCCCAAGGCGCCGACACCCTGGTGACCGCTGGTGCGATCCAGTCCAACCACGTGCGCCAGACCGCCGCGCTGGCCGCCAAGCTCGGCCTGGGCTGCGTCGCGCTGCTGGAGAACCCCACCGGCACCGAAGACCCCAACTACCTGGGCAACGGCAACCGCCTGCTGCTGGACCTGTTCGACGCCAAGGTGGAGCTGGTAGAGAACCTCGACAACGTCGACGACCAGCTCAACGCCCTCGCCGACCGCCTGCGCAGCAACGGCAAGCAGCCGTACCTGGTGCCTATCGGCGGCTCCAACGCCCTCGGTGCGTTGGGCTATGTGCGCGCCGGCCTGGAGCTGGCCGCGCAGATCGAAGACAGCGGCATCGAGTTTGCCGCCGTGGTGCTGGCGTCCGGCAGCGCGGGTACCCACAGCGGCCTGGCCCTGGCGTTGAGTGAAGTGCTGCCGCAGTTGCCCGTGATCGGTATCACCGTATCGCGCACCGAAGAAGCCCAGTTCCCGAAAGTGCAGGGCCTGGCCGAACGCACCGCCGAATTGTTGGGTGTGGATATTCCCGAGGCCTTCAAGGTGATCCTGTGGGACGAATATTTCGGCCCGCGCTATGGCGAACCGAACGCCGGCACCCTGTCTGCGGTCAAGTTACTGGCGAGCCAGGAAGGCCTGCTGCTGGACCCGGTCTACACTGGCAAGGCCATGGCCGGCTTGCTGGACGGTATCGGGCGCCAGCGCTTCGAGGATGGCTCGATCATTTTCCTGCATACCGGCGGGGCGCCGGCGTTGTTTGCCTACAACAGTGCCTTCAACTGAATAAACGCGGACTAAATGTGGGAGGGGGCTTGCCCCCGATGACAGAGTATCAGTCATGACTTCTGTGGCTGATACACCGCTATCGGGGGCAAGCCCCCCTCCCACATTAGAATCTCTTGATATTCAATATTGGAATATCAGATTTTATTTATATTATTTTCAAGTCTTAAAAACCGGCTTTATAGTCGCGCCGTAGGCGAAGACGCGCTACGCGCTTTAAGGCAGGATACGACTACTGCGTCACCTGCTTCGCACACCATAAAAACACAGGGGCTCTTCATGACTATTTCTGTATTCCGTCGCACGTTGCTGGTTGGCACTTTGGGCCTGGCACTCGGGGCTGGCCTGATCGGCCAAGCAGTCGCGGGTGATCAGCTGGACAACATCAAGAAAGCCGGCGAGATCAAGATCGGCCTGGAAGGTACCTACCCGCCGTTCAGCTTCGTCGATGAAAGCGGCAAGCTCAGCGGTTTCGAAGTGGAGCTGTCCGAAGCACTGGCTAAAGAGCTGGGCGTGAAGGTCAAGCTGCAAGCGACTCCGTGGGACGGCATCCTCGCCGCCCTGGAATCCAAGCGCCTGGACGCCGTGGTCAACCAGGTGACCATCTCCGATGAGCGTAAAAAGAAATACGACTTCTCCAAGCCTTACACCGTCTCCGGTATCCAGGCGCTGGTCCTGAAGAAAAACGTCGACACCATCAAGACCGCCGACGACCTGGCCGGCAAGAAAGTCGGTGTGGGCCTGGGCACCAACTACGAACAATGGCTCAAGGACAATCAACCCAAAGCCATCATCAAGACCTACAACGACGACCCGACCAAGTTCCAGGACCTGCGCATCGGCCGTATCGACGCCATCCTGATCGACCGCCTGGCCGCCCTGGAATACGCCAAGAAAGCCCCGGACACCGCTGCTGCCGGCGACGCCTTCTCCCGCCAGGAAGCCGGTATCGCCCTGCGCAAGGGTGAGCCAGAACTGCTGGATGCAGTGAACAAGGCGCTCGACAAACTGCGCGCCGACGGCACCTTGAAGAAGCTGTCCGAGAAGTACTTCAACGCTGACGTCACTCAATAATGGAAGCAGGTTTCCAACTCGCGCTGGACTCCGCGCCCTTTCTGCTCAAGGGCGCGTATTTCACGGTGATCCTCAGCCTCGGCGGGATGTTTTTCGGCTTGCTGCTGGGCTTCGGCCTGGCCTTGATGCGCCTGTCGCGCTTCAAGCTGGTGAGCTGGCTCGCCCGAGTCTATGTGTCGTTCTTTCGCGGCACGCCCTTGCTGGTACAGCTGTTCTTGATCTACTACGGCTTGCCGCAAGTGGGCATCGAGCTGGATCCGATCCCGGCCGCCATGATCGGCTTCTCGCTCAACATGGCCGCCTACGCCTGTGAAATCCTGCGCGCCGCCATCGGTTCCATCGAGCGCGGCCAATGGGAAGCCGCCGCCAGTATCGGCATGACCCGCGCGCAGACCCTGCGCCGGGCCATCCTGCCGCAGGCGATGCGCACGGCCTTGCCGCCGCTGGGCAACAGCTTCATTTCGCTGGTCAAGGACACGGCGCTGGCCGCCACTATCCAGGTGCCCGAGCTGTTCCGCCAGGCGCAACTGGTGTCGGCACGGACCTTCGAAATCTTCACCATGTATCTCTCCGCTGCGCTGATCTACTGGATTTTGGCGAGCATCCTGGCGCATTTGCAAAACCGCCTGGAAGACCGGGTCAACCGGCATGACCTGGAGTCCTGAAGCATGATCGTGGTTGAAAAACTGACCAAACAATTCAAGGGTCAGGTGGTGCTCAACGGCATCGACCTGGAGGTCAAGGAAGGCGAAGTCATCGCCATCATCGGCCCCAGCGGTTCCGGCAAGACCACCTTCCTGCGCTGCCTGAACTTCCTCGAACAACCCACCAGCGGCCGCATCAAGGTGGGTGACATCGAGATCGACACCAGCAAGCCGATCAACCAGCAACAAAGCCTGGTGCGGCGCCTGCGCCAGCACGTGGGTTTTGTGTTCCAGAACTTCAACCTGTTCCCCCACCGCACCGCGCTGGAAAACGTCATCGAAGGCCCCACCGTGGTCAAGAAGATGCCACGCGAAGAGGCTATCGCTTTGGGGCGCAAGTTGCTGGCCAGAGTCGGCCTGGCAGGCAAGGAAGACGCCTACCCACGGCGCCTGTCCGGCGGCCAGCAGCAGCGCGTGGCGATTGCCCGTGCGCTGGCCATGGAGCCGGAGGTGATCCTGTTCGACGAACCCACCTCGGCGCTGGACCCGGAACTGGTCGGTGAAGTGCTGGCGACCATCCGCAGCCTCGCCGAAGAAAACCGCACCATGGTCATCGTCACCCACGAGATGAGTTTTGCGCGGGATGTGGCCAACCGGGTGATCTTCTTCGACAAGGGCGTGATCGTCGAACAAGGTGAAGCCAAGGCGTTGTTCGCCAACCCCAGGGAAGAGCGCACCAAGCAGTTCCTGAGCAAATTCCTCGCCCACTGATACCCCCTTGTAGGAGCAAGCTCGCTCCTACAAGGGATCGTCGTTCCCGCGGGTAAAACACCCCAGCGCACCTACCTGAATATCCCCGCCTCAGTCGGACCGTTCTGAATATCTCCAAACCCGCCATTTAGCCCTTTGCCGCCATTGACGGCCCTCGGCCAACCCTCTTATCTAGCGCCCAGAGGATTGGATCCTATCCCGGCTATTCACTGAATCGTTCTTTTCGGCCCACCGCGTGCACCCACGCCAAAGGGCCGGAACGATGGCTGCTGGCTGCATCAAGGAGATGACTTATGACACGCCCCCTGCTCACTGCCCCGACACTGCCCCAGGCCATCGGCAATGGCATCAATGCCTTGGCCGCCACCCACTTGCAGGTCGAGATCGCTGCGTATCCCGGCATGGATGAAGGCGACCTGATCGAGCTGTTCTGGAACAACTGCTTCGCCGCTTCACGCCGGGTCACCGCCGGCAGGATCGGCGCGGTCACTCACCTGCGAGTACCGGAAAGTTTCGTGCTCAATGGCCCGGCGCGTGTGCATTACCAGGTCATGCAGGTCGGTCATGCTCCGGCTCGCTCAGCGGTGACCCGAGTCCGCGTCAAGACCCTCTACCCGGGCGGCCAGCCGTCGCCCCTGTACCTCGATGAGAACCAGAACCTCGCCCCCGTGGGCCTGCCCGACACCATCCGCCGCTACGGCGTCAACGCCGGGCAGGGGCGACGCGGCATTCCCCTGACCATCGAGCCGTACCTGAACATGGCCAGCGGCGACGCCATCACCTTGCGCTGGGGCGATGTGCGCCTGGACCTGCCCAAGGTCCAGGCCCGGGAAGTCGGTCAGGCCGTGCAGGTCTGGGTGCCTTCGACGGTGATTCTCGAAGGCGGTGACGACTGCCGGCTGGAGGTGACGTACTGCATTCTCGATCGTGTCGGCAACAATTCACTCTGGGCACCCGCGCGCACCTTGCGCATCGCAGCAGGAGCACCGTCCCGCCCGGCCGGGAGCGCGCTGATTTACCAGCCACGAACTCTGGGCTCTCCCTGCGAACCTGGGTGACAGACCTTCTATGCATATTCCCAAAAGTTAGTTTATTTAAATATTTAACACGCTTAGGGTATATGCACCGGACCACCGGACATCTCTGATTTTTCTGTTTTTATTTCATTGAATGCGAGGTCGGTATGGTCAGAATTACCCCGGTGCGCAACGCCAGGGCATTACGTGCAGCCAAGGAGCG
The DNA here is from genome assembly GCF_059133265.1 of Pseudomonas sp. FBCC-B1565. Classification (NCBI taxonomy): domain Bacteria; kingdom Pseudomonadati; phylum Pseudomonadota; class Gammaproteobacteria; order Pseudomonadales; family Pseudomonadaceae; genus Pseudomonas; species Pseudomonas sp. FBCC-B1565. The sequence goes on from NZ_CP101438.1 coordinate 6,423,309, forward strand.
GCGCTGATGTCTAACTTGGCTCTAACCCCCCCCCAGAATGATCTGGACGTCGCCCCCCTGCTGTTGCCGGCCACCGTGCTGCGCAACGATGCAGAGGCGCTGAAGGCTGCCCATGAGTTGGCCCAGGCGGCGCGCCTGCAAGCCGCCAGGCGCGACCAGCAACGCAAACTGCCGTGGGCGCAGATCGAGCAGTTCACCCGCAGTGGGCTCGGCAGTATTTCCATTCCCCGTGAGTACGGCGGCCCGCAGGTGTCTTTCGTGACCCTGGCCGAGGTGTTCGCAATCATCAGCGCGGCCGACCCGGCACTCGGGCAGATCCCGCAGAACCACTTCGGCATCCTGCACCTGTTGCAGGGCGCCGCCACCGAGCGCCAGAAAAAACAGCTGTTCCAGAGCGTGCTCGACGGCTGGCGCATCGGCAATGGCGGCCCGGAACGCGGCACCAAAAACACCCTGGAGCTCAAGGCGCGCATCACCGCCAAGGGTGACGGTTACGTAATCAGCGGCCAAAAGTTCTATTCCACCGGCGCACTGTTTGCCCATTGGGTGGCGGTCAAGGCGTTGAACGATGACGGCAAGCAGGTCATGGCATTTGTGCGCCGTGGTACCGAAGGGCTGCGCATCGTTGACGATTGGTCCGGCTTCGGCCAGCGCACCACCGCTAGCGGCACGGTGCTGCTGGATCAGGTGCCGGTGGAGGCCGAGCTGGTGGTAGAAAACTGGCGCATCGGCGAGACACCAAATATCCAGGGCGCCGTCTCGCAACTGATCCAGGCGGCCATCGACGCCGGTATCGCCCGTGGTGCGCTGGATGACACCATCGCCTTCGTACGCGAACGCTCGCGCCCCTGGATCGACGCCAAGGTCGAACGCGCCAGTGACGACCTGTATGTGATCGCCGACATCGGCAAGCTCAAGATCGAACTGCACGCCGCCGAAGCCCTGCTGCGCAAGGCGGGACAAGTGCTGGACCAGGTCAGCGCCGCACCGATCACCGCGCAATCCGCCGCGCGTGCCTCCATCGCCGTGGCCGAGGCCAAGGTGCTGACCACCGAAGTGTCGCTGCTGGTCAGCGAGAAACTCTTCGAACTGGCCGGCAGCCGCGCCACCCTCGCCGAATTCAACCTCGACCGCCACTGGCGCAATGCCCGGGTGCACACCCTGCACGACCCGGTGCGCTGGAAGTATCACGCCGTCGGCGCCTATCGATTGAACGGCACCTTGCCAGCTCGCCATTCCTGGATCTGACCGACCAGACCTCTGGAGAACACCTATGACTTTCTCTGCAAACGTCGCGGTCATCACCAGCGACGAACAAGCCCTTGTTGTCGCCAGTGATCTGGCCGAAGACTTTCGCCGCGACAGCGCCCAGCGCGATCGCGAACGCCGCCTGCCGCTGCCCGAACTGGACGTGTTTTCACGCTCCGGCCTGTGGGGCATCAGCGTACCCAAGGAGTACGGTGGCGCGGGCGTGTCCAACGTCACCCTGGCCAAGGTGATTGCCTTGATAGCCCAGGCCGATGCGTCCCTGGGGCAGATCCCGCAGAACCATTTCTACGCCCTGGAAGTGCTGCGCGTAAACGGCAGCCCGGCGCAGCAAAAACGCCTGTACGCCGAGGTACTTGCCGGCCAGCGCTTCGGCAACGCCCTGGCGGAACTGGGCACCAAGACGGCCCATGACCGCGTCACTAAAATCACCCGCGACGGTGACGGTTTCCGCATCAGCGGCCGCAAGTTCTATTCCACCGGCGCGATCTACGCCCAGCGCATTCCCACCTCGGTGGTGGATGAACACGGCGTACAGCAACTGGCCTTTGTGCCGCGTGACAGTGAAGGCCTGAGCGTGATCGACGACTGGAGCGGCTTCGGCCAGCGCACCACCGGCAGCGGTTCGGTGGTGTTCGACAATGTGTGGGTAGCCGCGCAGGACGTGATCCCGTTCCAGCGCGCCTTCGAACGCCCGACCACCGTCGGCCCGCTGGCGCAGATCCTTCATGCCGCCATCGACACCGGTATCGCCCGCGCGGCCTTTGAAGATGCGCTGCACTTTGTGCGCACCAAGACCCGCCCGTGGATCGACGCCGGCAACGACAAGGCCACCGAAGACCCACTGACCCTGAAAAGCTTCGGCCACCTGAGCATCCGCCTGCACGCCGCCGAGGCGCTGCTGGAGCGCTCAGGCGAATACCTGGACCGCGCCCAGGCCGACAGCAACACCGAGACCGTCGCTGCCGCCTCGATTGCGGTCGCGGAAGTGCGCGCCTTGAGCACCGAAATTTCCCTGGCCGCCGGCAGCACCCTGTTCGAACTGGCCGGCAGCCAGGCGACCCTGGCTGAACATGGCTTGGACCGTCACTGGCGCAACGCCCGCGTGCACACCCTGCACGACCCGGTGCGCTGGAAGTACCACGCGGTGGGTAATTACTACCTGAACGATGAAAACCCGCCACTGCGGGGGACCATTTGATGGCGAAGAAAAAAATCCTGCTCAATGCCTTCAACATGAACTGCATCGGGCATATCAACCACGGCCTGTGGACGCATCCACGGGACACTTCGACCCAGTACAAGACGATCGAGTACTGGACCGAGCTGGCGCAAACCCTCGAGCGCGGGCTGTTCGACGGTTTGTTCATCGCCGATATCGTCGGTGTGTACGACGTGTACCAGAACTCGATTGATGTGCCGCTCAAAGAGTCGATCCAGCTGCCGGTGAATGATCCGTTGCTGTTGGTCTCAGCCATGGCTGCTGTCACCAGAAACCTCGGCTTCGGCCTCACCGCCAACCTCACCTACGAGCCGCCGTACCTGTTCGCCCGCCGCATGTCCACGCTGGACCACCTGAGCCGTGGCCGTGTGGGCTGGAACATCGTCACCGGCTACCTCGACAGCGCCGCCAAGGCCATGGGCCTCAATGAACAAGTCGAACATGACCGTCGCTACGACCAGGCCGATGAATACCTGGAGGTGCTCTACAAACTCTGGGAGGGCAGCTGGGAAGACGACGCGGTGCTCAACGATCCCAAGGCGCGGGTGTACGCGCAGCCGGGCAAGGTGCACAAAGTCGCGCACCAGGGCGAGTTCTACCAGGTGGAGGGTTATCACCTGTGCGAACCCTCGCCGCAGCGTACACCGGTGCTGTTCCAGGCCGGCAGTTCGGAGCGCGGTTTGCTGTTCGCCGGGCGGCATGCCGAGTGCGTGTTCATCAGCGGGCAGAACAAGGCGGCGACCAAGGTCCAGGTGGACAAGGTGCGCGCCAGCGCGGTCGCGGCCGGGCGCAACCCGGATGACATCAAGGTGTTCATGGGCCTCAACGTGATCGTGGGCGCCACCGAAGAACTTGCCTGGGAAAAGCACGCGGAATACTTGAGCTACGCCAGCGCGGAGGCTGGCGTGGCGCATTTTTCCGCATCCACCGCTATCGACTTTGCCCAATACGCACTGGACGAACCGATCCAATACGTGAAGAGCAACGCGATCCAGTCAGCCACCAAGAACCTGCAGAACAACGACTGGACCCGACGCAAATTGCTGGAGCAGCACGCCCTGGGCGGGCGCTACATCACCCTGGTCGGCTCGCCCGGACAGGTCGCCGATGAGCTGGAATCCTGGATCGGCGAAACCGGCCTGGATGGCTTCAACCTCACGCGCATCGTTACGCCGGAAAGCTACGTGGACTTCATTGACCTGGTGGTGCCGGAGTTGCAAAAGCGCGGGTCGTACAAAACTGAATACGAACAGGGAACGCTGCGGGAAAAAGTCTTCCAGGGCAGCGCCCGCCTACCCGAACAACACACCGGTTCCACCTACCGACAAACTGCTTCTCTGACTGGAAATACCCAATGAAAAAGACACTGCTCACCCATCCAGTCAAAGCACTGGCCCTGGCGTTCGGACTGTTCAGCTCGGCGGTATTCGCCGCCGATGCACCGCTGAAAATCGGCACCACCGCCGCCTTTGCGATTCCTCTGGAAGCCGCCGTGGCCGAAGCCGGCAAGCAAGGCCTGAAAGTCGAGCTGGTGGAGTTCACCGACTGGATCGCACCCAACGTCAGCCTGGCTGCTGGCGATATCGACGTGAACTACTTCCAGCACATCCCGTTCCTGGAAAACGCCAAGGCCGCCGCCGGTTTTGACCTGGTGCCTTATGCGCCGGGCATCATCAACAACGTCGGGCTGTACTCAAAGAAGTACAAGAGCATCAACGACCTGCCCCAGGGCGCCAGCGTGGCAATTGCCAACGACCCGATCAACAGCGGTCGGGGCCTGCAACTGCTGGCCAAGGCGGGGCTGATCACGCTCAAGCCGGGCGTGGGCTACAAGGCCACCGAAGAGGACATCGTTTCCAACCCGAAGAAGATCAAGATCCTGCAGGTCGAAGCGGTGCAACTGGTGCGCGCCTATGACGATGCCGACCTGGTGCAGGGCTACCCGGCGTATATCCGCCTGTCCAAGACCTTCGATGCCGAGTCGGCGCTGCTGTTCGACGGCCTCGACCATCCGGAGTACGTGATCCAGTTCGTGATCCAACCCAAAAGCAAGACCGACCCACGGGTGATCAAGTTTGTGGATATCTACCAGCATTCGCCGGTGGTGCGTGCCGCCTTGGATAAGTCCCTCGGCAAGCTCTACCAAGTCGGCTGGGAAGATAAAAAATGACCGCCGCCCATGCCCCACTGCGCGACCTGGGCCTGCCGCCCAGGGACGCCGAACAGACCGAACTGCACCCCGAGCTCAATCGCGCCCATGTGCGTTTTATCAACCTGGGCAAGAGCTACGACGGCACGGTGCATGCGTTGCAAGGCATCGACCTGGCGATCCAGCGCGGTGAAGTGTTCGGCATCATCGGTCGCAGCGGCGCCGGCAAGTCGTCGCTGATCCGCACCATCAATCGCCTGGAACAACCCAGCAGCGGGCGGGTGCTGATCGATCAGGTGGACATCGGCGACTTCGACGAAGACCGCCTGGTGGCCCTGCGTCGGCGCATCGGCATGATTTTCCAACACTTCAACCTGATGTCGGCCAAGACGGTGTGGCAGAACGTCGAGTTGCCGTTGAAAGTGGCGGGCGTACCGAAGCAGCAGCGCGAGCAAAAGGTGCGTGAGCTGCTGGAACTGGTGGGGCTGCAGGACAAGCACAAGTCTTATCCGGCGCAGCTATCCGGCGGGCAGAAACAACGGGTGGGCATTGCCCGCTCGCTGGTGCACGACCCCGAGATCCTGTTGTGTGACGAGGCCACCTCGGCCCTCGACCCGGAGACGACTCAATCGATCCTCTGCCTGCTGCGCGAGATCAACCGGCGCCTGGGTTTGACCATCGTGCTGATCACCCACGAGATGGCGGTGATCCGCGAGATCTGCGACCGCGTGGTGGTGCTGGAACATGGGCGCATCGTCGAGCAAGGCCCGGTTTGGCAGGTGTTCGGCAACCCGCAACATGAAGTCAGCCAAACCCTGCTGGCACCGCTGCAACACGGGCTGCCGGATGAACTGCAAAGCCGCCTGCAGGCCACACCGGCGACGGCCGACGCGGCGCTGGTGCTGCGTTTGCAATTCACCGGCGGCGACACCGACGAACCCGACCTGGCCGCCCTGTTCAGCGCCCTCGGCGGCCGCGTGCGCCTGTTGCAAGGCGGCGTGGAACGCATCCAGGGGCATGCCCTGGGGCAATTGCTGCTGGCGGTGAATGGCTCGCCCCACAGCGCCGAAGAACTGCGCAAACGGGCCGGGAATTGGGCACAACAGACGGAGGTGCTGGGCTATGTGGTTTGATCGATTGGTACAAGGCGCCATCGACACCTTGCTGATGGTCGGCGTGTCATCGCTGATCGCGCTGCTGGTGGGAATCCCGCTGGCGGTGTTCCTGGTCACCAGCGACAAAGGCGGCATCTACCAGGCGCCAGCGCTTAACCGCGTGCTGGGGGCGTTCGTCAATCTGTTCCGCTCGATTCCGTTCCTGATCCTGATGGTGGCGCTGATCCCGTTCACCCGCCTGATCGTCGGCACCACCTACGGCGTGTGGGCCGCAGTCGTACCGCTGACCATCGCCGCCACGCCGTTCTTTGCACGAATCGCCGAGGTGAGCCTGCGCGAAGTCGACCACGGCCTGATCGAAGCTGCCCAAGCCATGGGCTGCCGCCGCTGGCACATCATCTGGCACGTGCTGTTGCCGGAAGCGCTGCCGGGGATCGTCGGCGGGTTCACCATCACGCTGGTGACCATGATCAACTCATCGGCCATGGCCGGCGCGATTGGCGCGGGGGGCTTGGGGGATATTGCGTACCGATACGGGTATCAGCGCTTTGATACGCAGATCATGTTGACGGTGATTGTGCTGCTGGTGGCGCTGGTGGCGGTGATTCAGTTGGGTGGGGATCGGTTGGCGCGGGTCCTTAACAAGAGGTGAGGTATAGTCGGGCCATCGAAGACGCACGGTATTCCCCGTCATGACACTCAAGCCCGACGACCTCAGCACCATCACCGCCACCACCCTCGGCCACTACAACAAAGTGGCCGAGGACTTCCGTGAAGGCACCCGCGATCACGATGTGAGCCAGAACATCGACGCGCTGCTGCGGCATATCCAGGGTACGGCGCCGTTCACTGTGCTGGATTTCGGCTGCGGCCCAGGGCGTGACTTGCAGACCTTTACCCGCATGGGCCATATCGCGGTGGGGCTCGACGGCTCGGAGCGCTTTGCGCAGATGGCACGGGAGGACAGTGGCTGCGAAGTGTTGCAGCAGGATTTTCTCAAGCTGGACCTGCCGGCTGAACGCTTCGACGGGATCTTCGCCAATGCGGTGTTGTTTCATATCCCCAAGCAGGAATTGCCCCGTGTGCTCGAGCAACTGCATGGTGCGTTGAAAGCGGGGGGCGTGTTGTTCAGTTCCAACCCTCGGGGTGAGAACCAGGAAGGCTGGAATGGGCCGCGGTATGGGTCTTATCACGACCTTGAGGCTTGGCAAGCGCTGCTGACCGAGGCCGGGTTTGTGGAGCTGGAGCATTACTACCGGCCGGCGGGGTTGCCCAGGGCGCAGCAGCCCTGGTTGGCGAGTGTGTGGCGCAAGAGGTAGATTTTCGTTGCCTGGCCTGACGCCATCGGGGGCAAGCCCCCTCCCACAGTTTGATTTGTGAATACATTTAAAATGTGGGAGGGGGCTTGCCCCCGATGACGCCCGCTGAGGCAACCCTACTCCACCTGATACACCAGCGGTTTCTCACCCCCCCCATATGCAGTCACACTGCGCCCGGCATAACCCTCCTTTTCCTCGACAGCAAAATTCGCCACCAACCGCGTCCCATCGGCAAAGGTGGTTTGCTGCACCTGCCTGTCCGGCGTCAGCCAACGAAAATCCGTCATCGCCTGGGTCGCCAAACGCTGGTGCAGCGGCCGGAAAAACCGATCCTGACGCAGGATCAGCGGCAGGCGCTGCTTAACGGTCGAGGCATTCAGGTGATACAGCGGCGGCACGTTGTAGAGCAGTTGCGTCAGCTCGTTTTCAGCCTGCACATTGCTCAGCTTCAGGCTGTCGAACAGCCAGTGGTGGGTGGTGATCACCGAGCCGTGGAACACCGCCTGGTACAACGGCAGGCGCATGCTCGGCTCAAAGTAGACCGTGCGAAACGGCTCTTTGAGCGGCACCGGCTTGAAGAACACCGTCGGCTGCTCCGGCGGGTACCAATTGCCCACGTAGTAGGGCGATTGCTTGTCTTTGGTCATGGCCTGGTCACCCCAGCCAATCACCGGAGTCTGCATGCCATGGGCGAACAGAATGCCTTGGGTGGTGATGGCGTTGCCGTCTTCGGAGCCCGCTGGCAATTTGAGCACGGTGTTGAGCCAGCGCGAGGCGTCGATATTGCCCTCGGCGTTTTGCGCCTGGGTCATCCGGGCGCCGTCGCGGTAGCTGTCGAACACCATGCTGGTGGCATAGGCATCAAGGAACCACGCGTTGAAGCCAGCCTTGGCCTGGATAGCCTTTACGCGGGCCTCCAACAGAGGGCGCACGCAGCGCGGGTCAGTGTAGTGGCCGGACTGCTGGAAGCCGGTTTTCAGCTTGCCATCCTTCAGCACAATCGCGCACTCGCGGTAGGCCCGGCTGCCCAGGTGGGCTGTGGTCCAATCCGGATTTTCCGTGGCGGACAACGCAGTTTCATAGGAATCGTAGGGCGCCATCAGGTAACCCGCATCGACCCCGGCGCGGATCGCTTCGGGGTGCCACAGGCCGCCCTCCCAGCCTTCGCCCAGGGTCAGCAGCAAGCGCGAAAGACCTGAGTCACGCAGCGACTGGATCGCCCGGCTGCCCCAGGTTTGAGGGGTATCGCTCAGCGCCCCGGCAAACGCGACAGCCAACTCGCCGCGCAGCTCACCATAACGTGCAGCGAGGCGCGGCATGTCAGGCTCATCTACCTGCCAACTCTGCCTGGCCTTCCGGTTGATGGCCGCATTCAGCCCCCGCAACAGCGCCGTCTGCTCATAGCGATTCAAGGGCGTGGCCTGCGCCAGGACTTTCGTCGATTCCTTGTCGAGCAAGCCTTTGAGCTCATGGCCACGCAGGCGCTTGAGCAACAACGGCCAGTCACGCACATCCTCCGCTGCCAGCAGGTCATTGCCCCACAGGTAGACATGGCTGGCACCCAGCAGCTTCTGTGCCTCGGGCGTCTGCCGCAGCTTGTCCGACAGCGGTTCATAACGCCCTTGCTCGACCAGCCATTGGCGGTAGCGCTTGGCGCCGGCCAAGGGATCGGCCTCCCCCAGGTGCAACAGCAGGGTCATCGGCGCAGCAGGGTCGAGCGCGGTGAATTCGTGGGCCACGGACAGCGCCATCCCTGCCTGCCAGCGCAGGCGATTGTTGTAGGGGTTGGTCAGCAACCAGTTCAAGGTGAAGCGCCCGTGGTCCAGGCCCCACAGCGGCAGGCTGAGGTCCTGGGTGGTGTTGAGGTCACCTTGTTCCTGCAAAAACGTTTTCCACACAGCGTTGTCGGCAGGCACGTAATGCCCTTCGGCCAATGGCCACATCAGCCCTTTGCCCAGGGCGCTGGCGGGTTGTTGAAGGATCTTCAATTCGGTGGGTTCGTGCGCGGTGATGGCAAGCGTCAGGTCGCGTTGCGCAAGGCTGGCTGCCACACGAAAGGCCCCCCACTGCCAACTGGCTTGTTGGGCGTTCTGCACGAGTTCGCTGACTGCGCGTGCGGCAACGCCGCTGCTGGCCTGCACCGGCGCCTGGCCGTTGGGGGTGACGCGGATGGAGAGGGTCGCGGGGTCGAGTTCGACGCGCCACAGCGGGTTTTCAAGGACAGTGCTCGCAAGGGCCAGCGGGGAGATGAGGAATGTGCAGAGCAGTAAGCAATGACGATGCCAGTTCATAACGTTCGACCGGGTGGGTGGAGGTCGGGAGGGTAAAACAGACTGCTGCCTGACATGGCAGTGATAGATATTTCAGGAAGTTTCTCACAGCCCCCCAGCCCTATGGAGATCCAAATGTGGGAGCGGGCTTGCCCGCGATTGCGGTGGGTCAGCCACTCCCATTGTTGACTGACCGACTGCTATCGCGGGCAAGCCCGCTCCCACACTTTTGATCTGCATTTTTTCTGGTTAACCGCGTTGCTCCGGCTTGGGTTCGCGGATCTTGTACCAGGCCACGTACAGCGCCGGCAGGAACAACAACGTCAGCAAAGTCGCGATGATGATCCCGCCGATCATCGCGTAGGCCATCGGCCCCCAGAACACTTCACGGGCAATCGGGATCATGCCCAGGCTCGCCGCCGCTGCCGTAAGCAGGATCGGCCGGCGCCGGTGCTCGGTGGCTTCCACCACCGCATCCCACGGCGTATAGCCGGCCACCTCGTACTCATGAATCTGCGTCACCAGGATCACCGAGTTGCGGATGATGATGCCGATCAACGCCAGAATGCCAAGGATCGCCACAAAGCCCATGGGCGTGCCCGTGGGGATCAACGCCAGCACCACGCCAATCAGCCCGAGCGGAGCGACACTCGCCACCAGGAACATCTTCTGCACGCTGTGCAGCTGGATCATCAGGAAGGTTGCCATCAGGAACAGCATCAACGGCACCACGCTGGCAATCGGACCCTGCGCCTTGCCGCTTTCTTCCACGGTGCCGCCGGTGGCGACCTTGTAGCCCACCGGCAGGCCGGCGCTGAATTTGTCGATTTCCGGCTTGAGCTGCTTGACCAGGTCCGTCGGTTGGATCTCATCGCGCACCGAGGCCTTGATGGTGATGGTCGGTTTGCGGTCGCGACGCCATACCAGCGGCTGCTCCAGCTCGTAGCGCACGGTGGCGAAGGCCAGCAGCGGAATCGAGGTGCCGTTGGGCGTGACGATCTGCAGGTTCTGCAGGGTTTCCGGCGTGCCACGTTCAGCGTCTTCGGCACGGCCGACCACATTGATCAGGTAGATATCGTCATGCACCTGGGTCACCGAAGATCCGCTGACCACGCTGTTCATTAACTGCGCCACGTCTTCCGACGACAGCCCCAGTTGGCGCGCCTTGTCCTGGGCGATGTCGATACGCAGCACTTTGCCCGGCTCGTTCCAGTCGTAGATGATCTCGCCAAGGTGAGTGTTCTTGTCCAGCAAGGTCGCCAGTTCGATGGCGTGTTTGCGCACTTGGTCGGTGTCTTTGCCCGACACGCGATACTGAATCGGCCTGCCCACCGGCGGGCCCATTTCCAGCGGCTGCACGTAACTGCCGATGCCGACGAAGTCATCACGCAGGCGCTTTTGCAGGCGCGCGATCAACTCGCCGCGCTCTTCCAGGCCCTTGCTCACGATGACCAACTGCGCGTAGTAGGGGTTTTCCAGTTGCTGGTCGAGGGGCAGGTAGAAACGGATCGCGCCCTGGCCGATATAGGTGCTCCAGCGCGCAATGTCCGGGTCGTCCTTGATGATCGCTTCCAGGCGGTCGACAGCCTTGCGCGTCTCGTTGATCGAGGCGTTTTGCGGCAGGTTGAGGTCGACAAGGATCTCCGGGCGGTCCGACGAGGGAAAGAACTGGTTCTGCACGAACTGCATGGAAAACACCGACGCCACGAACAGCGCCACGGTGATGCCAATCGCCCACCAGCGGTTGCGCATGGCCCATAGCATGCCGCCATTGAACGCCCGGCCGATCCGCCCCGGCTCTGCGTTGTGAGGTTTGACGTTGGCACTCAGGATATGCACGCCGATCACCGGCGCAAACAGCACCGCCACCACCCACGAGACCAGCATCGCCACGGCAATCACCGCGAACAGGGTGAAGGTGTACTCGCCCGCCGAGCTGGCGTTGAGGCCGATCGGCACAAACCCCGCGACCGTCACCAGCGTACCGGTGAGCATGGGGAACGCCGTCGAGGTGTAAGCGTAGGTCGCCGCCTGTTCCTTGGTCTCGCCCTTTTCCAGGCGCGTGATCATCATCTCGACGGTGATCATCGCGTCGTCCACCAACAGGCCGAGGGCGATGATCAGCGCCCCCAGCGACACGCGCTGCATGGTGATGCCGCTGTATTCCATGAACACGAACACCAGCGCCAGCACCAACGGAATCGAGCACGCCACCACCAGCCCGGCGCGCATGCCCAGGCTGATGAAACTCACCACCAGCACGATGATGACGGCCTCAAACAAGGCACTGGTAAAACCGCCGACCGCCTCTTCGACCACTTCCGCCTGGTCGGACACCTTGTGCACACCGACGCCCACCGGCAGGTCGGCAGTCAGTTCGTCCATGCGCTCATGCAAGGCTTTGCCGAACGACTGGATATTGCCGCCCTTCTGCATGGCAATCGCCAGACCGATGGCCGGCTTGCCGTTGAAGCGGAACATTGGCCGCGCCGGGTCCACATAACCCCGGCTGATGTCCGCGATATCCGCCAGGCGATAGAACCGGTCATTGAGCCGCAGGTTGACGTTGGCCAGGTCCTTCTCCGAGGCGAACTGCCCCGAGGTGCGCACCGAAATCCGCTCAGGCCCGGCCTCAATCACCCCGGCCGGCGTCACCGCGTTCTGCGATTGCAGGCTCTGCACCACCTGGCGCTGGTCAATCCCCAGTGCCGCGAGTTTGCGCGTAGAAAAATTCAGGTAAATCACTTCGTCCTGCTGGCCGATCATCTCGACCTTGCCCAACCCCGGCACCGAACGGATCTCGGCGCGCACCTGCTCAACGTAGTCACGCAACTGGCGCATCGACAGGCCATCGCCGGTAAACGCGTACACCGAGCCGAACACATCACCGAACTCATCGTTGAACGACGGCCCCTGCAACCCCGGTGGGAAGCTGCCGCGAATGTCGTCGATCTTCTTGTGCACCAGGTACCAGATATGGGGGATGTCCTTGGCACTGGTGGTGTCCTTGAGGAACACGAATACCGTGGACTCGCCCGGCCGGGTGTAGCTTTTCACGTAGTCGAGGGAGTCGAGCTCTTCGAGCTTTTTCTCGATGCGATCAGTGACCTGCTTGAGGGTTTCTTCCTGGGTCGCGCCCGGCCAGCGGGTCTGGATCACCATGGTCTTGATGGTGAAGGAAGGGTCTTCCTCGCGGCCCAGGTTCATGTACGAAAACACGCCCATCAGCAGCGCGACGAACATCAGGTACCAGACGAAGGACTGATGCTTGAGGGCCCAGTCGGATAAGTTGAAGCTCCCTTTCATCGCGGGCTGTCCTCGTCGATTTTGACTTTTTGCCCGGGTTTCAGGCTGTTCACGCCGGCGGTGACGATGCGCTCGCCGGGTTTGACGCCGCCGTAGAGCAAGGCGCTGTCGGCATCGCGGCTGATCACGCTGATGTCACGCGGTTGCACGGTCTGGTTCTGGATATCGAGCAGCCAGATGCGGGTCTGGCCGTCGACCTCCTGCAAGGCGCTCAGGGGCACTTCGATGCGCGGGGCGATGGCAGTGCTCAACGTTACGCTGATCGCCGTACCCAGGCGGAACGCGGGCGGCGTTTCGGCCAGGGTCAAGCGCGCACGCCGGGTACGCGTGGCGCTTTGGGCCTGGGGTTCGATCTCGCGCACGATGGCGGTGGTGTGCACGCTGGGGTCTAGCTGCCCGGCAACCAGGAACACCACGTCCGGCGGCAAACGCTCGGCCAGGCCAGCGGGCAGGTCGATCACCGCTTCCTTGATATCCGGGCGCGCCAGGGTCACCACTTGCTGACCGGCCGTGACCACCTGGCCGGCCTCGGCATTCCAGGCGGTGACGATGCCGGCGTGGTCGGTGCGCAGTTCGGCGTAGTTGAGCTGGTCTTTGGCTTGGTTGACCGAGGCCTGGGCCTGGTCGAGCGAGGCCTGGGTGGTCTTCAGGTCGGTCTGGGCGATGTCCAGTTGGGCCTGGGCGCCGACGCCACGGTTGAACAGCTCCTGCTGGCGGCGCGCATTGGCCTGGGCGTTGATGTACTGCGCCTGCACGCGGGCCAGGTCGCCCTGGGCCGAGCGCAATTGGTTCTGTTGGTCGGTGGGGTCGAGCACCGCGAGCAAGGCGCCCTTCTCCACCTCGGCGCCCACGTCCACGGCGCGGCGGGCAATGCGGCCGGGTACGCGGAAGCCTAAATTACTTTCGTAGCGCGCCTGGATGGTGCCGGCGAAGCGGCCGAGGTTTTCCTGGTCTTCCGCCTTCACTTCCATGGACAGTACCGGGCGCACCGGCTCGGGCGGAGGTTCTTCCTTGGAGCAGGCCACCAGCAGCAGGCTGGCGGCGAGTATCCCCATAAGGCGCTTCATGGCTGGGCTCCTGGCTGGGCGATCTCGACAATCATGCCGGGGTGCAGCAATTGCCCGCCGGCCACCACGACTTTTTCGCCGCCCTTGAGGCCGTCGCTAATGATGACTTTGCCGGTGAGGTAACGCGCCACGGTGACCTTGTGCAGCTGCGCCTTGCCATCGCCGTCGATCAACCACACGGCGGGTTCGCTGAGGTCTTTGGTCAGCGCGGCCCACGGCAATTCGATACTGGCCTTGGCCGGGCCATTGGCGGTGGCGCTTACCACTGAGCCCAGCTCCATGCCCTTGGGTAAGGCTTGCAGGGCGATTTTGACCTGTACGGTGCCGGTGTTGGCGGCCACTGCCGGGGTGACCTCCCGGACTTTGCCCACAGCCTTGATGCTGGGGTTATCCAGCAGGCTGACGGTGATCGGCGCATCCGGCGGCGGCTCCACCAGCAGGGACTCATAGACGTTGAACACCGCATCACGCTCGCCATCACGCGCCAGGCTGAAAATCGGCACGGTGGCCTGCACCACCTGGCCGACTTCGGCCTGGCGCGCGGTAATCACCCCGGGCGCTTCGGCGATCAGCGCGGTGTAACCGAGTTGCTCGCGGGCGTTGGCCAGTTGGGCCTGGGCGGCAGCCAGGGCGCTCTGGCTGCTGCGTAATGCGGCCTGGGCGGAATCGTATTCGCTGCGGCTGGTGTAGCCCTTGGGCAAGAGTTTTTCCTGGCGCACGAAGGCGGCGGCAGTCTGCTTGACCCGCGCCTGTTCGGCCACGACCTGGGCCTGGGCGGAGTCGACGTTGGTCTGCAAGTCCTTGGGATCGAGCTTGGCCAGCACTTGCTTGGCGGTCACGCGGTCGCCCACGTCCACCATGCGCTGGATGATCTTGCCGCCCACGCGAAAGGACAGGTCGGTTTGCACCCGGGCCTGGATATCACCCGTGAGGGTCACCGCCGCGGCAAAATCCGCCGGCTGCACGGTCTGCACGAACACCCGCGAATGGGCCTTGGGTTCAGCCTTGTCCTCGCCACAGCCGCTCAACAGCGCCAGTAGGCCAAGGCCGAAAATACAGGTGGAAATGCGAGCGCCCATGCAGGCTCCTTTTGCGTGATGCCGACGTGCCAGTGTGTATGCGACTGTGAGCTTAGTTCAGGGTTCCTTATCTGCATGGAGGCTCCCATACTCCAATGGTTCCCACGCCGACTGGATGCCCATGCTCAAGACCCTCGCGGTGGCCAATTACCGCTCGATCAATAAATTGGTGGTGCCCCTGGACCGGCTGAACCTGATCACCGGCCCCAACGGCAGCGGCAAGTCCAACCTGTACCGCGCCCTGCGCCTGCTGGCGGAAACCGCCCAGGGTGGGGTGATCAATGCGTTGGCCCGTGAGGGTGGGTTGGATTCGACCTTCTGGGCCGGGCCGGAAAGTATCAGCCGACGCATGCGCAACGGGGAAGTGCCGGTGGAGCCCATCGTGCGCCAAGGCGTCAAACGCCTGCGCCTGGGCTTTGCCGCTGAAGATTTCAGCTACGCCATCTCCCTGGGGCTGCCGGAAAAGACCTTGTCGTATTTCTCCCTGGACCCGGAAGTAAAGAAGGAATGCATCTGGGCCGGCCATATCTATCGCCCCGCCAGCCTGCTGGTGCAGCGCTCCGGCCCCATGGTGCGCGCCCGCGAGGGCCGCGCCTGGGATGTACTGGCCCAGCACACGCCCAACTACCACAGCCTGTTCGACCAGGTCGGCAGCCTGCGCGGTTCGCCGGAGGTGTTGCTGCTGCGCGAAAGCATCCGTGGCTGGCGCTTTTACGATCACTTTCGCAGCGATGTGGATGCGCCGGTACGTCAACCCCAACTGGGCACGCGCACACCAGTGCTGCATCACGATGGGCGCGACCTGGCGGCGGCGTTGCAGACGATTCGGGAGATTGGCGACCCGGACGCACTGCAGCGGGCGGTCAGCGATGCATTCCCCGGCGCACGCTTGAATATCGAGCCGCTGCAGGGGGGGCGCTTTGCGATTGAGTTTTACCAGGAAGGCTTGCTACGGCCCTTGTCAGCGGCGGAGCTGTCGGACGGCACCTTGCGCTACCTGCTGCTGATCGCCGCGCTGCTTACGCCTCGGCCGCCGACCATGATGGTGCTGAACGAGCCGGAGACCAGCCTGCACCCGGATTTGCTGCCGGCGTTGGCGCGCTTGATTATCCAGGCGTCGCGGCAGTGCCAAGTATGGGTGGTGTCCCATGCCAGCCGGTTGATTGCGGCGTTGCAGCAGGACGAGGGGTGTAATTCGATTGTGCTGGAGAAGGTGCTGGGGGAAACCCGGATCGTCGGGCAGGGGATATTGGATGCCCCCGCCTGGCATTGGCCGGAATAGGCGGTGGCTGCTCTGGCCTCATCGGGGGCAAGCCCCCTCCCACATTTGACGGTATTCACACATCAAAATTTGTGAACCCAACCCAGTGTGGGAGGGGGCTTGCCCCCGATGAGGCCAGAACAATCAATCAACAATCAGCCCTGCCACTTCCCGCCTTCAACAATCACACTTTCAGGCTTGGTGTCATCGCTCAGTTCTTTACGCACATACTGGTCATACAGCTTGAGCAAAAATTTCTCCTCGCCCAACTTCGCCAACTCGGCATTCACCCAGTCACGCAATTCGATGTTGCCCTTCTTCACCGCCGGTGCAATCGGCGCTTCGTCGCCGAGTTTCTCTTCCAGCACGCGGTAGCCGGGATTCTGCTTGGCCCAGCTGAACAGCACCAGATTGTCCTGTGCGTAGGCATCGCCACGGCCAGCCGACAGCGCTTGCAGCGACTCGGAGTTTTTCTCGAACTTGAGCAGTTTCCAGTCCGGGTGGTTCTTGGTCAGCCAGATATCGGCGGTGGTGCCGGTGGTGACGATGGTGGTGCGGGTGGCCAGGTCATCCAGGCTTTTTACCGCACTGTCATTCGGCACCAGGGCCTGTACCGCGACTTTCAGGTTGGGGTTGGTGAAGTCCACCGCTTGCTTGCGCTCCGGGGTCACGGTCATGTTGGCGAGGATCAGGTCGACCTTGTCACTTTGCAGGAACGGAATGCGGCTGGCCGGCTCCACGGCGACGAATTCGACTTTGTTTTCATCGCCCAACAGGTCCTTGGCGAATTGGCGACCGATGTCGGTATCGAAGCCGACGTAGCGCCCCGCTTCGTTGACGAAGCCGAACGGTGGTTTGTCGGTGAACACGCCGACGATCAGCTTGTCGCGCGCTTTGATTTTTTCGATATAACTGACAGCGGCAGGTTTTACCGGCTCTTCGGCCTTTTTATCGCAACCGACCAGCAGGGCGACGGCAAACAGTGGCAGCAGTAACTTTTTCATATCAGCTCCAGTTCCTGGGTTTTCTTCGGCAGTGTTGAAACAAAGGAGAACTTCTCCAGGAACTGCTGCGCGCGTGCGGTTTGCGGGTTCGTAAAGAATGCCTCGGGGGTGTTGTGTTCGAGGATGCGACCGGCCTCCATGAACACCACGCGGTCGGCGACGGCGCGGGCGAAGGCCATTTCGTGGGTGACGATCAGCAGGGTCATGCCATCGCGGGCCAGGCCCTGGATCACTTCCAGCACCTCCTTGACCATCTCCGGGTCAAGGGCAGCGGTGACTTCGTCAAACAGCATGACCTGGGGGTTCATGCACAGCGACCGGACGATAGCGATGCGTTGTTGCTGGCCGCCGGAGAGCTGGCGCGGGAAGGCATCGCGCTTGTCCGCCAGGCCGACGCGGGCCAACAATTTTTCCGCTTGTTCGCGGGCTTCACGGGGGTCGCGTTTTTGCACTTTCAGCGGGCCGAGCAGGATGTTGTCGAGCACGCTCATGTGCGGGAACAGGTGGTAGCTCTGGAACACCATGCCGACGTCCTGGCGCACCTGGCGCCAGTCGGTGTGCTTGTCCAACAGCTCTTTGCCGGCGAAACGCAGGCTGCCGCTATGGGCGACTTCCAGCCCATTGAGGCAACGCAATAAAGTGCTTTTGCCGCAGCCGCTGGGGCCGAGGATCACCACCACTTCACCGCTTTGCACGCTCAGGTCGATGCCCTTGAGCACCTGCTGCTCACCGAAGAATTTGTTGAAACCCTGGAACTCGATCAATGCGTTCATGCCTGGCCCCAGCGCCGTTCCAGCACCTTGGAGGCGGCCGACAACGGGTAGCAGATAAAGAAGAAAAACAGGAACAGCACGCCGTAAATCAACACGGACTCATAGGTGCGCTCGATGATTTGCTGGCCGACCTTGATCACATCCACCACACCGATCAGCACCGCCAGGGAACTGGTCTTGATAATGCGTGTGTAGACGTTGATGGTCGGCGGCGTCATGCGCTTGAGCGCTTGCGGCAGCAGCACGTAGCCGTACAGCTGCGGGTCGGACAGGCCAATCGACAAGCCCGCTTCACGCTGGCCACGGGGCAGCGAATGCAACGCGCCGCGCACCACTTCGCCCACTTCACTGGCGCCCCACAGCGACAGCACCAGCACCGCGCACCAGAAGCTCGGAATGCTCAAACCAAAGAAAATCGGCAGGCCGAAAAACAGCAGGTACAACCACACCAGCACCGGGATCGCACGGAACAACTCCAGGTAAACCCGCAGCACGCCGTTGACCAGCCGGTTGTTCAAGGTGCGTAGCACGCCATACAACACGCCGCCGACAGTGCTGAAGGCGATGCTCAAAAATGAAATCGACAGGGTTTGCGCAGCACCCTTGCCCAGTTGCGGCAACGACACCCACAACAACTCAAGACCCGAACTGGCCATGCTGGAGCCTCCTTTCCAGACGGCTGAGCAACAGTGAAAGCGGCAGGAACAGCAACACGCAAATCAGCGTCAGCACGGCGAGCATTTCGTAAGTCTTGTAGTACAGGGCGATGTAGTTCTTGGTGGTGTAGAGAATCTCCGGCACCGCCACGGCGGAGACCACGGTGGTCTCCTTGAGCAGGAAGATGAAATTGGCGAACAGCGCCGGCAGGCTGAGGATGCCGGCCTGGGGCAGGATCACATGGCGCAGCAGCTGCCAGTCGGACAGGCCGATGGACTTGCCCGACTCGATCTGCGCCAGCGGCACCGCTTCCACACCGGCGCGCAGCACTTCGGTGAGGTAGGCGCCGCCGAGGAAAGTCATGGTGATGATTGCCGCCCAGAACCCGGAGATATTGAAGCCCAGGGCGGGCAGCGCGAAGTACACGAAGAACAGCTGGATCAGCAGCGGCGTGTTGCGCGCCAGCTCCACATACAGCGCCACCAGGCGCGACAGGTACGGCGTGCGAAACACCAGCAGCGCCGCGTTGATCAGCGCCACCAGCAGGGAGGTGGCAATGGCGATCAGGCCCACTTGCAGCGTCACCCCCACGGCCTTTAGAAACGCCGGCAGGGTGCTGAGGATAAAAGCGAAATCGAAGGTCATTTCCAGTCCATGACGCCGCAAGGGTAATGCAGCGAGCGCAATCCGATCCGGCGTGGGTAACGCCGGGTAGCGCGAACTTTAAAGGTATAAAAAGCAAATTTTAAATACCTAAATAGCATATTGATATCACCCAAAAAGATAACCGGCGGATTCGCGGGTTTGGCGGGTGAGAGCTATGGTTTGGAGGTCTGAGATTCGAGGGATCGAACAATGAACGAAGCGAAACCGATGGACCCGCAGGAACTGGTGAAGTGGTTGATGGCGCTGCGCAGGGCGATCAATAGCAGAGTTCTCTAGATCAAAGCGGATCAAATGTGGGAGGGGGCTTGCCCCCGATGGCGGTGGGTCAGCAAAAAATATGCTGACTGAACCACTGCAATCGGGGGCAAGCCCCCTCCCACATTTGGATTGCATTCCAGATTTCAGGCATAAAAAAACGCCGACGCTGTAACAGCCGTCGGCGTTCAAACCTTGAAGGGGGTTTGGGCTACATCAGAACGCAGGCACTACAGCGCCGTTGTACTTCTTCTCGATGAAGGCTTTGACTTCCGGGCTGGTCAGGGCCTTGGACAGCTTCTGGATCGCGTCGCTGTCCTTGTTGTCCGGGCGAGCCACCAGGAAGTTCACGTACGGCGACTTGGCGTCTTCGATGATCAGCGCGTCCTTGGCCGGGTTCAGGCCGGCTTCGAGGGCGTAGTTGGTGTTGATCAGGTCCAGGTCAACCTGGTCCAGCACACGTGGCAGCAGGGCCGATTCCAGCTCCTTGAATTTCAGGTGCTTGGGGTTGTCCTTGATGTCTTTTGGCGTGGCCAGGGCGTTGGTCGGGTCTTTGAGGGTGATCACGCCGGCTTTCTGCAGCAGCAACAGGGCGCGGCCGCTGTTGGAGCCTTCGTTAGGAATGGCCACGGTGGCGCCATCTTTGAGTTCAGAGATGTTCTTGATCTTTTTCGAGTAACCGCCGAACGGTTCAACGTGCACACCGACCACGGTGACTAGGTTGGTGCCCTTGCCCTTGTTGAAGTTTTCCAGGTACGGCAGGGTCTGGAAGTAGTTGGCGTCCAGACGCTTTTCTGCGACTTGTACGTTTGGCTGCACGTAGTCGGTGAAGACTTTGATTTCCAGGTCCACGCCTTCTTTGGCCAGGGTCGGCTTGACCAGTTCGAGGATCTCGGCGTGCGGGATCGGCGTGGCGGCCACCACCAGTTTCTCGTTGGCCTGGGCGAAGCTTGCAGTCAGGGCAGCCGCCAGTGCGGTAAACAACAGAACCTTTTTCATGCAGTGTCCTTATCGAAATTCCGGGGCGTCTCTGACGACCGTTTTTTATGTAGTGTGCCAGCGAAGTGCTATCGCGGCGTGGGAGGGACAATACCTAGTTTTTTTATTCCCGAACAATATCTTTTATTCACGTTGATATTCCATTTTGTTCATGCAGGAATTTGCTCAACGTTTCCCGCTCGGCGGGGCTGGCGCGCTCAAAGATCCGCTGCACCTGTTCCAGCGCAGAACCCGCCACCGGCAGATTCAAATGTTCGGGCAAAATCTCGTCGCCGCTGCTGACCAGCAAGGCAAAGTGGATAACGTTTTCCAGCTCGCGGGTATTGCCCGGCCAGCTGTGGTGTTCCAGCACACGCTGCGCGGCATCGCTGATCAGCGGCACCGGCAGGTCCAGGCGCTGACTGTAGATGCCCAGGAAGTATTCGGCCAGGGACAGGATGTCACCGACCCGCTCGCGCAGCGCCGGCAACTCCAACCGGCCTTCGCTCAGGTAGTGAAACAGGCGCTCATGGAACTTACCGGCGGCCACGGCCTGGGCCAAGTCGATGCTGGTGGCGGCCACCAGGCGCACATCCACCGGGCTCGGCTGATGGGCACCGACGCGGGTGACTTCGTGGTTTTCCAGGGCGGCCAGCAGTTTGACCTGGATCGGCAGCGGCAGGTCGCCGATCTCGTCCAGGTACAAGGTGCCGCCATTCGCCGAGCCAAACCAGCCGGCCCGGCTGCTGGCCGAACCACTGTGGCTGCCGGCGGCATAACCGAACAATTCGGCATCGGCATAGGTCGGGCTGATCGCGCCGCAATTGACCGAGACAAACAAACCGGTGCGGTCGCTGCCCCGGTGAATATGCCGCGCCAGCAATTCTTTGCCGCTGCCGGTCTCGCCACGGATCAGCACGGGCAAGGCACGCGGTGCGAGGCTTTCGAGGTCTTCGCGCAGTTGCCGCGAACGCGGGTCGACAAACACCAACGCCTTGGCGCGGATACTCAGCGGGCTTTTTTCCGCGTCGGGAAAGGTCAGCAATGGCTGGCCGTAGGTTTCATGCAGACTCATGGCAGGCTCCCGCCCCCAATCCACTCAAGGGACGGGGCGTTGAAAAAATTCAGGCAGTACGCCGGGCGTGATGCTCAAGGCGGCTTTGCAGGCGATAGAGGTAGGCGAACCCCTGTTCCCAGCGCTGGTGGCCGGACTTCACATTGATGTGCCCCGCCCCCGACAGAATGCCGGCTTCGGCGCCCCAGTTGCGGGCCAATTCCAGGGCTCGCGGGGCGCTGACAGCGCTGTCGTTGTCGGAGCTGACCACCTGGCTGGGGAACGGCAACAGGTCGGTCGGGATCGGCGCAAAATTACGCAACGCAGGAGAGCAGGCGGGCCGTTCGACATCGGCCGGGGCCACCAGCAAGGCACCGCGTACCTGGCGCAGGAACTGCACCGGTGCGGTGGCCGCCCAATGCGCCACCGTGATGCAACCCAGGCTGTGGGCGATCAGGATCACCGGCGTGCTGTCGGCCGCGATGGCCTCGGCCAGCGCGGCGACCCAGTCTTCGCGGCGCGGGGTCAGCCAGTCAGCCTGCTCCACGCGAGCGCTGTTGGGCAGGCTGTTCTGCCAGTGACTTTGCCAATGATCTTCTGGCGATCCTTGCCAGCCCGGCACGATCAGGTAACGAATCGACTCGCTGTGCATGGGTGTGCCCTCCTGCAGCGTTTAACGTTGCTGAACAGTATAGGGACGGGGGTTATATTCGTTAAGGAATAAGAAGCTATTTATTAATAACCAAAAAATAAAAATTAATGAAGTTCAAAATGTGGGAGGGGGCTTGCCCCCGATGGCGGTGTATCAGTTACAGATTGATTGGCTGACATACTCCAATCGGGGGCAAGCTGAACTGGTCAAGTAATCTTGGACACCGATTACGGTTCACGCCGCCAACCTTTCCTTCACGACCGGCGACCTGTAGTCGTTATAGCTGTGAGGCCTGCTGATGTTGTAGCGCGAGACATAGCGCTGCACATCTGCCCGCGCCTCATGCTCCAGTTTGTAGCCCGTTTCAGGCACCCACTCGGACTTCAAGCTACCAAAGAAACGCTCCATCGGGGCATTGTCCCAGCACTCGCCTTTACGGCTCATACTTTGCCTAAACCCATGCTTCACAAGCGCGTTTCGGAATTTATGACTGGTGTACTGGCAACCCTGGTCAGAATGAAACAACACATCCTGGGGATGGCCGCGCAGCTCAACCGCCATGCGTAGCGCTTCGCAGGTCAGGTTGGCATCAGAAATCATCGAGAACGACCAGCCTACGATCCTGCGAGCGTACAGATCCAGAATGGCGGCGAAGTACATCCACCGCTTGCCGACCTTGATGTAGGTCACGTCGCCACACCACACCTGATTAACCGCCGTCACATCAAATTTTCGCTTGAGCACGTGCGGCGCCACCAAGGCCTCCACGCCCGGCGACTTGTACTTATGGCGCCTGCGCTGACGACTAGCGATGCCAGCTTCGCGCATCAAACTGCGAGCCATATAACGTCCGATACGATGCCCTTTGGCTTGTAGCTCCTTGGACAAAGTACGTGCGCCGGCTGACTCTCTGGACGCCTTGTGGTGCCTGACCAGCGCGGCTTTGAGCTTGTCCCGTTCAGGATTTGCTCTGCCTTGGCGCTGGCGCCAGGCGTAGAAGCTACTGCGGTTGACCCCAAACGCCTGGCAACACCTTTTAACGCCGTACTGCTCGTCCAGCTCATTGATCAGCGTGAATGATCCTTGGCGTCCAAAAGCAGGAGAGCACTGGCCTTTTTTAGGATTTCGATATCCAGGTCTTTCTCTCTGAGCAGAGCTTTGAGTCTCTGGATTTCTCGTTGATCAGCGGTAATCGCCTTGGCCCCCACCGGAGTCGAGCCCAAGCGTTCTTTTTGCACTTGATCAACCCAGCGGCGCAGGGCTGTGGGGCCGATATCCAGGCTGGCACAGACTTCGGTAACCGGCTGACCTTCATCCAACACCATGCTGGCAGCCTTGAGCTTGAACTCACTCGAATAAGATTTACGCATATCCAAACACCTCAGATTTGGGCGCTATCATAGCGCCCGATTGAAGTGTCCAAAATCATTAGGCCAGTTCAAGCCCCCTCCCACATTGATTGCATTTCAAGTAGAGGATTGAAAAGCAGGCAAAAAAAAAGGCCGCACCCTGCCAAGGAGACGGCCAAAAAATTGTCGAGGCTTTTGCAATTAACGGGCGGTAATCACCGACAGCTTGGTAATGCCCGCGCGTTCAATCGACGCCATGGCTCGCGCCACTTCGCCGTAGTTCACTCCATCGTCAGCCTGCAATTGCACCCGCACATCGGGGTCCTTGGCCTTGGCCGATTGCAGGTTGAATTCCAGCAGGTCCGGCTGGATTTCGTCCTTGTTGATAAACAGTTTGCCGGCGCCGTCGATGCTCACCACCAACGGGTCCTTCTGCTCCACCGGGGCCACGGCCTCGGTCTTGGGCAGGTTGATCGGAATCGCGTTGGTCAACAGCGGCGCGGTGACGATAAACACCACCAGCAGCACCAGCATCACGTCCACCAGCGGCGTGACGTTGATCTCGCTCAGCACTTCATCGCTGTCTTGCGTGGAGAAGGCCATGTCAGGAGGCCTCCTTCACTTTCTGCGGGGTGCCGGCGCCGGCTTTGTTCAGGGTTGGGTGCAGCAATACGCGGAAGGCATTCTTCTGCGCCAGGCTGTAGAAGTCGTGGGCAAAGTCGTCAAGGTCGGCAGCCGTCAGCTTGAGGCGACGCAGGAAATAGTTGTAGACCAGCACCGCCGGTACCGCGACGGCGATACCCACACCGGTCGCCACCAAGGCTGCACCGATCGGCCCGGCCACGGTTTCGAGGCTGGCGGAACCGGCGGCGCTGATGCCCTTGAGCGCTTCCATGATGCCCCACACGGTGCCGAACAGGCCGATGAACGGCGAGGTGCTGCCGATACTGGCGACCACCGCCAGACCGGTTTCCAGGGAGCGCCGCTCACGCACGATCTGTTGGCGCAGGGCGCGTTCAAGGCGGTCCTGGTGGTTGATCGCCTGGCTCAGGTCGGTAGCGTGTGGGGTTTCGCCCACCTGGATCGCAGCGTAACCGGCCTGGGCGACACGGGCGGCAGCGCCCGGCTGGGTTTCTGCCAGTTCGGCGGCAGCGTCGAGACTCGACGCCGCCCAGAACTGTTTATGGAACTTGCGATCCTGCGCCTTGAGGCGACCGAACTGCACGCCCTTGAGCAGGGCCAGGCCCCAGGTGGCGACCGAAAAAACCACCAGCAGCCAGATCACCGCGCTTTCGATGGATTCAAGTGGAGATGCTAATGCCATGATGTCTTCCCTCTGTGCGGGTCGCGGCGTGTGCAACACACCGCAGCCGAATAGTTAGTGAATCTTGAAATCGATCGGGACGCTGACCCAGCCGTCCTGGGCCACATCGCCCTGCTTGGCCGGCACGAAGCTCCAACGCTTCACGGCGGTCAGTGCGGCGTCATCGAGTTGCTGGCGACCGCTGCTCTTCTGGATCTGGATCTCGCCCGGCTTGCCGCTGGCCAGTACATGCACCCGCAACAACACCGTGCCTTCCCAACCGCGCCGCTGAGCCAGTGACGGGTACTCCGGCGCAGGGTTCTTCAGGTACGCGGCGTTGGCCGAAGCAGGCGTTACCGGGGCCGGCGCCGGTGGAGCGGGAGGCGCAGGCGGCGCGGGTGTCGGTGGCGCAGGCGGCTGCTCGACCGGTTTCGGTGCGGGCTTGGGCTCAGGCTTTGGCACTGGCTTCGGCTTGGGTTTTGGAATCGGTTTAGGCGGCGCCGGTTTGGCGGCCAACTCATCCACCACCGGCGGCGGTGGCTCGACCACGGGCGGCGGCGGTGGTGGTGGCACAGGCGGTGGTGGTTCCACCACCGGCGGCGCCGGCTGGGAAAATTCGATGGTCATCGGCGGAATTTCCGGCGGCACAATCGGCAGCACCGGGGTCGGCTTCTGGCTCACCCAGTAGATCACCGCACCGTGCAGGGCCAGCACCAGCAGGCCGAGCAGAATGCCTTCGCGACGGCTGGAGAAACGCTTTGGCGTTTTCTGCGTGCGCAATTGCCCCAACGGCGCCCGGTGCGGCCGGCCAAGGTCGACCAACTCACCACCCGGTGCCTGGCGCCACGGCGCCTCGTGTGCACTGGCGGCGGTCTGGACATTGCCCATTGATTCACTCCTACGGTTTTAAAACAAAAAACCGACAGGCCTGCATGGAAGGCCGTCGAGGAGTGAATCATCCGGGCCAGACGCTTATCTCTTAAAGTAATCTTTGAAGTTATACATAGATCTAGAACGAATAAACAAACCATGCTGAAACGCCAAAGCCCCGTCCTGCAAGGGCTGGCGTCCAGGCGATGTTTTTGCATGCTTTCCAGGCATAAAAAATATTCGGCAAAGGCATGGTTCAGGCAGGGCTGTTTGCGCACAAATCCAGCAACTGACGCTGCAGGCTCTGCCCCGCCGCCCCCAGGCCAGTGCGCCCATACAACGCCAGCCGCACGCCCTGCACCGCGGGCAAACCACTGTCCGCACCTAATACGACATGCCCGGCCTGCACCACACGCCGGGGCAACAGACTGATGCCCAACCCCGCCGCCACCGCCGAACACACGCTGGCCAGGCTCGCGCTGGAGTAACCGATGCGCCAGCGCCAGCCGCCCACTTCCAGGTGTTGCAGCATTTCATTGCGGTACAGACCGCCCACCGGAAAGGCCACCAACGGCAAAGGGTCGCGCCTCAGGGAGGGCGTACTGCGGCTGTCTACCCAGCACAACGGCTCCGGCCAGGAGGCCAGGCAGTCATCGCTGTCGCCCATCTGCTTGACCAGCAACACATCAAACTCCCCGCTGCGGTACTGGCGCTGCAACTCGGGGCCAAGACCGCTGGTGACTTCCAGGCGCACCCGGGGATACGCCAGCACAAAAGCCGATAACAGCGGCATCAGGCGTTCGGCGGCGAAGTCTTCGGGCACACCGAGGCGCAGCACGCCGTCGCTTTGCTGATTGATCAAGACATCGGCGGCTTCCTCATGCAACGCAAGGATGCGCCGCGCATAGGCCAGCAGGCGCTCGCCTTCCGCCGTCGCCACCACACGACGTTGGTCGCGGTCGAGCAGCTGGCACGCCACCGCGTCTTCCAGGCGGCGGATCTGCTGGCTGACGGTGGACTGGGTCAAGTGCAGTCGCTCGCCGGCACGGGTGAAATTGCCGCAGTCCACCACGGCGACAAAGCTGCGCAACAACACAGGATCGAACATGTCGCTCACCATTCCATTTTCCACTGATTGGCATGGTTATATTTAATTTCAGAATACCTCGGCGACTGGCGATACTTCACGCCTCCTTTGCACACGCCATAGGTTCTGCATGTCGCTTAACTCTTCAATCGCAGGCCGGTTCGCCGGCTGGGGCCTGCTGGTGGTCCTGGGACTGAACCTGCGGCCGATCCTCAGTTCCATCAGCCCGTTGCTCGGCGAGATCCGCCTGGCCACCGGCCTCAGCTTCCAGAGCAGCGCCCTGCTCACCAGCCTGCCCGTGGTGTGCATGGGCCTGGTGGCGCTGGTGGGCGTGCGCGTTGAAGCGCAACTGGGTGAGCGACGCGGCATCGCCCTGGGCCTGCTGATGATCCTGCTGGCGTGCCTGGCGCGCTGGCTGATGGGCCAGGGCTCGACGCTGCTGGTCACGGCCTTGCTCGGCGGCGCCGGTGTGGCACTGATCCAGGCGTTGGTGCCGGCGATGATCAAGCGCGAATTCCATCACCGCGTGCCTGTGGCGATGGGCGTTTACTCGGCTTCGTTGATGGCGGGAGGCGGTCTGGCGGCGCTGCTCAGCCCGGTGGCCGCCACGTATTTCCAGCACTGGGAAGCCGGGTTGGGTGTGTGGTTGTTACCCGCGCTGGCGGCGTTATTGCTGTGGGCCTGGTTGCCGCTGGGCGCAGCGAAAAACCCACAGGTGCCGCCTGCCTTCAAGGGCCTGCGCAATCGCCGTGCCTGGCTGTTGGCGCTGTATTTCGGGCTGGTGAACTGCGGCTACATGAGCCTGGTGGCGTGGTTGCCGGCCTACTACCAGCAACTGGGCTGGGGCGTGTTGCCCAGCGGTTCGCTGCTGGCGTTCATGACCATCTTCCAGGTGATCGCCGCGCTGTTGATGCCGGTGCTGGCGCAACGCGGGGTCGACCGTCGGCCATTGCTGTGGATCAGCCTGCTGGCCCAGACCCTCGGCTACCTCGGCCTGTTGCTGGCGCCGCTGGAATTTCCCCACCTGTGGGTGGCGCTGTGCGGCTTTGGCCTGGGAGCATGTTTTGCCCTGAGCCTGTTGCTGACCCTCGACCACCACCGCGACCCGCGCCAGGCCGGGCAACTGGCGGCGTTCGTGCAGGGCGTGGGCTTTTTGATCAATGCGATTTCGCCATGGATGACCGGCTGGCTGCGTGAACTCACCGGCAGCTTTGTCAGCGCGTGGGTGGTGTTGACGGTGACAGCCGTGGCCATGCTGCTGGTGACGCGGGTGTTCAGCCCGGCGACGTACCGCACGGCACCTGCTCTATAGATATACATTTAAGATCTAGATAAAACAAAAATGCTTCGTTGACGGAATAAGTAGTGCCCTTAAAATCCTGGCTCTCCTACAGGATGCCGGGCACACCATGGACCTTCGCCAACTGCGCTATTTCATCGCGCTGAACGAGCACCGTAGTTTTGTGCGTGCGGCGGACGCCATGGGCATCACCCAGCCCGCCTTCAGCCGCAGCATCCAGGGCCTGGAGCAAGAGTTCGGCTGCGTGTTGGTGGACCGCGCCCATAAAGACCTGCGCCCCACACCCGAAGGCCAGGTGGTGCTGCAACACGCGTTGAGCCTGGTGCAAGGCGCGGCCCTGTTGAGCCATGAAGTCACGCGCATGACCAAACTCGACGCCGGCGAAGTGCGCTTCGGCAGCGACGCCGTGGCCGCGGTGAACCTGGCGCCCCAGGCCATGGCGCGGTTCATCACGGTTTACCCCAGAGTGCGCACCGTGTTGCAGGTGGACAACTGGGAAAAACTCGGGCGCAGCCTGAGCCGTGAAGAGATCGAATTCTTTATCGCCGATGTGCGTCACTTCGAGGCGGACCCGAACTTCCAGACCCTGGCCCTGACACCTCGGCGCAGCGTGTTTTTCTGCCGTGCAGGGCACCCGCTGCTGGCCAAGGACAGCCTGTCCACCAACGACCTGTTCGGCTACCCGCTGGCCACACCGCTGATCGCGCCGGGCATCCGAAAACTGCTGGCCAATCTCAGCGGGCTCGTCGACTTCGCGCCCGCCATCGAGCTGGAGCAGCTTGCCGCACTGGCCACCATCGTGCGCCAGTCCGATGCCATTGGCCTGGGCGCCGAAGAGGCGTTTGTCGAGGAGTTCATCAAGGGCGAGCTGCACGCACTGCACTGGCGCAACCTGCCGCACGCCCTGGACAGCCTGAGCAACCGCTGCGGGGTGATCAGCCGCGCTGGGGTGCGCTTGTCGCCTGCGGCGAAGGCGTTGATCGAAACCCTGCAGGCGCTGGAAAACCCAACCGGTTGGCCCGTGCAAACGTCCCGAAATCATTGAAGCGCACGCCCATCTGCGCCATGACCTTGTGCGCCACCTTGGCGGTCATCTGGCGGATGTAGAACGGCTCCTTCACCACAAAGTGGTGGATGCCATGGGTGCTGCCGAAGTTGAAGCAGAACGCCTGCAACGGCCACAGCCACCAGGGGTTCAAGACCTGGGTCTGCTGGATCACGTTGCCCAGCTCCACATCACCGTAGTAGTGCATGTTGGAGCTGACGAAGTGCAGGCAAAAGGTGCGCAGCACGTTAGGGCCGATGATCACCACGGCGGCGATATCGATCACCTGCATCATCTGCAAGGTGCCGGCCGACCAGTCGATCGGCGCACCCAGCAGGCCGGCGACGCCATTGGCGGCATGAAAGCCGAGGAACACATACCACGCGCCCCAATGCAGCAGCGCCAGTGGCGCGTACACCAGCAGCGAGCGCTTGAGGATCGTCAGTTTGTGCGTCCAGGTCTTGGCCCGCAGGATGCGGATGAAGGCCGACATGACGTTATCGCCCACCATCAGCAAGCGCGCAAAGCCCCAGGGCTCGCCGTTGGTAATAGCGCGCTCTTCCATGTCGGTTTCGGTGCCGGAGACCTTGTGATGGTTGAGGTGCAGATGCCGGCGTACCCACGGGTTGATGGTGCTGGGCCGCGCCAGCCATACCAGGCCCATCATCAGGTTGTGGGGCACGCGCTGCTTGCGAAAGTACATGCTGTGGATCAGGTCGTGTTCCAGCTCGTGGGTCAGTGAAGCCAGGAACGCGTTAAGCAGCAGGCAGACCCACCAAGCCATATGACCAGTGATGTAGAGCGCCGCCGACCCGAGCATGCCCAGCAACGCAAACGCCAGGATGCCCGCGCCCAACGCGTCCTGATGCAGCAGCCAGGGATGCTGCTGGCGCAGGCGCACGCCCTCGGCCAGCACCACGTCACGGATATGCGCCGAGCGCTGTTGTGCGTTCATCTGCTGGGGACTTGCAGAAGTACCGTCCATGCTTCCATCCTCTGGTGTATTGATGGATGCATCCTGGCCCAAGCGGTCCGCCAGGGCATCGGCCACACACGCCAACCTGTTGACCGCAAGCGCCAATCGCCATGACCGAGCCCACCTCCCTCGCCAGCTGGACCCGCGCCCTGCGCAAGCAACTCGACGCCCTGGGCCTAGACAGCGCCGCGTTGTGCCTGCAAGCCGGGCTCGACCCGCAGCTGATGGACGATCCCAACGCGCGCTATCCGCTGTCGGCGACCACGCGTTTGTGGGCGCTGGCGGTGCAGGCCAGCGGCGACCCGGCGATTGGTTTGCGGGTGTCGCGGTTCGTCAGCCCCACCACCTTTCACGCGCTGGGCTATGCGCTGGTGGCCAGCGGCAGCCTGCGGGAAGTGTTCGAGCGCATCGTGCGCTACCACCAGGTGGTCAGCGATGCGCTGACCCTGGAGCTGAGCGGCGATGGCGAGCGCTATCGGTTTCGCCTGTTGCAACTGCCCGGCAACCCGGCGCCGGCTTTCGAAGCCATCGATGCGTTTGCAGCAATCTACGTGCGCACCTGCCGCAATCGCCTGGGGCGTGAATACGCGCCGCTGGCGGTGTACCTGCGAAGACCCGAGCCCGCAGACCCCAAGCCGTGGCACACGGTGTTTCGTGCGCCGGTATTTTTCGGCGCCGAAGAAGACCGCCTGGAGTTTGCCGCCATCGATTTCGACAGCCACCTCGACGACGCCAACCCTGAGTTGGCCGAGCACAACGAAACCGTGCTCAAGCGCACCCTCGCTCAATTGCAGCCACTGACCTGGGAGCGCAAGGTACGTCGAGTGATCGAAGCGCAGTTGCCCGACGGCGAGCCAAGTGCCGAACGCGTCGCCCAGGCGCTGCACCTGAGCCTGCGCAGCTTGCAGCGTCACCTGGCGGATGAAGGCTGCCGGTTTGATGCGCTGCTCAATGAGTGCCGCGAGAACCTGGCCTTGCTGCACTTGCGCGACCCACAGTGCTCATTGGCCGAGATCAGTCATTTGCTCGGCTTTGCCGATACCAGCAGCTTCAACCGGGCGTTCAAGCGCTGGACGGGAATGACGCCGGGGCAGTTTCGGGATGGGCTGAGGTAGGGATTTGTAGTGGCTGGGAGGGCCTCATCGGGGGCAAGCCCCCTCCCACTGTTGATCTGTGAATACGTTCAAAAATGTGGGAGGGGGCTTGCCCCCGATAGCATCAGAATAGTCACCGCCCCCGCCGCAGCAGCTTCTTCACTCGCGCCACCAGCGTCTTGGCCGCAAATGGCTTGAGCAAATAGTCATCCTCATGCAATTCCAACCCGCGCAGGCGGTCTTCAATCCCGCCGGGCGTGGTCAGGAACAACATCGGCGTCTGGCCCTTCTGCCGAATCGCCTGCTGCAACTTCCAGGCATTGAGCCCCGGCAGCATCACATCCAGGATCACCAGGTCGTACTCGGTGCTTTCAACCAAGCGCAACGCTGCCATGCCATTGGCCGCCACCTCCACGGTGTAGCCGGCCTCGTTCAGGCCCACGGCCATCCGCTGTGCCTCGTCGGATTCATGTTCCACTAACAGCACGCGCATAACACACCTCGATTGATAGGCGTGCAGGCTAACACCCTCAGGGGTGCGCCGCCTGCCGTAGCCGCTGTACGTCGAGGATTTCGATCTCGCCGTAGCCCAGGCGCACGACGCCGGCGGCTTGCAGGTCCTTGAGCAAAGCGTTGGTGGTCTGGCGCGACAGGTTCAACATGGCCGCCAGGTCTTCCTGGGGCAATTGCAGCACGCGTTTAGCATGTTCGTTGTCGCCGTAGCCCTCGACGATCATCAACAAGCGGTGGGCCAGCCGCACCGGGGCCGGCATCAGGCTGAGCTGCTCGAGGCCGATGAAACTCAGGCGCAGCTTCTGGCTCATCAGCAGGGCCAGGTCGCGCCAGTATCGCGGGGTCTCGTCCAGGATGCCCAGCAGCGCCTGCTGCGGCACCTGCAACAGTGTGCTGGGACCTACCGCGCAGGCGTCGTGGGTGCGCGGCAGGCCATCGAACAGGCAGATTTCGCCGAACCAGAAAGGTGCCTCCACCAGGCTGAGTATCGCCTCCTTGCCCTGCTCGTTCACCGCGCTGACCCGCAGGGTGCCGTCGAGCACCGCATACAAGCCACAGGGCGGGTCGCCGCGCTTGAACAGGTATTGCCCCGCCGTCAGCTGCCGCAGCCGGGCATGGGCCAGCAGACTATGCTGAAAAGGCGCCGCCAGGTGGCTGAACCAGTGACCGCTGGCCAACCGGGCGCGCCATTGTTCTGCGTCCATGTGAACTCCGAAGATTGTCGCCCAGCTGACAGTTCGCCACAGGCTGACGGGGCATGATCAAACATCCTACAGGAGGAATAACAATGAAAAGCCTCGTCGATCACCTGAGTCAATACGCTGCCTACCACCGCGATCCGCGCAATATCGCCAGCCACTTTGTTGGCATCCCGCTGATCGTGGTGGCGGTTGCGGTGTTGTTGTCACGCCCGGAATGGGCCGTCGCTGGCATATGGATCTCACCCGCCGTTCTTCTCGCGCTGTTCTCTGCGTGGTTTTACCTGCGCCTGGAATTGGCCCTGGGCGTGTTGATGACCGTGCTGATGGCGCTGTCGGTGTGGGCCGGACACGTGCTGGCGGCGCAGAGCACGCTGGTGTGGCTCAGCAGCGGCATCGGCCTGTTCGTGGTGGGTTGGGTGATTCAGTTTGTCGGGCATTACTACGAAGGCAGGAAGCCTGCGTTTGTCGATGATGTGTCGGGGCTGATCGTCGGGCCGTTGTTTGTGGTGGCGGAGTTGGCGTTTCTGCTGGGGTTGCGGCAGGGTTTGAAGCAACAGATAGAGGAGCGCTCGGGACCGGTGGTTCGACGCGATCTGAAGCCGAGAGAGGCCTAAATGTGGGAGGGGGCAAGCCCCCTCCCACATTGGCCCCATTTTCACATTGGGTAGTGCGGGGTTATCAGGCTTTCTGCCAGACCTTGGGCTTGAAGAACAGGGTCTCGCCGCGTGCCAGGCCGGTCAGGCTGTCGTGGTCTTTCACCACTTCGGCTTCGATCAGCTCGCTCTGGCCTTCGACCTTCAAGGTCACACGGGTTGTCGCACCCAACGGGCGGATATCCCGCACTTCAGCGGCGTGGTGGTCTTCCAGCTCATGCCGCGACAGCGACACTTCGTGTGGACGGAACAGCACGTGCTTGTCTTCACCCAAGTGCAGGCGGTTCGAATCACCGAGGAAGTGATAGACGAAATCGCTGGCCGGGTTTTCGTAGACGTCGCCCGGTGAGCCGATCTGCTCGATCACGCCCTTGTTCATCACCACGATGCGGTCGGCGACTTCCATGGCCTCTTCCTGGTCGTGGGTCACGAACACCGAGGTCAGGTTGATGTCTTCGTGCAGGCGTGCCAGCCAGCGGCGCAGTTCTTTACGCACCTTGGCGTCGAGGGCGCCGAAGGGCTCATCCAGCAGCAACACTTTAGGCTCGACCGCCAGGGCGCGGGCCAGGGCGATACGTTGGCGCTGGCCACCGGAAAGCTGCTCCGGGTAGCGATCCGACAACCAATCCAGTTGCACCATGTTCAACAGCTCATGGACCTTGACCGCGATCTGGCTTTCGCTCGGGCGCTGGTTCTTCGGTTTCATGCGCAGGCCGAACGCCACGTTGTCGAACACGGTCATGTGGCGGAACAACGCATAGTGCTGGAACACAAAGCCGACGTTGCGATCGCGCACGTCGTGGCCGGAGACGTCCTCACCGTGGAACACGATGCTGCCGTCATCCGGGGTTTCCAGGCCTGCAATGATGCGCAGCAAGGTGGTCTTGCCACAGCCCGACGGGCCAAGCAAGGCCACCAACTCGCCACTCTGGATGTCCAGGTTGATGCTGTTCAGGGCCTTGAAGGCGTTGAAGTTCTTGCTGACATTACGGACTTCGATCGACATGACTTATTCCTCAGCCGCACCGGCGCGCAGGCGGTTAATACGGTTCTCGCTCCACTGCTTGAGCAGCAGGATGAAGAGCGCCAGGATCAGCAACAGACTCGCCACCGCAAACGCGGCAACGTGGTTGTATTCGTTGTAGAGAATCTCGACGTGCAGCGGCAGGGTGTTGGTCACGCCGCGAATGTGGCCGGACACCACCGACACCGCGCCGAACTCACCCATGGCCCGTGCGGTACACAGCACCACGCCGTAGATCAGGCCCCATTTGATATTCGGCACGGTCACATGCCAGAACATCTGCCAGCCATTGGCACCGAGCAGGCGCGCGGCCTCTTCTTCCTGGGTGCCCTGCTCTTGCATCAGCGGGATCAGTTCACGGGCCACGAAAGGCACGGTGACGAAGATGGTCGCCAGCACGATGCCGGGCAAGGCGAACACGATCTGGATGTCGTGGTCCTGCAACCACGGGCCAAAGAAGCCCTGGGCGCCGAACATCAACACATAGACCAGGCCGGCGATCACCGGCGATACCGAGAACGGCAGGTCGATCAGCGTCACCAGGATGCTCTTGCCACGGAACGAGTACTTGCTCACGC
The DNA here is from genome assembly GCF_059133265.1 of Pseudomonas sp. FBCC-B1565. Classification (NCBI taxonomy): domain Bacteria; kingdom Pseudomonadati; phylum Pseudomonadota; class Gammaproteobacteria; order Pseudomonadales; family Pseudomonadaceae; genus Pseudomonas; species Pseudomonas sp. FBCC-B1565. The sequence continues at coordinate 6,457,895 of NZ_CP101438.1, forward strand.
ACCACGCGGCGCTGACGCCGAACACCAGGTTGAGCGGCACCGAGATCACCACGGCGATCACCGTGAGTTTCAACGCCGACAGCGCGTCGGGTTCGAGGATCGCGGTGAAGAACGCGCCGAGGCCGTTCTTCAGGCCCTGGGTCACCACGATAAACAGCGGCAACAACAGGAACAGGGCGAACACCAGCCAGCCAAGGCCGATCAGGATGCGTCGCGACGCGGCGCTGCCACGGCGGGCAGCGTTGGCCGAGGACGCGGCGGAAATAGACGATTGGGACATGTTCCGCGCCTCCTTATGGACGTTCGATGCGCCGCTGCAACAAGTTGATCAGCAGCAGCAGGACAAAGGAAACCACCAGCATCAACACGCCAATGGACGTGGCGCCGCGGTAGTCGTATTGATCGAGCTTGACCATGATCAGCAGCGGCAGGATCTCGGTTTTCATCGGCATGTTGCCGGCGATGAAAATCACCGAACCGTACTCACCGACGCCACGGGCAAACGCCAGCGCAAAACCGGTCAACCAGGCGGGCAGCAGCGCCGGCACCAGGATGTGGCGGAACACCTGCAACGGCTTGGCACCCAGGCAGGCGGCGGCTTCTTCGACTTCCCGGGGGATATCGGCCAACACCGGCTGCACCGTGCGCACCACGAACGGCAGGGTGACGAAGGTCAGCGCCAGCGTGATGCCCAACGGGGTGTAGGCGATCTTGAAGCCCAGGTCGGCGGCGAACTGGCCGACCAGCCCGTTAGGCGTGTACAGCGCAGTCAGTGCGATGCCGGCGACAGCGGTGGGCAAGGCGAACGGCAGGTCGATCATCGCATCGATGACCTTGCGACCGGGGAAGGTGTAGCGCACCAGCACCCAAGCCAGCAGCGTGCCGATCACGCCATTGATCAGCGCGGCGTACAGTGCGGTGCTGAAGCTCAGTTGCAACGCCGCCAGCACACGCGGTGCGGAGATGATGTTCCAGAACTGATCCCAGGTGAGTTGAGCAGCGTGTACAAACATCGCCGCCAGCGGGATGAGTACGATCAGGCTGAGGTACACCACGGTGTAGCCCAGCGTCAGCCCGAAGCCGGGTATGACGGGGGAGATACGACGCGACATAAGAGTCCTTGGTTAAGGGAACTGACACACAAAACCCGCAGGTGAATGCGGGCTCTGTGGGCGGGTTGTTGCTCGGCTTACTGCGCGGTGTAAATCTGATCGAACACGCCACCGTCGTTAAAGAATTTCGGTTGGGCAGTTTTCCAGCCGCCGAAGTCTTTGTCGATAGTCACCAGGTCCAGTTTCGGGAACTGCTGGGCGTATTTGGCAGCCACTTTTGCATCGCGTGGGCGGTAGAAGTTCTTCGCCGCAATCTCCTGGCCAGCCGGGCTGTACAGGTGCTTCAGGTATTCAGTGGCGATTTCGGTGTTGCCCTTTTTCTCGGCGTTTTTGTCGACCACGGCAACCGGTGGTTCGGCGAGGATCGACAGGGAAGGCACGACGATGTCGAACTTGTCGGCGCCGCCGTCTTCTTTCAAGGCCAGGAACGCCTCGTTTTCCCAGGCCAGCAACACGTCACCCTGACCGTTGTTGACGAAGGTAATGGTCGAGCCGCGAGCGCCGGTGTCCAGCACCGGTACGTGCTTGAACAGCTCCTTCACGTATTCCTGGGCCTTGGCTTCGCTGCCACCGGCCTTGAGGCCATAGGCCCAGGCGGCGAGGAAGTTCCAACGGGCGCCGCCGGAGGTTTTCGGGTTCGGGGTGATCACGGATACGTCTTTCTTGATCAGGTCGCCCCAGTCCTTGATGCCTTTAGGGTTGCCCTTGCGCACCAGGAACACGATGGTCGAGGTGTATGGGGTGCTGGCGTCCGGCAGGCGGGTCTGCCAGTTTTCCGGGAGGGTCTTGCCCAGCTTGGCGATTTCGTCGATGTCACCGGCCAGGGCCAGAGTGACCACGTCGGCGCGCAGGCCGTCGATCACGGCACGGCCTTGCTTGCCCGAACCGCCGTGGGATTGCTGGATCTTGACGTTGTCGCCTGGGTGGGACTGTTTCCAGAAGTTGGTGAACTCAGCGTTGTAGTCCTGGTACAGCTCACGGGTAGGGTCGTACGAGACGTTGAGCAACTCGTAGTCCTTGGCAACCGCGGAACCTGCAAACACGGCGCTGGCCAGGGCGGCCAGGGCGTAACGGCGAATCGACGACATAGAAGCTCCTGAAATTCTTGGGGTGTTGGCTTTTTTTATAGTTGCGGGTCTATCGCCGTTCTTGCTCAGCTCGGTTTGTTACCCGGGTTCTGCAGGCGGAATTTTTCTTTGCGTTCGATCTGGACCACTTGGGCGTTGTGCACCGTGATTTCCACCGCGCCAAACCGCAGATCGCGCAGGGCGCTCTGGATCTCACGCAAAATGGCTGCTTCGTCCTGGCCGTCGACGCTACGTAGAGATGCGCTCATGGTCTCGCTCCTGAAATGAATAGTGCCTCGCAGTGGCGGCACTGCTTGCGGCGTGAGGGCGATAGTAGATAAGCGCAGATATTCTTAAAAATACTATTTAAGAATGTTTATATAACCAGAAAGAATTTTCTGGTGGGACGCGGGGTTGCGCGCAGATTGCTCTCAAATGTGGGAGGGGGCTTGCCCCCGATGAGGGAGTGTCAGTCAACTAATGAGGGGCTGATGCACCTCTATCGGGGGCAAGCCCCCTCCCACATTTGAAGGCATTTCAGGTTCGGATCGCGGGTGCCTTGGACCAATCTAGTTCGCCCGCCGGCATCGGCCGGCCAAACCAATACCCCTGCCCCATATCGCACTGCTGATCCAACAGGAACCGCGCCTGTTCCACCTGCTCGATCCCCTCGGCATGCACCTGCATGCCCATGCTTTTTGCCAGGGCGATCACCACGCGCACGATCGCTGCATCGTCCTCGTCCCACGGCAACCCGGCGACGAAGCCCTGATCGATCTTGAGCTTCTGCACCGGCAGGCGCTTGAGGCGCAACAGCGAGGAATAACCGGTGCCGAAGTCGTCGATGGCCAGGCGTAGGCCCAGTTCGCGCAGGCGGTGCAGTTGTTCCAGGGCTACTTCCGGGTCGTCCATCACCGCGCTTTCGGTGACTTCCAACTCCAGGAAAGCCGGATCCAGGCCCGTGTCGTGCAGCACCTGGGCGACCTGTTCGTAGAGCTCGCGCCGGGCAAACAGGCGGCTGGACACGTTGATGGCGATAAAACTCAGTGGCGCCCCATTCCCCAGCCAGTCGCACATTTGCCGGCAGGCCCGGTCCATGACCCAGGCGTCGATATCGGCAATCAGGCCGGTGCGCTCGGCAATCGGGATGAACTCGCCCGGCGGCACCAGACCGCGCTCCGGGTGCTGCCAGCGCACCAGTGCTTCGACGCCGATCAGGCGGCTGCCGTTCAGGTCGTGCACCGGCTGGTAGTAGACGCACAGCTCCTGCTGTTCAAGCGCACGGCGCAACTCACTGGCGATCTCTACACGGTTCTGCGCATGGGCGGTCAGTTCTTCGGTGTACAGGGCATAACCTTCGCGGCCAGCACTCTTGGCTTTGAACAACGCGGAATCGGCGTTGCGCAGTAACTGCTCGGCGCTCAAGGCGTCGCTGGGGAACAGGCTGATGCCAATACTCGCGCTGATAAACAGCTGGTGGCCGTCAAAGATAAATGGCTGTTTCAGCGCCTCCAGTATGCGTTGCGCCAGGCCCGCAGCCTGGGCCACCTGTGGACAACTTTCTGCCAGCACGGCGAACTCATCCCCACCCAGGCGCGCCAGGGTCACGCCCGGGCCGAACAACGCCTTGAGCCGTTCGCCGACGACTTTGAGCAACTGGTCGCCAACGTTATGGCCCAGGCTGTCATTGATGATTTTGAAGTGGTCCAGGTCCAGCAACAGCAAGGCGCAACCACGCTTGTGAATCTGCGCCGAGGCCAGCGCCTGTTCGGCACGGTCGGTGAACAGCAGGCGGTTGGGCAGGTCGGTCAGCGGGTCGTGATGGGCGAGGTGGGCCAGTTCGTGCTCGGAGTCCTTGATGGCGCTGATATCGGAAAACACCGCGACGTAATGGCTGACGTGGCCCTGGTCATCGTGAATCACGCGAATGGTTTGCCACTGGGGGTAAATCTCGCCGCTTTTGCGTCGGTTCCAGATTTCACCGCTCCATTCGCCGGTACGCTCCAGGCTCTGGAACATCTGCTGGTAGAAATGCGACGAATGGCGCCCGGACTTGAACAAGCTGGGCTGCTGGCCCATGACGTCTTCGCGGCTGTAGCCGGTGATCGCCATGAAGGCGCGGTTCACGTGCACGATCCGCCCTTGTGCGTCGGTGACCAGCACCCCTTCGCGGGTGCAGTCGAACACGGCGGCGGCCTGGCGCAGGCGTTCGCGGTTTTCCTTCAACGGTTGCTGCAACTGGTTGGCACGCGCAAATCGGGCGCACATCAGGTAAATCGCCAGGGCGCTGAGGGCCACCCACACATAGCCCCGCACTTGCAGCCAGCGTCCCAACTCCCGCGGTTCATCGAGAAAGCTGATCAATAAGTGGTTGCTGAGCTGGAGCCATGCGACAGAAACCAGCAGGTATACCAGCCCCGCGCGTAGGGCACCACGGTATGAAAACAGCATATGGTCAGTAATCCTTACCAAAAAAACATAATCGCCCTATAAACGCTGCGGATTATAGAATAAGTAACATCTCGTAAGTCTTATCTGAAAGGGTCGCTGGTTTTCTCTGTAGGCTTAGTGATAATGCTTGAGCTGTTCTTTTCTTTATCTGAGGGCCATACAGCCTATGTGGTACAACGGTTTTCTTGACCTGTCAGCCTGGCAACTGGTGGCAGTCACGCTGTTGATGACCCACGTGACCATTGTTGGGGTCACGGTCTATCTGCACCGTTATTCAGCCCATCGCTCCCTGGAGCTCAATGCCGGCCTGAAACACTTCTTCCGCTTCTGGCTGTGGCTGACCACGGCGCAGAACACCCGCGAGTGGACTGCCATCCACCGCAAGCACCACGCCAAGTGCGAAACCGTCGATGACCCGCACAGCCCGGTCATCAAGGGGCTGTCCACTGTGCTGCGCAAAGGCGCCGAGCTGTACCGCGCCGAAGCCGAAAACCCCGAAACCCTGCGTATCTACGGCAAGAACTGCCCGGACGACTGGATCGAACGCAAAATCTACACCCCCTACCCACTACTGGGCGTGGCGATCATGGGTGTGATCGACCTGCTGCTGTTCGGCACCATCGGCATTACCATCTGGGCGATCCAGATGATGTGGATCCCGTTCTGGGCCGCCGGCGTGATCAACGGCCTGGGGCATGCCGTGGGCTATCGCAACTTCGAATGCCGTGACGCGGCGACCAACCTGGTGCCGTGGGGCATCATCGTCGGCGGCGAGGAGCTGCATAACAACCACCATACCTACCCCAACTCCGCCAAGCTGTCGGTGAAGAAGTGGGAGTTCGACCTGGGCTGGGCGTGGATCAAGGTGTTCAGCTTCCTGCGCCTGGCCAAGGTGCAGCGTGTCGCCCCTATTGCCCACCGCGTGGAAGGCAAGGGCCACCTGGACATGGATACCGCCATGGCCATCCTCAACAACCGCTTCCAGATCATGGCCCAATACCGCAAGTTGGTGATCGGCCCGCTGGTCAAGCAGGAGCTGGAAAAGGTCGATCACTCGGTGCGCCATCAGTTCCACCGCGCCAAGCGCCTGCTGTCGCGGGAAACCAGCTTGCTGGATGACCGCCATCACGTGCGCATCCAGAGCCTGCTGGAACACAGCCATGCACTGAAAGTGATCTACGAAAAGCGCCTTGCGCTGCAGCAGATCTGGCTCAAGACCAGCTCCAATGGCCACGATATGCTGGCGGCCATCAAGGAATGGGTGCATGAGGCCGAGGCCAGCGGCATCCAGTCCCTGCGGGATTTTGCTCACCAATTGAAGACTTATTCGCTGCGTCCTGCGGCGGTCTGATGCTGCGGTGGGAGGGCTTGCCCTCCCACCTATCAGCTTTTTGGCGTCATTTACCGGGCACCGGCAATCGGTCCTGTTGACGGAACTTCACTGAAATTCGCCTCTCTCAATGAACACTTCGCCATCATGGTGGCCCCTTGTAGTGACCGCTGCTCCTGTTTGCGGCGCGCCCAGAGAGAGTTGTGCCGATGGTTCACGAAAAGTCCTCCTTAATCGACGCGCCAGCAGCTGAGCATCCCCGCCCAGCAGCGGCGGCGACCCTGCTGGCGCTGGTGCATGCCCAGGGCGAAGTCGAGCGACTGAGCGAACGTGAGCAACTGCTGAGCTCAATGCTGGTCAGCGTGAATGCCGTGCTGTGGGCCATCGATTGGGAAACCCGCCGCGTGCTGTACGTGAGCCCGGCCTACGAACGCGTCTTCGGGCGCTCTGCCGGCCTGCTGCTGGCCGACCACCGGGAATGGCGCAACAGCATCCACCCCGAAGACCTCGACTACGCCGAACACAGCCTGGCTCGTGTGCTGGAACAGGGCGCCGTGGAAGACCGCGAGTACCGCATCATCACCGCCGACGGGCAGATCCGCTGGCTGAGTGACAAGTGCTACATGAACCAGCAGGTCGAGCCCGGTGAGCCGCTGATCGTAGTGGGCATGGCCGAAGACATCACCGAAAAGAAACAGCTGGAACTGGAGCTGCACCGTCTCGCCACCACCGACGTGCTGACCCAGAGCAGCAACCGCCGGCACTTCTTCGAATGCGCCAACCAGGCCTTCGACAGTGCCTGTGCCCAAGGTGCGCCGCTGGCCTTTCTGCTGCTGGACATCGATGACTTCAAGGACATCAACGACAGCTACGGCCACCTGGAGGGCGACCAGGTGCTGCGGCGTATCGCCGAGAGCGGTCGAGGGGTGCTGCGCCGTGGCGATCTGTTCGGGCGCATCGGTGGCGAAGAGTTCGCTGCGGTACTACCCGGCTGTGCGCCGGAGATGGCACTGCAGGTGGCCGAGCGCCTGGGCCGGGAGATCCAGGAACTCAGCTTCAGCTACGAAGGCCAGGCCTTCAGCGTGACCATCAGCCAGGGCCTGGCCAGCCTCACCGAGCACGACTCGACCCTGGACAGCCTGTTCGCCCGCGCCGATGCGGCCATGTACGAGGCCAAGCGCCTGGGCAAGAACCGCGTGATCGCGGGCTAGTAGCCAACACCGATCAAAGGTGGGAGCAAGCCCCCTCCCACATCAGGATTTGCGCACTCGGGTCAGCTCCGACAAGCCCACCTTGAGCAAGCGCGCCGTCTTGCCCGCCGCCAGTTCTTCTAGGCCTTCGTTCTCAGTCAAACGCGCCATCTGCGCCGCCAGGTTCACCACCAGCGCATCCCGCGCATACACACCGCCCTCCAACGCGTAAATCGCCGCAATCAACTGGCGCAGCTCCAACGGCAAGCGCCAACGCGCACGCAGTGCCGAGCCATAGGCAGCGCCAAAGGTGTAGAGGTACTCGCCAATCGCTTCGTCATCCAGTTCACCGCCATCCTGGCGCCAGTCCTCCAGGCAGCGCAACAGCGCCAGGTCGCCCAGCCGATGGAGGATCCCCGCGCTGTAGCAGCGTTCGTGATCCAGCTCAAGCATGCGGGCCAGGCGCCGGGCGTAGTCGGCAGTGTCCTGGGACACTTGCCAGTGCCGCTCGGCATAGGCGACCAGCGCCGGGTCCCCGAGTACCACGTTGTGCTTGAGCGCCAGGCCCAGGATCAGGTTCATGCTTTGCCCCGGCACCAGCTTGTGCAGGGCGCCGGGCAGGGTCTGCACCGGTGCGCCGTGATGGCCGGCACTGTTGGCGGCGGCGATGAGCACGGCGGTGATTTGCGGGTCCATGCGCACCTGGTCTTCCAGATGCTTGAGGTCCAGGCCTTCCGGCCCGAGGCTGTGTTGCACGGCGGCTTTCACATCGACCCGCAATGGCGCGCCGTCGGACGCTTCGCGGCGTCGCTCAAGGAACACTGGCAAGGTCATGCCGGGCGCCAACGGTGGGATCTCGCAGTACACCGTTTCGCCTTCGTTGAGCAGCAGGTCCTGCAGGCGCTGGGTCAGGCCTTCCATGTTCAGGGGTTTGGTCAGGTACGCCGTGGGCGCCAGGGGCAAGGCTTCGCGCACGCTGGCGCTGTCATTGCGACTGCTCAGCAGAATGAACGGCAGCAAAGGCGAGCGACGCTTCTGGCGCACGCTGCGCAGCAGGCTCAGGCCATCGATGCCCGGCAGCTCCCAATCGGCCAGGATCAGGTCGTAGGCCTTATCCCGCAGCAGGGTCGCCGCTTGCTGGCCGTCCGCACACACATCCAGCCGCGCATCGCAGCGCACATTCAACAACACTTGCTTGAGCAGGTCCCGCGACCAAGGGTCCGCCTCGGCAATCAACACGCGGGGTACAGCGGGTAAATCAACAGCAGTCATCCAGCACGCTCCATCGGCAATGCTTGCAACCTTAGTCAATGGAGCCGCCTACGTACAATGAACACGGGCTGAATGTGCGGCAATGGGCATAAAAAAACCCGCCGAAGCGGGTTTTTTCTGTCGAACAGGTCAACTTTCTCTTACAGCTCGGAGAAGCACTCTTCGATGATCGCCAGGCCTTTGTCCAACTGCTCGTCCGGCGAGGTCAGCGGGACCAGTACACGCAACACGTTGCCGTAGGTGCCGCAGCTCAGCAGGATCAGGCCCTTCTCACGCGCCTTGGCCACCACGGAAGCAACAGCCGCCGCGTTTGGCTTGTGGGTGTCACCGTCGTCGAACAGCTCGACCGCGATCATCGCGCCCAGGGCACGCACTTCGCCGATCACCGGGTACTTGGCCTGGATGGCTTTGAGACCGGTCACCAGACGCTCGCCAACTGCCTTGCAGCGGTCAAGCAGGTGCTCTTCTTCGAACACTTCCATCACCGCCAGCGCAGCTGCACAAGCGATCGGGCTACCGGCGTAGGTGCCGCCCAGGCCGCCTGGCGCGATGGCGTCCATGTATTCAGCCTTGCCGCACACACCGGCCAGCGGGAAGCCGCCAGCGATGGATTTGGCGAAGGTGGTCAGGTCGGCAGCAACGCCCATCTGTTCCATGGCGAAGAACGTACCGGTACGGCCGGCACCGGTTTGCACTTCGTCGGCGATCAGCAGGATGCCGTGCTTGTCGCACAGTTCGCGCAGGCGCTTCATGAAGGATTTCGGCGCGACGTAGAAACCGCCTTCGCCCTGCACCGGCTCGATGATGATGGCAGCGATATCACGCGGCTCGGCATCGTTCTTGAAGATGCGTTCGATGCTGGCGATGGAATCATCATCGCTCACGCCGTGCAGCTCGTTCGGGAACAGCGCGCGGAACACGCCGCCTGGCATCAGGCCCATGCCGGCCGAGTAAGGCACGACTTTACCGGTGAGACCCAGGGTCATCATGGTGCGGCCGTGGTAGGCGCCGGTGAAGGCGATCACACCGGCACGCCCCGTGGCGGCACGCGCGATTTTCACGGCGTTTTCCACCGCTTCGGAACCGGTGGTGACCAGCAGGGTTTTCTTGGCGAAATCGCCTGGGACCTTGGCGTTCACTTTCTCGCACAGTTCCACATAAGGCTCATAGGCCAGTACCTGGAAGCAGGTGTGAGTCAGTTTGTTCAGTTGCTCGGTCACGGCGGCGATGATTTTCGGGTGCACGTGGCCGGTGTTCAGCACGGCGATGCCGCCGGCGAAGTCGATGAACTCGCGACCTTCAACGTCGGTCACGGTGGCGTTCTTCGCCGATTCGGCAAAGATCGGGTGAATCTGGCCAACACCGCGCGGTACAGCGGCTTCGCGGCGTTTCATCAGGGATGCGTTGGTCTTGCTCATAAAGTCCTCATTCGCCACTCATCGGGTGGCGTGGTCCAAGGAATACGTGGCGGGGAGGCAACTACGGCAGCATGCGATGATCGACTGCCACAGCTTTCCCGGTCACTACGAATTGCGGGGTAAAACACGCAAAGGGTCAGCGCTCTCGTGCCCTTTGCGTTTGCTGCAAGCTCTTGCCGGGTCAGATGCCCAGGCAGAGGTATTTGATTTCCAGGTAATCCTCGATCCCGTACTTGGAGCCTTCACGGCCCAGGCCCGAGGCCTTGATGCCGCCGAACGGCGCCACTTCGTTGGAGATCAACCCGGTGTTGACGCCGACCATGCCGTACTCCAGGGCTTCAGCCACACGGAACACACGGCCCAGGTCGCGGGCATAGAAGTAGGACGCCAGGCCGAACTCGGTGTCGTTGGACATCGCGATCACTTCGGCTTCGTCTTTGAAGCGGAACAGCGGCGCCAGTGGGCCAAAGGTTTCTTCCTTCGCCACGGCCGCGTTTTTCGGCACGTCGACCAAAATGGTCGGTTCGAAGAAGTTGCCTTCCATCACTTTGCCACCGGCCAGCAGCTTGGCGCCTTTGCTCAGGGCGTCAGCGATATGTTCCTGCACCTTGGCCACGGCTTTTTCGTCGATCAACGGGCCGGTGGTGGTGCCTTCTTCCAGACCGTTGCCGATCTTCAATTTGGCCACTGCCACTTTCAGCTTCTCGGCGAACGCGTCGTACACCGAGTCCTGGATGTACAGGCGGTTGGCGCAGACGCAGGTCTGGCCGTTGTTGCGGTACTTGGAGATGATCGCGCCTTCGACGGCCTTATCCAGGTCAGCGTCGTCGAACACGATGAACGGCGCGTTGCCGCCCAGCTCCAGGGAAACTTTCTTGATGTCCTTGGCGCATTCGGCCATCAGCTGGCGACCGATTTCGGTCGAGCCGGTGAAGGACAATTTACGCACGATCGGGTTGCTGGTCAGCTCGCCGCCGATGTCGCCGGCACTGCCGGTGACCACGCTCAACACGCCTTTCGGGATACCCGCGCGGTGCGCCAGTTCAACCAGGGCCAAGGCCGAGAACGGGGTTTGCGAAGCAGGCTTGATCACCATGGTGCAACCGGCGGCCAGGGCCGGGCCGGCTTTACGGGTGATCATCGCAGCGGGGAAGTTCCACGGGGTGATCGCGGCGGTCACGCCGATCGGCTGCTTGATCACGATCAGGCGCTTGTCCGGCTGGTGGCCCGGGATCACATCGCCGTAGATGCGCTTGGCTTCTTCGGCGAACCACTCGATAAAGGAGGCGGCGTAGACGATTTCACCCTTGGCTTCGGCCAGTGGCTTGCCTTGCTCGAGGGTCATCAGGCGACCGAGGTCTTCCTGGTTTTCGATCAGCAGTTCGAACCAACGGCGGAGCTTGTTGGCGCGCTCCTTGGCGGTCAGTGCACGCCAGGCCGGCAGGGCCTTGTCGGCGGCTTCGATGGCGCGACGGGTTTCAGCGGCGCCCATCTTCGGCACGGTGCCAAGAATCTCGCCCGTGGCCGGGTTGTTGACCTTGATGGTCTGTCCATTGTCCGCATCGACCCAAGCGCCATCGATAAAGGCTTGCTGGCGGAACAACTGGGTATCTTTGAGCTGCATGTCGGGTTTCCTTAACAGCACCGCGCGCACGCGGAGCGAATTAGAGTTGTTGAAAGGCGCCTTGTGGGCTGCCGTCAGGGAAATCAGCCCCAGCACGCGGGATAGCGTGAATAGCGCGCGGGAGACAGAGCGTTTGAAATCTCAAACGAATCCTAGGATCAATGGGGGGGCAGGGCAATAGTCTGTTCGAAAAAAAGAACGAAAACGGCGCTTTTAGTCGATCTTTCTGATCAGCGTCGTTGGTCCGGGTTCTACCCTTCTGATGAGTGGTGCCCGGCCCAGGGCCTTTATGCAGCGAATTCCTACACTTGGATGCCCAAAGACCAGCATGGACGCCCAAGGTCGACATGGGTATGATGTCGCCCGCACAAGCATCCGTAGCTCAGCTGGATAGAGTACTGCCCTCCGAAGGCAGGGGTCGTGGGTTCGAATCCCGCCGGGTGCACCATATAGCAGTCTCGGGCTGTCTCAGACAGTCTACGAAACGCCCCAAGAAGCCCGCCCCGTGCGGGCTTTCTTGTTTCTGGCTATCCATCCCTGTCTACCCCTATAACTTCCCGCCGTGTATGCCCACGTGTATGCTTTGAGATTCCTATAACTGGAGGCATACATGCAGTGAAGCGCACTGAAATCAAACGCCGCCCCTTAGCAGACACCACACTTGCAGGACTGGAGCCGGAGAACGCTACGTATCGTGAGCAGGACGGGAATGGCCTGTACTTCCGAGTGAAACCTAACGGGCAAAAATCATGGGAGCTGCGCTACAAAAAGCCAGACGGGAAATGGTCGTGGCTGGGCCTCGGCGGCTACCCCGATATCAGTGGCTCATTGGCGAGACAGAAAGCAGCTCAACTGCGGGAAGACGCATCGACCGGCAAAAATCCATTAGTGAGCAAGCAAGCTCGCAAGGTTGCCGACCAGGTTGCTGCCAACAACACTTTTGAGGCGTTAGGCCGTGAGTGGTTTGAAGCCAGACGCACAAGCTGGGAAGCAGGTACGTCCCGACGAGTACTGGGAGCACTGGAGCTTCATGTGTTCCCTGTCTTCGGCAAGCGCGTGTACACAGAAATATTGCCCCTGGAATGGATGGAGTTTCTACGTGGCATGGAGCAGAAGGGGATCATTGAACAAATGGGCCGAGTTCGCGCCTTTTGCAAAGAGATCTATGACCTGGCCCGCGTAACAGGACGAGCCGTCCACAACCCCCTTGAAGGTCTCAGCAAATTCCTGCAATCACGTAGCGCTGAAAACTATGCACACGTTTCGATTGAAGAACTGCCTGCACTACTTCGGGCGATCAACTCCTACCCTCACGCAAAGGACGTTCGCATAGGGCTTCGCTTGCTTTCCTTATTAGCATCGCGCCCGAGCGAGATCCGAGAAGCACGCTGGTCAGAAATTGATCTCTCCAAAAAGCTATGGACGATCCCAGCCGAGCGAATGAAACGTCGTCGCGAACATGTGGTGCCCCTCTCTCGACAGGCGATCGAAGCGCTCACTGAGTTACGAACACTTACAGGTGCGTACCCTCTCCTATTTCCAGGCAGGAAAGACAGGACAATCCCTCGTAGTAACACCGTCTTTCTAATGGCGCTCCGCAGACTGGGATATGCCGGTCGGCAAACAGGCCACGGCTTTCGTCACATCGCGAGCACCATACTCAATGAGCAGGGTTTCGATGAGAATCACATTGAGGCCCAGCTCTCTCATGCAAAAGAGGGTATTGCCGGGGTCTATAACAAAGCGGTGTACCTGCCTCAACGTAGAGTGATGATGCAGTGGTACGCCGATCATCTTGATGCGCTAGTGAGTGGAAATGTGGTGCAGGGCCAATTTGGAAAGACAGTATGAGAGCACATACCCAGCCCCCCTCCAAAACCGGTGTAACGGGTGTTACTCGTGTAACGCCACTCGCCAAGTACCCGAATTCATTGGCTTTCACACCCGTTACACAGTTGAGCGACATAGCGTACATCCGATGTAACACAGCCCCAACGTGTAACGCAAAAGTCAGCGCTCGGGTCCTGCGGGCAGCCATTTTTCACCCGAGCCTACCAAGCTACCTTCGCTGGCTCCGCCCTTCAAGCGCAGGGCGTGGGACTTTCGGTTACACAGCGCAGGAGACACTTGGCAATGACTGATCGCCAAACCGTACTGCATTCGGCGCTAACCAGCGGTCTGCTCAAATCTCTCTCAGCGCAACCGCTCTATGATCTCTGCCGTGGACAGGTCGCTGACGCCTGCCACCTGATCGAACAGTGCTAGCTGCGCAATTACTAAACCGCCGCGTTCACCCTGCGTTGCCCCCATATTGACTACACATTGATCGGTCTAGGGGAAAAGTGGTTTTCTTCGTCTAGATAAATGTATAGATAGATACCCCTGTATCCATAACCAGGGGTTATCCATGAAAGACCATACCCGCAAGTACGCAAATCCCACCGAAATCCGCTCTTACGAAACGAGCGATCTGAGCGCCAAGCGAACCAGTCACCCTGCTGCAGATCCTTCAGCGATTCTGATCCGTATGCCGGAAGTAATGGGCATAGTCGGGTTAGCACGTCCAACGATTTACAAACTTATGCAGCAAGCGGATAGCGGCTTCCCAATTCCAGTAAAACTAAGCGGTAGTAGCGCACGTAGCGCTCCCGTCGCATGGGTACTGGCTGAAGTTTTAGATTGGACGCGTGCACGAATCGCAGCTCGAGACAGGGTGGCGGCATGAAAAATCGAGCCGCTAACAACGCCATTTTGCAGCCCTTTTCTGTACTCAGAACAGTCGGATTCTCATCACGCGGTATGCAGCGTTTTGAACGTTACCGCACAGAGCAAAAACGCCTGAACCGGGACGTGATGGTGATGCGATGGAGAGATGGCATCTGGTGCGCATTGTCAGTTCCCTGCCAAGCCCCTCAAGCAATCATCGTCGACGAAGGCCAACAAATCGATGCCTACGAGGATGCGCGCGCGTGCCTCGAAGACGACCTGTTGCCCTTTGTCTCCCTGCGCTGGGACATCCATGCCTGAAACGAAAACGCCCCCGGCGGCAACCGGAGGCGTTGAGGTAAATCTACATGCCTGATCAATTTATGCCGCATCGAAAAAATCCGCAAGTGATCTGCACAGTTGCACTTTCAAAAAACGGGCGTTACTCTCTGGCTGTCGCTGCAAATTCAGCGACCGGGCTTGGTAACCCGACGAAATCAAGGCGCAACAGCGCCCCCATTACGATTGCAGGCGCTTTTTTTGTGCCCGCAGTTACGTGTTATGGCGGCTGTGCGTGGGAGGCATTCGTGCCTGCCGGGTTCCTTGATTCCCGGTTTACCAACCTGCGCACAGCTGCCACCCATTCGCTTGGTAACGAACGTGGCAGCTCCTCAAATCAAGGAGCTACACAGATGAAACACGCCTTCAATCCGTCCAAAATTCGCGCTGCTGCTCATCGAGCAATGGCTCTCGCCGCTTTACACGCCAACTCCAGCCTCGCTACACGCCTTTCCCGTTACAACGCCCATATGTCCAAGGCTCGCGCCCTGGAAGCCGCTGGGGGTGCCCAATGAGCATGCTCCCAGGCTTCTCACTTCCCGAGGATCTGCTCTGCGTCAGCCAGGACGTTGAAGCCGGTATTCCCATTGATGCCATCACCTGCGCCCTCGACCGTGCCGACTCAGTTCTGATGCTGCTGGAAGATCATTTAGACGGCGATAAACCCGTACTCTCCAACCGCGTGCTTTCATCCGTCATTTGGGACGTGCGCGGCACCTTGGGCTTGATCAAAACACTCGCCTTGTACGGTGATGCCTCCTCTGTGCCAATGGGCCAGAAAGGCGGTGCCCTGTGAACACTGCCACTACTCTCGGGCGTGCCGAATTCTCATGTGCTAACGACACTCACCAGAAGCTATTCCGGGTCAACGCAGGTGTGCCGCTTGAAGATGCGCTTGAAGCAATTTCACTGTTTCAGCACTACGCCAATCAACTAACCTTCGACGCCGCCATGAGTGACAAAGGCGAGCGTTTCAGTTGGCCGGCGTTCTACCTGGGCGAGATGGCTAAAGCGCTGATTGATGACGTGAACGATGCACTGTGTGCAGCGAGTACCACGCCATGACCCAGCGTACCGGCAACACCTCAAAACGTCCCAGCTTTGCCGACGTAAAAAGCGCCGCTTTGAAGAGTATCGACCGCGTCCTTACTCACTGGCTGCCGAATGGCAAACGCGTCGACGGCGGAAAGGAATACACCGCACCGAACCCCACGCGCACGGACAAACGTGCAGGCTCACTCAAGGTCAATTTGAGCAAAGGCACCTGGGCGGATTTTGCCACCGGCGATAAGGGCGGTGACCTGATCGACCTGGTGCGCTACATCGACGGCGGCACCGACGTTGAGGCCTGTAAAAAGCTGGCGGATCTGCTCAGCGTTTCCGCAGGATCTGCGACCACCAAAAGCGCACCGGCCAAGAGCGCAACGCCGGAGTGGATCGCGATTCAGCCGATCCCGGCCGAGGCCATGAAAAAGTGCCCAGCCAAACACCGGCAACACGGTGTGCCGTCCAAGGTGTGGATCTATCGGGATGCTCAGGGCCAGCCGATCATGGCGTTGTATCGTTTCGACCTAGGTCCAGATGAAGACGGCAAACCGCGAAAGGTCTTCGCGCCGTTGACCTGGTGCAAGCGTTCCCATGGTCAAACCACCCAATGGCGCTGGCAAGGCCTGCCTGAGCCCCGGCCCCTGCTGCGTCTGAATGAGCTGGTACAGCGCACCGATGCGCCTGTGGTGTTGTGTGAAGGCGAAAAGGCCGCTGACGCCGCTGCTGAACTCATGCCCGACCACGTAGCCACCTGCTGGCCGAACGGCTCCAACTCTTGGCACAAGGCCGATCTGACGCCACTCAAAGGGCGAAGCGTTGTGCTGTGGCCGGATAACGATGCCAGCGGCAAGGCCTGCATGGACGCCATCGAGCTCAAGGTGATTGAGCTGGGCGCCGCTTCGGTGCAACGAATCTCGCTCGACGTGTTCAAGCTCAAGCCCAGCAGCAAAGGTGGCAAGCCGACACTGATCAAGGGTGGCAAATGGGCGGATGGCGATGATGCAGCGGATGCGTTAGCCAAAGGATGGACCGCTGACCACCTGACCGAGCTGGTGCGTAACGGCGAGTTTTTCGGCACTGTCACTGAGCCCACTGAGCCCCAAGAACCGAAGGCCAAGGCGCCCGCCAAACGTCCTGCTAAATCGAAAAATGACCTGTTGCCGGGCGGCTTTCGCCTGACTCCCGAAGGAGTGTTTTATTCCGGCGATGATGGTGAGGCACGCCCCGTGTGTTCGCCTCTAGAAATCATCGCTCGCACTCGCGACAACAAGGGCCACAACTGGGGCTTGTTGGTTGAGTTCGACGACCCGGACGGCGCTAAAAAACGTTGGAACATTCCAGCCCGAACCATGACCGGCGACTTCGGCAAAGACGTACTCGGCCCGCTGGTAGACATGGGCCTGCGCCTTGCCGGAAGCCGATCAGGGCGCAACGCACGCAATGACCTGCAGAGTTACCTTGGCGGCTTCGACAGCGCCCAGCGCGCACGCTTGGTGACGCGCTTGGGCTGGCACGACAATGCGTTTCTATTGCCCGAGCAACAGATCGGCTCGCACGCCGAACACCTGCATTTTTATGAAGCCGGGGCGCAGCTTCCACCCATCAACGAGGCGGGTTCTCTGGAGCAGTGGCAGCAGCAAATCGGCGCGCTATGCATCGGTAACCACCGCTTAGCGTTTGTCGTCTCTGTGGCGTTTGCAGGGCCTCTGCTGAACCTGCTGGGGCATGAGTCGGGCGGCTTCCACCTTTATGGCGACAGTTCCGGGGGCAAGACCACCCACCTGCAAGTTGCTGCCTCGGTCTATGGCGGGCCGCGTCTGGTGCGTTCGTGGCGCTCGACAGACAACGCTTTGGAGTCCATCGCCGCCGCACACTCAGACGGCCTACTGGTCCTGGATGAAATCGGCATGTGCGATCCACGCATTATTGGCGAGACGGTGTACATGCTCGGCAACGGCACCGGTAAGGCTCGGGCGAATGATCGAGGACAAGCAGGCCGACAGGTGCAGGAGTGGCGCTTGCTGTTTCTCTCGACGGGCGAGAAGACGTTGGCACAGCACATGGCAGACGCCAATAAGGAGCTGAAAGCGGGCATGGAGGTTCGCATGCTTGCGGTGCCAGCGGATGCTAGCAAGGGCCTCGGCATGTTCGATGTGCTGAATGGTTTTGAGGATGCTGCCGCCCTCTCTGATGCGCTCAAGGCCCGTGTCGCCAAATACTACGGCACACCCCTCACCGCCTTCCTACAAGCACTGTGCGCGCCAGGAGAAATGCTCAGGTGGTCGGTGATCATTCGCCGCACTGTGGAGCAGTTCATCACCCAAAACCTCCCCGCATCGGCCAGTGGGCAAGCCCAACGTGCCGCCCTTCGCTTTGGCCTCGCAGCAGCGGCCGGAGAGTTGGCCACCGCCTTCGGCGTCACCGGTTGGCCTGATGGTACGGCCACGACTGCCGCAAGGGTATGCCTGCATGCGTGGCTGTCAGAGCGTGGCGGCGCCGGAAATTTCGAGGGCGATGCAATCTTGGCCCGGCTACGCCAAGTCATCGAGCGATTTGGAGAAAGCCGCTTTACCCGCTGGGAATCCGCCGCCGCCAAGATCGATGAACACGGCCCACGCACGATTGATCGGTTGGGCTTTCGCAAGACGATGGAACACGGCATGGGCGATGCCCTGCACACCACCAACACCTACTACGTGCTGCCGGAAGCATGGCGCTCCGAAATCTTCCGAGGCATGAACCTGAGTGCGGTTAACAAAGAGCTCCTGCGACGAGGCGTTTTAGAGCCTGGAAAGGATGGCAAAGCTTCGACCGCAGTACGACTGCCAGGGCTGGGCTTGCAGCGCTGCTATGTGGTTGTCGCAGTGCCAGAACAAGGTGATCACGGCGCCCAGGCGGCGTAATAACGGCCACTCCATGAGGATGCAGGCTCACCTTGGCCTGGCCCGCCAACGAAAAAAACCAATCAACCTTTTGCCTTTAGGAACGCAACATGGACCAGCTAAAACAGCAACAAGTCGCTTTGATTCAAGAACTGGAAACATTGGAACAAAGCCTGCCACAACTGGAGGCCGAATGGCGCAACGCACCCAGCGGATTCAGTGCGAATGGCAACATAATTGGAAGCCCTGAAAGCCGCGAGGCTATGGAAAAATTATCAAGCGTCAAAGCCCGCATAGATGTGATTCCCCGTGAGCTGGCATCAATTGATAGCAAGCTTCAACACCTGGAGAAGATGGGAAAAATTGGTCAGATCAAAGCTGACGCTATTCAAGCGATGACTGATGCAACCGCTGAAGTCGAAACGCTGGAACGGAAAAAATCGCACCTGAACGAGCGGTTTCAGACAATTCAATCAGAGGCCGATCAAGCCCTGGAAAAGGCGCAACAAGCCGAGCGCGATGCTGCAACGTCCTACGCCAAATGCCTCGCAAGCGGTGATGCCGAAGGGGAAAAAACAGCAAGCGGCGAAATGCAAAGGGCCGCTAAGCAACTGGCAACAACGGACGAGCAGGTAAGGAGGCAAGACCTGATCCTCAGTGCTCTGCAAGTCGAGCTTGATGCTCTTGAGGCTCAAATCACGAGTGCTCGCCAGCGTGGAGATGAGTCCAAGACAGCCGCGTTGAGCGCGGTTGGATTTGCATTGGATGAGGAGTGGAACGCGGTGACCGAACAACTGCTCGCTGTAGGCGCACGGTTACTTGCCGTCAGCTACCAAAAAGGCGGAATGGGAGATGGGCTGTCTGGGCTGGAGGTGCCTCGCTTCGGCCCCTTCCATTCGAGGCTTGAGCGCTCCGATTTGGCAGCGGTCGCTCGTAATATCTCATTGGCCGAGCTGCTAGCCGCGTAACCCCGAATCAGCCCGCGCTCGCGGGCTGTTTACTCTTGCCAATATCGCGCATCACTTGGCGAATAAGCGGAACGACTATCATCTAACGTTTATGCCACTGCGCCAAATGAAGCCCAGCGCAGTCGAGGTAATTTAATTAGCGCTACTGCCTCCGCCTATAGTTGAAATAGCCATTTCATAGCTAGCTTTAAAAAAGTGGACTGGGATCGGGTATCGATAATATCTACATGCTATAAGCAATAATGGGAATTGCGATCGCTCAATCGCACTTAATCTATAGAAGCTAGACGAGAGATCTGCCTCATCAAAAATCGCCCGTAGGTACTCAAACTTGTCACTTGGTATCTTCACGTGCGAGAGCGTAGCCCCGTGCGCCGCCTTGCCGGATAAGAAATTATCTTCGGAAGCGGCATCGGGAAACCAGATTTGAAAATTGCAATGTTGTAAAACTTCGGATTTCAAACCGCGAATATTATTGTACGATTCGTCGGCAGCTGTAAGAGCACAGAGCATCGCCAAACTCGGATAAAGTATGGAGCCTGCTGTAACCTCTTCAAAATAGCCTGAGTCTGCGCGAGGATGATGAATAAGCTCATGATACTCGCTTAAGTTACATGGATAGGTACTTTTGATTGCCAACCGAAACATGGAACCAGTAACGATCTGCTGCAACCATTCCGCTGAATTATTATCAACGCCGAAATCCAGCCCCATAAACCAAAATGCGAGCACTATATCTATAGCATGATCGTCTTTAACTGGCGAATTTAATTCTGGGTTATTTTCAATCATATTTGCCATGACTTGCTGAAGCGTAACTATCTGTTGAACTGTACTTTTACCTATTTCAGTTTCTCGCTGCTCTTGAGAGTACCTCTCGAACAGCCAGCAAAGATGCAAACCTGCGATTGCCAACCGCCCCAATATATCAAATAGCTTCAAATTCACATCAATTGATGCGGAGCCACGTATAGCAGCCGATAATGCGTGCAAATTTGATGTGCGCGGCATGATAACGGAAGTAATATATTGAATGGATATCTGAAGCTGCAAGCTGCGTATCGCACCGTAAATAGCCGTAACGGCACGGCAAATTTTAATAGTTCCTTGTGTGTGAGCCTTTGTGGCATCCCATCCCTGCAGCACGGCAAATTCCGAACTTAGATATGCACTTTCAATATTGCCTTGCTCACGACACCAAGAATATAGTATCCACAGACAGATATAAAGCTGACGGCTTGCCATCAAAACTTTTTCTGGATTGCATCTATCGACATCTAAAACCAGACCAACCAACTCTTTAAAGAATCCATGAGAGGCCTCAGGCTCGTCAAGAATAGCTAGCGACTTTCTTAATAATTTCCTGCAGTTCTCGGGAAGTAATTCCTCTCGAAGAAAATGCTTTTCAATTAAATTCGCGAGCCTTTCACCATCCCACTCGCTGAACCGCAAGTTATCTTTGGTATGACGTTTGATATAAGAACTAACTTCTAACCGGACTGTCTCTTTTATATTTCCACCGAAACACAAACATATTTCAATTGGTTTGTCACGATGCTCGAGAGGAAGATGTGTTTGAATATAAACATCTTGGATTTCATCAAGCGAAGGCCTTAAAGCCTGATCGGTGTTATTCCAATCTGTTCGACCCAGATTGCCAGACTTAACAGAAAATAAGTAAACGGTTTCCGGTGCGCCATCAATGCTGCCAACAGCTGCAACGTCAATCCCGTATTGACGACCACCTACACCTGGTTTTGAAAAAACATCTAGTCCCATCTGGGACAAAAGATCTGGCAGCAGCGCGTCCAGTTCGCCTCTCTCTTTTAGCGAAGATAAATACTCTCTAATAATTAGCTTCACTTAGAAATCCTCGTCGCTTTGGACACTCGAAGAAAATACTCGAGCTGGTGATGTTCTAGGTAATCCAAGGAGGGAAATTCCATTGAGGCACTTACGCTGTGCATTGGTGTTTCCTGCCTCAGCCTTTCGCTGCCGCTTCCAGGATATATATAGTTAATCGAACTATTGCCGTAAAGTATCACCGATGGCTTACCCATTAACTGAGTAAGGAGTGAATCTTTTCTAGCCCCCTTAAAAGATTCCAGCATTTCTCTGTGAAATTTCAAATTGTATGTTTCTCTCTGTGCAGCGGAGGGCTGCAACTCCTCCGCACCCTCAGCAACACTCAATCCATTGTGATATTCGGAGAGCGCGTCGTCGAATGCATTTAGAGCCTTCTGAAAAAAGCTAGGATGCGGCCCCGACAAGCAATTTATATATTTTTTCACACTAGAAGGATAGCTCATACCTAATGGATAATATAAAACACCGACTAAGGCATCTGCCTTCTCAGGCAGTATAGCCATCATAGATATGATATAGCTGGCGGCACTGACAGGATATACAAAAAAATAAGCACAGGCTTTTTTTGCAAGTAATACGTATGAGTCAGGAGTCAAGGCTCTTAAAATATTTGCATCAACAGAAATAGGAATCCCCGAGCGGCCATCACCTGCTACTAAAGTCGCTATAGATCCGGCCAATTTGTAATTATTAGATAGTAACCATCTAGTAATTAAAATCTCAAGAAACGACCTGTTTTCTGCCTGCGATAGGAGATATGAAAAATGGCCAAAACCTGAAAGAGTTAAGTCCTCATGCTTTTCTAAAAGTTTCTCTACAAACTCCAACGCCTCTAAAAACCTATCAGCAATAAAATATTTGTGCAGACCAACACTCACAACGTCCAAAATAGTTTTATCAACAACTTCAATTGTTTCAAGAAAGCCCAATAACATATAGGCAAGCTTTGGAGCTTTCACAATATCTATCATCGCAAACGCATGCGCTGCGGCTCGAACAACGAGAGGGCGATGATCTAGTAAAATCTTCTTGATAACTGCAAGACTCAATGACTCATTATTGCTGCCCGGAGTACTCGCTATTGAAATTAATGCTCTTAAGGCTATGGAGCTCTGTTCTTCATCACTCGGGACCGAGACAAGCTTATCAATGGAAATAATAGTTTTCTCTAGAGCTCCATCTACACCTTCATACGAAAACCTAGCACAGGCCATCAGCGCCTGAATACGAGTTATGGCGCACTCTGACTTTAAAAGTAACAAGGCTCTGGTGTGAAAAAAAGGAAAATCATAAGTCGATCCCGCGATCAGAATAGGGCTAATGAGCGGGAGTAAAATTGACGACTCTTGCGCTACTTCAAGAGCGCTCCGCGAACGAGCGAGATCTTTTTTACAGTAATCTTCAAAAGCTTGGATAGTTCCTGCCCCCTCCATCAGCCCTTCAACATGCACCACGCAATCTAACACATCGGCAATAGGAGCTGAAATCGCCAACAAAAACTTATTAAATAATGAAACTAAAGCAAAAGCCTCATAACCAATATCTACTTTTTCTAGAGATTTAAACTCTGACAACACATCAAGATCGCCGCTGCGTTGAAGCTCAACCAATACTCCAACCACCCCAGCTTTAGCCTTATCCTCCTCTAATTTACCTCTCAAGACATGCATAAACTGGCCCCGCGAAGCTGCCTCCCTTAATTGCTCTAATAACAATGACATAAAATTTTCCCCTCCCTCATTTTCGCCCCTAGCTTGAGAGCGCGAACCATACAAGCATTCCAATTAACGTCATATCCAATCTTCAGCCAAACACTTAAGTTCAATAAGGGAAATTTTTATGCCAGTTCGGTTTCTCTTGCATAGCACTTATAAAATAATCAATAATTTTTTTTGCTGACAGATAGGGTTCCGGCGTAAGAATAATTGCCTTCCATACTGTATCTATTTCCGGTCCGGAGGACCGACGATCTTCAGTTTTCATATGAACTATTCGGTCTCTAGTATTCTTTAGCTGCTTATAAGCCTGCCAGCATCGCCCGCCCTTTGGTGAGGCGCAACACAAAATCTCCGGCAGAACTTCTGTCAGTTTTTCGTCTAACGAAGTGAAGCGTTCTATTGTCTCTTTGTTAGCAGCCTCTAGAATGACTTTACTTTTATTATGACGCGCATAAAAATAATCTGCAGGTATTGTTTCGTTAGCGAATGCCTCGATAGCGGTGAAAGCCAAGACAATCGACTCGATCATTTTCTCAATATAGTTAAATGCGTCCTTATCAGTCGGAAAATTGACTTCCTTATGGAGCGTTTTGTCTATACCGCTTAGGTCACGAATCTCACCTGCTGAAATGAATGCTAACGCAGATGCATTAAGAAGCAAGGCCGAAGCATTAGGCAACGGAATTGTTAGATGCTTTTTCTTTGTTAAAGAAATTATTGTAGATACTGTAATGCGCGTACCTTTAGGCGATAAAATTCCGGACCACGGTGAAACCCAGTCCTCAGCCAAGTAGGAAAATGTTTGAAGCCTCCAATCATTACTGGCTTGAGTATCTGAGGGCTTAACTGGTTTCATTTGATCCCTTGCCTGAAACTTAGATGGAGAGTCGAAGTTTAAAACTACACGCCTTTATTTGTATCTCACGAAAAACATTGAAATTGAGCTGATCTCCAAGAGCAAAGATATGCTACACATCATCACACGTAAGTTACCAATATAAACGAGGTAATCTTGAAGTACGCCCTTATCCCCATGCCGAAGTTAAGAGGAATCGGAGGCCTAACTTTTGGCATCGGTTTCATAGGTTCAACCTGATGCTGAGGTTGGACCGTAGAACCGCCTTTGGAAATGGCTGGGATTTCGTAAACGAATGCAAAAATGACGATCCCTAAAGCACTCACGCCCAGCATCGATAAGCCCCACCTGCTTACGCGAGTGAACAGCTTTTCTACTTCGCCAATAGGCTCAGCAACCATTTTTCTATATTCTTCGCCGGATAGAAAACGGTATAGCTTTGGCTGCCACTCTTGGCGCACTCTCTGTTGAATGGTAATGAATTTCCGTCCCGACACCACGCTCATGATGGTATAGCCAAACGCCACGCCCATGACTAGGGAAATTAGGTAGGGATTGATCTGCACTGTGAGTCGGGCTGCGATCAGGCCAAGGCCGACCGTTAAAGCTGTAGCTATCGCGGCTACAGCTTGGCGGGTTGCATCTGTCGCTTTTGACGTTTCCTCAGTGACAGCCTTGCGCAGTTCCCCTAAGGACTTAAGGGTGTCCTTGGTGATCTCCGACACTGCCATTTGATAGGCGATCTTGGCGCAATCAAGTGCGCCTCTGAGGTATTCCCTGAAGTAATCCCCTGCCAAGCCGTCGGCCCTACCGGATCGGGCGATTTCCGCTGATAGGAGGATGTGTTTTACCTCAGCCTCCCTCGCACTGTCGAAGACCCAACCAGCTGCTTCCTGGACAATCTCAAAACTTTCAAGCGACGCTTCCTCACCTCCATCTGCCATATGGCTGATCGTGAGGCTTAGCTTAGGTGGTCCTTTAAAGGTGAGCGTGGTACCAGTGGAGTCGATCTCGTTTGCAAAGCAGCGAGTTAGATAATTGAGCGCGTGCGCTGCCCAGATCACTTGGAATGGGTCACTTGGTTCGAGGGCATAACCTTCTGCAAGCAACCAATGCCGAACGTCTTCTGGAACAGTGCGAACGTTCGCCGATTCTTTAACCAGTAGACGAGGCGGCTTGGTGGCTGGTGATTCCATCAATGGTAAGGATTCGGTCCATCCACAATAGATCCTGGCCCGGGTGCTGAACGCAGAGGTCAACCCAAGGATGCGCCAGCATGACGCACTATGGCCCCTGCGGAGAAAGCCCCTGTACCCAATCTCGGTGGCGATAAACAGATCATCAGAAGCACTTTGTTCGGAAGATAAGGGCTTTTCGAGCGCAATACGAAAAGGTCCAAAATCAGCATCAACCTCTTCAATACCGTATTCAGTGCCATGGCTATCGGCAATGCTGAATGGCCAACCCCCTTCGGCTGCAGCACACGCTACTTCGAGAGTGGTTTCGGCTGACAAATTTGAGGCGACGAGACTCATCGCCCCTTCCGTGATCAAAGCTTTTTGAGTTCTCGCTAGACAATTAAGTAGTTTGACCAGGCTTAGGTGTGACAACGCTGTCCTCCATGACCTTATCGGTGTCAACAATGATCTGTTTTCTGTCTCCGTCAAGGTCGACTACCAGCACATTAGGATTCTCGATTTTGTCCGGGAACAGAATCGTCACGCCCTCGACCGTCATAATCTTGCGCATGTAGGGCTGCCGGAAAATCCGCCGATCTGGCTTGAAGCTTATTTCATGGATTTTGCTCCCCTTCACACGCCTGCGGGTTTCACGCTCCAGCCTGTTAGCAACTTTATCGTCTTCCGGATGGCCCGCCGCCGCCATGACCGCCTCGACAATTGCCTCTTCATCAATTTTTCTACGAGCGCCCAGGGAAGCCTGTGCCCTCTTAACGGCCCGAGGCACATCCTGGTCAGGCAAATCAGCCTTGCAAGCTTGTAGAGCACCCTTTATCAATTTTCGAGCTATCTCACTCAGCTCTGTATCGGAGACAGCTCTGGTAACAGAAAGGAAATCGGCGAAATAGTCTGCAAGGTCAGCACCTTGCTTGGTCCGGTCAGTCGCTGAGATATTGTGATCTGCTACGCCATCGACGACACGCACCAGCGCCGTCTTCTGGATGGCCTT
This sequence comes from Pseudomonas sp. FBCC-B1565, assembly GCF_059133265.1. Lineage (NCBI taxonomy): Bacteria > Pseudomonadati > Pseudomonadota > Gammaproteobacteria > Pseudomonadales > Pseudomonadaceae > Pseudomonas > Pseudomonas sp. FBCC-B1565. The sequence continues at coordinate 6,483,928 of NZ_CP101438.1, forward strand.
CTTATCATCCACCAGGGCCGTAACTATTCTGCGAAAGGCTTGACCTGGAGATGACTCATTTTGCTCAAGGGCAAGCTTGTAGTCATATTTGATCAGGCTGTAGATTTTCACATCTGGATCTGCGACTTCAAGCTCAAACATGCACAGAACGCCGTCAGCGCTGCCGCCGACGTGTTTGCGATTAAAGCTGGCAGCCAAACTCTGCGCTCCATGCTCAAAAGAGACATCGCCGGTCGCTATGGACTCGATTTCTTGGCGCGTTGTGGAGACCGACTTGAACATGAAGACTGGCGTAGCCGCCATGTCCTGTATCTTGCCTATGAAGAACGCCTCCTCTTCCAAAGAGCGCTCAGGCATCGCCAGAAAGTCCTTGGGGCCAACCACGTGTAGGATCATTCTACTGATCCTCAACGACTCTGATTCTTCGTCCGTAAAAAAGCTCATACGATCTCCAATAAAAGCCCAGCACTTCCTAGTTGTTATATGGCGTGCTCGCGTCAGCGCGTTTACAGCAGATCACCAGCGAGCTCCGCCTGCGCTCTAATTGCGGGAGCCGCCTATAGTGAGGTCAAAACACAAGCAGTGTCCAAATAAACTGGCAAGCGGCCATTATTGGAAGCCGCGCTTAAATCGGCTTTTCAAATACTGACGAGGTGGAACTCTAAAAACCTCCAAGCTCCCCGCTCATGCCTGAAGTGGTCCCGAGCCAAACCCCATCTTACTAATAGCAGCCAGATCAAGCCGCATCAGATGTAACACGTCTAGCACTTGTAACACCTCATCACGCGAGCGTCTCACAGAAGTGTAACGACTATAAAAATCATAAATATCAATATGTTAACCAGCTCCGTTACACAAGTAACACCTGTAACACCGATTTTTAGCCCCCCTTGCCCCTTTTGAGGAAAAGCCTTCAGCGACGGAGGTCATGACCATGCTTCTATGACGTTAAACTCAACCGGTCCCTCGCGAATTTGACTCGATACGGGGTAGAAAACCCGCCTGATCGTGTCAGCGGAAAGGCGCCCAGCTTAGTGAACAGGTGAACCGGGTGAACTGCTGTTCACCCGTGCATTTGCCCTATGAATCGGGAAGCCGCTGGGGACCCTGGGCAGTTCGGACAGACACGGGGCACAAAACCCGCGCGTTCGTGTTAGCGGCTGGATTTTTTAAGTTGGTTGACAGGTTGACAGGTTGACGTGGTTGACACCCATCACCATGGTTGACGCCCTGCGGGTGTTCACTATCAGCAACAGATACAGCCACCTTTACCGAAGCTGTAACGATGGCCCTTTTTCTTCAACATCCTTTCAATTTCAACGATTGAAATTTCAGTAACTTCAGGCACCTCCCACTAACTCGATCCCGCGGGTTTCATGCCCCGTGTGAAGCTAAAGCGCTCAGGGTCCCCAGCCTGATTTCCTCTCATCAAAAGGGGGAGCCAGCGAAATTCGCTTGGTAGGCTCGAGCGCAAAGCGCCTGCCCACAATACCCGGATGCTGACTTTAGCGTTACACGCAGGGGTAGCGTTACATCGGGTGTACGCTATGTCGCTCAACTGTGTAACAGGCATGAAAGCCAATGAAACAGGGCGTTTGGTGAAGGGCGTTACACTCGTAACACCGGTTACACCAGTTTTGGAGGGGGCTGGATATGTGCTCTGATGCTGCCTTTCCAAATTGGCCCTACATCACATTGTTGGCCTCTAGGTTGGTGGCCCTGATTGGCAGAAGTCGACCCATAGCTGTCATTAAATTGAGGTAACGAAGCGGGTTTCGAGACCTACACTTACTGGCGGTAGCGCATTAATCAATACGACGGCGTCGTCGCCCTGGTTAAGGTAGATCAATGAGTCACCGGTCTCGAACGTAACTCTGAATCCGGCCAGCCAAGGCTCTTGCCCGTTGAAAGAGTCAAGAATCCCCTCAACTGCGCAAATTTTTGTGTTCTCGAGGTGGGTTGCTGATAGACCTGCAAGTAGGTTTTCCCTCTTCCAGGAGCAGGTCACGTTCGACTCTATCTCGAAGGAAGCCGGCGTATCAGAAGGCAACAAGTCGGCGCCTACTCTCTCGCCATCACTCAAGAGATACATGGATACAACTTCTCGCTCGCCAAAACGCCACTCTAGAGAACCTATGTATCCTAGATCTTTCTCGTCGTTGAAATAGTACTGATCGTGCAGCAGCACACTCAGCCGCTTTCCCAAAAGCGAACGTGCGTTTTGCAGGTCTAGGGCAGCTCTTGTAGGGGATGGGGAGTGTCGGCTAGACATCGGACACCTCATACAGGTGGGAAGAGAGACAGATACTACACAAACGCCATTACGTCCGCTTCTGGCCGTTTTTTGCCGATCAAGGCCACCCAGTGTGCTGGTCAAATCCGATGCAAACGACTGGTCAAGTCCATGCAACTACGCATCAGGGAATCAAGATGACCAGCGAGATTTCCGATCACCAGGTGGTGAGGACAGCTGATATGCAATGCGACTGGCTCGAGGTAGATTGACTACCTGACAACACGGCGGGAGAACATCATGGAAGACACCCCTTTGCTTGCGTCATTGCTCAAGCGCATGAATGAAAACCAACTGGCCCTGGGGGCAGCTATCGAGGAGCTGTCAAACTGGGTTGAGCAAAGAGTATCTACAGAAGTGGCACAGAACATTCGAGGGGCACTGGATACCCTGGATGGAAATGCAGGATTTATCACCCTTGCGCTTGCCTCACTTGCGGCAGAAGGTCGAACGAAGAAGTAACTACTCAGATGGATGGCAACACATCAGCAACCATTTGGTGTTGCTTTATCTACCTCGAAAAAGTGGCCAGAAGGAAGCACCGTGTATGCCCACGTGTATGCCTAACCGAATAACAACCAAACATACCCAATGAATACGGGCCTTTTACTGTCCAGTTCAAACGACGCCGGGGCACCATATACAGATGAAAAAGCCCCAGGTCGAAAGGCCTGGGGCTTTTTTTGTATTAACTCTGCGGAGAGTTCAAACCAGCCGCATCCGCCTAACGCTTTTGCAGTGCCTCCAACCGCGCAGGCAAATCTTCTTCGGGGAAACGCTTGTAGAGTGCCAGCAGGTATTCATCTGCCGCCTTGCTTTCTCCCACTTCACGCAACCTAACAATCTCCTGCAACCCCTCCTCCAACGAAGGCAACGCCACCGGCGCACGCTTGCTGAATTTGGCGCTGGACTCATCCGCCATCGAACCCATGACTTGCGCGCTCTCTGCCTGGGGCGCGGCGGCCATTGGGGCGACGGGGGCTGGCGCGGACATCGCGGGTGCAGCGGGACGCGGTGCTTCGTCGTGCAGCGCAGAGAAGGTCGCGGTGGAAATGTCGGGCTGCGGCACAGGCGAGCGCATCACCACGCCGATCATCAGGGCCAACCCTGCAACGGTGGCGAATGCCATCTGCCAGCGTGGCCGTTGGCAGGCTTGCAGCCAGCGTTGCCACAGGTTCGGCTGCGGCGCCGGGGCTTCGCGGCGGGCGGCGTTGAGGATGAAGGCGTCGAGGGACGCCGGCGGCTCGACGGTATTGTGTTGACGATAGTGCTGGAGCAATTCGTCGTCGGAATCGGGAGTGTTTCGGGAGTCGATCATGCGGGTATCTCCTCGGCCAGCAGACGGCGCAGTTTCTGCTGGGCGTAACGCAGGCGGCTTTTCACGGTTTCCAGCGGGGCGTTGGTGAGGGCGGCGATTTGCGGCACCTCGAGGTCGCCGTGCAGGCGCAGCAGGAAGACTTCGCGCTGGTCTTCGGGCAGGTCTTGCAGCGCGGCATCGAGCCGCGCCTGGTCGCGGCTCAGGCTCAGTTGCTGCTCGGGGCCGGCGCTGTCGTCGGCCTGGGCATGCAATTGTTCGTCGTAGCTGTCGTGCAATGGGTTATGGACACCGTGCTTGCGCCAGTGGTCGATCAGGCGGTTGCGGGCGATCTGGAACAGCCAGGTGCGAAAACTCGCCCGGCCTTGTGGCTGGGTGGCGCTGCGGATCAGACTGAGCCAGGTCTCCTGGTAGATTTCCTCGGCCAGTTCGGCCTTGTTACTCAAGGACACAAGGAATCGGTACAGGCCCTGGCGGTGCCGTGCGTACAAGGCTTCGAACGCGGCGCTGTCGCCGGTGCGGTAGCGGGCCAGCAGTGATTCGTCGCTGGGTAGATCATCTGGAACAGCCATGTAGGGGGCGAACTCCTTTTTATCAGCCGAAGCTGGTCTAACTGTGGGAGGGGGCTTGCCCCCGATAGCAGTGGGTCAGTAGCACACTTGATACTGATACACCGCCATCGGGGGCAAGCCCCCTCCCACATTTGATTGTTGTCATGGCTGTGATCAGGGTTTGAGGCTTTGGGCCAACTCCACCAGCTGCACGAACTCGTTGCGCAAGCCAAACGGGTCATCACCCCGGGCCGAGCGGGCCAGTGCGGCGGTGTCCTGCAGGCTCATGCTGCCAGTGTAGCGGCCATCGCCCTTGAGCTGTTGGGCAAAGGCAGCCACTGCCGCCGCAAAGCGCAGGTCATCGCTGGCTTTGGAGGGTTCCTGGCTGATGGGCCGTTCGATCAGTTGGCTGGCACCGCCCGCAGCAGGTTTGTAGCGCACCCGCAGCATCGCCAGTTCAGCGGATTTATCCCCGGCCACAGGCGCAGTGGCGTAACGCAGAGGCTCCAACCACCCCTTCTCGCCCTTCGGCACAATTTCGTACAGTGCCGTGACCGTATGCCCTGCGCCAATCTCACCGGCGTCGACCTTGTCGTTATTGAAATCCTCACGCTTCAAGGCGCGGTTTTCATAGCCAAGCAAGCGATATTCGCTGACACGCGCCGGGTTGAATTCCACCTGCAACTTCACATCCCGCGCGACCACGGCCAAGGTCGAGCTGAGCTGATCCACCAGCACCTTGCGCGCTTCGCGCAGGTTGTCGATATAGGCGTAGTTGCCGTCGCCGGCATCGGCCAGTTGCTCCATCAGGTGTTCGTTGTAGTTATCCACACCGAAGCCCAGGGTGGTGAGTGACACACCACTTTTACGTTGTTCTACCGCCATTTGCTTGAGGCTGTCGAAATCACTGATGCCCACGTTGAAGTCACCGTCGGTGGCCAGCAGGATGCGGTTGATGCCCTTGTCGATAAAGCCTTCACGGGCCATCTGGTAGGCCAGTTCGATACCGGACGCGCCCGCCGTGGAGCCGCCGGCGGTGAGTTGGTCGATGGCGTTGCGGATCTTGGCCTTGTCGCGCCCGGAGGTGGGCTTGAGCACCACACGGGATTCACCGGCATACACCACCAGCGAAACGTGGTCCTGGTCGCGCAGTTGATCCACCAGCAACTTCAGCGTGCTTTTCACCAGCGGCAAGCCTTCGCGGCGGTCCATGGAGCCGGACACATCCACCAGGAACACCAAGTTGGCCGGTGCCAATTGCGCCAAGGCGCGGTCGGACGCCTTGATGCCGATGCGCAGCAACTGGGTATGCGGGTTCCACGGTGTGGCGGCGACTTCGGTGGTCACGCCAAAAGGCGAGCCATCGGTGGGCAGCGCGTAGTGGTAGGGGAAATAGTTGACCATCTCCTCCAGTCGCACAGCGCCTTCGGGCGGCAGGCTGCCTTGGTTGAGGAAACGCCTGACATTGGCGTAGCTGCCGGTATCGACGTCGACGCTGAAGGTGGACACCGGCGTCTCGGCCACGCGGTGCACCGGGTTGTCCGGCAGGTTTTCGTATTGCTCGCGGGGTTCGCTGCGGTAGTCCATCGCGGCTGACTCCTGCATACGCATCGGTGCAGGCATTGCCATGCGTTTGACCAACGCACCCTGGGGTGACGCGCTTTGCAGCTCGGCGACGGGCTCGGCCGGCTTGGCCAGCTCAGGCGAAGAGGACAACCCACACCCGGCCTGCGTTACCAGTACGGTAACCGCAAAGCCCTGGGCAGCAGGACGCAGGAAGAGCAGAGGACGGGACATGGGCTGAACCTCGTGAATGAAATGATCCGTTCACAAGGTCAGACGCGAGGTGCGGGATGTTCGGGTTAACCCTGATTCAAATAACAGTCCAACTGTGGGAGGGGGCTTGCCCCCGATGGGGTGGGTCAGTCAAACATGTACTGACTGATCTACCGCTATCGGGGGCAAGCCCCCTCCCACATGAACTCAGTCCGTGCCGTACTTCGGGTTACGCGGACCGTACAGGATCCCCGCACGTTGCCCCGGTGACAGCAGGCGCGCACTGGTGATACCGGCAATCGGGTGTGCCGCATCGGTGGAGCTGTTGATCACCTGCTTGACCGCCGCCGTGATCAGCATGCCGATGAGGCCGCCGCTGTTGTTGTTGCCTTCCTCGCTGGACGCCCGCGCCGAGCCGGTCCACAGGGTGGTGCCGGTACGCAGGTCCACCAGTTTGGCCGAAGCCGTCACGGCGGTGTCACTGGAGATCAGCATGTACTTGGTGCCGTACTCGGTGACGGTGATATACAGCGCGGCGTCCGCACCGAAGATGTCATGCAGCTTGGTCGGTGGCAGGGCCTGAATGTCGTTGGCGGTGGTCAGGCCGTTCTGGCGGAAGGTTTCATCCACCAGGGCAATCGGCAACACGTAGTAGCCGGCTTCCGCCAACGGGTAGGTCACTTGCGAGACCAGGCTGTAGGACGCCTGCACTTCCGGCGACTCATTAAGCGGCGGCAGTACCAGGATCGACTTCGGTCGTGCCTGCTTGTACGCCGTGTAATCAATGGTCTTGGGGGCTGCGCAACCGCCGAGCAGGGCCAGGGCCAGCAAGGCGCCCGTAAGTTTCAACAGGCTCATTTAGTGGCGACTCCGGTCTTGGCGTTTTTCAGCAGAAAGTCCATGTACGAGGCGGATTCAGGGAACAGCGCCTTCTCGGTGCGAAACTCCTGCACCATCTGGTCATCCTTGCCCATGCTCAGGTAAAGCATGCCCAGGTGGGCGTGGTAACCCGGCGGGGCTTTGCGGCCGCTGGCGTTGATCTTCTGCAGATCACGCTCCAGTGCCTCGATCTGCGCTTCCTTGGGCTCACCCTTGAAGTATTCGTAAACCTGCGGCTGATAACTTTCCCATTGATACAACGGCTGGGGCGCGGTTTGGCACCCGGCGACCGTCGCCACTGCTGTCAGCATCAGCGCCAACTTGACTGCCTTGCTCATCCTTGTACTGCTCCTTGAGGTGCTGCTGATCAGTTGCGCGGGTTCCAGGCGCCGGCATTGATGCCGTCGACGAGGCGGTTGATGGCTTCGCGCATGGCCAGGTCGAGGACCTTGCCATTGAGGGTGGAGTCGTAGCTGGCGGTGCCGCCGAAGCCGACCACTTCACGGTTGGACAGCGCGTACTCACCGGCGCCCTGGGTGGAATACACCACTTCGGAGGTGCTGATGTTGACGATATTCAGCGCGACTTTGGCGTAGGCCACTTGGGTCTTGCCACGGCCGAGAATGCCGAACAGCTGGCGGTCGCCGGTTTCCTTGCGGCCGAACTCGGTCACGTCGCCGGTCACCACGTAGTCAGCGCCCTTGAGCTTCTGTACGGTGCCTTTGATCGCGGCTTCCTGGGAGATTTCGCCCATGTTGTCGCGGTCTAGCACGCTGAAGCGGTTGGTCTGCTGCAGGTGGGTGATCAGGATGGTCTTGGCCTGGCCGCCGAGACGATCCACGCCGTCGGAGAAGATGCCGCGCATGTAGCTGGAGCGGTTGTCGAACTTGCCCACGGCAATCGGCACGCGCACGCCGGAATAAGCGACGTTGGCGCTGGCGACTTGTTCCACCGGCATCGCGCGGTTGCTCTCCGTGGCACAACCGGCCAAGGTCAGCAGCGCTGCGGCGGTGAGGCCGGACAGCAGGATTTTGGACAGTGTGTTCACAGGGTGCTCCTAGGTAGGGAAATCCAGAATGATCGCGATGACCGCTTATCGAGCAGGAATATCACGCAGGTCATCGATGATGTAGCGGCTCAAGCCGTCAGTGAAATGTCGCTCGACACTGGCGTTACCGGTATTGGTGATGATGCCGCCGAGGGTCTTCCATTGTTGCGCCTGGCCCACCCAGTTGTTGGGCACCAGGCCTGATCGGCCCTGGCCGAAGTGCAACACCTCGGCCCCGGCTTTCTTGACCTTGACCTTGTAGCCGAAATCGATGCTTTGCAGGATGGTGCCGTCGTCGATCACCAGATTGCTCAGCCCGCCATTGGAGTCGATGATGTGGCGCACATAGACGATATCCACGTCCAGCAAGTAATCGGCGGTTTCCTTGCTGGCGGCGTAGCGCTTGGCCTTGAGCAAACGATCGACCAGGTCGACGCCCAACGCCTTGCGAACATTGTCGTCGGCCATGAAGTGTTTGCTTTTACCCCTGACCTCAACGTCGAAGTTGTCGAGCCAGTAGGTAGCGGTCTTGGGAATAGTCACCGGCGCCGGGGAGATGTAATACGCCGGCTTGGAGGCACAGCCCGCCATGAGGCAGGCGGCGAGAAATACGGCAAACACGCGCATGTCTGAATTCGTCCCTGAAAAGTATCGTGCTTTAAACAATCGCGGCATTCTACGGAGTTGAAAGGCGTTCTCAAGTTGTTTTAAAGCCTGAGCGGCGCCGTTTTGCTGGCGTTCTGCCCTGCAAGCCCGGCAAACGACGCTAAGGCCTTGTCCGCAAAAAGAAAGAGTGATGGCTCTAAGCTATCACCCTGCCTACGTATTGATCACAACCGTCTTGGCCAACATATCGCCCAAACGACGACGCATGCCGAACAACACAAAAAGACCATCCAATACGCTGAACAGCAATTTCGGCGCATTGCGCAGGAACGACTGGAACAGCGTGCAGTTCATGGGGTACGGGTACCCCACCACCGCCGTGCGGCATACACGCTTACCCAAGCTCTGGCCATTGGGTAGCGCATCGCAGAACAAGCCGTACCCGAAGGCCAGGAACAACAATGCGTAGTGCAGGCCATTGAGCAATGCCGAGCCTGCTGCGGCGTCCAGATAGACAGAGCCCAGGCTTCTGTTCAAAAACAGCAGGAACAACACCACGGCCATATCGATGAAATAGCCGAGTAACCGTCTGAACGGGCTGGCGAGGTCCCAGGTTTCTTTAGTCGCTACTGAGTCGTTCATAACGTCCTTACCCTCTGCCATTGTCATAAATATCTGCCAGGCCGCGCACGCTCGTCAGGTTGCCGGTCTGGATCACGATGGTCTTGGCGAACATGTCACCCAGGCGCGTCCTGGACTCCATGAAGATCCACACCCAATCGATGACCACCAGCGCCCCGGAGTTACGCGTGAACGACTGCGAAACGCTGCAACCTTTGCGGGTCTTGCGGTCGACCGTGGCGATGCTCAGCAGGCGCTTGCCCAGGCTCTGGCCGTTGGGCAGCGCGTCGGCCAGCAAAAAGTAGGCAAAGGCCGCAAAAAAGGCCGAGAGGAAACCGGCCTTGGGGGTGACCGCAGGCACGTGGGCTGACAGCAGACCGGCGCTGAACTTCACGATGAAAAAGATCAGTACTGCGATGGCACAGTCGATGACCCGTGCAGCCAGGCGACGACCGATGCTGGCCAGGACGGTCGGGCGCTTAGGGGGGGTGCTTGCATCCATTCGGTGTTGCTCCAGATTCAAGGTGATTGGGTCTGTGTTGAGTTTGAACGGGTCATGGCATTTGGGCTCCAGCCCTTCAATTCAAACCGACCTTGAGAGACCGCTCGGACGACCAGGAGTCCTGGCCTGCCTGCAATAGCGGCTCGGCAGGAATGCGGTATTGACCGAATGCGTTGACCACGGCCTGGTCTACCTCGGCGTTGCCCGAGCTTTCGATCAATAGGATTTTCGGCACATTCGAACCCGACTGGCCTTGCACTTGCAGCGTCACCGGCTTGCTCGCGCTGCCGCGTTTGATTTGCTTGTTCAAGGCAATCTCGATGTCCAGTGCCGTACGATTGAGGCTCTTGCGACTGGTGTCATCCCAGACCTCGTTGTAGCGCTGTGCCTGTTCAGGCGTCAGCACCGGTCGTTGAGCGCGAATGCGCTGAAGGCCCTTCCAGGCAACATCGCCGGCATGCTGGCTGGCCTCCACGTAATACATCATGGCCCCGAACAAATCCTGCGGGCCACCTCGACCCTCTTCCATCAATCGGGCCAAGGCGAGTTTGCTTTTATCGCTGTCGCTGTTGGTCAGCGCCAACTGATAAAGCCGTCGCGCCTCCACATCGTTGCGCACTTGCCCGTGGCCCTCCTCGGCCATGCGCGCCAGCCTTTCGTAACCGACGCCATCCACGGCGGCAACGGACTCATAAAGCGATCTGGCCTTGGCAAAATCTTGTGGCACGCCGCCACGACCGGATTCGTACAAACCACCGAGCGCAGTCTTACAGCGCACGTTGCCGTTATCGCTGGCTTGACGAATGAACTGAACCTGATCGGCTGTGGGGCTTTTCTCGCCCTCGGACAGCATGCATTGAACGTTGGCCAGACTCTGCTCAAAGGAGCTTGGCGGCCTGGAAGCTTGACACCCGGTGACGAGGCCGGTGATTGCCAGTAGAACAATTGCTTTTTTCATGTGATGCGTCCGTGGAATCGGGAAACAGGGGCAGGCCAGCATTAACGCACGCGCTGGCTTATTTGAGCTCTTTCACCAAATACCCACTGGAGATCTGCGTAATCCCCGTGAGCGCGCGGCGCAACGCCTCGGGGTCGGTGCGATAGGTGAGCGGCGTGTAGCCGTAGACGTTCTGGCCATTGAACGGCGTGACCGCCTCGCTGGTGCGCCAGACCATTTCATCGCCGCGATTCATCTGCGCCAGCACATTGAGGGTGGGGTACACCACACTGCTGAACCCTTGGGTCAGGCGAAAGCCCCACTCGGCCACGGTCAGCTGGATCTGCGCATCGGCGGGTTCGTCGTCACCCACCACTTTGAGGGTTGAGGTCTTGCCCAACGCATCGATAAAGCCTTGTTTGAGCAACACGCCCAAATCGATTTTTTCTGCCTCCATCACTGTAAGGATCGCTACCGGCGCCGGCATCTCGGCCAACTGCCCAAGTTTCATACCCCCTGCAAACCCGGCGCCGCTCAACGCCGCCGTGCCCAACCTGGATGCACCGCTGGCCATGCCAACGCCCGCGCCAAGCCCGGCCCCCAATGCTGCGCCCCATGCTTGCTCACGGCCCATGTAGACCATCTGTTGCGACTCCCACTTTACCGGCAACACCTTGACCGTCTTGATCTGGGCGCGGTGTTCGGGCGTAAGGGGATGGCTGACACAGCCGCCGAGGATAAGGGTGGCAAATAGGATGAAGAGGAGGTTTTTCACATCAGTCCTTGAAGGTTTGCGCAGGGTGAAAAATGACGGCCTGCCGGACCTGGAGCCCGGCAGGCTTCAACGGTTCAACTCACTTGTTTTCTTTTGCCACGGTGCCCAGTGACGCATCCTTGACCAGGTAACGGCCTTCGAGGTCGCTCAGCACTTTAAGGCTGTTGCGTGCGATGGCGAAGCCCATGTCGACTTCCTGCTTGAGGTAAACCACCTGACCCGCCTTGACATCAATCGGCATGTCCGCCCAGTTTTCAGCCTTGGAACTGATTACGTGCTTGCCCGGTGTCACGAAAAAATAGATGTACTGGTTACCGCGGTTGTAACCCATCTCCGAGTCGGCTTCCTTGTCATCCAGGAACACGTTGAAGCGAACCATCATCCCCACGTTGCTCGGACGCACCACATACACCAAGCCTTTATCGGCGACAGCAGCCTTAGGCAACGAATAGTTCGCCACATCGGCTTGCATCTTCTCCACCGACGGCGTCGAGGAGCAGCCAAACAGAGTGACGAGGGACAGAGCAACAGCGGCTTTGCAGAACAACTTGATCATGTATTTCTTCCTTGTGGGTAGCGGTGGGGCGGTTTCGAAAACGCCGACGAAGGCCGGTTCACCCTTTCCTGATGCGTCTGGCCATCGCCAGTGTGTCGGCAGTGGAAGGCATCACATGAGGCATTGTGCCATCACTGTGATCCCGTGTGCGGGTTTGTACAAAATGTGGCCTGGCCCTGATTTTCTCCTGATCGGCAAGTAATTATTAAATGAGACTGTCCCCTTTTTTTGACTGACCCCTATTTTTCCTTTTTTTATCAACCTAGTAAGATATCCTGAGTATCAACGGTCTCCACAGAACCATCAGTGACTAGAACCCCCAAGCCAAGCTGCGGATCAAAATTCGCATCAAAAATAAAACCAATTTGACGCATTCCCGCGTCAAAGGGAGACAATACTTTAATACACTTCAGAGTGACCAAGTCCCGCATATGATCAACTGCATGGGCGTTAGGGGCTTTGATATCAACCTCATCAGCATCAAAGCGCTCTCGGTATTCCTCAGATCTACATATGTAATAGCTAAAGATAGCCTTTTCTACGGCCAAAGAGACGACAGCTTTATTTGAACTAAACTCTCGAAACGCAAGTCTCTGAATATCAGAGATAGAATCACCATCAAAAGTTTGGACAATGAGTTCAACCTCACACAAACGTCCAAAAATAAACACTTCACACAATCCTGTCCAAGCCTCGTCAAAATGCAGCTCACCAAAATCTCTATCTGATATAACTGTCATTTCTTAAGCGCCTCTAGCAAACTTTTCTCAGCGATTCCGCCAAGATGGCCATATTTCAAACCAAAATCCATCGAACCGACCTTGCCAGTATGGATAAACGAGGGCACCAACTGCAGTGTTCGCATATCTTCAACCTCATGCCACGTATATTTCTCTTCTCTAATAAACCGAGCCACATCAGCTTCTTTAATACCCAGTTGACTCGCCAACATTTTGTTAGACGCGGGAAAATTAGCATCCCTCAGGGTCTGACCCCTATTCCGTTTTAATTTCAACGCCGCCCAGTTTCGTATTTAAGCAAACCTTGCTCCTCACGCGCCTGTAAATAATTAGCCATACGCTGCGCTTCGACTCCATTAAAAATAGGGGTCAGACCACCAATATACATTGGTGCACTAATCGTGGTCTGCCCCCTATTTCCCCGCAGACCGGTTGTTTCCCCGCTGAATAATGTGCAACGGGATATCCGGCAGTATAACTCTAGGACGGCGAGCCATATAAACCCCCAAATGAATAAGAGCTTACAGCTTAGCCGCCCATCACTAGGCCAACAAAATCGAATAATTACAAAAAATAAATCATATTTTAAAAGAGCAATTCTGCTGAACTCTAAAAAGCGCAAAACCGTGGTCTGACCACTATCTTTTCCCAATTCCTTATAACAATCATGAGGCGTTATAAGTGCAGAAGGTTCCAGCTGTGCATTTACTCGGGGGAAATAGGGGAAACAGGGGTCAGATCAGCAATATACATAAGTGCACTAATCGTGGTCTGACCCTGAGGGATCCCCGATTTTTCTTACCGAAAATCAAGAAGTTGGAATATTGAAGACACCTGCATGAGTCGGCAACTTGGTTTGCACCACACAAAAACAAGACCCCCGAACTCATGCAGGCCATCCGATTTTTACACAGAGCACTCGCTCAAGCACTGCCTTCAATCCATTCTCGCCGTCTGACAACGCTGGTGAGTTGTGTCAGTTCGTTACTACGAGGTCGTCGCCTGACGCTGACTGCGCTCGGACGTTTTATGCCAGGTCAAGCGTATCCAAAACATGCAATCAAGCGAGTGGACCGATTGTTGGGTAATCAACACCTGAGAGCGGAGCGGCCATTGTTCTACTGGGCGATGCTGCGGGCATTGCTGGGCTCCTTGAAGCACCCTTTAATCTTGGTCGACTGGTCGAGAATTGATGCGCCTGGCGACGCTTTTTTGTTAAGAGCTGCGGTCCCGTTTGCGGGACGTTCATTTCCTATTTATGAAAGCGTTCATGAACGCGAAAGTTGCCCAAGATATCAAAGCCGTCTGCTCAAAACGTTGGCTGAGTTACTGCCTGATGGATGCGTTCCAGTCCTGGTCACTGATGCAGGTTTCCGGCGCCCCTGGATGAAGGCTGTAGCAGCGCAGGGCTGGTATTACGTGGCCCGTATACGAAATCGTGAGCTTTATCGTCGCGAAGACAATGACTGGCAACCAGTGAAGAATTTGTACGCTCTGGCCACCTCATCGGCCAAATCGTTAGGCCGTGTCGAGATGACACGTAGCGCCCCTCACTTCATCGATTTGTACTGTGTCCGTCATTCAGCAAAGGGCCGCAAACACCAACGTGTTACAGGCTCAGTCGCTAGAAGCAAACTAAGCCGGCAGTCCGCTAGACGTGAGCGCGAGCCGTGGTTGCTTGCCAGTAACTTGTCGCAAAGCGAGTGGAATCCAGCAAAAATCGTCGCGATTTATAAGCGGCGTATGCAGATCGAAGAAGGCTTCCGGGATGTCAAAAGTGAGCACCTGGGATGGGGCTTGAACCTGCATCGAAGCCACTGTCCAAAGCGCATTGAAGTGTTGTTGCTGATTGCCGCTTTGGCCAACTACCTGATCTTCTTAACAGGGTTGCAGGCACGAGAGAACCAATTGGAGCGGCGTTATCAAAGCAACAGCCTCAAGGAGCGGCGAGTACTTTCTCTGTGGCGTTTAGGCCTGGAGTATTGGCGCAGTTGCACAGGTCTCGGAGACCGAAAGCAATTAGAAATATTGGAGCATGCTCTGCGTGATGAGGTGCATCATCAGGCGCAGAGCTTGGAGTAAATTTGTGGGGATCCCTCAGGGTCTGACCCCTATTTCCCCCTTTTTAAACGCAGAATTATTATTCAACTAAAAGACATTATTCTTTTTTCTAAGAAACCGATAAAGTTTTTCGCATACAAACTAGAAGTTTGATCAGAAAGATCAAGCCTATAAACAGGATATTCCCCATCATTAAGACCATCGTCTGTGGCAAAATAAAATGATTCCCCTGCACCCGGCGGTTCACAGATAAATAGCCTCTCCTTCCCACACAACCCATTTCGACCGTTAACGATTGACATATAAACGATATCACCCCCCCTTACACTATCAAATTCCATTTCGTAGATACTATAAATCTCCTCCCCAGATATTTCCCCGCCAGAATAAAACCTCAGCCACCATTTATAGCTATCAGGCAACTTCAACCCAAGGCGAGCTTCAGCTTTATAAATCCACTCATCAGCAATCCCGTCACCATAATCAGCAAACTCAACAAAATCCGACTCTTCAATAAGATTAATTATTCTCGAATAATCCACGCCCAATTACTCCCCGCTCCGAGCCCGCAACTTCCAATAATCCGACTGATAAGAATTAAACTCTTTAGCCTGCTTTGTCAATGTTTTTGCATTCAAATCCGTAGGAACTGAAACATAATCAGTCGTAGGATTTCTGTATTCTGCAGAGTCTTTGTAACGAGTATACCTAAAGCTTTGAGCGGCATTGGATGGGACATGAAGAACACTGCTATTCTGGCTATGGAAAACAGAACCAACTTCTGCAAGTGAACCACGAGTACCAGCGAATCCATTAACCTCAGTTTGCGAGAGATGATGTAACTCAACTGATTTCCCATCATACCCAATTGGTGCTCGACCCGAGGCCATCCTCTCAAGGTTTGAGCCTTGAACAGTTTTACCTCGTACTCTCCAGGTCGATACGGCCTCTGGGTCAAAGAGGTCGTTACGTTGATAAACAGTCCTATCTAGAACTGTTGTTTTATTCCAAAAACCATCAGCTTTAGGCGTGGTAAGTGCGACATTTCTACCCGCCATCGTGCCCGTATCAGCAGAACCTGGCACTTTTGCACCGTTTGCCCCAAGGACAAAAACCTCACCTGACGCCTCCGTCGCCAATTTCCTTTTCGCAAAGGTAGCGGCCACGACCTCTGAAATCCTCGCTCCCAGACCTACACCTGTGAGCGAAAGGGCCGCCTCATCCAACGCCGTGACCGATTCAGCCGATTTCCTGGCGAGTACCAACAGCCTCGACATCGCGTCTTTTGAAGCCAAGTCGTTGGTCGAGACGTTAATGATTTCCGTCGCATGAGCATCTGCCTGCTCCCGACCGTACTGAGCCCATTTGTCAGCCAAGGGCAATTCGCCATAAAGGCCTTTGCCCAGACCATTAAACAGGCTTGTGTCTACAAACTGCTCTTTGGTCGAATTGAACGCATACACCGCAGAGCCATTGGCAATAATTGGGGTACCGTCTTTCCACGTTAATGGAATTTTCTGATCAGCCAATTCTTGAATCGCGCCTCTGGCAATCACCAAATCACGATCCAACCAATCCCGCGTCGGGTCGTTGCCCCAGTTCTTTTCCAGTGCGTCTAAACGGGCGTTTTCGACGGCATCAACCTTTGATCCTGCTGCCATACGCAGCAAGTCTTCCCACGAGGCATCCGATTTCGGCTTGAGCCTGGTTTTCTCTAACTCTTCAGCTTTCTTCTTGAGTAGCGGCACCTCTTGGGTCAGGTGAAGCTGTCGATTGAATACTTCGACGCCGTAACCGGTCCCGCTACCGACAGCAGCGCCGCCGGTGCCATTCCCGGCGCCTGCTCCAGCGCCGATACCGGTCGCAACCAACGCTGCTATGTTGTCCTGACTGGCCTCAGATAATTTGCTGTTCTCAAGCGCCTTTGCAATCGAGGGCATCAACGCAGCAGAAGCACCGGCCCCCAACGCGCCACTCTGTACGTTGCCGCTGGACAACCCAATGGCCGCCCCTGCCAACGCGTGCAACATGACACGTGCTGCTCCACCTTCAGCCCATGCGGCTCGAGTGGCCGCGTCCGATTTCGGGTTGAGGGATTGCGCCTCGGCGTAATCACCCACGCGCTTGAAGATCTCGCTGGAAGCCGTATTGGCAACGATACCGACTGTCGTACCAACGGGCGCGCCACCAAGGCCCGCGGCGATCAGTCCCGTCGCGATATCGGCCATCATTTTCTTGTCGCCGCCGAACTGCCAACGCTTGGCTTCCGAATAAGCCAGATCAGCGGCACGGGCGGTATCAGCAGCACCAGGCGCGCCTGCGTCTGCTTGTTCCTTCGCCGCCTGCCCAAGCTTCTTGGCCTCATCGGCCTTCGCCCTGCCTACCGCACTGATCACCCCACTGGCCAACTGCGCCGAGCTTTGGATCAGGTCAATACGCTCTTGCATAGCCTTTTCATCAGGCCGGTCAAGTTTCTGATTGGCATTGGCGGTGTCACGGTTCAGCCCCACCAGATCATTGGCGCCTTCAGCACTGCGAACCACAATCGTGCCTTCGCTGACCGCGCTACGGGTGTAGCTATGGTCTTTTTCCTTGAGCGCTATCGGGATGCTGCCGCCCATCGAGGCACCGCTGGTGCTGCTGGACGACACCGAAATACCGGCAGACTGACTTTTGATTTCGCTGACATTCTTGATGTCGCTGACGATCAGGCGGTCAGTGCTGAGCCGGTTCTTATCAGCTGACGCTTCACTGGCAATCACCGCACCTTGCAGGGTGGTGTTCTTGCCGACATTGATGTCGTAGCCGCCCGTGCCCGCATACAAACCGCTCTGGTCGGTCACGCCCTTGTAGTCGCTGTTCATATTGGCAGCGGCAAGGTTCGCCGAGCCCGCTACGGTAGAGCCGTAGCAGAACGGCGGGATGCAGATACTCGCGCCGAAGCCTGCGCTGCTCTGTTTGCTGCGCGACGACTCGGTGTCCTGGAGGGAGATGATATTGAGGTTGCCGCCAATATCTGCCTTGATACGGTCCGCACGAACCTGGGCGCCTTTGAGGGTGGTATCGCCACCGCTTTGTAACAACAGGCTGCCTGTATCCAGGGTGCTGTTGACCTGAGTGACGGAGCTACCGTTGCCATTGTTCCTGGCCCCCTGCGCACCGAGGTCGAGGGTGAAGCCGTTTTGCTCGCCAATATTGAAGCTGGCACCAATAGCGGTTTTACTTTTCGACCCTTCGTTTTTGCGGTCGGTGGTGTTTTGTGCGCTTTGCATCAACACATCGTTTTTGGCTAACAACAAGGTGTTGGCGGCTCTCAAGCTGCTGCCAGTGATCTGGATATCACCCTGAGTTCCCGTCGCAGCGCCCGTGGCAACGATCGACAAGTCTTGCCCTGCGTTGAGCGTGCTCTGCTTGGCGGTGATGCTGTTGTATTCGCTGCTGTTCTTGCTGCGATTATTAGCCAGTTCGGTGCCGATCTTGATCAGCGAACCGTTGCCGGGCGTACCGCCGGTTTTGTTTTTAAAGCCGGAGCTTTGCGCATTGGCGTCCGAGGCCTGGCCGTTCAGGTTGTAAGCGGCGAGGGCCGCCTGGGCGATTTTGACTGCCTTGAGTCGTGGGTCATCAGCACTACGGGCCGCTTTGACGGCGTCGCGCATGCTGGTGGCGGTGTCCACCACCGAGCCCGCGATCACCCGCCCTACCGCCAAACTCTTGGAACTGTCCTTACTGGTCTGACTGGCCGTCTCCATCCCCGAAGTAACGGTGACATTCGCCCCACTCAACGCCATGTTCTTGGTGCTCACCAGATCACTGGCCACCACCTTCAACTCACGCCCCGCCGTCAACGACACATTGCCCGCACTCGAGCCAATAGTGCTGCCGGTCAAGGTCATTTCATTGGCGGTGCCGTTGTGCTTGGAGCTGTTGATGTACAGCTTCTGGTTGCCGGTCATGTCATCCAGACCGAGCTTGTTACCGGTCAGCACGCCGGTGAGGTCGCGATTTTTTTCCTTGTGCATGTCGGTGCGGGCGAAGGTGTTCTGCGCCGCGTCGATGGTCAGGTCGCGGCCGGCCTGGACGGCGAGGTCGCCGGTGCTGACCAGGTTGGAACCGGTGACCGTGGCGTCGCGCTTGGCGGCGACGGTGACGGTCTCACCGGAAACCATACTGCCCAGGGCGGTGGTGCGTTTTTCGTCGACTTTGTCCTGGACCTTGCTCGACTTCAGGCCGCCCCAGCTGCTTTTGCTTTCCTTGCGTTCGTGGCGGGCGCTGTCGGCGTTGCTCACCGCGAGGATGTTCACGTCCTGGCCGGCCACCAGTTGGGTGGCGCCTTTTTCAGCAGTGACAGCACTGCCGGCCAGCAGCAGGTCTGCACCCGCGACGACGGTGCTGTTTTTGCCAGCGCTGACCAGGCTGCCGACGTTGTTCACGGCATCGGTTTCATCCAGGCGGAATTTTTTGCCCTGGGAGGTTTTCTTGGTCTTGCTGTAGAAGCTGTAGTCCTGGTCTTGCGCGGCTTTGAGCTCAAGGTTCTTACCGGACACCAGGTACGCCTCGTTGCCGGCATTCACCTGGCTGGCGACCAGTTGCAGGTTCTGCCCGGCGCTCAGGGTGGCGTCGCCGCCGGCCTTGATCACGCTGGACACTTGCTGCACGTGGTCTTCGATGCTCTTGACCTTTTTTGTGTTGCCTGTGGAGTGCTGCTCGTTGGCCGCCGCAACGGCGTTGAAGTCGCGGGTGGCAATCAGGTTGACGTCGCGCTTGGCCTCGACCTGGCTGGCCACGGCGCTGATATCGCGCCCGCCAATCACATGCAGATCGCGGCCAGCGTCGACCACGGAGCCTTGCTGGGCGATGGTGGTGAAGCTGGAACGGTTGCCGATGGCGCCGCTGTCGAGGGTTTTCGAGGCGGTGATGTTGACGTCGCCCACGGCCTTGACCGTGGTGTCGGCACCGCTCTTGAGTACGCCGCCGACGTTGTTGACGTTGCCGCCCGCCTGCATGACCAAATCGTTGGCCGATTCGATGCGCGCGGCGCTGTCGACGAAGTCGCTGCGTTCGGTGCGGTAGTTGCTGGCGCTTGCGTGAGTGGTGACGCTGCGTTCGTTGAGCAGGTCGGCGCCGGCGGCGAGGTTGACGTTGCCCGCGCTGATCACACCGCCTGCGCGGTTGGTCAGGTTGTTGCCGCTGAGCAGGTCGAGGCGGCCACCGGCTTCCATCAACCCACTGTTGGTGAGGTTGCCGCCGGCGTTCGCCAACAGGCTGCCGGTGGCACGCAAGGTGCCGGCGTTGTTGAGGTTACGGCCGGTGATCAGGTTGACGTCAGTGCCGGAAATCAATGCGCCGTTAGGCGCCAGGCGGTTGCTTGCCTGGGCGAGGTACAGCACCGGCACCAGCACTTGTTGGCCGGCGACGGTGGCGTTTTCCAGCCACACGATGTCGTGGGTCAGGGCGGCGACTTGTTCGGCGGTGAGGCTCACGCCTACGGACAAATTCAGCGCGCTTTTGCTGCTGATGGCGTTGTCCATCAGGTGCTTGAACAGATCGGCGTCGCTGGTCTGGCCATCGATGAAACGCTGGCCGGTCCGGGCGAGCACGGCTTGCTGGATCAGGCGCTGTTCGTAGAAGCCATCGCCGAGGCGACGCTGTGCCGTGTCCGGGTCATAGCCGAGCTTGCTCAGCATGTAGTCCGAGCTCATGAACTGGCGCATGTCGGTGAGCAGCGGGTTGGTTTCGATCAGGTACTTATGCGGGTTGGCCGCGAACTGGCTGGTGGGCAGGCCTTTGGCGCCATCGCTGTCGTTGAGGTGGAACAGGCCGTTCTCGCCAGTGGGCAGGTCGAAGCCGGGCAGGCCCAGCGGGTTGACCTGTTGCTGGGCAACGTCCGGCGGCAGTTGCGGGTTGAGGCTGACCAGGGTCGAGTATCCCGGCGCATGGGTGTTGGCACCGCTGCCGACGTAGGTGTAGCCACCGTGCACGACGCTGTTGTCGATGCCGGCCTGGGCCTTCACATCCACGCTGCCGCCGGCTTGGATCACAGCGGCGTAGCTTTGGTCTGGCGCGCTTAACTGGGTGGTCTTGCGCAGGGCTATCTGCTCGCTCTCCATCTTACCGATGAACGAGGCCAGGCCCGCTTCGACGCCGCCCATGTCCTGGCCTGCCGAATAGCGCTGGGTGAAGGCCGCCGCCTCGCGGTACCAGCCTCCCGGCTTACGCTCGCGCTCGGAAGTGAAGACGCGATCGTACTGAGTGTCGTGGGTCACGACACCGACGTTGGTGAGCTGGTTGACGATGGCCGTGAGGTTGCCACCGGCGGCAATGCTGCTGCTGCTGTTGAGCAGGTCGCCGCCGGTGAGCAGCATGTTGCCGCCCGAGGTGATGCTGGACGCTGCCGTGGCCTGGCTGACGATGAAGTGATCACGCTGGGTAATCAGGAACGGGTGGTTCTGCTTGGGGCCGTCGCAGTCGCCACCGGTCACGCGAAAGATGCAGGCGGTGGGCGTGATGGAGGCGCTGTAGATGCCGGACTCGGTGTTGAGCACAGTGCGGATGTTCTGGATCGTGCTGGCGGCCAGGATCAGGTTGCGCTCGCTTTCGAGGGTGCCCGAGCTGTTGATGATGCTGGTGGCCAGGCCACCCTGGCCGTCGCGGTCGACGCGCAGGTTGCCCATGGCGTAGATCGTGGCGCCGAGGTTCTTCAGGCGGTCGACCTTGAGGTTCAGGTCGCCGCCGCTGAAGATCAAACCGTGGTCGTTGAGCAGGTTGCCCACCGAAAGATCCAGGCTGCCCTGGCTGGCGACGCTGCCGCCCACGGTCCAGTCCTGGCCGCTGCCGACCAGGGCACGGGTGCCGAGCAGCTTGCCGGTGGCGGTCTGTTGCAGGTTATCCACGTTGACGGTCAGGCGCCCGGCCTGGATCGCCGTGCTGTTGGTCCAATTAGCCTTGTCGAAGGTCAAGTCACCGTTGGTGACCAGGCTGCCACCGACGTCATCGAGGCTGATGCCACTGAGGTCGAGCACGCCGGTGCCTACGTGCAACACCTTGCCGCCGGTGTTCTGGAAGCGGGTGGCGGCGAGGCTCAATTGGTCGTTGGCGGTCTCCAGGCTGCCGCTGTTGTTGAGCAGGCCGCCGATGGCGTAGCGGGTCTTGCCGCTGGCGCCCAAGGCGCGCATTTGCCCGCTGTTGTTCAGGCTGGCGGTGTCGACATCGAGGGCCGTGGCGCTTTCTATCAGGCCACGGTTGGTCAGTGCGCCATTGAGGCTGACGTCGATGCGGTTGCCGGCGATCTCGCCGCCGTTATCCACATTCATACCGGTCAGGTGTACACGATCGCGGGCGAACAGCGCGCCGTTGCCGTTGTTGAAATCCGTGGCGTCGATCTGCGCATCACCGGCTTTGGCGGCAATGCGACCACCGTTGTTGTCGAGGGTACCGGCGGTGATGGTCACGCCAGCGTTTTCACTGTGGATCAGGCCGTTGCCGCTGTTTTGCAACAGGCCGCTGGTGGTCAGGGTCAAGCCATCGTTGGCGGCCAGGGTGCCGTTGTTCTGGTTGTCGACACTGTTGGCGAACACGGTCAGCAAGCCCTGGCTGGCGAGCTTCCCACCCTGGTTATCGATGTGTGCGGCGCGCTGGATCAACAACGGCCCGGCGCTGGCCAGCTTGCCGTTACGGTTGATCAGGTCGCCGATCAGATCCAGGGTGATCGCCCCACCGCCGGTCAGGCTACCGGCGCTGTTATCCAGGCTATTGCCGTTGAGGGTGAACGCACCGCTGCTGTCGATGATGCCGCCCTGGCTGTTGTCCAGCAGGCCGCTGACGTTGAGCGTCTGCGTGCCGTCGCTGAGCAGGCGCCCTTTGTTGCGGTTGTCGACACTGGCGGCGGTGATGTTCAGCGCCTGCTTGGCGCTCAAGGTCGCACCCTGGTTATCCAGGCTTTGCGCCGTGGCGGTGAGGCTGCGATTGGCGATCACGGTGCCGGTGTTGGTGATGCGCTGGCTGTCGAGGCTGACATCGCCACCGGCATTGCGCGTGTTGTCGGGATTGACCCCGGCTTCGATGATGCCGCTGTTGGTCAATTGGCCGTTGCTGGCCAGGGTGATGCTGTCGCGTGCGGCGAGGGTCTTGCTGTTTTTCAGGGTGCCCTTGGTCTGTGCCTTGAGGGTGGTGCCGGCGTAGACCGCACCCTTGGTCTCCAGGCTGGCAGCCTTGATGTCCACTGCGCCGCTGGCGGCAGCCTGGGCCATGCTCAGGTGGCCGTTGGCATCGAGTTGAATGTCACCACCACTGGCGGCCAGCGTACCGTCGAGCTTCACGCCCACACCGGCTTCGGTGCCCACCAGCTTGATCGCGCCGGCGTACATGCCGCCCAAGGCCGACGAGTCAATCGCCAGCTCCGGCTTGGCACTGCCGTCATCGGCACGGGCGGTGGTTTTCAGGCTTTGGGCATCGACGTCATTGCGCCCGGCGATCACCGTGAGTTGTTTTGCGTTGATCTGCGCATTGATCTTGGCCGAACGGGTGATGATCTCGAAACGGTCGACGTTGCTCGCGTTCAGGCCTTTGCCGTCGATGGTCACGGCACCGCCGTCGACCTGGTAGCTTTTCAGTTGCCCGGCCTGATCGATCACCGGTTTACCGGTGGTCAGGGTGACGTTGGGGGTGTTGATGAAGCCGCAACCGTTGCAGCTGATGCCGTAAGGGTTGGCGACGATCACCTTGGCCGACTGGCCCGCCACTTCGGTGTAGCCGCGCAATTGGCTGGGGCTGCCGCCTTTGACTTCGTTGAGGATGACATTCGCCGCGCCGCCCTTGAGGTTCGGGTTGCCGACAATGATCCCGCCCAGTTGCGTGCTTTGCACAATGCTGTTGGCGTTGTTGAGGATCACGCCGTTGGGGCCGACGTTGTAGTCCTTGAACTGGTTGTGGGACAGGCCGCTGCCATTAGGGGTGGCGATGTTCACCACCGGCACGCCGTTGCCCGCCTGGCCGACCGTGGTACCGGGGCCACTGACCACGATGCCTTCGGCGCTCGCCAGCAATGGCTGCCAGAACAGCGCGTTGGCCAGGATCAAGGCCAGGCCGCGTTGGCTCAGGGTTTTAAGGGCAGTAACAGGGCGAACGTCCATATTCAAAATCTCAAGGCAGCGGGCGTTGAATTACAGGTAGAAATCCAGGCGGAAATAGATCGGCGCTTCGCGCTCGGTCATCACGCCAGGTCGCTCCAGGGAGTGGGCAAAGGTCACGCTGGTGCTGACGTTTTTGCCGCGAGCGAACAGCTCGAGGGAGTTACTCGACACCCGGCCGTGCTGGTCATCGTTGTAGCGATCGTGGCGAATCACGCCTTGGTCGTAACCGACGCTGGCGCCGTATTCGACAAAGGCCGGGCGCATCCAGTCGAGGGTCACCGGGCGGGCCCAGCGCACTTCGTTGCGCCAGTAGCCGCCGCTGTCGCCGGTCAGTTGCTGGTCCTTGAACCCGCGCACCGAATACGAGCCGCCGAGGCTCATGCGTTGCGCCGGGTACAACACGTCTTCACTGCGCTGCCCGGTGGCCAGGCTGGAAAAACTCAACGATTCGCCCCACAGCGTGAAAGGTTGCAGGTAGCTCACTGTGGCGGTGTATTTGCGGTAGCGCGGGGTTGGGGTGAGGTTGCCGCGGATACGTTCCTGGTCATCCTTCTGGGCGTCAAAGGCGCCGGTACCGTTTTGCATGCCGACATCCAGGTTGACGAAGGCGCTGCCGATGCGGCGTCCATGGTTGATGCCCACCTGGAACTCGCTGAGGCGGTTGCTGCTGACGTCCAGGCGCTCGTCGTTGAAGTAGTTGTTGGTGCGCAGATGGGTCAGGCCGACATTGACCGAGGTCTTGCTCACGTCATCGCGATGCACCACGCGCTCGGCACGCAGCTGGTGGTTCTGGCTGTCGCCTGTCTGCTTGTACTTGTAGCCGTCAAGGTCGCCCGGCGTGCGGTAGTCGCTCTCGCTGTAGGTGTAACTGAAGTTCCACCAGCCCCACGGCACGTTGTAATACAGCATGCTGTTTTTCGAGGTTTTCTGGTGGTCGCTGATGGCGTCGTGACCACCGCGCAGGATCAGTTGATCGGCCAGGCCCAGGGGACTGTCCCATTCCAGGCCTGCGCCCCATTGCTGTTCGCCGGTACTTTTCTGCCCGTCGTTGTTGCGCGACAGGCTGGCGCGCCAGGGCTTTTGCGGGGTGTTCTTGACCAGCACATCGCTGCCGCCGATCTGGCTGCCGGGGGTCAGTTCCATCTGCGCCTGCCTGGACGGCAAGCGGCTGAGCTGGTCGACCAGTTGCTCGACCTCCCGCAGGTTCAGCGCCTCGCCGACCTTGCCAGGAAAGGCCATGGCCAACTCGCGGTCGGTGACGGTACTGCCTTGGGCGCCTTTCAAGCCTTCGAGCTTGCCTTCGACCACCAGCACTTGCAAATGGCCGCTGGAAAGGTCCTGTTGCGGCAGGTAGGCACGGCTGGTGACGCGGCCTTTGGCGATGTAGTAGTCGGTGATCACCTTGAGCAGCTCATTGAGCTGCGCCACGCCCAGGCACTGGCCGATATAGGGCTTGAGCAGACGCGTGCGGTCGGCGCCGGACAGGCTGTCGGCGCCCTTGAGTTCGATGTCTTTGATCGGGAAGCAGCGGGTGTCGACCGGCGTGGCCGGAGCCTGGGGCTTGGCTTCTTTGCCAGGCAGGTCCTGGAGTTCTTCCAGGCGCCGACGCTGCTCTTCCAGAAGACGGTTCTGGCGGTCGCGGATCAGGTCCTGATCCCCTGGCGTAGGGGCGGCCGAGGCGCTGTTCAGGCTCAAATAAGCAAGCAGGAAAGTGCACAGAAAGTACCGAGTCCGTGGCAATAACAAAGACATGTTCGATCCGTCGAAAATCAAGGGCCGGCAAACTAACATCGAACTTGCACCCACTCAAAACAACGAGCTAGTTGCACATTCGTACTAGTTATTCACGCAAGCTGTTGATTAATAACAACTAAATTTAATCAGATAGATAAGCGGCTTGTCATCGGAAGTATTATTCCGACCAGCGGCAGCACTATTGATCGCGATTCATCGGAGAACTTATAAATTGCCATTAATTGGCCATCAAGTTCTTGCCGAGATAAGTTAGTACCGGAAAAAGCAGAAAAGTTCGCGGGCGTTTTGTGAATTGGATCCCACTTGTCGGGATTAACCGAGGTCGTTCCCACGTTGCATGGGAACGACCTTACAGCGCACTGGCTCAGCTGGCGTCTTTGTTCTGGTCCTTGCCGGGCACCAGGGTCAGCCCCGGTTTTTCCACATCGCGGGAGACATGGGACTTCACACCCGCCACACCGCCCTCGTCGTCATTCTGGATCACCAACACCCCAGGTCGGCGCAACTGCTCCAGGTCCCCTTCACCGAGGCTGAAGCTCTCGCTCAGGCGCTTGTCACTGAGGGCGTTGCCCTCGGCACGGCGCTGGGCAAACTTGCGCCCCTTGCGTTGCTGGTAGCGCGCCCAAGTGACCAGGATCACGGCGTTGAACAATGCAATCCACAGGTACACCTGCAAGGTGTTGAGCGCGGCAAAGATCGGCGCCTCAATGCGCGGCCCGCCGTGAGTCTCCAGCATCGAGGTGATCCCGCGCGCCAGCAGCCAGATCAACCCGGCCCAGGCCATCAGGGTCAACACCACATCAATAATCCACATCACCAAACGCTGGCGGGTTCTGACCAGTTTCATGATCACGCCTCCTCTTCGGTAGGTTTGATGCCGCGATCAGGGCTGACCCAGCGCGCACGCTTCTGATGTTGATTGAACAGCACCTTGGGGAAACTGACCAGGGTGGTGAACAGGCTCACCAGCCAGAACACCATCGGGTACCACACGGTCCAGAACAGGGTTTTCCACAGGTCTTTCTCGTAGCGGCGGTCGATCATGATGCTCACCGCGAACTGCACCAGGCACACCATCGCCAGCACCAGCCCGGTAAACGCCGGCGGGACCAGCGAGTCCACGGTAATGGCCGGTGGCAGCACCATGAATTTGCCGAGCACGTAGAAGATCACCGACAACAGGAAGGTAAACGCCCAACCAGTGGAGAGGCAGTACTCGAACAACAGCGGCCACAGGTAGCGATGGCGCCATTGCCAGATGCCACGGATGTTCTTGAACAGCACTTCGGCACCGCCCTGGGCCCAACGCAGGCGCTGCTTCCACAGGCCGCCGACGGTTTCGGGCATCAGGATCCAGCACAGCGCGCGAGGCTCGTAGAAGATGCTCCAGTGATCGAGCTGCAGCTTCCAACTGACATCGATGTCCTCGGTGATCATGTCGGTGCTCCAGTAGTCGATGCGGTCCAGCGCCTTTTTACGGAACGCTACCACCACACCCGACACCGTGAAGATCCGGCCGAACACCCGCTGCGTACGCTTGATCAAGCCGATGATCGAGGAGAACTCGCCGACTTGCACTCGACCGATCAGCGTCGAACGCGTGCGGATGCGTGGGTTGCCGGTGACGGCGCCCAGACGCGGGTTGTCGAGCATCGGCGCGACCATATAGGCCGCGGCGTTTTTGTCGAGCAACGCGTCGCCATCGATGCACACCAGGTATTCGCTGCGCGCCGCCACGGCGCCCATGCGCAGGGCCACGGCCTTGCCCTGGTTCTGCGCCAGATGCAGCACGCGCAGGCGCGGGTTCTCCAATGCCAGGGCATCAAGTACGGCGGCGGTGTTGTCCTTGGAGCCGTCATTCACCGCGATCACTTCGATGTTCGGGTACAGCTGACCCAGCGCCGCATGAATGGTATCGGCGGCGTTATCGCCTTCGTTGTAGCAAGGGATGATGATCGAGATCAGCGGGTTGCCGGCCAGCGTTGGCGCCGGGGTGTCCTCTTCCCAGGGCCAGTGGCGCTCCCAGTGCAGCCAGAAGTACAGGCCGCCGGCGATCCACAACGCCGACATGAACAGCGGGTAGAAAAACACAAAGTCCATCAGGAACTGCCCGGTGACCAGGAAGATCAGGCCCAGGGGCACACCCAATACCAATGCCAGCACGAATAAAGCCAGGATTCTATCGAACATGGTCAAGGGTTCCATTGGTTGGAAAGGGCCGGACGCACAGTCTTCAGGTCCGGGGAGTTTTCCAGGAAGTTGTCCGGGTAGTAGCCAAAACTGGTGACACCCTGGCGCTTGAGCACACCCATCCATTCAGCCATCTGTTGGCTGTCGATGTCCGGTGCGGCCTTGGTGCGCCAGTCTTTGGCTTGCAGTTCGAATACGGTGCGCTCCAGCGCGCCAGGGCGTGCCTTGACCGTCGCCACCAGCTTCTCCAGCCAGGCGTTGGAGGTCTTGTATTCCTGGCCTTCCATCAGTGGCATGGCCATGGGCGCGGTCCAGTCGTAGGTCTGGAGGAAGTCATCGAGGTTCTGCGCGAACCAGGCTTCGCTGCCTGGGTTGAGCATCGGCTCGGCGAAGATATTGCGCGCCGTCAGCAACTGCGGCCCACCAATGGCGCGGACCTTGGCGGTCAGCTCCTTGGTGAAGTCGATCAGGTAGCGGCTCTTGAAGCGCGTCCAGCGTTGCATCACCGCAGGGTCGGCACGCAAGGCCTGGATCGTGCCCGGCAGGCCGGCGGCGACATAGGCCTTGAGCGCGGCAGGGCTGGCATCTTCGAAATCATTGAACACCGCATCGTCGTGGTACAGCACGCCGTCGATGGCGTTGTTGCGCGCCAGGTCTTCGTAGATCTCACCGATGATCTTGCGCACCTGCGGGTCAAACGGCGACAGGCGTTTGTATTGGTCCGGGTCGAGGCCAACCTGGCCGGTTTTCGGGTCCCAACGCGTCACGCGTGGCAGCTTGGGGTCGAGGGCAAAGCTGAGCACCGGCATCCACGCATACACCGCAGCATGAGCCCGGGTGTGCAACTGCCAGGAGACGCGGTTGAACAGGTCGGCACGTACCGGCAGATGACGGTTGGGGAAGTACAGTTCATGCACCAGGCCGTCGCCCTTGGGATCGGCGAAGGCTTGCAGGAACACGGTGCCCGCGCCCATGTCCACCACCCGCTGTACGAGCTGGTCGAGGTTGCGTGCCTGTTGGGCCGGGTCCGGGTCGTAGACGTTATCCAGGTCCACGTGCAACACGCGCATCGGTGCCTTGGTTTGCGCCGCGACGATGCTGTTGGCGAAGTGTTCGCCATCCGGGTCGGAAGCCACCAGGAAGCGCGGGCTGTTCATCAAGTCGGCAGAGCTGTCGAGACCATCTTCCAGGGTCAGGGCCATCTGGTAGCCCTGCTCGCCAATGATCGCCAGCGAGGTGCCCTTGGCAGCACCGTACGGCCATACCCACACGCGCGGTTTCTTGCCGGTGACGTTCTGGATCTTGTTGGAGATGGCTACGACGTCGGCCCGCATGCGCGCATCGAACTGCGCCTGGCTTTCATAGCTGCCGGTGGCTGGGTCAAAGCGCAGCGAGGTTGCCGCCGGCTCCAGGTTGCCCTGGGGGTTGGCCAGGATGCCTTTGTGGTTGTTGTCGGTGTGCGCGGCGATTTCCACCAGGCCCGACTGCGACACTTCGCGGATCTGCTGCCAGGTGAGGAACTCGCCACGTGGCCGTGGCTGGCCGGCGAAGTCCACCGGCTGGTTCATCGGTGTATCGATCCAGTAGCCCACCGGCGCCAGCAGCGCCGGCCAGCGATAGGCGCGCAGCACCGGCATCACACGGGTGTAGAAACTGGAGTAGCCGTCATCGAAGCTGAGCATGATGGCTTTGGGCGGCAACGCCGGCCCACCGTTGCGGGCCGCCAGGATCTGGTCGACGCTGACCGCCTGGTAGCCGTTCTCGCGCAGCCACGCCAGCTGCTCGATCAAACGCTCGGTACGCACCGCCACCACCGCCTGATCGGGGTCGCGATCCTCGATGTCGTGGTAGGCGATGCCCAGGAAATGGTTTTTCGGCCACGGCGCTTCGTTGGCCGGAGTCGGCCGCTCGGCGGGTGGAGTGAAAGGCGCGGGTTGCTGGGCGCAGGCACTGGCCAGCATTACACCCAGGATCAACAGGCAACGGCTGAAGACGGTCATGGTCAGGCTCTTCTAGAAACGGTAAGTGAGGTCGACGAGCAGACGCAGATCGCGTTCGCGATCACCGTCGTATGGTCGGCTGACCAGGCTCAGGTTGGCGCCGGCTTCCAGTACATCGTTCCAGCGAAAGCGTTGGCCGTAGCCCACCAGACCGATGCCACCGGTGGAATAGTCCCGCTGGCTGTAGGTACCCGCACCGACCTGGAACTGCTGACTCCACTGGGTCTCGTAGCGGTGATAGAGCACGTGGTTGATGTTGAGGACCGGCAACACGGTGAAGTCCGACTTCGGGTTGAAGTAGATCGTGTCTTCCTTGCTGTTGCGGCTGGCGCCGACTTCCAGGCCCAGGTCCACTTGCACTTTCGGCGAGCTGTAGAGGCCTTCGCGGCCACTGAGCAAGGCTTCGAAGCGGTCGTTGCCGTCGCTGAAATGGGACGGGCTGAGGGTCAGTTTCCACTCGCGACTTTCGTTGGCGCGCCAGCGGATGAAACCGCTGCCGCCGTTGGCCGTAATTCCGTCATTCAGCGCCCGCAATGGGGTGGTGGACAGCAGGTAGCCCAGGCTGCCGCCGTATTGCCAGTTGTCGTTGATGTCGCGGGCAATCGACACGGCGGCGCCTTGTTTTGAGCCATCACCGTAGGAATGGTTGGAAACCTCGGCTTCAATGGTCATGTCGCGGGTCCGCCGCTCGACACCGACCACCTGCCAACGATGCTGCCCGGTGCCCTCTTCGAACGTGGCGCGGGCATAGCCGGCGCCGGCGAACAGGCGCCAGTCTTCATCGATGGGCGGCGTGTAGAGCCGGCTTTCAATGCCCCAGTCACGGCTACCCGAGACAGCACCGGCATCGCCGTTGCTGCCACCACCGAAGCTTTTACCGGTGTAGGCCTCGACCCGCAGCTCGGCCATGTCATGCACCTCGCGCAGGCGTTGCAGGCGCTGCACCTGGCGGTTGTCGGGGTTACGGGCGACTACGTCGTCGGTGAGGATGTCGAGTTGACGCCATTCCTGCAGGTCCAGGGCGGTGTAGGCCTGACTCACCTCCAGGCCAATGTCGCGTGGGGCCTGGGCCTCTGTTTCCTTGAGCGAGCGTTCGGCGCGTCGAGGCCAGTCACGGGCGCGGTACATTTCCGCTTGCGCCAGGCGCAGGCCTATGCTGCCTGGGGCCTTGCTCACCAGGTCGTCCAAGGCTTTTTCGCTGGAGGGCAGGTCGGCGCCGTAGGTGCCGGCCTGCGCGGACAATTGTTGGGCGTCCATCCACTCATCGTTCGGGTTGCCAATCGGCAGCCCCTTGAGTTCAACCCGGGGTTTCTGGGTGTCGGCCAAATGCTTGGCGACCGCACGTGCTTCATCCACCTGGTCGTTTTCGAGCAAGGCGTAGAACAGCGCGGTGGTGTCTTCAACACGGTCGCCCACGTCCGCATCGGGTGCGTCCAGCGCCTCGCGGTACAACGGTGCAGCCTTTTCCGGCAGACGCTGGTCGAGGTAGGACGCGGCCACCCAACGCTTGGCGTAGGTGGGCAACCGCACACCTTCAGCCTGGAGGGTCTCGTACTCGCGGATCACCTCAGCGGTACGCGCCCGTGCCTTGAGCGCGCCCAGGCGGTCGATGCGCCAGATCACCACGTCGTCATGGGCGGTGGCGTCCGGGGTCCAGCGGGCGAGGAGCTTGTCGTAGTCCTGGAGCGCACGGTCGGCGATGACATAGCGTTCTTTTTCGGTACGGGTGGCGAACTCGGCGATGCGCACGCGCTCTGCGGCCAGGTCACCTTCGAGGCGACGCTGGGTCACCGGATCGACCAGCCCCGGACGCTGGGCCGACAGGCGCAACGCCGGTTGCGGCAGACGGGCCTTTTGCAGGGCGACCACGTATTCGCGGGCGACCTCCGGTTTGTCGCCGGCACGGATAAAGGCCTGGTCGAATTCAAACAAGGCGTCGTACTGCAAGCCTGCACGGGTCAGGGCGTAGCCCAGCGCCATGCGGCGGTTGGGATCGTCGGGCTTGGCGGCCACCAGTGCGCGGGTGCGCTGCACCGCTTCGCTGGCCTTGCCACCGTCAGCCTCGGTGAGGGCCAGGCCCAGTTGCAGATCGATATTATTCGGCTCACGCAACAGCGCCTTGCGATAGACCGCTTCGGCCTGCGCCCACTGCTTCTGATTGCGATACGTGCGCGCAACCGTGGCCAGCGCCTGGGCGGTCAGGTTGCGATTCTGGCCCTGCGCCTCGTACACCTTCAGCACTTCGGCATCCTGGCCGGCCCAACCAGCGATCACCAGGTGGTCGCTGATCTGGCCTGGCGTCTGGCGCTCGGCTGGCAATTGGCGCAATTGGGTCAGGGCGGGGGTGAAGTTACCATTGCGCGCCTGGATGATCAGGGCGTCGTAGGCCGGGTCGGCCAAGGCGAAAGTGGGCATCAGCAACTGGCTGCACAAGGTTACCCCGATGAGCAGCCGCAAACGGCCTGAGGCACTGAGTGGGAGTGTTCGCAGCATATCGTGAGCTTCCTTACACACGGAAAGCTGTAACGATAGGTGGTCCTGAGCAATTTGCATCAGGGTGTCGGCGTCTCGTGACCCGACCTAGCTTTCCTGTAGGAACTATCCCCGACGCCTATACGAAAAAGGGCAATTCAGAACAATTGTTCAGAATTGCTCTACAAGCCTTAAATACGAATGGGGGAGCGGAGTTACCTGCGATAGAGAGTTACCAGCCGACATGAGTGTCGACGGTTTGACCCTTATCGCGGGTAACCCCGCTCCCCCATTTTTTATTTCAGGGCGATGGCGAAATCTTTACTGTGCGCCGCCAACCGCACCGACTTTGGACATGACGAAGCTGATGAACTGCTCGACGGTCATCTTCTGGCCGTTGAAGGTCACTTCATTGTTGGCGTAGTGCAGCTTGGACACTACGTCGCTGCCCACCAGGGTTGCCAGCTGCGTACCCACGGCCATGCCGCTGACCATCTCGCTGGCCATCTGGGATTGCTGCTCGATGGCTTTAGGGTCGGTCACACCGCCAACCTGCGCTTGCAGGGCGGCAACGTCGGCGATCATCGGCTTGGACAAGGTCAGGTTGGCATCCAGCAGCGAAACCATTTGCTTGCCCAGCTCAACCGGCGGCAGTTCCATGGAAGTCGGCTTGGCCAGGTCCAGCACCAGGTTGAATTTGCTCTCACCGTGGGTGGTTTTCAGCGACAGGTTTTCCAGCGCCAGGTGGGGCTTGGCAGCCAGCAACTGGTTGACGTTGGCTTCGGCCAGGGCCTGCTCGGCTTCGGTCAATTGCAGCTCCGGCACTGGTTGACCGGCAGCGGCGGCGGCTTGCACCGGCTGCATCTTGTCCTGGTACAACTTGGTCAACACCAGGCCCGATGGCACATCGATGTTCTTCAGGCTCAGGGCCATGGCGGCAGAGCCGACCGGTTTGCCCTGATAGCCGATCTCGTCGATCTTGTAATCGACGCGGCCGGCCATGTTGTTGTCTTTGACTTCGCTGGAGTCTTTCTGCTCGAAGCCCTTGAGGGTCAGCACGGCTTTCTGCGGGCCGAACGTGACTTTGGCGTCGCTCAGCTCGATGGTGTTCTGCCCGGTGTAGAAGCCGAAGGTGGATTTCTCCAGGTTGCTGGCCACGGTCAGGCCGGCCAGTTCAGCGTCGAATGGCGCGCCGTTGGCGTCGACAACGGCCAGCTTGAGGCTGTTCATGTAGCCATCAACCTTGACCTTCTTGCCTTCGGCAGTGCTGTCGAAATCCAGATTGAGGCCAGAGAAGTTCAACGAGCCGGTCGGATCCTTGAACTCCAGGGGCAGCAGTTCGAGATTACCGTTCACCGAACGGCTGTAGCCGATATTGGCCACGCCTTTGAGCGGCGACACATCTTTGGCGGCGGCAAACCACTTCTCGGTGGTGGCGTTCTTTTCCAGTGCATAGTGACTGGTGGCCATGACCGGCAGCCATTTCAGCGACACCAGGCGCGAGAACGGCAGCGGGCCGTGTTCGATATGGTCGACAATCAGCAGCTCAGGGTTCGGGTTCTGTTCGCCGAAGACCGAGCCCTGGCCCTTGAGGCGATAGTGCGCGGTGCTGCTGAACAGGCCACGGTCCAGGGACACCAGCTCAAGGGTGGCGCTGCCGTCGACGCCCGCCATGGAGCGTTGCAGTTCCTTGTTGGCGTCCTGCACGGCCGTTTGCAGCACCGGCTCCAACTGCTTGCCGGTGTACCAGGCACCGCCTGCACTGACGACGCCCACGGCGACAACAAAACCCAAAAGAACGACTGCTGGCTTATTCATGAAGTGACCTGATCAAATCCTGTGAGAAGTGGGCTGTCTTCCTTGAACCCCGAGGGGGTTGGCTCAAGCCCGCCGAAAACGGGGGAAGATTAGCACTGGGGGCCGCGAACGGCCCAGCTTTTCAGAGGGATCAGTTCAGCAGTAGTTCAGGAGTACTCCAACTCAATTTCATCCAACTGGTGGTCGAAACTCTTCAACCGCGCCGTCCAGGTGTACACCAGTACCTCAAACTCGCGGTGTATCACGGCGTTGCCGGGGGTATCGGCCTTGGGGTCGCAGAAGTCCAGCTGGTAGCGCTCGCGGGCCATTTGCGTGGCCACGTCGGACAGCTCCCGCGCGTTATTCAGCCAATGCCGACCGTCGGCCACTTGCCGGTCGAGCGCCACGCACTGTTTTTTCAGGACTTCGAGGCTTTTTTCCAGGGGGGTGCCGGTGAGGTCGCCCATGACTTCCTGGAAGGTACGCCCCGGCTGCCAATAGCTACCCCAGAAATAGCGGTCGAACACGGTCTCGACCCGGCGCAGCGCGACCTTGGTGTCCCAGATCGCGACACGGGTCTTGCCCTGTTCGAGGAGCTTTCGCTTCACCCGTTGATTTTGGTAGGAGGCCCAGGCCACCACACCGATGGACAGGGTGCCGATCACCAGGCAGGCGCTGTCGAGAAACACCATGGCCTTGTCGAGTTGGTGAGCCAGCATGACGCCGTAGAAATAAGCAGCCGATAACAGCACCAGTGCGAAGAGCACGCACCAGAAAGCGGGAGCATAAGGGTTTTTCATTATTGGAATCCCCATGAGCAAACGCGAGCAGTGTCAGGTGGAGCGTCACGGCGCCCCACCTGACCAAGCATAGCTTTTAGCTCAGGGTTTGCCGGGCTGTGACGCTTGCGTTCGTCCGCTTTCCCACCCGCCGCCCAGGGCCAGGAACAGATCGATCTGGCTCATGGCAACCTGGGTGTTGGCCGCTGCCAGCTGTGCGCGCACATCGGTATAGGTGCGGGTGGCTTGCAGATCCGCCAGGAACGATGCGCGACCGGCCTGGAAGAAGCGATGGGTCTGCCCCGCCGCTTCCTTCGCCGACTCGCCGGCCTCATTCAGGGCATCACGGCGTTGCAGTTGCGCGGTGTATTGCGCAAGGCCGGTCTGGGTTTCGCGGATGGCATTGAGCACTACGCCGTCGAAGTGCGCCAGGGCGCCCTGGGTCGCGGCTTCGGCTTCGTGGATACGCGCACGGGCGCCGTTGGTCGGCACTGTCCAACTGATCATCGGGCCGAAGCCCCAGCGGTTGGTGGGCGCCGTGCCCAAGTCATCCAGTATGCCGACGGTGCCAACGGTGGCGCCGATGCTGATGTCCGGGTACAGCGCAGCGGTGGCCACACCGATACGCGCGGTGGCGGCGGCCAGTTGGCGTTCGGCCTGGCGCACATCGGGGCGGCGTTTGAGCAATGCTGCGCCATCGCCCACCGGCAGCAATTGCGCGATATGCGGCAGCTCGGCGCAGGTGCCGGTGCCGGCCGGCAATTGGTCCACCGGCTTGGCCAGCAGCATCGACAGGCGGAACAAGCCGGCCTGGCGCGCCGCTTCGTAGCGCGGCATGTCGGCGCGCAGGGATTTGTATTGGGTCTGCGAGCGGGTGACCTGGGTTTCATCGCCGCGTCCGGCATCACGCAGGCGCTGCGTCAGCTTAGTACTCTGGGCTTGCAGGTCGAGGGACTCGTTGGCGATGGCCAACTCTTCGTTGGCCGCGCACACCTGGGTGTAGGAGCGCACCACATCCGCCACCAGGGTGATGCGGGCGATGTCGGCGGCAGCCTGAGCTGCATCCGCGTTGGCCTGGGCGCTTTCGATACCGCGCTGCAAGGCGCCGAACAAATCGAACTGGTACGAGGTGGTGATGCCCACGCTGCCGATGTTGGCCACCGGGACTTTTTCCGTCAGCAAAAACGCTTCACCGGACTCTTGCAAACGCTGGGCCTCGGCCTTGGCGCCCGCACTCCAGCCGCCCGCGGATTCAGCTTCCTGGGTCTGGAAACGCGCGCGTTGCAGGTTGGCGGCGGCCACCCGCAAGTCGGTGTTGGAGGCCATGGCCTGGCGCACCAGTTCATCCAGGCGCGGGTCCTTGTACAGCTTCCACCAGTCGGCCGGCACCGGGGCCGAGACGACATTGCTGCCCTCGCCGGCGATCTGCCCTTGCAGGTCGCCCCGGTTGATGGCGGACTTTTCCGGCAGCGTGTAATCCGGCCCCACCACTTGGCAGGCCGACAGCAGCAACCCCAGCGCGGCGGTGGCCAGCAGTTGCTTCATGGTTTGTCTCCGTCTTTGACCTTGTCGCCGATGATCGAGACGGTGGCGGTACGCCCGGCGATCATGCGGAAGTCCGCCGGCACATCGTCAAACGCGATACGCACCGGAATCCGCTGGGCCAGGCGCACCCAGCTGAACGCCGGGTTGACGTTGGGCAACAGGTTGGAGCCGCTGCTGCGGTCGCGGTCCTCGATACCGGCGACGATGCTTTGCACGTGGCCATGCAGGCGGGCATTGTCGCCGATCACACGGATGTCCACACCCATGCCGACGTGGATACCGTCGAGCTTGGTCTCTTCGAAATAGCCGTCGATGTGGAACGAGTTGCTGTCGACCACCGACAGCACCGGGCGCCCGGCGGTGACGAACTCCTGGGTACGCGGCGCACGGTCGTTGACGTAGCCATCCACAGGGCTGCGGATCACCGAGCGGTCGAGGTTCAGTTGCGCGGAATCCACCGTCACCTGGGCTTCGGCCAGGGCCGACTGGGCACGGGCCACGCGGGACTGGCTTTCTTCCAGTTGCTCGCTGGGCACCAGGTTGCCCAGGCCACGGTTACGCTTGTACTCGCGCTGGGCCTGGGCCAGGGTTTCCTGGCGGTCGGCCACGGCGGCCTGGGCTTGGCGCAGCGCCAGCTTGAAGCGGTCCTGGTCCACGGCAAACAGCACTTGGCCCTTGGTCACCAGCTGGTTGTCGCGCACGTCCACGCGCTGGATCAACCCGGACACGTCCGGCGCGATCTGCACGATGTCGGCACGGATGTGGCCGTCACGGGTCCAGGGGGCAAACATGTAGTACATGACCATGCGCCACACCACGACGACCGCAAACGTTACGATCAACAACGTGAGGACTACACGGCCGATGGTCAAAAAAGGTTTTTTCATGTCATCAGGTATCGACTGAGTGAGTCCACCGCGCCCAGCAACAGCGCGTAGAGCCCCACATTGAACAATGCCCGGTGCCAGACCAGGCGATAGAAGTGGAGGCGGGTCAACAACCCGTGCACCACCAGGAACAACACATACGTAATGCCCATCAGCACCAGCAGCGTGGGCAGGAACACCCCGCTGATATCCAGATCTCCGATCATAAAGGCGCTCCATCAGGCAGCGGCGCTTCCATCTCAGTACCGCCAATGAACTCCACACCCGGCAGCAACGCCAGGCGCAAACCGGCCAACGCGTGCAACAAGTGCAGCCGGGTGTCGTCTTCGTCTTGCAGGCCCTGGCCGTTGAGCGCGCGGCGCGTGCGGTCGAGGGTCATCAGCAGACCGCTGGGCGCGGGCAGGCGTTCACCGGCCTTCAGGCACGCCTTGAAGTAACCGCCAACGCCTTCGACGACTTGGTTGAGCAACACCCGTGGCACGCCGAGGATGCGCGGCGAGTAGGCCAGCAGGTCGAGCAGGTTCAACGCCACGCGCAAATCGCGCAGGGCGGTGCCGGTGTCCTGGTTGATCAGCGCCAGGCGTGGCAGGTGTTGCATCAGACGGTCGAGCATCTGCACGGCCATGTGCCGGTGTTCGGCCAGGGTCGCAGGTTCGGTGAGGCCGACGATGTCGCGCCAGCTGAACCGGGTCAGGCGCTTGGCCGCCAGCTCAGCGCCGAAAGGCCGCGCGATCAGCGTCCACACAAAGGCGAACAGCAGGCCCACCGGCCCGGCCAGGTTGACGTTGGCGAAGTTGAGGAAGTCCGCGTCATAGGCGCCCTGGATACTGATGAACGATGAGGTATTCACCAGCGTCAGCAACATCCCCAGGTAAAAGCGCGGCTGCACGGTGAGCGTGCCGATGCAGATGAACGGCACCGCAAAGGCCAGCACCAGCATCGGGAAATCATGCAGGTTGGGCAGCACCAGGAACAGATAGAGGCTGGCGAACAGCACCGACATGGCGGTCCAGAAAAAGAACCGGTAGATCTGCGGCGCCGGGTCGTCCATCGAGGCAAAGAAGCTGCAGGCGACGGCGGCCAGGATCACCGCGCTGCCGCCGTCGGTCCAGCCGAGCAGGATCCACAGTACCGACGCGACAATGATCGCGGTGACGGTGGAAAACGCCGAGTAAAGCATCAGCCCTCGGTCGAGGAACGGCGTGAGCCGGCCCAGGCGCCAGTGACGGTACACGGCGCGCCAGGTGTCCTGGCTTTCGCACTGGATGGCGGCTTGCAGGCTGCGGCAGTCTTGCCACAGGTCGATCCACTCGGCCAGACGATACAGCGCATTGGAGAACAGCAGCGTATGACGATCATCGAGTGCTTCGCCGCTCGGTTGCAGGGCGTCGACCTGGTCACGCAGGACGCGCCAGCGTTCCATCGGCGCCGCTTCTTGGGTGTCCTCCAGCCACTGGCTGGTCGCTTCCAGCAGCGGCGTGATTTTATCGAGGAACTCCGGCGCGCGATGTTCGATGGCATAGAGCGCGTCGTCGAGGGCGTCCACCACCGGCAGCAGGTGGATCATGCGCCCGCGCAGCTCCTTGGTATTGCGCACCGTCTGCGGCCGTGCGCCTTCGTGAGGCAGCTGGCCGATCATCAATTCGAGGGTGTTGAAGGTGGCGACCATGCCGCCGCGCAAGGTGCTGATTTCTTCAGGCTGCACATTTCGCGTGATAAAGCGTTGGCTGTAGACCTGGGCATCGGCAAACCACTTGGCCACCGAACCATCGAACACCGGCATGAGCCGGCGCGGCCAGAACATTGCGCCCACCACCGCTGCTACCACGATACCGAGGAAGATTTCTTCGGTGCGCGCTTCGGCGACATCCCAAACCGCCAGCGGGTTATCCACCACCGGCAGGGCGATCAGCGGCAAGGTGTAGCCGGCAAGCATCAGCGCGTAGTTGTTCGCCGTGCGCAAGTGCATCGACAGAAACAGCAACGTGCCCGTCCACAAGGCGATCACCACCACCAGCATGTAGGGCGACTGCACGAACATCGGTACGAACAGCACCGCCGCCGCCGCGCCCATGAAGGTGCCGATGGCGCGGTACAGCGCTTTGGAACTGGTCGGGCCGACAAACGGGCTGGAAACGATATACACCGTCGCCATCGCCCAGTACGGACGCGGCATTTGCATGAGCATGGCGATGTACAAGGCAATCATCGAAGCCGCGAAGGTGCGCACCCCGTAAAACCAATCGCGGGCGGGTGGGAAGCCGGTAAAAAATCCGTTCAAAGCGACGCCGCCTCGAAAGCACGCAGCACGCGCAGCGCGGCTTCCATATCGCTGTGGGCGATGTCTGCCAGCACGTCCTTGCGCAGGCGCACCAGTTGCTCTTCCACCGCTTGCACCAACTCGCGGCCACGCTCGGTAAGACTGAGGGACTTGGCGCGACGGTCGTGTACGTCTTCGGTGCGGCACACATAGCCGTCGCTGCACAGCCGGTCGAGCAGGCGCACCAGCGACGGGCTTTCCATCCCCGAGGCCTGGGCCACTTTGACCTGATGCACACCGTCGCCCAGACGGCCGATCATCAACAACGGCACGGCGCAGGCTTCGGAGATGCCATAGCTCACCAGCGTGGTCTGGCAGATTTTGCGCCAGTTACGGGCGCCCACCACCATGCTGCTGCTGAGGTTCATCTGGAGTTGTTCGAGGGATTGAGGCACTGGATAGTTCGCATACAGTTAGTTTGCTAACTATCAATATGGTGGATGGATCCTATCGCGTCAAGTTTTGAAACAATTTTGCGGATGGGTGGTGGGTGGTAGGGGTAAGTAAAGCGGGTCTGGGGGCCAGTACTGAATTCCGGCCATCAAACCCAGGCCCTTGCGTCAGAAAAAGTTCACTAACGCGGTAAAACCTCAGATTTTTTTAACCTTCACCAGATTTTTTTAACTTTTGCCCTTTCTGCTAAGTTTTTTGCACCCCTCGCCCACCCCGCAACATCAGATTCAACTCATCCACCACCTCAGCCCAATCCGCATCCTCCAGAATTTCCTCGCGCAAAAACGCCTTCTGGCTGTCCGTCCAGAAAAACGCATCCGCCAGGTTCAAATCCGGCTTGAGCGGTGAATGCACCGCCACGAATTTCTCGATACTCACCGGGTCATCCGGCAACCCGAGCTGTTTGAACAGTGACGGCAAGCTATGTACGGGCGATTGCATGACGGGCTCCTGATAGAAAAGCATTCACCCAGTCTAGCGGCAGCCCTCGGGTTGCGCCGACGGGACGTTGCACAACACGAACAACCGCGCCCTGGCGCCTCCGCCATCCTGGCGGCTGAGTTCGCGCCAGCCTTCGGGCAGCGGGGCGAATTCGTCCGGTGCTTCGTTGCTGCTGATCAGCCACACGCGGCGGGTTTCGGCGGGCAGTGCCGACAGGCGGTCGAGGTAGATGCGCCCGCCGTCCTGGTCCACCAGGGTGCCGAAGCCGTAGGCATTCGGCCGGGTTGAGGTGCCATCCGGCTTGGGTGGGGTGTAGAGCTGCAATTGGGCGTCGGTCTGGTCGTAATACACGTAGCTCAGGTACCACAACATGTCGCTGAGGACGATGCGGTCGTCTTCCTGGTAATTGCGGTTGACGAACTCCACCGGCACGTTGAGCTGGTCGTGCTCATCCACGGTGAAATTGTTCTTCAATCCCACCAGCTCGACGCCGACGAACAGCGCAAACAACGCCGCTCCCAGCAGTGCAAACCGCGACGGCAGACGGTCGATGGCCATCGCCAGCAGAATCGGCAAACCCAGGGCGTATACCGTCAGGTAACGCTCGATAAATACCGGGGAAACAAACGACACGCCGTAGACCAGCAGCAGCGGCAACAGAAAGAACAGCACCATCAGGCTGGCCGGTCGGTGGCGCTCGCGATCACGCCAGGCCGTGATGACGACAACCGCCACCAGCAGCAGCGGGAACAGCCAGAACAACGGCGCCCAGAAGCCGACGCCTTCATCCTGCAGCACGAACTGCCAGATCATCGACGGCAGGGAGAACAGGCTGACGGGATCTTCCCAACCGATGTCGCCCCCCACCTTGAGCTGTTCGACATGCTGTACCAGGTCCAGCAGGTTCGGCAGCCACGGCAAGTACAGCAGCACAATCGCAGCGTTGGCCACCCACCAGGCCGGGCGTGTGATCAGGCGCTGGCCTTGCGGCGCCGTACCACACAACACACCCAGGTAAGCCCAGTGCACCAGCACGCACAGCGCGGTGAAGTAATGGGTGTAGAAACCGGCCGTCATCAACACGACATACGCCGCCAGATAGCGCGTGCGCTCGGGTTGGCGCACCCAGTACACCAGCGCCAGCGTGGCGCCCAGCAGCCACACGCCGAGCAGCGAATACATGCGCACTTCCTGGCTGTAACGCACCGCGGTCGGCAACAGCGCCAGCAGAATCCCCGCCAGCACCGCCGCGCGCCGGGTGGAGAGTTGCCGGGTGAGCCAGGTGCCCAGGCCCACGGCGACCACACCAGGAATGGCGCTCATGCCGCGAATCGACCAGATGCTGTCGCCGAACAGCTCGATCCAGCCGCGCAGCAGGAAAAAATACAGCGGTGGGTGCACGTCGTGCGCCGCGTGAAACCACAGGTCGCCCACGGCGTATTCACTGAGCAGCAGGCTCGAGCCTTCGTCGCCCCAGATCGCCGCCGCCGTCAGTTGGTAAAAGCGCAGGGCCATGGCCAGCGCCAGGATCGGCACCCACCAGAGACGGCTGATCCAGCCGGCGCCTTCCCACGTGAGGCGATTGAGTGCCGGTAACGTCCCGACCTTTTCGTTTTGCTCTACCACAGACCGACGCACCTCAATTCCCCTGATTGCCCAAGCGCAAACACCGCCACTCTAGGACAAAAGCCCAAGATCCGCCGCTGGAATCGGACAAATCAGCAATTTGTGCAGGGCTTCTCCGAAGCAACCGTAGGAACAGGCTATTATTGCGCCCCTCCAAGGACTCAGGATCAAGGACACGTCATGCGCATCGGTTTTCTGTCACCCCTGGCACTGGCATTGCTCGCCGGTATTTCCCAACAGGCCCAGGCCAGCTCCGACGACTCGTGCTACCCCGAC
The DNA here is from genome assembly GCF_059133265.1 of Pseudomonas sp. FBCC-B1565. NCBI lineage: Bacteria > Pseudomonadati > Pseudomonadota > Gammaproteobacteria > Pseudomonadales > Pseudomonadaceae > Pseudomonas > Pseudomonas sp. FBCC-B1565. Next base: position 6,526,257 of record NZ_CP101438.1, read on the forward strand.
TGGCGGGTTTCGCGTGACAGCCTCGATTCGTGCAGCAACCTGCCCTTCCTCAGCCCCGGCAACGACAGTCGCGTCAACCTGCGCCTGTTGCTGGCTGACAAAAACGCCGCGCCCCTGGCACCCAACGCGTTGAGCGAAGACGATCTGTCCCAAGGTTTTGGTCCTGTGCCCTTTGCGGTCTATCGCCTGGCGCCGATTCCGAGCACTAACGAGGAACCGGACAACAAGCCCGACGACTCGCGCACTGCCGAACTGGACACGCTGCTCCAGCCCCTGGGTATCAAGCGCGACGACTACAAAACTGCGGGGGAAGCGTTTCTGAGTGGCGAAGGCAGCCGCTGCCGCAGCAACGACGATGACAGCGCCACAGCGTTCATCAGCCAGGCGATCAAGGCCGACATGCCGGCAGCCGAGCGCGAGTTGCTGGTGAAGGCGCGTTTGCAGCTGCTGACCGCCTGCTCCTGGGAAGGCCAGGTGGTGGACGCGCAGCAGATTCAGTCCGCCGATGGCCAACTGATGCGTACCTACCTGCAAGCCGCCGCCGATTTCTACAGCGGCCGCTTCGGCGACGCCGAACGGGGTTTTATCGCTGCCGGCGCCAGCAATCTGCCTTGGCTGAAGGAAGCTGCGTCGTACATGACCGCACGCACGTCCTTGAACCAGGCCCAGGCTGAAGCCTTCGACGAATACGGCATGCCGCAACTCGCGCGTGTGGATAAGTCGGCCTTGAACGATGCCGAGCAAGGTTTTCTCGGCTACCTGGAGGCTTATCCAAAGGGCGAATACGTGGCCTCCGCCCGTGGCCTGCTGCGGCGGGTTTATTGGCTGGGGGATGACAACAGCAAACTCGCCGAAGCCTACGCCTGGGCCATGACCCAGGCCACTGACACACAACGCAATGTGTCGGTGGATGAGCTGGTGCAGGAAGCCGACCTCAAGCTGCTGATGGTCAACAGCGAAACCGTCAGTACACCGATGATCCAGTTTGTCAGTGACTTGATGGTGATACGCGGTGGCGACCAGCCCGCCCTCTCCCGCGCCGACCTGGAAAAGCAAAAAGCCGCATTCGCCAATGCGCCAGAGCTGTATGACTACCTGCTGGCGGTCAATGCGCTGTACAGCGAGCATCAGCCCGACGCCGCCTTGAAGCTGTTGCCGCAAAGCGTACCGTCGAACCTGACTTATTTCGCCTTCAGCCAACAGACCCTACGCGCCCTCGCCCTGGAAGAAAAAAAGGACTGGAAAGGCGCCGAAGCCCTCTGGCTGCAACTGCTGCCGCTGGCGAAATTGCCGTTGCAACGCGACCAGCTGGAGCTGGCCCTGGCGATGAACTACGAGCGCAGCGGCCAGTTGGACAAGGTGTTCGCCGCCGACTCGCCGATCAGCGCCAAGCAGGTGCGTTATATCCTGCTGCGCAACGTCGCCGGCCCTGAGCTGCTGCGCCAGCAGATCGCCCAGGCCAGCGACCCGCTGGAACGCCAGACCGCACAATTCGTGCTGCTCTACAAAGACCTGCTGCGCGGCCAGTTCGCCACCTTCGCCGACGACCTCAAGCAACTGCCGGCCAGCGCCCCGGAAGACAAACTGGGCACCAGCCTGGGCTACGTCTACAGCGTCAGCCAGACCTTGAAGCTGTTCCAGTGGAATGGCGACAAAGCCGAGTCCGGCTACGCCTGCCCGAGCATCGCGCAGATCGCCGCAACCTTGCAGGCCGATGCCAAAAACCCACAGGGCCTCAACTGCCTGGGCGAATTCATCCTGCGCAACGGCCTGGACGGCATGCCGCTGGAACAGGCACGCGCCGCCGGCAGCCTGGGCAGCAGCGCATCGGACTTCAAGGGTGAAACCTTCTCGCGCCTGGACGGCTACAAACAGGTGATCGGCAACGCCAAGGCGCCGAAGAACGACAAGGCCTACGCGCTGTTCCGTGCGATCAACTGCTATGGGCCATCGGGCTACAACAGTTGCGGCGGCGTCGATGTGGAGCCGGCCGTGCGCAAGGCGTGGTTCCGTCAGTTGAAAACCGGCTTCGCCGACACCCAGTGGGGCAAGTCCCTGCAGTACTACTGGTGAGACACCTGTGGCTCGGCTTGCTGCTACTGGCAAGCCCGGCCTTCGGCGCCGTCGACGCCCGCGACTATGACGCCTTCTGGCTGTGGAGTGGCGTCACCCCACAGCCGGTACTCAAGCAGGCCAAGACCCTGTACATCCTCCAGGGCCAGATCAACTCGACTCGCCGCGCGCCCCAGCGCGGCGTGCGGATTATAGCCCAAGGCATCAGCGTGCCGCGCCTGACCCAGGGCGACATCTGGATCGTCTACCGCGCCCACACGCTGCGCTGGCCCGAGCCGGTCTACAGCCAACTGCTCGGCCAGGTGCAACGCTGGCGCGACGCGGGCAACCCGGTAGTCGGTATCCAGATCGACTTCGATGCGCGCACCCAATACCTGCACGAATACGCCGGGTTCTTGCGCGACCTGCGCCGGCGTTTGCCGGCCGACCTGCGCCTGAGCATCACCGGCCTGATGGACTGGAGCAGCAACGCCGACCCGGCTGCCATCGCCCAACTCAAGGGCGTGGTGGATGAGGTGGTGGTGCAGACGTACCAGGGGCGCCATAGCATCCCGGATTACGCGGCGTACTTGCCACGCATGAATCGGATGGGGCTGCCGTTCAAGATCGGCTTGATTCAGGGTGGAGAGTGGGAAGCGCCGGGGTATTTGCAGGGGAGCGAGTGGTTTCGGGGGTACGTGGTGTTTTTGCAGAATCGGTAACCTGACCCGCACCCACCGTGCGCAATGGATACACCGATTCCCAGCCGCCACCCAACGCTTTATACAAGCCAACCATCGCCAGGGACACGCCGGTCGAGCTTTCCACCCACTGCTCCTGCGTCGCCAGCAGCGCGCTTTGCACGGTGAGCACGTTGACGAAATCCACTACACCTTCCACGTACTGCTGTTGCGCGGTGCGCAGGGCAATCTGGTTCTGGCGCACGGCTTCGGCCAGGCTGTCGCGGCGCAGTTGGCTGGCGTTGTAGCGGGTCAACTGGTCGTCGATCTCATGCCAGGCGCGCAGCACGGTTTGCTGGTAGGCAAGCGCCGCTTCCTGTTGCTGGGCTTCGCGCAGGTTCAACATGCCTTGCAGGCGCCCGCCGTTGAACAGCGGCAGGCTGAACTGCGGGCCGAAGGCAAAGGCGCGGGAGCTCCAGGAACCGAAGTCCGAGAGTTGCATGGCCTGGGAGCCGAGGCTGCCGGACAAGGTAATGCGCGGGTAGAAGTCGCCCTTGGCCACGCCGATGCTGGCGGTGGCGGCGTGCAGGCGGGCCTCGGCCTGGCGGATGTCCGGGCGGCGTTCGGCCAGTTCCGAAGGCAGGCCGATCGCGACCTGGCGCTGGGTTTGCGGCACGGCAGCGTCCTTGGACAGTTGCGTGTGCAGCGCTTGCGGCGGCGCGCCCATCAACAGGCTGAGGGCGTTGATCAGCTGGTCCTGGCGCTGTTGCAGGTCTGGCAAGCGCGCCTCGATGGCGGCGACCTGGGCGGCGGCTTCGGCGACATCCAGGTCGGTCGCCACGCCGTCGGCCAAGCGCAATTGCGACAGCTTGAGGCTGTGGCGCGCGACATCAAGGTTCTGCTCGGTGACAGCGCGGGTATTCTGCACGCCGCGCAGTTGAATGTAGTCCTGGGCGGTCTCGGCAAGTACCGATAGCAGCACGGCACGGCGGTCGTCTTCGGCGACTTGCAGGGTGGCGTCGGCGGCTTCGGTTTCGCGTTTTACCCGGCCCCAGAAGTCCAGCTCCCAGGAGGCGGAAAAACCCGCGTCCCACTGGTTGAACGCCGCACGGCCGTTCTCGCCGGACGGGTCGCTCAGGCCTTTGCCGCTGTTGCGTTTGCGCTGGTAAGCCGCCGTCGCATCGACCTCAGGATAACGCTCGGCGGTCGTCACCTGGCGTACAGCGCGGCTTTGTTGCAGGCGACTGCTGGCCAGTTTCAGGTCGAGGTTATCGGTGAGCGCACGGCGTGTGAGGGCCGAAAGCTGCTCGTCGTGGAACACATCCCACCAGCGTTCCTGCAAGGGATCACTGACGGCGCGGCTGGCCGCCTGGCGCCCCTGGCGCCCCTGGAGCTCGCTCCATTGCGTCACTGGCGGGCCCTGGGGCTTGTGGAAATCCGGACCGACCGTGCAGGCACTCAGGCTGATGAGGCTCAAGGTGAGCCAGGCAACTCGCTTCATTGCTGGGCGACCTCACGCTGCTGCGCGACCGGGCGGGTGTCGACGCTGGCTTCCACTGACATACCGACCCGCAGGCGTTCGGTGTGGGCCTGATTGGGTTCGAGGACGATCTTCACCGGGATGCGCTGTACCACTTTGGTGAAGTTGCCGGTGGCGTTATCGGGCTTGACCGAGGCGAAGGTCACCCCGGTTGCAGGCGCGAGGCTTTCAAGATGACCGTTGAGCAACTCACCATCGAGGCTGTCGACGCGCACCTGCACCGCTTGGCCGGCGTGCATATGGGAGAGCTGGGTTTCCTGGAAGTTGGCCACCACATAAGCCTCCTCCAGCGGCACGACCGCAAGGATCTTGCTGCCCGGTGTCACATAGGCGCCTACCCGTACCGCACGCTCGCCGACCATGCCATCCACCGGCGCGACGATGCGCGTGTACGACAGCTGATAACTGGCCAGTTCCAACGCGGCCTGGGCACGCTTGAGTCCGCCTTCGGCGGCATCGCGCTGGGCGGTGAGAATTTCCACTTGCTTGCGTTCGGCCGCCAGCACCGCCGTGGCGTTGGCCAGACGCGCAGTGGCCTGGTCGATGCGGGTCTTGGCTTGCTGGGCGTTCTGCACCGTGCCGGCGCCCACACCGGCGAGGTGGTTGTAGCGGTTCAGTTCGTGTTCGGCGAAAGCCATTTCGGCACGGTCCGCCGCGACGGTGGCCTGGGCCTGGGCGATCACCGAGCTTTGGCGCTCCAGGGTCGCGGTGGCGTTTTTCAGTTGGGCCTGGGCGACCAAAGCGTCGGCATCGGCGGCCTGGGCGGCGGCGCGGAAATCGCGGTCGTCGATCAGCGCCAGCAATTGCCCGGCCTTGACGCGCTGGTTGTCTTCCACCAGCACCTCCTTGATGAAGCCGGCCACACGTGGTGCTACCAGGGTGAAGTCAGCGGCGACGAAAGCGTCGTTGGTGGTCTGGCGCTTGCTGCCCAGCACGCCCGGCGCGACCAGGTAAACCAGCACGCCGACAGCAAATACAGCGATGACGGCGACGGCGATTTTATCTTTGCGTTTCATGAACAGTCCTTTCAATCAAGTCGGTGCGCGTGGCGGAAAGATCCGCGTGGGCATCCAGAAAATCAGCAGGATCAACGCCACCGCGACCGCGGCCATGACGTAGTACAAATCCGAAGAGGTCAGCACCACGGCCTGCTCGTGCAGGCGGTGCGCCAGGCCCGGCGCGTCGCCGTCGACCAGGGGCGAATTGCCCAGACGATCGACCAGCATGGTCGAGTGGAAGTGCAGGCGCTGGGTGGTCAGCGTGTCGAGCACGCCCGTGGCGATCACGGCGGCCAGGCCCTTGATGGTGTTGAACCAGGCCGAAGCGAACGGCCCGTCCATGGGCTGGATGCTGCCGGTGGAAAGCATCAGCAGCGGCAGCACGGCCATCGGTTGTCCGAAAATTTGCAGCAGGTACAGGCCGTAGAAATCGTCGCGAATCCATTCCGACGTCAGGTGCGCACTGCCCACGCAGCACAGCACCAGCATGCCCAGGCCGATCCCCAGCACCCAGCGGCAATCGACCCAGCGCAGGTTGCACAACGCCGCCACCAACGGCAGCGCGATCAACTGCGGGATCGCCATCAGCAACATCACCGGCGCGGTTTGCAGTGGGCGGTAACCCTGCACCTGGGCGAGAAAACTCGACGGGATGATGATCACCGAGGTCAGCACCATCAGCACGCCCGCCAGCACAATCAGGGCGAACGCAAGGTTGCGCAGGCCGAGCATCTGCAGCTTGAAGAAGGGTATGGGCTGCGACCATTCGTTGAGCACGAACAGCACCAGCAACACGCCGCCGCCACACAGCAGGAAGGTGATCAGGCCCGACTCGAACCAGTCCAGGCGGTTACCTTGCAGAATGCCGATCACCAGCATGCAGATCGCCGGGAAGCCCAGCAGCAGACCGCGCCAGTTGAACTGTTTGAAGCGCTCCAGGCGCAACGGGTCTTGCGGCAGGCCGTAGGCCACGGCGGCCATGGCCAGCAGGCACGGCGCAACGATCTGCCAGAACGCCCACTGCCAACCAACGTATTCGGTCCACAGCGCCGCCAGCGGTGTGCCGAGGCTCGGGCCGAAGGTGGCGGTGAGGGCGTAGCCGGCCAGGCCGTACAGCTTGACGTTGGCCGGCAGGAAACGCAGGGCCACAGTCATCAGCATCGGCGGCAACGCGCCGCCGGCCAGGCCTTGCACGGTGCGCAGCACCAGCAGGCTTTCGTAGTTCGGCGCGAACGGGCACAGGATGCCGAGCACCGTGAACAACCCGATGGCACAAAGGGTGAAGCGGCGCAGGGAAAACGTTACCGAACACCAGGGCGCAAAGGCCATGGCCGCCACGGAAGTGGCGGTGTAGGCCGCGACCAGCCAGGTGCCTTCGTCAAACCCGATGTACAGCGCGCCACGGATATCCGCGAGGGCCACTTTGGTGACCATCTCGTTGAGGCCGGAGACCAACACCGCCAGCAACACGCCGACCAGGCCAATGATGATGCGCGGGCCGAATACGGGCGGGGTCATGGCAGTGGGTTTGGCTGCGGCCGCAAGGGTGGGGGCAGCGAGGGACGTCATGGACAGGCAACTCGGAATGATCAATACCCGAGCAGTTTAATCAGGCACACACATGACAAAAAGTTACTTGTTGGAAGGGTATAAGTGCGCCAAACGCAACTATCAGACGGGCTGCGCTTCGAGCCACGTGGCGTGACAACTTTCGCGCATGGTTTCGCGCAGCCATTTGTGGGCAGGGTCCTTGTCGAAGCGCGGGTGCCAGGACTGGGCCAATACCAGCGTCGGCAACGAGATCGGCAAGGCGAAGGCACGCAGTGGCAGTTTCAGGCGGGTGGCGCTCAACAGCGCTTCCTTCGGCACCGGCAACAGCAAGTCGGAATCGGGCAGCATGAACATCGCACCGTGAAAGCCGGGGGCGATCATCGCCACACGGCGTTCCAGGCCCTGGGCATTCAGCGCGGTGTCGATCGGCCCCCGCGCAATGCCGCGCCGCGAGATGCTGATATGGGAATAGCTGGCGAAACGTGCAGCGGTGATTTCTTCGTCGAACAGCGGGTGATCTTCCCGCGCCAGGCCGACGAAGGTAGTGGAAAACAGGTTCTGCACTTTCACTTCGGGGCTGGCGGGCATGGTGTTGCTCACCCGCAGGTCCAGGCGCCCTTCGCGCAGGGCCTCGTCGTCGGTATTGCCTTCGGGCACGAAGCACAGCTCGCAAAAGGGGGCCATGCGCTCCATGGTGTCGAACAGGCGCCCGCCATACACACCGATGAAAAAGTCATTGGCGCGCACGCTGAAGCGGCGACGCAGGGTGCTCAGGTCCACCTGGTCCGCCGAGCGGAACAGCAGCGCCGCCTGCTCCACCACGTTGCGCACCTGGCCTTGCAACTCCAGGGCCTTGGGTGTGGGCACCAGACCCCGGCCGGCGCGCACCAGGATCGGGTCGCCCACCGCTTCGCGGATACGCGTGAGCGTGCGGCTCATGGCCGCCGGGCTGAGGTTCATGCGGCGCGCGGCGCCCACTACGCTGCCCTCATCGAGCAGGGCGTCGAGAGCGACCAGCAGGTTCATGTCCGGTAGTTGCATGCCAGGAACTCGTGAACAGCGGGGCGTGAAGTGAGCGCAATCGTAGCAGGCTTTACAGATAGCGCCTCAGTTTGACGGGCAGGTATTTTGCGAAGGTGGATTTAGGGTGCGCCTGGCACTTGCGCACGATGTCCGGCAGCGCGCTTTCCAGTTCGTCGGCCCGGGTCAGGCCTTCGTCGTAGGCGCTTTTACCGCTCAAAGCCGGGAACATCACAGCGACACGGGTGATGGCAAAACTCTTCATCTGGATGAGCGGACGGGAAGGATGATTACGGCGGAACTGACTGACTTCTTCGTTCAACGCGCTGCAGGACTGATAGGTCGTTTCCATAAAGGACAGCTGAGTACTCGTTGCCCTGACCTCTTCAGGCGTGAAGATCATTTCGTTCTGCGCGTCGATCACCGCTGGCTGGTCTGCATTCACCGCCCAGGGTTTGAAACGCCATTGTTGGGCCGCCGCCACGGCGGCTGCGCCGAACTCAGGCTTGGTGGCGCTGAGCGCTTTTACATCGCTGACCGAACCATCACTGTGGATGTTCAAGCTGATGCGCGCATGTCCCGGAAGGGACGTCAGGAACGCCGGGTATTGCGGCTTGGGCATGGACACTGCTTCGGGTACGAACTCCGCCAACACCGAGGTCGATAACAACACAGCCGCTGCCAAGACAAGAAAACGCATCGTCGTAAATCCCTTTACCAGAACGGTTCGACGCCATCGCGGCGCCGAATTCGGACGGGATTATCGAAGCCAGACAGGGCAAAGAGCAACCATTCCTATTTAAAAGCGACGATTCTTATGGCCTCGTGGGATCAACGCTGCATACCCCAGCGCTTGACCGTCAGACGCTCGAACGTATCAAACACCAGGTTTTCAACCAGCAGCCCGATCAGGATTACCACCGCCAGCCCGGCGAATACCTTGTCGGTGTACAGCTCGTTGCGGTTCTGGAAGATGTACCAACCCAAGCCGCCCTTGCCGCTGGTGGCACCAAATACCAACTCGGCGGCGATCAAGGTGCGCCAGGCGAACGCCCAGCCGATCTTGAGGCCCGCGAGGATCGACGGCAGCGCCGCCGGGATCAGGATGAACAGCACAAAACGCATGCCCTTGAGGCCATAGTTGCGACCGGCCATGCGCAGGGTTTCGGACACGCCGAGGAACCCCGAATAGGTATTGAGCGCCAGCGCCCACAGCACCGAATGCACCAGCACGAAGATCAGGCTGTTCTGCCCCAGGCCAAACCACAGTAGCGCCAGCGGTAACAACGCGATGGCAGGCAGCGGGTTGAACATTGAAGTCAGCGTACTGAGCAAATCGCGGCCCAGTTGGGTCGACACCGCCAGGGTGGTCAGGGCGAACGCCAGCACGATACCGATCAAGTAGCCTTTGATCAGCACGGCCAGCGAGATGCTGACTTTGCTGAGCAATTCACCACTGAGCAGGCCGTCGTACAGCGCGTGAAAGGTCTGCAAGAAACTCGGCAACAGCAGGTCGTTGTCCTGGTAGCGCGCAACGGCTTCCCAGAGGACCGCGAGCACAATCAGGATCAGGCCTTTGCGCAGCCAGCCTTGTTGCCAGAGGCGTTGACGCAAGGGCAACTCGCGTTCCACGGGGACACTGAGCAGCGGTTCTAGGGAGATTTCAAATTCCTGGCGCATTGGGTTGACCCTTCAGTAAGCGATGCGGATATCGGCGAAACCCAACTCACGTCCAACCTGGGGCGCTTCATCGAACAGCAAACGATGAATGCGCCGCGCCGATGCCTGGAACGCCACGCCCCCGAGGCTGTGCAGGTCGTATTGATGGCTGTGGACCTCCGCACGTACACGCCCGGGATGAGGCGACAGCAACAGGATGCGATTGCCCACTACCAGCGCTTCTTCAATGGAGTGCGTGACGAACAACAGGGTGAAGCGCACCTCTTCCCAGAGCAGCAGCAACTCTTCCTGCATCTTGCGTCGAGTCAGGGCGTCGAGGGCGGCGAAGGGCTCGTCCATCAACAGGATTTTCGGCTGCATGGCCAGGGCACGGGCGATGGCGACGCGGGCTTTCATGCCGCCGGAAAGGGTGTGTGGATAGGCATCGGCAAAGGCGCTGAGGCCGACTTTGTCGAGGTAGTGCAGCGCGCGTTCTTCGGCTTCGCCGCGCTTCAAGGTTTTCGAGGCCAGCAGCGGGAACATCACGTTCTGCTTGACGGTTTTCCACGGCGGCAACTGGTCGAATTCCTGGAACACCACGATGCGATCCGGGCCGGGTTGCTCGACCTTTTGCCCCAACAGGCGGATCTCGCCTTCGCAGGGTTTGATAAACCCGGCGATAGACTTGAGCAAGGTGGATTTGCCACAGCCCGAAGGGCCGAGCAGCACGTAGCGGTCAGCCGGGTCGATCTCGAAACTCACTTGGTGGGTGGCCCGCACCACCCGCTCGGGCGTGCGGTATTCCAGGCTGACGTTATCCACCGCCAGCAGCGGCTGCGCCGTGTTCAGAGTGCTGGCCGCGTGGCCTTGCAGGGGCATGTTCATTTCATCTCACTTGGCGCAAATGGGGATCAGAAAGGCGCATCGCCCTGGATGGTGGTGCGAAACAGCTTACGGCGCAGGTGGCTCGGGCAGCCGGCAGCCAGGTGGATCAGCGAGCGGTTGTCCCAGAACACCAGGTCGTGGGGCTGCCATTGGTGACGGTAGATGTTGTGTGGCAACACGCTGTGGGCGTAGAGCTGGGCCAGCAGGTCGCGGCTCTCGTCTTCCGGCAGGCCGACGATGCGGGTGGTGAACCCTTCACTGACGAAGAGTGCCTTGCGGCCGTTTTCCGGGTGGGTGCGCACAATGGGGTGCACGACTTCCGCGACTTGGGCAAGCTGCTCAGGGGTCAGCGTGGGGCGCCAGTTGCCTTCGAATTTGGTTTCGCTGTAACGCGCGGTGTAGGAATGCGCGGCACTGCGGCCCTCGACAGCTTTACGCAGGTGCTCGGGCAACTGGTCCCAGGCTTTGTGCATGTCGGCGAACAGGGTATCGCCGCCTTCAGACGGCAGTTCTTGGGCGTGCAACATTGAGCCCAGGCTGGGCAGCTCTTTGTAAGACAGATCCGAATGCCAGAATTTGCCTGCGTCTCCCAGGCCGATGGATTGGCCGTTTTCAATGATGTTGGAGACGATCAGGATTTCCGGGTGGTTGGCCAGCAGGAACTGTTTGAGCACGTGGATCTGCAGCACACCAAAACGGCGACTGAAGGCGATCTGCTGTTCGGGGGTGATCCGCTGGTCACGGAACACCACAACGTGATGGTCCAGGTGCGCACGGTGAATGCGCGCAAAATCCTGCTCGCTGACCGGGCGCGACAAGTCCAGGCCAATGATCTGGGCACCGACGCTGCCGGAAAAAGGCAGAATCTCGAAGGTTTGGGCGGTGGCGGTCGCTGTTGGAACAGTAGAGGTGGCGGACATGAGGTCACTCCCGGTCAGTCAGGAGAGCGACTTTATAGATATAAGAACCTCAGTTTAAATACTGATAATGAATATCTATATACGGGAAAGTGCCATGAGAACTCATACCTCCTGGCACTTGGGGAATAAACTGCAACGGTAAAGTGTTGAGTCCATAGCTGCTGCTGTTGCCATTGGTAACTGCTGAAGCAGGCTCAATGAACCTGGTTGCGTAAGACGCCATAAATACCGGCTGTGGGCGCTGGGAGCATGATGTTGAGCCGCTTACAAGCCGAAACCGTGCTCGTTTGACAAGCTTATGGGCAGTCTCTAGTGTGCATTGGATCCAATTAGCCACCCAATTAGAAAAAGGAGGATAGCGTAACCGTGACGCAGAAGCCGAACCCTTTGAACAGCATCAAGATAAGCGGTCCTATTCCCGCGCATCTTGCTCGTTCCGTGATTGAAGAAACCTTGCGCAACGCCATCCTGGATGGTCGATTGCCCTGCGGTACCGCTATGCGCCAACAGGAACTGGCCAGCCTGTTCGGAGTCAGCCGCATGCCGGTGCGGGAAGCCTTGCGCCAGTTGGAAGCCCAATCACTGCTGCATGTGGTAACGCACAAAGGCGCCGTGGTTGCACCCTTGATCGAGGATAACTCGGCCGAAACCTATGAACTGCGAATGCTGCTGGAGTCTGAAGCGCTGCGCTTGTCGATTCCTTTACTCACCGAGGCCGATATTGCCGAGGCGGACGCAATCATCTGTGCTCTTGAGCAGGAAAAAGACTACGCCGAAATGGGCCGCCTCAATCGACTGTTTCACATGGCCTTATATGGCAGGGCCCCGAACCAGCGGCTACTCAAATTGGTGGAGCACGGGTTGAACGAAGAGGAGCGTTTCCTGCGTTACAACCTTGAGGCCATGGGGCTGGGCGAGACGTCCCAGGAAGACCACCGCGAACTGCTGAACCTGGTGGCCAAGAAGAAAACCCAGGAAAGCATCCTGACACTGCGCAATCACTTGATGCGGGGCATGGAAGTGATCACGGCGTACCTCAGTGGCCTGGACGCCCAAGGCAACAAAGATACGCAATAAGGCACACGGCTCTCCTGCCCCGACCTTTCCGGTGGCGGGGCGTCCTGACTCACGGTTAGCGCGTCGCCCCAAGGAAACTTCCCACTTACAACAAAGAATCCAACTTACATCAATATTATTTAGAATAAACTTCTAACATATTTGTATGTTCGCCAACTTGTTTAACCCGCTTATTATATTTTATTAACAGCCCCGACATCCTTCACATTCAGCGATCCCGCACGCCAGCAGCCTTTTAACAACAGCTGAGCCCTTGCCAACCACAAAAAATTCATCGCTGCTTACACAGCAGACGCAACAACTCATAGGCATCAACCATGCATCAACCGTTACTTGAAACAGCAAAACTGCAGTTATGCAGTCATTCGTTATTTTCAGAAACAACTTCCGTACGAAAGTTACAACTTTTCATGGAAAGCCATGTATTTGCAGTCTGGGACTTCATGACCCTCGCCAAACGCCTGCAACAGGATTTGACCTGTACGCGCCTGCCTTGGCTGCCACCGCCAGACCCGCAGGCCGCACGTCTGATCAACGAGATCGTATTAGGCGAGGAGTCAGACGAACATCCCGCGAAAGGTTATTGCAGCCACTTCGAACTGTACTTGGAGGCGATGGCAGAAGTGGGTGCCAACACCGCGTCTATTAACCACTTTATTACACTGCAACGCCAAGGCCTGGAAGCACACGCTGCCTTACAGGAAGTCGAGGTTCTTCCTGGCGTGGTTCGCTTCGTCAGCGACACCTTGAACCTCGCGCTGAATGCACCGACCCACTGTGTGGCTGCAACCTTCCTGCACGGACGCGAGCACGTCATCCCGGCAATGTTCCAGCGCATCCTGCAATCCAATGAACTCATCCATCGCCAGGCGCCTACCTTGCGCGCTTACCTCAAGCGTCACATCGAGATGGACACCCAGGACCATGGGCCGGCCGCCGAGCAGCTGCTCGAACGCCTCGTCAGCGCTGACCCGGCGCACGCGCAACAGGCCCACGACGCAGCCCTTGCCGCCATGGAAGGCCGTATCGCGCTCTGGGATGAGGTTCAGGCCTCGTTGCAAGAGGTGCGTCCATGAACACCGGCGACTACGCATCCATTGCCGACGACTGGGAGCGCCGTGCAACCATCCGTACACGTCCTCGCCGCTTACTGGAAAACGATGACAAGCTGATTTACCCACTGTGCCGCCAGCCCTTGGTACTCAGCGCGACCTTTCTCGAACACTGCCCGCAGTGGCGCGATTTCGTGCTGGTGCAGAGCTTCTACAAGTTCATCAACGACGTGGTGATATTCGAGACCGAGATCGTCGACAAGACTGCGCGCAGCATTGCCAAGAACCGCTTCTCGATCCCCTTCCCGCTGGCCTGCCGCGTTGATGCGATGACCGTCGTCGTGGACGAGGACTACCACGCGCTGGTCGCACTGGATTTCCTGCAGCAAACCGTGGCCATGACCGGCATACAGCCGTTGGAGCTGCCCAGGCAAATCGAATTGAGCCGCGCACTGCCGACAGCACAAGCCCAGGCGCCAGCCCATCTGCACGATGCAGTAGAACTGATTGCGGTGGCCATCGCCGAAAACACGGTGACCCATGATGTAGCGGCATTCTCCAAGGACAGCAGTGTCAAAGCCTCCATCCGTGGCTTGATGGCCGACCACCTGTTTGATGAAGGCCGCCACGCGCAATTCTGGACGCGACTTGTACACCTGTATTGGCAAGCCGCGAACGCGGACGATCGCGACAGTATTGCCAAGGTACTGCCGGCGTTCCTGGCTCAGTATCTGACGAACGATCTGCAAAAAGACTTTGACCTTCACTTGATCGAACACCTCGATATCGACGCCAGCCTGCGCAACGCGTTGCGCAATGAAATCGCCGCGCTCACCTTCCCGATCACTCGCCGGCACCCGCTGTTGAGCAATATCCTTGGCTTCCTGCAACACAGCGGTTTGCTGCAGACGCCGAGTGTGGTGCACGCGTTGAAAGACTATTTGCCGATGCCCGGGGAAGCGACATGAAGCGCCTGACAATCGGATTTTCCGGTGCCAGCAGCGCCTTGGACGCCATCAGACGGGAGCTGGAACAGCATGGGCATGTCTCGAGCGATGAAGGCGTCGACCTGTGGATAGATGACGGATGTCAGCCGCTGCGGGACCCGGCAGACCCAATCTCTGCGTTGAGCCTGCGCCTGGGCGTTGGCCCGGTATCCGACTGCGGACTACCCCCGCTGCAGCTGCGCGCCTATGGGGCCAACCGGCGCTTGTCGGGAGCCCTGGACATCGCCGAAGAGCCCACGGGCAACGGGCAACGGTTACGCCAGCAAGTGAGCCACGCATTGGTGGAATGGGTCGCGCTGCACGTCAGTCGTTTCTCGCGGGACCCTGGGTATTTCTCCGAGAGTGCCGTTGCCAATGACTGGCCAGAGCACGGGTTGGACGCGCTTGATGCGCTGGCATTTGTCCATCGATTCAACCGTACCGAAGATCCCGCGGTAATGCGCGAAGCCCAAGTGCCCGTGATCGAAAGGGTGCAGGCGAGCCTCCATAGGTTTGCGGATCGACCGGCGCTGAGGATCGCCGGTAGCGTAGTGACTTACCGCGAGCTGCACGTCCAGGCCCTCACGATCCAGCAACAGTTACCCCCCTTGCTGGGCAATACGCAGCCCCCGCCCGTGGTTGGCGTGTGCCTGGAAAAATCCATCGAGTTGTACGCCAGTATCCTTGCGGTGCTGGGCTGTGGGGCGGTGTATCTGCCGCTGGGCCCGGACCACCCGCCACAACGCCATCAAGTCATGCTCGAGACCGCCGGGGCGCGTGTGTTGCTGGACGCCGGCCAACATCCTTTGCGAGCGCACTTCACTGCGCTGGATGTCACCCGTCCTGACCTTCGGCATGTCGACCTCACGCTTGCGTTGATGCCAGCTCGCCCCCACCCTGATGCGCCCTGCATGACGCTCTTTACGTCGGGCTCCACAGGCCAACCCAGGGGCGTGCTGCTCAGCCAGGCAAACCTGGCGCATTTCACGGCCTGGTTCAGCTCCTTTATGAACCTGGATGACCAGAGCCGAGTCCTGCAGTTTTCGTCGTTGAGCTTCGATTCATCGCTGATCGATATTTTCCCTGCCCTGATAGCGGGTGCCGAATTGATCGTCCCCAGTGCCGAGCAACGGCGAGCCCCTGAACAACTGCTGGGTTTGCTCCACCAGCAGCACGTCACCCATGCCTTTTTGCCGCCTGCGCTGCTGAGCATTCTGCCGCTTGATCAACCATTGGGCCTGACGCACCTGCTGACCGGCGGCGATGTGTGCGAACCCCATGTCATCGAACGCCTGGCCGGGCAGTGCCGGTTTCACAACCTCTACGGCCCTACGGAGACCACGGTGCTGATCACCCAGCGGACACTGCACCCCGGTGACTGCAACCGCAACCTCGGCTACCCCATCGCCAACAGCCAGGTGCTGATCCTCGATGACGCTCTGCAACCGGTGGATGAAGAGGTAATGGGCGAGGTGTACATTGTCGGCCCCGGAGTCAGCCTGGGGTATGTGGGCACGTCGCAGCCGCGTGCCAGTCCTTTCGTGGAACTGGCAATACCAGGAGCTCCGCCACTGCGGGCCTACCGCAGTGGCGACCTGGCACGGTGGACCGCCGACGGGATCGTGCTGGGTGGGCGGCGCGATGACCAAGTGAAAATTCGCGGTTTTCGGGTCGAGCCGCAGGAGATTGAGCAGTGTCTGCGCGATAGTCGGCTGTATCGCCAGGTGGCGGTAGTAATCGACCGGGACAGCAGGATCCGCGGCTACGTCGCCCAGCCTGAACCACACGCGAGCGTGGCCGCCCTGAAGCACCATGCACGGCAATGGCTGCCAGACTACATGCAGCCGGGCTTCTGGGAGGTCTTGCCCTACCTGCCGTGCTCCGTCAATGGAAAAGTCGACCGGCAGGCATTGCTGGCACTACCGGTCCGGTCTGCGTTGCAAGCTGTCGGCAGTACCGCAAAAACTCCGCTTCACCTTCGGTTGTCCCGCTTGTGGAGCGAGTTGCTGGCGGTGCCCGCAGGTAATCTATCTATTGACCAGAGCTTCTTTGATCTCGGCGGGCATTCGATTTTGCTATCGACCTTGCTGCTGCGCGTACGCGAGCAGTTCGGCCGTAGCTTTGTGTTGAGTCACTTTATTGAAGTGCCGACGATTCGTACGCTCGCAACGCTGGTGGAGAACGGTGAACGACCCGATGCAGGATCTGGCCGCGCGGCCCGTGATGCTCAATCGGAGTGGGTGCTCGACACGTTGCCTGAGGACCGTGCAGGTGATCCGCACAAAGTGATCGTGACCGGAGCCAACAGCTTTGTGGGTGTCCATATCGTCGAAGCGTTACTGGCCGCTGGTGCAACCGAGGTGGCGTGCCTGGTACGGGAGGAGCCGGGGCGGTCGCCAATGTCACGACTCATCCAGGCGCTACATGAATACCGCCTGGAGCATGTGGACCTGAGCCGAGTGAAGGTATATACGGCCGATATCAGCCAACCTCGATTGGGCCTGGCTGACGTTGTGTATGAGTCTCTCGCCAGAGACTTCGGCGTGCTGGTCCACAACGCGGCGCGGGTCAATCACGTGATGGACTATGCATCACTGACGCGGGACAACGTTGACCCCATACGCGAATGCCTGCGCTTGTGTGAAACCCACCGCAAGAAAGTCTTCAACTTTATCTCGACACTGTCAGCCTCGAGCAGTGTCGACTCGCAGGGCTATGTCCTCGAATCACCCGCCTCTACCACGCTGCCGCTGTACATCAAGAATGGCTACAACCTATCCAAATGGGTTGCGGAGCGGCAATTGGGGCATGCGGTGGCGCGTGGTGCCTGGGTGAATATCCATCGTCCCGGCAATATCAGCTTCAACAGCCAGAACGGTGCGTGCCAGCCGCAAAAAAATCGCCTGATGCTGATGCTCAAGGGGTCACTGCAACTGGGCCTGCTGCCCCGTTTGGCGCTGAACTTCGACCTGATGCCGGTGGACTTTCTGGCGCGCTTCGTTGCATTCCACAGCACCCGCTTTCACGCCAGCCGAAGTGTGTTCAACCTGCATAACCCACAACCGTTGAGCTGGGCGCACTACCTGGATGCGTTCAGTCGGGCGGGCCATCGCTTCAAGCGAGTGGGCATCGCGCAATGGCAGCAGGCGCTGCGAACGGTAAGCCAGGACAACGCACTGTTTGGCGTGCTCGGTTTTTACCTCGACCGCCTCGACGAAGACATCGGGGACACTTCAATGATTCGTTACGACAACGCGCGACTAGGTGTCCAGCAGATGGGTGAACACTACCCCGCAAAGGACACGGCACTGTTGAGCAAAGGCTGCAATTACCTCAAGGCCATCGGCTTTCTTTGAACACCCCAGGACAACCTCATGAAACTGCTGCAACCCGATACGTTAATCCGCAACCCGAGTGGTCTACCGATAGTGGCTTCTGTTGTGGTCAACTGTTCCGCCTCTCGCCTGTGGGACATGGTGGGGCGATTTGCCGGCTTCGATATGTTCATTCCGGACTTGAGCCATATCGAAATGATGGGCTCAGGCGTGGGCGCCTTGCGGACAAAATTCTTCCGCGATGGCAATTGTGTAGTGGAGCAACTCAATAGCCGGAATGAACAGGCTATGCACATGACCTGGACCACGATCTACAACACCCTGGGTGTGGCCAGACTATGGGCGGCGATCCAAGTGGAAGCACTTGAAGCGGAGCGCTCCAAGGTGATGTGGACAATTATTGCAGAGCCCACAGAGACGGCGAACACAGGGTTCGAACAGTTTGTGCAAGACTTCGCCAACAGCGCCCTGGACAATGTCCGCCGAATACTCAGCTAAGCGGCAGGAGCGACGCGATGCGCCCCTGCCAATGAATCAGCGGGTCAGATCTTGAAGCTATCGACCAACTGCTTCAAACGATTGGCCTGCTGCGACAGGGCATCGCAATCCTTCAGGGTTTCATTGAGATTGGCCACGCCCTGCTGGTTCAGCAAGTTGATCTGGTTGATGTCCACATTGAGGGTTTCCACCACGGCCGTCTGCTCTTCAGTGGCTGCGGCGACGGACTGGTTCATGCCGTCGATCTCAACGATTCGCTGGGTCACGCTGACCAGGCGCTCACCGGCCTGGTTCGCGACCTCTACGCTTTCCTCGCTGGAGGCCTGGCTGGCATTCATGGTAGTCACCGCTTCACGCGAGCCCACTTGCAGCGAAGTGATCATTTTGTGGATCTCCTCGGCTGACTCCTGGGTGCGGTGAGCGAGGTTACGTACCTCGTCGGCGACCACCGCAAAGCCTCGCCCGGCCTCACCGGCTCGGGCCGCCTCGATGGCAGCGTTAAGCGCCAGCAAGTTGGTTTGCTGGGAGATGCCTTTGATCACATCAAGGATGTGACCGATGTTGTCGGTGCTGGCGTTCAGGGTTTCAATCTGGGTGCAGGACAAGCTGATCTTCTGCGACAACTCCGACATGGCAAGGATGGTCTGCTCGACCACTTTGCGGCCATCGTCGGCCTGCTCGCTGGCACCACTGGCGTGTTGTGACGCATCGGCGGCGTTGCGCGCGATTTCCTGGGTGGCGGCACCCAGTTCATTGATCGCTGCGGCGACGCTGTTAGTGCGCGCGCTTTGCTCGTCGGAACCGACGATAGACGCATTGGACGAAGCCATCACACGCTGGGACAAGTCATGCACCTGGCGCGTAGCCGAGGACACTTCCGAAATCGACGCATGGATGCGCTCTACGAACTGATTGAACGCACTGCCGACTTCGCCAAATTCGTCCTTGCTGGTGACCGCCAGACGACGGGTCAGGTCACCCTCGCCCTGGGCGATATCCTGCATCGCCACGCCCATAGTGGTCAGGGGTCGCAGCAAGACTTGAATCAGCAAGCTCAGGAGCACGGCAATCGCAACCACGGCGATCAACATGGCAATCAACGCAGATGTCCGGAATTTGCCCAGCGGTGCGTAGGCTTTGTCTTTATCAATCGACAGGCCGATATACCAATCCGCGCCTGGCAAGCCGCTGATAGGGGTGAATGACAAGATTCGGTCCTGGCCATTGAGAACGACGTCCTGACTGACCTTCTCAATGCGCACTTGAGTGCCGGGGTAGATGTCCTTGAGGTTTTTCATCACCTGGTCCTGATCGGGACTGACGATGACTTGCCCGTCGCCACTGACCAGGAACGCATGGCCAATGCCGCCAAAATCCACCGAGTTAATGATCTTCACCAAGGTCTGCAGGCTCAGGTCACCGCCGACCACACCGAGCAACTCGCCGTTCTTTTTCACCGGCATGGCGATGGTCACGATCTGCCCACCCACCGCTGCCATATAGGGTGGGGTAAGCATGGGTTTATCTGCTGCTACTGCCTGTTTGTACCAGGGACGCTGACGGGGGTCGTAGCCATCGGGCATTTTTGCGTCAGGACGTTGGGTAAACACACCATTGGTTTGGCCAACATAGGTGAACTGGAAGTTATCAGTGAACGCTGGCTGATCGACCAGGCCAGGAAGGTCGGCACCACTGCCTTGGTGAGCAACGTTTTGCGTAAGGCTCTCGAGTACCAATATTCGGCCACTAAGCCAGTTCTGCACACTGCTGGCAGTGAGTTCACCGGATTGCTGGATGGACGACTCCAGGTTCTGCTTGATCGTGCTGCGCTGCAGGTAGTCGTTGTAGAGGGTGAATAACGCGAAGGCCAGAACCACGACGCCTGACGCGGCCAACAGAATTTTATGACTGAACTTGAGATTCATTTCATCGACTTCTTTTGCCAAAGGGGGGTGAGCGTGCCGGGTGAAAAATTCCATGTAACGGTATAGGCAGCTTCTGGGGCCGCTCTATTTCGGTGCACGCATGGCTCGTCAGGCTTTCGGCCAAGCCGCGGCAAAGCTTAGAAAATTGTGGGATGTTTCTGATTTTTAAGCAGGAAACTGACCAGCGGTAGGCATGTGTGAGGAAACGACAAATTGTGGTGACTTATGGCCCCAAACGACAAAACCCCTGTCTGCGTTAGCAGACAGGGGTTTCGGAATTAAATCTTGACGATGACCTACTCTCACATGGGGAAACCCCACACTACCATCGGCGATGCATCGTTTCACTGCTGAGTTCGGGATGGGATCAGGTGGTTCCAATGCTCTATGGTCGTCAAGAAATTCTGTGTACCGGACCGTTGGGTTAGCAACGTGCCGATGAAATTCATGGACTTCTACATAAACAAAACCCCTGACTGCATAAGCAATCAGGGGTTCTGGAATTTAATCTTGACGATGACCTACTCTCACATGGGGAAACCCCACACTACCATCGGCGATGCATCGTTTCACTACTGAGTTCGGGATGGGATCAGGTGGTTCCAATGCTCTATGGTCGTCAAGAAATTCGGGTACTGAGTCGTGGCCTTGGCCTCGCTTCAGCAAATTGGGTATGTGACAGCTTTCGGTGTTTTGTGAACATCGAACTTTCGGTTCATTTCGTCTTCACACACCGCAATCTGATGCTCGTTAGAGTAGTCAAATTGCTTGGGTGTTATATGGTCAAGCCTCACGGGCAATTAGTATTGGTTAGCTCAACGCCTCACAGCGCTTACACACCCAACCTATCAACGTCGTAGTCTTCGACGGCCCTTCAGGGAACTCAAGGTTCCAGTGAGATCTCATCTTGAGGCTAGTTTCCCGCTTAGATGCTTTCAGCGGTTATCTATTCCGAACATAGCTACCCGGCAATGCCACTGGCGTGACAACCGGAACACCAGAGGTTCGTCCACTCCGGTCCTCTCGTACTAGGAGCAGCCCCTCTCAAATCTCAAACGTCCACGGCAGATAGGGACCGAACTGTCTCACGACGTTCTAAACCCAGCTCGCGTACCACTTTAAATGGCGAACAGCCATACCCTTGGGACCGGCTTCAGCCCCAGGATGTGATGAGCCGACATCGAGGTGCCAAACACCGCCGTCGATATGAACTCTTGGGCGGTATCAGCCTGTTATCCCCGGAGTACCTTTTATCCGTTGAGCGATGGCCCTTCCATACAGAACCACCGGATCACTAAGACCTACTTTCGTACCTGCTCGACGTGTCTGTCTCGCAGTCAAGCGCGCTTTTGCCTTTATACTCTACGACCGATTTCCGACCGGTCTGAGCGCACCTTCGTACTCCTCCGTTACTCTTTAGGAGGAGACCGCCCCAGTCAAACTACCCACCATACACTGTCCTCGATCCGGATAACGGACCTGAGTTAGAACCTCAAAGTTGCCAGGGTGGTATTTCAAGGATGGCTCCACGCGAACTGGCGTCCACGCTTCAAAGCCTCCCACCTATCCTACACAAGCAAATTCAAAGTCCAGTGCAAAGCTATAGTAAAGGTTCACGGGGTCTTTCCGTCTAGCCGCGGATACACTGCATCTTCACAGCGATTTCAATTTCACTGAGTCTCGGGTGGAGACAGCGCCGCCATCGTTACGCCATTCGTGCAGGTCGGAACTTACCCGACAAGGAATTTCGCTACCTTAGGACCGTTATAGTTACGGCCGCCGTTTACCGGGGCTTCGATCAAGAGCTTCGCGTTAGCTAACCCCATCAATTAACCTTCCGGCACCGGGCAGGCGTCACACCCTATACGTCCACTTTCGTGTTTGCAGAGTGCTGTGTTTTTAATAAACAGTCGCAGCGGCCTGGTATCTTCGACCGGCATGAGCTTACGGAGCAAGTCCTTCACCCTCACCGGCGCACCTTCTCCCGAAGTTACGGTGCCATTTTGCCTAGTTCCTTCACCCGAGTTCTCTCAAGCGCCTTGGTATTCTCTACCCAACCACCTGTGTCGGTTTGGGGTACGGTTCCTGGTTACCTGAAGCTTAGAAGCTTTTCTTGGAAGCATGGCATCAACCACTTCGTTACCTAAAAGGTAACTCGTCATCAGCTCTCGGCCTTAAGATCCCGGATTTACCTAAGATCTCAGCCTACCACCTTAAACTTGGACAACCAACGCCAAGCTGGCCTAGCCTTCTCCGTCCCTCCATCGCAATAACCAGAAGTACAGGAATATTAACCTGTTTTCCATCGACTACGCTTTTCAGCCTCGCCTTAGGGACCGACTAACCCTGCGTCGATTAACGTTGCGCAGGAAACCTTGGTCTTTCGGCGTGGGTGTTTTTCACACCCATTGTCGTTACTCATGTCAGCATTCGCACTTCTGATACCTCCAGCAAGCTTCTCAACTCACCTTCACAGGCTTACAGAACGCTCCTCTACCGCATCACTTACGTGATACCCGTAGCTTCGGTGTATGGTTTGAGCCCCGTTACATCTTCCGCGCAGGCCGACTCGACTAGTGAGCTATTACGCTTTCTTTAAAGGGTGGCTGCTTCTAAGCCAACCTCCTAGCTGTCTAAGCCTTCCCACATCGTTTCCCACTTAACCATAACTTTGGGACCTTAGCTGACGGTCTGGGTTGTTTCCCTTTTCACGACGGACGTTAGCACCCGCCGTGTGTCTCCCATGCTCGGCACTTGTAGGTATTCGGAGTTTGCATCGGTTTGGTAAGTCGGGATGACCCCCTAGCCGAAACAGTGCTCTACCCCCTACAGTGATACATGAGGCGCTACCTAAATAGCTTTCGAGGAGAACCAGCTATCTCCGAGCTTGATTAGCCTTTCACTCCGATCCACAGGTCATCCGCTAACTTTTCAACGGTAGTCGGTTCGGTCCTCCAGTTAGTGTTACCCAACCTTCAACCTGCCCATGGATAGATCGCCCGGTTTCGGGTCTATTCCCAGCGACTAGACGCCCTATTAAGACTCGCTTTCGCTACGCCTCCCCTATTCGGTTAAGCTCGCCACTGAAAATAAGTCGCTGACCCATTATACAAAAGGTACGCAGTCACAGAACAAAGTCTGCTCCCACTGCTTGTACGCATACGGTTTCAGGATCTATTTCACTCCCCTCTCCGGGGTTCTTTTCGCCTTTCCCTCACGGTACTAGTTCACTATCGGTCAGTCAGTAGTATTTAGCCTTGGAGGATGGTCCCCCCATATTCAGACAAAGTTTCTCGTGCTCCGTCCTACTCGATTTCATGACTAAGAGATTTTCGCGTACAGGGCTATCACCCACTATGGCCGCACTTTCCAGAGCGTTCCGCTAATCTCAAAGCCACTTAAGGGCTAGTCCCCGTTCGCTCGCCACTACTAAGGGAATCTCGGTTGATTTCTTTTCCTCAGGGTACTTAGATGTTTCAGTTCCCCTGGTTCGCCTCTTGCACCTATGTATTCAGTACAAGATAACCATCTTATGATGGCTGGGTTCCCCCATTCAGACATCTCCGGATCAAAGTCTGTTTGCCGACTCCCCGAAGCTTTTCGCAGGCTACCACGTCTTTCATCGCCTCTGACTGCCAAGGCATCCACCGTATGCGCTTCTTCACTTGACCATATAACCCCAAGCAATCTGGTTATACTGTGAAGACGACATTCGCCGAAAATTCGAATTTCTCAACTAAGAGAACTCACAAATTTTACCTTAGCCTGATCCGTTACCAGTGAAAGTAACGTTCAGTCTATCTTTCTATCACATACCCAAATTTTTAAAGAACGATCTAATCAAAGACTAGAAATCAACATTCACCATCACCTTGATGGAATGCTCATTTCTAAGCTTTCAAAACTTTCAGAAGCAGTAGTGGTGGAGCCAAACGGGATCGAACCGTTGACCTCCTGCGTGCAAGGCAGGCGCTCTCCCAGCTGAGCTATGGCCCCGTATTTCTACAGGCGTTTCCCACACAAAATTGGTGGGTCTGGGCAGATTCGAACTGCCGACCTCACCCTTATCAGGGGTGCGCTCTAACCAACTGAGCTACAGACCCAATTTCGGGCTGCTTCTTATCGTCTTCTTCAATGAATCAAGCAATTCGTGTGGGAACTTATGGAGCAGCTGATGTCGTCGATTAAGGAGGTGATCCAGCCGCAGGTTCCCCTACGGCTACCTTGTTACGACTTCACCCCAGTCATGAATCACACCGTGGTAACCGTCCTCCCGAAGGTTAGACTAGCTACTTCTGGTGCAACCCACTCCCATGGTGTGACGGGCGGTGTGTACAAGGCCCGGGAACGTATTCACCGCGACATTCTGATTCGCGATTACTAGCGATTCCGACTTCACGCAGTCGAGTTGCAGACTGCGATCCGGACTACGATCGGTTTTATGGGATTAGCTCCACCTCGCGGCTTGGCAACCCTCTGTACCGACCATTGTAGCACGTGTGTAGCCCAGGCCGTAAGGGCCATGATGACTTGACGTCATCCCCACCTTCCTCCGGTTTGTCACCGGCAGTCTCCTTAGAGTGCCCACCATTACGTGCTGGTAACTAAGGACAAGGGTTGCGCTCGTTACGGGACTTAACCCAACATCTCACGACACGAGCTGACGACAGCCATGCAGCACCTGTCTCAATGTTCCCGAAGGCACCAATCTATCTCTAGAAAGTTCATTGGATGTCAAGGCCTGGTAAGGTTCTTCGCGTTGCTTCGAATTAAACCACATGCTCCACCGCTTGTGCGGGCCCCCGTCAATTCATTTGAGTTTTAACCTTGCGGCCGTACTCCCCAGGCGGTCAACTTAATGCGTTAGCTGCGCCACTAAAAGCTCAAGGCTTCCAACGGCTAGTTGACATCGTTTACGGCGTGGACTACCAGGGTATCTAATCCTGTTTGCTCCCCACGCTTTCGCACCTCAGTGTCAGTATTAGTCCAGGTGGTCGCCTTCGCCACTGGTGTTCCTTCCTATATCTACGCATTTCACCGCTACACAGGAAATTCCACCACCCTCTACCATACTCTAGTCAGTCAGTTTTGAATGCAGTTCCCAGGTTGAGCCCGGGGATTTCACATCCAACTTAACAAACCACCTACGCGCGCTTTACGCCCAGTAATTCCGATTAACGCTTGCACCCTCTGTATTACCGCGGCTGCTGGCACAGAGTTAGCCGGTGCTTATTCTGTCGGTAACGTCAAAACAATCACGTATTAGGTAACTGCCCTTCCTCCCAACTTAAAGTGCTTTACAATCCGAAGACCTTCTTCACACACGCGGCATGGCTGGATCAGGCTTTCGCCCATTGTCCAATATTCCCCACTGCTGCCTCCCGTAGGAGTCTGGACCGTGTCTCAGTTCCAGTGTGACTGATCATCCTCTCAGACCAGTTACGGATCGTCGCCTTGGTGAGCCATTACCTCACCAACTAGCTAATCCGACCTAGGCTCATCTGATAGCGCAAGGCCCGAAGGTCCCCTGCTTTCTCCCGTAGGACGTATGCGGTATTAGCGTTCGTTTCCGAACGTTATCCCCCACTACCAGGCAGATTCCTAGGCATTACTCACCCGTCCGCCGCTCTCAAGAGAAGCAAGCTTCTCTCTACCGCTCGACTTGCATGTGTTAGGCCTGCCGCCAGCGTTCAATCTGAGCCATGATCAAACTCTTCAGTTCAAACATCTTTGGGTTTTTAAGAAACCCTAAACTTGGCTCAGCAATCGTTGGTTACATCTTTGATTTCTCGCGGAGTAACTTGTGATGCTGATAATCTTGTTGACTATCAGTCTGACTCCACAAGCACCCACACGAATTGCTTGATTCAGTTGTTAAAGAGCGGTTGGTTAAGATCTTTCGTCTCAACCGAGGCGCGCATTCTACAGCAGCCTCATTTGCTGTCAAGTGATTATTTTCAGAAGTTTTCGAAGATTTCTTCAACAACTTCAACCACTTGCGCTTCCGATCTCTCGTTAGCGGGAGGCGAATTCTACAACGTTACACGCTGCTGTCAACACCTCTTTTTCTCCGCTTTCGACCGAGAGGATCGAAACGTTAATAGAGCCAGACAACACTGCTCTACCAACTCCTTCTGGGCTTCGATGAACTGAAGCAAGTCGCTGTCGAATTCTGCGTAACTCTTTGTTTACCAAGGAGTTTTCCGTTTCGACTGCGCCGGAAGTGGGGCGAATTATAGACTTCCAGAATCTGCCGTCAACCCTTAATTTTGCTTTTCTATCAATTAGTTAGCGTTGATTAAAAAACCACCAATAAAGTGCCGTTAACGCCCTCTATATAGAAGACAGGATTCAGATGACGCCCGCAGCCTTCAATGCGACCACATTCGCCACCCCCAACCCCAATACTTCCTGAAGCACCTTGGCCGTATGCTCTCCCAGCAGAGGAGGCGCACTACGGTACTCCACCGGCGTCTTGGACAACCTTATCGGGCTGGCAACCTGAGGCACCATCCCTGCCAACGAATGAGGCAGCGCCATCGCCAGCCCACGCGCCTTCACCTGAGGATCGGCAAACACCTGCGCCAGATCATTGATCGGCCCACAAGGCACACCCACCCGCTCCAACTGCGACACCCACTCCGCCGTCGTCTTGAACACCGTAGCCTGACGTATCAGAGGAATCAGCTCCGCCCGATTGGCCACCCGCACCTTATTAGTAGAGAAGCGCGGATCAACTGCCCACTGTGGCTGCCCAGCCACTTCAGCAAACTTGCGGAACTGCCCGTCATTACCCACCGTCAGGATGAAGTCGCCATCGGCCGTGGGAAAGTCCTGGTAAGGCACGATATTCGGATGGGCGTTACCCAGACGCTTTGGTGGCACACCCGTCGTCAGGTAATTCATCGCCTGGTTGGCCAGGCATGCCACCTGTACATCCAGCAATGCCATATCGATATGTTGCCCGCCTCCATCATGATCCCGATGAGCCAGTGCCGCCAATATCGCCACGGTCGAGTAAAGCCCCGTGAGGATGTCAGTCAGTGCCACCCCCACCTTCACCGGCCCTGCACCGTCTTCTCCCTCCGGACGGCCAGTCAGACTCATAAGCCCGCCCAGGCCCTGAATCATGAAGTCATAACCAGCACGCGCCGCATAGGGACCCGTCTGTCCAAACCCTGTAATCGAGCAGTAGATCAGCTCCGGGTTGATCTCCTTGAGCGATTCATAGTCCAGCCCGTAAGCCGCGAGACCACCCACCTTGAAGTTCTCTATCAGGATGTCCGACTTGGCCGCCAGCTCACGCACCAGCGCCTGTCCCTCAGGCCGCGTGAAGTCGATTGTCACCGACTCCTTATTGCGATTGGCCGACAGGTAATACGCCGCCTCACTGGTGTTCTCACCATAGGCATCCTTAAGGAAGGGCGGCCCCCAGGCGCGCGTATCATCGCCGCTGCCCGGCCGTTCGACCTTGATCACCTCAGCCCCAAGGTCCGCAAGGATCTGCCCGGACCAAGGGCCCGCCAGTACTCGCGATAAATCCAGCACCCGCAGATGCGAAAGCGCGCCCATGCCGTGCTCCTATTAATAGAACGCCTGAAGACCGGTCTGCGCGCGCCCCAGAATCAAGGCGTGCACGTCATGAGTACCCTCATAGGTGTTGACCACCTCGAGGTTGACCAGATGACGCGCCACCCCGAACTCGTCGGAAATACCATTGCCGCCCAACATGTCCCTGGCCATGCGTGCGATATCCAGGGATTTGCCGCACGAGTTACGCTTCATGATGGAAGTGATCTCAACCGCCGCCGTACCTTCGTCCTTCATGCGCCCCAGGCGCAGACAGCCCTGCAGAGCCAGGGTGATCTCGGTCTGCATGTCTGCCAGCTTCTTCTGGATCAACTGAGTCGCCGCCAATGGACGGCCGAACTGTTGGCGATCAAGCGTGTACTGGCGAGCGGTGTGCCAGCAGAACTCGGCGGCCCCCAACGCGCCCCAGGAGATGCCATAGCGTGCAGAGTTAAGGCAAGTGAAAGGCCCCTTCAAGCCGCGCACGTCCGGGAAGATGTTCTCTTCCGGCACGAACACGTTGTCCATGACGATTTCACCAGTAATGGAGGCGCGCAGCCCGACCTTACCGTGAATCGCCGGAGCGCTCAGACCCTTCCAGCCTTTCTCCAGGACAAAACCACGGATGTCGCCAGCATCGTCCTTGCCCCACACCACAAACACATCCGCGATCGGGCTATTGGTGATCCACATCTTTGCGCCCGTCAGGCTGTACCCACCCTCTACCTTGCGGGCACGAGTGATCATCGCGCCAGGGTCGGAACCGTGGTTAGGCTCTGTCAGACCAAAACAACCGATCCATTCACCAGAGGCCAACTTCGGCAGGTACTTCTGCTTCTGCGCCTCGGTGCCGAATTCATTGATCGGCACCATGACCAGTGACGACTGCACACTCATCATCGAACGATAGCCCGAGTCGACACGCTCCACCTCACGCGCAATCAACCCATAACTGACGTAATTCAAGCCACTGCCACCGTACTGCTCGGGAATCATCGCGCCGAGCAGGCCGGTCTCGCCCATCTCGCGGAAAATCGCAGGGTCAGTCTTTTCATGGCGGAAAGCTTCGAGCACGCGTGGCGCCAACTTGTCCTGGGCAAATTGCTCAGCACTGTCGCGCACCATGCGCTCTTCTTCGGTGAGCTGTTGATCCAGCAGCAGTGGATCGATCCAGTTGAAGCTTGCCTTGCCAGCCATGAATAAGTCCTCGCGGAAGAAATCGGAAGTCGTGGAAGCAGCCTAGGCCCGGCAATCGCGTAGGGCAAACGAGGTTTCCGCATAGGGTTGTGCTAATTTCTCACTTCGAAAAAGCCAAAAATGGCGTATATGCGCCTTGGCAAGTGAGGACACGGTATATGCGCAGGAAAATTCCCAGTACCACCGCGTTGGTGAGCTTTGAAGCGGCAGCCCGCCACGAGAGCTTCACCAAGGCTGCGCAGGAGCTTTCGATCACTCAAGGCGCCATCTGTCGACAGATCGCTAGTCTCGAGGAGTTTTTAAGTGTCGAGCTGTTTCGCCGTTCACGGCGCGGGGTAAAACTGACAGAAGCAGGGCTGTCCTATAGCCGTCGCGTGGCGACGCAACTGGATGCGGTGGAGCGCGATACGCTTTCCGTCATGGGGCAGCAGGGCGCCAACACCATCGAACTGGCCGTAGTCCCGACCTTTGGCACTCAATGGTTGATACCTCGCCTCAAGGACTTCCAACGCCAACACCCTGAGGTCACGGTCAACCTCACGAATCGAACACGCCCTTTCCTCTTTGCCGACACCGAATTCGACGCCGCCATCTACTTCGGCGATGCCGACTGGTCCGGTACCGAGTCCCACCGGCTGATGGGCGAAAATCCTGTACCTGTATGCAGCCCTCGGCTGTTGGGTGACCGTGCGCAGTTCAGCGCCCAAGAGATTGCAGAACTGCCGCTCCTGCAGCAAACCACACGACCCTACGCGTGGCGCCAATGGTTCAACGCCCAACACCTGAACATCCCACGCGACATGACAGGCCCCCGTTACGAGCTATTCTCGATGTTGTCCCAAGCAGCCATGCATGACATGGGGATCGCACTGATCCCCCCGTTCCTTATCCAGCGCGAACTGGACGAGGGCCAATTGGTGATTGCAAACCCCGAAGCGCTGAGCAGTACGAAGGCTTATTACCTGATGATTCCTGACAGAAAAGTCGAATCTGCCTCACTTCACGCTTTCAGGGACTGGCTCATTGACCAGTCACATCGCTACAGCATCAATGTTTAAAGGCCAAAGCCGTATTATTGACTTTGTAGTCAGTAATAATACAGTCCTACAGATGTATATATATGTCGCATTTAAGCAGACTATATTTTTCAGGAAAAATTCGGCTCAAAGCCATGATTCACATGGCTTTGAACGACTATTACGAGCCAATAGCCGACTATTCACACCAACCATGACAAAAGATTGCAAAAACGCCTGCGGCCCTTTAAGCCCATGTATTTGAACAGGTTATTTCGGCATGTTGCGACAATCAGTCACAGGGTGACTTGTAGTTAATTTTTCGTCACCCGTCATAATCCCTTGAAGGCCGTAAAGTTCGCCTGCAAAATGCCGCGCCCCGCTGTCATTTCAGCGGGATCGTGCTGATCGGCCGCCCCAGTTGTGCCACTCGCGGTGCACTGGCCTTTTTACAAAAAGATCAAAAGCAAAAAGATCATGCAGGAGATTTGACGTGCACATTGGTGTTCCTCTCGAAACCCAGACCGGTGAAACGCGGGTGGCTGCCACCCCGGAAACCATCAAGAAGCTGATCGGCCAGGGCCATAAGGTCACTGTACAAAGCGGAGCAGGCATCAAAGCCAGCATCGTCGACAGTGCCTATGAAACGGCGGGCGCGACCATTGGCAGTGCCAACGATGCGTTTGGCGCCGAGCTGATTCTCAAGGTGGTCGCCCCCAGCGACAGCGAACTGACGCTGATCAAAAGCGGCACCGTGTTGGTGGGCATGCTCAATCCGTTCAGCAACGAAACCATCGGCAAGCTGGCCGAGCAGGGCATCACTGCCTTTGCGCTGGAAGCTGCGCCACGTACCTCGCGGGCCCAGAGCCTCGACGTGCTGTCGTCCCAGGCCAACATCGCCGGCTATAAGGCGGTACTGCTCGCCGCTCACCACTATCCGCGCTTCATGCCGATGCTGATGACTGCCGCCGGTACCGTTAAGGCTGCCCGCGTATTGATCCTCGGCGCAGGTGTTGCTGGCTTGCAGGCGATTGCCACAGCGAAACGCCTGGGTGCCGTTATCGAAGCGTCCGACGTACGCCCGGCCGTTAAAGAGCAGATCGAATCCCTCGGCGCCAAGTTCGTCGACGTGCCTTACGAAACCGACGAAGAGCGCGAATGCGCCGTCGGCGTCGGCGGGTACGCTCGCCCGATGCCCTCCAGCTGGATGCAACGCCAGGCCCTGGCCGTGCATGAACGCGCCAAGCAGGCCGACATCGTCATCACCACCGCGCTGATTCCTGGCCGTAAAGCGCCGACATTGCTCAGCGCTGAAACCGTCGCGCAGATGAAGCCGGGTTCCGTGGTGATCGACCTCGCTGCGGCACAAGGCGGCAACTGCCCGCTGACCGTCGCCGATCAGGTGGTGGTGGAAAATGGCGTGATCATCTGCGGCCCGACCAACCTCGCCGGTGCTGTCGCCGCCGATGCGTCAGCCTTGTATGCGCGCAACCTGCTGGACTTCCTGAAGCTGGTCTTCACTAAAGAAGGGCAGTTTGAAATCAACCTCGAAGACGACATCGTCGCCGCGTGCCTGATGTGCCGCGACGGCCAAGTCATCCGCAAAAACGCCTAAGCAGGGATTCAGACGATGGAAGAGCTTATCTCCCCCGGTATCTACAACCTGATCATCTTTGTGCTGGCGATTTATGTCGGTTACCACGTGGTCTGGAACGTAACGCCCGCGCTGCACACACCATTGATGGCGGTGACCAACGCGATTTCGGCGATCGTGATCGTCGGCGCCATGCTCGCCGCTGCGCTCACCGTGACCCCACTGGGCAAGACCATGGGTACCCTGGCGGTGGCGCTCGCAGCGGTCAACGTGTTCGGTGGCTTCCTGGTGACGCGCCGCATGCTTGAGATGTTCAAGAAGAAAGCCCCGAAAGCAAAAGAAGAGGCGCCGAAGTAATGAGCATGAATCTGGTTACGACGCTCTACTTGATCGCGTCGATCTGCTTTATCCAGGCCCTTAAAGGCCTGTCACACCCGACCACCTCGCGACGCGGCAACCTGTTCGGCATGCTCGGCATGGCGCTGGCAGTGCTCACGACCGTGGGCCTCATCTATAAGCTCGGTGCTGAGCTGGCTACCGCAGGCATTGGCTACGTGATCGTCGGCCTGCTGATCGGCGGCACTGCCGGTTCGGTCATGGCCAAGCGCGTAGAAATGACCAAGATGCCGGAGCTGGTCGCCTTCATGCACAGCATGATCGGCCTGGCTGCCGTGTTCATCGCCATTGCCGCCGTAGTCGAGCCGCAATCCCTGGGCATCGTCAAACACCTGGGCGATTCGATCCCTGCCGGTAACCGCCTGGAACTGTTCCTTGGCGCAGCCATCGGTGCCATCACCTTCTCCGGTTCGGTGATTGCGTTCGGCAAGCTGTCGGGCAAGTACAAGTTCCGCCTGTTCCAGGGCGCACCGGTACAGTTCGGCGGGCAGCACAAGCTGAACCTGGTACTCGGCCTGCTGACCCTCGGTCTCGGCCTGGCCTTTATGCTCACCGGCAACCTCACCGCCTTCGCCCTGATGCTGGCCCTAGCCTTCGTGCTGGGTGTGCTGATCATCATCCCGATCGGCGGCGCCGACATGCCGGTGGTGGTGTCGATGCTTAACAGCTACTCAGGCTGGGCTGCAGCGGGGATCGGTTTCTCGTTGAACAACTCGATGCTGATCATCGCCGGCTCGCTGGTGGGCTCCAGCGGCGCAATCCTGTCGTACATCATGTGCAAGGCGATGAACCGCTCCTTCTTTAATGTGCTGCTCGGCGGTTTCGGCAATGCGCCGGATGCGGGTGCTGCGGCGGGCTCTAAAGAAGCACGCCCGGTGAAATCCGGCTCGGCTGATGACGCGACCTTCCTGCTGACCAACGCCGACACGGTGATCATCGTGCCAGGCTACGGCTTGGCAGTGGCACGCGCACAGCATGCGCTGAAAGAGCTGACAGAAAAGCTGACCCATCGTGGCGTGACCGTGAAGTACGCGATCCACCCGGTGGCCGGCCGTATGCCCGGCCATATGAACGTCCTACTGGCCGAGGCAGAAGTGCCCTACGACCAGGTGTTCGAGATGGAAGACATCAACTCCGAGTTCGGCCAGGCCGACGTGGTGCTGGTGCTGGGCGCGAACGACGTGGTCAACCCAGCCGCCAAGAACGACCCGAACTCGCCGATTGCCGGCATGCCGATCCTCGAAGCGTTCAAAGCCAAGACCATCATCGTCAACAAGCGCTCGATGGCCAGTGGTTATGCCGGGCTGGATAACGAACTGTTCTACCTGGACAAGACCATGATGGTCTTCGGTGATGCCAAGAAGGTTATCGAAGACATGGTCAAAGCCGTCGAGTAACACTGCCTCAGCGCAATACTCGAAACCCCGGCCTGCGATAGGCTGGGGTTTTTTATTGCTGCATGAAACCCGACCAAAGGCTCTAAATCGCTACCTGGCATTCGACCATGGTAGCGGGCCGAAATTATTTGAAATCACTAAACTGCGCACCTTGCTTCCGTAGCCTGAGATAAGAATCCATGTACCGTGATCGCATCCGCTTGCCTTCGTTGTTGAACAAGGTCATGAGCGCGGCAGACGCCGCCGCACTGATCGAGGACGGCATGACCGTCGGCATGAGTGGCTTCACCCGTGCCGGTGAAGCCAAGGCCGTCCCCCACGCCCTGGCCGAACGCGCCAAGACGTCGCCGCTGAAAATCACCCTGATGACCGGCGCCAGCCTGGGCAATGACCTGGACAAGCAACTGACCGAAGCGGGCGTACTGTCACGACGCATGCCGTTCCAGGTCGACAGCACCCTGCGTAGGGCAATCAACGCCGGCGAAGTGATGTTCATCGACCAGCACTTGTCGGAAACCGTCGAGCAACTGCGCAACAACCAACTCAAGTTGCCGGACATCGCGGTGATTGAAGCAGTGGCGATCACTGAACAAGGGCATATCGTGCCCACCACGTCTGTGGGCAACTCGGCCAGTTTCGCGATTTTTGCCAAACAGGTGATCGTCGAGATCAACTTGGCGCACAACCCGAACCTGGAAGGGTTGCACGACATCTATATCCCGACCTATCGTCCGACGCGCACGCCGATCCCGCTGGTCAAAGTTGATGACCGTATCGGCAGCACCGCGATCCCGATCCCACCGGAAAAGATCGTGGCCATCGTGATCACCAACCAGGCCGACTCCGCCTCTACGGTGACGCCGCCCGACAGCGACACCCAAGGTATCGCCAACCACCTGATCAACTTTCTCAAGCAGGAAGTCGACGCCGGGCGCATGACCAACAAGCTCGGTCCGCTGCAGGCCGGTATCGGCAACATAGCCAACGCGGTGATGTGCGGGTTGATCGAGTCGCCATTCGAAGACCTGACCATGTATTCGGAAGTGTTGCAGGATTCGACCTTCGACCTGATCGATGCCGGCAAGCTCAGTTTCGCATCGGGCAGTTCGATCACCTTGTCGGAGCGCCGCAATGCCGATGTGTTCGGCAACCTGGAACACTATAAGGACAAGCTGGTACTACGCCCGCAGGAGATCTCCAACCACCCTGAGGTGGTGCGGCGCTTGGGCATCATTGGCATCAACACCGCGCTGGAGTTCGACATCTACGGCAACGTCAACTCCACCCATGTCTGCGGCACGCGGATGATGAACGGCATTGGCGGCTCCGGGGATTTCGCACGCAACGCGCACCTGGCGATCTTCGTTACCAAGTCGATTGCCAAGGGCGGCGCAATTTCCAGTGTGGTGCCAATGGTCAGCCACGTCGACCACACCGAGCATGACGTCGACATCCTGGTGACCGAGATTGGCCTGGCCGACCTGCGTGGCCTGGCGCCACGGGAACGGGCTCGGGTGATCATCGACAACTGTGTGCACCCCGCCTACCGCGATGCGCTGAACAGTTACTTCGATGCCGCCTGCGCCATCGGCGGGCATACCCCGCACATCCTGCGCGAAGCACTGAGTTGGCACATCAACCTGGAAGAAACCGGGCACATGCTCAAGGCGTGATTGATACAGATCCGAGCTGATGCAAATACAGTTTCATCAGCTCGGTGGATTCATCGCCACTTATTGAAAAAACTGTACTGCTGTACCGGTCATTTCTTACCGAAATATCCTACACATCTCACCGAAAAGGCCTATTTCGCACTATTTCAGTGCAGACAGGTACAGTTGCCCCATTTCCGTACAGTACAGCAGCTATAAACAGTTAACTGGCCCCTCACAATACAGGTGAACTGTATCTAGAGAGTCTTGCGCCGGAAGAGGATCATTGGCATCAGTTAAACCACTACCTAATCCCGCCACAAGCGGAAGGATGTCATCATGGAACGTACACTCAGTTCCGAACTGTTCTTCGAAGAAAAAGCTGTAAACACCCAGGCCTCCCTGCCTCTGCGCGTTATCGCCAACCTGATGTTGTGGCAGCGCCGCATCTCTAGCCGCCACCAACTGGCTCGCCTGGATTCGCGTCTGCTGGCTGACGCAGGTATCAGCGAAGCTCAACGCTACGAAGAGCTGAGCAAGCCGTTCTGGCGCTGATTTAGCGCTCGCTGGCCCTGACCTGACGGGTCCACTGCCA
Source organism: Pseudomonas sp. FBCC-B1565 (assembly GCF_059133265.1). Classification (NCBI taxonomy): domain Bacteria; kingdom Pseudomonadati; phylum Pseudomonadota; class Gammaproteobacteria; order Pseudomonadales; family Pseudomonadaceae; genus Pseudomonas; species Pseudomonas sp. FBCC-B1565. The sequence continues at coordinate 6,561,851 of NZ_CP101438.1, forward strand.
GCAACCTGATTTGTCAAAACAAAGCCCGCCCCGGGAAACCGGAGGCGGGCTTTGTTGTTTGCGGCATTCGCATTTCCAACAGAAAACAGAAGCTCTGCGCAGCGACAGGTACAGTTTAAAAAAATGTAACAGTTAAACAGTACAATTTTATCTTGGTGTATCTGTATCGGTCTCACCAACTCACCCAACATGGTGTTCCAAGACCTCAGGAAAGGTACTCGCCATGGATACGCCATCCCCTCTTTATAAGAGACTGCTACGCCAAACGGCCTCAACCCTCGCCAAATGGGTACGCCACGCTTATGAACGACGCCAACTGTCGCAGCTTGATACCCGGGAATTGTCCGATGTCGGCATCAGCCAGGGCGATCGAATGGCCGAGCTGTCCAAGCCGTTCTGGCGTGACTAGGCAGTCAAGGCGCTTCCCGAACGGATAAGCGGCGGCTTAATATCCAGCCACCCTGTGGCAAACCGTGCAGTACAGGCGTCTGATCCCCAATGGCTGGCCTGCGCCACCTTATCCGTTCATCTATAGGAGTCATCCCATGTCCCGTCTTCGCCTGCTGAGTGCTGCCACCCTGTTGGCCCTGGCTGCCAACGCCAACGCGACCAGCTTCATCGTGACCACCGACTCCATCGTCGGCGCGCTGAAGGCCACTTCCGACGCCAGCTCCGATGCAACTTCGTCCCTGCGCGACAACAAGGTCGTACGTGCTGCCCGTGACGACGCCGCCAGCTTTGTCGCCAGCGAAGGCGCCATCCGTGGCGTGAAACTGGAAAGCGCCCTGGCCCAGATCCGCCAGCACGCGCCGCAATTGAACACGGCAACTGACGCACAACTGGCCCAGGCCATCCTGGCTATCTGACGCCAAGGCGAACGCCTGGGCGCTGGCTCTCGCCCGGGCATTGCGCTAGCCTTGGCGCTCGCTTTCAGTTGTCGAGTCCCATGGCTTTTTCATACCGCCTTTTAATCGTCCCTGTGTTGTTTTCGTTCGGTTGGTCACCGTTGGCTTCGGCCTTTGACCTGACCACCCAGAGCACCGTCGCAAGCGCCTACGCCACCAGCAAGGTGACGTCTGCGCCCTTCGACAGAAAAGTGATAATGGCCGCCCAGGATGACGCTGCCGCGTTTATCGCCACTGACGGCCAATGGCGGGGCGCAAGGCTGGAATCTGCGCTGGATTATCTGCGCCGCAGCCAACCAAAACTTAACGCCAGCGACCTTGAACTGGCGCAAGCAATTCTCGTCCAATAATCATCTCTGTATTCCATCTTTGTCTCTGGAGTTATTCCATGCGTAGCCCGCTGATCGCCGCCACCCTCGGCCTGCTGTTGTTGGCCGACATCGCCCAGGCACACACCCTGGTGGCCACCAGTAACATCATTGTCCGCGCCTCCGGCCGCACCATTGATTTCACCTCGGACACCACCACCTCCATCCGTGACTCCAAAGTCGTACGCGAAGCCCACGATGACGCCGCCAGTTTCGTCGCCAGCAACGGCGAGATCCGTGGCGCCCACCTTGAAGCCGCCTTCGACACTCTGCGCACACGCCTGCCGGAAGCCCGCGACGCCAGCGACCAGACCCTCGCCGAAGCCATCCTCGCACTGTGAGGCGAATCGTCGCCTGGCTCCTGGCCGGGACTGTGCTGCTGTGTGCCGGCGCAGCCCAGGCCAGCCTGCAACTGCGGCTCAAGACCGAGGGCCTGAGCCCGGCTGAGCAACAGGCCAGCCAGGCATTGCTCGACGAAGCGATGCGTTCCTTGCCGCCGCGCTTTGTCGAGCAGTTGGATCGACGCATTGATGTCGGCTGGACCGACAAGATGCCCGAGAACGCCTACGGGCAAGCCTCCCTGGTGTCCGAGCTGGACCTCAACAGCAACCTGCTCGCCAGCCTGACCGACGGCAGTGCCGCCACCCAGAAAACCAATCGACCTCACGGCACTGTGCGCCGGGAAATGCTCGCTACGGTGCTGCATGAACTGACCCACATCTATGACCGTGCGCGCCTGTGGTCCAAGGAAGACCGCACGCTGATCAACCGCTGCAGCCGCCAGAACAACCTCACCGGCCTGATCGGCCTGCCTGATCAATGCCGTGGCCAGAATGGCCGCCGCTTTACCTTGAGCGATGATCCACGCCTGCTGGACCTGGCCGGCTGGCCGCAGTACGTAGGCCGTCGCGGAGAGCGCGAGCAACATAATCATCAAGTCGCCCGCAGCCCGGACATCTACGAAACCACCAGCCCGTTGGAATTTGTGGCGGTCAACATGGAGTACTTTCTCCTCGACCCGAGCTACGCCTGCCGCCGTCCCGCGCTGTTCCGCTATTACAAGGAACACTTCGGCTGGGCCCCGCCGCAGCAAGACACCTGCGCCAACACCTACGCGTTCCTCAACGCCGGTAACGATTTTGCCAAAACACCGCTGGGCCATGTGGACCCGGAGCGCGTCTACGAGATCGACTACCTGCTGGCCGAGGCCAACCAGAACCTGGTCAGCCGCTGGGGCCACAGCATGCTGCGCCTGGTGATCTGCGCACCGGGCCGCCCGCGTGGACCGGATTGCCGACTGGACCTGGACCAGCATCTGGTTCTTTCCTATCGCGCGTTCGTCGGTGACGTACAGCTGTCGAGTTGGGATGGCCTGGTCGGCAAATACCCCTCGCGGCTGTTCGTGCTGCCGCTGGCGCAAGTGATCGATGAATACACCAAGACCGAGCTGCGCGGCCTGGCCTCGGTGCCGTTGAAACTGACCCGCCAGGAAATCAACGATACCGTCGAGCATGCCGCCGAAATGCATTGGAGCTACGACGGCAACTACTTCTTCATCTCCAACAACTGCGCGGTGGAAAGCCTGAAACTGCTACGCAGCGGCAGCGCCAACCCGCAATTGACCGGCCTGGACAACATCACCCCCAATGGCTTGCTCGAGGTGCTGAGCGCACGCGGCCTGGCCGACACCAGTGTGCTGGATGACAAACGCAGGGCATTGCGCCTGGGTTATCACTTCGACTCCTTCCGCGAACGCTACCAAGCCATGTTCGATGTGCTGCGCAAACACCTGCCGATCAAACAGACCCAGGTCGAAGACTGGCTATCCCTGAGCGCGGAGGAGCGTCGCCAGTGGTTCGATCAGGCCGATCTGCGCACCAGCGCCGCGTTGCTGCTGCTGGAGCAGGCGAGCTTTCGCAAGCAATTGATGCTGGCCCAGGACGAAGTCAAACAACGCTACCTCGGTGCTCGCGAGCTGAAGAACGGTGGCATGGAGAAAGCCAATGCCACGCTGCAACAGATCCTCGCCAACAGCGGCTTCCTGAGTCGCCCGGCTGAGCTGCTCGGCAGCGGCGGTTATGGCCTGCCGCAACCTTCGGAAGCCACACGCCTGGAATCGGAAAGCGCCGAACGCCAGAAGCAGCTGCAATCGCTGACCGGCGAATTGGACAAGGAGGTGAGGGCGCTGCTGGAGCCTTCGCGTTCAGCCGAGATTGCCGCCTGTGAAGCCAACCTCAAGCTGGTGGGCGAACACTTGCGCAAGCTGCACAAAGCCGCCGGCGGCCTCGAACTGCCCTAAAAACCTCAAGCCAAATACAGACAAATGTGGGAGGGGGCTTGCCCCCGATAGCGGTGTGTCAGCCTGCGCATGCAGTGACTTGCACCCTGCTATCGGGGGCAAGCCCCCTCCCACATTTTGGTCCATGTAAGTCCAGAGACTGCGTGCATTCCCTTCGTCACCCGTTTACTCAGCGAAAGCTGGCTGAAAGCTTACCCGTCTAGGATCGCCCCCACTGCCGGCAACAGACCGGCTGTTAACAACAACAATGGTGATTCCCGATGTCCGCCCGTACCCGCCTGTTCGCCCCAACTCCACCCGTACGCCTCGTGCCTTTCGTTCTGCGCTGACCGCCACCCGGTTCGCCATTCCCTAGCCGCGCTACGCCTGGAGTATTCCTATGCTGACTTTCCTTGGCTTTGCCATGGTCATCACGTTCATGTTCCTGATCATGACCAAGCGCCTGTCCGCGCTGATCGCCCTGATCATCGTGCCGATCCTGTTCGCGCTGTTCGGTGGCTTCGCACCCGAGATCGGCCCAATGATGCTGGCCGGTATCACCAAGCTTGCGCCCACCGGCGTGATGCTGATGTTCGCCATTCTGTACTTTGCCCTGATGATCGACTCCGGCCTGTTCGACCCGGCCGTGCGCAAGATTCTCAAGATGGTCAAGGGCGACCCGCTGAAAGTCTCGGTCGGCACCGCCGTACTGGCCCTGGTGGTGTCCCTCGACGGTGACGGCGCCACCACCTACATGATCTGCGTGGCCGCCATGTTGCCGCTGTACCAGCGCATCGGCATGAGCCCACGGATCATGGCCGGCCTGATCATTCTTGCCGGTGGCGTGATGAACATGACCCCTTGGGGTGGCCCGACCGCCCGTGCCGCCAGCGCGCTGCACGTGGACCCGTCGGACATTTTCGTGCCGATGATCCCGGCCATGGCCGCCGGCGTCGTCGCAATCCTGGTGATTGCCTACATGTACGGCCTGCGCGAACGTGCACGCCTGGGTGAATTGCACCTGCAAGGCGACGAGATCGACCACAGCGAAATCAGCGTGTCGCAATTCCCGGACGCCCGTCGCCCGAAACTGATCTGGTTCAACGGTGCCCTGACCTTTGCCCTGATGTGCACACTGATCGCCGGCCTGTTGCCACTGCCGGTGCTGTTCATGGTGGCGTTCAGTATCGCGATGATCGTCAACTACCCGTGCCTGCAGATGCAGAAAGACCGCGTCGCCGCCCACTCCGGCAGCGTACTGGCGGTGGTGGGGCTGATCTTCGCGGCCGGTATCTTCACCGGCATCCTGTCGGGCACCGGCATGGTCGATGCCATGTCAAAGAGCCTGCTGGCCGTTATCCCTGACGCGCTGGGCCCTTACCTGGCGGTGATCACCGCGCTGGTGAGCATGCCGTTTACGTTCTTCATGTCCAACGATGCGTTCTACTACGGCGTTTTGCCAGTACTCGCCGAAGCCGCCAGCCACTACGGCATCACTGCGGCAGAAATGGGACGTGCGTCGATTGTCGGACAACCCGTGCACCTGTTGAGCCCACTGGTACCCTCGACCTACCTGCTGGTCGCTTTGGCAGGTATCGAATTTGGCGATCACCAGCGCTTCACCCTCAAGTGGGCAGTGCTGGTATGCCTGTGCATAATGGTCGCCGCTTTGCTGATGGGGATTATTCCTCTGTTCAGCACTCTATAATCCCGAACACCCAACCGCGCGGCGCTGCAGCTTGCGCGGTTTAACACTCGCTCAAAGGAATACACATGGAATGGCTGACCAATCCGGAAATCTGGATTGCCTTCTTCACCCTGACGGCCCTCGAGATCGTCCTGGGCATCGATAACATCATCATGATTTCGATCCTGGTCAGCCGCATGCCCAAGCACATGCAGGCACGCACCCGGATCTTCGGCCTGGCCCTGGCCATGGTCACACGCATCCTGTTGCTGCTGTCGATCACCTGGGTGATGCAACTGACCGCCGACCTGTTCGTGGTCTTCGGCCAAGGCATTTCCGGGCGCGACCTGATCCTGTTCTTCGGTGGCCTGTTCCTGCTGTGGAAAAGCTCCCAGGAGATGTACCACGCGCTGGAAGGTGAAGACGAAACCCACGACGAGCCGAAGGGCGCCGGTGGCAAGTTCATCTACACCATCATCCAGATCGCGATCATCGACATCGTGTTCTCCCTGGACTCGGTCATCACCGCGGTCGGCATGGTCTCCCATGTACCGGTGATGGTCGCGGCGATTGTCGTGGCGGTATTGGTGATGATGCTGGCAGCCGGCACCATCAGCGAATTCATCGACAAGCACCCGTCGTTGAAGATGCTCGCGCTGTCGTTCCTGCTGGTAGTCGGTACCGTGCTGATCGCCGAATCCTTCGATGTGCACGTGCCAAAAGGCTACGTCTACTTCGCCATGGCGTTCTCGCTGGCGGTGGAAGCAGTGAACATCAAGATGCGCACCGCCATCGCGAAAAAGAAGAAACAGCAGGATCCTGTGAAACTGCGCAAAGACATCCCGGGTCAATAATCCCGAGCCAGACAAAAAAGGGGCCTGCACAGGCCCCTTTTTTTCATCCGCACAAAGCTGATTTCATGACATTTTTATTTCAATCCCCACTTTAGCTATGCGATGCTGGCGCCGAACCCATTCGCCAACTACAGCTTAAGTACAAGACGTAGAGCGGCACGCGGCAACTTTCCTTCGCTCATTTTCGAGCGCACCCACACGGGGGGCCGAGCATGCTGACCTTGCTCAATCTGCTTTCCGCCGTGACCCTGCTTATCTGGGGCACGCACATCGTCCGTACCGGCATCCTGCGGGTCTACGGCTCCAACTTGCGCCAAGTCATCGGGCAGAACATGTCCAAGCGCTGGCTGGCGTTTATCGCCGGTATCCTGGTGACAGCCATGGTGCAGAGCAGCAACGCCACGGCGATGCTGGTCACCTCCTTTGTCGGCCAGGGCCTGATGGGGCTGATGCCCGCCCTGGCGACCATGCTCGGCGCCGACGTCGGTACCGCGCTGATGGCGCGGGTGCTGACGTTTGATTTGTCCTGGCTGTCGCCGCTGCTGATTTTTCTTGGGGTGATTTTCTTCCTGTCGCGCAAGCAAACGCGAGCAGGGCAGTTGGGCCGGGTGGGGATCGGCCTCGGGCTGATCATCCTCGCACTGCAATTGATTGTTGAAGCGGCCGGGCCGATTACCCACGCCCAGGGCGTCAAAGTGATCTTCGCGTCGTTGACCGGCGACATCCTGCTCGACGCCCTGGTCGGCGCCCTGTTCGCGATGATTTCCTACTCCAGCCTGGCGGCTGTCCTGCTGACGGCAACACTGGCCGGCGCCGGTGTGATCGGCCTGCACGTGGCCATCGGCCTGGTGATCGGCGCCAACATCGGCAGCGGCGTGCTGGCCTTCCTCAGCACCAGCATGCAGAACGCCGCCGGACGCCAGGTGGCACTGGGCAGCCTGTTGTACAAATTGATCGGCCTGTTGCTGATCATCCCGGTGCTCGACCCGCTCGTACGCTGGATGGATGGCCTGGACTACAGCGCACAAGGCATGGTCATCACCTTTCACCTGCTCTACAACGTCAGCCGTTGCCTGATCCTGTTACCGACCATTGGCCCGATGGCCCGCTTGTGTGCCTGGCTGCTGCCTGAGCGCGAAGAGGTCAATGGCAAGGCCAAACCACGCCACTTGGACCTGGCCGCGCTGGCCACACCCAGCCTGGCACTGGCCAACGCTGCCCGCGAAACCCTGCGCCTGGGCGACCTGATCGACAATATGCTCATGGCCATGCTTGAAGTGCTGCGCGGCAAGCAGACCGCCATCACCCAGGAAATGCGCAGCCTCAGCGATGATGTCGAAGCGCTGTACAGCGCGATCAAACTCTACCTGGCACAAATGCCCCGGGAAGACCTCAGTGAACACGACAATCGGCGCTGGGCCGAGATCATCGAACTGTCAATCAACCTTAAACTGGCCGGCGACCTGATCGAACGCATGCTGCGCAAAGTCCAGCAGCAGAAAACCTCTCAGCGTCGCCAGTTCTCCGAAGTGGGCCTGGAGGAACTCACCGGCCTGCACAGCCAGTTGATCGCCAACCTGCGCCTGGGGTTGTCGGTGTTCCTCAGTGCCGACCCGGAAAGCGCCCGCCAGTTGCTGCGCGAGAAGCGTCGCTTCCGCGCCCAGGAACGGCGCCTGGCCCACGCCCATGTCAGCCGCCTTCAGCGCAAGATCGTCCAGAGCCTGGAAACCAGCTCTCTGCACCTGGAACTGATTGCCGACATGAAACGCCTGAACTCGTTGTTTTGCAGCAGTGCCTATGTAGTGTTGGAAACGTCTGACACCGGCGCGCTCTCCGCCGAAGATATTGCCGACATCACACATTCGCCCTGAACGTACGGTGGCCCGTGAAGTCAGTTAAAAATGACCTCACTCGCCAGGAAGCTTGTTATGCGTCGCCTGTTGTTCGCTTGCCTGCTCATGGGATCTGCCCACGCCTTTGCCTTTGACCGCCTGCAAGTCGAGGGCTACACCTTGCCCAACGGCCTGCAATTGTTGCTCAAACCGGGCACCGAGCGCGGGCATGTGGCCATCCGTCTGGTGGTCGGAGTAGGCCTGGATGACTTCAACTGCGCAGACAAAGAGCTGCCGCACCTGCTCGAACACTTGCTATTCAGCGGCATCGACGGCGGCGGCGAAGCCGAGCTGGAAGACCGCATGCAAGCCCTGGGCGGCGAGTGGAACGCCTACACCAGCAACGCCGACACCACCTTTGTGATCGAGGCGCCCGCGCAAAACCAGCGCAAAGTGCTGGACCTGCTGCTGGCGATCATCACCCGCACTGAACTGACCGACGCCAATATCAACGCGGCCAAGCGGGTAGTGGAGCGCGAAGACGGCGGCCACTACTCACACCTGCAACGCCTGCTGGACCGCCAGGACCTGGGCCACACCGCCAGCAACCAATTGGCCGTCGAACTGGGGCTCAAATGCGCCGAACGCGCCGAGGTCGACCACCTGACCCGCGGCCAGCTGGACGACCTGCGCACACACTGGTACGCCCCCAACAACATGACCCTGATCATCGTCGGCGACCTCGACAAACTGCTGCCGGCCTACCTGGAACGCACCTACGGCCAACTCGACCCGGTCGACCCTACCGAGCATCCGGCGCTGCCGGAAATCCAGCACCCCGCTGCCAGCCATCGCGAGCTGATCCACGGCTGGGTCGGCAACAGCGCCAAGTTGCACTGGCTGTTCCCCGAGCCGGTGCTGGATGAAGGACATGATGAAACCTACGACCTGCTCAAGGACTACTTGGACTGGGCGCTGTATCGCCAACTGCGCCTCAAGCACGGTTTGTCCTACGGTCCCTGGAGCGAGCGCGAAGTACTCGGCGGCGTCGGTTTCCTCAGCCTGAATGCCGACCTTGAGCGGGAAAACCTCCCCGAAGCGGAACACGTCCTCCAGGACCTCAAGGCCCGACTGCTCAAGGACGGCCTCGACCCAGCAGTGTTTGCGCGCCTGCAACAAGCCGCCATTGCGCGCCAGGCGTGGGCCGTGCAAGGCAACAGCGCCTTGGCCGACTACTACTGGAGCGCGTCCGCCGAATACAACAACGGCCACTTCAGCGACCCAGCCAAGCGCATCAAGGCCGTGAGCCTGGACCAGACCAACCAGGCCATGCGCGAAGTGTTCAAGCAGCCCGGTTACTGGCGCATCGAGAAACCACTGCTCAGCTACGACATGCTGAGCTGGATCAGCGCCGGAGTGTTGGGGCTGATCGCCTTTGTATTGATTGGCGTGCGGGTTTATCGCAAACGGATCGTGCAATGACCCACCGTACAACGGCCTAAGACGTTATTCTGTCTGGGATTTTTCCTACAAGACTGCGAAGCGCCGAATGCCAAACCTGACCCACTTAATCCAGCGCGTTCTCGAACTGATGAAGCGCTACCCAGGGGTGATTGCACTCGGCGGTTTTATCTCGGGTGTGTGCAGCTTCATCCTGGTGGATCGCCAGCAGGGCATGGCCAGCTGGATTGCGGTGATCATGCTGGTGAGCTGGTTGTGGCTGATGCTGGAGAACAGCTTTACCCAGCTGTTCACCAAAGTCTTCAAGCGCGAAATCCCCGAACCGCTGCTGCGCTACGCGACCCAGATGATCCACCAGGAAAGTCTGTTTTTTGTGCTGCCGTTCTTTTTCGTCACCACCGCGTGGAACAGCGGCCAATCGGTATTCACCGGCTTGCTCGGCGCGGCGGCGCTGGTGTCGATCATCGACCCGCTGTACTACAAGTGGCTGGCGCCCAAGCGCTCACTGTTCCTGGCGCTGCATACCCTGACCCTGTTCGCCGCGCTGCTCACGGCATTGCCGATCATCCTGCACCTGACCACCGCCGAGAGTTACAAACTGGCCCTCGGCGTGGCCATGGCACTGTCGATCCCAAGCCTGGCGGTAAGCTTGCCGCTGCGTAGCGTCAAAGGCTGGGCGATGCTGCTCGGGGTCACCGCCGCCATCGGCTGCGCCGGGTGGTTCCTGCGCAGTTGGGTGCCACCAGCCACGCTGTGGATGACCGAAGTGGCCATCAGCACCCAACTGCAGGACCGCACGCCAGGCGACGATCTCAAGGAAGTCACTGCAGCCCAACTGCGCAGCGGCGGGCTGTATGCCTATACCGCGATCAACGCGCCGCGTGGGCTGGATGAGCGCATCTACCACGTGTGGAAATTCAACGGCCAAGAGGTCGACCGCATCGCCCTGGATATCCACGGCGGGCGCAAAGAGGGCTACCGCGCCTGGACCCACAAGCAGAACTTCCCGGCCGACGCCGTGGGCCGCTGGCAGGTGCGGGTACTGACCGAAGACGGGCAAGTGATCGGCGTGCTGCGTTTCAACGTGACGGACTCAGCACAAACGGACAACCCAAAGTAGGCCGTATCGTGCTATTACGTAGGAATTGTGGATAGCCAAACAAGCTCGGAGCTTATGACCACCAGCACGACGGCCGGCGCAGCCCACCTCGATACGTCCACCACCCCGCCACAACTGCGGATTACGGGGGACTGGACGCTTGCCCACTATGCCAACCTGAAAAAGCTGTCGGACAAGCTCGACGGCCAATACGACGCCGGCGCGCGCATCGACCTCAACGGCCTCGGCGCCCTGGATACCGCCGGCGCCTCATTGCTGGTGGAGTTGCTGGGGCCGACCCGCATCGAGCAGTCCGCCGAACAAACCGATTGCAGCTTGTCTGCCGCCGACCGCGCGCTGCTCAAGACCGTCTACCGTTCCCTGAATGATTTTTGCGTGCCGGAAAAAGCCCCTGAAGAAGCGGCGGGTATCCAGGTCCTCGCACGCATCGGCCGTGCGGTGGACACCGTCTGGCAGGACACCAAGAAACTCTTGGGTTTCGTCGGCCTGATTCTCGAAACCTTCGCCCGTAGCATCTTGCGCCCCAAGCGCTGGCGCGTGACGCCAATGGTTGCGCACCTCGAACAGGTCGGACTGGATGCCGCGCCCATCGTGGCTTTGCTGACGTTCCTGGTGGGTGCGGTAGTAGCCTTCCTCGGCGCCACCGTGCTCAAGAGCTTCGGTGCGACGATCTTCACAGTGGACCTGGTGGCGTTCTCTTTCCTACGGGAATTCGGCGTCTTGCTCACCGCGATCCTGATCGCCGGCCGCACCGCCAGTGCCTTTACCGCACAGATCGGCTCAATGAAGGCCAACGAAGAAATCGACGCGATCCGCACCCTGGGCCTGGACCCGATGGAGTTGCTGGTACTGCCCCGCGTGCTGGCGCTGCTGGTGGCGCTGCCGATGCTGACGTTCCTGGCGATGCTCTCGGGCATCATCGGCGGCGGTGTGGTGTGCGCGGTGGCGCTGGATATTTCGCCGGCGATGTTCCTCTCGCTGCTGCAATCGGACATCGGCGTGCAGCACTTCCTGGTGGGCATGGTCAAAGCGCCGATCTTTGCGTTCCTGATCGCTGCGATTGGTTGCCTGGAAGGCTTCAAGGTCAGCGGCAGCGCTGAATCAGTCGGCGCCCACACCACCTCCAGCGTGGTGCAATCGATCTTTGTGGTGATCGTGATGGATGCTGTCGCCGCGCTATTTTTCATGGAGATGGGCTGGTGAGTCGTCTACACCGAGCGCCCAGTGAGGCGGTGATTGAAGTGCGCGGCCTGTGCAATCGCTTTGGCAGCCAGAGCGTGCATGAAAACCTCGACCTGGATTTGTACAAGGGCGAGATCCTTGCCGTGGTCGGCGGCTCCGGCAGCGGCAAGTCGGTGCTGTTGCGCAGCATTGTCGGCCTGCGTCGGCCCAGCGCAGGCGAAGTGCGCGTGTTCGGCAAGAACCTGCCGAGCCTGCCCGAGCATGAGCGCTCCCTGGTAGAACGGCGCTTTGGCGTACTGTTCCAGAAGGGCGCGCTGTTTTCCTCGCTGACCGTTACCGAAAACGTTGCGCTGCCCTTGATCGAACACGCCGGCCTCAGCCGTCGCGACGCCGAGCACTTGGCCGCCGTCAAACTGGCCCTGGCCGGGCTGCCGCTGTCGGCGGCCGACAAATACCCGGCCTCGCTGTCCGGCGGCATGATCAAGCGCGCCGCCCTGGCCCGCGCGTTGGCGCTGGACCCGGACATTCTGTTCCTCGACGAACCCACCGCCGGCCTCGACCCGATCGGCGCGGCGCAATTCGACCAACTGATCCTGACCCTGCGCGATGCGCTAGGCCTGAGCGTGTTCCTGGTCACCCACGACCTGGACACGCTGTACACCATTACCGACCGCGTGGCGGTGCTGGCACAAAAGAAAGTGCTGGTGGCCGATGCCATCGATGTTGTCTCGGAAACCGACGACGCATGGATCCACGAATATTTCCACGGCCCCCGTGGCCGCGCGGCATTGGATGCCGCTCAATCGCTCAACGAGGTATGACATGGAAACCCGAGCCCATCATGTGATGATCGGTCTGTTCAGCGTGATCGTGGTGGTCGGCGCGATGCTGTTCGGCCTGTGGCTGGCCAAGTCCAGCGTCGACAGCGCCTTCCAGGACTATGAAGTGATCTTCAACGAGGCGGTCAGCGGCCTGTCCCAGGGCAGCTCGGTGCAGTACAGCGGGATCAAGGTGGGCGATGTGATCAGCCTGAGCCTGGACCCCAAGGACCCGCGCCGCGTGCTGGCGCGCATCCGCCTGGCCGGGCAGACGCCGGTCAAGGAGGACACCCAGGCCAAGCTCGCCCTGACCGGCATCACCGGCACCTCGATCATCCAGCTCAGCGGCGGCACCCCGCAAAGCCCCGAGCTCAAGGGCAAGGACGGCAACCTGCCGCAGATCATCGCCTCGCCATCGCCCATCGCACGCTTGCTCAACAACAGCAACGACCTGATGACCAGCGTCAACCTGCTGTTGCACAACGCCAATCACATGTTCTCCCGCGAGAACGTCGAGCGCCTGAGCAACACCCTGGAGAACCTGCAGCAAACCACTGGCGCCATTGCCGATCAGCGTGGCGATATCAAAGTGGTGATGCAGCAACTGATGCAGGTGAGCAAACAGGCGACCGCCGCCCTGGAACAGACCACCGTGCTCATGCGCAACGCCAATGGCTTGCTCAACGAACAAGGCAAGCAGGCCTTCGGCAGCGCCGAGCAGGCCATGAAATCCCTTGAACAAAGCACCGCGACCATCAACACCTTGCTGACCAACAACAAGGACTCGGTGAACAGCGGCATGCAAGGCCTCAACGAACTGGCGCCGGCGGTGCGCGAGCTGCGCGAAACCCTAGGCTCGCTGCGCGCCATCTCCCGCCGCCTGGAAGCCAACCCCAGCGGTTACCTGCTGGGCAGCGACAAGAACAAGGAGTTCACGCCATGAAGCGTGCTTACCAACTGATTGCCCCTCTAGCACTGGCGCTCGTGAGCGCGTGTTCGATTCTGCCCAAGGCTGACCCTTCGGACGTGTATCGCCTGGCTTCGGCGCAGACCACCAGCCAGGGCGCGCCGGTCAGTTGGTCACTGCGCGTGAACAAGCCGCAGACCAGCGAGTTTCTCGACAGCCCACGCATCGCCGTGGTGCCCAATGGCGACCTGATCAGCAGCTATGCCAACTCACGCTGGAGCGACCCGGCGCCGGTGCTGTTGCGCAACCGCTTTATGGATGGCTTCCAGCGCGATGGCCGGGTGACGCTGCTGAGCACCGATGACACTAACCTGCAGTCCGACTATGAACTGGGCGGGCAATTGCAGGCGTTCCAGAGTGAATATCATGGCAGTGTGGTGGAGGTTGTGATTCGCCTGGATGCGCGCCTGGTGCGCGGGCGTGATCAGCGGATTATTGCCAGCCGACGGTTCGAAGTGCACCAGCCGGTGGGGGACACCAAAGTGCCGGCGGTGGTGGCTGGGTTTGGACAGGCGGGGGATCAGTTGAATAAGCAGGTGGTGGAGTGGGTGGTTCAGCAAGGCAATAGTGCAGCTAAACACTGAGGGCCTCATCGGGGGCAAGCCCCCTCCCACAGGTTGATCTGTGAACACATTCAAATGTGGGAGGGGGCTTGCCCCCGATAGCAATCCGAGCCTTAACCGAAGAACCAGTAGCACACCGCAATCGCCGCAACGACGCCGGCAAACTCCGCCAACAACGCACAGCCCACGGCATGCCTGGCCCGCTGAATACCCACCGAACCAAAGTACACCGCCAACACATAGAAGGTGGTCTCGGTACTGCCCTGAATCGTCGCCGCCACCAACGCCGGAAAGCTGTCCACGCCCTGGGTCTGCATGGTCTCGATCAACATCGCCCGCGCGGCGCTGCCGGAGAACGGCTTGACCATCGCGGTCGGCAAGGCATCGACAAAGCGCGTGTCCATGCCCGTCCAGCCGACCACATGGCGAATGCCTTCCAGGCCAAAATCCAACGCGCCAGAGGCTCGCAACACCCCCACGGCGCAAAGCATCGCCACCAGGTACGGCAGCAGGTTCTTGGCTACGTCAAAGCCTTCCTTGGCGCCTTCTACAAACGCCTCGTACACCTTGACCTTGCGCAGCGCACCGATCCCCAGGAACAGCATGATCAGGCCAAACAATGTGAGGTTGCCGAGGATCGAGGACAGCCCGGCCAGCGCCGTGGCGGAGAGGGTCGCGAGCAGCGCCATAAAGCCGCCCAATACCAACGCACCCGGAATCAGGTACGCCAGCACCACCGGGTCCCATAGCCGCAGGCGCTGCATGATCGCCACCGAGAGCAGCCCCACCAGCGTGGATGCGCTGGTGGCCAGCAGAATCGGCAGGAACACCAGCGTCGGGTCGGCGGCACCTTGCTGAGCGCGGTACATGAAGATGGTCACCGGCAACAGCGTCAGCGACGACGCGTTGAGCACCAGGAACAGGATCTGCGCGTTACTGGCGGTGTTGGGTATGGGGTTAAGCTCCTGCAACGCCTTCATGGCCTTGAGGCCGATGGGGGTGGCGGCGTTATCCAGGCCCAGGCCGTTGGCGGCAAAGTTGAGGGTGATCAAGCCGATCGCCGGGTGGCCGGCGGGCACTTCCGGCATCAGGCGGCGGAACAGCGGGCCGAGGGCCTTGGCCAGCCAATCGACGATCCCGGCCTTTTCGGCGATGCGCAGAAAGCCCAGCCACAACGTCAGGGTGCCGAACAGCAGCACCATGACTTCCACCGACAATTTGGCCATGGCGAAAATGCTTTCGACCATCGCTGCAAAAATCCCGGCGTTACCGCCGACCAGCCATTGCGCCAGTGCCGACACCATTGCCACGACAAAGAAGCCAAGCCACAGGCCATTGAGCATCAGTTGAATCCCCCGAAGAATGGGGCGAATGATAGCGGGGCTGGCAGAAACGACAAACCCCGGAATTTTCCGGGGTTTGTCTTTAAGCCGTCACGCTGTCAGCTGCGGGTGGCCTGGGCGACCGGTGCGGCGGTCTTGGTACGCCAGTGCGGCAGCGAGTTCCAGTAGCGCTCGCCCTTGGCGTCGTCGTACATACCTTCCCAACGGGAGATCACCAGCACGGCCAGGGCGTTGCCGATCACGTTCAGGGCGGTGCGCGCCATGTCCATGATGCGGTCGACACCAGCGATGAACGCCAGGCCTTCCAGCGGAATGCCCACGCTGCCCAGGGTGGCCAGCAGCACTACGAAGGACACACCCGGTACGCCGGCGATGCCCTTGGAGGTGACCATCAGGGTCAGCACCAGCATCAGTTGCTGGCCGATCGACAGGTCGATGCCATACAGCTGGGCAATGAAGATCGCCGCGATGCTCTGGTACAGGGTCGAACCGTCGAGGTTGAACGAGTAACCGGTCGGCACCACGAAACTGCAAATGGCTTTCGGCGCGCCGTAGGCTTCCATCTTCTCGATCACACGCGGCAACACGGTTTCGGAACTGGCAGTGGAGTAGGCCAGTACCAGCTCATCCTTGAAGATGCGCATCAGCTTGATCACCGAGAAGCCGAACAGGCGGGCAATCAGGCCGAGGATCACAAAAGCGAAGAACAGGATGGCGACGTAAACCAGGATCACCAGCTTGGCCAGTGGCAGCAGCGAGGCGAAGCCGAAGTTGGCGACGGTCACCGCGATCAGTGCGAACACGCCGATCGGGGCGTACTTCATGATCATGTGGGTGACTTTGAACATGCTCTCGGACACGCCCTGGAACATCGTTACCAGAGGCTCACGCAGCTCAGGCTTGAGGCTCGACAAGCCAAGGCCGAACAACACCGAGAAGAAGATGATCGGCAGCATCTCGCCACGGGCAACGGCGGCAAAGATGTTCGATGGGATCAGGTTGAGGATGGTCTGGATAAACGCATGCTCATGCTGCACTTCGGCGGCGGTAGCGGTGTATTTGGAGATGTCGACGGTACCCAGGGTACTCATGTCGATGCCCGCGCCCGGGTGGAACAGGTTGGCCAGCAGCAGGCCGACCACGATGGCGATGGTGGTGACGATCTCGAAGTAAAGGATGGTCTTGACGCCGATGCGCCCGAGTTTCTTCGCGTCACCGACACCGGCGATGCCGACGATCAGCGAGGAAATCACAATCGGGATCACGATCATCTTGATCAGGCGGATAAAGATATCGCCCGCTGGCTGCAACACATTGCTGATCCACCAGGCCTTTTCAGCACTGAAATGGTTAAGCACTGCACCGATTGCGATCCCCAGCACCAAACCGATGAGGATCTGCCAGGCGAGGCTTAGCTTTGCCTTCTTCATGTCATTACCCTTACTTCAAGTGAACTTAAGGCAAATGCGCCAGCCGCAACGCTCGAGAGCGAAAAAGTGTGTGCATCTGCCTCCATGGAAGGTCACCGCAGCGTGGCCGAAATGGCTTACTGGCAGGCGAAAAAAGGCGCAACTATTCCCATGCAAGGGGGCGACGTCTAATGCCGTAAACGCCTACCCTATGCCGAATCGGCATGAGATTTTTTAATAATAACTGTCCGAACGGTCAGTTCAAATGTGACATTTTGTCCGACAAAAATGCCGTGAACCGGCCAAACCCGGCTCGCTCAGAGATTCAGGACGTCTGCGGAGCGTTGGCGGAAATGCCTGAGAATTCCACAGTTTAGTGTCGGAAATGTCCTATGGCGCCCACCAAATTTTATCGATAGATGGTCTACCCGACACACCAAGTAATGGTTGGGCACAAGCAAAAAAGGAAATTACGACTATGGGTGGCATGAGAAGCAGAGAAGGAGCGTTAAAGCCCGCCGCAAGTTCAGCAAGCCGATGGCTTGTGAACCTGCGTCGCAGCTTTTCGCCTGACCCGGCCCTTGCGCAGGCACTCCCTGTACCCGTAGGTCACGCCGATCGCAGGTGATCAGAGCAACCCGGCCCCTTGGTCATGCACCACCCTTGGCGAGCGGTGCAAACAGAAAGAAGCGACGGCTTCTTTCTATGGACGCCGGCCCCGCAGACAACAAGCGTGTCAGACGGAACCTAGTACCAATTCGGATCTTTCTTCAGCTGCTCCATCAGCAGCTTTTGCATGCCTTCATCCGGCTTACCGATAAAACGGTAATCGGCGTGCCGCGTCGGCGACTTGTCCTTCGGCAGACCGGCCGGGACTTCCACCAACATGGCGTAGGCATCTTCCTTGTCGAGGCTGAAGGCAACGATCAGGCGTTTGTTCAGGCAGGTGTCCGCAGTTTCACAGAGCGGCCCGACCAAATACTTGTCGCCATCTTCTTCCACGGCATTCATCTGCTCGGCCGTGCCCGACAGGTTCATCACCCATTCCGGCAGGCGCTCTTCTTTCTTCACCACGCCTTGCCAGGTTTCACGGTATTGCGGGTCCGCGCTGAGCAATTCGTTGGCTCGGGACTGGCCGTCGTTGGCGGCCAACGCCAAGCCGCTGCCGCCCAGAAGCAGGGCGGCAGTAATGGCTTTGAAGGACAAAGTGGTCATGTTCAGCCTCGGCCGCGACGACCAAAGAAGAAGGAAGCGATGAACATCACCAGGAAAACCACAAACAGAATTTTTGCGATACCCGTGGCGGTGCCCGCGATACCACCGAAGCCCAGGACTGCAGCCACAATGGCGATGATCAGAAATGTGATTGCCCAACTCAACATGGTGATTCTCCTTATGCTTCTTTAAGAGGTAACAGCGGTAGTGCTTTGCGGCCACATAAGTGGCCTTGGTGCCTAGAACACCCAACGCTCCTGGGATGGCAGCTCACTCAGGGAAGACTCCTGGTCAACCATCCGCAGTTGCGGGGCTGTTGCATCGGCAGCAACGCTGCCAACGGAACGGAAATGGGTCTGGGTCATGGCCGGACGTTCGAATTGGGGAATCTGCTGCTTACTCTGCTGCCAATGGCTGAGCTGCTGGCCGCCAATCAACGTGACCATGAGCGCCAGGCTGGCAAACAAGCCTTGTTGCAAATGCAGGGGCGACACACGCAGTTGGTTGAGGTCTTGGCGAGTCATGCTGTTGTTCTCCCGCATTCTGATTATTCGTTGGGAGAGCTATTGCAGAGCGCGTGCCAGCTTTTTTACAAAATAAATTCTAATAAAATCATATAGTTATGAATTAACACTTAATCGCATCCCCAGCATCCTGCACGATGCCCCTTCAGGCGCCGTGCGAAATGCACGATGGCCAGCGGTCGGGTCGAGGGATAGAAAACGAAGAGGGTGTTGCCGAAGTGGCAAGACGGCATGGAAACGCCATCAGACGGGGCTTTGTAGGAAGTCATGCAGATACCTGCACGACGCTGCTATTTATCGATCAGAATAAACCATGCAACTTGCCCGATTATTCCGGGACTAAACACCATCATTCATAGTTTAAGGAGCGCGGGACAGATGGAATCAGCCAAGGAACTTCAAGGCCGCATTCTTTTAGTGGACGACGAGTCCGCGATCCTCCGCACCTTCCGTTATTGCCTGGAAGATGAAGGCTACACCGTCGCCACTGCGAACAGCGCGGCCCAGGCCGACGCCTTGATGCAGCGCCAGGTGTTCGACCTGTGCTTCCTGGACTTGCGCCTGGGCGAAGACAATGGCCTGGATGTGCTGGCTCAGATGCGAATCCAGGCGCCGTGGATGCGCGTGGTGATCGTCACCGCCCATTCGGCCGTCGATACCGCCGTCGATGCGATCCAGGCCGGCGCCGCCGACTACCTGGTCAAGCCCTGCAGCCCCGATCAATTGCGCCTGGCCACCGCCAAACAATTGGAAGTGCGCCAACTGTCTGCGCGGCTCGAAGCCCTGGAGGGCGAAGTGCGCCAGCCGAAAGACGGCCTCGACTCTCACAGCCCATCAATGATGGTGGTGCTGGAAACGGCGCGCCAGGTGGCTGGGACAGATGCGAACATCCTGATCCTTGGCGAGTCAGGCACGGGTAAAGGCGAACTGGCCCGCGCAATTCACGGCTGGAGCAAGCGTTCGAAGAAATCCTGCGTGACCATCAACTGCCCCTCTTTGACGGCAGAACTGATGGAAAGCGAGCTGTTCGGCCATAGTCGAGGGGCGTTTACCGGCGCCAGTGAAAGCACCCTGGGCCGCGTCAACCAAGCGGACGGCGGCACGCTGTTTCTCGACGAGATCGGCGACTTTCCCCTCACCTTGCAACCCAAGTTACTGAGGTTCATCCAGGACAAGGAGTACGAGCGCGTGGGCGACCCTGTCACCCGCCGTGCCGATGTGCGCATCCTCGCCGCCACCAACCTGAACCTGGAAGACATGGTGCGTGACGGCCGCTTCCGTGAAGACTTGCTGTACCGCCTCAATGTAATCACCTTGCATCTGCCACCGTTGCGCGAGCGCAGTGAAGACATCCTGACCCTGGCCGACCGGTTCCTGGCGCGCTTCGTCAAGGAATATGCCCGACCAGCACGCGGTTTCAGCGATGAAGCGCGCGAAGCGCTGCTCAACTACCGCTGGCCGGGCAACATTCGCGAACTGCGTAACGTGGTGGAGCGCGCCAGCATCATTTGCCCGCAGGAGAAGGTGGAAATCAGCCACCTGGGCATGGCCGAACAACCTAGCAACAATGCTCCACGCATTGGCGCGGCACTCAGTCTGGACCAGTTGGAGAAAGCCCACATCGGCGCAGTGCTTGCCACCAGCGATACCCTGGACCAGGCGGCCCGCACCCTCGGCATCGACGCGTCGACCCTGTACCGCAAACGCAAACAGTACAACCTGTGAGCTGTACTCTATGAAGTTAGCGATGAAGTTGCGCACTCGATTATTCCTGAGCATCTCAGCGCTGATTACCGTTGCCCTGCTGGGTTTGATCCTGGGCCTGGTAAGTGTCATGCAAATGGCCAAGACCCAGGAGTCCCTGATTCGCAGCAACTTCGTCACCCTGGACCTGGGCCTCAAGCTACGCCAGAGCCTGGGCGATCAATTGATCATGATGCTGGAAGACCGGCCGGACCCCGAGGCGCTGCAATCCTCGGAACGGCGCTACTTCGACCTGCTGGATCAAGGCATTGCCCATGAACAGCGCGACGGTCGCGGGACGGGATTCAGCCAGGCCCGAGGCCAATATCAGGCGCTGCTGGAGGCCTTTGATGAATCCCAGCAACCGACGCCGCCGCCCGGCGCCAAGGACAAACTCACCGACACTTTCAACACGCTGCGCAATGGCCTGATCGCCGAACACAAGCAGGCCTTGGAAAACATCAGCAACAGCGAGCACAAGTCCCGCGAACGCGCGTTGTGGATCGCCGGTTTGCTGGGGTTGGTGGGGCTTGCTGTACTGATCATCGGATTTGTGACGGCCCATGGCATCGCCCGGCGTTTTGGTGGACCAATCGAAGCACTGGCCAAAGCGGCAGATAAAATCGGACAAGGGGATTTTGAGGTAACGCTGCCGATCTCCTCGGCAGCGGAAATGAACCAGCTGACCCGCCGCTTCGGCATCATGGCCGAGGCGCTGCGCCAGCATCAGGCGACCAATGTCGATGAACTGCTGGCCGGCCAGCAGCGCCTGCAGGCCGTGCTCGACAGCATCGACGATGGCTTACTGATGATTGACCGCCAAGGTCGCCTGGAGCACCTCAACCCTGTGGCCCAGCGCCAACTGGGTTGGGACGAGGAGCGCCTCGGCCAAGGCCTGGGCGAAGCCTTGTCGCGTCCGGAGCTGGATGAACAACTGCAACTGGTGCTGCGCGGCGGCAACCTGGAGCGCGCGCCGGACGACCTGGAAGTGGAGGTCGAGGGCGAACTGCGTCTGCTGACCTACAGCCTGACCCCGGTGAGCCATACCCAGGGGCATATTCTTGGCGCAGTGATGGTGCTGCACGACGTAACCGAACAACGCGCCTTCGAGCGGGTGCGCAGCGAGTTCGTATTGCGCGCCTCCCATGAGCTGCGTACGCCGGTGACCGGCATGCATATGGCCTTCGGGCTGTTCCGCGAGCGTGCGAAGTTCCCGGCGGAGTCCCGCGAAGCGGACTTGCTGGATACCGTCAATGAAGAGATGCAGCGCTTGATGCAGTTGATCAACGACCTGCTCAACTTTTCGCGCTATCAGAATGGACTGCAGAAACTCACGCTGGGGCCGTGCGACGTCACCGATCTGCTCGAACACGCCCGAGCACGCTTCGCCGAGCCAGCCAACGCGCAAAATATCGAACTGCTGGTGGAAGCCCAATCCGACCTGCCTCGGCTATATGCGGACCAAGTCCAACTGGAGCGGGTGCTCGACAATCTACTGGGCAACGCCCTGCGCCACACTCCCGCGGGCGGGCAGATACGCCTGCAGGCACGGCGCCATGGCGAGCGAGTGATCGTCAGCGTCGAGGATAACGGCGAAGGTATCGCCTATGGGCAGCAGGGACGGATCTTCGAACCCTTTGTCCAGGTGGGCCGCAAGAAAGGCGGCGCCGGCCTGGGGCTGGCGCTGTGCAAGGAAATCGTGCAATTGCACGGCGGCCGCATGGGCGTGTACTCGCGGCCAGGGCAGGGCACTCAGTTCTATATGGCGTTGCCACTCTAGCTTCGGTTCAACGCTCGCAGGATCGCGGCACTTTCCGCATCTGGCGTGCCATCAAACAGCGACGGCCGGAAATGCATCTGGAACGCTGCGATCACATGGCGCGTGGCCACATCCAACTCGCCGGTCTGCGGCGTCTGGTAGCCCAGGCGGGCCAGTTCTTCCTGGAACCAGGTGACGCTTGGCAGCTCGGCGGCGTATTGCACCTGGAAGCGCGCAACGGCCTGGGCATCCGGCCAAACGCCCAACCCTTCGGCGGCCAGCCGCTTCCAGGGGAACAACGGGCCCGGATCAAGCTTGCGCAACGGCGCAATATCGCTGTGGCCAATAATGTTCTTGGGGTCGATACCATTGCGCTTGCTGATGTCCTTGAGCAACACCACCAGGGACTTCACCTGCGCCTCTGAGTAGGGGTACCACAAGCGGCCCGTAGGTGTGTCCTTGTAGCCAGGATTGACGATCTCGATGCCAATCGAGCTGGAGTTGAGCCAGGTGCGGCCCATCCACTCGCTTTCCCCGGCATGCCAGGCGCGCTGGCTCTCGTCCACCAGCTTGTAGATGGTGGCCGAGGCGTCGTCGCCGATCAGGTAATGGCTGCTGACCTGACCATGGGTGAGCAAGGCCAGGGAGCGCTCAAGGTTGGTGGAGGTGTAATGCACGACTACGAACTGCACGCGGTTGTCGTGGTTCACCGAGGGGTGGCTGGTGTCCAGGCGAGGGCCGCTGGCACAGCCTGCGAGCAGAATGAACACAAAAGCGAAGTACAAGGATTTCATGGCGGTAGACGTTACGCAGAAGACGATAATGCAACAGTGTAACGTACCGATCGCGAGCCAGCGGTCAAATCACAAAATGGAACATCTTTCAGGCGGCCTGCACCTGGTTTCGCCCGGCGGCCTTGGCCCGATACAACGCTTCGTCGGCACGCTTGAGCGCAAGATCACTGCGCTCTCCCAGCTGGAACTGCGCCACGCCCATGGACACGGTGATCGTCACCGGCTCGCCCTTGAAGTGAAACGGGCACGCTTCAATCGCCGCACGCAACACCTCGCCCACGGCCAGGGCATCCGCCAGGGATGAGTCGGGCATCAGCAAGACAAACTCTTCACCACCAAAGCGCGCGATAAAGTCGGTCGGGCGCAGGCGCTTGCGCAGCACGTTGGCGATGATCTTCAGCACCTTGTCGCCGGCGAGGTGGCCGTAGCCATCGTTGATACGCTTGAAGTGATCCAGGTCCAGCATCGCCAACGACAGGTTGTTGCCGTGCTGGTGCCAGGTGTTTACCTCATAATCGAGGCGCTCGCTCCAGGCGGCACGATTGGGCAGGCCCGTGAGCGGATCGATCAACGCCTTCTGGCGCTGCACCTCCAGGTGCTCGCGATAGCCCTGGGCTTCCTGCTCCATGTTGGCAACCCGCTCAGCCAGACCTTTGAGGCGTGCCGCCGTCTCCTGCTCGCGCAGGTCGCGCTGCTGCTGATGCTCATCCATGGTACCGAGCAGGCCCTCAAGGTGACTTTCCAACACGTGCTTGAGGCTGTCCAGGTCGGCAGCTTCCTGCACGCTGCTTTGCAGGCCATCGACCTGTTCGCGGATCTGTGTGTCCAGCTCACGGGCGGCGGAGCGGCTGTCGGCATGCCCCTCGCTGGCGACTTGCAAGTGACCCTGAAACGCCTCGAGCCGTTCGTTGAGCTGCTTGAGGTAAGCCTCGAACTCATGCTGGCCGCTGTCGGTGATCGCCAGCATCAAGATTGCCAGATCGTCGAGGATCGGCAGCAGTTCGTACCAGTTCAAACCATGGGCCAGGCGCTCGCGCATGGCTTCGGCCTGGGGTCGGTGACGTTCGGGCAACGAGAGTTCTTCGAGCAGGCCGAGCAGAGTGTCTTCGATGTGCTTGGCCACGGAGCTGTAGGACGGTTCTGGCGAGTCGGGCAGGGCATAGGCTCCATCCGCTTGCAATTCGTCAGGATCAAGCTCTTCTAGCACCGGTGGAAGCGACAAGCTGCCAATGGTGGTCTCATCCGGGGTCTCGACCTGAACTTCAGGCGTTTCGATTAAGGCTGCGAGGGCGCTTTCCGGTGCGGGTTCTTCGTCTTGAGGCTTGGGCTCGACACGCGCTCCGGGTGTTTCAATAGCGTCGGCTCGAGGCGGGGTTTCATAGACGAAGGTTTCGCTGGAGGGCTCGGCCTCCTGGGCGGGGGCTACGGGCTCGATGACAGGAGCGACCGTTTCTTGAGGCTGCGGCGCAAAGGCACGCAACGCTTGCGTCAGTTCCTCGGATTGCTCGGACGGCTGTGGCTCGACAGCGACTGGCTTGGCTGCCGCAGGCTGCGGGGCCGGTCGGGGTGTCGATTCGTCTGCCACCGCCTCGTTCGCAACTTCCTTGGCACCGAACAGGCGCTGCAAAAGCCCAGGCCCTGGTCGCGCAGCTTCGCCGTCCGGCTCCAGGTTGTTCAGCGCCTGGCCTTGCAGGCCGCTCAACTCGCTGAGCAACAGCGGGATCTCTCGCGCCTGGCCGACGCGGCCGTCCAACTGCTTGGCGAACGTCTTCAGCGGCCGGGCCACCTCACGGGGCAACGGAAGTTTCTGTAGTTGCGTGACCAGCGACGTCAGCGCGGTGCTGATCTGGTCGACCCGGGTTTCGCGGCGCTGCTCGGAGTCCAGCACAGCTTTTTCCAGGCGCGGCAGCAAGGCAGCGAGGGCGGCGTCCATGTCATCGGTACGGACAACGTCGCGCATTTCCTTCATGCATTGGTCGACTGCGCGATCAGTGCCCTCAGCCGCCAGCGTGCTGCGCACCAGTCCACGGCGCAGCAGGTCGAGACGGGCAGCCCAGCGACGTTCGAGTTTCTCTTGTTGCTCGATGCTCTTGAGGTATTTCTCTTTCCAGCGCTGGGCGTCGTCGCTCATGCAAGGGGTCCGCGGGGGCCTGGGCTCAACGCGGGTAATGCATCAGCCGTGAGCGAACCCGGCAGACGAATCTCTACCGCGACCGGCAGGTGATCGGAGATGGGCTGCGCCAGCACCTGCACGCTCTCGAGTGTGAGGGTAGGACTGAGCAGGATATGGTCTAGACAGCGTTGCGGGCGCCAGCTGGGAAACGTGGCTTCAGCTTGCGGTGCCAGTAGCCCGAGGTCGCGCAACGGAGAATTCTGCAACAGGTCGCTGGCGTGGGTATTCATGTCCCCCATCAGCACCTGGTGTTTGTAATTGCCAATAAGCTCGCGGATGTAAGCCAGTTGCATCGTGCGAGTACGCGCACCCAGTGCCAGGTGCATCATCACGACCACCAAGGCCTCCGGGCCTTCGCCAAAGCGCACGAGGATCGCACCCCGCCCCTTGGGTCCGGGTAACGGGTGATCTTCGATGACTGAGGGCTTCAAGCGACTGAGCACACCATTGCTGTGCTGCGCCAGGCGCCCGAGGTTACGGTTGAGCTGCTGATACCAGTAGGGGAAGGCACCCAGCTGGGCCAGGTGTTCCACCTGGTTGATATAGCCGGAGCGCATGCTGCCGCCATCAGCTTCCTGCAGGGCGACCAGGTCGAAGTCGTTCAGCAGGTTGCCGATTTTTTGCAAGTTGCCAGCACGCCCGTTGTGGGGCAGCAGGTGCTGCCAGCCACGGGTGAGGTAATGCCGATACTTCTCGGTACTGATGCCTACCTGGATATTGAAGCTGAGCAGGCGCAGACGACTGTCTGCCGGCAGGCCCGTGGACTCCAGGTGATGTTCGTTGACCTGCGGATCATGCAGGCCAACCACACGTTCGGTACCCCAGCGGCGCATGACGGGCCCCTTACTTGGCTGCGCGCTCTTTGGCGATCAGTTGGTCGGCCACATTGAGGGTCTGCTCAGGACCACCGGAAGTGCCCAGGTCGAAACGGTACTTGCCGTTGACGATCATGGTTGGAACGCCTTGCACACCGTACTTCTGCGCCAGCTCCTTGGCCTGCTTGATCTGGCCCTGGATGGCGAAGGAGTTGAAGGTGGCCAGGAACTTGTCCTTGTCGACACCCTGGGTGGCCACGAAGTCAGCCATTTCGTCAGGCTTGGTCAGGCGCTTGCCTTGCTTCTGGATCGCGTCGAAAACCGCGTTGTGGACCTTGTGCTCCACACCCATGGCTTCCAGGGTCAGGAACAGTTGGCCGTGGGCATCCCATGGACCGCCGAACATGGCCGGGATGCGCTTGAAGTTCACGTCCTTGGGCAGCTTTTCAACCCATGGGTTGATGGTCGGTTCAAAAGCGTAGCAATGCGGGCAGCCATACCAGAACAGCTCCACCACTTCGATCTTGCCAGGCTCGGAAACCGGAACCGGGTTGGCCAATTCAACGTAGGTCTTACCGGCTTCAAGCGGCACGTCGGCAGCTTGTGCGGTCATGCCGAAGAGGCTGGCAGTGACGAGAGCGGCGCTGAGGATCAGATTACGCATGCTTTACTCCTGGACAAATAAAGTCGCCTCACGCGACCTTTGTTGTGACAGGTCTACGCGGGCATGAGTTCGTTAGTGTAACGGCACCGGCCACAAAAAAGGGCGGCCTGGGCCACCCTTTTTATGCTTGCATCACGGGATTAATCGAGTGTTAACGTTGCGTGCACCTCAGTGCAGGCCCTGGATGTAGCTGGAGACCGCCGCAATGTCCTCGTCACTCAGCTTGCGCGCGATGGTGCGCATGATCGCTGCGTCGCCATCGTTTGTGCGCCCGGCCTCTTCCTTGCGGAAATCAGTCAGCTGCTTGGCGATGTAGGTGGCGTGCTGGCCACTCAAGTGCGGGAAGCCGGCAGCGGCGATGCCCGCGCCATTGGGCGAATGGCAGCCGGTGCAGGCAGGCAGGCCTTTGTCCAGGTCACCGCCGCGGAATAGTTTCTCGCCGCGGGCCACCAGTTTCGGATCAGCAGCTCCCACACTGCCTTTCTGGCTGGCAAAATACGCCGCGATGTCTGCCAGGTCCTGATCGCTGAGGTTGGTCAACAAGCCGGTCATTTCCAGGACCGTGCGCTTGCCGGACTTGATATCCTGCATCTGCTTGGTCAAGTAACGCTCGCCCTGGCCGGCCAGTTTGGGGAAGTTCGGCGCCGGGCTGTTACCATCCGGTCCATGGCAAGCACCACATACGGCGGCTTTCGCCTGGCCCGCTGTAGCGTCGCCTGCAGCATGGGCAACACCGGTGATGCCCAAGGTCAACAGCAGACTCACGATCAGTTTGTTCATCAGCTAATCCAACTACGGCTAAGGGGTTTAAGAGTTATCTACCGGGTTTACTCACCATCAATTCAATGATGGCCTGGTAATCCTCAGTACTGCAGTCCATGCACAAACCACGCGGCGGCATTGCCTTGAAACCCTGGGTCACGTGTTGCACCAGCGTGTCCATGCCCTGCGCCAGTCTTGGCGCCCAGGCTGCCTGGTCACCCCGTCTGGGGGCGTTGGGCAACTGGCCGGCATGGCAAGCCACGCAAACTCGGTTGTACACCGCTTCCGGATCCTGTGTAGCCTGAGCGCCGCAAAGCGGGACCAGGACACCGATAGCGAGCAACCACCTGGTCATACGTCGACCATTTCAGGGTTTGAGAGCGTTTTGCGTTCTAATGCGCAATAAAGGTCTATCGCTCCCGTGAACTTCATCCTTCGCTGGGACAAAGCACACACAAAATCTGCGGCATTATATACTGGCGCTACTGAAACGGAAACGACACCGCTTGCCGCACCCTTTCTCGGCACCGCCCACATCGGAAATCTCATGCAACTCAAGAATCCCATCCTCGGCCTGTGCCAACAGTCCACGTTCATGCTCAGCGCCGCCAAAGTTGACCAATGCCCCGATGACGAAGGCTTTGAAGTCGCCTTTGCCGGTCGTTCCAACGCCGGTAAGTCCAGCGCACTGAACACCCTGACTCACGCCAGCCTGGCACGCACCTCGAAAACCCCGGGCCGCACGCAACTCCTCAATTTCTTCAAGCTAGACGATGATCGGCGTCTGGTCGACCTGCCGGGCTACGGTTACGCAAAAGTACCTATCCCGTTGAAGCTGCACTGGCAGCGTCACCTGGAGGCTTACCTGGGTGGCCGGGAGAGTTTGAAAGGTTTGATTCTGATGATGGACATCCGCCATCCGATGACCGATTTCGACCTGTTGATGCTCGATTGGACGGTCGCCAGCGGCATGCCGATGCATATCCTGTTGACCAAGGCAGACAAGCTCACCTACGGCGCGGCCAAGAACACCTTGCTCAAAGTGCAGTCCGAAATCCGTAAAGGCTGGGGCGACGCGATCACTATCCAGCTGTTCTCGGCACCAAAGCGCATGGGCCTGGAAGAGGCTTACACCGTGCTGGCTGGCTGGATGGAATTGGCGGACAAGGGCGCGGAACTCGCGGAATAACTTTTCTGCAGGCAAAAAAAACCCCGGACTTCGTATGGGGAGGGGAAGTTCGGGGTTCAAGTTCCGGACCGCTAGGGCGGGGTCCAGATATCTGCCAACACTTAACACAACATAGGAGCATTGAAGGGCTTCACCACCCATTCAGTAACTCTGAGTAGCAGTTCACGGGTTAAGTTCCGGCAGGCCAGAAAAACTATTTGAAATAACCGACAGTGATTTCCGCACTAAAGCACTCTGCCACCACTCAACGCGATGGCAGAGCCCGCAAATCAGTGCGCTTCATCCCAGTTATTGCCCACACCCACTTCCACCAGCAGCGGTACGTCCAGCTTCGCAGCCGCACTCATGTGCTCGCGAATCTTCTCGCTGACCTGCGCCACCAAGTCCTCACGCACCTCCAGTACCAATTCATCGTGCACCTGCAGGATCACCTTGGCATCCAGGCCCGAATCCGTCAGCCAGTTGTCCACCAGCACCATGGCTTTCTTGATGATATCTGCGGCAGTGCCCTGCATCGGCGCGTTGATCGCGGTGCGCTCAGCGGCCGCGCGCTCCTGGGGCTTGTTGGAGTTGATGTCGGGCAAGTACAGGCGGCGGCCGAAGAAGGTTTCCACGTAACCCTGGTCTGCCGCCTGGGCGCGGGTGCGCTCCATGTACTCGCGAACCCCGGGATAACGGGCGAAATACACATCGATGTAGGCCTTGGCCGTCTTGGTATCGACGCCAATATCCTTGCCCAGCTTCTGCGCGCCCATGCCGTAGATCAGACCGAAGTTGATCGCCTTGGCACTGCGGCGCTGGTCGGAGGTGACCTCGCCCAGCTCAACCTTGAACACCTCGGCGGCCGTGGCGGTGTGCACGTCCAGGTTGTGACGGAAGGCGTTCATCAAGCCTTCGTCCTTGGACAGGTGCGCCATGATCCTCAGCTCGATCTGCGAATAGTCCGCCGCCAGCAGCTTATAGCCGTTGGGCGCGACAAACGCCTGGCGAATCCGCCGCCCTTCGGCGGTGCGCACCGGGATGTTTTGCAGATTCGGATCACTGGAAGACAAGCGGCCGGTCGCCGCCACCGCCTGGTGATAGGAGGTGTGGATACGCCCTGTGCGCGGGTTGATCTGTTCCGGCAGGCGGTCGGTGTAGGTGCTTTTCAGCTTGCTCATGCTGCGGTACTGCATCAGCACCTTGGGCAACGGGTAGTCATCTTCAGCCAACTTGGCCAGCACTTCTTCGGCGGTGGACGCCTGGCCCTTGCCGGTTTTTTTCAGTACCGGCAGGCCGAGTTTTTCGTAAAGAATCGCGCCGAGCTGCTTGGGCGAGCCCAGGTTGAATTCTTCACCGGCAATCTCGAACGCCTGACGCTCCAGCTCGACCATCTTGTTGCCCAGCTCGATGCTCTGGACACCTAGCAGGTCCTTGTCCACCAGCGCACCCTGACGCTCGATACGGGCCAACACCGATACCAATGGAATCTCGATATCCGTGAGTACACTCGCCAGGCTCGGGATGGCCGTCAGCTGTGCAAACAACGCCTGGTGCAGACGCAAGGTCACATCGGCATCTTCGGCCGCATAAGGGCCGGCCTGCTCCAGGGCGATCTGGTCGAAGGTCAACTGCTTGGCGCCCCTGCCGGCGATGTCCTGGAAGGCGACGGTGTCGTAGTCCAGGTACTTCTTGGCCAGGCTGTCCATGTCATGGCGGGTTGCCGTGGAGTTCAGCACATAGGATTCAAGCATGGTGTCGAACGCGATGCCGCGCACGGTGATGCCCTGCGCCGGGTCGCCACCGATGGCGCAGTTGGCCAGGATGTTCATGTCGAACTTGGCGTGCTGACCGACCTTGAGCTTGGTCGGGTCTTCCAGCAGCGGTTTCAGGGCCAGCAGCACAGTGTCGCGGTCCAACTGCTCCGGCGCGCCGATGTAGGAATGGGTCAGCGGGATGTAGGCCGCCTCATGGGCCTGCACAGCGAAGGAGACGCCGACCAACTGCGCCTGCTGGGCATCGATACCGGTGGTTTCGGTGTCGAAGGCGAACAACTTCGCGTCGTTGAGCTTCTTCAACCAGATGTCGAACGTCGCCTGGTCGAGGATGGTGGTGTAGAGGGTCTCTGCCGGTGCTGCCGCCTCAACAGCTTCCTCGGCAACCGGCGCAGCCTTGAGCTCCAAACGCTTGGCGTCGCGCTGGATCTCATCAATCCAGCTCTTGAACTCCAGCAACGTGTACAACTCCAGCAGCTTCTCGCGATCCGGCTCGGTCAGGTGCAGATCATCCAGGCCAACATCCAACGGCACATCACACTTGATCGTCGCCAACTGGTAGGAAAGAAAAGCACTCTCCCGATGCTCTTCCAGCTTGGCCGGCAGCGTCTTGGCGCCACGGATAGGCAAGGTCGGCACGATATCCAGCTGCTCATAAAGCTCTTTGATGCCGCCGTTCACGCCGACCAGCAAGCCGGAAGCAGTCTTCGGGCCAATGCCCGGAACGCCCGGTATGTTGTCGGACGAATCGCCCATCAGCGCCAGATAGTCGATGATCTGCTCGGGAGCGACACCGAATTTCTCCTTCACGCCCTCGATGTCCATCGCGCTACCGGTCATGGTGTTGACCAAGGTAATGTGCCCGTCGACCAGTTGCGCCATGTCCTTGTCGCCGGTGGAGATCACCACCGGGCGGTCAGCCGCCGCACTGCTGCGCGCCAGGGTGCCGATCACGTCATCGGCCTCGACGCCTTCGACGCACAGCAACGGGAAGCCCAGTGCGATCACACTCTGGTGCAACGGCTCGATTTGCACGCGCATGTCATCGGGCATGCTCGGGCGGTTGGCCTTGTATTCGGCGTACATATCATCGCGAAAGGTCCCACCCTTGGCGTCGAACACCACCGCGAAGGGGCTACCCGGGTACTGCTTGCGCAGGCTCTTGAGCATGTTCAACACGCCCTTGACCGCGCCGGTAGGCAGGCCTTTAGAGGTGGTCAGCGGTGGCAACGCATGGAAGGCGCGGTACAGATAGGAAGAACCGTCCACCAGGACGAGGGGTGCTTGGCTCATGAGCAGAATCAACCTTTTCGGCGGGTCAGGCGCTAGAATAGCCGGACCAATGACGACAAAGGGACAAGGTTATCATGCGTACATTCAATCGCCTGCTGTTGACTGGCTTGATTGCACTCACTCCGATGGCTGCCAGGGCGGCGGACAGCGCGCCTTCGGGTGATCCGGAAGTGACCATTCGCACGGAAGGCGACAGAACTATCCAGGAATATCGCCAAAACGGTTTCCTGTACGCGATCAAGGTAACTGTAAAAGGCGCGCCGCCGTATTTCCTGGTGCGCGCGGACGGAACCGATGCGAACTTCATCCGTTCTGACCAGCCGGATATGCTGATCCCGTCATGGAAGATCTTCGAATGGAAATGATTTCTTAACTTCAATTGGCGCCGCACACCGCGGCGCCCGTACTGGCAGTTTTAACCATGTCTGTGTTCACCCCCCTGGCTCGGCCTGAGCTGGAAACCTTTCTCGCCCCATACGGCCTCGGCCGCCTGATCGACTTCCAGGGGATTGCCGCCGGTAGCGAAAACACCAATTTCTTTGTCAGCCTGGAGCAGGGTGAGTTCGTCCTGACCCTGGTCGAGCGTGGCCCGGTTGCGGAAATGCCGTTCTTCATCGAACTGCTCGACGTGCTCCACGACGCCGACCTGCCGGTGCCTTACGCCCTGCGCACCACCGATGGCGTGGCCTTGCGCGAACTCAAAGGCAAACCGGCGCTGCTGCAACCGCGCCTGGCCGGCAAGCACATCAAGGATGCCAACGCCCAGCATTGCGCCCAGGTCGGCGACCTGCTGGGCCATCTGCACCTGGCCACGCAGGGCGAGAAAGTCCTCGAACGCAAGACCGATCGTGGCCTGGACTGGATGCTCAGTGAAGGTGCGCAACTGATTTCGCACCTGAACGCCGCACAGCAGCGCCTGCTGCAAGATGCCCTGACCGAGATCGCAGCGCACAAGGCCGAAATCCTCGCCCTGCCACGCGCCAACGTGCACGCCGACCTGTTCCGCGACAACGCGATGTTCGAAGGCACGCACCTCACCGGCCTGATCGACTTCTACAACGCCTGCTCCGGCCCGATGTTGTACGACGTGGCAATCGCCCTGAATGACTGGTGCTCGGACGCCGATGGGGTGCTTGATGGTCAACGCGCCCGGGCATTGCTGGGGGCGTATGCGGGGCTGCGGCCGTTTACCGCGAAAGAGGCAGAACTGTGGCCGACGATGTTGCGCGTGGCCTGTGTGCGGTTCTGGCTGTCACGCTTGATCGCCGCTGAGTCGTTTGCCGGGCAGGATGTGTTGATCCATGACCCGGCGGAGTTCGAACATCGGCTGGTGCAGCGTCAGCAGGTCACCGTGCAACTGCCATTTGCCCTCTAAAGACCTGTGAGATCAAAAAATGTGGGAGGGGGCTTGCCCCCGATTGCAGTGAATCAGTCGAAATATTAGTGACTGACACACCGCCATCGGGGGCAAGCCCCCTCCCACATTTGGTCGTCGTTTGCTGTCAGAGTGACTCCAGGCAACCCGCCAGATCGTTGCCCAACTTATCCAGCACCTGCTCATAACCCTGAGCCGTGGCCGGCGTGTAACCCCCCAGCGCATCCAACTCCGCCAACTTCACCGGCAACCCGGCCACCAGCGTTTCAGCCAGGCGCGGACGCAACGGCGGTTCACTGAACACACACGTCTTGCCCACTTCCTGCAAACGGGTGCGCATCGCCGCCACATGCTGGGCGCCCGGCTGGACCTCGGCGGCCACGCTGAACACACCGGCATGCTTGAGCCCATAAGCGTCTTCGAAATAATCGAAGGCTTCGTGGAACACGAAGTAAGGCTTGCCATCGATCGGCGCAAGGCGGGCTTTCAGGCGAGCATCCAGGGCATCCAGACGCTCGTCGAAGGTTTTCACGTTGCTCTGGTAACGCGCGGCGTTGGCAGGGTCGGCGGCGGCCAGGTCAGTCGCCATACGTGCTGCAATCACACGCGCATTGACGGTCGACAGCCACAGGTGCGCATCGAGGCTGCCTGGACGGTGATCGTGATCATGCGCGTCGGCTTCATCGGCGTGTGAGTGGCTATCTTCGGCAAAACGACGCAACTTCATGCCTGGCAGATCCTGCACCGCCACAGTTGCAGCCGCACGACCTTTCAGCACACGGGGCAGGAAACTCTCCATATCCGGGCCGATCCAGTACAGCAGGTCAACCGACTGCACACGCCGTACGTCGGATGGA
The DNA here is from genome assembly GCF_059133265.1 of Pseudomonas sp. FBCC-B1565. Classification (NCBI taxonomy): domain Bacteria; kingdom Pseudomonadati; phylum Pseudomonadota; class Gammaproteobacteria; order Pseudomonadales; family Pseudomonadaceae; genus Pseudomonas; species Pseudomonas sp. FBCC-B1565. Next base: position 6,595,555 of record NZ_CP101438.1, read on the forward strand.
CGCAACGCATAGTTATGCGGCGACGCGCCGGGTGGCAACAGCACCTCCGGAACCGCCACACCGTCCTGTACAGCCGCTGCGATCAACTGCAACGGCTTGATGCTGGTCAACACCTTGACCTCGGCCTGAGCGGCGCCAGTAATGAACAAACTGGTGACAAATACGACAAAAACGGGAAAAAGTCGGGACACGATGACCACTCAATGGCGTAGGAACGGGTAACATAATAACGTCTCTATCAAATATCTGTCGCCGCTCATGCCTAAAACACCGCTTGCCAGCCGTCCCCACGACCACTCTCACTGCGTGCATACCGCGCTGTCGGAGGCCGACACCCTGTGCACACAGAAGGGTCTGCGCCTGACCGCACTGCGTCGCCGCGTGCTGGAATTGGTGTGGCAGAGCCACAAGCCGCTGGGCGCCTACGACATTCTCGGCGTGCTCAGCGAGCAGGACGGCCGCCGCGCCGCGCCGCCTACCGTGTACCGCGCGCTGGATTTCCTGCTGGAAAACGGCCTGGTGCACCGAATCGCCTCGCTGAACGCCTTCGTCGGCTGCAGCCACCCGGAACACGCACACCAGGGCCAGTTCCTGATCTGCCGCGAGTGCCACGCCGCCATCGAGCTTGAACAAAAAAGCATCAGCGACGCCATCATCAAAAGTTCTGCCGAGGTCGGCTTCCGGGTCGAAGGGCAAACGGTCGAAGTGGTCGGCCTGTGCTCGGGCTGCCAGGGGGCTTGATGAGCAACGCGTTAATCCGCCTGGAACAGGTCGGGGTCACGTTCGCCGGGCAAAACGTGCTGGATAACATCGCACTGAGCGTGGAACCGGGGCAGATCGTTACCCTGATCGGCCCCAACGGCGCCGGCAAGACCACCCTGGTGCGCGCCGTGCTGGGCCTGCTCAAGCCCGACACCGGCAGTGTGTGGCGCAAGCCCAGGCTGCGTGTTGGCTACATGCCGCAGAAACTGCATGTGGATCCGACCCTGCCATTGTCCGTCCTGCGTTTCCTGCGCCTGGTGCCTGGCGTGGACCGTGCACGCGCCCAGGCTGCGCTCAAGGAAGTCGGTGCCGAACAGGTGATCGACAGCCCAGTGCAAAGCATTTCCGGCGGCGAAATGCAGCGCGTGCTGCTGGCGCGCGCCCTGCTGCGCGAGCCGGAGTTGCTGGTGCTGGATGAGCCCGTGCAGGGCGTCGACGTCGCCGGCCAGGCCGAGCTGTACAGCCTCATCACCCGCCTGCGCGACCGTCATGGTTGCGGTGTGCTGATGGTATCCCACGATTTGCACCTGGTGATGAGCACCACCGATCAGGTGGTGTGCCTCAACCGCCACGTGTGCTGCTCGGGCCATCCGGAACAGGTCAGCGGCGACCCGGCGTTCGTCGAGCTGTTCGGCAAGAACGCCCAGAGCCTGGCGATCTACCACCATCATCATGACCACGCCCACGATCTGCACGGCGCCGTCGTCGATGACCCCGCCGCCCCTCACACCCACGTTCATGGAGATAGCTGCAAGCATGGCTGATTTTCTGCTCTACGCCCTGCTGGCAGGCTTGGCTTTGGCGTTGGTGGCGGGCCCATTGGGCTCGTTTGTGGTCTGGCGGCGCATGGCCTATTTTGGCGACACCTTGTCGCACGCCGCGTTGCTGGGCGTGGCCCTGGGCTTTCTGTTGGATGTCAGCCCGACCATCGCCGTGACAGTCGGCTGCCTGTTGTTGGCGGTACTGCTGGTGACCCTGCAACAGCGCCAGCCCCTGGCCTCCGACACCTTGCTCGGCATCCTGGCGCCAAGCACCCTGTCCCTGGGCCTGGTGGTGCTGAGCTTCATGCATGAAGTGCGCATCGACTTGATGGCCTACCTGTTCGGCGACCTGCTGGCGATCAGCCCCGGCGACCTTGCCTGGATCCTCGGCGGCAGCGCGGCTGTACTGGTGCTGCTGGTCGCCCTGTGGCGCCCGCTGCTGGCGATTACCGTGCATGAAGAACTGGCTACGGTAGAAGGCTTGCCCGTGCCGGCCCTGCGCATGGCCCTGATGTTATTGATCGCCGTGGTGATCGCTGTCGCGATGAAGATTGTCGGCGTATTGTTGATCACGTCGCTGCTGATCATTCCCGCGGCCGCTGCCCAGCGCCACGCCCGCTCACCGGAGCAGATGGCGGTGGGCGCCAGCCTGCTGGGGATGCTCGCTGTGTGCGGGGGCCTGGCGTTGTCCTGGTTCAAGGACACGCCGGCCGGGCCGTCGATTGTGGTCACGGCCGCCGCCCTGTTTCTGCTGAGTTTTGTCCTGCCCCGTCGAGGGGTGTAGACTTGCTCGCTTTTTGCGCAAATAGAGAGTCGCAGGAATGAAGCCGTTCACCTCCCGTTATCTGCTCCTTGCCGCATTTTCCCTGCTGCTGGGCGCCTGTCAAAGCACACCGCCCGCCGTCCCAGAGGCCCCGGACGCACGCGCTGCGGCCATCGCACAGCTGGAACAAAACCTGGCCAGCAGCGAACTGGCCACCGCAGAAGACCAGCTAGCGGCGCTGCAAGCCCAGTCGCCCAACGACCCGGCGCTGGAAACCTACCAGCGGCAATTGGCTGAAGCCTACTTGCAACGCAGCCAGATCGTGCTGCAAAAGGGCGACGTAAACGCTGCGGCGACCGCCCTGAGCCGTGCCCGCGCCCTGATGCCCAAGGCACCCGCGCTGACCGGTGGCGTCAACAGCGCCATCAGCCATGCGCGCAAGGCCGAACTGGACAAAGCCGAAGCCGACCTGAAAGCCGCCGAGGCCAAGCCCGCCGCCAAGGTCATCGACCCCACGGCACCCAGCACCACCGTGGCACTGAACCTCACCAACATCGAAGAGCTGCGCCATCAGCTGGATGCGATTGCCACCGATGTGGTGAATTACCAGTGCGATGTAAGCATCCAGGCGCCGCGCACAGAGGATTACCCATGGCTGGCCACGTTGCTGACCAAACGGGTGAAGCGAATTGATTCGGGGTATGACCTGAAGATTCACCGGCAGATTCTGAAGAAGATTCCGGCGCAGGTTGTGCTGATTCCGCGCAAGGCGGAATAAAACCATCGGGGGAAAGCCCCCTCCCACACTTTTAATGTATTCACAGCTCAAAATGTGGGAGGGGGCTTGCCCCCGATGACAATCTAACAAACAACCAAAGACTTAAGCCGGAATCGCCTTGGCCTTCGCCTCACGATCCCACACCCGATGCTGCCCAATCGCGGCAAAGAACGCCTTGAACGCCTTAGCGTCCGCGCCCACGATCAACCCCGCATCCGCCTCAAGCTTCAGCAGATCCAACAGAGGCTTGGCATCACTGGCCACGGCAATCGCCTTCAGGTGCTTGTACGCCTCCAGCACGTAATGCAGCGCCACCCCATCGCCACTCAGCGCCTTCACCGAATCTTTCCCGCCAGGGATGAACACTGCATCAAACGCAACCGACGGCAGGCCTTCCATCGATGCATCCACCGGCAGGCTCTTGCCATCGGCCGTCTTCACCGGCGCCGAGGTCGGCCCCAGCAGCTTGGCATGCGCACCTTCGGCCTGCAGCGCCTTCTTCAATGCAGCAATCGCCGCCCCGTCCACCCCGTTGGCTGCCAGGATCGCCACCTTGCGGGTCTTGATATCGCCCGGCAGCAAATTCGCCTGGCTCAGCGCAGGCGAACGCTCCGGCTGGGTTTTACGTACCGGCACCGTGCCTTTGGTCGGCGCGGGCAGCCCCAGGTTCTGCGCCACGCGTTTGGCCAGTTCAAGGTCGATATTAGCCAGGATCTCGTTGACCTGACGCGCACGGATAAACTCGCGCTCGACCTTGCCCAGCTCAAAGCTGTAGGCAGCAATGATGTGCTCCTGCTCGTGCTTGCTCATGCTGTGGAAGAACAGACGCGCCTGGGAGAAGTGATCGCCGAACGACTCGCTGCGCTCACGGATCTTGTGCGCGTCGATACGCTCAGGGTAGGACTCAAAACCGCCATCCTGCGCAGCCGGTGGGGTTTCTTTCGGCCAGCCGCCATCGATGGAGTTCGGCTCATAAGCGGCGCGCCCTTTATCGATGGTGCTGCGGTGCATGGCATCGCGCTGGTTGTTATGCAGCGGCGTCACAGGCTGGTTGATCGGCAACTGGTGAAAATTCGGCCCGCCGAGTCGGCTGATTTGCGTATCGGTGTAGGAAAACAACCGACCTTGCAGCAGTGGGTCATTGGAGAAGTCGATACCCGGCACGATATGGCCTGGGCAGAACGCCACCTGCTCGACTTCAGCGAAGAAGTTGTCCGGGTTGCGGTTGAGCACCATCTTACCCAGCGGCGTGATCGGCACCAGTTCCTCAGGAATCAGCTTGGTCGGGTCGAGGATATCGAAGTCGAACGCATGCTCCTTGTCCTCGGGAATCACCTGTACGCCCAACTCCCACTCGGGGTAGTCGCCCATCTCAATGGCTTCCCAGAGGTCGCGGCGGTGGTAGTCGGTATCTTTACCGGCCAACTTTTGCGCTTCGTCCCACACCAGCGAGCAGGTACCGGCTGTAGGGCGCCAGTGGAATTTGACGAAGTTGGATTTGCCTTCGGCGTTTACCAGGCGAAAGGTGTGCACGCCGAAACCCTGCATGCTGCGCAGGCTTTTTGGAATGGCGCGGTCAGACATCGCCCAGATCACCATGTGCGCCGATTCAGGCTGCAACGAGACGAAGTCCCAGAACGTATCGTGCGCCGAGCCGCCTGTAGGGATTTCATTGTGCGGCTCGGGCTTCACGGCGTGCACGAAGTCAGGAAACTTGATCGCGTCCTGAATGAAAAACACCGGCATGTTGTTGCCCACCAGATCGAAGTTGCCTTCTTCGGTGAAGAACTTCACGGCAAAACCGCGCACGTCACGTACGGTGTCACCCGAACCACGCGGGCCTTGCACGGTGGAAAAACGCGTGAAGACCGGCGTTTTATGCCCAGGGTTACGCAGGAACCCGGCCTTGGTCAGCGCCGAATGGTTCTCGTAAGTCTGAAAATAGCCATGGGCGCCAGTACCACGGGCATGCACGATGCGCTCCGGGATACGCTCATGGTCAAAGTGCGTGATTTTTTCACGCATGATGAAATCTTCGAGCAGCGACGGCCCGCGTGCGCCGACCTTCAAGCTGTTCTGGTTGTCGGAGATCTTCACACCCTGGTTGGTACGCAGGGCCTGGCCGGTAGCGTCGGAGCGGAATTCTTCCAAAGACTCTAGCTTGGCATTGGTGTTCTTACGGTCCAGGGTGTCGGTCCCTGCGAGTTCGCTCTTTGGCTTTTTCGTACTCATCAGTCAAAACTCCTTATTCAGACCCAGGCACGGCACCCGGGAATCGCATTGCTTAAGTAGTGACTGATGGGGTTTTGGGCCGTTCCTTTTTTATGACCTTTGATCGCGTTATTGCCAAATCGCTGGTTGAATGCGAAATAAATGCTAAGAAACGCTATACGGACAGGCTAAAATGCGCGCCCGGCTAACCGCTGATCCCTTTTCCATGCGCCCCACAAGGTTCGCTACGTGATCGAGTTTCAAAACGTCCATAAAACCTACCGCGTCGCCGGTAGGGATATTCCCGCACTGCACGCCACCAGCCTGAGTGTTGCAAACGGCCAGGTGTTCGGCCTGATCGGCCACTCCGGTGCGGGTAAAAGCACCCTGCTGCGCCTGATCAACCGCCTCGAGGAACCGAGCGGTGGCAAGATCACGGTAGACGGCGAAGAAGTCACCGCCCTGGACGCCAACGGTCTGCGCCGCTTCCGTCAGCAGGTCGGGATGATCTTCCAGCACTTCAACCTGCTGGCCTCCAAGACCGTGGCCGACAACGTGGCACTGCCGCTGACCCTGGCCGGCGAACTGTCGCGCAAGGACATCGACCTGCGCGTCGCAGAACTGCTCGCCCGCGTCGGCCTGTCGGACCACGCCAAAAAGTATCCGGCGCAGTTGTCCGGTGGCCAGAAACAACGCGTCGGCATCGCCCGCGCCCTGGCGACCAAACCAAAGATCCTGCTGTGCGACGAAGCCACCAGCGCCCTTGACCCGCAGACCACCGCCTCGGTATTGCAACTGCTGGCCGAGATCAACCGCGAGTTGAAGCTCACCATCGTGCTGATCACCCATGAAATGGACGTGATCCGCCGCGTCTGCGACCAGGTGGCGGTGATGGACGCTGGCGTGATCGTCGAGCAAGGCTCGGTGGCCGATGTGTTCCTGCACCCCAAGCACGCGACGACCAAGCGCTTCGTGCAAGAGTCCGAGCAGGTCGACGAAAACGAGCAGCGCGACGACTTCGCCCACGTGCCAGGCCGTATCGTGCGCCTGACGTTCCAGGGCGAAGCGACCTACGCGCCGCTGCTGGGCACCGTCGCCCGCGAAACAGGCGTGGACTACAGCATCCTCGCCGGTCGTATCGACCGCATCAAAGACATCCCTTACGGGCAATTGACCCTCGCCGTCACCGGTGGAGACATGGAAGCCGCGTTTGCGCGCTTCACCGCCGCTGATGTCCACATGGAGATCCTGCGCTAATGGACGTCCTGTTGAGTTTCTTCGCCAATATCGACTGGTCCGAAATCTGGCTGGCCACCGGCGACACCATGACCATGCTGTTCGGCTCGCTGTTCTTCACCGTGGTGCTGGGCCTGCCCCTGGGCGTGCTGCTGTTCCTGACCAGCCCGCGCCAACTGTTCGAACAGAAAGGCCTGTACGCGCTGCTGTCGCTGATCGTGAATATCCTGCGCTCGCTGCCGTTCATCATCCTGCTGATCGTGATGATCCCGTTCACCGTGCTGATCACCGGCACTTCGCTGGGCGTGGCCGGTGCGATTCCGCCACTGGTGGTGGGCGCGACCCCGTTCTTTGCACGCCTGGTGGAAACCGCGCTGCGCGAAGTGGACCGCGGCATCATCGAAGCCACCCAGTCCATGGGCGCCAGCACGCGCCAGATCATCACCAACGCCTTGCTGCCCGAAGCCCGCCCGGGCATTTTCGCGGCGATCACGGTGACGGCGATTACACTGGTGTCCTACACGGCCATGGCCGGTGTGGTGGGTGCCGGTGGCCTGGGCGACCTGGCGATCCGTTTCGGTTACCAGCGTTTCCAGACTGACGTGATGGTGGTCACAGTGGTGATGCTGTTGATCCTGGTGCAAATTCTGCAAACCGTCGGCGACAAGCTGGTGGTGCACTTTTCTCGAAAATAACGGCCATTGCCGGTGACATGCCGGCACATGCCCGAACAAGGAGCTTGTTGGATGAAAAAACTACTGGTTGCTTTCGCCGCCGTTGCCGCGTTTTCCGCCCACGCCGAGACCATCACGGTCGCCGCTTCGCCGGTCCCACACGCGGAAATCCTCGAATTCGTGAAGCCTGCCCTCGCCAAAGAAGGCGTGGACCTGCAGGTCAAAGTCTTCACCGACTACGTGCAGCCGAACGTACAGGTCGCGGAAAAGCGCCTGGACGCCAACTTCTTCCAACACCAGCCGTACCTGGATGAATTCAATAAAGCCAAGGGCACTCACCTGGTGAGCGTTGGCGCGGTGCACCTGGAGCCTCTGGGCGCGTACTCCAGCAAGTACAAGAAGCTGGACGAGCTGCCTAGCGGTGCCAACGTGGTGATCCCCAACGACGCCACCAACGGTGGTCGCGCACTGTTGCTGCTGGCCAAGAACGGCCTGATCACCTTGAAGGACCCGACCAATATCCTGTCGACCATCAAGGACATCACCGCCAACCCTAAAGGCCTGAAATTCCGCGAGCTGGAAGCCGCTACCCTGCCGCGCGTACTGACCCAGGTCGACTTGGCGCTGATCAACACCAACTACGCGCTGGAAGCCAAGCTGGACCCGTCCAAGGATGCGCTGGTGATCGAGGGCAGCGACTCGCCTTACGTGAACATCCTGGTGACCCGCGAAGACAACAAGGACTCGGACGCCGTGAAGAAGCTGGTTGCAGCCCTGCACACGCCTGAAGTGAAGCAATTCATCGAAGAGAAGTACAAAGGCGCGATCAAGCCGGCGTTCTGATGTAACCCGATCTCCCAAGTACTGGAGATCAAAAAATGTGGGAGGGGGCTTGCCCCCGATTGCTGAGTGTCAGTCACTGCTTTGGTGGCTGACCCACTGCTATCGGGGGCAAGCCCCCTCCCACATTTGTTATGTGTCGCCTGTTATTGACGCTGCAGCAACGCTGGCAACTGCGCCACCAGCTTCTGGTTGTTCAGCGGCGCACGAATAAACCCACGCTGCGTTCCATCCGGCCCGATCAGCGCCAGGTTGCCGCTGTGGTCGACGGTGTAGTTCGGCTTACTGGTGTCCGCCGGAATAAACGGGATGCTCACCGCATTCGAGACCTTCTGCACCTCCTCCACATTCGCGCCCGTCAGGCCCTGGAACTGCGGGTCGAAGTAGCCCAGGTACTGCTTGAGCTGGGTCGACGTATCGCGGTTCGGGTCCACACTGACCAAAATCACCTGCAACTTATCCACAGCCTCTTTAGGCAGCTCGCTCTTGATCTGGCGCAGCTGGGCGAGGGTAGTCGGGCAGATGTCCGGGCAGAAGGTGTAGCCGAAGAACAACAGGCTCCACTTGCCTTTCAATTCATTGACCAGCACTGGCTGGCCGTCCTGGTTGGTCATGGTCACCGGCGGCAGTTGACGACTTTGCGGCAGCAGGATGATGCCGGCGTCGATCAAGGCAGTGGGGTCGCCCTGGCCCTTGCCCGAGAGCACTTTGTTAACGGTCAGGCCCATGATCAATGCCACCAGGGCCACCAGGATGAAGACAGTCTTTTGAGTTCGAGTCATAGGTTCAACAGTAGGTAGTGGTCTACGAGCAGGGCGATAAACAGCAGCAGCAGGTACCAGATAGAGTACTTGAAGGTGTTGATCGCCGCGTGCGGCCGACCGCCACGGTACAACACCCAGGCCCATTGCAGAAAGCGCCCGCCCAATACCAGGGCGCAGCCGAGGTACAGCAGGCCGCTCATGTGGATCACGTAGGGCATCAGGCTCACCGCCAGCAGGGCGAAGGTGTAGAGCAGGATGTGCACCTTGGTGTAGTGCTCGCCGTGGGTAACCGGCAGCATCGGGATATCGGCCTTGGCGTATTCTTCCTTGCGATGGATGGCCAAGGCCCAGAAGTGTGGCGGGGTCCAGGCGAAGATGATCAGCACCAACAGCAGGGGCTCGGCGCTGATATGCCCGGTCACGGCGACCCAGCCCAACAGAGGCGGCGCAGCCCCGGCCAAGCCGCCGATGACAATATTCTGCGGGGTCGCACGCTTGAGAAAGCCGGTGTAGATCACTGCATAGCCGAGCAGCGAGGCCAGCGTCAGCCAAGCCGCCAGAGGGTTGGTAAACGCCAGCAGCAGAGCCAACCCTGCAACAGCCAGAAACAAAGCAAAGGCCAGCGCCGCCAGCGGCGACACACGGCCTTGCGCCAACGGCCGCTTGTGGGTGCGCGCCATCACCGCATCGATCCGCCGATCCACCACATGATTCACCGCCGCCGCGCCACCGGCACACAGGGCAATCCCCAGGTTGCCAAACACCAGTACGGTCCACGGCACACCGGCGCGGGTCGCCAGGAACATCCCCACCAGCGAGGTGATGAGCATCAGCACCACCACCTTCGGCTTGGTCAGCTCCAGATAATCACGCCAGATGGCCTGACCGTGACGCGCGCCGATCAAGGTCGCCATGGCATCTCTCCTTTAAGGGTAACGAGGCCCGATACGTGCTTGCGCGGGATAAAGCGCCAGCCGAACGGCAGCTGGTTGCGCACCCGGACCAGGCTGGTGCGGGCGTGGTAGTTGACCAGTACCAGCGTGAGCAACAACGCCGCACCGCCCGCGTTATGGCCCACTGCAACCGGCAGCGGCAGATGGAAATACACATTGCTCAGGCCCAGGCAGATTTGCGCCGCCAGGGCGATCAGCAGCAAGCCAGCCAACCGCGTCATGCCGACCGCGCGCAATTGCCAGGCAAGCCCCAGCAGCACCAGGCTGACGATCACGGCACCGATGCGGTGGGTCAGGTGGATGGCGGTGCGCGCTTCGCTGTCCAACTGCCCACCGAGGTAATTGGGGCCGATGTGTTGGGTGAGATGGAAGCCATTGGCAAAATCGGCTGCCGGCCACCACTCGCCATGACAGGTCGGCAAATCGATACAGGCCACCGCCGCATAGTTCGAACTGACCCAGCCGCCCAATGCAATCTGGCCGATCACCAGCACCAGGCCTGCCGTCGCCCAATATTGCAGGCGCTTGGGCACGATCAAGGCGGGCAATACGCCGGACAAACGCAGGGTCAGCAAGAACAGCAGGCTCAAGGTCGCAAAACCACCCAGCAAATGCCCCGTCACCACCTGCGGCCATAGCTTCAATGTCACCGTCCACATGCCAAATGCCGCCTGGGCGAACACCACCGCCAGCACGAACAGCGGCAGTTTCACCGGCTGGCCCGGATTGCGCCGATGGCTCCACGAGCGCGCCGCCAGCAACACAATCAACAAGCCCAAGGTGCCGGCGAAGTAGCGATGCGTCATCTCGGCCCAGCCCTTGTCGGCCTCCACCGGTGTATCGGGGAAATGCAGCTCGGCATGGGCCAACTGGGCTTCGGTGTTGGGCACGCTGATAAAGCCGTAGCAGCCGGGCCAATCCGGGCACCCCAGGCCGGCGTGGGTCAGGCGGGTATACGCCCCCAGCAGCACGACAATCAGCGCCAGCAAGGTCGCAAACAACGCGAGGCGAAATCCAGGTTTGGCCATGACGATGCCCCTATCCGATGTTCGACAGTTTCAGCAGATGGCGCAGGTCGTTGAGCAAGTCCTTGCCCTTGACCCTGGCGTCGTAGCGCAGCACCAGGTTGCCGTGGGGGTCGACGATCCACAGCTGCGCATCGCCCGGCGCAGCGGCATTTTTACTGAAGGTCGACAAGTCCAGCGGGTAGCGTTGCAGTTGCGGGTACTCGGCCTTGAGCTTGGCGTCATAGTCGCTGCCCAGCGGCTGCGCACTGGCCAAGGCATGGCTGGCACGGGAAGCGTCGCGCCCCAGGCCAATCTGCAATTGGCGTGCGAGGTAGACCAGTTGCTGGCAATCGGCGGCACACGCGGCGGGCGCGGTGACCAGCAGTTGCCAGCGCTGCTCATCGGCCGGCACGCCAATGTCGGCGCGGGTCTGGCCGTTGCCGATCATCTCGCCGTGGTAGCTGCGACTGTCCGGCACCCAGAACTGCAGCTTGTACATGAAGGTGGCCAGCGCCATCGGGCCGATCACCATCATCAGGATCAGGATCAACTGCCAACGGCCTTTGCGCCGATCAGGCACCTCAGACATGTTGGGTGGATTCATGGCCGCTCCCATGGGGCTTCTCCTTTTTGTTGTGCCATCCGAGGTAGAGGTAAAGCGCCAGCAACGCCAGCGACATGGCGAACCACTGCACGGCATACGCCAGGTGTTTTTCCGGGCCCATGGCCACGATGGGCCAGGTGGTTTCGTAAGTGCCGGGGCCGGGTTCGGCGCGCAGTTCGTAGGCGAAACCGCTGCGGCCCAATTGCGCCCACAACGCGGCAGGGTGCAGCGCCGTCAGCAGGCGTGGCCATTGCGCGCTGACGGGGTCGGCGTGCAGTTGGAAGGTTTCGCCAGGGGCGACGTAGACCCAGGCATCCAGATTCAACGTCTGCTCCGGGGTGCTGAAGGCTGGCGGTGTGCGCCGGTCCGGCCAAGGCAGCCAGCCGCGGTTGAGCAACAGCCACAGGCCGCTGGCCTGATCGTGGAAGGGTTGCAGCAGCTCTACGCCGGCCTTGCCGTCGCGCATGCGGTTATCGAGAAACACGCTGTGCTCGGCATCCAACTGCCCGCGCAGGCGCACGCGGCGAAAGGCCGGGTCTGGCATGTCATTGAGTTGCGCACTACTGACCGGCTCGGCTGCGCGCCGCTCGGCATAACTATCCACCAGCCGCTGCTTTTCATGGCCGCGCGACAGTTGCCAGAACCCCAACCCCACCATCAGGGGCAGCAGCACCAGCACCACTAGGGTGGGTGCGATCCCTGGACGAAAGCGTTTTGCGGCGCTGGCTATACTTGTTTTCATTGCCCGCCCATCCCCGTGGAGCCCGACCATGCTCAAAGCCGCCATTGCCCTGATGCTGATCGCGACCGTCGTGAGCCTGTTCAGTGGCTTGTTCTTTCTGGTCAAGGACGAGGGCAACTCCAACCGCCTCGTCAACGCCCTGACCGTGCGTGTCGTACTGGCCGTGATCACCCTGGCCTTGATCACCTGGGGCTTTTTCAGCGGCCAACTGGTTTCTCATGCGCCGTGGTAAGCCGTCTCACAACACGTAGACGAAGAAAAACAGCCCGATCCACACCACGTCCACAAAGTGCCAATACCAGCTTGCCGCCTCGAAGCCGAACTGGTGCTCGGCATTGAAATGCCCCTTGAGGATGCGCATCAGCATCACGAACAGAATGAGGGTGCCGATGGTCACGTGGGCGCCGTGGAAGCCGGTGAGCATGAAGAAGGTCGCGCCATAGACGCCGGAGCCGAGCGTCAGCCCCAACTCTTTGTACGCGTGGATGTATTCCTCGGCCTGGAAGCCCAGGAACGCCATACCCAGCAGGACGGTGATCGCCAACCAGATTTTCAGCGCGCCGCGATGGCCTTTGCGCAGGGCATGGTGAGCGATAGTGATGGTCACGCTGGAACTCACCAGCAGGATGGTATTGACCAGCGGCAGACCCCAAGGGCTGATGGTGCCTTCAGGCGCGGGATACATTTTGGGGTCAGGGTTGTTGAGCAACGGCCAGGCAAACTCGAAGTTCGGCCACAGCATGTGCGCAATGCCCTTGTGACCCTCACCGCCCAACCACGGGCCGGACATATGCCGCACATAAAACAGCGCACCGAAGAAGGCGATAAAGAACATCACTTCGGAAAAGATGAACCAGGTCATGCCCCAGCGGAACGAGCGGTCCATCTGCGAACTGTACAAACCGGCGCGGCTTTCCTTGATCACCGCACCAAACCAGCCGAACAGCATGTAGGCCAGCAGCAGCCCGCCGACGAAAAAGATCCACGGGCCGTGGGATTCCGGGCGTGCCGCCTTCAAGTCGTTGAACCACACAGCCAGTCCATACACGGTGACCAGCAGGCCAATCGTGGCAATTATCGGCCATTTGCTTTGCGCCGGTACGTAGTACGTATCATGAGTCGACATGTATTCGCTCTCCTGATTGAGGGGGCAAACAGTAGCTAGCCGCCGCTGTGCACAGCCACGGGCGGTTGGCGCGCAGTGATATCGAACAGCGTGTACGCCAGGGTCAGATGCTTCACATCCTTGGGCATGTCGCGGTCGACGATGAAACGCACCGGCATCTCGATGCGCTGGCCCGGCTGCAGCACTTGCTGGGTGAAGCAAAAGCATTCGGTCTTGTGGAAATACATCGCCGCTTCGGCCGGGGAAATGCTCGGTACGGCCTGGGCGGTCATCGGCTTGTCGGTGGGGTTGTGGGCCACGAAGAGCATCTCGGTTACCGCACCCGGGTTGACCACCACTTCGTCAGCCTTGGCGTAGAAATCCCAGACCATGTCGATGGCGTTGGTGGACAGGAACTGCACGCGCACCTGTCGCGTCGGGTCGACAACCTGCTCGCCCTCATACTGCCCGGCGGTCTTGCCGTTGATGCCGAACGCCTTGCACATCACGTCGTAGATCGGCACCAGCGCAAAGCCGAAGGCGAACATTGCCACCACCAGGATCAGCAGGCGCGTGACCAGGCGCTTGATCGGCAAGGATTCAGCCATGACGCCCACCCAATGTGAATGAGGCCATTGTGGGAGGGGACTTGCTCCCGATAGGTGTTTTACAGCCAATCGTGATGTCGGCTGACACACCGCCATCGGGGGCAAGCCCCCTCCCACATTGGCCGTGTACGCAGTGCCAAGGCGTGTTCATTTGACCTCCGGCGGCGTGGTGAAGGTGTGGTACGGCGCCGGCGAAGGGATACTCCACTCCAGGCCTTCAGCGCCATCCCAGGGCTTGGCCGGCGCCGGCGGGCCGCCACGGATGCACTTGATCACGATAAACAGGAAGAAGATCTGCGTGGCGCCGAACATGAATGCGCCGATCGACGAGACCATGTTGAAGTCAGCGAACTGCAGGTTGTAGTCCGGCACCCGGCGCGGCATGCCCGCCAGCCCGACGAAGTGCATGGGGAAGAACGCCATGTTCATGCCCACGAAAGACAGCCAGAAGTGCAGCTTGCCCAGGGTTTCGTCGTACATGTGGCCGGTCCATTTCGGCAGCCAGTAGTAGGCCGAGGCGAAGATGCCGAAGATCGCACCGGGCACCAGTACGTAATGGAAGTGCGCCACCACGAAATAGGTGTCGTGGTACTGGAAGTCCGCCGGGGCAATCGCCAGCATCAGCCCGGAGAAACCGCCGATGGTGAACAGGATCACGAAGGCCACGGCAAACAGCATCGGCGTCTCGAAGGTCAGCGAGCCTTGCCACATGGTGCTGACCCAGTTGAACACCTTCACCCCGGTGGGCACGGCAATCAGCAGGGTGGCGTACATGAAGAACAGCTCGCCCACCAACGGGATGCCCACCACGAACATGTGGTGCGCCCACACGATGAACGACAGGAACGCAATGCTCGCCGTGGCGTAGACCATCGACGTGTAGCCGAACAATGGCTTGCGCGAAAAGGTCGGGATGATCGAACTGACGGCGCCGAAGGCCGGCAGGATCATGATGTACACCTCGGGGTGGCCGAAGAACCAGAACACGTGCTGGAACAGCACCGGGTCACCACCGCCGGCCGCGCTGAAGAAGCTGGTGCCGAAGTGGATGTCCATCAGCATCATGGTCACGCAACCGGCCAGCACCGGCATGACCGCGATCAGCAGGAACGCGGTGATCAGCCAGGTCCACACGAACAGCGGCATTTTCATCAAGGTCATGCCCGGCGCACGCAGGTTGAGGATGGTGGCAACCACGTTGATCGCGCCCATGATCGAGCTGATGCCCATCAGGTGGATGGCGAAGATAAAGAACGTCACGCTTTCCGGCGCGTAGGTGGTGGAGAGCGGCGCATAGAAGGTCCAGCCGAAGTTCGGCCCACCGCCTGGCGTGAACAGCGTCGAGACCAGCAGCAGGAAGGCCGCCGGCAACAGCCAGAAACTGAAGTTGTTCATGCGCGGCAGGGCCATGTCAGGCGCGCCGATCATCAACGGGATCATCCAGTTGGCCAGGCCGACAAACGCCGGCATCACTGCGCCGAACACCATGATCAGCCCGTGCATGGTGGTCATCTGGTTGAAGAACGCCGGCTGCACGATCTGCAGGCCGGGCTGGAACAGCTCGGCACGGATCACCATGGCGAACGAGCCGCCGAGCAGGAACATGGCGAAGGCGAACCACAGGTACATGGTGCCGATGTCTTTGTGGTTGGTGGTCAGCACCCAGCGCATCAGACCCTTGGCGGGGCCGTGGGCATGGTCGGCGTGACCATGGTCGTCGATCACAGCGCTCATGGTCGTTCTCCTGCAAGCGAGTGGGCGGGGCGGGTCGAGGTCAATGCCATGGGAGAGGTCATTTGCTTTCCGCCTGCTTGATGGCCAGCACGTCTTTAGGCGTGACCATGTTGCCTTTGTTGTTGCCCCAGGCGTTGCGCTCATAGGTCACCACGGCGGCGATGTCCACTTCCGAGAGCTGCTTGCCGAATGCCGCCATCGCGGTGCCGGGCTTGCCGTGGTACACGAGGCTCAGGTGATCGGCGGCAGGACCGGTGGCGATCTTCGAACCCTTGAGCGCCGGGAACATCGGCGGCAGGCCCTGGCCTTCGGCCTGGTGACAGGCCACGCAGGTGGTGTGGTAGACCTTGTCGCCACGGGCCACCAACTCTTCCAGGGTCCACTCTTTGGAGGTCAGTTCCTTGAGCTTGGCGGCCTCTGCCTTGCGCTCGCCGAGCCAGGTGTCGTAGTCGGCCTTGGACTTGACCTCGACCACGATAGGCATGAAGCCGTGGTCCTTGCCGCACAGTTCGGCGCACTGGCCACGGTAGATGCCAGGCTTCTCGACACGGGTCCAGGCCTCGTTGACGAAGCCAGGGATGGCGTCGCGCTTGACCGCAAACGCCGGCACCCACCAGGAGTGGATCACGTCGGCGGCCGTCACCAGGAAGCGCACCTTGGCGCCCACTGGCAGCACCAGCGGCTGGTCGACTTCCAGCAGGTAATGTTCGCCCTTGGTCGCCTGGTTGTGGATCTGTTCGGCGGGCGTGGCCAGGTTGCTGAAGAACTCCACATCCTGGCCCAGGTATTTGTAATGCCACTTCCACTGGTAGCCGGTGACCTGGATGTCGATATCCGACTCACTGCTGTCGTAGATATTGATCAGGGTCTTGGTCGCCGGAATGGCCATCGCGATCAGGATCAGCAAGGGTACGACGGTCCAGAGGATTTCCACGGTGGTGCTCTCGTGGAACTTGGCCGCCACCTGGCCCGTGGACCGGCGATGAACGATCATCGACCAGAACATTGCGCCAAACACGATGATGCCAATCACCACACAGATCCAGAAAATGGTCATGTGCAGGTCGAACACAGCGTGACTGACTTCTGTCGCCCCTGGCGCCATATTCGTTGTCCAGGCGGCATGTGCCTGGCCGAATACCGACCACAACAGGAGGCCCATCCAAACATGTGGATGTCGCATCATTGCGGGTTCCCCTTATCGTTCTTGTTATCCCGCCGGTTTGCACCTGCGTCGAAGGGAGCGGCTTCCATACTGCTTACAACCGCCTGGCCTTGCCTGCTTATGCAGTCTGGCGTCATCAGCTAATCGCGTACAAATCCGAGTATAGACAGGCTCTGCAACCCCGCAATGTGTAGGGGCAAATGAGTAGAAATGACTGGCTGGAGCCAATAAAACCGGGCACGGAATCGTTTATCCGACGAACGATGGCAATTCGATATAACGCAGGCGCATAACCATGAAATAATTATGACAAATGCGTCTGAGGCGCTCGTATAAACGAGCTACCTTATCTTCTCCCTTTTCCTACGCCTGCATCACTGGAGCTTTCATGAACACCGCCGCATTGCGCGAGCAGATTTCCCGTGCCCATCAACACGAAGCCAGCACTGGCCAGCTTGCCCTGCAACTGGAAAAACAATTGCCGCACCTGCATTCGGCCATATCTCTGGCTGACGGTGATCGCAACATTGTCATGACACGCTTTGTCACCGCCTACATCGACCTAGTCCCGGACTTGCTGGACGCCGCCAACGACGTGGCCCGCGAGGCCGGTATCGAAAGCCAGATCAAGCCGGTACTGAAGATCGCCGAGCATTTCTTCCTGCAACCGCCCGCTATCCTGGCCGGCCATGAAGGTCTCGATGGCCTGCTGGATGAGGCCTACCTGGCTCATCGCCTGGTCGAAGAGGTCAACGATCTGTATATCAAGCACTTTGGCCAGCCGTTGATTCCGGCCGATACCACAGTGGCCAATGTCATTGCCCATCAGCTGATCGGCGAAGCCTTCGCCAACCAGCTGGATGAAGCGGTGCACCACGCAGTGGATGAAATGCTCAACGAAGACAGCTTTGCGCTGGAGTCCGTGGAGGCTTATCGCGAGCAGCTCAAGAGCCCGGACACCGAAGCCGCGTGGAAGCGCTGGCCATGCCTGTCGCGACAGCTGGGGGTTGAGTTGGCGCTGGATCAGCCGGCCTGATCCCGCCTTTAGGAGCTGGCTTGCCAGCTCCTAAAGGGGTGTTGTTTGCTGTTCAGGCTGGCGCTGAGCCAATCCCTGTCGTCGTCCTCACCCGACCTTCCAGCCTACGTTTCAACCCGCGCGCCTCAATCACCAGCTTCGAGCCCTTGGCCGCATTGGCCCGCCCCCATTCCTCCAGCAACTCCAGGCAGGAATGGTCGATGTAACTCAGGTTGCTCAGCGGAACATGCACGGTCGTCCCGGCAGGCACCGTCGACAACACTTGAGTCAACGCAGGCACTTTCAGAAAGGTCGCCGCACCCGTCAGGCGCAGCTCCATCTCACCGTCCTGAGGCAAGTCGATCAGGCTGACCTTGAGCCGTGAAGCCTTGAACGCCAGCTTGACCAACGTCAACCCGAAGCCCACCAATACGCCGGTCAGCAGGTCGGTAAAGATGATTGCCAGCGCTGTGGCCGCGTAGGTAAACATCGGCATCCGCCCATAACGTCCCAGTGCCTTGAACGCCTTGATGTCCACCAGCTTGATACCGGTGTACACCAGCACTCCCGCCAGGCTCGCCACCGGGATGCTTTGCAGCACGCTCGACAGCAACAGCACGAACGCCAGCAGCCACAGGCCATGGAACATCGCCGACAAGCGCGTGGTAGCGCCGGCCTGCACGTTGGCCGAGCTGCGTACAATCACGCCGGTCATCGGCAGGGCGCCGACCAGGCCGCAGAGCATGTTGCCGACACCTTGAGCAGACAATTCCTTGTCGAAATCCGAACGCTGACCGCTGTGCATGCGGTCGACCGCCGCGGCAGACAGCAGCGTTTCAGCGCTCGCGATAAACGCCACGGCAAATGCCGCGATCAACAGCTGGGGATCGGCGAGGTTCAACAGGTCGCTGGGGCGTAGCCAGTCGATAGCATCGGCGAGGTTTTCCGGGACTTCGACACGCTTGACCTGCAACGCCAGCACCAGGCTGACCACCGTGGTCAGGCCCACGCCCAGCAAAGCGCCAGGCACAAAGCGCAGCTTCTGCGGGCGCAATTTGTCCCAGGCGTACATCACCAGCATCGTCGACAAACCGAGTAACCCTGCCTGCCAGCCGAGGCCACCGCCCAGGGTCGGGATTGCGTCGGCCAGTGCCGCCGGGAAGCCTGCCAGGTTATCCAACCCGGAAGGCTTGGGCGCGCCGTCGAGCATCACATGAATCTGCGACAGCACAATCAGCACGCCAATCCCCGCCAGCATGCCGTACACCACCGCCGGTGCCGTGACGCGAAACCAGCAGCCCAGGCGCAAACGCCCGGCAACCAGCTGCAGGAATCCCGCCAGCAGCAGGATCGGTCCGAGCATCAGCATGCCATGCTGGCGCACCAACTCGAACACCAGCACCGCCAGCCCTGCCGCGGGGCCGCTGACCTGCAACGGCGAGCCCGCCAGCCAGCCCACCACCAGGCCACCGATAATCCCGGTAATCAGGCCTTTGGCCGGTGGCATGCCGGAGGCGATCGCAATCCCCATGCACAAGGGCAGGGCGACCAGAAACACAACCACGGAAGCGAGCAGCTCCCTTGGCAATACAGCTTTCAATTGAGCAGCACGCATGATGGCTCTCCCGAGGCATTCGCCGGGCGCGGTAAAGCCTGGCTGCGTCCATGGCAGCCACCGCTTTACCCGGCAGGGAAGTGTTTTAGAAGCGCGCTTTAGGCGTCGCGCAAGGGATCGGTCCGTCGCCGCTCAACGGTCGGAACGTCGACTGATCGGCATCGTAGGCGCTGATTTCGCTGGTCTCGATGTTGTAGATCCAACCGTGGATAAACAAATGACCATTGGCCATGCGCGAAGCCACGGAGGGGTGGGTACGCAAATGTTGCAGTTGGGCGATGACGTTTTCTTCGGTGAGCACCTTCATGCTCTCGCCTTCATTGGCGCAGTCGCAGTTGTCATGGACCATGGTCTTGGCGACCTCGGCGTGCCGCAGCCAGGCCTTGACCGTCGGCATCTTTTCCAGGCTGTCGGGGTTGAGCACCGCGCGCATGGCGCCGCAATCGGAGTGCCCGCAGACGATGATGTGCTGCACGCCCAGGGCGAGTACCGCGTACTCGATAGCCGTGGAAACACCGCCGTTCATCTGGCCGTAAGGCGGTACGACGTTGCCGACGTTACGGGTCACGAACAGATCGCCCGGAGAACTTTGGGTGATCAGCTCGGGCACGATGCGCGAGTCGGCGCAGGTAATGAACATCGCCCGTGGGCTCTGGGCCGTGGCGAGTTTCTTGAAGAGTTCTTCCTGCTGGGGGAAGACGTCGTGATGGAAATGCAAAAAGCCGTCAACAATGTGCTTTAGCGCTGCATCGGCGGTTTCAGCCACCTGAGGGGCAGAAGCCGACGCAGCCAACGGCTGTTTATCCTTGTCACTCATGATTCATCCTCTTGATTAATGCAGGGGAGTGTTCAGGTCAGTTGGACGCTTGGCCAGTGGATTAGTTGTAAAACGCCAGGGGCCAGAGTGCCGACTCATCAGTCACTCGCTGAACAAGGTAACCGTCGAAACTTAACTCAAACTGAATGAACCGCTCTAGATCGCGGGTTTCAGTGATGTCAAAACGCGACTATTCCTACAGGAACGATGCATTCCTCCTTGTCAGTCTACAACAATGCCATCTGTCTGCCCGGAGGACAGAACGCCGTGCAATCCAGGTTAAACCCTTCCCGGCGGTTGAGCCCCAGCCGCTTGATGGCCTTGCTGAAGCGCTGCGCCAGCAAATCGGCAAACGGCCCTTCGCCACGCATGCGCACGCCGAAGCGGCTGTCATACACCTCGCCGCCACGCACCTGGCGCACCAGGCTCATCACATGGGCCGCACGCTGCGGGTAATGCGCCGCCAGCCACTCCTCGAACAACGGCGCCACCTCCAGCGGCAGGCGCAGCATCATGTACGCCGCACTTTGCGCGCCCGCTGCGTGAGCTTCGGCCAACAGGCTTTCCAACTCACTGTCGTTGATCATCGGGATCATCGGCGAGCACAGCACACCCACCGGGATCCCCGCCTCACGCATCACCCGGATCGCTCGCAGGCGTGCCTTGGGCGCTGCCGTGCGTGGCTCCAGGATGCGCTTGAGTTCGTCGTCCAGGCTGGTGAGGCTGATCATCACGGCCACCAGTCGCTGGCGCGCCAACTCGGTGAGCAGGTCCAGATCGCGTAAAATCAGCGACCCCTTGGTGATGATGGTCACCGGGTGGCGATAGCGCAGCAGCACTTGCAGGGTTTGCCGGGTGATCTTGTATTCGCGCTCGATCGGTTGGTACGGGTCAGTGTTGGACCCAAGGTTGATCGGCGCGCACACGTAACCCGGTTTCGACAGCTGCTGTTCCAGCACATCGGCAGCGTTGGTCTTGGCGATCAGTCTGGTTTCGAAATCCAGCCCCGGCGACATGTCCCAATAGGCATGGCTCGGCCGCGCGTAGCAGTAGATACAGCCATGCTCACAACCACGGTAGGGGTTGATCGAACGATCGAACGGCAAGTCCGGCGAGTTGTTGCGGGTGATGATGCTCTTGGCCGTTTCGATGCGCACTTCAGTGCCCTGGGTCGGCGGCACTTCCTGGAACCAGCCGTCATCCTCGACCACGCTGACAGTCGGTGCGAAGCGGTTGTGCAGGTTGGTGGCCGTGCCCCGGCCTCGGGGCGGCAGCGGAGTAGACATGAAAGCGCCTCGATACTGTTTTTATATACAGTATCGAGGCGCAGGGCTTCTGACCAGTGCCGTTTGGCGGTCAGCCAGCGATCAGTGCCGTTGCGTGACCTGGCCCAGGTCATCGCCCGAGGTGGTGCGCATATCGTTCTTGCGCAAGTCCGCCACATCGTTAGCTTTCACCGGCGCACCTTTATTGCCCCAACTGCCCCGAATGAAACTGACCACATCCGCCACTTCCTGATCCGACAGACGCCAGGCGAACGCCGGCATGGTGAAGGTCGAGGGCGCCGCGTGGGTAGCCGGCAAGGTGCCGCCGTTCAACACGATGTTGATCAACGACGTGGCATCCGCCGTCTGCACCACCGGGTTACCCGCCAGCGCCGGGAACACCCGCGTATAGCCATGCCCGTCGGTACGGTGGCAGGCCGCGCAGTTGTCGATATAGACCGACGCGCCCGGCTTGCGGTCATCGCCTTTCCACAGCGCCTCGGCCACCTGCTTGTCGTACTGATGCGGCTGGTCCTTGGAGTCCACCGCCGGCAAGCTCTTGAGGTAACGGGCGATAGCCGTCAGGTCATCCTCCGACATGTACTGCATGCTGTGGACGACAACGTCGCTCATGCCACCAAACACCGCACTGCGATCACTGCGGCCGGTCTTGAGGAATTGCACCAACTGTTCCTCACTCCAACTGCCGAGGCCATCCTTGTGGTCACCGCGCAGGCTTTTGGCGATCCAGCCCTCCAGTGGCGCGCTGCCGGACAGGAAAGCGTTGCCGTCGGTGGCACTCAAGGCTTTTTCCTGCATGGTCAGGGCCCGTGGGGTATGGCAAGCGCCGCAGTGGCCGAGACCTTCCACCAGGTAGGCACCGCGGCTCACCACCGGGTCCGCGGCGGCTTGCGCCTGATGCGCTTCGACCGCCGGCGCAAACATCCAACGCCACGCCGCTAGCGGCCAACGCATGCTCAAGGGCCACGGAATATCGCTGTCCTTGTTCTGCTGAGCAACCGGCTCGACCCCCTTCATGAAATACGCATACAACGCCTGCATGTCGCTGTCGCTGACGCGCGCGTAAGACGGGTAGGGCATTGCCGGGTAAAGCGTACTACCGCTCTTGGCGACGCCATGGCGCACGGCCTTGTCGAAGTCCTCGAAGCTGTAGTCGCCCAGGCCGGTCTTGTCCGGGGTGATGTTGGTGGAATAGATCACGCCAATCGGCGTTTCCATTGGCAGGCCGCCGGCGAAGGGTTTGCCGCCTTTGGCGGTGTGGCAGGCCACGCAGTCACCGGCGCGGGCCAGGTATTCACCCTGCTTGATCAAATCGCTTTCAGCGGCACTGACAGAGCAGCTGCTGAAAAGGGCGAAGGTGGCGATAACAAGTGCTTTCATGGTCATCGCTCCTTATGCCTGAACCAGTGGGCCGGGGTTTTTCAGGTACTGCTCGCGAATGGCCCGCGCCGACCAGTAGGTCAGCGCCGCCACCAGACCGGTAGGGTTGTAGCCCAAACCTTGTGGGAAAGCGGACGCGCCAGGGACAAACACGTTGTGCACATCCCAGCACTGCAAATAGCGGTTCAACGCACTGGTTTTCGGATCGGTGCCCATGATCGCGCCGCCGTTGAGGTGGGTGGTCTGGTAGGACGCCGTGTTGAAATGCTCACCGACCTTTTTGCCGAGCAGGGCAATCGCCTTGGGGTTCATCGCCTCGGCGACCTTGCTCATTTTCTCGACCATGAAGCGGTTCATCTTGATGTCGTTTTCCTGCCAGTCGAACGTCATCCGCAGCAGCGGCAGGCCGTAGGCATCGCGGTACACCGGGTCCAGATCCAGATAGTTGCCCCGGTAGGATTGATGGGCGCCGTGGGCATCCATCGACACCTGGTGGGTGTAGTAATCGGCCGTGGCGCGCTTCCACGCGCTACCCCAGGCCGGAGTGCCCGGAGGGTTAGACGTGCCGGCAATCGGCCGGCTGCCAGCCTGGTTGACCCACATCGGCGAACCGCCCACGAAGCCATGGGGGCCGTGGTCGAAGTTGTCGGCGTTGAAGTCATCGATGGCCACGCCATTGCCGCCTGCACCGATGAAGTTGTTGGTATGGGTATCTTTGTCGAAGAAGGCCTTGATGGTGGCCATGTTCTGGTAGGCGAAGTTCCTGCCCACCACGCCCTCATTGGTTATCGGGTCATAGGGCTTGCCGATACCCGACAACAGCATCAAACGCACGTTGTGGAACTGGAACGCGCCAAGGATCACCAGGTCCGCCGGCTGCTCACATTCCCGGCCCTGGGCGTCGATGTAAGTCACGCCAGTGGCCTTGCTCTTGGTGCTGTCGAGATTGACCTTGAGCACGTGGGAATTGGGCCGCAGCTCAAAGTTCGGTACCTGGCGCAGCGCCGGCAGGATGTTCACGTTCGGCGAGGCCTTGGAATACATGTAGCAGACATAGCCGCTACAGAAACCGCAGAAGTTGCACGGCCCCATCTGCGCACCGTAAGGATTGGTATACGGCCCCGAGGTATTGGCGGACGGCAGGTTGTAGGGTTTGTAACCCACCTCGGCAGCCGCTTTCTGAAACAGTTGTGCGGAGACGGTATTCTTCTGCGCTTCCAACGGAAACGGATTGGAACGGTCCGGTGCATACGGGTTGCCGCCACGGCCTTCGCCTACCAACCGACCATTCACGGTCCAGGCCTGACCGGAGGTGCCGAAGACTTTTTCCGCGTAGTCGAAAAACGGCTCCAGCTCTTCATAGCTTACGCCGAAGTCCTGGATGGTCATGTCCTTGGGGATGAAGTGTTTGCCGTAGCGCTCCTCATAGTGGCTGCGCATACGCAGCTCGATCGGGTCGACACGGAAATGCACGCCCGACCAATGCAGGCCCGCACCGCCCACGCCGTTGCCCGGCAAGAACGCGCCCAACTGACGGTTGGGCAAGGCGACGTCCTTCACGCTATGGCGAATGGTCACGGTCTCTTTGGAAATATCCTGGAAGAGTTTTTTACGCACGCTGTAGGTCAGTTCGTCGATGACCTGGGGATAGTTGCCGTCCGGGTAGGTGTCCTGCATCGGGCCACGCTCCAGCGCGACCACGTTGAGGCCTGCTTCGGTCAGTTCCTTGGCCATGATCGCGCCGGTCCAGCCGAAACCGACGATCACCGCATCCACTTTCTTCATGATGGTCGCCACGTTCAAGCCCTCTCGCCGCGGATGGAAACTGCCGGGAAGGGGTATTGCTCGTTGCGTTCAACCCAGTCCATGAAATCGGCGCGGGCGCCGGGGAAGCCGATCATGGTCCAGCCGACCATACCTTTGTTGCCACCGTGGATGGGGTCGCAAAAGAACCCTTCCTTGGTGTTTTGCAGCAACAGGTTGAAGAACATCTTCGGCGGCACCGCGTCAAAATGCGCCGTCACTTCACTTCCGCCAGCCTCCAGACGACGCAACATGTCGTCTCGGGTAGCGCTGTCTTGCGCAGCAAAAGTTTTACCGTTGAAGGCTTTCGACCAGGCATCCGTCGCGGCAATGCCCAGGCGATAGATGTCCTTGGGTACCAGTTTGGACTGCCAGCCCATCTCTGGAGCAGCATCCGCGTTGAACGGGCCTTGCATAAACCACAGGGCACCGCTGGCGTACGGGGTGTTCATCTGACGGTCGATGTATTCCGGCGCCCCGGCTTCCAGGGCACCCGGGCCTTGGTCATCGGCGGGGATCAAGCGCTCGACGGCGGCGTTGATAAACGCCCATTCCTCAGCCGTGAAGTAAGTAGGCTCGTAGGCCTTTTCACTCGGCGCAGGCTTGGCGGGAGCGGCCTGCGCCGGTTCAGGCGTTGCCATCAGCATCGAGCCGCCAAGGCCGGTGCTGGCAACCGTGACCATCGGGATCAAGGTCAAGGATTTGCGCAAAAAGTCACGCCGGGGGTTGTCTTGATCTTGATCAGACATGGTGGCACCTCATCATGTGGTCACGGGTTTATCCGCCGCTTCTGGGAGCAGCGTGATGTGTGGCAAGCCAGTGGGATATCAGGCACCGGCAAACAATAGTTACAAATGATAGCAGCCTAAGCATCAGGACGAATCGCTTGAGCGGTAAAAACACCGGATCAGATGAGGCCATTCACGTTTCTTTGACGAGCACCTCACACGGTGTTGACCCCCCCTGGGCGAATCTGCGCTCCATCAGCCATTTCCCTATTGGGTCACAAAGCGCATGTCCAACACTCGATTGCTGCCTGCTCTCGGCCTGGCACTCATGGCACTGCTCGGCGCCGTTCACGCCCAGGCCGATGAGACTTCGTCCATTCGCTCACCCGAGTGGGCCCAGCCAGTGGGCAACCAATTCAACCTGCACCAAATGACGCCAACGCTCTATCGCAGCGCTTTGCCCGATAGCAGCGCCGTGCCTGAGTTGGAAAAACTCAAGATCGGTACAGTGATCAACTTTTTGCCGGAATCTGATGCCGCCTGGTTGAAGTCATCTGATATCAAACGGGTACAGCTGACTTATCGCACTAACCATGTCGACGATTCCGACGTACTGGCGGCACTCAGGGCCATCCAGGACGCCGAAGCCAACGGCCCGGTGCTGATGCATTGCAAGCATGGCTCTGATCGCACCGGCCTGATGGCCGCGATGTATCGAGTGGTGATTCAGGGGTGGAGCAAGGAAGACGCGCTGAACGAAATGACCCTGGGCGGGTTTGGCACCAGCAACGGCTTCAAGGACGGGGTTCGCTACATGATGAAGGCTGATATCGACAAGTTGCGCACCGCCTTGGCAAATGGCGACTGCAGCACCAGTGAATTCGCGCTGTGCTCAATGAAAAGCTGGCTCAACACGGCCGGCAGCAGCCGTGTCGAACCCAAGAAAGACGCTGAATTGGTGCTGACACCCTAAGCGGGTATCAGTCCTTTTTCAGCTTGGGATTGGGGAAAAACTGCACCGCCTGCACCTTCGGGTCCGCCGGCGCTTTCAACGCCGTGGTATTGACCCGCGTGCCCAATTCCTTGGGCACCGACAACCCTTGATCATTCAGCGTGTCGGTATAACCGCAGGCCACACACTCACGGTGCGGCACGCTGTCCTCGGTCCACATCTTCAGTTTGTCCGGCTCACTGCACGCCGGGCAGACCGCCCCGGCGATAAACTGCTTTTTGGTAATCACAGGCCCTTCACTCATGCTGCCGCGTCCTCACTCAGGCCGCTGTGGCGCAAGAGTGCGTCAATCGACGGCGCACGTCCGCGGAAGTCGACGAACAGCACCATCGGCTCCTGGGAGCCACCACGCGCCAGGATCGCCTCGCGGAA
Source organism: Pseudomonas sp. FBCC-B1565 (assembly GCF_059133265.1). NCBI lineage: Bacteria > Pseudomonadati > Pseudomonadota > Gammaproteobacteria > Pseudomonadales > Pseudomonadaceae > Pseudomonas > Pseudomonas sp. FBCC-B1565. The sequence goes on from NZ_CP101438.1 coordinate 6,622,290, forward strand.
AGCACGACCGGTTTCGGCGTTGAGTACGCCGTCTTCTTCGAACTTGGAGAAGGCATCCGCCGAGAGCACTTCGGCCCACTTGTAGCTGTAGTAACCCGCCGCATAACCGCCGGCAAAGATGTGCGCAAAGCTGTTGGGGAAGCGGTTGTAGGCCGGCGGACGCATTACCGATACCTCATCGCGCACGCCTTCCAGCACCTGCGCCACGCTGCGGCCATCACCGTGGGTGGCATGCAGTTCGAAGTCGAACAGCGAGAATTCCAGCTGGCGCACCATCATCAGGCCGGACTGGAAGTTTTTCGCTGCGAGCATTTTTTCCAGCAGGTCTTGGGGCAGCGGCTCGCCGGTTTCATAGTGACCGGAGATCAGCGCCAGGCCTTCCGGCTCCCAGCACCAGTTCTCCATGAACTGGCTCGGCAGTTCCACCGCATCCCAGGCCACACCGTTGATGCCAGACACGCCAGCGTGTTCAACGCGGGTCAGCAGGTGATGCAGGCCGTGGCCGAATTCGTGGAACAGCGTAGTGACTTCGTCGTGAGTCAGCAGGGCAGGCTTGCCGCTGTCGGCCGGGGTGAAGTTGCACACCAGGTTGGCCACCGGGCTTTGCAGCACACCGTCGATGGTGCGGCGACGGTCGCGGGCACCGTCCATCCAGGCACCGCCGCGCTTGTTGGCACGGGCATACAGGTCAAAGAAGAAGCGGCCCACGTGCTGGCCGTTTTCCTTGATTTCAAACAGGCGCACATCCGGGTGCCAAGTGTCGAAGCCTTTCTGCTCGGCGATCTCGATGCCGTACAGGCGCTGCACGATGGCGAACAGGCCGCCCAGCACTTTGTCGATCGGGAAGTAAGCGCGCAGGGCTTCCTGGGACACGCTGTAGCGCTGCTCGCGGAGTTTTTCGCCGTAGAAACCGCTGTCCCAGCTTTGCAGGTCGGCGCAGCCTTGTTCGGCAGCATAGGCCTTGAGCTGTTGCAGGTCCTGGGCGGCGAACGGCTTGCTGCGCTTGGCCAGGTCACGCAGGAAGCTCAGCACTTGGTCGCTGGACTCGGCCATCTTGGTGGCCAGGCTCAGTTCGGAGAACGACGCGTAACCCAGCAACTGAGCCAGCTCTTGGCGCAAGTCGAGGATCTGTTCCATCACCGCGCCGTTATCGTTCTGACCGGCATTCGGGCCTTGGTCCGACGCACGGGTGCAGTAGGCTGCGTAGACTTCTTCACGCAGCGCGCGATCCTGGGCGTAGGTCATGACGGCGTAGTAGCTAGGGAATTCCAGGGTGATCAGCCAGCCGTCGAGGCCTTTGGCCTGGGCGGCGGCGGCCATCTGCGCCTTGGCCGAGTCGGTCAGGCCCGCGAGGGTGGCTTCATCGGTGACGTGTTTGGTCCAGGCCTGGGTCGCGTCCAGCAACTGGTTGGAGAACTTGCTGCCCAGCTCCGACAGCTTGCTCTGCACTTCGGCGTAGCGTTTTTGCTGCTCTGGCGGCAGATCGATGCCGGACAGGCGGAAGTCACGCAGGGAGTGTTCCAGGATGGTTTTTTGCGCCACGTCGAAACCGGCGGCTTCCGGGCTATTGGCCAAGGCTTCAAAGGCCTGGAACAGTGCGCGGTTCTGGCCCATCTCGGTAGAGTACGCGCTCAATGCCGGCAGGCAGCTTTCGTAGGCTTCACGCAGTTCAGCGCTGTTGCACACGGCGTTGAGGTGGCTGACCGGGCTCCAGGCGGCGCCCAGGCGGTCATTCAGTTCGTCCATCGCCAGGACCAGACCGGCCCATGTCGGATTTTTGCCCTGGCTTTGCAGGATGCCTTCGATGGCAACGCGGTTGTCGGCGAGGATCTGTTCGATGGCCGGCTGGACGTGCTCGGCACGGATCGCCGAGAACGGCGGCAGGTCGTAGGACTGCAGAAGAGGGTTGTTCGCGCTCACGGTGGGCACCTTGGCTGAAGAAACATGTAAGAACAAAGATGGGGCCATCTTAATTACAATCAACGCCCACCGCAGCTATCAGCAGAAGAGAGAGAGGCTATCGTGACCCTTCGCACCTATCAGAACCACACGCCAGCCCTGGGCGCCGGGGCTTTTGTCGATATTTCGGCGGTGGTGATCGGCGATGTCGAAATCGGCGCCGACAGCTCGGTCTGGCCACTGACCGTGATCCGTGGCGACATGCACCGCATCCGCATCGGTGCACGCACCAGCGTGCAGGATGGCTGCGTGCTGCATATCACCCATGCCGGGCCGTTCAACCCGGACGGTTTCCCGCTGCTGATCGGCGACGACGTGACCATCGCCCACAAGGTCATGCTGCATGGCTGCACAGTCGGCAGCCGCATCCTGATCGGCATGGGCAGCATCGTGATGGACGGCGCCGTGGTCGAGGACGACGTGATCATCGGCGCCGGCAGCCTGGTGCCGCCGGGCAAGAAACTCGAAAGCGGCTTCCTGTATGTCGGTAGCCCGGTCAAACAGATTCGCCCATTGACTGACAAGGAACGCGCCTTTTTCACCTACAGCGCCGCGAACTACGTGAAGCTCAAAGACCTGCACCTGGCTGAAGGATTCGACCGATGACCCTGCCTTACCAAACCGTCCTGTTCGACCTGGACGGCACGCTCACCGACCCACGCGAGGGCATCACCCGCTCGATCCAGTACGCCCTCGGCAAGCTGGGGATCGACGAGCCGGACCTGACCAAACTCGAACATTTCATCGGCCCGCCCTTGCTGCAAGCGTTCATGCAGTTCTACGGCTTCGACGAGGCCAAGGCCTGGGAAGCGGTGAATTTCTATCGCGAGCGTTTCAAGGTCACCGGGCTTTATGAGAATCGTGTGTTCGACGGCGTGATGCCGCTGCTGGAAGCGTTGAACGGTCAAGGCCGCCAGCTCTATGTCGCCACCTCCAAGCCCTGGGTCTTCGCCCGCGAAATCGCCCGGCACTTCGATTTCGCCAAGCACTTCAAGGTGATCTACGGCAGCGAGCTGGACGGGACGCGCACCAACAAAGTCGAACTGATTGCCCACCTGATGAGTGAGGAAGGCCTGGACCCGGCCACCACCTTGATGATCGGTGATCGCAAGCATGACTTGATCGGCGCCCACAAGAATGGGCTGGATTCGGCGGCGGTGGGGTATGGGTTCGGCAGTTTCGAGGAGCTGAATGCCGAGGCGCCGACCTGGCATTTTGAAACGCTGGATCAGATGCATCAGGCGTTTTTGCAGCGACTTTGAGACCGCCATCGGGGGCAAGCCCCCTCCCACAATTGACCGGCGCACACGGTCAAAATGTGTGAGGGGCGGTGCGACGACTCGACTTGCCCCCGATGAGGCCCTAAAGAGCACCCCCTTCCAACTGCCTCAACGCCGCCTTGCGCTGCACCACCGGCAACCCACCCAGCTTCTCCACCGCCTTATAAAACCTCACCCAATCCCCACCTTCCCGCGCAAACAACGCCGCAAACGCCGGCACCCACTGGTCGTACAGCCCAAACGGTAGCAACCGCGCATTGTTCATGGGTTGGTTGATCCACGCGTCATACCGTTTGTCCCCGCCCCACTGGCTGTCGCGCAGCTGCCGGTAATCGCGACGCAGACGCTCGAACTCGGCCGACTTCGCCTGGCGCATCACATCAGTTGCCAAGGGTTGGGCATAGAGTTTTTCCAAGCGCTGGCGGGTATCGAGGATCAGCTGAATGAACTCATCACGCTGCTTCGACGCCGACAGGCTCTGCGGCGCCAAGCCCCGTGCAGCACGCCACTGGCGCGTGCCTTCCTGCTCGACGAAATTGGCAAACGACTCATTGAACTCGGTGTCGTCCTTCACATAGAAACGCTGGTGCGCCAGCTCATGGAAGATCAACGTGGCCAGCCGCTCATCACCCCAGTTCATCATCGAATTCATGATCGGGTCGTTGAACCAGCCCAAGGTTGAATAGGCCTCGACACCGCCGATCGACACGTCCATGCCTCGCTGCTTCAACAACGCCGCCTCACCACGCGCCGCGCCCTGGTTGTAGTAGCCGCGATAGGCCACACAGCCCGCGATAGGGAAGCAATGGGTTTCGGGAGACAGGGAAAACTCCTGCGTGGCGAAGACATTCCAGACCACATAAGGCCGGCCGATGTCGGCATACAACCTGTAGCTCTGGTTGTCAGGCAGATGCAGGTGTTCACTGGCGAACGTACGCGCCTTTTGCGATTGCGCCAGATGCTCGCGCAACAGCACTGGGCGGGAAGGGTCAGCGATCACCTGCGCCACCGGCTCCCGGGCGCGCAGCAATTGCCATTGACCACTGGCCAACTGACCGTAATAACTGACACTGGAACAGCCGCTGAGCAGCACAACCATCAACCCTGGAAGAAAACGCCTGACCATGCCCCGACCGCTCCTGGGTAATTTGCTCGCCAGACTATCGCGCCCAGGCGGAATTTTTCCATGGCACGACGTGTTTATACTTACAAGAAGTCTGTCGCCGCTGGCATCAGGCTGAACTCTTTCCTACGTGAGTGCCTGCCATGCGTCAGCTCTGGTTTCCCGTCGCCGCCCTGTTCCTCAGTGCCTGCACCACCACCCCGGTGCCACCGGCAGACCCGCAGCAGGCGTGGGTTGATTTCACCACGCCGACGCCGGGGTCCAAGCTGGTAATGGCGCAACGCTTGGACGGCAAGAACCTGGATGACGGACGTTTCTTCCAAATGCCGCCCGGCCATCATGAACTGATGGTGCGTTTCGACTTTGAAGTCCCCGCCGGCGGCGGTTTGGGTGGGCTCAGCCAGATGATGTACCGCACCTGCTTCATGACCCTGGAATACGACCACTTCCAGGCCGGCCAGCGCTATGTGCTGGAAGGGCGCTCGCTGGCCTTCACACCCAACATCCGGTTGTATGACTCGGCGCGTCAGTTGCTCGCAGAAGAACGCAGCGTCAACTGCATCTGATCAGTCGTTGTTCTTCTGGTAGACGATGGCCTTGGTGCCGTTCTCACAGCTGCCGACCACCATGGCGCTGTCGTGCTTGTCGGCTTCTTCCTTGCTGACGATCTCCAGGGTGTAGGACGGCACCGCGTTAGCCTGGATCTTGACCTCAATCTCCTTCCTGAGCTCTTCGCAGTCTTTTGGCGCGGCCACAGCCGACGTGGCCAATACACCGCAGATGATTGCCAAGGCAAAACGTTTCATGTGTGAAGCTCCCTGAATGCGCTGCGCACGAGTGTGCGCCTAGGCTGCATGGTAATAGGACCACACTGACAAAACACGAGTTCTGATCTAACGCAGAACTAAATGTGGGAGGGGCGGTGCGACGATTCGACTTGCCCCCGATAGCGGTGAGTCAGTCAACATCTCTGTTGCTGATAGACCGCCATCGGGGGCAAGTCGAATCGTCGCACCGCCCCTCCCACATTGGACCTGCTGCGTTAGCTGACCAGGGTGGCATCCAGGCTGATTTTCGCGTTCAGCACTTTGGACACCGGGCACCCTTCCTTGGCTTTTTTGCTCAGTTCATCGAACTGCGCCTGGCTCGCGCCCGGAATCTTGGCCTTGAGCACCAGGTGCACAGCGGTGATCGCAAAACCACCGTCAACCTGGTCCAGGGTCACTTCGGCCTGGGTGTCAATGCTGTCAGCCTTGAGCCCGGCATCGCCGAGAATCATGGAAAACGCCATGGAGAAACAGCCGGCGTGGGCCGCACCGATCAATTCTTCCGGGTTGGTGCCCTTACCGCCCTCGAAACGGGCCTTGAAGCCGTAAGGCGCTTCACGCAGCACGCCGGTTTCCGTGGAAATGGAGCCCAGGCCAGTCTTCAGGTCACCTTCCCAATGCGCGGATGCTTTTTTAACGATACTCATAGCGGTCTCCTCAAACGGTGGTTTTGCGTCAGTAAGGGTTCTGAGGATAGTCGGCCAGGCAAAGTTCATCTTGTAAGAGAAACCTAGCGATTCAGTAGGAAATTTCCTGGGCTGCTATTGAATCTCGGGTATATGCCCTCATTGCATAGAGCATGCACATGAAGCGGCAGGTTTTGGTTCGTCTAAAAAGCCTGCGGCCCTTTTGGAGAAGCAGGCTTATGAAATCGCTGTCCGACGTAAAGTTCTCGACCCTCGACCTGGTGCCCGTGCGCGCCAACGGCAGTCCGGCGCAGTCGCTGCGCAATTCCCTGGACCTGGCCCAACACGTGGAAAAGTTCGGCTACAACCGTTTCTGGGTGGCTGAACACCACAACATGGACGGTATCGCCAGTTCGGCCACCTCGGTGCTGCTGGGTTACCTGGCCGGCGGCACCTCGACGATTCGCGTCGGCTCCGGCGGCGTGATGCTGCCCAACCATGCGCCACTGGTGATCGCCGAACAGTTCGGCACCCTGGAAAGCCTCTACCCCGGCCGAATCGACCTGGGCCTGGGCCGCGCGCCCGGCTCCGACCAGATGACCGCCCGCGCCCTGCGCCGTGAGCGCTCCGGCAGTGCCGACGATTTCCCCGAAGACGTGGCGGAGCTGATGGCCTACCTCGGCCCACGCACGCCCGACCAACGGGTGATCGCCGTCCCCGGCACCGGCACCAACGTACCGGTCTGGCTGCTGGGTTCCAGCCTGTTCAGCGCCCAGCTGGCAGGTGAGCGCGGTTTGCCCTACGCTTTCGCCTCGCATTTCGCACCGCGCCTGATGCATGAGGCGATTCGCGTATACCGCAATCACTTCAAGCCTTCGGCCGTGCTGGACAAACCCTACGTGATGCTCGGTATTCCGCTGGTCGCCGCAGACACGGATGAACAAGCCGACTACCTCGCCACCTCGGTCTACCAACGCATCCTCGCCCTGATGCGCGGGCAAAGCCTGGTGCAGCGCCCACCGGTGAAAACCATGGATGGCCTGTGGCTGCCCCATGAAAAAGACGCGGTCGGCAGCTTCCTCGGCCTGGCCATGGTCGGCAGCCCGGCGAAGATCCGCGCCAAGCTGGAGGTGCTGATCGAACAGACCGGCGCTGACGAGCTGATCTTTACCTGCGACCTGTACGAGCACGCCGACCGGATTCATTCCTACGAGTTGCTGGCGCAGTTGATGAAGGGCTGAAACCCTCAGGCGAAAAAAAACCGACGCACTCGCGTCGGTTTTTTATGTCTGGAACACGGGATTAACCGCGCTTGTAGACGATTTCCTTGGTGCCGCCTTCGCAGCTGCCGACCACTTTAGCGTCGGTAGAAGCGCCTTTATTCACCACTTCCAACGAATAGCCCGAAGCGCCCTTGGCGTCGATTTTCGCCGCAATCTCGCTTTTCAGCTCTTCACAAGGCTTGCCCGCCGCCAGGGCTGCGCCCGCAATGCTCAACAAACCTACCGCTAACAGGAACTTCTTCATCCGTTACTTTCCTTGCGCTGATCAAAAAGAGCGTGCCGACGCTTGCGGCATCGGCACCCATTGGTTGTAGCGCAGGTTATGGCAATCGGCCAGTCAGCAAGTTCAACCGTTGCGATCAACTACTGGCAATTCGGAACCCTACCTTGAGGGTGACCTGATAGTGCGCGACCTTGCCATCCTCGATATGGCCGCGTGTTTCAGTCACTTCAAACCACTCGAGATGCTTGATGCTCTTGTTGGCTTCAGCGATAGCATTGTTGATCGCATCTTCAATGCTGGTGGTCGACGAGCCGACCAATTCGACTTTCTTGTAGGTGTGATGATCACTCATGGCAGTTCTCCTAAGGGTCGTTAAGCAAGCGTAGCAGTCAATGTTCGTACTGCTTCTGGCGACCATTCCTACCTGAAAGTTCAGATTAACTGCACTTTCTGAAACGGCCGCAGTCGGTATCTACACACGCCACTCAATCACTTCAGGAGAGTCCACATGGCCAACACTTCTTTACGCAAAGCGTCGCTGGAAAGCATGGAAGCCGAGATTTCGAGCCTGCTCAAGTCTCTGGAAAGCCTCAAGGACGATGCGTCTGACGAATCGCGCAAAACCTTGAAGGCCCTGAAAAGCAATGCCGAGAATGCCCTCAAGCATTCCCGCCACCTGATCAGCGATGCCTACGAAGAAAGCAAAGTTAAAATCCGCGAAACCGGTGTTGCAACCCGGGACTACGCCCAAGAGCACCCATGGACTACAGCCGGTGTTGCCGTAGGCGCACTGGGCCTGCTGGCCGCCTACCTGCTGTGCAAGCGCGGTGACTAAACCGGCTGGCGCAACAGCTCAGCCTTGAGCCACTGCGCCAGTTGCCCGGCGCGTCCGTCCGCGGCGCGCTTGGGTAGCCACAACGCCAGGTGCGCCGGGGTTTCGCTGAAACCCCATGGCGCCACCAGGCGACCCGCACGCACGTCTTCGACCACCAGCGGTTCCGGCGCGATAGCAATACCCAGCCCGGCCACTGCCGCCTCCAGCAAATAATACAAATGCTCAAACCCCTGGCCGTGTTTCAACGCGCCGGGTTCGATGCCGTGTTGCCGCGCCCAACTGGGCCAGGCTTGCGGACGTGAGGTGGTGTGCAACAGCGCTTCGCCACACAACGCCGACGCGGGCGCCTGGCGCAGCCGCTCGTAGCCAGCGAAACGCGGGCTCATCACCGGGCCGATGCGTTCGCTGGCCAGTTCATACACCTGCATATCCGCAGGCCAGGGTGGCTCGGCGAACAACAACAGGGCATCCAGGCCGGGGCGCCGGGGATCAAGGTCACCGTCACCCGCCGACAGGTGCAGGCGCAGGTCCGGCAGGTCCGCGTTCAAGCGGCCCAGGCGCGGGATCAGCCAGCGCGCCAGCAAGCTGCCCGAGCAACCCAGCACGAACGGCGCATCGGCACTGCTCTGGGTGAGTTCGGCGCACACATCCCGCAACCGTTCGAACGCCTCGACGCTGGCGTCGCGCAAACGGGCACCGGCATCTGTGAGTTTAAGGCCGCGCCCCTCCTTGACGAACAAACTCACGCCCAAGTGCTCTTCCAGTACCTTCAACTGCCGGCTGACCGCGCCATGGGTCACATGCAATTGCTCGGCGGCCTGGCTGACGCTGTTGAGGCGGGCGGTGGCTTCAAAGGCACGCAGGGCATTGAGGGGTGGGAGGTCTCGGCTCATCTGTGAGTTTTCCTGACAGGTTGCGGCGATCTTATCGGTTTTCAGCGCAGGACGTCAGGGGTAGAGTGGCCGTCATTGCTTCCCACACCCATTCTCTCCTGGAGTGTCCCATGACTCAGTCCCAGACCGATCTACGCAACGGCCCAGACGCCAACGGCCTGTTCGGCGCGTTCGGCGGCCGTTACGTCGCTGAAACCCTGATGCCGTTGATCCTCGACCTGGCCCGCGAATATGAAGCGGCCAAGATCGATCCGGCGTTCAACGAGGAATTGGCCTACTTCCAGCGCGATTACGTCGGTCGTCCGAGCCCGCTGTATTTCGCCGAGCGCCTGACCGAGTTCTGTGGCGGCGCCAAGATCTACCTCAAGCGCGAAGAGCTGAACCACACCGGCGCACACAAGATCAACAACTGCATCGGCCAGATCCTGTTGGCGCGGCGCATGGGCAAAAAACGCATCATCGCCGAAACCGGCGCCGGCATGCACGGCGTGGCGACCGCCACCGTGGCCGCGCGCTTCGGCCTGCAATGCGTGATCTACATGGGCACCACCGACATCGAGCGCCAACAGGCCAATGTGTTCCGCATGAAGCTGCTGGGCGCCGAAGTGATCCCGGTGGTCGCCGGCACCGGCACCCTCAAGGACGCGATGAACGAAGCCCTGCGTGACTGGGTGACCAACGTCGACAGCACCTTCTACCTGATCGGCACCGTGGCCGGCCCGCACCCGTACCCAGCCATGGTGCGCGACTTCCAGGCCGTGATCGGCAAGGAAACCCGCGACCAACTGCAAGCCCAGGAAGGCCGCCTGCCGGACAGCCTGGTGGCATGCATCGGCGGTGGCTCCAACGCCATGGGCCTGTTCCACCCGTTCCTGGATGACACCAGCGTGGAGATCATCGGCGTTGAAGCGGCCGGCCACGGCATCGAGACCGGCAAGCACGCTGCCAGCCTCAACGGTGGCGTACCGGGCGTACTGCACGGCAACCGCACTTTCCTGCTGCAGGACGACGATGGCCAGATCATCGACGCCCACTCGATTTCTGCCGGCCTGGATTACCCCGGCATCGGCCCGGAACACGCCTGGTTGCATGACATCGGCCGCGTCCAGTACACCTCGGTGACCGATGACGAAGCCCTCGACGCCTTCCACAAATGCTGCCGCCTGGAAGGGATCATTCCAGCCCTGGAAAGCGCCCACGCCCTGGCCGAAGTGTTCAAGCGCGCCCCGACCCTGCCGAAGGATCATCTGATGGTGGTGAATCTGTCGGGCCGTGGCGACAAAGACATGCAGACCGTCATGCACCATATGGAACAGTCCCAGCAGGAGAAACACTGATGAGCCGCCTGCACACCCGCTTCGCTCAGTTGAAAGAACAAAACCGCGCCGCCCTGGTGACCTTCGTCACCGCTGGCGACCCTGGCTATGACACCTCCCTGGAGATCCTCAAGGGCCTGCCAGCCGCCGGTGCCGATGTGATCGAGTTGGGCATGCCCTTCACCGATCCGATGGCGGACGGCCCGGCCATTCAGCTGGCCAACATCCGTGCGTTGAATGCCAAGCAGAACCTGGTGAAAACCCTGCAGATGGTCCGCGAGTTCCGTAAGGACAACAACGACACGCCGCTGGTGTTGATGGGCTACTTCAACCCGATCCACAAATACGGCGTGCCGCAGTTCATCGCCGACGCCAAGGAAGCCGGGGTGGACGGCCTGATCGTGGTCGACATGCCGCCCGAGCATAACGGCGAGCTGTGCGACCCGGCCCAGGCCGCAGGCATCGACTTTATCCGCCTGACCACCCCGACCACCGACGATGTGCGCCTGCCCACTGTGCTCAACGGCAGCTCCGGCTTCGTGTACTACGTGTCGGTCGCCGGCGTGACCGGTGCCGGCGCGGCGACCCTGGAACACGTCGAAGAAGCCGTGACCCGCCTGCGTCGCCACACCGACCTGCCGATCAGCATCGGTTTTGGTATCCGTACACCGGAACAAGCGGCGGCCATCGCCCGCCTGGCCGACGGTGTGGTGGTGGGTTCGGCGCTGATCGATCACATTGCCAATGCCAAGAATGACCAGCAAGCCATCGACGGCGTGTTGAGCCTGTGTGCGGCATTGTCGGAAGGCGTGCGTAACGCCCGTAAGTAAGGGCCCCGTAAGCAGTAGGTAAAGTTCCTGATACAGAGGAATCAACCCGCGCGGGCACGGCCTAAACAGCAAGACCAAGGGATTTCGAACCTCGTTCGAAGTCCCTTTTTTGTTTGCGTGCCCTGAGGAATACCCGATGAAAATGCCCAAATCCGTGATTGCAGGCCTTGGCGTACTGGTGCTTGGCGCCAGCGCGCTGGTGCAAGCCGCGCCTTATGACCAAGGCGGCCCCGACCGTGGCGGCCCGCAAGGCCAGCACGAGCAACATGGCGACGACCATCGCGGCCCGCAGGACAACCGTCGCGGCGGCCCGCCCCAGGACTTCGGCCCGGTACGCCAGATCATCCATGACAACCACGGCCAGTTCTCCCGTGGCGCACCGCCGCCGCCCAATGTACGCCTGGTACGTGGCCAGCCGTTGCCCCGTGGTTACTACGGCGAACGCCTAGACAACCGCGCCCTCGCGCGCCTGCCGGTGTACCCGGGTTATGAGTGGCGCCGTTCGGGGCCGGATGTGGTGCTGATCGCGGTGGGCACGGGCATCGTCTACGAGATCCTCGACGGCGTACTCAACTAACCCCCCGGCGCCTTCACCTTTTTCCGCTAGGCTTGAGGGTGGACATTGCGTCCTCCCTCAACGCACTTCATGCCTATTGCCGTCTAACCGCCTGCGCAAGCCCCGCATTCCTTGCCCTCCCGGTCGTTAAGTTAGCCGCATCAGAAGTCATTCTTGGCTCTTTGGAGTACATCATGGCATTTGATCTCATTACCGCTGCGGACCGTCGTCATTCAACACTGCAAAAAGGTTTCAACCTGCGCTGGCCATTGGGCAATGTGCAGGGTGAATCTTCGTCAAGTGGCGCCAACTTGATTTACCTCTGCTATAGCCCCCAGGACATCATCGACGCCGCCGCCCAGGCGCTGGCGATCCCCAATGGCCGGATCACGGTGCGTAGCGGCGGTCACTGCTATGAAGGCTTTGTCGCGAACAAGATGCCCGACAGTCCCGACGAAGTGCTCTCGATCCTGGATATCAGCCAACTCAACCAAGTGGTCTACGACGCCACGGGGCAGATTGCCTCGGAGTTGGTGCCCACCTCGCCTCATCGCTACAGCTATCGCCTGGAGGCGGGCGGCCAGAACTGGGATGCCTATGTGGCGCTGTACAAGCTGGCCAACACGAGCTTGCCCGGCGGCTCGTGCTATTCGGTCGGGCTGGGTGGGCATATTTGCGGCGGTGGCTACGGGCTGCTGTCGCGCAAGGATGGCCTGGTGTGCGATTGGTTGAGTGGCGTCGACATGCTGGTGCCGAACGCCCAAGGCAACGGCCTAGTCCCTGTACATGTCGCCCGCAACAGCGCCCAACAGGACGAACTGGATCTGTTCGCCGCCTGCTGCGGCGCAGGCGGCGGGCAGTTCGGGATTATTACCAGCTACTACTTCGAACGTTTGCCCCAAGCCCCCAAGGAAGTGCTGTGGCTGGTGCTGGAGTGGGACTGGTCGCTGCTGACCAAGCCAGCCCTCGACAGATTGCTGGTGGCCTATCAGGACTGGTTTGCCCGCAACCAGGCAAACCCGGACACCTGGGGCCTGGCAACCAAACTGGAGATGCGCCATCAGAACACTGGCAACGTCACGATGGATGTTCATTACGTGGACAAGCAGGGCGAGTTGAATGATCAAGCCCCCTTTGAGGACTTTGTCAGCTCGATGCTCAATGCCATCGGCATTTCCGCTACCGAATGCCTGAGTCCTTCCCCAACGACCCACCTGCCACGCAGCAACCCGCCAGGGCCGACGATCAATTCACTGGCGTCTGCCCTGGCCGCGACGCGTCGAATGGATTGGCTGCATTGCCAGCAGACGCTCAATGGCTCAGGGCCAAACCAGCGTGGTCGGTACAAGTCGGCCTACCAGAAGGGTATTTTCACCCCCACTGTGCTGCAGGCGATCTGGGACACGCTGACGTGGGACGACCCCGATAAGCGGCTGACTCAAAGCCTGATCCAGATCCAGTCATTCGGTGGGCAAATCAATCAGGCCAGCGCCGCCGTGCGACGGGAATCATCGGTTGCACAGCGTTCGTCCTACTTGAAGTGGCAACCACAATGCTACTGGCGTGACGAAAGCAGCGCTTCGGATCAAGCCCACGCGCAATGGATCCAGGGACTGTTTTTCGCGGCATTTGCCAACGACAACGGCGTTCCGGTCAATGCCCAGTTCGAAGGGTGCTACATCAATTACCCCGACCGCGACATGCTGTTTATCGACGGCGACCCCAACAAGGGGCCCAACCCGCAGTGGTACAAGGTGTTCTTCCCTGACCTCATGATTGAAAGCCGCCTGCGCCGCACCAAGCAGCGCTGGGACCCGCTGAATGTGTTCCGTAACGAGATGTCGGTGCCCTGAGCCGAAAGGAAAAAGGGCGACCGCAAGGTCGCCCTTTTTTACAACTCGATCCGCTCGACCTTACCCACCAGCAACACGTAAGAGAGCGCTCCGAGCAAGGCCAGCACCGCGATGTAGGTAATCGCTGGCGCAAACGAATCGCCACTGGCCAAAAAGCCGATCACAATCGGCGTGGCAATCGCCGACAGGTTGCCGATGAAGTTGAACACCCCACCGGTCAGCCCCAACAGGCGGGCCGGTGCCAGGGTCGACACCAGCGACCAGGTAATCGACGCCAGGCCATTGCCAAAGAACGCCACCGCCAGGAACGCAATCACCCAGGCCGTCGAGTCCACATAGTTGGCACCGATGATCGCCGTGGAGATCAGCAACCCGCCAATGATCGGCAACTTGCGCGCAAACCCCACCGATGCGCCGCGACGAATCAGCCAATCGGAAAAGATCCCGGAACACAGCACGCCGACAAACGCCGCGAGGAACGGCAACGATGCCAGCAGGCCGGATTTGATGAAGTCCATGCCGCGATATTTCACCAGGTAGGTGGGAAACCACGTCAGGAAGAACCACAGCGTGGAGTTCAGGCAGAACTGCCCCAGGTAGATGCCCCAGAGTTTGCGCTTGCTCAGCACGATCCCCAGGTCGACCCAACTGAACGGCGCCTTGGCGGCTTTTTCCTGCATGTCCACCAGGCCACCGCCTTCGCGGATCAGCTCGATTTCAGCAGCGTTGGCGCCTTTGAAGTCCTTGGGCTCGCGGTACACCGCGTACCAGATGATCCCCCACAGGATGCCAACGCCACCGGTAACGACAAACACCATGTGCCAGCCGAAAGCATGTTGCAGCCAGGCGAGTACCGGCGTGAGGAACGCCAGCCCGACAAACTGCCCGGAGGTATAGAAGCCAATCGCCGTGGCGCGTTCGCGCTCGGGAAACCAGGTGGTCACCACGCGGCTGTTGATCGGATACGCCGGGGCTTCCAGGGCACCCACCGCCATGCGTAGCACGAACAACGCGATAAAGCTGGCAGCGAAACCTAGCATCACGGTGGCGATGGACCACAGGATCAGCGCAGCCGTATAGAGAATGCGCGGCGGCACGCGGTCCACCAGCCAGCCGCCAGGGATCTGCATGGCTGCGTAGGTCCAGCCGAACGCGGAGAAGATCAGCCCGACCTGAACCGGGTCGATGCCCAGTTCGCTGGTCAGCGCCGGGGCGGCAATCGACAGGTTGCTGCGGTCGAGGTAATTGATCACCACGGTGATGAACAACAGCACCATGATGAAAAAACGCTTTTTGGTAGGCGTGACTAAAGAAGCCTGCCCGGTGAAGGATTCAGGGTGCATGGGGGTTGCCTCTTCTTATGTTTATTGAGGGCTTGCAGGAGCCGGCATCCCGGCTCCTACAGGGTGCTTACCACTCGGCGAAGCTGCCGTCGGCATGCCGCCAGATCGGGTTGCGCCAGCGGTGGCCGATGGCCGCGCGCTCGATCACGTATTCTTCGTTGATCTCGATGCCCAGGCCCGGCCCGTTGGGGATCTTCACGAAGCCCTGGTCATAGTCGAACACGCCGGGGTCGCGCACATAGTCGAGCAGGTCGTTGCTCTCGTTGTAGTGAATGCCCAGGCTCTGCTCCTGGATAAACGCGTTGTAGCAGACCGCATCCAGTTGCAGGCATGCCGCCAGGGCAATCGGGCCCAGCGGGCAGTGCAGGGCCAGGGCCACGTCGTAGGCCTCGGCCATGTTGGCGATCTTGCGGGTTTCGGTGATGCCGCCCGCGTGGGAAGCATCGGGCTGGATGATGTCCACGTAGCCTTCGCTGAGCACACGCTTGAAGTCCCAGCGCGAGAACAGGCGCTCGCCCAGGGCAATCGGCGTGCTGGTCAGCGGCGCGAGCTCTTTGAGCGCCTCGTAGTTTTCGCTGAGCACCGGCTCTTCGATGAACATCAGTTTGTACGGGTCCAGCTCTTTCATCAGCACCTTGGCCATCGGCTTGTGCACCCGACCATGGAAGTCGACGCCGATGCCGACGTTCGGGCCGACCGCATCGCGCACGGCGGCGACGTTGGCCAGGGCCAGGTCAACTTTCTCGAAGCTGTCGACGAACTGCAGTTCTTCGGTGCCATTCATCTTCACTGCGGTAAAGCCTCGGGCCACGGCCTCTTTGGCGGCGCGGGCGGTGTCGGCCGGGCGATCGCCACCGATCCACGAGTACACGCGGATCTTGTCGCGCACTTGGCCACCCAGCAGATCACTGACAGACACACCGAGGGCCTTGCCCTTGATGTCCCACAGCGCCTGGTCGATACCGGCGAGGGCGCTCATGTGCACCGCACCGCCGCGATAGAAGCCGCCGCGATAGAGCACGGTCCAGATGTCTTCGATATTGCGCGGGTCTTTGCCGATCAGGTAATCGGACAGCTCTTCGACGGCAGCCGCCACGGTATGGGCGCGGCCTTCGACCACGGGCTCACCCCAGCCGGTCACGCCCTGGTCGGTCTCGACCTTGAGGAAGCACCAGCGCGGCGGGACGATAAAGGTCGTCAGTTTGGTAATTTTCATCTCTTGTCTCTCTTATAGATGCGGCGCCAAGGGCGCGGAACTTGATGTCAGCTCAGGGCTTTCCAGGCGGCGACATAAGCCTGGGCACGGCTCGCTACCTGATCCACTGTCATACCCGGTTTGAACAACCCGGAACCCAGCCCGAACCCTTTGGCACCGGCATCGATAAACACCTGCATGTTGTCCGGGGTAATGCCACCGACCGGCAGCAGCAAGGTGCCAGCCGGCAAGACTGCCAGCCACGCTTTGATCACCGCCGGGCCCATTTGCTCGGCGGGGAACAGTTTCAACACATCAGCCCCCTCGGCCAGTGCGGCGAAGGCTTCGGTCGGTGTCGCCACACCTGGCGACAGGAACAGGCCTGCGGCTTTCGCCGCTCGCAGCACCTTGGCATCGCTGTGGGGCATCACGATCACCTGGCCACCGGCCGCCTTCACCTGCTCGACCTGCTCAGGCAGCAACACCGTGCCGGCGCCGATCAGGCAATCGGCGGGCAGGCTGTCGCGCAGGGTGCGGATGCTGGTGTAAGGGTCGGGCGAGTTCAGCGGGACTTCGATCACCCGAAACCCTGCCTCGTACAGCACTTGGCCGACGGCCTCGGCTTCGTCCGGGCGAATGCCACGCAGGATGGCGATCAAACCGTTTTGCGCGAGTGCGTGCTTGAGCATGTCAGGCCTCCAATACAGGTTGAGTGAGCCCGGACGCCATCGCCAATTGCCACAGCCCGCGCTCGGTGGCTTCTTGCGCCAGGCTGACGTGGGCGAAACCGCAGAGGGCGAGGGCGCGTTGATAGCGGGCGCAGAGGGGCGCGGCGCCGACCAGGATGATCGGCTTGTGTCGGGCACTGCCGGGCAGGCCGGCGAGTTCGTGGCCGATGAGCAAGCCGGAGAGGTAATCGGGCTGCTGTTCGGGGCTGAGTTCGGCGGTGAGGCCCAGGGTGCGCGCACTGAACAGCGTCGACAGCACGCCGCGCTGGCCGTCTTTGGACAGCGCCACCTGCACGCCTCGGTCAAAGGCGTCGGCCTGGAATTGTGCGGATTGTTGCTGGGTACGTCCGAGGATGCTGTGCTTGCTCAACACCGCAAACAGCTCGCCGGTCATGAAGGTGTCGAAGTGGGTGATGCAGCCATCGACCACCTCCACCCACTTGGAATGGCTGCCGGGCAGGCCGATCAATGCGTCGGTGCCCAGCCCCTGCAACACGCCCAGCACCTGGGTTTCTTCGCCGCGCATCACGTTGGGCAAGCCGACCTGCTCGATCACGCCCGGCACGATATGCACGTCCACGCCACGCAGGCTGCGCACCTTATGCAGCGCCTGGCCGAGGCTGGCGACATCGACAGGGGTATTGCGATAAGCGGCTTCGCTCCAGCCCTGCGCGCTGCCAACCATGCCGCAGGCAATCACCGGCAAACCGGGCTCGGCGTCGAGCCAGTCACCACACGCCGCATCGAACGCCAACTCGAAGCCATCGCTGCAACGCACGCCAGCAATGTCCCGGGGTTCATTGGGCAAATGCATGATGCCCCACGCCAGCGAGCGCTGTTCCAGCACTGCGCCAGCGGGGCCGAGTTTATAAGCACGAAGGGAGCTGGTTCCCCAATCGAGCGCGATCAATTGCGCCTGCATCGCTTCACCTGAGTTCTGAGCGGATGCAGCGAATATAAACCTACGAAGCAGAAAGTCTCAATATATAAATGACTATCCCATATTTAGGGATTAATTTTAAGAAAAGGCTGACAAGTTCAGCTCCCGCATCGCCCCCATCCAGACGGCATAGTCCGTGTGGTCCTTCAGGTCATCGCCGGTATCGGGGTGCAGGAACACCACCAGGCCATTGCGATGGATCACCAGCCACGGCAGCACCACACCGATGTATTCCGGGTCGAACGCCAACTGGCAGCTCCAGTCCGGGTGCGGCCCTACCGGCCGTTGGTGCACACGGCCCATGCGCAGCGGGAACAGTTTGGCGGCGTCTTCGCACAAGGTGCGCGCCTGTTCGATAGTGTTCGCGTCGAAGTAGATATGGGCGTGATAGCCCTTGATACGTTGCATGACGAGCTCCGGATCCAATATGCGCCAGATGCTAGACCGCAATCGACGGCAGGGCCAGCCCGGTCAGCGACTGTGCGCTGCTGGCCTGCTCGGCCACCAGCCAGTCGACGAAACGCTCCACCAACTGCCCTCGGCGTTTGCGCTGGGGTTGCACCACGTAATAGCCGAAACGTGAGATCACCGTGTCGCTCACCGGCCGGCACAGCCAGTTCTGTTCCAGCAGGTTGTCCACCAGATGGCGCCAGCCGATGGCCACGCCCTGGCCGGCAATCGCAGCCTGGATCAACAGGGTGTAGTTATCGAAGCGCAACTGGCCGGGGGTGGGCGCGGTGGTGATGCCCAGTTCGCGAAACACGCCGCTCCAGTCGAACCACTGGCTGTTGTTTTCCTGGCGCAGGTGCAGCAGCGGGAAATCGTGCAGATTTTGTACAGTCAGCGGCGTGGCCTGCGCCTTCAGCCATTGCGGGCTGCACACCGGGAACACTTCCTCGTTGAACAGCCACAGGCTGTCGCCCTGCTTGAAACGGCCGTCGCCAAACAGCACCGCCACGTCGATATCGCTGCGTAAGGTCGCGTGGTTGCGCTCGCTGGTCACCAGGCTGACGTCCACCTGGGGGTTGGCCTGGTGGAAGCGGTGCAAACGCGGCATCAGCCAATAGGCGGCGAAGGCGAAGTCGGTGGCTACTTGCAGCACTTCATGCTGATCCTGCTGGCTGATCAGGCTCAGTCCCTGGTTGATGCCCTGCAAACCGCCCTGCACATGCTCGAACAACAGGGCGCCGGCATCGGTCAACTCAATGCCACGGTAGATGCGATCAAACAGGCGGATCGCCAGTTGCTCTTCCAGGCGCTTGATCTGCTGGCTGATCGCGGGCTGGGTGGTGCCCAGTTCCATTGCAGCGGCGGTAAAACTGCGGTGGCGTGCCGCCGCTTCGAACGCGCGCAGCAGATCGAGGGACAGGTCGCCAAGGGCTTCATACATAAGCGGTGCTTATCCTAGACATTGCTTTTCATGGGCTTTACCCCACTTTTCATGGGCTGCATGCTCATTCGCATAAACACTGCCTATGGAATGCCGATAGATCATGAAGCGCAAGAACATTCTTTTCATCATGGCCGATCAAATGGCCGCGCCGATGCTGCCGTTCTACGGACCTTCCCCGATCAAATTGCCCAACCTGAGCCGCCTCGCCGAACAGGGCGTGGTGTTCGATGCCGCGTACTGCAACAGCCCGCTGTGCGCACCGTCGCGCTTCACCCTGGTCAGCGGCCAGTTGCCGAGCAAGATCGGCGCCTACGACAACGCCGCCGATTTCCCCGCCGATGTACCGACCTACGCCCACTACCTGCGCCGCCTCGGCTACCGCACCGCGCTGTCGGGCAAGATGCACTTCTGCGGCCCCGACCAACTGCACGGTTACGAAGAACGCCTGACCAGCGATATCTACCCCGCCGACTATGGCTGGGCGGTGAACTGGGACGAGCCGGACGTACGCCCCAGCTGGTACCACAATATGTCGTCGGTGCTGCAAGCCGGCCCGTGCGTGCGCACAAACCAGCTGGATTTCGACGAAGAGGTGGTCTTCAAGGCCCAGCAATACCTGTTCGACCATATCCGCGAAGACGGCGAACAACCGTTCTGCCTGACGGTGTCGATGACCCACCCGCACGACCCGTACACCATTCCCAAGCCGTTCTGGGACCTGTACGACGACGCTGATATCCCGTTGCCTACAACACCCGCGCAAAGCGATCTCGACCCCCACTCCCAGCGCCTGCTCAAGGTCTACGACCTGTGGGACAAGCCGCTGCCGGTGGATAAGATCCGCGATGCGCGCCGTGCCTACTTTGGCGCGTGCAGCTACATCGACAGCAATGTCGGCAAGCTCCTGCAGACCCTGGAAGACACCGGCTTGGCCGATGACACCATCATCATTTTCTCTGGCGACCACGGTGACATGCTCGGCGAGCGCGGGCTCTGGTACAAAATGCACTGGTTCGAAATGGCCGCCCGCGTACCGCTATTGATCAGCGCGCCGGGGCAATTCGCGGCGGGCCGCGTGACCCACGCCGTGTCCACCGCCGACCTGCTACCGACCCTGGTGGAACTGGCCGGCGGCGAGCTCGACCCACGCCTGCCGCTGGACGGCCGCTCGCTGGTACCGCACTTGCAAGGGCAGGGCGGGCACGACGAAGTGTTCGGCGAATACATGGCCGAAGGCACTATCAGCCCGCTGATGATGATTCGCCGAGGCGCCTACAAATTCATCTACAGCGAAGACGACCCTTGTCTACTGTTCGATGTGCACAACGACCCGCACGAGCGGGAGAACCTCAGCCAGTCACCGGAACACCGGCCACTGTTCGAGGCGTTTTTAACTGAGGCGCGGGCCAAATGGGACATCCCGGCGATCCACCAACAGGTGCTCGCCAGCCAACGCCGTCGTCGCCTGGTATTCGAGGCACTCACCCAGGGCAAGCTGAAGAGCTGGGATCACCAGCCACTGGTGGACGCCAGTCAGCAATACATGCGCAACCATATCGACCTCGACGACCTGGAGCGCAAGGCACGTTTTCCACAACCCTGCCAAAACCAATAAATACAGAGGGAAGGCCATGCAAAAGTTGACTGTGATGTTGAGCCTGTTGGTACTGACCAGCGCCAACGTGTACGCGGACGCCAGTTGTGAAACGGTAAAAATGGCCGACCCGGGCTGGAGCGATATCGCAGCCACCAACGCCATCACCGGTTTCCTGCTGACCGGCATGGGCTACAAACCGAAGGTGGACACCCTGGCGGTGCCGATCACCTTTGGCGGGCTCAAGGACGGCCAGGTGGATGTGTTCCTCGGCAACTGGATGCCGGCGCAGCAGGGCTTCTACGACAAGTTCGTGGCCAATGGCGATGTGGTGCAGTTGGCGAAAAACCTCGACGGCACCGAGTTCACCCTCGCCGTGCCGGACTATGTGTGGGACGCCGGGGTGCATGATTTTGCCGACCTGAACAAGTTTGCCGACAAGTTCGACAAGAAGATCTACGGCATCGGCTCCGGCGCGCCGGCGAATATCTCGTTGCAGGAAATCATCAAGAAGAACGACTTCGACCTGGGCCAGTGGAAGCTGGTCGAGTCCAGCGAACAGGCGATGCTGGCCGAAGTGTCGCGAGCGGTGAAGAAACAGAAATTCGTCACCTTCCTCGGCTGGACCCCACACCCGATGAACGTGCAGTTGAAAATGCGCTACCTCAAGGGTGGCGAGAAATACTTTGGTGACACTGGCAGCGTGTATACCTTGACCCGCAAGGGTTACGCACAGGCCTGCCCGAACGTAGGAAAACTGCTGACCAACCTGAGTTTTACCCAGGAGATGGAGAACGGCATCATGGCCGAGGTGGCCAACAACAAAGTCAGCAATGCCGATGCGGCGAAGGCGTGGATCAAGGCCAATCCGGCGGTATTGGATAAGTGGCTGGAGGGTGTAAAAACACTGGACGGCAAAGACGCACTCCCTGCAGTTAAAGCCAGACTCTGAGGCCTGATGCAATTCAAATGTGGGAGGGGGCTTGCCCCCTCCCACAGGAACCGATGTGTACTGATATTCTGTGCCAAACCTCTAAACCGAGTCTGCGATGCCCCGGCCCAACCGCCAATCACTGTTCCCCTTCCTCGCCTGGCTCCCGCGCCAGACCCGCGCCAGCGTCGGTCGGGATGCAATCGTCGGCCTCAGCGGCGCAGTCCTCGCCCTGCCACAGTCAATTGCCTACGCGCTGATCGCTGGTCTCCCACCCGAATACGGCCTGTACGCCGCGATCATCCCGGTACTGATCGCTTGCCTCTGGGGCTCGTCCTGGCACTTGATCTGCGGGCCCACGGCAGCGATTTCCATTGTGCTGTACGCCAGCGTCAGTCCATTGGCCGTGCCAGGGTCACAGGACTACATCACCCTGATCCTGCTACTGACCTTCCTCGCCGGAGTTTTCCAGTGGCTGTTGGGCATGTTGCGCTTCGGCGCGTTGGTGAACTTTGTCTCCCACTCGGTGGTGCTCGGCTTCACCCTGGGCGCCGCCGTGGTGATCGCCCTCGGCCAGTTGCCCAACCTGTTGGGGCTGGATCTGCCAAGCCAGGCCACCGCCATCAATAGCCTGTTGGCGCTGATCCATCACAGCGGCGAATGGGACCATGCGTCCCTCCTGCTAGGGCTTGGCACGTTGCTGGTCGGCGCGCTGCTCAAATACCTGGTGCCTCGCTGGCCAACGCTGTTGATTGCGCTGGCACTGGGCAGCCTGGTGGCGTGGCTGTGGCCGGCGATGTTCAGGCACGTAGCGCTGGTCAGTTCGTTTGTCGGCAAACTGCCGCCGTTCAGCCCGTTGCCGATGGACCTGGACCTGCTCCTGCGCCTGCTGCCGAGTGCCGTGGCGGTGGGCATGCTTGGGTTGGTAACCAGCCTGTCGATTGCCCGCTCGTTGTCGGCGCGCTCACAGCAATTGCTCGACGCCAACCAGGAAGTCCGTGCGCAGGGTCTATCCAATATCGCGGGCGGATTTTTCTCCGGCTACTTGTCCGCCGGTTCGTTCACCCGCTCCGGCCTCAGCTACGAGGCGGGCGCGTGCTCGCCGTTGGCCGGGGTGTTTTCCGCGTTGTGGGTGGCATTGTTCGCGTTATTTGGCGCAGCGCTGATCGCCCACATTCCGATCCCGAGCATGGCCGCGAGCATCCTGCTGATCAGTTGGGGGCTGGTGGACCGTCGCGGTATTCGGGCGTTGTTTCGCGTCAGTCGCGCCGAGTTTGTGGTGATGAGCCTGACCTGTGTGGCCACCTTGCTGCTGGAACTGCAAACGGCGATTTATGCCGGGGTGCTGGCGTCGCTGTTTTTCTACCTCAAGCGCACCTCCCAGCCACGGGTACAACAGTGGCGAGACGGCGATGAGGATGTACTGCGGGTGGGCGGCTCGATCTTTTTCGGGGCCAGCCATTACCTGCAAGTGCGCCTGCAAAGTCTGCAGGGCGAGCGCGTGGTGATCGAGGCGCAGCAGATCAACTTTATCGACTATTCAGGGGTGGAGATGCTGCACCAGGAGGCTCGGCGCTTGCGTGGGTTAGGGCGCAGTTTGACGCTGCGCCGGGCCAGACCGCAGGTGGTGGAAGAGTTGAGAAAGCTGGAAGGGGCCGACAATTGCCCCATCCAGTTCCAAGACTGAAAACGATCAACAATGTGGGAGGGGGCAAGCCCCCTCCCACATTTGGATCCGTGTCAGATCAACTGGCGGCGAAGTTCAGCCAATACAGGCGCCGAATCCGGGCGCACGCCGCGCCACAGGAAGAAGGCTTCCGCCGCCTGTTCCACCAGCATGCCCAGGCCATCCATCGCCACGGATGCACCTTGCTCAGTCGCCCAACGGCAGAACGCGGTCGGCTCCTTGGCGTACATCATGTCGTAGCAAAAGGTCTTGCCTGGCTCGATCAGGCTGCCCGCAATCGGCGGTACATCGCCTGACAGGCTGGCGGACGTGGCGTTGATGATCACGTCCACCGGCTCACGCCGCCAGTCGAAACCGCTGGCGGATACCGGGCCGAGGTCGTCGAACAGCTCGGCGAGCAGTTCGGCCCTTTCCACGGTGCGGTTGGCGATGATCAGCGAGGCGGGTTGCTCAGCCAGCAACGGTTCCAACGCGCCACGCACCGCGCCACCCGCGCCCAGCAGCAGGATACGTTTGCCTTGCAGGCTCAACCCGGCGTTGACGATAAGGTCGCGAACCAGGCCGGCGCCATCGGTGTTGTCGCCCAACAGGCTGCCGTCTGCCAGCTTGCTCAAGGTGTTCACCGCGCCGGCGCGTTGGGCACGTTCGGTGAGGGTGTCGGCCAGTCGGTAGGCGTCCTCTTTGAACGGTACCGTGACGTTGGCGCCACGGCCCTGCCGAAAGAACTCACGGGCACAGCCGGTGAAATCCTCCAACGGCGCCAGCAAGGTGCTGTAGTCCAGTTGCTCGCCGGTCTGCTCGGCGAACATGCGGTGGATCAGCGGCGACTTGCTGTGGCCGATGGGGTTGCCGAACACGACATAACGGTCCATCAGACAGCCGCCTTGGGCGCAGCGAGGCCCAGCCAGTCACGGTCTTGCAGGAAGTAGTCGGTGAGGCGTGCTTCTTCGCTGCCGGCCTCGGCCTTCCAGTCGTAGCTCCAGCGCACTTGCGGCGGCAGCGACATCAGGATCGACTCGGTACGCCCGCCCGATTGCAGGCCGAACAAGGTGCCACGGTCGTAGACCAGGTTGAATTCAACGTAGCGGCCCCGGCGGAATTCCTGGAATTCGCGCTGTTGCTCGGTGTAGGCAATGGCCTTGCGGCGCTGCACGATCGGCAGGTAGGCGTCGATGTAGGCATCACCGATGGCACGGATGAAGGCGAAGCAGGTGTCGAAGTCCCACTCGTTCAGGTCATCGAAAAACAGGCCGCCGATACCACGCGGTTCATTGCGGTGCTTGATGTGGAAGTAAGTGTCGCACCACGCTTTGTAGCGCGAATACACCTCAGGACCGAACGGCGCGCAGGCCTGCTCGGCCACGCGGTGCCAGTGGATGCAGTCTTCTTCGTTGCCGTAGTAAGGCGTGAGGTCGAAGCCACCGCCGAACCACCACACCGGCTCTTCGCCTTCTTTCTCTGCGATGAAAAAGCGCACGTTGGCGTGGGAAGTCGGCACATGGGGGTTATGCGGGTGGATCACCAGCGACACACCCAGGGCCTCGAAACCGCGACCGGCCAGCTCAGGCCGATGCGCGCTGGCAGACGGTGGCAGGCCGCTGCCAAAGACGTGGGAAAAGTTAACGCCGCCTTTTTCGATGACAGAACCGTTTGCAATCACACGGGTGCGACCACCGCCGCCGGCAGGCCGGGTCCAGGCGTCTTCGATAAAGCGAGTGTCCGTCTCGAAGGTTTCCAGGGCGCTGCAAATACGGTCTTGCAGGTCAAGCAGGTAGGCCTTTACAGCCTCGGTGCGGGTAGTCATGGCATCACCTTGAATCGGGCAAAGCTACGCGAGGCCATTGGGCGTCGGCGGCAAATGGGCGCACAGGATACCACCGCACCCACGTACGTCGCAGTTGACGAAGATCAAGCTTAGGAGTCCGATAGGGGGCTACGCGATTCGACCTTAAGGAGAAGTGCAGATGGCCAAACGTATCCAGTTCAGCGCCCATGGCGGCCCCGAAGTGCTTGAGTATGTGGACTACACGCCGGCCGAGCCTGGCCCACAACAGGTTCGCGTGCGCAACGAGGCGATCGGCCTGAACTTCATCGACACCTATTTCCGCAGCGGCCTGTACGCGCCGCCGGCCTTGCCATCGGGGCTGGGCGCGGAAGGCGCCGGTGTGGTCGATGCCATCGGCAGTGAAGTCACCCAATTCAAGGTCGGCGACCGCGTGGCCTACGGCAGTGGCCCGCTGGGCGCCTACAGCCAACTGCATGTGTTGCCCGCCGCCAACCTGGTGCACCTGCCGGACGACATCAGCTTCGAACAGGCCGCCGGCGCCATGCTCAAGGGCCTGACCGTGCAGTATCTGCTGCGCCAGACCTATGAACTCAAAGGCGGTGAAACCATCCTGTTCCACGCCGCAGCCGGTGGTGTGGGCTCCCTGGCGTGCCAGTGGGCCAAGGCTTTGGGCGTGAAGCTGATCGGTACGGTGAGCTCGCCGGAAAAGGCCGCCCTGGCCAAATCCCTCGGCGCCTGGGAAACCATCGACTACAGCAAGGAAAACGTCGCACAGCGTGTGCTGGAATTGACCGACGGCAAAAAGGTGCCGGTGGTGTATGACGGTGTTGGCAAGGACACCTGGCTGACCTCGCTGGACAGCGTGGCGCCCCGTGGGTTGGTGGTGAGCTTCGGCAATGCGTCGGGCGCGGTGGATGGGGTGAACCTGGGGATCCTGTCAGCCAAGGGCTCGCTGTATGTCACCCGGCCGACCCTGGCGACCTATGCCAACAACCCGCAGAACCTGCAGGCGATGGCCGATGACCTGTTCTCGATGATCAAGAGCGGCAAGGTGCGCATTGATATCAACCAGCGGTACTCGCTGGCAGAAGCGGCCAAGGCGCAGACCGAGTTATCGGCACGCCGCACGACGGGGTCGACCATTCTGCTGCCTTAAGCAGCCCTGTGGCCTTCCTTCAGGAAGGCCGCACAACCTCGCCGGTCACCAGGTCACGAATCAGGCTGGGGTTTTTGCGCCCACCCAGGGCGCCGCCCAACACCAGGTCCACCTGGCCACGGAAGTATTGCTCCACGCGTATCCGCGTACGTGCAGCCGGGCGACCCTGAGGGTTGGCCGAGGTGGAAATCAACGGCCCCACCAGCGAGCACAAGTCCCGCACCAGTGGATGGTCAGTCACCCGCAGCGCCACCGTGTCATGCACACCCGTCACCCATTCCGGCAGCAAGTCCTGATGGGGCACCAGCCAGGTATTCGGCCCGGGCCAGGTGGCGGCCATGCGGTCGATCCAATCCTGTGGGAAGTCTTCGAAGAGAAAGTCGAACTGACGGATGCTGTCCGCCACCAGGATCAGGCCCTTGTCCACCGAGCGATTCTTGATGGCGAGCAAGCGGTCTACTGCTTCTTCGTTCCACGGGTCGCAGCCCAGGCCCCAAACCGCTTCGGTTGGGTAGGCAATCACCGCGCCTGCGCGAATTTCTCGTGCGGTTTCCAGCACACGCCACCGGTTGACCATTATTCACTCTCCAGACTAAAGCTCTGCGCAGTTTACCGATCTTCGTTACAAAACCTAGCAGCGCGCAAGCCAGCGCCCGCTTTCGCAGATAACCTGGCCCTCAAGCTCCAGCTCCGTAAGCGTCGCCAACACCTGGGACAACGGCCGCCCGCTGGCAATCGCCAGCGCTTCACTGGTGTGCGGCGCCGCATGCAGCAGTGCCACCAGCGGATGGGTCACCGGCATCGGCGCCGGACGGGACAGCGCCTGCCAGCCGCGCAAGCCTTCAAGAATGTGCTCGATGGTTTCCACCAACACCGCACCATCGCGGATCAACTGATGGCAACCCTTGGCGCCGGGATGATGGATGGAGCCCGGAATCGCGTACACCTCGCGTCCCTGCTCGGCCGCCAGTTTTGCGGTGATCAGCGAGCCGCTGGCCATGCTGGCTTCCACCACCAATACGCCAAGGGACAGACCACTGATGATGCGGTTACGCCTGGGGAAGTTGCCGGCCTGGGGTGGAGCGTCCAGCGGAAACTCGGAAACCACCGCGCTGCCTTGGTCAATCATCGCCGCCGCCAGCCGTCGGTGGCGCTGTGGATAAAAATTTTCGAGCCCGGTGCCGAGGACGCCGATTGTCTGGCCGCCCACGTCCAATGCGGCTTGATGGGCGGCGCCGTCAATACCCAAGGCCAGGCCACTGGTGATGACAAAACCCGCGCTCGCCAAGCTACGGGAAAACGCAGCTGCGGTGTCCATGCCAGGACGGGATGCACGTCGGCTGCCCACCATCGCCAGTTGCGGTTTTTCCAGGATCAGAGGGTCACCAGCGACGAATAACAGCGGCGGTGCGTCGTCAATCTGGGCGAGCAGTGCGGGGTACTCCGGCTGGTCCCACATCAGCAAATGCTGGGCCGGGCAAGCCAGCCAGGCCAATGCCGCACTGGCGCCCTCGCGGATTTCATGGCTGCGCCGGGCATCGGCGCTGATGGCCGGCAACCCCAGCGAACGCCAGGCACTGGCGGGGGCACTGATGGCCTTTGACGCAGAGCCGAACGCTTCGATCAATAAGCGAAAACGCTTGGGGCCCAGTTCCGGCAGCCTGTGCAAGCGCAGTCGGGCTTCCAGTTCTGACGGGGATACTTCATGACTGTTTATCGGATTCATTTGATCATCCTTGACCGGAACAAGCTGTGGATAACTCTGTTGGTAACTTATTTAGCAACCTATTCATTGTGTTTGATGCGCAGTCTCGAAACGGTCCATCACTGCCAGGGGTCGCGAGGCATTGAGGATCAGGCCGTAACTGAGCTTTTCGTAGGTGCGAAATACCAGCAGGGTGCCGGCGCGTTCATCGGGGAGTCGGGTCGGCGTGCCGGTGAGGCTGTCGCGCACGGTCGCGCCAGCCTTGATCACGCTGAGCAGTTGACCTTCGACCAGGCCGTCACGGCGGCCTTTGTTCAGGATGACAGCATCGAGTACGCCGATTTGGGTGACACCCTTGGGGACATCGATGATGTGCCCGTCGATGAAGGGTGCCGCTGAAATGACCTCAAGGGTGGCCGGATCGACAGGAGATTGCGCGCGTAGCAGGCGGTCACCCGGGCGCACCTCCTGGGTCACTCGCTGCACGGCCAGGGTGGTGAGGTCGCCAGCCGTGACGAAACGGGCCGTGCCGATATCGTCGGCGTTGATGCCCAGTAGTTCTTGGGTCTGCGGATCGGTGTAGGCCTTGCCGCGTCGGAATATTCCGTAATGGGGTTGGGAAGGGTCCAGGTTGCCCCTGGCATGCACCCGCTCACCGTTGGCCCCCAGCACTCGACCTGCATCAGCGGCAACAATGTACGGCGCGCTGTCCAGGTCCTGTGGCGAATCAAGAATGCGGTTGTGCAGTAAAAAGCGCTGGATGGCCTGTTGTGTCGATTGATCCAGGCGCTGGACGGGCTGGGGCAGCAGGGCCATGGCGAACGGGGCCCACAGCAGCAAGACGAGTAGCGATTTCCTCATGGGGTGAATCTCCTTTATTATGTGCGTTCGCGTGAAATGCCAGGGCCTTCGCGGCTTCGGGCGTTTCACACCGGCTGTCTGGGTCCATCCCAACGCCGATTTGCCTTTACCTCACATGTGCAGCAATTACGCTTATGGCTATTTTAAACATCCTCGAATTTCCCGACTCGCGCCTGCGCACGATCGCCAAGCCGGTGGCCGTAGTGGACGACAAGGTTCGTCAGTTGGTCGATGACATGTTTGAAACAATGTATGAAGCCCCGGGCATCGGCCTCGCCGCGACCCAGGTCAACGTGCATCAGCGCGTCGTGGTCATGGACCTGTCGGAGGATCGCAGCGAACCGAGGGTGTACATCAACCCAGAGTTCGAACCACTGACCGACGAGATGGGTGAGTACCAGGAAGGCTGCCTGTCGGTGCCCGAGTTCTACGAGAACGTCGAGCGCCCGCTGCGCGTGAAGATCAAGGCCCTGGACCGTGACGGCAAGCCGTTCGAGCTGATCGCCGAAGGCCTGCTGGCGGTGTGCATCCAGCACGAATGCGACCACCTCAACGGCAAGCTGTTTGTCGATTACCTGTCCACGCTCAAGCGCGACCGGATCAAGAAGAAGCTGGAAAAAAAGCATCGCCAGCAAGCTTGATGCCCTTCTTCCAAAGGCTTGCTGCGGCAAGCCTTTTTCTTTTGTGACTGCTTTTAACCGAGACCTCCCATGACCGAGCCACTGCGCATTGTTTTTGCCGGCACTCCAGAATTTGCCGCCGAACACCTCAAGGCCCTGCTTGCCAGCCCTTATGACATCGTCGCGGTGTACACCCAGCCGGATCGCCCGGCCGGTCGCGGGCAAAAACTGATGCCAAGCCCGGTCAAGCAACTGGCGCTGGAGCACAACATCCCCGTGCTGCAACCGCCAACCCTGCGCAACGCCGACGCCCAGGCGGAACTGGCGGCGCTGAAGCCGGACCTGTTGGTGGTCGTGGCCTACGGCTTGATCCTGCCGCAAGGGGTGCTGGATATCCCGCGCCTGGGCTGCATCAACAGCCATGCCTCGCTGCTGCCACGCTGGCGCGGTGCGGCGCCGATCCAGCGCGCGGTGGAAGCCGGCGACAGCGAAAGCGGCGTGACCGTGATGCTCATGGAGGCGGGCTTGGACACCGGCCCGATGCTGCTCAAGGTCACCACCCCGATCACCGGCGAAGACACCGGCGGCAGCCTGCACGACCGCCTCGCCGAGCTGGGCCCGCCCGCCGTGATCGAGGCCATCGCCGGCCTGGCCGCCGGCACCCTGGCAGGCGAAGTCCAAGACGACAGCCTGGCCACCTACGCCCACAAGCTGAACAAAGACGAAGCCCGCGTCGACTGGAGCCGCCCAGCCGTGGAGCTGGAACGTCTGGTACGCGCCTTCAACCCTTGGCCGGTCTGCCACAGCACCCTCAATGGCGAAGCCGTGAAAGTGTTGGCCGCTAAACTCGTCGAGGGCAAAGGCGCTCCCGGCGAGATCATCGGCGCCAGCAAGGACGGCCTGCTGGTCGCCTGCGGCGAGCAGGCGCTGTGCCTGACCCGTCTGCAATTGCCCGGTGGCAAGGCGCTTAATTTCAGCGATTTGTTCAACAGCCGTCGTGAGAAATTTGCTGTAGGCACCCTCCTCGGGACAGCCCAATGAACCCACGTCTAGCCGCCGCCAAGGCTCTCGCCGCCGTCCTCAACGGCAAGGCGTCGCTGAACAGTTCGTTGCCGACCCAGTTGGACAAGGTCGAAGACCGCGATCGCGGGTTCACCCAGGACCTGGCCTTTGGCACCGCCCGCTGGCAGCCACGCTTGTCCGCACTGGCAGCCAAGTTGCTGCAAAAGCCGTTCAAGGCCGCCGATGCAGATGTGGAAGCGCTGCTGCTGGTGGGCCTCTATCAGTTGCTCTACACCCGTGTACCCGCCCACGCCGCGATAGGCGAGACAGTCGGTTGCGCCGACAAACTGAAAAAGCCGTGGGCCAAGGCCCTGCTCAACGCTGTGCTGCGCCGCGCCCAGCGCGAAAGCGAAGCGCTGCTGGCCGAGCTGGAACATGACCCGGTGGTGCGCACCGCCCACCCGCGCTGGCTGCAAAAATCCCTGAAGGCGTTCTGGCCCGAACAGTGGGAAGCCATCTGCGCGGCGAACAATGCGCACCCGCCGATGATCCTGCGGGTCAACCGCCGCCACCACAGCCGTGATGCCTACCTGCAATTGCTCACCGACGCCGGCATCAACGCCACACCGTGCGTGTACAGCATCGACGGCATCGTACTGGAAGCGGCCACCGATGTGCGCAGCCTGCCAGGTTTTGCCGAGGGCTGGATCAGCGTGCAGGATGAGGCGGCGCAACTGGCGGCCGACCTGCTCGACCTGGCGCCGGGCCAACGCGTACTCGACGCCTGCTGCGCGCCGGGCGGCAAGACCTGTCACATACTGGAAGTCGAAAAAGACCTGGCCGGTGTCGTCGCTGTCGATCTGGAAGCCAAGCGCCTGGTGCGCGTGCGCGAAAACCTGGCGCGCCTGGGCCTCAGCGCCGAGCTGATCGCCGCCGATGGCCGTGACACCGCCACCTGGTGGGATGGCAAACCGTTCCAGCGCATCCTGCTCGACGCACCGTGCTCCGCCACCGGCGTGATCCGTCGCCATCCGGACATCAAGCTCACCCGCCAAACCGATGACATCGCCGCCCTGGCCGTGCTGCAGGGCGAGCTGCTCGACGCGATGTGGCCGACCCTCGAAGTCGGCGGCATCCTGCTCTATGCCACCTGCTCCACCTTGCCGACGGAAAACACCGAGGTGATCGAAGCCTTCCTCGCCCGCACCAGCGGTGCACGGGAGCTGGACCTCGCCACCACGGCCGGCATCAAGCAGCCCCACGGCCGCCAGTTGCTCGCGCAAGAAGGCGGACACGATGGCTTCTACTACGCCAAACTGATCAAGATCGCCGCCGCGCGCGGCTGAATGGTTTTAAGGGAGTGACCGGATGAAAATCATCATCCTTGGGGCAGGGCAGGTTGGCGGTACGTTGGCCGAACATTTGGCCAGCGAAGCCAACGACATCACCGTGGTCGACACCGATGCCGAGCGCCTGCGCAACCTTGGCGACCGCCTCGACATCCGTACCGTGCAAGGCCGCGCGTCGTTCCCGACCGTACTGCGCCAGGCCGGCGCGGATGACGCCGACATGCTGGTGGCCGTGACCAACAGCGACGAAACCAACATGGTCGCCTGCCAGGTGGCCCACACCCTGTTCCACACCCCGACCAAGATCGCCCGCGTACGCGAAGCGGCCTACCTGACCCGCGCCGGGCTGTTCGACAACGATGCGATTCCCGTCGACGTGCTGATCAGCCCGGAACAGGTGGTGACCCACTACATCAAGCGCCTGATCGAGATTCCAGGCGCCCTGCAAGTGATCGACTTCGCCGGCGGCAAGGCGCAACTGGTCGCGGTAAAGGCCTATTACGGCGGCCCGCTGGTGGGCCAGCAACTGCGCCAGCTGCGCGAGCACATGCCGAATGTGGAAACCCGCGTCGCGGCGATTTTCCGGCGTGACCGGCCGATCCTGCCCCAGGGCGATACGGTGATCGAGGCCGACGACGAAGTGTTTTTCATCGCCGCCAAGGCGAATATTCGCGCGGTCATGAGCGAAATGCGCCGTCTCGATGAGACCTACAAGCGCATCGTCATCGCCGGCGGCGGGCAGATCGGCGAGCGTCTGGCCGAAGCCATCGAAAGCCGCTACCAGGTGAAGATCATCGAGATGAGCCCGGCACGTTGCCGGCATTTGTCCGACACCCTGGACAGCACCGTCGTACTGCAAGGCAGCGCCTCGGACCGCGACCTGCTGATGGAAGAAAACATCGCCGACGCCGACATCTTCCTGGCGCTGACCAACGATGACGAAGCCAACATCATGTCGTCGCTGCTGGCCAAGCGGCTGGGGGCTAAGAAGGTGATGACCATCATCAACAACCCGGCCTACGTGGACCTGATCCAGGGCGGCGATATTGACATCGCCATCAGCCCGCAACTGGCGACCATCGGCACCTTGCTCGCCCACGTGCGCCGTGGCGATATCGTCAGCGTGCACTCCCTGCGCCGGGGCGCGGCGGAAGCCATCGAGGCGATTGCCCACGGTGACTCGAAGTCGAGCAAGGTGATCGGCAAGGCCATCCGCGATATCGGCTTGCCGCCGGGCACCACCATTGGCGCGATCATCCGTGACGAAGAGGTGATCATCGCCCATGACGATACGGTGATCGCCACGGGTGACCATGTGATTCTGTTCCTGGTGGACAAGAAACATATTCGCGATGTGGAGAAGTTGTTCCACGTGGGGTTGAGTTTTTTCTGATCGAACGGAGTGGCCGACATGCTCGAATCCCTGGAAAAAATGCTCGCCAAGGGCGTGGATAACTCACTGCTGCGCTTTGGTTTGGGCAAGGGCTATCTGGATCTGAAGGACAACGCCAAGGCGGCGGAGCATTTGAGCAAGTGCGTCGAGTTCGACCCGAAGTATTCGGCGGCGTGGAAGTTGTTGGGCAAGGCGCAGTTGGGGCTGGAAGATCGTGCAGCGGCGCGGCTGGCGTGGGAGAAGGGCATCGAAGCGGCGCTTGCTCACGGCGATAAGCAGGCCGAGAAAGAGATGACCGTGTTCCTGAAAAAACTCGACCGCCAAGCCTGAGCGCAATTCAAATGTGGGAGGGGGCTTGCCCCCGATGGCAGTGTGTCAGTCGATACCTATTTGACTGAGCAACCGCTCTCGGGGGCAAGCCCCCTCCCACATTGGTTTTGCGTTGATCTTGAATCAGTACCAGCG
The DNA here is from genome assembly GCF_059133265.1 of Pseudomonas sp. FBCC-B1565. Lineage (NCBI taxonomy): Bacteria > Pseudomonadati > Pseudomonadota > Gammaproteobacteria > Pseudomonadales > Pseudomonadaceae > Pseudomonas > Pseudomonas sp. FBCC-B1565. The sequence goes on from NZ_CP101438.1 coordinate 6,656,042, forward strand.
CTCTTCACCCGGTGGGCGTTTCTTGAAGCGCTTCATGCTCCACATATACTGGCTCGGGTAGGCACCGACGTAACGTTCCACCACCTTGCTCATCGCCGCGCAGGACGTGGCGGTATCGGTGCTATACATGTCTTCCGGCGCCGCTTCCAAAATCACCTTGTAGCCTGAACCGTCCGGCAGCCGCAGCGCATGCAGGAACACGCCCACCGCCTTGTGGCCGGCGAGCATGTTCGGCACGAACTTGCTGGTGAGCGCCTGGGTGGCGAAGAACGGCACGAAGATCCCGGCGGATTCGGCCGGCTCCGGGTCGGCAGGGATTCCGACCTGGCCACCTTTGCGCACTTCCTTGATCACGCTGAGGATGCCTTCCTTGGTCGAAGCCGCCACGCGGTTGCCCAGTTGCACGCGCTGCTTGCGCAGCAGTTCATCCACCGCCTTGAGTTTGGGTGGGCGGTAGAAAATGATCGGCTTGCACTGGCTGCAATAGAAATGGTTGAGCACTTCCCAGTTACCCAGGTGGCTGGTGATACCGACCACGCCTTTGCCCGAGGCCAGGGCTTCGTGCAGCACTTCCAGGCCTTCGACTTCGCGCACCAGGTCGATGGAGCGCTGGGCCGGCCAGATCCAGGCGCAGGCGCTTTCGGTCAGGGACTTGCCGATGTCCATCAGGCTCTGGCCGACCAGCCGTTCACGGGCGGCCGGATCCATGTCCGGGAAGCACTTGGAGAGGTTGATCCGCACCGTGTCGCGGGAGCGGTTGGGGGTTTTCCACATGATCCAGCCGATGGCCGTGCCAACCGCCTGGACAGCGCGCCAGGGCAGCAGCGCAAACAACCGCAGAGCGCCTACCAGCAAGGCGCCTTTAAACTTTTCCACAGGTCACTCCTGATCGTGTGTGGTGCGCAAAGCGCGCATTCTAACCGGCGTTGACCAAGTCCGCGTAACGGTCGCAGTCCTGAGTGTGGTCCATGACCATGCCCGAGGCCTGCATGAAGGCGTAGCAAATGGTCGGCCCGACGAAGGTGAAACCGGCTTTTTTCAAGGCTTTGCTCATGGCTTCGGCCTCGGCCGTGATCGCCGGGACTTCGCTGCGGTCCTTGAAGTGATTGACCTTGGGTTTGCCGCCGACGAAGGACCAGAGCAAACCCACCGGGTCCTCCAGCGCCAGCCAGGCTGCGGCATTGCGTCGGGTGGCATTGAGTTTCAGGCGATTACGCACGATGCCCGGATCGAGCATCAGCGCATCGATCTCGGCGTCGCTCAGTTGGGCCAACCGCTGCGCATCAAACCCGAACAAGACCTTCCGATAATGCTCGCGTTTGCGTAAAACGGTGATCCAGGACAGGCCCGCCTGGAACCCTTCGAGCAAAAGCAACTCGAACAAACCCTGCGCATCGCGCAGCGGCGTTCCCCACTCCTGATCGTGATAAGCCATGTACAGCGGATCTTCAGAACACCAAAAGCAGCGTGGCATAAGGCTCCAGGGAGTGGTGGCGGGGCCGAATCGGGTATACTCCCGCTCTTTAAATCGCAGCCCAAGTAACAGGTGAATTTCGTGAGCCAGCCTACGCCAGCCGTGCGTACCTTCCAAGACTTGATCCTCGCCCTCCAGCAATACTGGGCCGAGCAAGGTTGTGTGGTACTTCAGCCCTACGATATGGAAGTAGGCGCCGGCACTTTCCACACCGCTACATTCCTGCGGGCCATCGGCCCGGAAACCTGGAACGCCGCTTATGTGCAGCCCAGTCGTCGCCCGACTGACGGCCGCTACGGCGAAAACCCGAACCGTCTGCAGCACTACTACCAGTTCCAGGTGGTATTGAAGCCGAACCCGGACAACTTCCAGGAACTCTACCTGGGCTCGCTCAAGCATGTGGGCCTGGACCCATTGGTCCACGACATCCGTTTCGTCGAAGACAACTGGGAATCGCCGACCCTGGGTGCCTGGGGCCTGGGCTGGGAAGTCTGGCTCAACGGCATGGAAGTGACGCAGTTCACTTACTTCCAGCAGGCCGGTGGTATCGAGTGCTACCCGGTGACCGGCGAAATCACCTACGGTCTAGAGCGCCTGGCCATGTACCTGCAGGGCGTGGACTCGGTCTACGACCTTGTGTGGGCTGACGGCCCGTTCGGCAAGGTCACCTACGGCGATGTGTTCCACCAGAACGAAGTGGAGCAGTCCACCTACAACTTCGAACACGCCAACGTCGACAAGCTGTTCGAACTGTTCGACTTCTATGAAAGCGAAGCCAAGCGCCTGATCGAACTCGACCAGCCGCTGCCGTTGCCGAGCTATGAAATGGTGTTGAAGGCGTCCCATACCTTCAACCTGCTGGACGCGCGCCGTGCCATCTCGGTAACCGCGCGCCAGCAATACATCCTGCGTGTACGCACCCTGGCGCGTTCCGTCGCCCAAGCCTACCTGCTGGCTCGCGCCAAGCTGGGCTTCCCGATGGCAACCCCGGACCTGCGTGATGAAGTGTTGGCTAAGCTGGAGGCTGCACAATGAGTGCTCAAGATTTCCTGGTTGAACTGGGCACCGAAGAGCTGCCACCCAAGGCACTGAACACCCTGGCCGATGCGTTCATGGCCGGTATCGAAAAGGGCCTGCAAACCGCCGGCCTGAAGTTCGCCGCGAAAAAAGTCTACGCTGCGCCACGCCGCCTGGCCGTGTTGCTGACCGCACTGGAAACCCAGCAGCCGGACCGCAGCATCAACCTTGACGGCCCACCGCGCCAGGCCGCGTTCGACGCCGAAGGCAACCCGACCCAGGCTGCCCTGGGTTTCGCCAAGAAGTGTGGCGTGGAACTGAGTGAGATCGACCAGAGCGGGCCGAAACTGCGGTTCAGCCAGGTCATCACCGGCAAGCCGACCGCCAGCCTGCTGCCGACCATCGTTGAAGATTCGCTGAACGACCTGCCGATCCCCAAGCGCATGCGCTGGGGTGCACGCAAGGAAGAATTCGTACGTCCGACCCAATGGCTGGTGATGCTGCTCGGTGACCAGGTCATCGACTGCACCATCCTCGCCCAGAAGGCCGGCCGTGATTCCCGTGGCCACCGCTTCCACCATCCAGAAGCCGTGCGCATCACTTCGCCGGCCAACTACCTCAACGACCTGCGCGCGGCCTATGTGCTGGCGGATGCCAACGAACGTCGCGAGCTGATCAGCAAGCGCACTGAGGAATTGGCCCGCTTGCAGGAAGGCACTGCCATCGTGCCGCCAAGCCTGCTCGACGAAGTGACCGCGCTGGTTGAATGGCCGGTGCCGCTGGTGTGCTCGTTCGAAGAGCGTTTCCTCGACGTGCCGCAGGAAGCCCTGATCACCACCATGCAGGACAACCAGAAGTACTTCTGCCTGCTGGACGTGGACGGCAAGTTGCTGCCGCGCTTCATCACCGTGGCCAACATCGAGAGCAAGGACCCCCAGCAGATCATCGCTGGTAACGAGAAAGTCGTACGCCCGCGCCTGACCGACGCCGAGTTCTTCTTCAAGCAAGACAAGAAGCAGAAGCTGGAAGACTTCAACCTGCGCCTGCAGAACGTGGTGTTCCAGGAAAAACTCGGCAGCGTGTACGACAAGGCCGTGCGGGTTTCCAAGCTGGCCGCCTACATTGCACCACGCATTGGTGGTGATTCCGCCTGGGCTGCACGTGCAGGCCTGCTGTCCAAGTGCGACCTGGCCACCGAAATGGTCGGCGAGTTCCCGGAGATGCAAGGCGTTGCCGGTTACTACTACGCCCTCAACGACGGCGAGCCAGACGACGTGGCCCTGGCCCTGAACGAGCAGTACATGCCACGCGGTGCCGGCGCTGAACTGCCGACCACCCTGACCGGTGCAGCCGTGGCGATCGCCGACAAGCTGGACACCCTGGTGGGTATCTTCGGTATCGGCATGTTGCCAACCGGCAGCAAAGACCCGTATGCCCTGCGCCGTGCGGCCTTGGGCGTGCTGCGTATCCTGATCGACAAAAAGCTGGACCTCGACCTGACCCAGGCCGTGGTGTTTGCCGTCGGCCAGTTCGGTGCCAAGGTCAAGCAGGCCGGCCTGGCCGAGCAAGTGCTGGAGTTTGTGTTCGACCGCCTGCGCGCGCGTTACGAAGACGAAGGCGTGGACGTGTCGGTGTACCTGTCGGTACGTGCCCTGCAGCCGGGTTCGGCGCTGGACTTCGATCAGCGCGTACAAGCCGTGCAGGCCTTCCGCAAGCTGCCGGAAGCCGATGCCCTGGCCGCTGTGAACAAGCGTGTGTCGAACCTGCTGAGCAAGGCCGAAGGCCTGGGCAACGCTGATGTCGACCCTGGCCTGTTTGCCGATGCCAAGGAGTTCTCGCTGAACTCGGCCATCGCCAAGGCCGAAAACGCGGTGAAGCCGCTGATCGCCGAGCGCAACTACGCCGAAGCATTGGCGCGCCTGGCCACCTTGCGTGAGCCGGTGGATGCGTTTTTCGAAGCCGTGATGATCAATGCCGACGATGCCGGCGTGCGGAAAAACCGCTACGCCATGCTGGCGCGCCTGCGCGGCTTGTTCGTCAATATCGCTGACATTTCGACGCTGAGCTGACCATGGTGAAACTGCTGATTCTCGATCGGGACGGGGTGATCAACTACGACTCCGACGCTTACATCAAGTCGGTGGCGGAATGGATTCCACTGCCCGGCTCCATCGAGGCCATCGCGCAGTTGAGCAAAGCCGGCTGGGCGGTGGCCATCGCCACCAACCAGTCCGGCATCGCTCGCGGGTACTACGACATCGCCACCTTGGACGCCATGCACGCACTCCTGCGCGCATTGGTGGCCGAGCAGGGCGGTGAGGTGGGGCTGGTGGTGTACTGCCCCCACGGGCCAGATGAGGGCTGCGATTGCCGCAAACCCAAGCCTGGCATGTTGAAAACCATTGCAGAACATTACAAGGTGCCCTTGGCTGGGCTATGGTTCGTCGGGGACAGTCTCGGTGACCTGGAGGCGGCCAAAGCCGTCGACTCTCAGCCAGTTTTGGTTAAGACCGGGAAAGGCGAAAAGACCCAGGCGAAAAACCTGCCGGTAGGCACCTTGATTTTTGACGATCTGGCGGCCGTTGCCGCAGAACTTATCAACAACTAGCCGCCCTCGACTTCCTGACCAAGGACTGTTCGGGAGTGCGCTTTTAACAGGCGGGCATTGTCCCGCAACGGTAAATGCCGCCATGTCGATTTTGCAGGCCATCAGAACCTTCTTCTTTTACCTGCTGTTGGGCACCAGTTCGTTTCTCTGGTGCACCCTGAGCTTTTTTATTGCGCCCTTTTTGCCATTCAAGGCGCGCTATCGCTTTATCAACGTCTACTGGTGCCGCTGCGCGTTGTGGCTGACCAAGGTGTTTCTGAATATTCGTTTCGAGATCAAGGGTGCAGAAAACGTCCCGGACCAGCCTTGCGTGATTCTGTCGAACCACCAGAGCACCTGGGAGACGTTCTTTCTCTCGGCGTACTTCTCGCCCCTGAGCCAGGTGCTCAAGCGTGAGCTGCTGTACGTGCCGTTCTTCGGCTGGGCCATGGCCATGTTGCGTCCGATCGCCATCGACCGCGACAACCCCAAGGCAGCGCTCAAGCACGTGGCCAAGAAGGGCGATGAACTGCTCAAGGATAACGTGTGGGTACTGATCTTCCCGGAAGGGACTCGCGTGCCCTACGGCACCGTAGGCAAGTTCTCACGCGGGGGTACGGCTTTGGCGGTCAACGCCAACCTGCCCGTGCTGCCGATTGCCCATAACGCCGGCAAGTTCTGGCCAAAGACCGGCTGGGCCAAGCGCGAAGGCACCATCACCGTGGTGATTGGCGAACCGATGTACGCAGAAGGTGAAGGCCCACGTGCCATTGCCGCGCTGAATGACCGCGCCCAGGCGTGGAATGAAGCGCAGCAACGGGCCATGGGTTCGCTGCCGCCAGAGCCTGTTGTGGTCGACACTCCGGTGATCTGAGCATCTGTGGATAACCTGTGTACGGTTTGTTGGCGAATTGCGCTTTTTGAATCATAACAAGCTGATTTTATTGCATATTTCTCAAGCCCATAAAATCAAGAAAAAGGTGCATAAGTTTTTTCTGCATAAAAAAACCGGTCCTTGCGACCGGTTTTTTATTCACAACACTAAAGTACGTTTTTTCAGTCTTCCAGCAGGGGTAATTGCACGCTGAATGTGGTGCCTTTGCCTACCACGCTTTCGCAGCTGATGCGCCCACCATGGCGCTCTACCACAGCCTTGACCATCGTCAGGCCCAACCCCAATCCTTCACTGCCCTGTGCCGATTCAAAGCGCCGGTATTGGCTGAACAGCTCCGGCAAGTCCTCTGCTGCAATCCCCGGCCCCTGGTCACTGATACGGCATTCCAACCAACCTTGTGCACTGCTGTGTCTCAACCTGACAGTGGTGCCCGAGGGCGAATACTTGATGGCATTCTCCAGCACGTTGAACAACGCCCGAGTGAGCAGCGACTGGTCAGCGGAGACCATGCCCTCGTCAGCTTCATCCAGGTCGTGAACCAGGTGGATCCCCTTGAGCTGGGCAATCAACGCCACCTGATCGAATGCATCCATCACCAACATGGCAAACAGCGTCGGCTGGAACTGGTAACCGTCAGCTTCGGCTTTCGCCAGTTGCACGAAAGATTCAGTGAGGCCCAAGGCACGGCGAACCTGCTGTTCGATCTGGGCGAATACCGGGGACTCGTCGTTATGCACATCCAGCAGCGCAAGGATCGCCGAGTGCGGCGCACGCAGGTCGTGGGAAAGGAAGCGCAACATGGTTTCGCGGTGTTGTTGCGCTTCGCGCTCCTTGCTCAAATCAGTGAGGCTCAACAGCCAGCCCAGTGCAACATCACCCTCGGCCGGCAGCAAGGGCGCCAATTCCATGCGCAGGCTGCGTTGGTGGATGTCGCGGAACTCGACCAGTTCCAGCGCCGAAAGGGCGGGGCGCACGCCATTGTGCAGCGGCGGGTAGCCCAGGTCGGCCAATTGCTCCAGCAGGTTTTCGGTGACTAGGTCATTGCCGAACACTTCGCGGGCAATGCGGTTGGCCAGCAGGATGTTGCCCTTGGGGTCGGTGATCAGCGTCGCCACCGGCAGGCACTCCAACCCATCTGCCATGAAGCGCCGTGTATCGCGCGTGCGGCTTACGGCCTGCTCCAGGGCAAAGATCCGCGCCTGCAGCACGTCGCCTTTGCTGGCGGGCGCACGGCGGCGTTCGGGCAGGACCTTGGGTTCGTTATCCAGGCGCGCCAGTTCCCAGCCGAAGTAGGCGAGGATCACGCTCAGGCGACGCCAGTTCCAGATCAGGTAGCTAAGCAGCAAACCAATCAGGCATGCGGCGGGCGACCACCAGTGGCCAAGGCGCAACAAGGCCCAGGCGCCAAGTAACGCAGCAGCCATACAGCCCAGGGTCATCCACAGCGCATAGCGCGGGCGGTAGAGCAGCAGGCCCAGCAACAACGCCACCAGAGAAGTCGCCATCAGCGCCGCGAGCCAGCCCGGCAGGTCGACGATGCTGCGGCCTTGGAGGAAGCCGTTGAGCACGTTGGCCTGGATTTCCACCCCTGCCGTTGTACCGACCGTGGAGGAGAGGGGGGTGACGAACCGATCCCCCATCCCGGAAGCCGTCGAACCCACCAGGATCAAGCGGCCTCTTAGCTGCTCGGGAGGAACCTCACCACGCAATACGCTGACGTAGGACACGCTGGGGAAATGGGTATGGGGGGCGATAAACGGGATACGGATGGCGTGCTCGCGGTGCCAGTGTTGTGAAGTCGCCTGCTGCGGCTCGCCCGGCATGTCCGATAGCTCCCCGCTCATCTCATAGGCCAGCCAGGCCAGTTGCGGTGCCGTCGTGTCGGGAGGTCCTTCGCGCAGATACAGGCTGCGAACCACGCCGTCGCTGTCCGCTTCGACATTGATGTGGCCCACGCCCTTGGCGCATCTATGCAGCGCCAGCATCTGCCCACCGGGCTGGCTATAACTAGCAGTGCCCTCACGTACCAGCGGCAGTAAAACGTTGCCGGCATTGCATACCGCTTCGGCCAGGCGTTTGTCATTGGCGGGGTCGCCGGGCTCACTGAAGATCACATCGAAGAGGATACCCGCCGGTTGCCCAGCGCTGAGGCGGTCGATCAGGTCGGCGTGCAAGCTGCGTGGCCAGGGCCATTGGCCGAGCTTTTTCAGGCTGGCGTCATCAATGGTCACCAGCAGGATGCGCGGGTCTACAGGCAGCGGGGTAAGGCGCCGAAGGCTGTCGTACAGCGGATCATTCAACGCCAGGCCGGGGCTCAACGACAGATAGACGGTAACAGGCAGCAATAGCAACCCGATCCACAACCACTCGCGCACCAGGCCATGAAACAGGCGCTGGGCATGGGTGGGCTGGCGTTTCTCGGTCTTGCCCCAGAGCTTCATAGGTCAATGTGCCTGGGTGGTGGGTGGGTAGTAAAAGATGTCATAGACCCCGGTCTCTCCCTCCAGCCCGTTTTCATCGTAGGCCGAAAGGCGCATGTGGTAGAACGAGGCTTTGAGCCCAGTGAAGCTCATTTTCGGCGCACTGGAAAAGTTTTCATGCTTGATGTCCATGAAGGCTTTGTCGGTAGCGACCTGTGCCCGGTATCGCTGGGCTCCGGGCAAAGGCTGAAGGTACAGGCTCCAGACCGGCGCATCGCCTTTCTGGCCGTCCTGACCCACGAGCTTCGGTGCAGCAAGTAGCTCAACCGGTTTCAGGTCTCCCTGCTTCCTGAACAGCAGACCTTGCCGGGCACCGATTTTTACCTCCTGTTCCATCGGCTGGTTTTTTGCCTCGCGGCTGACGGCAACCTGCCCGTCCAACACTTCGAGCACCGATTGCTCAGCGTCGTTACGCACCCGGAAATGCGTGCCGCGTACGCCCAACACCCCCACGGGGGTCACGATCTGAAAACGATCATGGTCGCTGGCACGCTTGATCACATACGCTTCCGCCTGACCTTGTTCGAGTACAACCTGGGGAATCGACAGTTTACGCTCCAGATGCAATCGAACCTGTGAACTTGCGGGCAACACCACGCGGGATCCGTCACCGAGCAACAGGCTGACGAACGCCGACGCCGAGGTCTTCACACCCTCCTGTTCGTCAATGGTCATGCCTTCCAGCAAAAGGCTCGCCTCGCCCTTGGTATCGATTTTCCAGGCTTCTCCGGTGAGATGCTGAACCACCGCCGGCAGGGGCTGGGGGTGACACAGTATGTGATCATCAATGTAAGGCGCGCGCGTCTTGCCAACCGCCCCTGCAGAACCGACAGCCATGATCAACAATGAGGGTAGGGCGCGGCACAGGCGGTTCGAAGAAAGGATCATGGTGCTCATCAAGATTGGGTTCCAGAAGGTATCTGACACCAGCAAGCAGGAGTGTACGGCAGCGCATGCGTCGGCTGATCCTTTTCCTTATGGGCGGGAGCCGGTATCTTTCCCACATCGGTATCAAGGACTTTCAATGGGTTAATCGCACATTGATGCCAGCGTACCGAGAGATCCAAGGGGTCGACGGATCTGAACACAATTCTTCAGATTCAGAGACCGGCATCTGCGCAGTGCGTGCCATCACTAACCCGGCTGACGGCTGCCGTACTCTTCAAGAAGAAAGGACCCACCCATGCGTGTCGCAATACTGGATGACGAACCCGCGGAACTGCGACGGGTGGAACAGACACTGCGACAAATCCCCAGCACCGCCGAACAACCCTGGACCCTGCACTGTTTCGAACGCGGTGAAGACCTGCTACGCCAACTGCGCCGGGAAACCTTCGACCTGTTGATACTCGATTGGCAATTGCCGGATATCAGCGGTATTGCTCTGTTGCGCTGGACCCGTGAACACATGGAGTCGCCGCCTGCGGTCATCATGCTGACCAGCCGCGATGCAGAGAGCGATATCGTCACTGCGCTGAACAGTGGTGCCGATGATTACGTCAGCAAGCCCTTCCGTCCCAATGAACTGAAGGCTAGGGTGACTGCGGTTCTACGTCGCCACGGCCTGCAGAAATCAGCCAACCATGAAGTGCAGAGCTTCAACGACCTGACCTTTGATGATGCGGAGTTGACCGTGACCCGGGCGGGCAAACCGATCAACCTCACCGAACGCGAGTACCGTCTGGCCAGTTGCTTGTTTGCCAACCTGGCCCGACCGCTTTCCCGAGAGTATCTCTATGAGCGGTTTTGGACCCACGAAGAAATGGTGTCGTCGCGGCCGCTCGATACGCACATCTATCGACTACGTAATAAGTTGGGACTGACCGCGGATAGGGGGTGGCAGCTGTTGACGATCTATGGATACGGTTACCGACTGGAGAGTGTGACAGCGCCTTCCCAACAAGGCTAAAACGCGAATGTTCCACGTGGAGCATTGTGGGAATAGCTGATACTCATCCAATAAAAAAGGCCAACGCATAGCGTTGGCCTTTCTTACTCAGCGGATTACCAGGATCAGAAGTCCAGGTTAGACACCGCCAAAGCATTGCTTTCGATGAAGTCACGACGAGGCTCGACCGCATCACCCATCAGGGTGTTGAAGATCTGGTCCGCGCCAATGGCGTCTTCGATGGTCACGCGCAGCATGCGACGCTGAGCCGGGTCCATGGTGGTTTCCCACAGTTGATCCGGGTTCATTTCGCCCAGACCTTTGTAGCGCTGGATGGTATGGCGCTTGGTGCTTTCAGCCATCAGCCAGTCGAGGGCTTCCTTGAACTCCTTGACCTGCTTCTTGCGTTCGCCACGCTGAATATAAGCGCCGTCGTCCAACAGGGTGCTCAATTGTGCGCCCAAGGTGACCACAGTCTTGTAGTCATTGCTGCCGAAGAAGTCGCGGTTGAAGGTGACGTAGTTCGACAGGCCGTGGGAGATCAGCTCGACCTCTGGCAGCCATACGTTACGTTCACGGTCTTCACGCAGGCTGGCTTTGTACACCAGGCCGGACTTCTCGACAGTGCGCAGACGCACTTCGTACTGGGCCAGCCAGTCCTGCATGTGCGCGTGGTCGCCCAGTTGCTCCAGGCTTACGGCTGGCAGGTAGATAAAGTGCTCGGTCAACTCCTGAGGGTAAAGGCGCGACAGACGCTTGAGGGTCTTCATCACCATGCGGAAGTCGTTAACCAGACGCTCCAACGCTTCACCGGAGATACCCGGAGCCTCGTCGTTCAAGTGCAGGCTGGCATCTTCCAGGGCCGACTGCGTCATGTACTCTTCCATGGCGTCGTCGTCTTTGATGTATTGCTCTTGCTTGCCTTTTTTGACTTTGTACAACGGCGGCTGGGCGATGTAGATGTAGCCACGCTCGATCAGCTCCGGCAACTGACGGAAGAAGAAGGTCAGCAGCAGGGTACGGATGTGCGAACCGTCGACGTCAGCATCGGTCATGATGATGATGTTGTGGTAGCGCAGCTTGTCGATGTTGTACTCGTCGCGACCGATACCGCAGCCCAACGCCGTGATCAAGGTGCCGACTTCCTGGGAAGAAATCATCTTGTCGAAGCGTGCCTTCTCGACGTTGAGGATCTTACCCTTCAACGGCAGGATAGCCTGGGTGCGACGGTTACGACCCTGCTTGGCGGAACCGCCAGCAGAGTCACCTTCCACCAGGTACAGTTCGGAGAGGGCAGGGTCCTTCTCCTGGCAGTCAGCCAGTTTGCCCGGCAGGCCAGCGATATCCAGTGCGCCTTTACGGCGAGTCATCTCACGGGCTTTACGCGCCGCTTCACGGGCACGTGCCGCGTCGATCATCTTGCCGACGACCAGCTTGGCTTCGTTCGGGTTTTCCAGCAGGAAGTCGGAGAAGTACTTGCCCATTTCCTGTTCAACGGCAGTCTTCACTTCGGAAGACACCAGCTTGTCTTTGGTCTGGGAGCTGAACTTGGGATCCGGCACTTTCACCGAGATAATCGCGGTGAGGCCTTCACGCGCATCGTCACCGGTGGTGGCGACTTTGTGCTTCTTGGCCAGGCCTTCGGCTTCGATATAGGTATTCAGGTTACGCGTCAGTGCGGAACGGAAACCCACCAGGTGAGTACCGCCGTCACGCTGAGGAATGTTGTTGGTGAAGCACAACAGGTTCTCGTTGAAACTGTCGTTCCACTGCAGGGCGATTTCCACGCCGATGCCGTCTTCACGCTGGATATTGAAGTGGAACACCTGGTTGACCGCAGTCTTGTTGGTGTTCAGGTATTCAACGAACGCACGCAAGCCGCCTTCGTACTTGAACAGCTCTTCCTTGCCGCTGCGCTCGTCCTTGAGGACGATACCCACGCCGGAGTTAAGGAACGACAGTTCACGAATACGCTTGGCCAGGATGTCCCAGCTGAAGTGGATATTCTTGAAGGTTTCAGCCGATGGCTTGAAGTGGATCTGGGTGCCGGTGGTTTCACTGTCACCGACGATTTTCATCGGCTCCTGTGGAACACCGTGGACGTAGGTCTGTTCCCAGATCTTGCCGCTACGGCGCACAGTCAGGATCAGCTCTTCGGACAGTGCGTTCACTACCGACACGCCCACACCGTGCAAACCACCGGAGACTTTGTAGGAGTTGTCGTCGAACTTACCGCCGGCGTGGAGCACGGTCATGATGACCTCTGCCGCCGAAACGCCTTCTTCTTTATGCACGTCTACCGGAATACCGCGACCGTTGTCGCGCACGGTAATCGACTCATCCGGGTGGATGATGATGCTGATGTCGTCGCAGTGACCGGCCAGAGCTTCGTCGATGGAGTTGTCGACCACCTCGAACACCATGTGGTGCAGACCGCTACCGTCATCAGTGTCGCCAATGTACATACCGGGACGTTTGCGTACGGCATCCAAACCTTTCAGCACTTTAATGCTGGTCGAGTCGTACGTGTTTTCTTCGCTCATGCCTTCACTCCCGATGGTCGTGGGTCTGGGTGATACGGCCTTGTTCCACGTGGAACAAAGCGACTGGCGTTTCCGTCTGCCAGCCTTCCCTCAATAATTCGTGGTCTACACAAGTGATAAACACCTGGCAGCGTAATTCTTCCAACAAGCGGCATAACGCGCGGCGGTGCTGCTCGTCGAGTTCCGACGGCAAGTCATCCACCAGATAAATACACTGACCGCGTCGAGCCTGGCTAACCAAATGGCCCTGGGCGATACGCAACGCGCACACCACCAACTTCTGCTGACCACGGGACAAGATGTCCGCGGCATTGTGAGCGCCTAATCTAAGGCGCAAATCAGCCCGTTGTGGTCCGGCCTGGGTATGGCCAATTTGCTGATCCCGCTGCAAGGACGTCGCGAGCACTGCACTCAGGTCACGCTCTTTGTCCCAACCACGGTAGTAGCTCAGCGTCAGCCCTTCGAGGTCCAACAACTCACTCAAAGTCTGCTCAAAGACTGGTTTCAAGGCTTTGATGTAGGCGCGGCGGTATTCATCTATTTCGTCGCTGGCCAGGCACAGTTCCCGGTCCCAGGCCGCTTGCGAAGCGGCGTCAAGTGTACCATGCCGCAGCCATGAGTTCCGCTGCCGCAGGGCCTTCTGCAAGCGCTGCCACGTGGCCATGAAACGTGGTTCCACGTGGAACACTCCCCAATCGAGGAACTGCCTGCGGATTTTCGGTGCACCTTCCAACAAACGAAAGCTGTCGGGGTTGATCAATTGCAGCGGCAGAATTTCCGCAAGCTGCGCGGCACTGCGAGCATTTTGCCCGTCAATACGAATCTGGAACTCTCCACCGCGATCTCGGGATATGCCCAGGCTGCTGTGCCCACCTTCAGCCAGTTCGACCTGGCCAAACACCGTGCAGGCCAATTGCTCGTACTGGATGACGGGTAACAGGCGAGCGCTGCGAAAGGAACGGGCAAGCCCCAACAGATGTATGGCTTCCAGCACGCTGGTTTTGCCACTGCCGTTGGCGCCGTGGAGGATATTAATGCGGGGAGAGGGGGAGAAGGTCACCGGGTGCAGATTGCGCACCGCGGTGACCGAGACGCGACTGAGGGACATCTAGCTTCTGCTGAGCATGGTTACAGGCGCATCGGCATGACAACGTAAGCCGAGTCGTCGTTGTCGGATTCCTGCACCAGGGCGCTGCTGTTGGAGTCCGACAGAATCAGGCGAACCTGTTCGGTGGTCATCACACCCAGCACGTCCAGCAGATAGCTCACGTTGAAGCCGATTTCCAGCGAACCACCGTTGTAGTCAACGCCCACTTCTTCTTCCGCTTCTTCCTGCTCCGGGTTGTTCGCCTGGATCTTCAACTGACCGTTGGCCAGTTGCAGCCGGATACCACGGTACTTCTCGTTGGACAGGATCGCGGTACGGCTGAACGCTTCACGCAGCGCTTGGCGATCGCCCAGCACCAGCTTGTCGCCACCTTTAGGCAACACGCGCTCGTAATCCGGGAACTTGCCGTCGACCAGCTTGGAAGTGAATGTGAACTCACCGGTGGTGGCGCGGATATGGTGCTGGCCCAGCACGATGCTGACGTTGCCTTCGGGCTCGGTGAGCAGACGCGCCAGCTCAAGGATACCTTTGCGCGGCACGATCACCTGGTGACGATCCGGTTGGCCGATATCGGCACGCATCGAACACATTGCCAAACGGTGACCGTCGGTAGCGACGGCGCGGATGATACCTTCCGACACTTCCAGCAGCATGCCGTTGAGGTAGTAGCGTACGTCCTGCTGGGCCATGGCAAAGCTGGTGCGCTCGATCAAGCGACGCAGCTTGCTCTGATCCAGGCTGCAGGTCAGCGAACCCGGGCCTTCTTCAACCGTCGGGAAATCATTGGCTGGCAACGTGGACAGGGTGAAGCGGCTGCGGCCGGCCTTGACGACCAACTTCGCCTCATCAACCTTGATGTCGATCAGCGCATCGTTCGGCAGGCTTTTGCAGATGTCCATCAGCTTGCGCGCCGGCACGGTGATCTCGCCGGGTTCGGCGGGTTCTTCCAGCTGTACACGGCCGACCAGCTCGACTTCCAGGTCGGTACCGGTCAGGGACAATTGCTGGCCTTGGACGACCAGCAATACGTTAGAGAGCACCGGCAAGGTCTGTCGGCGCTCGACGACGCCTGCGACCAGTTGCAGGGGTTTCAACAGGGCTTCGCGTTGAATGGTGAAATGCATGGTCTAGTCCCTTGCCTTAATAAGCTGCGCTGGTGTCATCAAGTGGTCAGTGTACGCAGCAGGTTCTTGTAGTCCTCGCGAATATCCGCGTCGGATTCCTTAAGTTCATTGATCTTGCGGCACGCGTGCAAGACCGTGGTGTGGTCGCGTCCGCCAAACACATCACCGATTTCCGGCAGGCTGTGGTTGGTCAACTCCTTGGAGAGGGCCATGGCCACCTGGCGAGGACGTGCCACCGAGCGCGAACGGCGCTTGGACAACAGGTCGGAAATCTTGATCTTGTAGTACTCGGCCACGGTGCGCTGGATGTTATCCACACTCACCAGTTTGTCCTGCAGCGCCAACAAGTCTTTGAGGGATTCGCGAATCAGCTCGATGGTGATGTCGCGGCCCATGAAGTGTGAGTGCGCGATGACCCGCTTGAGTGCACCTTCGAGTTCACGCACGTTGGAGCGGATGCGTTGGGCGATAAAGAAGGCGGCATCGTGTGGCAGGTCGACCTTGGCCTGATCGGCCTTTTTCATCAGGATCGCGACGCGGGTTTCCAGCTCCGGCGGCTCTACCGCAACGGTCAGGCCCCAGCCGAAGCGCGACTTCAGACGTTCTTCCAGGCCTTCGATTTCCTTCGGATAACGGTCGCTAGTCAAGATGACCTGCTGGCCACCTTCGAGCAGGGCGTTGAAGGTGTGGAAAAACTCTTCCTGGGAACGCTCTTTGCGGGCAAAGAATTGAATGTCATCGATCAGCAACGCATCAACCGAGCGATAGAACCGCTTGAACTCGTTGATCGCGTTGAGCTGCAAGGCCTTGACCATGTCAGCCACGAAGCGCTCCGAGTGCAGGTACACGACCTTGGCATTCGGGTTCTTCTTTAATAGGTGGTTACCCACAGCGTGCATCAAGTGGGTCTTACCCAAACCAACACCACCATAAAGGAACAGCGGGTTGTAACCATGCTTGGGGTTATCGGCGACCTGCCAGGCGGCTGCGCGAGCCAACTGGTTGGATTTACCCTCGACAAAGTTTTCGAAGGTAAACGTACGGTTCAGGTAGCTGGTGTGCTTGAGCGCGCCTTCGACCTGGACGGTGCGCTGTTCGGCGCGGACCGGGGCTTGCTGGGACGCGGCGCCTGCCATCGGGTCAAAGCTATCGCGGGATGGCTCTTCGTTTTCTGGCGCACTTTTTCGCGCAGACGATTTGGACGCCGCCGGTGCAGGAGCAGGCGCACTGGCAGCCGGTGTGGCGGCTGCCTGGGCTTGCGACGCCGCAGCGGCCAATGGCGCATTCGGAGCAGCACGAGGTGCAGAGCTGCGTTTGCTGCCTATTAATAAGGAGAGCACGGGCGCGAGGCCGTTGCCATGTTCATCGAGCAATTCGAGAACGCGGCTCAGGTACTTCTCGTTGACCCAATCGAGAACAAAACGATTGGGTGCGTAGACACGCAACTCGTCGCCTTCGGCTTCGACCTGTAGCGGACGGATCCAGGTGTTGAATTGCTGGGCAGGCAGCTCATCGCGCAAAAGCTCCACGCACTGCTGCCAAAGTTCCACTGACACGGATATCCCCTAAGTTGAAAGCCGGTGAGGCAAAAACAGCCGCCATTGTAGCGGCGAGCCGTCCACTTATCCACATGTAGCTTGATCACAGGCCGGCCAAAATCAACGTCTTAACGGTAATAAAGGCGACCAATGGTCTGTGCATAAGCTCTGTGGATAAGCCTACCTGAGGTCGTTGCACAAGTGGGGGAGAAAGTCTGTGGGTAACTGGCCTGTGGATAACATCCCGTTCCACGCACAGCTTATCCGACAGCGCAGCACAGGCAGAGCACCGTTTCTCCCCCGGGTTGTCATTCTCTGTACACCAGGTGGAATCTGGCCTCAAGTGAGTTATCCACAGATGAACGCCTACCTAGCTTTTATAAGCTTTACAGAAAAGCTTTAAATAACTTCCTTCTTTATTTTTATATCTATCCCATGACCACTGGAAACCAAACGGACAGAAAAGAGCCAATGGCCTGTGGAGATCTAATTAAAGGAAAAGCTGGTTGGAAATTGACCTAGAGGCTTGCTTTCACTAGAATCGCCGGTCTCTTAAAACGGGGGCCATTCCGGCCCGTTGTGGACGAACCAGGTAACAACGCCATGAAACGTACTTTCCAACCAAGCACCATCAAACGCGCCCGCACCCACGGCTTCCGTGCTCGCATGGCTACCAAGAACGGCCGTGCTGTCCTGTCGCGTCGTCGCGCCAAAGGTCGTGCGCGTCTGGCAGTTTGATAATCCGGTACTGGTGGTGAGTCAGGACTTCAGTCGGGAAAAGCGTCTGCTAACCCCCCGGCATTTCAAGGCAGTCTTTGACTCCCCCACCGGCAAGGTTCCGGGGAAAAATCTCCTGCTCCTTGCGCGTAACAACGATCTGGATCATCCCCGACTCGGGTTGGTGATCGGCAAGAAGAGCGTAAAGCTCTCCGTTGAGCGCAATCGCCTCAAGCGTCTGATGCGCGAATCGTTTCGCCTCCACCAGGACACTCTGGTTGGTTGGGATATTGTTATCGTCGCGCGCAAAGGCTTGGGGGACGTAGAAAACCCCGAATTGATTCAGCATTTCGGCAAGCTCTGGAAACGTTTGGCGCGTACCCACAAGCCAGCACCAGCAGTCAGCACCGAAACTGTAGGGGTAGACAGCCTTGATGCGTAAACTGGCCCTCGTTCCGATCCAGTTTTATCGCTATGCCATTAGTCCTCTGATGGCCAACCACTGTCGTTTCTACCCCAGTTGTTCCTGCTACGCGTTAGAGGCCATAGAAAACCATGGTCTTCTGCGCGGTGGCTGGCTGACCTTTCGTCGTTTAGGTCGCTGTCATCCGTGGAATCCCGGTGGTTATGACCCGGTTCCACCTATCCCTACCTCCCGTTCTTCTTCGATGGCCGAGTAATCATGGATATTAAACGCACGATCCTGATCGTCGCCCTGGCAATCGTGTCCTACGTCATGGTTCTTCAGTGGAACCAGGACTACGGCCAGGCTGCCCTGCCGACTCAGAATGTTGCTACCAACCAGGCTGCGCCGGCTATTCCGGACACCCCGCTGGGTAACAATGCGTCCGCGAGTGCCGATGTTCCCAGCGCGAATGGCGAGACAAGCGCCCCTTTAGAAACGCCAGTGGTCACCAACAAAGACCTCATCCACGTCAAAACGGATGTGCTCGACCTGGCTATCGACCCACAAGGTGGTGATATTGCGCAGTTGAAACTGCCGCTGTATCCACGTCGCCAAGACCATCCGGATGTCCCGTTCCAACTGTTCGATAACGGTGGTGAGCGTACTTATCTGGCGCAAAGCGGCCTGACCGGCACCAATGGTCCGGATGCACGTGCTACCGGTCGTCCGATTTACTCGACCGAACAGAAGACTTATCAACTGGCTGATGGCCAGAACCAGTTGAACGTCGACCTGAAATTCAGCCTCGACGGCGTCAACTACATCAAGCGCTTCAGCTTCACCCGTGGTTTGTACGACTTGAAGGTCACTTACCTGATCGACAACGAAAGCGACAAACCATGGAGCGGCAACCTGTTTGCCCAGCTCAAGCGTGATGCCAGCTCCGATCCTTCTTCCAGCACTGCTACCGGCACCGCGACTTACCTGGGCGCCGCCCTGTGGACAAGTAGCGAGCCGTACAAAAAAGTGTCGATGAAAGATATCGACAAGGGCTCGATGAAAGAAACCGTTCAAGGCGGATGGGTTGCCTGGCTGCAGCACTACTTCGTGACCGCATGGATCCCGAACAAGGGTGAAGCCAACCTGGTTCAAACCCGCAAGGACAGCCAAGGTAACTACATCATTGGCTTTACCGGCCCGGCGTTGACCGTCGCACCCGGCGCCAAGGCTGAAACCAGCGCTATCCTGTACGCCGGCCCGAAAAGCCAGGCTGTGCTGAAAGAGTTGTCCCCAGGTCTTGAGCTGACTGTGGATTACGGCTTCCTGTGGTTCATCGCCCAGCCGATTTTCTGGTTGCTGCAACATATCCACAGCATTGTGGGTAACTGGGGCTTCTCGATCATCTTCCTGACCATGCTGATCAAGGGGATCTTCTTCCCGCTGTCGGCAGCCAGCTACAAGTCGATGGCGCGCATGCGTGCCGTGGCTCCGAAACTGGCGGCGCTGAAAGAACAACATGGCGATGACCGGCAGAAAATGTCGCAGGCCATGATGGAGCTGTACAAGAAAGAGAAGATCAACCCGCTGGGTGGATGCTTGCCGATTCTGGTGCAGATGCCGGTGTTCCTGTCGCTGTACTGGGTACTCCTGGAAAGCGTGGAAATGCGCCAGGCGCCGTTCATCCTGTGGATAACTGACCTGTCGATCAAAGACCCGTTCTTCATCCTGCCGATCATCATGGGCGCGACCATGTTTATCCAGCAGCGCTTGAACCCGACTCCGCCGGATCCGATGCAGGCCAAAGTGATGAAAATGATGCCAATCATCTTCACCTTCTTCTTCCTGTGGTTCCCAGCTGGTCTGGTGCTGTACTGGGTGGTCAACAACGTGTTGTCGATCTCTCAACAGTGGTACATCACACGTAAGATCGAAGCGGCTACCGCAAAAGCCTCTGCGTAACTTACTCTGTGGATAACCACTCAAGACGCCCCCTAGTGGGGCGTTTTGCTTTCTGTCACTTTTGGTCTGGAAACTGTTGATGAGCGCTCCTCGTGAAACCATCGCTGCTGTCGCTACCGCTCAAGGTCGCGGCGGTGTCGGCATCGTTAGAATTTCAGGGCCGCTCGCGGGCGTGGCAGCCAAGGCCATCAGTGGCCGTGAGTTGAAGCCGCGTTATGCACATTACGGCCAGTTCCTGGATGCTGACGGCGGCGTGCTGGACGAAGGATTAGCGCTCTATTTCCCTGGGCCGAACTCATTCACCGGGGAAGATGTGCTGGAGTTGCAGGGACACGGCGGTCCGGTTGTGCTGGATATGTTGCTGCAGCGCTGCCTGCAATTGGGCTGCCGCTTGGCGCGCCCAGGTGAATTCAGCGAGCGGGCGTTCTTGAACGACAAGCTCGATCTGGCCCAGGCCGAAGCAATTGCCGACCTGATTGAAGCCAGTTCTGCACAGGCCGCACGTAATGCATTGCGCTCCCTGCAGGGTGCGTTCTCCCTGCGTGTGCATAACTTGACGGAGCAACTGATCAGCCTGCGTATCTACGTCGAGGCGGCGATTGATTTTCCGGAAGAAGAAATCGACTTTCTCGCCGATGGCCACGTATTGGCGATGCTGGATAAAGTTCGCGATGAGTTATCCACAGTGCTGCGTGAAGCCGGGCAGGGTGCTTTGCTGAGAGATGGCATGACCGTCGTGATCGCGGGGCGGCCCAATGCGGGGAAATCCAGCTTGCTCAATGCCCTGGCGGGCCGTGAAGCCGCCATCGTCACTGAGATTGCCGGCACCACACGGGATATCCTGCGTGAACATATCCACATCGACGGCATGCCGCTGCACGTTGTAGACACCGCCGGTTTGCGCGACACCGACGACCAGGTGGAAAAGATCGGTGTGGAACGCGCGCTCAAAGCCATCGGCGAGGCGGATCGGGTATTGCTGGTAGTGGACGCTACGGCGCCCGAGGCTGTGGATCCTTTCGCCCTGTGGCCGGAATTCCTTGAGCACCGGCCGGACCCTGCCAAGGTCACCCTGATTCGCAACAAGGCTGACTTGACCGGTGAAGCCATTGCGCTGGAAACCAGCGCGGATGGCCACGTCACGATCAGCCTGAGTGCGAAGTCGGCCGGTGAAGGCTTGGAACTGCTGCGAGAGCACCTCAAGGCCTGCATGGGCTACGAGCAGACCTCGGAAAGCAGCTTCAGTGCGCGCCGCAGGCACCTGGAGGCGTTGCGCCATGCGAGCGCAGCGTTGGAGCACGGTCGGGCGCAATTAACCTTGGCGGGGGCTGGGGAGCTGCTGGCGGAAGATTTGCGTCAGGCACAGCAGCTGTTAGGCGAAATCACCGGCGCGTTCAGCTCCGATGATTTGTTGGGGCGGATCTTTTCCAGCTTCTGCATCGGTAAATAACCGAGTTATCCACAGCGTCCTACCAATTGTAAGACACCGTACCGAGCAGGGTACGGCTGTCACCCCAATAGCAGCGGCCCGCATCGTTGCAACCAGATACATATTCCTTATCGAACAGGTTCTTGGCATTTACATCCACAGACCAGTGTTTGTCTATCTGATAGCCAACGGCTGCGTCCACCAAGGTGACGCTTCCTGCATCCAATTTTCCGTAAAGCGTGGGTGCGGTGTAGGAAAAGGTACTGTCGAAATAACGCACACCACCGCCCAGGGACAAGCCCTTGAGTTGGCCATCGAGGAAGCGGTACTTGCCCCACACTGAGGCCTGGTTACGCGGAACCCCGGTCATCTGGTGGCCCTCGACCAACGATGTCGCCGAATCCTTGGTAATCCTCGCGTCAGTGTAGGTATAGGCTGCGGTGACATTGAGGTTAGGCGTGAGGTTGCTGTTGACCTCTACCTCAGCGCCCTTGGCCCGGCTTTCGCCCACTTGGCGATAGCTATTGGTGGTGGCATCGAGGTAAGTGTCGTCTTCCTTGCGCAAGTCATACACCGACACCGTCATCGCCGTATCCCAGCCGATCGGCTCGTACTTCACGCCCACTTCGTACTGGCTGCTGGTGATCGGTTTCAAGGGCGAGCCGGCGTTGGAGATCTGCTGCACGGGGACAAAGGCAGTGGAGTAGCTGACATACGGCGTCAGGCCGTTGTCGAACTGGTACATCACCCCGCCCTGGTAGGTGAACTTGCGGTCATCGGATCCGGTGTTGCTGGCCTTGTTGACCTTGTCGCGGAAATCGCTGTCGACCCAGTCCTGACGGCCGCCCAGCAGGAACAGCCAGTGGTCGTACTTGCTCTGGATCTGTGCATAAACGCCTTTCATCTGCTGTTCGAGCAGGGTGTTTTGCACCGCCACCGGCGTCAGCGGGTCACGCAGGTACACCGGGTTATACACATTGATGGTGCCGGCAAACCCCGCGTCCCAATCCTGACTGAACGAAGTGCGGTCATAGCTGGCACCGAACAGCACCGTGTTTTCCAGGCCGCCGATCTGGAATTTGCCTTCCAGTTGGTTATCCAGCGAAAAGACCATCGACTTGTTGTAGCGGTCATAAGCGGTCATGTTCAACTGAGTCCCGAAGCCGCGGTTGTTCAGCGCGCTGGGCCAGGTTTCATGGCGGTTGATGCGAGACTGCATGTAGCGCGAGTTCTGACGGAACTGCCAGTCATCGTTGAAGCTGTGGCTGAATTCGTAACCGGTACTCCAGGCTTCGCGTTCAAACGTATTCCAATCCGGGTCGCCGAGCATAGTGTGCTTGGAGAGCTTGCCATTGGGGTTTGTAAGTAAGGTGCCGGCAGCCGGGAGGCCGAGTTCCAAATTAGTGTGGTCTTTCTGGTAATTGGCCAACAGGGTGAGGGTGTTGTAGTCGTCGAAATTCAGCGTCAGTGATGGCGCGATGTATAGGCGATCGTCTGGCACATGGTCGGTCTGCGTGTCGGATTTGCGACCGAGCATCACTACCCGGCCAAGGATATTGCCGCTGTCATTGAGCGGCCCGGAGATATCCACACCCAACTGACGCCGATTATTCGAGCCATAACCCAACTGCACTTCACCTTGCGGCGTCGCAGTAGGGTGTTTGCTCACTAGGTTCACCAGACCGCCAGGCGCATTTTCGCCGTAGAGTAGGGAAGAAGGACCACGGAAGATTTCAACCCGTTCCAGGCCATAGGGCTCACTGGTGGTGTCGTACCGATTACCTTGTACACGCAGGCCATCTCGCAGCAGGCCGTAGCCGTAATCCGTGGCATTAAAACCGCGAATGAAGAACAGATCGCCCGCCAGCCCATCACCGGCGGCAAAGGGCGGTGCAAAGATACCGGGCACGTAGCCCAACACTTCGGTCAGGGTTTGCGACTTCTGGTCCTTGATGCGCTGGCCGGTGACGACCGATACCGAACGTGGTGTTTCCGACAGCGGCGTACTGGTCTTGGTACCAACTCTACTGTTCTGCGCCTTGTAGCCCACATCTCCAGCAATCTCCTGATTGAAACCGCCCTGTTGATAAGTGCTGACCGTGGTGGGCGCGAGGGTGAGTTCGCCGGTGGAAGCGGCCTGCAGGACATAACTGCCAGGCGCCTGGACTACCGCCTGTAAACCGGAGTTTTGCAGCAGCAGCGCAAAACCTTGGTCCACGGAGTAGTCACCTTCCAGCCCAGCAGTGTTTAAACGCGTGGTTTGCTGAGGTGAAAAAGACAGGATCACATTCGCCTTGGCGGCAAATTGGCTCAAGGCGTTATCCAGGGGGCCGGCCGCAATAACGTAGTGCTGCACCGCGCTGGCGGCCAGGGCGCTTGTGGATAACAACACACCGACAGTGGCGGCCGTGCCGAGCAGCAGGCTGCATGTCATACCGTGGTAGGAAAGTCGCTGGCGGAGCTTGGTGGGAACGCGCATAGGTGGGTAAGCCCTGAAGGTGGCATCGTGATTACCTGTAGGGCCGTGTCAGGTAAAAAAAAGATAACCCTGCGTGCGTATATTTTTTCGATCAGCCGATTCGCTTCACCGAAACCCAATAGCGAGTGAAGTATTTCACTTGAATCGGCAGGGTGGCCTGCAGATTGGCCAGCACCGCATCGGTGGAATCCAGGCGAAAAGTCCCGGAAACACGCAGATGTGCCGAGTCCCGGTCGCATTGCAGGACACCTGGGCGATAGCGGGCGAGCTCTTCGACAACATCACCGAGGCGTGCATCCAGTACGATCAGTTGGCCATCGACCCAGGCTGCCTGGGATGTGCGGTAAACGGCGTTTGGCTGCACTATTTGGCGATCGAAGTCTGCGCTTTCACCCGCACTGAGCAGCCGAGCCTGGTTGGGCTGGTCACCAGGCGACACATTCACCCGATCCTCCAGAACGCCAACGCGGGTTGAGTCATGCATCTGGCGCACGGTAAACCGAGTGCCCAATGCCTGGATGCGGCCTTGGCGGGTTTCGACATAAAAGGGCGTCTGCACGCCCCGCTTGCCGGTGTGGATAAGGACCTCACCTTCGCGCAGGCGGATCAAACGCTGGCGCCCATCAAACAGCACATCAATCGCCGTGCCGGTATTCAGATCAATCCGCGTGCCGTCGGCCAATTCAATGCGCCGGCGTTCACCTACGACCGTCCGATAATCGGCCCACACACTACCCAGGGACGTGTGTTGCTGAACATTCCAACCCAGGTACCCGGTGCCGCCCAGCACCAACATCCACTTGAGCACCTGGCGGCGTTGCTGTGTGGTCGACAATGCGCGGCGGGTGAAATCCGCAGGCAGCGCGCCGAGACTGCGCTGCAGCTGTTCCATCTGGTTCCACGCAGCCTGATGGGACGGATCGCCGTTGAGCCATCGTTGCCAGGCTTGGCGCTCATCGGCGGTGGGTGTCTGGGATTGAAACTGGACGTACCAACTGGCAGCGGCCTCGAAGGTCTTGCGATCGGGCACCGCCATCACAGGCTGGCCATGATCAGCGCACATTCAGTCAACGCTCGGATCATGTGCTTCTTCACCGTGGTCAGTGAAACCTGAAGCTGATCGGCGATCTGTTGATAAGTCAGCCCTTCGACCTGGGACAGCATGAATATCCGCCGCGCTCGCTCGCCGAGTGCAGACAAGGCTTTATCCACAGCCACCAACGTCTCGATGATGATGGCTTTGTCTTCTTCACTGATGGTTATGGCTTCAGGCCGTTCGGCCAGGGTTTGTTTGTAGGCCTGTTCGATCGCGTGTCGACGGTAACGATCAATCACCAGGCCCCTGGCGATAGTCGCCAGGTAGTCACGCGGCTCAACGATCTGTGCCGCATGGCGCCCGCCCAGGATGCGTACGAACGTATCGTGCGCCACATCGGCCGCATCACAGGCGTTATGCAACTTCCCTTTGAGCCATCCGTGCAGCCAGGAGTGGTGCTGCTCATAGATGTGCTGGACCGCAGCCGTGTGTGAAGAAGAGGACATAGGGCATGACAAGGTAGGTTAATGATAATCGCTATTATTAACTGCCCCGCCGTTTTCTCACAACAGATCTCTTTTTGCTGTGCTCACCACCGAGTGGAAGGTTTCGGTTGGCGTTGTCGTGGGCTGAATACAGACAAATTCACTGATTTCTGTGGATTAAGCTCTGTGAATAACCGCCCCTGTGCCCAGTTGATAACAGGCCCTGAAACCTGAGCAAAAACGCATCTGTGGATAACAACCTGTTTAATCCACAGGCTTAAAGCACTTATCCAAGGGCCTCATTGGCACATGACCACAGACTTTTGAATTGCTGTACACACCGTAAATAAAGGCCTGTGTAAATCTATCCACAGAAAGTCAGCTCAGTAGAAATAAACATAAAAACAAAGATTTAATAAATTTCTCTCTTTTAATTTCTATTGTCTGTGATTCATCCACAGCTGGTTAAATTTTGTGCAAAGGGTTCTTTAGGAAGGGCTAAGTCCCTATACTTGCCGCCAAAGCTCTAAAACTCTTTCAACAATCAATTCCTGATTACCTAAATAAGCAGGCACGAGGTGCGTGGTGGATTTCCCTTCCCGTTTTGAAGTGATCGTCATCGGCGGCGGTCATGCCGGTACCGAGGCAGCACTGGCGTCAGCACGCATGGGCGTAAAAACCCTGTTGTTGACGCATAACGTGGAAACCCTCGGTGCCATGAGTTGCAACCCTGCCATTGGTGGGATCGGCAAAAGCCATCTGGTCAAGGAAATCGATGCCCTTGGCGGCGTGATGGCCATGGCTACTGATAAAGGCGGTATCCAATTTCGCGTGCTCAACAGCCGCAAAGGCCCGGCCGTACGTGCTACCCGGGCTCAAGCTGACCGCATCCTGTACAAGGCCGCGGTCCGCGAAACCCTGGAAAACCAGCCGAACCTGTGGATATTTCAACAAGCAGCAGATGACCTGATCGTCGAACAGGACCAAGTGCGCGGTGTTGTCACCCAAATGGGCCTGCGTTTCTTCGCAGAATCCGTGGTGTTGACCACCGGTACGTTCCTCGGCGGACTTATCCACATCGGCATGCAGAACTATTCCGGTGGCCGTGCCGGTGATCCGCCGTCGATTGCCCTGGCAAAACGTCTGCGTGAACTGCCGCTGCGTGTCGGCCGCTTGAAAACCGGGACCCCGCCGCGTATTGACGGGCGTTCCGTGGATTTCTCGGTGATGACCGAACAAGCCGGCGATACACCGATCCCGGTCATGTCGTTCATGGGCTCCAAGGACCAGCACCCGAAACAGGTGAGCTGCTGGATCACCCACACCAATGCGCGCACCCACGAAATCATTGCCGCGAACCTCGACCGTTCGCCGATGTACTCCGGAGTGATCGAAGGCATCGGTCCACGGTATTGCCCGTCGATCGAAGACAAGATCCACCGCTTCGCCGACAAGGAAAGCCACCAGGTCTTTATCGAGCCCGAAGGTTTGACCACTCACGAGCTGTACCCGAACGGGATTTCAACTTCCCTGCCGTTCGACGTGCAAATCCAGATCGTGCAATCGATTCGCGGCATGGAAAACGCGCACATCGTGCGCCCGGGCTACGCCATCGAGTACGACTACTTCGACCCGCGTGACCTGAAGTACAGCCTGGAAACCAAAGTGATCGGCGGTTTGTTCTTTGCCGGGCAAATCAACGGCACCACCGGTTACGAAGAAGCCGGTGCCCAAGGTTTGCTGGCCGGAACCAACGCGGCATTGCGTGCACAAGGTAAAGACAGCTGGTGTCCGCGTCGCGATGAGGCGTACATCGGTGTATTGGTCGATGACCTGATTACCCTGGGTACCCAGGAGCCGTACCGGATGTTCACGTCCCGGGCGGAATATCGCCTGATCCTGCGCGAAGACAACGCCGACCTGCGCCTGACCGAAAAAGGTCGCGAACTGGGCTTGGTTGATGACGCACGCTGGGAAGCCTTCTGCAAAAAACGCGAAAGCATCGCGCTGGAAGAGCAGCGTCTGAAAAGCACCTGGGTCCGCCCGGGCACCGAGCAGGGCGATGCGATTGCCGAAAAATTCGGCACGCCACTGACCCACGAATACAACTTGCTGAACCTGCTGTCCCGTCCGGAAATCGACTACGCTGGTCTGGTCGAAGTGACCGGACAGGGCGCAGAAGACCCGCAGGTCGCCGAGCAGGTCGAAATCAAGACCAAATACGCCGGTTACATTGACCGCCAGCAGGACGAGATCGCCCGCTTGCGCGCCAGTGAAGACACCAAACTGCCTGTGGATATCGACTACACCGGGATTTCCGGGCTGTCGAAAGAAATCCAAAGCAAGCTGGGGATAACTCGGCCAGAGACCCTGGGCCAGGCTTCACGTATCCCCGGCGTCACCCCGGCAGCGATTTCGCTGTTGATGATTCATTTGAAAAAACGCGGCGCGGGCCGTCAGTTGGAGCAAAGCGCTTGAGTTCGTTGGTCACCTCGCAACATGCCGAAGAGTTATCCACAGGTGCACGCCAGTTGGGCGTCGACCTGACCCCGGCCCAGCACGAATTGCTGTTGGGCTACCTGGCCCTGTTGATCAAATGGAACAAGGCTTACAACCTGACCGCGGTGCGTGATCCCGACGAAATGGTGTCCCGTCACTTGCTCGACAGCTTGAGCGTGATGCCATTCATCGAAAACGGCCGCTGGTTGGACGTTGGCAGTGGCGGCGGTATGCCGGGCATCCCGTTGGCCATCCTGTTTCCCGAGTCCCAAGTGACCTGCCTGGACAGCAACGGCAAGAAAACCCGCTTCCTGACCCAGGTCAAACTCGAGCTCAAGCTGAACAACCTGCAAGTTATCCACAGTCGCGTCGAAGCCTTCACACCTGAACAGCCTTTCAACGGAATTGTTTCCCGGGCATTCAGCAGCATGGAGAACTTCAGCAACTGGACCCGCCACCTGGGCGACCGCGACACCCGCTGGCTGGCAATGAAGGGCGTCCATCCAAGCGATGAGCTGTTAGCATTGCCGGCAGACTTCCACCTCGATAGCGAACACGCCTTGGCCGTACCCGGTTGCCAAGGCCAACGCCATCTGCTGATACTGCGCCGCACGGCATGATTGGGAACACAAGCAAGAATGGCTAAGGTATTCGCGATAGCGAACCAGAAAGGTGGCGTGGGCAAAACCACCACCTGCATCAACCTCGCAGCATCCCTGGTCGCGACCAAGCGCCGGGTGCTGTTGATCGATCTCGATCCACAGGGCAACGCCACCATGGGTAGCGGTGTGGATAAACACGGCCTGGAAAACTCGGTCTACGACTTGCTGATTGGCGAGTGCGACCTGGCCCAGGCCATGCACTATTCCGAGCACGGTGGTTATCAACTGCTGCCGGCCAACCGCGATCTGACTGCGGCGGAAGTGGTGCTGCTGGAAATGCAGATGAAAGAAAGCCGTCTGCGCAGCGCCCTGGCGCCGATCCGCGAGAATTACGACTACATTCTGATCGACTGCCCGCCGTCGCTGTCGATGCTCACGCTGAACGCGTTGGTAGCGGCAGATGGGGTGATTATCCCCATGCAGTGTGAGTACTACGCGCTGGAAGGGTTGAGCGACCTTGTGGATAACATCAAGCGCATCGCCGAGTTGCTCAACCCGAACCTGCAGATCGAAGGCTTGCTGCGGACCATGTTCGACCCGCGCCTGAGCCTGATGAACGATGTATCGGCGCAGCTCAAGGAACACTTCGGTGACCAGCTGTACGACACGGTGATCCCGCGCAACATCCGTTTGGCCGAAGCCCCGAGCTACGGCATGCCGGCCCTGGCCTACGACAAACAATCCCGTGGTGCCATTGCCTACCTGGCGCTGGCCGGCGAGATGGTTCGTCGCCAACGCCGCAATTCACGCACCGCTGCAGCCCAGCCAACTTAAGGAATCCCCATGGCCGTCAAGAAACGAGGTCTCGGACGTGGACTGGATGCACTGTTGAGTGGTCCGACCGTCACATCGCTTGAAGAACAAGCGGTGCAGGCCGACGAGCGCGAGCTGCAACACCTGCCGCTGGACCTGATCCAGCGCGGCAAATACCAGCCACGCCGGGACATGGACCCCCAGGCGCTGGAAGAGCTGGCCAATTCGATCAAGGCCCAGGGCGTGATGCAGCCGATCGTGGTACGCCCGATCGGTGGCGGCCGCTTTGAAATCATCGCCGGTGAACGCCGTTGGCGCGCGAGCCAGCAGGCTGGCAAAGAAACCATTCCGGCGATGGTGCGCGATGTGCCGGATGAAACCGCCATCGCCATGGCGTTGATCGAGAACATCCAGCGCGAAGACCTCAACCCGATCGAAGAAGCCATCGCCCTGCAGCGTTTGCAGCAGGAATTCCAGCTGACCCAGCAACAAGTGGCCGAAGCGGTGGGTAAATCCCGCGTGACCGTGTCCAACTTGCTGCGCCTGATCGCATTGCCGGAAGTTATCAAGACCATGTTGTCCCACGGCGACCTGGAAATGGGTCACGCCCGTGCACTGCTCGGTTTGCCGGAAAATCAACAGGTTGAAGGGGCGCGACACGTTGTCGCACGGGGGCTCACCGTTCGTCAGACAGAGGCCCTGGTTCGCCAATGGCTCAGCGGCAAACCTGCACCGGTCGAAACGGCCAAACCTGATCCGGATATCGCCCGTCTCGAGCAGCGCCTGGCCGAGCGCCTGGGCTCTGCGGTGCAAATTCGCCACGGGAAGAAAGGCAAAGGCCAATTGGTCATCGGATATAACTCCCTTGATGAGCTTCAGGGCGTCCTTGCCCACATCCGCTGAAACATTTGCTTATGTAGCGCGTGATCGGAAATCACTACCCGGCAGTTGAATAGGGGCAGAACCGCCCCTATACTCTGCGCGCATTTTGTCGGCACAAATTATGCCAAGTTATTGATTTCCGGCAGCCGACCATTGAGGAGCAAGAGTGATGGAAACCCGCACGCCAAACACGTTGCCGTTCCATCGCTTGGCCGTTTTTCCGGTTTTATTGGCTCAATTTGTCATCTTGCTGATCGCCGCATTGGCGCTTTGGTATTGGCATGGAGTCGTTGCCGGATATTCAGGACTCTGCGGAGGCCTGATAGCCTTGCTGCCCAATATGTATTTTGCTCACAGGGCCTTTCGGTTTTCCGGCGCCCGAGCAGCCCAGGCTATCGTCCGGTCGTTTTATGCCGGCGAGGCGGGGAAACTGATTTTGACGGCAGTGCTGTTTGCACTGACCTTTGCAGGTGTGAAGCCATTGGCGCCGCTGGCTGTATTCGGCGTCTTCGTGTTGACCCAACTGGTCAGCTGGTTCGCTCCCCTGCTAATGAAAACAAGACTTTCGAAACCTTAGGGCGTTTGAGGCAACCATGGCAGAAACAACCGCTTCGGGCTATATCCAGCACCACTTGCAGAACCTGACCTTCGGTCAGCTTCCTAATGGCGGCTGGGGCTTTGCCCACTCCGCAGCAGAGGCCAAAGAAATGGGCTTCTGGGCTTTCCACCTGGATACTCTGGGCTGGTCGGTCGCATTGGGTCTGATCTTCGTCCTGATTTTCCGCATGGCGGCAAAGAAGGCGACTTCCGGTCAGCCAGGTGCTTTGCAGAACTTCGTTGAAGTACTGGTCGAATTCGTCGATGGCAGCGTGAAAGACAGCTTCCACGGCCGCAGCCCGGTGATTGCACCGCTGGCACTGACCATCTTCGTCTGGGTGTTCCTGATGAACGCCGTCGACCTGGTACCGGTCGACTGGATTCCTCAACTGGCTATCCTGATCTCCGGCGACCACCACATCCCATTCCGTGCGGTTTCCACCACGGACCCTAACGCCACCCTGGGCATGGCCCTGTCGGTGTTCGCGTTGATCATTTTCTACAGCATCAAGGTCAAGGGTATCGGCGGCTTCATCGGCGAACTGACCCTGCACCCGTTCGGCAGCAAGAACATCTTCGTTCAAGCCCTGCTGATCCCGGTGAACTTCCTGCTGGAATTCGTGACCTTGGTCGCCAAGCCGATCTCCCTGGCCCTGCGACTGTTCGGCAACATGTATGCCGGCGAGCTGGTGTTCATTCTGATCGCTGTGATGTTCGGCAGTGGTCTGCTCTGGCTTAGCGGCCTGGGCGTGGTTCTGCAGTGGGCGTGGGCTGTGTTCCACATCCTGATCATCACCCTGCAGGCCTTCATCTTCATGATGCTGACCATCGTCTACCTGTCGATGGCGCACGAAGAGAACCATTAAGACCAGTCTCGACTAGTCTGATGTCCTTCCCGGTGAAACGGGAAGGTAGGCCCTACCGGGCTATGAAACGATTTGTTTTACCGCTTTAAAATCTAAAAAACCTAAACCATACGACGTAAAAGTCGGGAGGAAAGATGGAAACTGTAGTTGGTCTAACCGCTATCGCTGTTGCACTGTTGATCGGCCTGGGCGCCCTGGGTACTGCCATTGGTTTCGGCCTGCTGGGCGGCAAATTCCTGGAAGGCGCAGCGCGTCAGCCAGAAATGGTCCCAATGCTGCAAGTTAAAATGTTCATCGTCGCCGGCCTGCTCGACGCCGTGACCATGATCGGCGTTGGTATCGCTCTGTTCTTCACCTTCGCGAACCCCTTCGTTGGTCAACTCGCTGGCTAATCACTCGAATTTTCGAGTTGATTGGAGTGATGGACAACGAATGAGCGAGGTGTTGGCGTGAACATTAATGCAACCCTGATTGGCCAATCCGTTGCGTTCTTCATTTTTGTAGTGTTTTGCATGAAGTTCGTGTGGCCTCCGGTCATCGCGGCTTTGCACGAACGTCAGAAGAAGATCGCTGATGGCTTGGACGCTGCCACCCGTGCAGCTCGCGACCTGGAGTTGGCCCAAGAGAAAGCGGGTCACCAACTGCGCGATGCTAAGGCACAGGCAGCTGAAATCATTGAGCAAGCCAAGAAACGCGGTAACCAGATCGTCGAAGAGGCTGTTGAAAAAGCCCGCGTCGAAGCTGACCGTGTGAAGGCTTCGGCTCATGCCGAGATCGAACAGGAACTGAACGGCGTCAAAGACGCGCTGCGTGCCCAACTGGGTGCTCTGGCGGTCGGCGGTGCTGAGAAGATCCTCGGTGCCACAATCGATCAAAACGCGCACGCGGAGCTGGTTAACAAACTGGCTGCTGAAATTTAAGCGAGGGCGATCATGGCAGAACTGACCACGTTGGCCCGACCTTACGCTAAGGCAGCCTTCGAGCACGCCCAGGCCCACCAGCAGCTGGCCTCTTGGTCAGCCATGCTCGGCCTGGCTGCAGCAGTGTCGCAAGACGACACCATGCAGCGCGTGCTCAAGGCCCCGCGCCTGACGAGCGCAGACAAGGCCGCCACTTTTATTGAAGTGTGCGGCGACAAGTTTGATGTGAAAGTGCAGAACTTCATTCACGTCGTTGCCGAAAACGACCGTCTCCCGCTGTTGCCGGAGATTGCCGCTCTGTTCGACCTGTACAAGGCCGAAGCAGAGAAATCGGTAGACGTTGAAGTGACCAGTGCTTTCGCATTGAACCAAGAACAGCAAGACAAACTCGCCAAGGTTCTCAGTGCACGACTCAATCGGGAAGTGCGCCTGCAAGCTTCGGAGGACGCATCCCTGATTGGTGGTGTTGTTATCCGTGCCGGCGACCTGGTTATCGATGGCTCGATTCGCGGAAAAATCGCGAAACTTGCCGAAGCATTGAAATCTTGAGTTTGAAGGGGCAGCAGAGCAATGCAGCAACTCAATCCTTCCGAAATAAGTGAAATTATCAAGGGCCGCATCGACAAGCTCGATGTGACCTCCCAAGCCCGTAACGAAGGCACTGTCGTCAGCGTATCTGACGGCATCGTGCGGATTCACGGTCTGGCCGACGTCATGTACGGCGAGATGATCGAGTTTCCGGGCGGCGTCTACGGTATGGCCCTCAACCTGGAGCAAGACTCCGTAGGTGCCGTTGTATTGGGCGCGTACACCAGTCTGGCTGAAGGCATGAGCGCCAAGTGCACAGGCCGCATCCTGGAAGTTCCGGTTGGTAAGGAACTGCTGGGTCGCGTAGTCGACGCACTGGGTAACCCTGTTGACGGTAAAGGTCCACTGGGCAACACCGAGACCGACGCGGTCGAGAAAGTTGCTCCAGGCGTGATCTGGCGTAAGTCGGTAGACCAGCCTGTACAGACTGGCTACAAGGCTGTCGATGCCATGATCCCAGTCGGCCGTGGCCAGCGTGAGCTGATCATCGGTGACCGTCAGATCGGTAAAACCGCTCTGGCGATCGACGCGATCATCAACCAGAAGAACAGCGGCATTTTCTGCGTCTACGTCGCTATCGGTCAGAAGCAATCGACCATCGCCAACGTGGTTCGCAAGCTGGAAGAAAACGGCGCCCTGGCCAACACGATCATCGTGGCTGCCAGTGCTTCGGAGTCTCCTGCGCTGCAATTCCTGGCACCGTACTCCGGTTGCACCATGGGTGAATTCTTCCGCGACCGCGGTGAAGACGCGCTGATCGTTTATGACGATCTGTCCAAGCAAGCAGTGGCTTACCGCCAGATTTCCCTGCTGCTGCGCCGTCCACCAGGCCGTGAAGCTTACCCAGGCGACGTGTTCTATCTCCACTCCCGTCTGCTGGAGCGCGCATCCCGCGTTTCGGAAGAGTACGTAGAGAAGTTCACCAAGGGCGCAGTGACCGGCAAAACCGGTTCCCTGACCGCACTGCCGATCATCGAAACCCAGGCTGGCGACGTTTCCGCGTTCGTTCCGACCAACGTGATTTCCATCACCGACGGTCAGATCTTCCTGGAATCGGCCATGTTCAACTCGGGCATCCGCCCCGCAGTGAACGCCGGTGTTTCGGTATCCCGTGTGGGTGGTGCCGCTCAGACCAAGATCATCAAGAAGCTGTCCGGTGGTATCCGTACCGCTCTGGCTCAGTACCGTGAACTGGCGGCATTCGCCCAGTTCGCTTCTGACCTGGACGAAGCGACCCGTAAGCAACTTGAGCATGGTCAGCGCGTTACCGAGCTGATGAAGCAGAAGCAATACGCCCCAATGTCGATCGCTGACATGGCGTTGTCGCTGTATGCCGCTGAGCGTGGGTTCCTGACCGACGTTGAAATCGCCAAGGTCGGCAGCTTTGAACAAGCGCTGATTGCTTACTTCAACCGCGATCACGCCGAATTGATGGCGAAGATCAACGTGAAGGGTGACTTCAATGACGATATCGACGCTGGCATGAAAGCCGGTATCGAGAAGTTCAAGGCCACCCAAACCTGGTAAGCCGCAGCGGGAGCCGCAAGGCTCCCGCTTGCTAACCTGATAGGTGTTACATGGCAGGCGCAAAAGAGATTCGCAGTAAGATTGCGAGCATCAAAAGCACGCAAAAAATTACCAGCGCCATGGAAAAAGTGGCGGTCAGCAAAATGCGCAAGGCACAAATGCGCATGGCTGCTAGCCGTCCTTATGCGGAGCGTATCCGCCAGGTAATTGGGCATCTGGCCAACGCCAACCCGGAATACCGCCACCCGTTCATGATCGACCGCGCAGTCAAGCGTGTGGGTTATGTGGTTGTGAGCAGTGACCGTGGTTTGTGCGGTGGTCTGAATACCAACCTGTTCAAGGCCCTGGTCAAGGACATGGCGGTAAACCGCGAAAACGGCGTCGAGATCGATCTGTGTGTCGTTGGTAGCAAGGGTGCGGCCTTTTTCCGCAACTTCGGCGGTAACGTCGTTGCAGCTATCAGCCACCTGGGTGAAGAGCCGTCGATCAATGATTTGATCGGCAGTGTGAAGGTGATGCTGGATGCGTACCTGGAAGGCCGGATTGACCGCCTGTCCGTGGTATCCAACAAGTTCATCAACACCATGACCCAGCAGCCAACCGTGGAGCAGTTGATTCCACTGGTGGCGACCCCGGATCAGGAACTCAAGCACCACTGGGACTACCTCTACGAACCAGACGCCAAAGAGCTGCTTGACGGCTTGATGGTGCGCTACGTGGAGTCGCAGGTGTACCAGGCGGTGGTCGAGAACAACGCAGCTGAACAAGCGGCGCGGATGATCGCGATGAAAAACGCTACCGATAACGCCGGTGATCTGATCAGCGATTTGCAGCTGATCTACAACAAGGCGCGTCAGGCTGCGATCACCCAAGAGATCTCGGAAATCGTCGGCGGCGCTGCCGCGGTTTAACGGTTCAAATATTCAGAGGATCCAGCTATGAGTAGCGGACGTATCGTTCAAATCATCGGCGCCGTTATCGACGTGGAATTTCCACGCGACAGCGTACCGAGCATCTACAACGCGCTGAAAGTACAAGGCGCGGAAACTACTCTGGAAGTTCAGCAGCAGCTGGGCGACGGCGTAGTTCGTACCATTGCGATGGGTTCCACCGAAGGCTTGAAGCGCGGTCTGGACGTTGTCGACACTGGCGCTGCCATCTCCGTACCGGTCGGTAAAGCGACCCTGGGCCGGATCATGGACGTACTGGGCAACCCGATTGACGAAGCTGGCCCGATCGACACCGAAGAGCGCTGGGGCATTCACCGTCCAGCACCTTCGTTCGCCGAACAAGCTGGCGGCAACGACCTGCTGGAAACCGGCATCAAGGTTATCGACCTGGTTTGCCCGTTCGCCAAGGGCGGTAAAGTCGGTCTGTTCGGTGGTGCCGGTGTAGGCAAGACCGTAAACATGATGGAACTGATCCGTAACATCGCCATCGAGCACAGCGGTTATTCCGTGTTCGCCGGTGTGGGTGAGCGTACTCGTGAGGGTAACGACTTCTACCACGAGATGAAGGACTCCAACGTTCTGGACAAAGTGGCACTGGTTTACGGTCAGATGAACGAGCCGCCGGGAAACCGTCTGCGCGTAGCACTGACTGGCCTGACCATGGCCGAGAAGTTCCGTGACGAAGGTAACGACGTTCTGCTGTTCGTCGACAACATCTACCGTTACACCCTGGCCGGTACCGAAGTATCCGCACTGCTGGGCCGTATGCCTTCGGCAGTAGGTTACCAGCCGACCCTGGCTGAAGAGATGGGCGTTCTGCAAGAACGTATCACTTCGACCAAGGAAGGTTCGATCACTTCGATCCAAGCGGTATACGTACCTGCGGATGACTTGACCGACCCGTCGCCAGCGACCACCTTCGCCCACTTGGACGCCACCGTCGTACTGTCCCGTGACATCGCTTCCCTGGGTATCTACCCAGCGGTCGATCCACTCGACTCGACTTCGCGCCAGCTGGACCCGAACGTGATCGGCCAGGAGCACTACGACACCGCTCGCGGCGTTCAGTACGTGCTGCAGCGTTACAAAGAACTGAAGGACATCATTGCGATCCTGGGTATGGACGAGCTGTCGGAAACCGACAAGCAGTTGGTATCCCGCGCTCGTAAGATCCAGCGCTTCTTGTCGCAGCCGTTCTTCGTGGCTGAAGTCTTCACCGGTGCATCGGGTAAATACGTTTCCCTGAAAGACACCATTGCTGGCTTCAAAGGCATCCTCAACGGTGACTACGACCACCTGCCAGAACAAGCGTTCTACATGGTCGGCGGCATCGAAGAAGCGATCGAGAAAGCCAAGAAACTGTAATCCAGGCGCCCGGAAACGGGCGCTCATCAGGTTGAGGCAATCAGATGGCTATGACAGTCCATTGCGATATCGTCAGCGCGGAAGGGGAAATCTTCTCCGGTCTGGTAGAGATGGTGATTGCACACGGCGAACTCGGTGACCTTGGTATTGCCATGGGTCACGCGCCGTTGATCACCAGCTTGAAGCCAGGTCCGATCACGCTGACCAAGCAGGGCGGGGAAAAGGAGGTGTTTTACATCTCTGGTGGTTTCCTCGAGGTTCAGCCGAACATGGTCAAGGTACTTGCCGACACCGTGCAACGTGCTGGCGACCTGGATGAAGCCTCCGCTCAGGAAGCCGTCAAGGCTGCCGAGAAGGCCCTGAACGAAAAGGGTGCGGACTTCGACTACAGCGCTGCTGCTGTACGTTTGGCCGAGGCTGCAGCCCAGCTGCGCACGCTCCAGCAGTTGCGCAAGAAGTAAGCGGCCACGCCTTCTTGTTTCATGCGCGATTGATTAAAAAGGGTAGCCTCGGCTACCCTTTTTCTTTTTTTGCAAAACACTTCTCTGGTCTGAAGCCGGACCGCCCAGGATTGGTAGCCACTCATGTCTCTTGAAATCGTCATTCTCGCCGCAGGCCAGGGCACCCGCATGCGTTCGGCCCTGCCCAAGGTGCTGCACCCGGTTGCCGGCAATTCCATGCTGGGTCATGTTATCCACAGCGCCCGACAGCTCGACCCCCAGCGCATTCACGTGGTGATCGGTCACGGTGCCGATGCGGTGCGTGAACGTCTCGCCGCAGACGACTTGAATTTCGTTCTTCAAGACAAACAACTCGGTACCGGCCACGCCACCGCGCAGGCCGTGCCGTTTATCACCGCGGATACTGTGCTGATCCTCTACGGCGACGTGCCGCTGATCGAAGTCGAAACGCTGCAACGCCTGCTCAAGCATGTAGTCCCAGGCCAGATGGGCCTGCTGACCGTTGAGCTGGACGACCCCACCGGCTACGGGCGCATTGTGCGCAACGCCGATGGCAAGGTCGCGGCCATTGTTGAGCACAAGGATGCCAGCGAAGCCCAGCGCGCCATTACCGAAGGCAATACCGGCATTCTCGCGGTCCCTGCCAATAAGCTCGCCGACTGGATGAGTCGTCTGTCCAACAACAACGCCCAGGGCGAGTACTACCTCACTGACGTCATTGAGATGGCTGTGAGTGATGGCCTGCTGGTCGCCACCGAGCAACCCCACGACCCGATGGAAGTGCAGGGTGCAAACGACCGCAAGCAGCTTGCAGAGCTTGAACGTCATTACCAACTGCGCGAAGGCCGCCGCCTGATGGCCCAGGGCGTGACCCTGCGCGACCCGGCACGCTTCGATGTACGCGGTGAGGTCATCGTGGGCCGCGACGTGCTGATCGACATCAACGTGATCCTCGAAGGCCGTGTGGTCATCGAAGATGACGTGGTGATCGGCCCGAACTGCGTGATCAAGGACAGCACCTTGCGCAAGGGCGTGGTGATCAAGGCCAACAGCCATATCGATGGTGCCGTGATGGGCGAGGGCAGTGATGCGGGCCCGTTTGCGCGGTTGCGTCCGGGTAGCGTGCTGGGAGCCAAGGCTCATGTGGGTAACTTTGTTGAACTGAAAAATGCCAAGTTGGACGCCGAAGCCAAAGTCGGCCACCTGACCTACTTGGGTGACGCCACCGTAGGTGCGCGCACCAACATCGGCGCCGGCACCATCACGTGTAACTACGATGGCGCCAACAAGCACCAGACCACCATTGGGGCGGACGTGTTTATCGGTTCGAATAATTCGTTGGTGGCCCCGGTTACCCTCGACGATGGCGCCAGCACTGCAGCCGGCTCAACCATCAACCAGGATGTGGATAAGTCTCAACTGGCTGTCGCCCGTGCCCGCCAGCGCAACATCGACGGTTGGAAACGTCCGGTCAAAATCAAAAAGACCTGAGTTATCCACAGCCTCCTCAGCGGAAGGTATTCAATGTGGGAGGGGGCTTGCCCCCGATTGCAGACTATTAGCCAACATCTTTGTAGCTGATAGACCTCAATCGGGGGGAAGCCCCCTCCCACACTTGCTCTGTGTCGCATAAAAATTTGCTGCGTCCCGCTTGACGATCTTTCGCCAATAGGTTTTGATTGCCTTCGTTATCTTTCGAAACGAAACTTACCATCACCATGTCGAAACGAAATACACCCCAACGGCGCCACAACATCCTGACCTTGCTCAATGAACAGGGCGAAGTCAGCGTGGACGAGTTGGCCAAGCGTTTCGAAACGTCGGAAGTTACGATCCGTAAAGACCTGGCTGCCCTGGAGAGCAACGGCCTGCTGCTGCGTCGCTACGGTGGCGCCATCACCATGCCCCAGGAACTGGTGGGCGACGCCACCCAACCCATCTCGGTGTACAAACGCGCCATCGCCCGTGCAGCCGTGATGCGCCTGCGTGAGCACGCCCGCATCATCATCGACAGCGGCAGCACCACTGCCGCGATGATCCCCGAACTGGGCCACCAGCCCGGGCTGGTGGTGATGACCAATTCCCTGCATGTGGCCAGCGCCTTGAGCGAACTGGAACACGAGCCGGTGCTGCTGATGACCGGCGGCACCTGGGACCCGCATTCGGACTCGTTCCAGGGCCAGGTCGCCGAGCAAGTGCTGCGCTCCTACGATTTCGACCAGCTCTTCATTGGTGCCGATGGCATCGACCTGGAGCGCGGCACCACCACTTTCAACGAACTGCTGGGGCTGAGCCGCGTCATGGCCGAGGTCGCCCGGGAAGTGGTGGTGATGGTCGAATCCGACAAGATCGGCCGCAAGATTCCCAACCTGGAACTGCCCTGGAGCAGCGTCCATACCCTTATCACCGATGATCGCCTGCCGCTCGAGGCCCGCGACCAGATCCAAGCCCGCGGCATTACGCTGATATGCGCGGCAATCATCTAGGAGAAACACCATGTGTGGCATCGTAGGCGCAGTCGCTGAACGCAACATCACCCCCATCCTGCTCGAAGGCCTCAAGCGCCTGGAATACCGGGGCTACGACAGCGCCGGTGTGGCCGTTTTCACTAACGCCGGCAAGCTTGAGCGCATGCGCCGCCCGGGTAAGGTCAGCGAGTTGGAGCAGGCCCTGGCTGGCGAGCCGCTGGTAGGGCGCTTAGGGATTGCCCACACCCGTTGGGCCACCCACGGTGCGCCGTGCGAGCGCAACGCCCACCCACACTTCTCCGGCGATCTCGCGGTGGTGCACAACGGCATCATCGAAAACCACGAAGTATTGCGCGAACAACTCAAGGGCCTGGGCTACGTATTTACCTCGGACACCGACACCGAAGTCATCGCCCACCTGCTCAACCACAAGCTCAAAGACCTGGGCGACCTGACTGTTGCGCTCAAAGCCACGGTCAAGGAACTGCACGGCGCCTATGGCCTGGCCGTGGTCAGCGCCAGCCAGCCCGACCGCGTGGTTGCCGCCCGCAGTGGCAGCCCGTTGGTGATCGGCCTGGGCCTGGGCGAGAACTTCCTCGCCTCCGACCAACTGGCCCTGCGCCAGGTCACCGACCGTTTCATGTACCTGGAAGAAGGCGATATTGCTGACATCCGCCGTGAAAGCGTGCAGATCTGGGACGTCAACGGTCAATCCGTCGAGCGCGAAGCCGTGCAATACCGCGACGGTGCCGAAGCGGCCGACAAGGGCGAGTACCGCCACTTCATGCTCAAGGAAATCCACGAACAGCCTTCCGTGGTGCAGCGTACCCTCGAAGGTCGCCTGAGCCAGAACCAGGTGCTGGTCAACGCCTTCGGCCCACAAGCTGCCGAATTGTTCGCCAAAGTGCGCAACGTGCAGATCGTCGCCTGCGGCACCAGCTACCACGCCGGCATGGTTGCACGTTACTGGCTCGAAGAACTGGCTGGCATCCCCTGTCAGGTGGAAGTCGCCAGCGAGTTCCGCTATCGCAAAGTGGTGGTGCAGCCCGACACACTGTTCGTGACTATCTCCCAGTCCGGTGAAACCGCCGACACCCTGGCCGCCCTGCGCAACGCCAAAGAACTGGGCTTCCTCGCCAGCCTGGCCATCTGCAACGTCAGCATCAGTTCGCTGGTGCGTGAGTCCGACCTGACCCTGCTGACCCAGGCCGGTCGCGAAATCGGCGTGGCGTCCACCAAAGCCTTCACCACCCAGCTGGTTGGCCTGCTGTTGCTGACCCTGTCCCTTGGCCAGGTTCGCGGCACCCTCGCCGAAGGCGTCGAAGCCACCCTGGTCGAAGAACTGCGCCGTCTGCCGACCCGCCTGGGCGAAGCCCTGGCCATGGACAGCACCGTGGAAAAAGTCGCCGAACTGTTCGCCGACAAGAACCACACCCTGTTCCTCGGCCGTGGTGCGCAATACCCGGTGGCGATGGAGGGCTCGCTCAAGCTCAAGGAAATCTCGTACATCCACGCCGAAGCCTACCCGGCCGGCGAACTCAAACACGGCCCATTGGCCCTGGTGGATGACGACATGCCCGTGGTCACCGTGGCGCCGAACAACGAA